>NZ_JBKBET010000046.1:4423-7926 GCF_048910785.1 Nocardia nepalensis | reverse complement strand
GCGGCACAAATGCTCATGTGGTGTTGGAGCAGGTTCGGGTGGAGTCGGGGCCTGATCGGGTTGGGGTGCAGTCTGTTTCGGGGGGTGGGCCGTGGTTGTTGTCGGGTCGTAGTGCGGCGGGTTTGCGGGCTCAAGCGGGGAAGTTGCGGGAGTTCCTTGCCGAGCGCCCCGACGTGGATGTGGCTGATGTGGGGTTGTCGTTGGCGACGACCCGGACGCGGTTTTCCCACCGGGGGATAGTTGTTGGTGGGGATCGGGAGCGGTTGCTTGCGGGGTTGGCTGCGCTCGCCGAAGGTGGGCCGGCGTCGAATGTCGCGACCGGCACTGAGTTGCACGGTAAGACGGTGTTCGTGTTCCCGGGGCAGGGGTCACAGTGGCTGGGGATGGGACGTGAACTGCTGGATTCCTCGCCGGTGTTCGCCGAACAGATGCAGGCGTGCGCTCAGGCGTTGAGCGAATTCGTTGACTGGTCGTTGTTGGATGTGGTTCGCGGTGTAGACGACGATGACGACGGTTCAGCGCTGGATCGTGTCGATGTGCTGCAGCCGCTGTTGTGGGCGGTAATGGTGTCCCTTGCCGAGCTGTGGCGCTCCTACGGTGTGCAGCCCGATGCCGTGGTCGGTCATTCCCAGGGCGAGATCGCGGCCGCCTATGTAGCCGGTGCGTTGTCGCTGCGGGAGTCGGCTCGCATTGTCGCATTGCGGAGTAAAGCATTGCAGCGGTTGGCAGGGCGCGGCGGGATGATGTCGCTGGGCATGGCATATCAGCAGGCAACCGAGCGGATGAATCAGTTCGCCGGGCGTTTGTCGATTGCCGCTGTCAACGGGGCCGACTCGGTCGTGGTGTCGGGTGATTCCGACGCGTTGGACACACTGCTGAGTCAATGCTCGGCGGAAGGGATTCGGGCCAGCCGGATCGCGGTGGATTACGCGTCGCATTCCGCGCAAGTGGAAGTGCTGCATGACGAGCTCGCGGCGACCCTGTCGTCGTGCAGCGCTGTCTCGAGTCGTATTCCGTTCTATTCCACGGTGACTGGCGAGCAGATCGACACCGCCGCGTTGGATGGCCAGTACTGGTACCGGAATCTGCGGCAGACGGTGCAGTTCGAATCGGCTACCTCGGCGTTGTTGTCGGCAGGACATTCGGTGTTCGTCGAGGTGAGTCCGCATCCGGTGCTGACGATCGGGGTGCAGGAAACCATCGACGCGGTCGGTGCCGATGCAGTGGCAGTGCATACGCTGGTCCGTGACCAGGGCGGGCTGGATCGGTTCAAGGCCGCAGTGGGTCGAGCACACGTGTGTGGTGTGGCCGTGGATTGGGCGACAGTCTTCGCCGGCACGGGTGCGCGACGAACACCGCTACCAACCTACGCATTCCAACGGCAACGGTTTTGGCTGGACACGGCGGCGACTGGCCATGGCGATCCGGAATGGTTGGGATTGTCGGCGACCGGTCATCCATTGGTGGGGGCAGTGGTTGGGTCTCCGGAATCCGGTGGCGTTGTCGTCACCGGCAGGCTGTCGTTGGGAACACAGCCGTGGCTGGCCGATCACGCGGTGGCCGGTGTGGTGTTGTTCCCCGGTTCAGGGTTCGTGGAGTTGGTGTTGCGGGCCGGTGACGAGGTCGGTGCGACCGCGATCCAGGAACTGACCCTGCTGGCACCGCTGGTGTTCACCGAGGACCGCAGCGTGCAGCTGCAGGTCCTCGTGGGCAGCCGGGGCGACTCGGCCGGATGGACGGTTTCGGTGTACACCCGTGACACTCAAACCGACACCGATTGGACTTTGCACGCCGAAGGCGTCCTCACCACCCAACAACCGACACCGGCATCGTCGACATCACCGGCATCGGTGGTGGATCTGGCGCAGTGGCCACCGGCCGGTGCCGAACCGGTGCAGGTCTCCGGGGTGTACGACTGGCTGACCGGACACGGCTACCAGTACGGTCCCGCGTTCCAGGGCCTGCAGTCGGCGTGGCGGCACGGCGCGGATGTCTACGCCGAGGTCGCGGTCCCCGACGAACTCGACGTCACCGGGATGGGCATCCACCCGGCCCTGCTCGACACCGCGCTGCACGCCGCCTGGGCCGCGGCCTACACCGGGGCCTCGATCGACGGGGCCGCGATCGACGATTTCGAATTGCGGTTGCCGTTCAGCTGGGGACAGGTCCGTCTCGACGCGGTGGGTGCCACCCGCCTGCGTGTTCACCTGAGCAGCAGCGCCGATGGTGCTCTGGCCGTCCGACTGGCCGACACCACCGGCATACCGGTCCTGACCGGCACGGTGAACACCCGACCGGTCACCACCGAACAGCTTCACGCCGCACTACACACCACCACTACACCGGGCACAGGCCTGCTGGAACTGACCTGGACACCACTGACCCTCGCCGACCCGACCTCTTCCCCGACCCGACTATGGACCCCGCACAACACCACAGAAACCGACAGTGCCGACGCCGGTACTGCGGATACCTCCGCTGCTGATGCGGGTGTGGTGGTGTGGGAGTTGTCCTCCG
Source organism: Nocardia nepalensis (assembly GCF_048910785.1). Taxonomy (NCBI): domain Bacteria; kingdom Bacillati; phylum Actinomycetota; class Actinomycetes; order Mycobacteriales; family Nocardiaceae; genus Nocardia; species Nocardia nepalensis. The sequence continues at coordinate 5,409 of NZ_JBKBET010000046.1, read as the reverse complement.
GTGTGGGGGATGTGGTGGGTTCGGTGTATGCGGCCACGCATGCGGTGCTGGCGGTGTTGCAGGACTGGTTGAGCGTGGAACGCTCGGGTGTGCTGATGGTGCTCACCCATGGCGCGGTCGCCTCGGCCGGTGAGGATGTCACCGATCTGGCTGCTGCGGCGGTGTGGGGGATGGTGCGTTCGGCGCAAGCCGAGTACCCGGGCCGGATCGTGTTGCTCGACACCGATGAAGGCGTCGATCTCGACCACGGTGTGGTGGGTGCGGTGCCACTGGCCGCGCTGGCCCAGGCCGGTGAACCCCAGCTGATGCTGCGCCACGGCATCGCCCACGGTGCCCGACTGACACCGGTGCCGGCGATGGCGGCCGTGCCGGTCGGGGATGGGCCGTGGCGGTTGGCCGCGGGCGGGACCGGCACACTGCAGGACGTGTCGCTACAGCCGTGGCCGGCGGGGCAGGCACCGTTGGAACCCGGGCAGGTGCGGATCGCGGTCCGCGCGGTGGGCGTCAACTTCCGGGATGTGTTGGTGGCGTTGGGAATGTATCCCGGCCAGAACCCGTCGTTGGGCGGTGAAGGCGCCGGAGTCGTGCTCGAGGTCGGAGCGGGCGTGACCGACCTCGCCGCCGGGGACGCGGTGTTGGGTTTGTTGGGAGTGGCCGGTTCACAGGTGGTGGTGGATCGTCGCCTGGTCGTCGCCATGCCCACCGACTGGTCGTTCGAGCAGGCCGCCGCGATACCGATCGTGTTCTTGACCGCGTTGTACGGGCTGGCGGATCTGGCCGGACTGCGCGCGGGGGAGTCGGTACTCATCCACGCCGGGACCGGCGGGGTGGGCATGGCCGCGGTGCAACTGGCCCGGCACTGGGGTGCGGAAGTCTTCGTCACCGCCAGCCGCGGTAAATGGGACACGTTGCGTGCCATGGGATTCGACGACGATCACATCGGCGATTCCCGGTCGCTGCAGTTCGCCGACCACTTCCTGTCGGTC
>NZ_JBKBET010000046.1:0-4373 GCF_048910785.1 Nocardia nepalensis | reverse complement strand
TTGTACGGGCTGGCGGATCTGGCCGGACTGCGCGCGGGGGAGTCGGTACTCATCCACGCCGGGACCGGCGGGGTGGGCATGGCCGCGGTGCAACTGGCCCGGCACTGGGGTGCGGAAGTCTTCGTCACCGCCAGCCGCGGTAAATGGGACACGTTGCGTGCCATGGGATTCGACGACGATCACATCGGCGATTCCCGGTCGCTGCAGTTCGCCGACCACTTCCTGTCGGTCACCGGCGGACGCGGTGTCGACGTGGTCCTCAACTCGCTGGCCGGGGAGTTCGTCGACGCCTCGCTACGGCTGCTGCCCCGCGGCGGACACTTCATCGAGATGGGCAAAACCGACATCCGTGAGGTGGGTGTCCTCGCCGAAACCCACCCCGGTGTGCGGTATCGAGCGTTCGACCTGGCCGAAGTCGAACCGCAACGCCTCGAACAGATGCTGGTCGAGGTGGTGGGTTTGCTGCAGACCGGCGTCCTGCATCGGTTGCCGGTCAAGACCTGGGACGTGCGCCGCGCCTCGCAGGCGTTCCGGTATCTCAGCCAGGCACGCCACATCGGCAAAGTGGTCCTGACCATGCCCGAGGTGTTGCCGGCGGCGATCGCTGCGGGCACGGTGTTGATCACCGGTGGTACCGGCATGGCCGGTGCCGCGTTGGCCCGCCATGTGGTCGGCGCCTACCGGGTGGGGCATGTGGTGTTGGTCAGCCGCCACGGTGGTGACGCCGAAGGCGCCACCGAGTTGGTGGCGGAGTTGCGTGCCGCGGGCGCCCAGGTGCGGGTGGTGGCGTGTGATGTGGCCGATCGTGAGGCCGCGACACGTTTGTTCACCGACGTGCTGGGCCAGTGCCCGCCGTTGAGCGCGGTCATCCACGCCGCGGGAGTGCTCGATGACGCGGTCATCACCTCGCTGACACCCGAACGGGTGGACACGGTGCTGCGAGCCAAGGTCGACGCGGCCTGGAACCTGCACGAGTTGACTGCTGAGATGCCGTTGTCGGCGTTCGTGGTGTTCTCCTCGATGGCCGGCACCATCGGCACACCCGGGCAGGGTAACTATGCGGCGGCCAACGTGTTCCTCGACGCGCTGGCCGTCCATCGGCGGGCTGGTGGGTTGCCGGGCATGTCGCTGGCGTGGGGTCAGTGGGCGCAGTCCAGTGCCATGACCGGACACCTCAGCGACCGTGACCTGGCGCGCCTCAAACGCACCGGAATGGTGCCGATGAGTGTCGAGGAAGCGGTGGCGTTGTTCGATGCCGCGTTGGTCGCCGACCATCCCGCGGTGGCCACCGCCCGCCTCGACTACCGCATGCTGCGCGACCGCACCGTTGCCGCGTTCCTGCCACCACTGTTCGGTGTCCTGGCCGGTACGCCACGGCGACGCACGGTGGAAACCAGCACCGCGGCGGCGCGGTCGGAGCTGGCACAGCGGTTGCACGGGCTCAGCAGCGACGAACAACGTCGACTGCTGACCGAGTTGGTGTGCACCCAGGCCTCGATCGCGTTGGGCTACACCGACACCGCCGGTATCGATGCCCGCCAAGCGTTCAAGGACCTCGGGTTCGACTCGCTGACCGCGGTGGAACTACGCAACCGGCTGCAAACCAGCACCGGTCTGACCCTGACCCCCACCCTGATCTTCGACTACCCCACCCCCACCGCCCTGGCCGGCTATCTTCACGAGCAGTTGAGCGGATGGACCCCGCCACAGGCGGTGCGGTCGGTGACCTCGGCGCGTCTGGGTGTGGACGAACCGGTCGCGATCGTGGGGATCGGGTGCCGGTTCCCCGGCGGAGTCGACTCCGGGCAAGGCTTGTGGGAGATGGTGGCCGACGGCCGCGACGTGGTGTCGGGTTTCCCGACCGACCGAGGCTGGGATGTGGAGGGTCTGTTCGACCCCGACCCGGCCGCGGCGGGCAAGTCCTACACCCGCTCGGGCGGATTCCTCGACGCGGCAGGCGATTTCGATGCCGGGTTCTTCGGGATCAGTCCCCGCGAAGCCTTGGCGATGGACCCCCAACAGCGACTGCTACTGGAAACCTCCTGGGAAGCCTTGGAAGACGCCGGAATCGACCCCACGACACTGGCCGGCTCCACCACCGGGGTGTTCTGTGGCGTGGTGACGTCGGGTTACGGAACGATGCACGTCGGTGGCGACCCGCAGCTCGAGGGACTTCAGCTAGCAGGGCAAACCTCGAGTGTGGCGTCGGGTCGGGTGGCTTATGTGTTGGGTTTGGAGGGCCCGGCGGTGTCGGTGGACACGGCGTGTTCGTCGTCGCTGGTGGCGTTGCACCTGGCTGTGCAGTCGCTGCGGGCTGGGGAATGCGACCTGGCCTTGGCCGGCGGTGTGACCGTGATGCCGACCCCCGCGATGTTCTTGGAATTCAGTCGGCAGCGGGGCCTGGCCGTTGATGGCCGCTGCAAACCGTATGCCGGTGCTGCTGATGGCACCGGGTTCTCCGAGGGTGTCGGTGTGCTCGTGGTCGAGCGGTTGGCCGATGCCCGTGCCAAGGGCCATCAGGTGCTGGCGGTGGTGCGTGGGTCGGCGATCAACCAGGATGGTGCTTCCAACGGGTTGACCGCACCCAACGGGCCCTCGCAGCAGCGGGTGATCCGTGCCGCGTTGGCCAGTGCGGGTATCGACGCGGCCGGGGTCGATGTGGTGGAAGGCCACGGCACCGGCACCGTCCTGGGTGATCCCATCGAAGCCCAAGCCTTGCTGGCGACCTACGGGCAGAACCGGCCCGCGGATCGACCGGTATGGCTGGGCTCGATCAAATCCAATATGGGCCACACCTCGGCCGCGGCCGGTGTCGCCGGTGTGATCAAGATGGTGCAGGCGATGCGGCATGAAACGATGCCCAAGACCCTGCACGTCGATGCACCCAGCCCCCATGTGGACTGGTCGACGGGAGCGGTGTCGCTGCTCACCGACGCACAACCCTGGCCGCTGCAGCCGGGTCGGCCGCGACGGGCCGCGGTGTCCTCGTTCGGGATCAGTGGCACCAACGCCCACGTCATCCTCGAACAAGCCGACGAGCCCACACCGGTAGGCGAACTCGATTCCCCTGATTCCGTAGCGGATTCGGATCCGGTGGCGGGTGTGGGGTTGCTCGATTCCCCTGATTCCGTGGTGCCGTGGCTGGTCTCGGGCAAGACCAGCCAGGCCTTGGCTGGGCAGGCTGCCCGGTTGGCGGACTGGGTGCGTGCCGAGGACGACCTGGATGTCGTGTCGGTGGGGTCTGCGTTGGCGACTACTCGTGCGGTGTTCGAGCATCGTGCGGTGGTGGTGGGTGCTGATCGTGAGGCGCTGCTGGCCGGGTTGGCGGGGTTGGCGTCGGGGCAGCCGGGACCTGATGTGGTCGTCGGCCACACCACAACCACCACACCCGCCAAGACTGTGTTGGTGTTTCCCGGGCAGGGCTCCCAATGGGTCGGGATGGGTGCGGAGCTTCATGCGCAGTTCCCGATGTTCGCTGAGGCGTTCGATGCGGTGGCCGAGGAGTTGGATCGGCATCTGCGTTTGCCGCTACGGCAGGTGATGTGGGGTGATGACCAGGAGCTGCTCGACAGCACAGAGTTCGCTCAGCCGGCGTTGTTCGCGGTGGAAGCGGCGTTGTTCGCGTTGGTGGGGCAGTGGGGGATCGACCCGGATTTCGTGATGGGTCATTCCGTGGGTGAGGTCACCGCAGCGTATGTGGCCGGGGTTTTGACCTTGGAAGACGCTGCGCTGCTGGTAGCGGCCCGAGGCCGATTGATGCAGGCCTTGCCCGAGGGCGGGGTGATGGTTGCAGTCGCCGCCAGCGAGGACGAAGTGCTGCCGTTGCTGGTCGGCGGGGTGGATATCGCCGCGATCAACGCGCCGGGATCGGTGGTGATTTCCGGTGCAGAGACAGCCGTGGCCGCGATCGCGGATCGGTTGGCCCAGCAAGGTCGACGGGTGCACCGTTTGGCGGTGTCACACGCGTTCCATTCCCAGCTGATGGAACCGATGCTCGAGGAATTCGCGCGCCTGGTTTCCGATATCACGGTGAGCCCGGCACGGATTCCGGTGGTATCGAACGTGACGGCCGAACTGACCGGACCCGACTTCGGGTCGGGGCAGTACTGGCTCGACCACATCCGCCGACCTGTGCGTTTCGCCGACAGTGTGCAGTTGTTGGAGTCGATGGGCGCCACCCGGTTCATCGAAGTCGGTCCCGGCGCTGGCCTGTCAGCTGCCATAGAACAGACACTGACCTCTCCCGAGGCCATCACGATCCCCGTGCTGACCAAGCACCGCCCCGAGACCACCGCGATGGTCAAAGCGGTGGGCCACGCCTTCGTCGCGGGGGTACCTGTCGACTGGAGCAAGGTTTACACCACCACACCGGG
>NZ_JBKBET010000045.1:7189-9714 GCF_048910785.1 Nocardia nepalensis | reverse complement strand
GCCTTGGCTGGGCAGGCTGCCCGGTTGGCGGACTGGGTGCGTGCCGAGGACGACCTGGATGTCGTGTCGGTGGGGTCTGCGTTGGCGACTACTCGTGCGGTGTTCGAGCATCGTGCGGTGGTGGTGGGTGCTGATCGTGAGGCGCTGCTGGCCGGGTTGGCGGGGTTGGCGTCGGGGCAGCCGGGACCTGATGTGGTCGTCGGCCACACCACAACCACCACACCCGCCAAGACTGTGTTGGTGTTTCCCGGGCAGGGCTCCCAATGGGTCGGGATGGGTGCGGAGCTTCATGCGCAGTTCCCGATGTTCGCTGAGGCGTTCGATGCGGTGGCCGAGGAGTTGGATCGGCATCTGCGTTTGCCGCTACGGCAGGTGATGTGGGGTGATGACCAGGAGCTGCTCGACAGCACAGAGTTCGCTCAGCCGGCGTTGTTCGCGGTGGAAGCGGCGTTGTTCGCGTTGGTGGGGCAGTGGGGGATCGACCCGGATTTCGTGATGGGTCATTCCGTGGGTGAGGTCACCGCAGCGTATGTGGCCGGGGTTTTGACCTTGGAAGACGCTGCGCTGCTGGTAGCGGCCCGAGGCCGATTGATGCAGGCCTTGCCCGAGGGCGGGGTGATGGTTGCAGTCGCCGCCAGCGAGGACGAAGTGCTGCCGTTGCTGGTCGGCGGGGTGGATATCGCCGCGATCAACGCGCCGGGATCGGTGGTGATTTCCGGTGCAGAGACAGCCGTGGCCGCGATCGCGGATCGGTTGGCCCAGCAAGGTCGACGGGTGCACCGTTTGGCGGTGTCACACGCGTTCCATTCCCAGCTGATGGAACCGATGCTCGAGGAATTCGCGCGCCTGGTTTCCGATATCACGGTGAGCCCGGCACGGATTCCGGTGGTATCGAACGTGACGGCCGAACTGACCGGACCCGACTTCGGGTCGGGGCAGTACTGGCTCGACCACATCCGCCGACCTGTGCGTTTCGCCGACAGTGTGCAGTTGTTGGAGTCGATGGGCGCCACCCGGTTCATCGAAGTCGGTCCCGGCGCTGGCCTGTCAGCTGCCATAGAACAGACACTGACCTCTCCCGAGGCCATCACGATCCCCGTGCTGACCAAGCACCGCCCCGAGACCACCGCGATGGTCAAAGCGGTGGGCCACGCCTTCGTCGCGGGGGTACCTGTCGACTGGAGCAAGGTTTACACCACCACACCGGGGCGGGTCGGGTTGCCGACGTATGCGTTCCAGCGGCAACGGTATTGGCTGGCCAGTACCGGGCTCGGTGGCGCTGATGTGGCCAGCGCGGGACTGGTCGGGGCCGAACACCCGTTGCTGGGTGCGGTGGTGCAGCAACCCGAGTCCGGTGCGGTCGCACTGACCGGGCGACTGTCCCTCACCACCCAACCGTGGCTGGCTGATCATGCGGTGGCCGGTGTGGTGTTGTTCCCCGGTTCAGGATTCGTGGAACTGGTGTTGCGGGCCGGTGACGAGGTCGGTGCGACCGCGATCCAGGAACTGACCCTGCTGGCACCGCTGGTGTTCACCGAAGACCGCAGCGTGCAGCTCCAGGTCCTCGTGGGCAGCCGGGGCGACTCGGCCGGATGGACGGTCTCGGTGTACACCCGCGACACCCAAACCGACACCGACTGGACCCTGCACGCCGAAGGCGTCCTCACCACCGAACAACCGTCACCGGCATCGGTGATGGATCTGGCGCAGTGGCCACCGGCCGGTGCCGAGCCGGTGCAGGTCTCCGGCGTGTACGACTGGTTGACCCGGCACGGTTACCAGTACGGGCCGGCGTTCCAGGGCCTGCAGTCGGCGTGGCGGCACGGCGCGGACGTCTATGCCGAGGTCGCGGTCCCCGAGGAACTCGATGTCACCGGGATGGGCATCCATCCCGCTCTGCTCGACACCGCGCTGCACGCCGTCTGGGCCGCGGCCTACACCGGAGCCTCGATCGACGATTTCGAACTGCGGCTGCCGTTCAGCTGGGGAGATGTCCGTCTCGACGCGGTGGGTGCCACCCGCCTGCGCGTTCACCTGGCCAGCAGCGCCGAGGGTGCTCTGGCGGTACGACTGGCCGACACCTCCGGCATGCCGGTCCTGACCGGCACGGTGAACACCCGACCCGTTACCACCGAACAACTCCACGCCGCACTACACACCACCACTACACCGGGCACAGGCCTGCTGGAACTGACCTGGACACCCCTGACAACCCTTCCCGACTCGACCCCTTCCCCGACCCGACTATGGACCCCGCACAACACCACAGAAACCGACAGTGCCGACACCGATACCGCGGATACCGACGCTGCTGATGCGGGTGTGGTGGTGTGGGAGTTGTCCTCCGGTGTGGAGGATGTGGTGGGTTCGGTGTATGCGGCCACGCATGCGGTGCTGGCGGTACTGCAGGACTGGCTGAGCGTGGAACGCTCGGGTGTGTTGATGGTGCTCACCCATGGTGCGGTCAGCCCGCCTGGTGAGGATGTCACCGATCTGGCTGCTGCGGCGGTGTGGGGGATGGTGCG
>NZ_JBKBET010000045.1:0-7139 GCF_048910785.1 Nocardia nepalensis | reverse complement strand
GCTGCCGACGTATGCGTTCCAGCGGCAACGGTTTTGGCTGGACACGGTGGCGGTCGGTCATGGCGATCCGGAATGGTTGGGATTGTCGGGGACCGGTCATCCATTGGTGGGGGCAGTGGTTGGGTCTCCGGAATCCGGTGGCGTTGTCGTCACCGGCAGGCTGTCGTTGGGAACGCAGCCGTGGCTGGCCGATCATGCCGTGGCCGGTGTGGTGTTGTTCCCCGGATCAGGATTCGTGGAGTTGGTGTTGCGGGCCGGTGACGAGGTCGGTGCCACCACGATCCAGGAACTGACCCTGCTGGCACCACTGGTATTCACCGAGGACCGCAGTGTCCAGCTGCAGGTCCTCGTGAACAGCAGAGACGACTCGGCCGGATGGACGGTCTCGGTGTACACCCGCGACACCCAAACCGACACCGACTGGACTCTGCACGCCGAAGGCATCCTCACCACCCAACAACCGACACCATCGACACCGGCATCGTCGACACCGGTGGTGGATCTGGCGCAGTGGCCTCCGGCGGGTGCCGAGCCGGTGCAGGTCTCCGGTGTGTACGACTGGCTGACCGGACACGGTTACCAGTACGGGCCGGCGTTCCAGGGTCTGCAGTCGGCGTGGCGGTACGGCGCGGATGTCTATGCCGAGGTCGCGGTCCCCGAGGAACTCGATGTCACCGGGATGGGCATCCATCCTGCCCTGCTCGATGCCGCGCTGCACGCCGCCTGGGCCGTGGCCTACACCAGCACCCCGATCGATGACGGGGCCGCGATCGACGGTTTCGAACTGCGGCTGCCGTTCAGCTGGGGAGGAGTCCGTCTCGACGCGGTGGGTGCCACCCGCCTGCGCGTCCACCTGGCCAGCAGCGCCAACGGTGCTCTGGCCGTACGACTGGCCGACACCTCCGGTATGCCGGTCCTGACCGGCACGGTGAACACCCGACCTGTCACCACCGAACAACTCCAGGCCGCACTACACACCGCCACTACACCGGGCACAGGCCTGCTGGAACTGACCTGGACACCACTGACCCTCACCGACCCGACCCCCTCCTCGATACGCTCCTGGACCCCGCACACCACAGAAACCGACAGCGTCGACGCCGATACTCACAGTGGCGACGCTGATGCCGCGGATACCGACGCTGCTGATGCGGGTGTGGTGGTGTGGGAGTTGTCCTCCGGTGTGGAGGATGTGGTGGGTTCGGTGTATGCGGCCACGCATGCGGTGCTGGCGGTGTTGCAGGACTGGTTGAGCGCGGAACGGTCGGGTGTGTTGATGGTGCTCACCCATGGTGCGGTCAGCCCGCCTGGTGAGGATGTCACCGATCTGGCTGCTGCGGCGGTGTGGGGGATGGTGCGTTCGGCGCAAGCCGAGCATCCGGGCCGGATCGTGTTGCTCGACACCGATGAAGACGTCGATCTCGATCACGGTGTGGTGGGTGCGGTGGCCCTCGCCGCGCTGGCCCAGGCCGGTGAACCGCAGCTGATGCTGCGCCACGGCATCGCTCACGGCGCCCGACTGACACCCGTACCCGCCATGGCGAGTGCGCCGGCCGGGGATGCGCCGGCCGGAGGTCTGCTGGCGGCGATCGCTGCGGGCACGGTGTTGATCACCGGTGGTACCGGGATGGCCGGTGCCGCGTTGGCCCGTCATGTGGTCGGCGCCTACCGGGTGGGGCATGTGGTGTTGGTCAGCCGCCACGGTGGTGACGCCGAAGGCGCCACCGAGCTGGTGGCGGAGTTGCGTGCCGCGGGCGCCCAAGTACAGGTGGTGGCGTGTGATGTGGCCGATCGCGAGGCCGCGACACGTTTGTTCACCGACGTGCTGGGGCAGTGCCCGCCGTTGAGCGCGGTCATCCACGCCGCGGGAGTGCTCGATGACGCGGTCATCACCTCGCTGACACCCGAACGGGTGGACACGGTGCTACGAGCCAAGGTCGACGCGGCCTGGAACCTGCACCAACTGACCCAGGAACGGGATCTGGCCGCGTTCGTGGTGTTCTCGTCGATGGCCGGCACCGTGGGCTCGCCCGGGCAGGGCAACTACGCGGCGGCCAACGTGTTCCTCGACGCGCTGGCCAGCCATCGGCGGGCTGGTGGGTTGCCGGGCATGTCGCTGGCGTGGGGTCAGTGGGCCCAGTCCAGTGCCATGACCGGACACCTCAGCGACCGTGACCTGGCGCGCCTCAAACGCACCGGTGTGGTGCCGATGAGTGTGGAAGAAGCGGTGGCGTTGTTCGATGCCGCGTTGGTCGCCGACCATCCCGCGGTGGCCACCGCCCGCCTCGACTACCGCATGCTGCGCGACCGCACCGTTGCCGCGTTCCTGCCACCGCTGTTCGGTGTCCTGGTCGGTACGCCACGGCGACGCACGGTGGAAACCAGCACCGCGGCGGCGCGGTCGGAGCTGGCGCAGCGGTTGCACGGGCTCAGCAGCGACGAACAACGTCGACTGCTGACCGAGTTGGTGTGCACCCAGGCCTCGATCGCGTTGGGCTACACCGACACCGCCGGTATCGATGCCCGTCAAGCGTTCAAGGACCTCGGGTTCGACTCGCTGACCGCGGTGGAACTACGCAACCGGCTGCAAACCAGCACCGGTCTGACCCTGACCCCCACCCTGATCTTCGACTACCCCACCCCCACCGCGCTGGCCGGCTATCTTCACGAGCAGTTGAGCGGATGGACCCCGCCGCAGGCGGTGCGGTCGGTGACCTCGGCGCGTCTGGGTGTGGACGAACCGGTCGCGATCGTGGGGATCGGGTGCCGGTTCCCCGGCGGAGTCGACTCCGGGCAAGGCTTGTGGGAGATGGTGGCCGACGGCCGCGATGTGGTGTCGGGTTTCCCGACCGACCGAGGCTGGGATGTGGAGGGTCTGTTCGACCCCGACCCGGCCGCGGCGGGTAAGTCCTACACCCGCTCGGGCGGATTCCTGGATGCCGCAGGCGATTTCGATGCCGGGTTCTTCGGGATCAGCCCGCGTGAAGCCTTGGCGATGGACCCCCAGCAACGACTGCTGCTGGAAACCTCCTGGGAAGCCTTGGAAGACGCCGGAATCGACCCCACCACACTGGCCGGCTCGGCGACCGGAGTATTCACCGGCATCATGGCCCAGGGATACGGGATCGGTGCCTCCGTCGAGGGCCTGGACGGGTTCGCGGCGACCGGTCAAACCTCGAGTGTGGCGTCGGGCCGAGTGGCCTATGTGTTGGGTTTGGAGGGCCCGGCGGTGTCGGTGGACACGGCGTGCTCGTCGTCGCTGGTGGCATTGCACCTGGCCGTGCAGTCGCTGCGGGCCGGGGAATGCGACCTGGCGCTTGCCGGTGGCGTGACCGTGATGCCGACCCCCGCGATGTTCCTGGAATTCAGCCGCCAGCGCGGCCTGGCCGCCGATGGCCGCTGCAAACCGTATGCCGGTGCCGCCGACGGCACCGGGTTCTCCGAAGGCGTCGGTGTGCTCGTGGTCGAGCGGCTGGCCGACGCGAGGGCCAAGGGCCATCAGGTGTTGGCGGTGGTGCGTGGGTCGGCGGTCAACCAGGACGGTGCCTCCAACGGGTTGACCGCACCCAACGGGCCCTCCCAGCAGCGGGTGATCCGTGCCGCGTTGGCCAGTGCGGGCATCGACGCGAGCGGGGTCGATGTGGTGGAAGGCCACGGCACCGGCACGGTCCTGGGTGATCCCATCGAAGCGCAAGCCTTGTTGGCGACCTACGGCCAGAACCGGCCCGCGGATCGACCCGTTTGGCTGGGGTCGATCAAATCCAACATGGGCCACACCTCGGCCGCGGCCGGTGTCGCCGGCGTCATCAAGATGGTGCAGGCCATGCGGCACGAAACGATGCCCAAAACACTGCACGTCGACGCACCCAGCCCCCACGTGGACTGGACCACCGGCGCGGTATCGCTGCTCACCGACGCCCGACCGTGGCCGGTCAGCGACGGCCGGCCGCGCCGGGCCGCGGTGTCCTCCTTCGGCGTCAGTGGCACCAACGCCCACGTCATCCTCGAACAAGCCGACGAGCCCACACCGGCCGATACCCTCGAACCGGCCGATACCCCCGATCCGGTGGCGGGTGTGGGGTTGGGGGTGGTGCCGTGGCTGGTATCGGGCAAGACCAGCCAAGCCCTGGCCGCGCAGGCTGCCCGGTTGGCGCAGTGGGTGCGTGCCGAGGAAGACTCCGAGGACGACCTGGATGTCGTGTCGGTGGGGTCTGCGTTGGCTACTACCCGTGCGGTGTTCGAGCATCGTGCGGTGGTGGTGGGTGCTGATCGTGAGGCCCTGCTGGCCGGGTTGGCCGGGTTGGCTTCGGGGCAACCGGGACCTGATGTGGTCACCGGTCGCACCACCACACCGGGCAAAGCTGTGTTGGTGTTCCCCGGGCAGGGCTCGCAATGGGCCGGGATGGGTGCGGAGTTGTTGCAGTCCTCACCGGTGTTCGCCGAGCAGATCCGCTGCTGTGAGGAAGCGTTGGCGGAGTTCGTGGACTGGTCGCTGACCGATGTGATCACCGGGGCCGACCACGCTCCCGGGCTCGACCGGGTCGATGTGGTCCAACCGGTGTTGTGGGCGATCATGGTGTCGCTGGCACAGATGTGGCAATCGGCCGGCGTCACTCCCGATGCCGTGGTCGGACACTCCCAAGGTGAAGTCGCCGCCGCCTATGTGGCCGGAGCGCTCACGCTGCGCGAGGCCGCCATGATCGTGGCACTGCGCAGCCGATTGCTGGTGCAGTTGTCGGGCGCGGGGGAGATGGTGTCGATCGTCGATTCGGTCGAACGGGTCCGTCAATGGATCGAGCCCCTCGCCAACGAGGTGTCCATTGCTGCGATCAACGGGCCACGGTCGGTTGTCGTTTCCGGTTCCCCCGACGCGTTGGAGCGGCTCCAGCGCACCCTGTCCGAGCAAAAAGTGTTGCGTTGGGTGGTGCCCGAGGTCAATTTCGCGGCACACACCGCCAAGGTCGACGCGCTGCGCGAGGAACTGTTCGAACTGCTCGCGGATCTGACCCCGACACCGTCGAAGATCCCGTTCTATTCGACGGTGACCGGTGAGCTGTTCGACACCACGGGATTGAACACCCGTTACTGGTTCGACAATGTGCGTGAACCGGTCCTGTTCGGTCAGGCCGCGCAGTCGTTGATCGGGGCCGGGTTCACCACGTTCATCGAGTGCAGTCCGCACCCGTTGCTGGCGTTGGCGATGGAAGACACCGCCGCCGGTCTCGAGACCGCGGTGACCGTGACCGGATCACTGCGTCGTGACGAGGGTGGGCTGGATCGGTTCTGGAAATCGGTGGGCCACGCCTACGTCGCGGGGGCGCCCGTCGATTGGACGAAGGTTTACACCACTACACCGCGGCGGGTCGGGTTGCCGACGTATGCGTTCCAGCGGCAACGGTTTTGGCTGGCCAGTACCGGGCTCGGTGGCGCCGATGTGGCCAGCGCGGGACTGGTCGGAGCCGAACACCCGTTGCTGGGTGCGGTGGTGCAGCAACCCGAGTCCGGTGCGGTCGCACTGACCGGACGACTCTCACTCACCACCCAACCGTGGCTGGCCGATCACGCCGTGGCCGGTGTGGTGTTGTTCCCCGGATCAGGGTTCGTGGAACTGGCGTTGCGGGCCGGTGACGAGGTCGGCGCCACCACGATCCAGGAACTGACCCTGCTGGCACCACTGGTATTCACCGAAGACCGCAGCGTGCAGCTCCAGGTCCTGGTGAGCGGCCGGGACGACTCGGCCGGATGGTCGGTTTCGGTGTACACCCGTGACACTCAAACCGATACCGACTGGACCCTGCACGCCGAAGGCGTCCTCACCACCGAACAACCGACACCGGCATCGTCGATGGTGGATCTGGCGCAGTGGCCACCGGCCGGTGCCGAACCGGTGCAGGTCTCCGGCGTGTACGACTGGCTGACCCGACACGGTTACCAGTACGGGCCGGCGTTCCAGGGTCTGCAATCGGCGTGGCGGTACGGCGCGGACGTCTACGCCGAGGTCGCGGTCCCCGAGGAACTCGATGTCACCGGGATGGGCATCCATCCTGCCCTGCTCGACACCGCACTGCACGCCGCCTGGGCCGCGACCTACACCGGAGCCGCGACCGACGATCTCGAACTGCGGCTCCCGTTCAGCTGGGGGCAGGTCCGTCTCGACGCGGTGGGTGCCACCCGCCTGCGTGTTCACCTGAGCAGCAGCGCCGATGGTGCCCTGGCCGTACGACTGGCCGACACCACCGGCAAACCGGTCCTGACCGGCACGGTGAACACCCGACCCGTCACCACCGAACAACTCCACGCCGCACTACAAACCACCACTACACCGGGCAGCGACCTGCTGGAACTGACCTGGACACCACTGACGACCCTCCCCGACTCCACTCCTTCCTCGGCCCGCTCCTGGACCCCGCACACCACAGAAACCCACAGCGCCGACGTCGGCACCCAGAGTGCCGACGCTGATGCCGCGGATACCGACGCTGCTGATGCGGGTGTGGTGGTGTGGGAGTTGTCCTCCGGTGTGGAGGATGTGGTGGGTTCGGTGTATGCGGCCACGCATGCGGTGCTGGCGGTGTTGCAGGACTGGCTGAGCGTGGAACGCTCGGGTGTGTTGATGGTGCTCACCCATGGTGCGGTCAGCCCGCCTGGTGAGGATGTCACCGATCTGGCTGCTGCGGCGGTGTGGGGGATGGTGCGTTCGGCGCAAGCCGAGTACCCGGGCCGGATCGTGTTGCTCGACACCGATGAAGGCGTCGATCTCGATCACGGTGTGGTGGGTGCGGTGCCGCTGGCCGCGCTGGCGCAGGCCGGTGAACCGCAGCTGATGCTGCGCCACGGCATCACCCACGGTGCCCGACTGACACCGGTGCCGGCGATGGCGGCCGTGCCGGTCGGGGATGCGCCGTGGCGGTTGGCCGCGGGCGGGACCGGCACGCTGCAGGACGTGTCGCTACAGCCGTGGCCGGCGGGGCAGGCACCGTTGGAACCCGGGCAGGTGCGGATCGCGGTCCGCGCGGTGGGCGTCAACTTCCGGGATGTGTTGGTGGCGTTGGGAATGTATCCCGGCCAGAACCCGTCGTTGGGCGGTGAAGGCGCCGGAGTCGTGCTCGAGGTCGGCGCGGGCGTGACCGACCTCGCCG
>NZ_JBKBET010000044.1:0-326646 GCF_048910785.1 Nocardia nepalensis | reverse complement strand
CGTGGTCGGTTGATGCAGGCGTTGCCTGCCGGTGGTGCGATGGTCGCTGTCGGTGCTTCCGAGCCGGACGTGATGCCGCTGCTGGCCGGTGTCGATGGGGTGTCGATCGCGGCGGTGAATGGTCCTTCGTCGGTGGTGCTGTCCGGTATCGAAGACGATGTGCTCGCGGTAGTCGCGAGGTGCACCGAGCGTGGTTGGCGCACACACCGATTGCGGGTTTCGCATGCGTTCCATTCGGCTCTGATGGAGCCGATGCTGGCCGAGTTCGCTTCGGTGATCGAGGGTTTGACGTTCGGTCGCCCGAGTATCGCGTTGGTGTCGACGGTGACCGGTGCGCGCGTCACGGAGGAGATGTCGGACTCGGCGTACTGGGTGGGTCAGGTCCGGGACACGGTCCGTTTCGCGGATGCTGTTGCGGCAATGGCGGATCTGGGTGTAGCCAGGTTCGCCGAGGTCGGCCCCGACGCGGTGTTGACCCCGATGGTCGCCCAAACCCTGGACACCACGACGACAATCGCGCTGTCCAAACGAAACACCGCCGACTCCGCGACCTTGCTGCTCGGCCTCGCCCGACTGCACGTCTCGGGTGCGACGGTGGATTGGACCAGCTACTACACCGGCACCGGTGGCACGAAGATCGACCTGCCCACCTACGGCTTCCAGCACCGCCGCTTCTGGTCCACCGGCCCGCTGCACACCGGAGAGGCGCACGCACTCGGCCTGCGGTCCACCGACCACCCGATGCTGGGTGCGCTGGTGGCGCAGCCGGAGAGCGGCGGCGTCCGATTCACCGGCCGCCTGTCCACGAGCACCCATCCCTGGCTGGCCGATCATGATGTGCTCGGCACCGTGTTGCTGCCGGGGACCGGATTCGTCGAACTGGCCGCCCACGCCGGCGACCAGGTCGACTGCCCGGAGCTCGCGGAACTCACCCTGCTGGCGCCACTGGTGTTCCAAGGGCAGGGCGGCGTCGACATCCAAGTGATCGTCGGCAACGGCGACGACACCGGTCGGCGGCGGCTCGACATCTACTCCCGTCGGGACGGCGACGATCCGTCGGTGCCGTGGACGCAGCACGCGCAGGGCACGGTGAGCCCGAGCCGGGAATCCGAAACACCGGACGGCTGGACGGACTTCGTGCAGTGGCCACCGGCCGGTGCCACGGATATCGAGTTGGCCGGCGCCTACGACGTGCTCGCCGACCACGGTTACAACTACGGGCCCGCCTTCCGCGGACTGGAGGCCCTGTGGCGACGCGGTGACGACCTCTTCGCCGAGGTCGCGCTGCCCGAGCCGACCGCTACCCAGGGCTACGGCATGCATCCGGCGCTGCTGGACGCGGCCATGCACGCGCTGTCCTTCGGTCTCCCGCAGGGCGTGGACGAACAGGCCGAGCGGCCGACCCTGGTGCCGTTCACCTGGTCGTCGGTGCGGGTGCACGCCGATGGGGTCCGGCGGGTGCGGGTTCGATTGTCCTGGCTGAACCAGGGCGAGGTCGCCCTGGTCATGGCCGATTCCGGTGGGGCGCCACTGTTGTCCGTCGGGTCGCTCGCGCTGCGTCCGATGTCGCTCGAATTGCTCTCGGCCGCAACCCGATCCGCGCCCGACGGGCGGTACGAGCTCAGCTGGCGCCCCGGTCCGGAGCTGCGCTCGCCGGGTTCGTGGGCCGAGTGGGGGTCGTCTGCGTCGGCCTCGGTCGTCCTGTTCCGCCCCCCGGTCGATGGCGACGACGTGCCGGTCCGGTTGCGCACCGCGCTGCACCGCACGCTCGGCGTCGTCCAGGAGTTCCTGCGCGAGGAGCGCTACGCGGCAGCCACTTTGGCCGTGGTCACCGATGCTGCGGCCGGCCCGGCCGCGGCTGCGGTGTGGGGCCTGGTGCGTGCGGCGCAGGCGGAGCATCCCGGGCGGATCGTGCTCGTGGAGGCCGCGGCTGAGGCCTCCCCGGATCACCTTGCCGCCGCGGCGATGTCGGGTGAACCGGAATTGGCCGTCCGGGCGGACGGGACACAGGTGCCGCGGCTCGTGCGGGCCGCGCTGCCCGAGTCGGACCCGCGGGCACCCTGGGATCCGGAACGGACGGTGCTGATCACCGGTGGCACCGGCGGGATCGGTGGTCACCTCGCCAGGCATCTGGTGCGCGAGCACGGTGTGCGGCATCTGCTGCTGGCCGGCCGCCGCGGACCGGATGCCGCCGCGGATCTCATCGCGGAATTGACCGACCTCGGTGCCCGGGTGCGCGTGGCCGCCTGCGACGTCGCGGACCGAAATGCGTTGCGAGAACTGCTCGCTTCGGTTCCGGCCGAGTATCCGCTGGGTGCGGTCGTGCACGTGGCGGGCGTCGCCCACAACGGGATGGTCGAGACCCTGACGCCGGAGCAGATCGACTACTCCCTCGGCGCCAAGGCCGACGCGGCCTGGTATCTGCACGAGCTCACCCGGGCCGCGGGGCTGTCCGCCTTTGTGCTGATCTCCTCGGTGGCAGGGTCGATCCTGCCCGCCGGCCAGGGCGGATACGCGGCGGCCAACGTGTTCCTCGACGCGCTCGCCACCCACCGGCACGCCGAAGGTCTGCCGGCCACCGCGCTCGCCTACGGTCTGTGGGATATCGAAACGGGCCTGTCGCAGTGGCTCAGCGAGGCCGACCGGCAGCGCATGCGCCGCCAGGGTCTGCCGCCACTGGCCGCGGGCAAGGCGCTCGAATTGTTCGATACCGCAGTAGCTTCGGAGATTCCGGCGAACATCCTGACCGAGATCGACCTGCCCGCCCTGCGGGCTCGGGACGCGGTGCCCGCACTGCTGCGCGATCTGGCCAAGCGAGCCGGGCGGCGGCAGAGCGCCGGGGCCCCGGATACGGGCGCACTGCGCCGGCAGCTGGCCCAGCTCCCGGAGTCCGAGCAGGAAGAGTGGCTCCGCAAGCACATTCTCGAGACCGCGGCCAGGCTGCTGGGTCATGAGAGCGTCGATGCTCTCGACCCGGAGCGTGATTTCCTCGAATCGGGATTCGATTCACTGGCAGCCATGGAGCTGCGGACCACGCTCAACGCGTCCACCGGTCTGACGCTGCCGACGGCGGCGATCTTCGACCACAAGACGCCGGCGGCGCTGGCTCGATACCTGCGCACGGAGCTCGCCGCGACCGCACGACGCGGTGCTGCGCCGGCCGGCGAGGACGACTCGCTGTACGGGATGTTCCGGGGCGCGGTGCAGAGCGGCCGGTTCGTCCAGGCCTTCGACCTGTTGCGGGTGACGGCGGAGCTGCGCGAACAATTCACCGCCGCACCGGAACCGGACCGGCTGCCGGTGCCGACGCGACTCGCCGCGGGCCCCGCCCTGCCGCGGATCATCTGCCTCACACCGCCACTGGCGACCGGGGGCGCGCATCAGTACGCCCGGATCGCCTCGCACCTGGGCAGTGTGCGCGACATCGTCGCGGTGTCGCCGATCGGCTGCCGGACGGGCGAACCGTTGCCGGCGACGCCGGCAGCGGCACTGGAAGCCTTGGCGCGCAGCGTCCTCGAGGCGGCGCAGGGAGAATCGTTCGTGCTGCTCGGATACTCCTCGGGCGGCCTACTGGCCTACCTCGTCACCGAGTACCTGGAAGGGGCCGGCGGCCGGGCGCCCGCCGGCGTGGTCATGCTGGACACCTACAAGGTGAACGATGACGGCGAATGGCTGCTGCAAGCGATGGCCCAACACATGGTGTCGAACGAAGCCATATACGGTCGCTTCGACCGGGAACGGTTGACGGGTATGGGTCGGTACGTGCAGCTGCTGGAGCAGATGGTGCCCGGCTCCGTCACCACGCCCACGCTGTTCATCCAATGCGCGCAGAGCTTCCTGGGGAGCTCATCGGATCGCGTGGACTGGCAGGCCGAACCGTGGGATTCGACGCATACCGTTGTTTCGGTACCGGCTGACCACTTCTCGATCCTGGAGGACGGTTCAGTGGGTGTTGCCGAGGTGATCGAGGGCTGGCTCGAGGGCTAGGAACAACGACCGGGTGGGCGAGTTGCCCACCCGGTCGTTCCGGTTCTAGCTCGACAGCGCTCGGGCGCAATGATCGCGAATCAGCTGTCCTATCGAGTCGCGATTCGAATCGATGAAGAAATGACCGCCCGGAAATGTCTTCGCGAAGAAGCTGCCAGTGGTGTGCGAGCGCCATACCTCGATTTCGGCGAGACTCGCATCGGGGTCACGGTCGCCGGCAATCGCGACGATAGGGCTGCTGACCGTCGCGTCCGCACTGCACTCGTAGGTCTCGATGGCTCGATAGTCGTTCCTGACGATCGAGAGGATCAGCGGTCGAAATTCGGGATCCTCGAGCAACGCCGCCGGTGTACCGCCGGACTGCAGCAGGTGCTCACCGAGTTCTCGATCGCTCAGCAGGTGCACTCGCAGGTCAGGCAGCGCTGCCGAAGGCGCGCGCCGACCGGAGGCGAACAGGACCCGCGCACCCGCTCCCGATTCGTGCTCGAGTCGCCGGCCTGCCTCGAAGGCTACGACAGACCCCATACTGTGCCCGAACAGTGAAAAGTCCTGGGCATCCCCGACTTCTGCCATAACCTCGGGAAGCAGGCCATCGACGAGGTCCGCGATATTGTCCACCAGTGGTTCGAGTCGTCTGTCTTGACGCCCCGGATACTGGATGGCGAACACCTCGTACTCCGGCCCGAAGCATTTGGCCAATGGGCCGAAAGATATGGCGGAGCCACCGGCGTGCGGAAAGCAGATCAGTTTATGAGATCCGGTCGCCTGCGCGGGGGACAGGCGACGTAGCCAGCTATTACCCATGGGTGAGCCGCACCACCGAACTCCAAGGCTGCCACGAGTTTTGGACCGGCTTGCGGGGGTCCGGCTGCGGGAAGAGCGTCGTCGGCTTCATGAACCAGGGCATCCGGTGGAACCGGTGTGCCGCCGCGGCCAGACTTTCCACCTCGTCGGCCGTCCAGCCGAGGTCGGCGAAGAAGCCGAGCGGATCGACCGGACCGAACTGCCAGGGGGCATTGGCCAGCAGTTTCGTGGTGGCCTTACTCATCCGCTTCACAATCGCCTGATTATTGACATCCAGCGCCCACCAGGCGATTTCAGGCCGAGCTAGCGCCGCGGCCAGGCCGATGACGTCGTCGTCGCTGAGGTAGTAGATCAGACCCTCGGTGAGCACCAGCGCTCGCTGCGCGCCCGCGAGGGCCTCGTCCAGGAACTTCCCCCGCACCTCGGGATCGGCGAGATCCACCGCCACGCGGGTGAGCGCGCAGCGCGGCGACTCCCCGTTCAGCAGCTCGTTCTTCTCGGCGACCAATTCGGGGAGATCGGCCTCTATCCAAGGGAATTCGCTGGGCAGATCCAAACGGTACGGGCGGGTATCCATACCCGCGGCCATGTTGATCACCCGATCGCAGCCCTGCGCGATGGTCTTCAGGATCAGGTCGTCGATGAGTTTGGTCCGCGTGACCAGGTTCCAGCCATTGAGCATCAAGCGCGGCGTGTGGGCGGCTATGGCTCTGCCCCGCTCCCCGGCGACTCTGTCGGCGAGGGGATCGTGAAAGAGGGCATCCGGGCGCGCGGATTCGGTGGCGCGGAAGGCGGCCACCCAGCGGGCGGTGTCGGAAACATTGGTAACTAGCTCAGCGGTCTCGGCCACCAGTGCAGTCTTGCACAGCAAATGAAACGATGCTCACGACCGCGGAGGGTTCGCTGGATTCGGCGTGCGCGCACCCCGATCGATCCTGCCGCGCCCGGCCCGCGCCGCTACGCCGAGCGAGTCGTGTTGCCGCCCAACCCGATCGAGGCGCCGTCGATGTTCATGCTCGACCCGTTGGCTGTTCCACCACCACGATGCGCTCGTCGTGTTCGGTGACCTCAGCGGTTCGGCTGGGGTGATCGCAGTGTGGGCGCGCCGTTGTGCGGTGGTGTGGGAGGCGGGGCGGGCTGGCGGCCGACGAGCGGTATCGGCCGCCGCAAATCGACCATGGCCGCCACGTGGAGCGTGCGTTTGCGCTCCATGATCGGTCCGACTTCCGGCACGCCGATCGACACCGTCACGGTGCAGTTACCGGGGCCCAATGCGACCAGCATGCCGCCGCGCACGGTTGCCGTGAGCGGCTGGAGCAGTAGCGCGACGAAGAGTTCGAGCACGAATTCACCCACCGAGTTTCCGTCGACGGTGACATCGAGGCGTGGACAGCAGGTCTGGGTGACTTCGTGTTCGCACAGTGCGACCTGCTCGACGCCGTTCGGGCGGGTTCGCATCGCCGCACTGCGAAGCTGGTCGTAGCGGCGCCAACCCGCGACCGCGATCGTGCCGAGGTCGATCTCGAGCAGCCCGTCGACTGCCCTGGCGACCTCGCGCAGCGCCGCCGACCGCAGGACTCCTGCGGCGGCGGGCGTTCGGCGCAGCGCCAGATCATCGACACCGCTCGCACGCAGGCGCTCGGTCAACTCGCCCATGCCGACGTCGCGCACGCTGCCCGGTAACAGCACCGTCCTGGCGCTGATTGATGCTGGACTCGTCATCGGGGCACCTCCCTGATTTCTAGTCGCGGCTCGCCGCCGCTCAGCCGAACCCGAACGGCCGGAGCGCGAATAACCTGACGAATGTGGATCGACGGGCGCACGTCCTCGACCACGTGCACGCGTACCTGCGGTGGGTGCGGATCATGGCGGGGCGCGCGCGAAGGATCGGCCGGGCGCTTGCGTCGGTGGCGCAGCACGAGCGTCGCCGCAGTGACGGCGAGGAGGAATCCGCCGATGGCCAGCACGTCGCGGATGTGGTTGTCCGGCGCAGGATCAGGGTCCGGTGGCACAGCGGTCGACGTTGGCGGGACAGGTGATCCGGCACGGGACGGGGTGGTCGTGGGTTCCTGTGTGGTGGTCGTGGGTTCCTGTGTGGTGGTCGTGGATTCGTGAGTGGTGGTCGTGGGGCGCTGTGTGGTGGTTGTTGTGGGGCGCTGGGTGGTGGTTGTGGTGCTCGGGGCGGTGCGCTCGAAGATCTCGATGGACGTGGTCCGGGAAATCTGGCTCCATGTCGCGAGGCAGTCGACGCGAATCGAACGGGTACCGATTGCGGCCCGGTTGGGCACGCTGACGGACTTCGCGAACGAACCCCCGTCGTCGACGGGTGCGGTCACCTGGGCGTCTGTGGTCCCCGAATCGGACCACTTCGGGGCGATGCTCACCTGGTCGCAGGGCCAGTGATGGCCGGAAACGGTGACCTGCGTACCACGTTCGGCGCGAGATAGCGGGTCGAGAGTGGGGGCGGGGTCCGTATCAGTGGACTTGGAGGGGCTGGGGCTCTCGGACGGTGAGGGCGACGAACTCGAGCCTGC
Organism: Nocardia nepalensis; assembly: GCF_048910785.1. Taxonomy (NCBI): domain Bacteria; kingdom Bacillati; phylum Actinomycetota; class Actinomycetes; order Mycobacteriales; family Nocardiaceae; genus Nocardia; species Nocardia nepalensis. Next base: position 319,321 of record NZ_JBKBET010000044.1, on the reverse strand, counting down.
CGGGGTCGGCGAGACCGGTGCGGTCGGCGTAGGCGCCGTCGCGGCGATAGGTACCCATGCGACGCCGACCAACCCCGCCGCGGCCACCGCGACAAGGAGCGCTCGTACGTCGTTTCTCATGATCAAAGTCTCCGAAACGTGGACACTCGGGGGAGCTGTGCCCAGGGTCGAGTCTGTGCCCGGTCCCGACGTGTCGGCGCGAGTAGTTCACTACCTGTTTCGGTGGCCGCTCCGATTGGCGGATATTTCGGTCGGATAAGGCGGATGTTTCCCGGTGTCGGGCTGACGTATGGTCCGCACCGAGCGCGAGCCGGTTTTGCAATGAAAGTGCTTCCCGTGCGCTGGGTCACATACCTGCCATTGGTGGCATAAATACTGCGCATTGCGTCCGCAACGGCCCCGATCTCGATCGGGATATGTCACTGCGGATAAATTGCTGCGCTATTGCGGACCGGGCGTTAAGAGATCGTTACGGCGGGTTGCCCGGATTTGTGGCAGCCGAACGTCCGTGCCACGATATTTTCGAGTCGCACCCGAACAAGTCGTCCCGAAGCGTTTACCCAAAGGCAAGGATCGGTTCCCATCGCGGCACCGTCCTGTCTCCTTCGGAGTGTTCGTATGAGGATTCGATCGCCAACGTCGGCATCTCTGCGTACTACGGCAAGAATCTGTGAGGATTGTTTCGCGTGAGTGATTTCTGGAATGTCAGTGCGGCATTGGCGTGCCTCAGCATCGGTATCTCCTTGTATGGTGCCGTCGCATATCTGGCGGGAATACTGGATGGCGCCACTCGGCCGCGCATCGCGTCGTGGGCGGCGTGGTGCACCGCCAACACCGTGTTCGCGGTGGTGGCGTATCTCGAGGGTGCTCATCTCGCCGCGGGTATCAACGCCGCGGCGGCGGCGATGAACGCCGCGGTAATTGTGGTCGGTATAACTCGTCGGGTCGGTGTGCGACCGGACGACAGCATCGATTGGGCTTGTCTGATTTCATCGATCGCATGTGTGATGGTGACGGTCGGGGTGTCCGAGAAAGCGTTCGGCGCATTATTTGCCATATGCGCCAATGTGATCGCCACCATTCCGACGCTCAGGCATGCATGGTTCACACCCCATGAAGAAACGTGGCAGATGTTCGCCGCGAATGCCCTGGCCGGAGGTCTGGGACTGCTCGGAGTGCTTCTGGTAACTGGATTCGAATTCGCCTCGGTTGCCGGTCCGTTGATTTCTACCACCGGCAATGTCGGCCTGGTCGCTCTCACCATTGGCCGTGGTCGATTCGCCGTCGATTCTGCCGTGCCGGTCAGGGCAGGTTGACGACAATGCGATCACTCGTTTCCAACATAGGCGACTGCTTCGCCGATCCCGGTGAACTAACCCAGGGACAGGCCCAGCGCGCCTTGGCCATCCACATCATCTGTTCCCCACGATGCCTGGTCCTACAGCGGGCCAAACGCGTTCTCGGTTTAAACGAATCAGGGACCGCAGCGCCGCCCGGCGCATAGTCCAGAGGTCGCAGGTTCAATTCTGTCCCCGTGACAAGGGAAGAGGCGCGGAACACCGTGTTCCGCGCCTGCACCCAGGCCCTATTCTGCGAATGTGACAACGGAACCGGCGCGCTCGGAACCCTCGAGGCGGCGTGTGCCGCTGCTGATCGTCACTGCCGTACTGGCGGCGGGCGGGGCAGCCACCCGCCCCTTCAGCTGGTCGGCGACTGCGTCGGTGGCGATTGCGGCGGTCGTGGTCTTTGTGCTGGTCTGGCGCGGGAAACCCGAGCGGACCCCACGCACCGCTCGACTGCGGCGCGGCGTGGTCGTCTGGTCGACGCTGCTGGCCGCGGTGTCGGTATGGGAGGCGAATGCATTTGCGCGGCAACCGGATTGGACCCGCGCAAGCTATGACCACCCGACCTTGTCGACGCTACTCGATCCGGCACTCGAACAGTGGCCGCTGCGGTTGGTCGGGTGGCTGGCGTGGCTGGGTTTCGGCTGGTGGTTGGTGACCAGATGAGCGATCGCGAGATCGTCATCGCCGGGTTCACGGTGCTGCTCGTGGCCACGCTCGGCGCGCTTGCGTGCACCCATCTCCGCCGGGATCTGGTCGCGCCCGTGGGTGAGACGGTCGCGTACCTCATCCGTACTCGGGCGGCGAGAATCGCCGCTGTGCTCCTGTGGGCATGGCTCGGCTGGCACTTCCTCGCACGGTAGTCCCCTTGGTCAAGGCTTCGCGAGATCAGGTGCGGACAGTCGTTTCGGGAGCGCGAGAACTCCCACGGCGACTACGATCAGCATGCCGATGGCCCACCACAGGGTCTGGGCGAAGGTCCGAGACATGTTGTGCGCGTTGGCTTGTAGTCCGGCCCGGGTGAGCGCCTGTTGGAGCGGTTCGGCGAATGGCTGTCCGGTTGGAGGCTGGCAGCTGTCCGGTACGGCGGTGGGGTCGGTGGCGGCGGAACGATCGTGGACGCAGGCGCGGAACCGAGTGAGGATCTGGTCCTGGGTGGCGGCCGGGAGGTCGGTGAGTTGTTGCCGCAGTACGGGAATGGCGGCGGCGGTGCCATGGGTGGAGGTGTGGTCGAGTTGGGTGAAGAAGAACACCCCGGCCAGCGCGACACCAAGGGCCATGCCGACCTGCTGGATGGTCGACAGCAGCCCGGACGCGGACCCGGCATCGTGGGCGGGGACCCCGGACAGGATCAGGTCGACGATGGGGGCGACGACGAGTCCGAATCCGAATCCGCTGATCGTGAGCGGCGCGATCATCTGCGAGGAGGTAATGCCGGAACCGTAGTGTGCGGCCAGATACAGGTAGAGGCCGAATCCGGCGGCGTTGATCACCGCGCCCGCGAACAGGACCATCCGCCCGTAGCGCGGCACGAACACCTGCACGCTGGTTCCCGCCCCGGCCGCAGCGGCCACCGCGAACGGCGACGCGCTCAGTCCGGCCCGCAGCGGGGTCCAGCCCAGCCCCGCTTGCAGATACAGCGTCCACACCAGGAAATAGCCGCCGAGCGCGATCCAGAACAACAGCCACACGATCATGCCAGCGGTGAAACTGCGGGCCCGGAACAGATTCAGCACCACCAACGGTGATCCGACCGTCGCGGTGCGATGGCGCTCGAAGGCGACGAACCCCGCGAGGACCAGTGCGGCGGCGGCCATCAACCCGAATGTCCAGACCGGCCAGCCCAGAGCGCGTCCCTCGGTCAGCGGATACACCAGCAGCAGCACCGCGCCGATGGCCAGCACGGTGCCGATCGGATCCAGCCGGTCCGCGGTGGCCGAGCGCGACTGCCGCACCAGGATCGTCGCCGCGGGAACGGCGAGGAGCCCGACCGGCACGTTGACCAGGAAGATCGGCCGCCACGCCCACCCGAACAGGTTGGCCTGCACAAGGATTCCACCCACGATCAATCCGGCCACCGACGCAGAGCCGAGCACGCCGCCCCAGATGCCGAACACCTTCCCGCGTTCGGCGACGGGGAACGACACCTGCATGATCGCCAGAATCTGCGGGATCATCAGCCCGGCCGTCGCGCCCTGGACTACCCGTGCGGCGATCAGCCAGGCCGGGCCCGGAGCGATCCCGCACGCCAGCGAGGCCACCGTGAACAGCGTCAGCCCGACGAGCAGGATGGTTTTGCGTCCGAATAGGTCGCCGAGTCGGCCACCGGTGATGAGCAGCGCCGCGAACCCGAGCAGATAACCCGACACCACCCACTCCAGATCCGCATACGGGGCGTTCAGATCCCGCTGTATCGTCGGCAGCGCCACGTTCACGATCGTCACATCGAGCAGGTCCATGAACCCGGCCACCAGCAATACCGCCAGTGCGAGCCAGCGCCGGCGATCCGGCTCCGGTTCGGCCGATACCGGCGTCGGGCGGGATCGGACCGTGCCTTCGGAAATCTTGTGCATCAGCTTGCCCTCTTTTCGGATCCGCCGCGTGTCACGTCGCCCCGGTTTCAGCCGTCACAGATATGACGGATCACGACTCGTCGACATGACAGATCGGGGAAGCGATGACCGAAAAGTCCCAGTTGCTCGGGCAGCGTTTCGAAGACCACCGCGCTCATCTCACCGCCGTCGCCTACCGGATGCTCGGGTCGGCGAGCGAGGCCGACGACGCGGTCCAACAGGCCTGGTTGCGGCTGCATCGCGCCGACATCTCCGAGGTGCGGAATCTGCGCAACTGGTTGACCGCAGTCGTCGCCCATATCTGTCTGGATATGCTGCGCGCTCGAAGAGCGCGTCGGGAAGACCTCGTCGGCGCGCTCGCGACCGACCTACCCGCCGTCCCCGCCGACACCTTGGCCCCGGAGGAAGAGGCGGTGCTGGCCGATTCGGTCGGGCTCGCACTGCTCGTCGTGCTCAACACCCTCAGCCCCGCCGAGCGGTTGACCTTCGTATTGCACGACCTATTCGATCTGCCCTACGCCGAACTCGCACCCATCCTCGGCCGCACCCCCGCCGCGGCCGCGCAACTGGCGGCCCGTGCGCGCCGCCGGGTCCGCGGCGCACCCGTGGCGGACGCCGACATCGACCGCCGCACCGCGGACGAACGCGCGGTTACCGATGCCTTCCTCTTGGCTGTCCGCGCCGGTGATTTCGACGCGCTCATCGCGGTACTCGACCCGAACGTCCAATTGCACGCGGATTCCGTTGCCGCCCCCACCGGCAAACCGATCCGGGTACAGGGCGCGCACCGCGTCGCGACCAGCGCCCTGATGTTCTCCGCCCGCGCCCGCTACACCCAACCCGCCCTGATCGACGGCCATATCGGCCTGGTCGTCGCGCCCAACGGAATCCTGAACACCCTACTGGCCTTCACCATCGCGAACCACCGCATCACCAGTATGGACATCATCGCCGACCCGGACCGACTCGCTGCCATCGAGCTCGCCGTGCCCGAGGTGCCGGGGCCCGAAGCCTAGTGCGGGAGTAGCGGTGAGAGGTAAGGCCACCACGTCGTGTGGTCGCGCACCAGATCACGCAGCGCGGGGCTGGTCCGCAGCGTTGAGCGGCAGTAGTGGTCCCAAGGCTCGGCGCTGTTGCTGTCGGGAATCTGCTCGTGCGTGTGTATGCCGCTGGACATGACGTCGGCCAGCAATTCGGCGATGGTGATGATTTCGTCCCGCTCGTCCTGTTGCTCGGGCAACGGTTCATTGCCGTAGAAGTATCGACGTGAGCCGGGTCGTTCGAGCATCAGCAGGTGCACCTCACGCAAAGCACTCAGCACCGTGTTGTTCGCGGAGACCGCGGCCATCGCGTTGCTGATCTTGGTTTGCTCGGCCCCCACGCGAGTCTGCTCCGCGACGGCACTCGTCTGTTTGGCCAGGTAGAAAACCGACACTGTGGTCGCCACCAGTGCGAGTGCGGCGACGAAAGCGGCCACCGCTTCGGCCGATATCTCCCCCATACCGTTTCCCCCTGTGTATCTGGGTGAAAAGTATTGCAGCCCTGAGGATATCAAATCGAACGATAACGCAGATCAGGTCAGTTGAACGGATGTCGGCCGCCACCATGCCCGGTGGACGTGTCGGCAGAGTCTGGGAGTGAGGGCCCGGCACCGTTATCAGGGCTATTGGCTATTAGAGCTGCTGTGCTCGTCATTGATGCATTGTCCGGCGAGCACACGGCCGGGGCATCACCTACCGCCGTTGACGAATTCCACGATCGCGTCGAACTCGGGCTGATAGCCGTCTGTCGTGTTGACATCGAGTGTGGGTGCGTTCAACGAGACTCGGTCGAATGCCCGGTGCCGCTCGGCTGCGGCGGTGTGCGGCCCGGAATGCGCTCGCCGCAATGGGTTCTCGTCGCGCCGCTGGTTGATCCGCGCCAGCGCCGTAGCGGCTTCGACCTCGCAATGCACCACCCGGATCTCGGCGAGCCCGCTCAGTGGCGCCAACCCCGGCCGCCACAAGCGATCCTGGAACGCGGCCTCCGCGATAACCGTAACTCCCGCTCGCAGTAGGAGTTCCAGCGTGGCGAAGAACGTGGGCAGCGTTCGCAAACTGAATTCGTCACCTGGCCCCGCTGCGAAATCCGGTCGCCCGTGCACCATCCCTTCCTTGATCTCGTCCCGGCAGATCGCCGGACACCCGACCCTGGCGGCTAAGGCATGCGCAAGTGTGGTCTTCCCAGCTCCCGGCGGCCCGCTCACGACGACGAGCGTAGGCAAGCGAGTCATGGTCATAGTCAACTGTGCGCGGGTGCACTACTGGACAAGTGATCACGTGGAACTGACGGCGGCACTCTCTCGGCCGATGCCGCCACCAGTTCCACCTGATCGGCCGACCAATTTGATGGTGAAGCCGAGGGGGTGTTGCGCTGGGAGTATGGGGGCGAGCCGTTGGTGGAGGCCCGCTCCGCGCTGGTTCGTCGACGCGGTGCATCGGGAGCTGCCCGGTATGCGGGTGCAATCGTGGCTGGGCGATATCGTGGCTCCCGAATTCGACGACGGTTTGGATGTCGAACGGGCCGACACGCGAGATCGGATCATTGCCTCCGCGGGACAGGTGCTCGATCTCGGATTCGATGGTGTCCATGTGGATTTGGAGCCCGTCCGCTCAGGATCCTCGGGATTTCTGACACTGATGGACGCACTGCACCACACGACCGCGCAACGCCACACATTGCTCTCGGTATCCGCACCGCAAATCGATCCACTACCGGGGCTGCACAACGTCGGCATCGCACTCGCCGATCACGGAAAGTGGTGGTCCCAAGCGTATTTCGCTGCCGTCGCCGAACACGTCGACCAAATCGCGGTGATGTCCTACGACACCTCTTGCGACTCGAATCCCTATACGGCGGCTACGTCGCCCAGCAGACCCGCCGCCACGACTGGTGCCCCTAACCCATTCCGCGGCACGAAGTGCCCGGCACACGAACCGATCTGCTTTGTTCGAAGCCGCCTGCCACATACGAAACTGCTTGCCGCAGACAACGCCCTGACTGCAGGCGAGGGTCTAATGCCGCGTCCGATAGTGCGTGGCAGCTATCGACGATCAGTTGGCGCGTCAATCACGCTGTGGGGCAGTCTCTTCCGGTCGCGGGCCGGAGGGCGCGGGGCGCGACATGTCCGTCATCGGTAACGTCGAACTATCTGCAAGGGTTATCCACGTGCATTCGGAGCCGATGCACGGCGAGTGGTCGTGCGAGTTCGAATCGCCTCGGCCACTTCATCAACCGCAGTACGAATCATGGCCCCATAACCATCGTCCCCGAGCGCATCCAGGCAGTTTCGTGCCGCATCGATCTCCCGCTGCGCCGCATCGAATGAGCCGAGTCGTCGGTAGTTGTCCGCCAGATTCAAATGCAGCGACGGGTAGAAACCACGGATGTCGAGGCTCGCGTCGTGTCGCCGCAACCGATCGTTCGTCAGGCAATCCGCGGCGTCCAGTGCGCGAACGTCCCAGCAAAGCGCCTGCGCCGCATCGTCGTACAGATCGGCGAGATAATGCGCCAGCGTGCACCGATGCAATGGGTCACCCTGCGGACCCATCGCTGCCCATATGTCGAGCAGAGCATTCCGCGCAGCTTCCCCCGCCCCCTCCCGTCCGAGCTCAACCGCCCGCGTGATGGCGTCCATCGTGCCGTCCATTGTGCCAGTCGTAGTCATGAGTTGCGTTCTTTCATCGTGTGAGAAGTAGTCATGAGTTGCGTCCCTTCGTCGTGCGTGTGGCAGTCATGAATTGCGCTGCCTCGTCGTGCGTGTGGCAGTCATGAATTGCGCTGCCTCGTCGTGCGTGTGGCAGTCATGAATTGCGCCCCTTCGTCGTGCGGGTAGCAGTCATGAATTGCACTGCTCTTGGAGATCGACTGCTGGACAGAGCTTTCGGCGCGCCGCTCTCCAGCGTTGGCGGCTGGATGGTGGTCGCCGACATTCGAATTCGGGACGGCAGTGGGCATCACGAGCGTGGTCAGATCCCCGTCGGTCGCCGACCGAACGACAACAGGTGCGTCGCCCGCGGCGATATCGAGCATGATCTCCGGACCGATCGCGCTCACCAACGCAGGCCGTAATGTCTTGGGGGAGAAGGCAAGTTCGATGTTCGCGCCCGTGACTGCCGCCGGAATGCGGTGCGGCTCGGTCGGCAACTCGGGACAGCGAGGCGAGCCGTACCCGCCCGGCGTCACGAAAAGCCCCGATCTGTCGGCGAACAAGACAATCGGTGCGGCATCCTCGAGAAGGGCCAGCAACGCATCCCGCCCCACCACCACCCGCGTCCGAACCGGAGCCAGCCCCGCCAACATCGCACGGTAATCCGGAAACGCCTCATCGATGGTGGCGCATCGACGCTCATCGCCCCCGCCGGCCAGCACCAGCTCACCCTCCGTCACCCGCACCGAAACATCCGCCAAACCTCGCAGCCAGGAACCGATTCCGCCCAGACCGCCGGCATCGACAACCGCCGACCACGCCCGCCCACTAGGCCCCCCGGGCACCACCGCCCGCGTCGACAACCGATACCGGTCCGTCGCCGTCAACGTCACCGATTCCGCATCCGACTCCACCAAAACACCGGCAAGGACCGGTATTCCGCGATCCCGAGCCGCCGCCGACCGCACCTGCTCGATCGCCGCCGCCAATACCGCGGCGGACAACACCACACCGGCCCCGATCTCCTCCTTGATCACCCGAGCAACCACCGCGGCCTCCCGTGCCCGCCGCACGAGCTCTGCCACATGCTCATCGAGCAACCGCTCCGCCCGCGCACTTTCCCCACCCAAGATCTCCGAGACAATCTCCAGCGGCATCCCGATCCCACGAAGCCGGCGAATCATCACCCCCCGATCAACCTGCGCCTCGCTGTAATACCGATACCCGGTTACCTCGTCCACCCGAACCGGAACCAGCAATCCGGAATCGTCGTAGAACCGCAGCGCACTGGCCGTAAGCCCACAGGCCCGCGCCAGCGCGCCGATCGTGATCAACCCATCGCCCGCCACTCGCTCATCATGGAGTCTCGAGTAACCCGAAGGTCAAACGGCGGCGTGAGATCAGGGCCGGTGCACCGGCCCATGCGCGTCGGCGCAGTGCGTGTCATCGCCCGCGGCCGCGAGCTCCGCCGAATGGTCCACCTGCAAAGTCGTGTGCGCCAGCGCGAATTCGTCGTGCAGCACCGTTTCGATCGTCGAACGAACCGCATGGCAGTCGGCTTTGTCGTCGACGAGGATATGCGCCGACAGCGACGGCTGCCCGGACGTGATCTGCCAGACGTGCAGGTCGTGCACCTCGGTGACCTGCGGAATCGCGACGATGCGCCCGCCGATGGCATCCGGATTCAGATGTGCGGGGGCCGCCTCGAGGAAGATCCGCCCCGACTCCCGAACCAGCGACCACCCCGCCTTGATCATCAGCGCCGCGACGACGAGCGCCGCGATCGCATCGGCCCGGGCGAACCCGGCCAACCATACCACCGCACCCGCGATGGCGGTCCCGATGAACGCGTATAGGTCATTGAGAATGTGCTGGAACGCGCCCTCGATATTCAGGCTGGTCCGGTTCGCGCGGCTGATGCTCCACGCCGCCGCGATATTCACGACGATCCCGACCAACGCCGTGATCAACACCAGCGGCCCTTCGACATCCGGCGGATTGATCAGCCGCTTGATGCCCTCGTACACGAACCACGCCGCCAACAGCAGCAATGTGATCCCATTGGCCTGCGCCGAAAGAATCTCGACCCGCTTGAATCCGTAGGTGTATCGCCCCCGCGCCGGACGTCGAGCCAGCCGGATCGCGATCATCGCGAGCACGATCGATGCGGCATCGGTGAGCATGTGCGCGGCATCGGAGATCAGGGCGAGCGAATGCGCAAGCAGGCCGACGATCACCTCTGCCAGCATGAACGCGACGATCAAGCCGAGCGCGATGGCCAGCCAGCGCGGATCCGAATTCGCCGAGACGCCGTGGTCGTGGCTGTGACCGTGTTTGTCCGAATGGCCGGAGTGCGCGTGGTCGGAGTCGTGCACGTGGTCGTGATCCGCGTTCTCAGCCTCGCTGACCACGGTTCTCGACCGCTTCGACGATACGCACTGTTCGCCCATTGCCGACTTCCCCTTCCGCTTCGTGATCGCTACCCCTTCGACAGACTAGCCGATCTTGCAATCATGCGCATGTGTGAATATGGCATGCGTTCCGCACCCGGATCAGACGTGGCGAATTCGTGATCATGCGAACCGACCGGCCCGACTACTATGCGGACTGCACCACTCGGTGATCAACAACACGATATCCGGGCGGTGCGGGCCGCCCGAACCGCCGGGTTGGCGTGAATGATGCAGAGGGGATTCGATGGACAGGCCTGGGTGGGCGCCCGAGGGCGTGGATATGCAACAGGCGAGCCCGGCGCGCATGTACGACGCCCTGCTGGGCGGCTCGCACAATTTCGAGATCGACCGCAGGGCCGCCGAGGCGGGCAAACAGCTGGTGCCCGATCTGCCCCGCCTGGCGTTGAGCAATCGAGCGTTCCTGCGGCGCGCGGTCCGATTCCTGGTCGACCAGGGAGTGCGCCAGTTCCTCGACATCGGTTCGGGCATGCCGACCGCGGGCAATGTGCACGAGGTCGCGCAGTCGCTGGACCCGGACATTCGTGTGCTGTATGCCGATATCGACCCGATCGCCGTCGCTCACGCGCGCGCGATCCTGCAGGACAATGACAACGCCGCGGCAATCGAAGCGGACCTGCGCGACCCCGACGAACTGCTCGCGAGTGTGCGGGGGACCGGTCTCATCGATTTCGACCAACCGGTCGGTGTGCTGCTGGTGGCGGTGCTGCATCTGCTCTCCGACGAGGAGAAGCCGGTCGCGAAGGTGTCCGCCCTGCAAGCGGCCGTCCCCGCAGGCAGCTATGTGGCGATCTCACACCTCACCTCGGAACACCGCCCCGAGGATGCGGACAAGCTCGGCCACAACGCCGCCGAGGTGACCCGCGTCGGAATTCACTTCCGCTCCAAGGACGCCATCGCGGCTATGTTCGAAGGCTGGGAGCTGGTCGAACCCGGCGTGGTCGAGCTGCCCGGGTGGCGCCCGGAATCCGAGCGCGACCAGCACGAGGCGCCGGGCCGCTCGCTCGGCCTCGCTGGCGTCGGCCGGAAAGTCTGACCGAAGCGGTGGCAGGGGATCCGTGTGGGGTTGCGTGAGCTGGCGGTGCGCTGGGCGGATGCGCTCGATGGCGCGGTCGCTCCGACCCTGACCCGAACGCAGATCGAAGGCATGCTCGCCGAACTCGCCGATGTGCTCGTCGCGGCGGTGCGGGGGACGCGAGAGGTGCAGGTCGCCATGCATGCCGCCGCGGTGCTCGTCGCGGCGAATTACCGTGACCCGCTTGCCGTCAGCCAATCGGTACAGATTATCTGCCGCGATATTGTCCGTGAAATCTGCCCTGCCGGAACCGAATTCGAGTACGACGCAGTCCGTGGGCGTGCGATAGTGGTTGCGGCCGAGTTCGCCGCGGGTTTCACCTCAGCGCTGCGGAACACGGCGTTAGGGGAGCAGGAAACCACACTCGCAGCGGCACTTTCGGCCGCGCAGGAGGCCGAGGTGCGAAGGCAGTTGTCGGAGGCCAGGTTCGAAGCGGTCTTCGCGGGAGCGTCTGTTGGTATCGGCACGGTGGACGTCACCGGCCGGGTCTTGGAGGTGAACGCGGCCATGGCCGATATGCTCGGCCTACCCGCCGCCATGATGCCCGGCAAATCGGTCGCCGAGCTGCTCGGACCCGCGAATATCGGTGACGCCTATGCAAATTTGGAGATGTTGCTGAGCGGAGCGACCGACCGTTTCCGCCTCGAAACCGACCACCTGCGGCGCGATGGCACCATCACCAGCATCGACCTGTCCATGTCCGCGGTGCGCGACAGTGGCGGACGAGTCCGCTTCCTGATCGGCGTCGCCGTCGACGTCACCGAACGCAAACAACTCGCCGATCGGCTGTGGCACGACGCGCACCACGACAGCCTGACCGGGCTGCCGAACCGCGTGCTGTTCTTCAACCGGCTCGCGAATGCCGTTCCGCCAGTGGGTGTTTGCTATCTGGACCTCGACGGGTTCAAGGAAATCAACGATATGTGGGGCCATACGGTAGGCGATCGGGTGCTGCACGATGTCGCCCAGCGACTACGCGAATCCGTCGAAGCGGTCGGCGGGCTGGTTGCCCGCATCGGTGGCGACGAATTCATCGTTCTCGTCGAAAAATGCACGGGCACAGACCAATTGGCCACGATATCCGGACTGCTCCTCGCTGCGCTGGCCACCCCGATGCAAGTCGCCGGACGGCCAGTAGTTGTAGGCGCCAGCATCGGAACGGTTTTCGTCGAGGAACGCCCCACCGCGATCGACGAACTCATGCACGCCGTCGACACCGCGATGTACACCAACAAGGCTGCGGGGCGACGCCGCCTGCGGTAACCGAAGGGTCGCCCCGCAGTGGCGGGCAGCCGAGGAATCCGGCTAGGGCAGACGTTCCGCCACGCCGAGGGTGCTGGTCCCGGCGAGCGCCACCACCGCCCCGTGCTCGCTGACCAGCCACTGGCCGCATACGCAGCGCAGGTAGCTGATGGCGCCGTGCGAGGACACGAGGGTGGGGGAGGGCCAGGAGCAAGTCGGGCAGGTAGCGATCATGGATTCAGCCTGATGTAATGACCTAGTGCATTTCAACCCTTACGGAGGCGCGGCGGCCGAACTAGCCGCGCGCCTGGTGAACGCGGACCCGCGGCAGGACCTGCTGCAGCTGCTCGCCGAATCCGGCTACAAGCCGCTCGGGACTTTGAATGCTCTTCAGGTTGCCGAGCTGCGCCGCTGGATTGTGCGGCTCGACGAGGTCTTCGGTGCACCCTCTGTCGAACTGCTCAACGCCTTGCTGGCCGAAACGACCAGCCAGCCCTACATCTCCACGCACGACGGCCGTGCGCCGCACCTGCACTACGCCCGCGAGGACGCTCCGATCGATGAGCGCGTCAAGGCGTACACCGCGGCCGGGCTCGCGGAGCTCTTCTGTGCGGATCCGGGTCGCATCGGCCGGTGCGCCCGTGCGGGCTGTGATTTGGTCTTCGTCGACACCTCACGCAATGGCCGGCGCCGCTTCTGCTCGACGCGTTGCTCGAATCGGGTTCATGTCGCGGAACATCGGGCACGGTCGGCGTGAAAGTTCTTCTCCTGCAAGCTACGGTCAACCGCGAAGCCGCACCGGCAAGGCGACCAGTCCGTGCGAGCGCCACGACGCTCGGTAGCGCAACTCGGATTCCGGAATCGACAGCCGCACTTGCGGATACCGGGCGAACAACTCCGGTATGACGACATCGGCGATCAGGTCGCTGACCTGCGCGCCGAGGCAGTAGTGCGGCCCGCGCCCGAACATCAGGCTCGCTCGCCCGCCGCGAGCCGGATCCGAATCCGCGCCGAACAGCGAGAGCAATACGGTGTCGCCCTTGGAGATCGTTCGGTCGCCGATCGTCAGGTCTTCGACCGCGAATCGCCGGATCGCGAATGGCAGGGGATTGGCGGCCTCCAGCACCGTGCCGCGCTGCGCCGGCCAATCTCCTGTGACCGTGTTATCCGATGCGAGCAGTGCCGCAAATATGTTGCCGCACAAATGAACCGCGTTCTCCAGCCCCGCCAGCATCATCAGGAAGGCCAGCGAAACCAGCTCATCCTCCGACAGCAGATCCGTGTCATCACGCGCACGTGCCCATCCACTGATCAGATCCTCGCCCGGCTCGTCGCGCTTGGACCGCACCACGCCGGTGAAGGTCTGCGCCAGCCATGCGACCGCCTCCGCCAGCCGCGTCGCCGACTCCTTCGATGAGGCGTCGAAGGTCACCATCGCGGTGGCGGCATCGCGCAGCTCACCATGCCGATCAGCGGGCACGCCGAGCAATTCACCGATCACCAGGGCGGGCACCGGAACGCAGAGCCGATCCAGCAAATCGACTGTGCCGCTGGCATTTTCGTCCAACGCCCGGTAGGCGGCCTCGGTGATCCGTCGAACCGTCTTCCGGAGCGAATCGGCCGACCTCCGCGAGAACGCGGGCGCCGCGAGCCGCCGTATCCGAGCATGCTCGGCCCCATCCAGATTCAGCAGATTCCGATCCAACGAAGGCGGCAACGAAAACCCTGAATACCCACCCCCGGAATACCGCTTGTCCACACTCAGTCGCGCATCTGCCAGTAGTGCCGACACCTCGTCGTACCCACCGATCACCCAAACCTGTTGCCCACCAGGAAGTTCGGCCCTGCGCACCGCCCCATGCCACTCAGCATGATCATGCCACCGCGATCGCCCCGAAATCCCAACCGGACATCTATCCACCACAACTCCTCACTACCGCCCGCTTCGAGGATATTGCGCCGGACGAGCCTGGAACGTCCCCGCCCCAGGCTCCGCCTGCCACTACGACGGGGAAATGATCCCGCTGTAGATCCGCCAGGTCCGCCCCTTGGATTCGCAGCTGAAACTGCCATGGAACCCGGACTCGCATCGTGCCCCGGCATGCTCGATGTACGAGCCCCACGTACCAGCCCCCGTCTTGACGTCCACAAGGTTCGGATTACCACCCGGCAAGGTATGCGTCCCGACGGTGAAGGTTGGATGCGCGGGCAACCACGGTTGATCGATCACGATGTCCCGCACGGGAAAAGGAATCGGCAGAAAGTTGTACATAACCTGCACCTGACTCGTGAAATCGCACCCGACGGTGCCATCCCCAGCGATCGAGCAGTTCATGTACCCGGACGAGAAGTACACCGTGTCCCCGTCATCGGCCTGCGCCGTCCCGGCGAATAGAACCGGCGCCAACCCCACCACCGCCAACGCCCCAACAACCCGTCTTACGATGTGTCGCATGCGAACTCCTAGCTGATGTCGATAGTGCAGATGGCCGAACCGACCTGTCTGTCGAACCTACCCGGATATTCGTTTCGGCCCTCACCATAGACGGGATGCTTGCCCGGCGGCGCCCACTGATCGGGCGTGAGTCCTGCACGGCGGGGTGTCCCGGCGACTACTCACGTCCGACTCGCGTGTGGATCTTCACTGGTGCCCCCGGGGTCCGGTAATCAGTCGCGTGATGTCCGCCGAAAACCGCTCGCGCGAAATCGGCGGCTTATCCAGCACATATCGAATCGTCAGCTGCTCAACCGTCCGGACCAGCATCCACGACGCCCCGCCCGAAATCCAGATCCCCAGGCAGCGAGTCCTTCCACAACATCAATGCCGCCCACGCAATATCACCGACCTGACGCTCGAACGTGAACACCACATCGTTCCCACTCAGCTGGGGCATCTGCTCGACGACGACGCGCAAAAGCTCGGGATGACTCCCAAGCGCATCCATCAGCACGGAAATCGCCCTCAGCACACCAACTTCCGGCTCCTGATCCAGATCCAAAACCTAGCCGTGTACCCGATTCGCGACCTCATTGTTGAACCGGTCGATCACCGCCCCGACAATCGCATCCATATTCGGAGAGTACTGATACAGCGACCCCGGACTCACCTTCGCCGCCTCGGCGATGCGATTCGTCGAAGCCCCGTCATACCCATACTCGATCAGCACGGCCTGACCAGCGTCGATAATGCGTCGCACCGTCGCACGCGACCGCTGCCGCACTGGCGTCTTCCACGCCGCGCCCTGCCGCCGCGGCGGCGGCATCAGACCTCACGGGAAATCGTGAATTACCACCGCACAAGCCGCGGCGTCGACGGACAGGCGGCGGCTACTACGCGCTCGACCCCCAGCACATTCTATTGGGCGCACGCTGTGTTCTTCATTCAAACCCTTTGCACGGAAAACCTTTTCACAGGCGTGCCTGACCGAAGCTACTCGCGCATCAGAGCAAGCCACCGCCGCGGAGGCGGCCGACATCCAACCACGCTGGCACAGGAGGCCCACGAAATCCTCTGGCCCGCACCGGAACACCGCGACGACCCTAAGCGCTACTCCCCGGTACACGCCGACCACAGATCAACCGCGGCAACCAAATTCCGGCAACTGACGGGATGCTGACCATGCACCCCACGACTACTATTACCGCCCCGGAATGCCCCTGCGCCCACCACATCCCCGAGCCGTCGCTTCCGACCTGTGGCTCCAATCCCGACGCGCAATGCTCTCCCCGTGGATCGACGTCCAACTGAACTCCGTCGACACGCCTCGAACCCGTCTCATGGCCGACCACCTCTGGCAGGGCGACGAACCAATGGACAACCTCGTCACCGCCTTCCGCCGAATCGGCACAGTCGAAGGCCGCCGCCTCCTCGACCAAGCCCTCGACCACGGCATCGAATCCCACGACAACCCACCTTCCCGAACTCGCAAACCTGTTCCACGACTTGGACACCCGACCCACCTGGTACGGCCCGGACCTCTGGGCACAAGGCCGCCGCCTCTGGATCAACACCTCCCTCTCCGGCAAACTGGCCATGGGTGTCCAATACTTCATGGGCACCTTCGTCGGCGCCGAAGTAGCCTCCGCCACCAGCCGCTTCGTCAAGGACCCCTACCGGCGAAACCTGGAAACCGCCACCTGGGCAATGGACCGCTGGTCCCCAGTCTTCAAAGACACCGTCCGTGTCCACCTCATGCACGCCCAAGTTCGCGCAGGCCTCCGCCGACCCTGGGGCGAAGACCACTTCGCCCACCACCGCAACCCCATCTCGAACAGCACAATGGTGGGCGCGGCGGTAACTTTCGGCTTATCCCCGATGTGCTTCGACCACGTCCACGGCTGAAAATGCGCGGAATCCCAACTGAACGCAGTAATGCACTACTGGGCTTACATCGCGTACATCTTCGGCGTAGCAGACGAACTCATCCCGCGTACGGCCCTGGAAGGCTGGAGCTAACCGACTATATGGTCGCCACCGCCGGTGGAGCGCCAGAGTGGACATCCCTCATGGCCGACGCTGCAACCTGCCACTGCACCAACACGGGCCCGATCGCCCGCATCAAAATCGCCTCCACCGCAGCGATATTGGGCATCCTGTCGTACTACAGCAGCGAATCCCTCACCCGCACATTATTAGCCAGCACGCCACTCCGCGACGTACCCATCCAACCGTGGGCAACCCTGACCGGCCTGGTAGCCACCCTCAACGTACGACTCCGCGCACTCGATGACGAACTCCCCGGAGCCAAGTGGCGAATGGCACGAAGGACCCGCAACGACGACCCAATGTGGCACCGAAACACCCAGCTAGCCAAGCTCGTTGCCGCCCGAGTCGGAATCTACGGCACCCCTATGGCGACGCGTCTGCCGACGGCCCACCACGCTGTCCGGTCCGATGAAGCGCCTCCGTCAGGTCGTGCGGCGACACCGAATATCGAGCAGGCAGGGTCCCCGGGACACTCTCCGGAACTACGAAAGTCTCGACTCACAATCACCGTCACACCGGGGCAAACCGTCCTCGAAGCCTTGGAGGACAACGGCATCCCAGTCGAATCCCTCTGCCGCGCCGGAATCTGCGGCGCCTGCGAAGCCCCGGTTCTGGCCACGGAACCTCCATGAGCAGATCACCAGAAATCAGACGGCGCAGCTCGGCATTCGATCGACTGTGTGTCACCGCCCGCGGCCGAATGACCAGGCTGCTCCTCGACCTGTAATACGGGGACGCAGCCGACCGCCCGAACCCTCGCGATTCAGCCGGCCACCGCGCCTTCGAGCCGGGCAATCGAGTCGCAGATACTTCATACGGAGCCGACGGGCGAATTCGTCGATTCCTGGTATCTGGCTCATGTCGCAGGGATGTAGCTGTTAGACCGGTCGAACGGTATGGGCCGAGCGCTGTCACTTGCGCGGACTGACGTATGAAGCTGGCATCCAATCAGATGGGAGATACGGAACGTCCCGCGCTCCGGAAGATTCGGAGGTGGGACGTACGGTTCGATTATGCCAATTAGATTGCGGCACAGGCGAAATTGAACTCACGGTCGGCAGCATCTGCGTCGAAGGCGGTCCATTCCCGTCGTCGAACCGAAGCTCCACGTCGGAGCTGGGATTGTCCATGCTGTCCATGATCGCCTGGACTGCGCCGTTGTCGCTCCTGACGGCCGGGCGGGGCTCCTGGCTGAACCTCGTCCACACGGCGAGATCGAACTCGATGGCTTCAGCATCGCGGTGTTTGCTGTGCCGCATGTAGACCGCGCTGGCGCTCGGTGCGTTGGCGACCGCATCGGTTCCGCCGCTGCGGCCGGACTTCCTCCAACCGGTCGTGGGCGCGATTTCGACGCAGTTCTCGCCGTTGCTGCTGTAACTGGATATCCGGCACTCAAGGCGGTCGCCGGTGATCACCGATGCTCCTGGTCTCGGTCGTTGCTAGCTCGCTCGCCCAAGACCGAACTCGCCGAATTCACCGTCGCCTATGGAGGGGTTGTTCGTGACTGGGTCAGATTCTCGGTCCTCCGCGCGATTCGTGACCTGCACACGTTGACCTCATATATTCGCCGAGCAGGGCGCGCTGACCCGCGGCTAGTGAACTTCAACGTAGATTCCATGCACTTCGGAACCCTGGGCAGTCTGATGTCAGGTGGGTTCCGTCGTGTGATGGCGCGAGTTGATCGACGTCGCTGCACGCAGGAGCCACCCCTTGAACCGGAATGCCGAATCCGCTCGATTGTTCGCTGGGCACGGGTCGCGCTGTGGCTACACAGGGCAGCCGTGCGATGCAAGTACCCTGATCGGTGAACAGTTCGACGATAAGGCGGGGTACCTGTGGACGCGAATGTGGTGCGGCTGGCGAAGGCTTCGCCGAACTTTGGCCGACTGTTCGAACACAGCCGCCTGCTGGCGATTTACGGAGCGGAGGCCGAAGCGCTCGTATTTGTCGATGCCAATGGTGCGTTGGTCCATACACGCCAGTTCGGCGAGGTACTGGCTGAACTGTTGATCACTCGGTCAGGCCTTCGTGTGGCGGGCAACCGGCAAGTCGACCGCTTGGTGCGCCTGCGTCAGGCAGGTTTCCTGTCCCCGACGGTAGACCGACAGTTCGACACACTTCGCCGAGCAGGCAACCGTGCTGCCCACGCACACAGCTTTGACCGGACCAGTGCTTTGGAGGCGATTCAGTGCGCGTTCGAACTTGGGCGTTGGTACGGCCGCATCGTCGCCAACGAGCGGTCAGTAGTCGCATTCGTACCCCCGATCGAGCCGCCAGTTGCCGATCACGCTGAGCGTGCGGAGCTGGCGAAGACCCTCGCTGAGTTCCGTCAGGCCCTTATCGAGGCTCAGGTACGGCTGACCGAGCACGTCGACGTGTCATTCGCTCGAGAGCGTGCACAAGTCGAAGCTGAGTCCCAAATAGCGAAGGCTCGCCAGGTGCATGAGGAGCTTCGGGCGCAGGTTGACACATTGAAAGATGAGATCGATCGCTTGCGTGTGGAGCAGCAGAAGGTATTTGCAGCATCCCAGGCGAGGCCTGCAAGCGTGTCGGCGAGTGATCGCGAACTCATGGTGGAGCGAGCATTACGGCCTCCCCCGCTCAACGAGGTACAAGCACGTGTGGTTATCGACTCGATGCTGATCAAAGCCGGGTGGGTTGTCCAAGATCTTGACGCCTTGAATCCCCTTGCTGGACACGGTGTAGCGGTGCGCGAGCTACGGTTGGCATCTGGCCCCGCCGACTATGTGCTTTATGTCGACGGTCGGATCGTCGGAGTGGTCGAGGCCAAGCGTGAAGGGGAGACCTTGGCTGCGGCCCAAGCGCAAAACGCCCGCTACGCTACAGGCGTCCTCGACGAGTACGCGTTGGCCGTCTGGAAGCATGAGGAACCGCTCCCATTCCGCTACGCGACCACCGGTGTGGAGACCGTATTCTGCAATCGCCTGGACCCAGTCCCTTCCAGTCGCACGATGTTTGGCTTCCACCGTCCCGAAACCATCGCCGACTGGATGCGTCAAGCGAACGAGAACCGAGACGCGCCAACGTATCGTGCGCGCCTCCGTTTGCTTCCGGATCTCGATAAGCAAGGGCTACGGCTAGCGCAAATTGAGGCAATTACAGGCCTTGAGGACTCGCTAGCGCGAGACCGTCCCCGAGCCCTGATCCAGATGGCAACCGGCGCCGGTAAGACATTCACCGCCGTAACCGAGACATATCGACTCCTCAAGTATGGCAAGGCAGTTAGAGTATTATTCCTCGTCGACAGGAACAATCTCGGCAAGCAGGCGCTGGCGGAATTTCGCAATTACGTAACACCGGACGATGGCCGCAAGTTCTCCGAGATCTACAACGTGGAACGGCTTTCGGGCCACGGTATCAAGAAATCGTCATCCGTGGTTATCGGGACGATCCAAAAGATGTACGCGGTTCTACGCGGCGAGACAGTCGTCGTCGATGACGCCGCTGATGATGAATTCGACGAGCTCGATGGCGTGTATGGTGCTGACGCGCCTGTGGAAGTGGGCTATAACCCGGATGTTCCGCCGGAATCGTTCGACCTGATCATTGTCGATGAGTGCCATCGTTCGATCTATGGGCTGTGGCGCGGCGTTCTTGAGTACTTTGATGCGCACATCGTTGGATTGACAGCCACGCCCACTAAGCAGACTTTCGGCTTCTTTGGCCAGAATCTCGTGTCGGAGTACTCGTACCCGATGGCTGTCGCGGACGGTGTTAACGTAGACTTCCAACTGGTTAAGTTGCAGACGAAAATCGGGATGCAAGGCTCCAGCATTGACGAGGGCACGACGGTACGCCGCCGAGACCGCCGCACCCGTGCCCAGCGCCTTGAGCAGCTCGATGACGACTTCACTTATGGTGCAAATGAACTCGGCCGCGCAGTCATCGCTGACGATCACATTCGCACAACATTGGCGGTTTGGCGTGACAGCTGGCAGAGCTGGTTCCCCGGACGCAAGGCAGTGCCGAAGACGCTGATCTTCGCTGCCGACGACAATCACGCCGATGACATCGTCAGACTAGCCAAAGAGGTGTTCTTCAACGCTGGCGACGATTTCATTCAGAAAATCACCTACAAGGTCCGCAATGCAGGTATCGACCCGGACGACCTAATAAACGATCTACGTAATAGCCCACACCTTCGGATGGCTGTCACCGTCGATATGATCGCGACCGGAACCGACATCCGAGCACTTGAGTGTCTGATCTTTCTGCGGCAGGTCCGGTCGGCGGTGCTGTTTGAGCAGATGAAGGGCCGCGGTGCACGCACTCTAGATCCCGTCGAACTCGCCGAGGTAACACCAGAGGCCGATGAACTTACGCGCAAGGATCAGTTTGTCCTGATCGACACCGTGGGAATTACGGACTCGCCGCTGGTAGATTCCACGCCGTTGTCGGCGCCCGTCATTGGCGATGCTGAGAAGCGCCTTTCGATGAAGAAGCTTCTGGGCAAGGCAGCTTCCGGTGGGATCACCGCCGATGAAGCTCGAGAGCTTGCCGGTCGGCTCGCTCGACTTGACCGGCGTATCACTGACGACGATCGGGCTGAACTGTCAAATGCTGGCGGTGTTACCTTGGCGAAATTGGCCCGCGGCATCGTGGAGGCTACTTCGCCGGACGCACAAGCTGGCGCCGCGGACTCAGCAGCTGCCCATGGTCTCATCGCCGATGCCGTTCGTCCGCTGACAATCAACCCTGACTTCCGTGAGCGCATCCTTGCCATCCGTCGCGAGTACGACATCACCTACGATGAGACAAGCCGCGATGAGGTCCTTAACCTCACAACGGTCTCCGCCGCCGACCGCGCCGCCGAGCTGGTCGAATCGTGGCGAGGCTACCTGAAGGTCTGCAGGGATGAGATCATGGCAATTCCGGTTGTCTCAAATGAGCGTGCCGGGGGTCAGGGCGCCTATTCGGCGCTGAAAGATGTCGCCGCGAGGGTTCGGCACTCGCCGTACTCATTCACTCCGGCCATGCTCTGGGACGCATACCAGACGCTCGGGAAGACGGCGGCGACGCCAGGTCCTGAGGCTGGTATCCCGGACTTGGTGTCCCTGATTCGTTTCGAACTAGGTGCAGACGACAAGCTATGTCGATATCGGACGCTGGTCGAGGAACGCTTCGAGGCTTGGCTGTTGTGCCAGCATACAGCCGGAGTTGCTTTTACCAACAACCAGATCTGGTGGTTGGAGCGCATCCGCGACACCGTGGCTGTTGGCGTGGGCATCACGACTGATGATCTGTCCGGGGTAACCTTCGCACAGCGAGGCGGCACCGTTGGCTTGGTCAACGCCTTCGGCGGCAAGGATGCAGCGCGGTCAATCGTCAACGAACTGGATCGGGAACTGGCTTGAGCGACATACCGAACGGATGGGCATCGGCAGCCCTTGGCGACGTAGCCGAGGTCATCCAGGGACAGTCGCCACCTGGTTCGTCATATAACGTCGATGGCGAGGGCGTCCCGTTCTTCCAAGGCAAGGCAGAGTTCGGCGCGCTGTATCCAAGTGTGCGGAAGTGGACGACGGACCCTCGGAAGCATGCAGTCGAGGGCGATATTCTTCTTTCGATTCGGGCGCCTGTTGGCCCAACCAACCTCGCGCCAGTTGATTGCTCGATCGGCAGGGGCCTTGCTGCGATTCGAGCGAGTCCGGCTCTAGATCAGCGGTATCTGTTGTGGTTTCTCCGTTGGGCAGCACCGCTATTGGCAAGGCAATCGACAGGGTCCACCTTCGACGCGATCAACGGGAGACAGCTTCGAGCATTGCCAGTAAGGATCCCACCTCTCGCCGAGCAGAGGCGAATTGTCGAAACCCTGGAAGACCACCTGTCGCGTCTCGATGCGGGCGAGCGAGGCTTGCGGACTGTCCTGGATCGTTCCGTCGCGCTTGAGATGACTATCAGGGCAGCTGCGGTGCGTGGCGATTTCGGTACTGGCCAAAACCATAGTTCTCGCGTCCGAATCGAAACCGAGCGTGCTGCCCGGGTTTCAGTTCGGCGAGCTTCCCCATTGGGACCCGCAGTTGCGTCACTCGGGGGCGCATATCCGCATTGGCATGTGCTGTCGATGGATGAGCTCGCATGGAATATCGAGTATGGAACATCTGCGAAGGCTAATGTGGATCGTGCCGACAATTCTGTGCTTGTAATTCGGATGGGGAATATTCAGGATGGCCGTATCGTGCTCGACTCGGTCAAATACCTTGATGCTGATCATCCGGATTTGGATCGACTTATCCTCGTGGATGGCGACCTGCTGTTCAATCGAACAAACAGCGCCGAACTGGTGGGTAAATCGGCCGTCTACCGTGACGCGGTCGGCGTTGCGACATTCGCTTCATACCTAATTAGGTGTCAGCTGGTGCCCTCGGTAGAGCCCGAGTGGGTCAGCCTCGTTATCAACAGTCCGATGGGCCGGAAATATCTGAGATCTGTCGTCAGCCAACAGGTCGGACAGGCGAATATCAACGGCACAAAGCTGGCGCGCATGCCGATACCAGTGCCTCCCGTCGACACTCAACGTGAGATTCTGGGAACAGTTGAGGCGCAACTGACGGCTTCCCGGAGGCTTACAGCCGAAGCCAATCGGACGCTCGCCCGCGCCAAGAGTTTCCGGCGCGCGCTATTGGACAATGCGTTCATGGGTCGCCTTGTACCGCAAGACCCAGCGGAGGAGTCGGTCGACTCAATCCTCAAGCACATCGAAGGGGCACGGGATCGTCAGCCTTCACCGCTGCGGAGCCGTCGCCGTAGTACCGCGCCATCTGCAGCAGTCGGCGAAGTTGGATACCAAGAGGAGTTGGCGTTGTGACTATGGACATGATCGCCCCGCCGGTCGCCCCCCGCCCCGTCGCAGTGGAGCCGCCGGCTCGACCGATTAGCCCCCGTCCACCCGAATCTGCGACGAATTCGCTTGTAGCCAAGCTATGGAACTATTGCAA
Source organism: Nocardia nepalensis (assembly GCF_048910785.1). Classification (NCBI taxonomy): domain Bacteria; kingdom Bacillati; phylum Actinomycetota; class Actinomycetes; order Mycobacteriales; family Nocardiaceae; genus Nocardia; species Nocardia nepalensis. The sequence goes on along the minus strand of NZ_JBKBET010000044.1, from coordinate 295,484 downwards.
CGTTTTGCGCGACGACGGATTGTCGACCATCGACTACGTCGAGCAATTGTCGTACCTATTGTTCCTCAAGATCGCCAAGGAGATTTTCGAAGCAGATCTGCGTGAGGATGCGCCGCGTATTGTCCCTGAGGATCTGGATTGGGATTCGCTCATTGCTAAGAAGGGCGACGAACTCGAAAGGCATTATCGGCATGTTTTGATTGAGCTTGCAAGAAATCCTGACACGATGCTCGGTACAATCTTCGCGAAAGCGCAGAACCGAATAACCGACCCAGCGAAGTTGCAGCGGTTGGCCGTCGATCTCATCGGAGGACAGGAATGGCAGGCGAAGGGCGTCGATATCAAAGGGGACGCCTATGAAGGGTTGCTGGCCAAGGGGGCGGAGGATATCAAGACGGGCGCAGGACAATACTTCACACCTCGTCCACTCATACAGGCAATGGTCGATGTAATCCAACCAACTCCAAATGACACATTTGTCGACCCGGCATGTGGCACCGGCGGGTTTCTCATCGCAGTGCACGACTATATCCAGCGGAACTATGCAGGGCGGATGACGAAGGAACAAATCGACCACCTCGCGTCGGGTGCAATCCGTGGTGTAGAGTTAGTTGCCGGCACGGCACGCCTCGCGGCAATGAATATGCTATTGCACGGAATTGGCCGCTCCGACGGCCCGTCGCTTATACAGGTGCGCGATGCGTTGGCTACCAAACCAAGCACGCGAGACCGCGCCAAGGTTATTCTGGCCAATCCCCCGTTTGGGAAGAAGTCATCGATCACCGTATACGGGTCAGACGGCGCGGCGGCTCGGGAGGATATCTCCTACGACAGGCCGGACTTTCGCTCAACGACGACCAATAAACAGCTGAACTTCGTACAGCATATTATGTCGCTGCTCGAAATTGACGGCCGTGCGGCGGTAATAGTACCGGACAATGTACTGTTCGAAGGCGGTGCTGGCGAGGCAATCCGAGTGCGGCTGCTGCAAGATTTCGATGTTCATACACTGCTGCGATTGCCCACAGGTATCTTCTACGCTGGCGGCGTGAAAGCGAATGTGCTCTTCTTCGACAAGAAGAGCCCGCGCGTCGATGGGAAGCCATGGACCACGCGGTTGTGGGTATACGATTTCCGAACCAGCCAGCACTTTACGCTCAAGACCAAGCCACTGCGGCGGGCCCATCTCGACGATTTTGTGGCCTGCTACAGGGCGGGCGAAAGTCGCGACCATCGCGAAGAGGCCGACTGCTTCAAAGCTTTCACTTACGAGCAGTTGATCAGTCGCGACAAGGTGAATCTTGATATCAGCTGGGCAGATGCCTCACCGGCTGATGACACGGATGCAGTGCTACCGCCCGGAGTGATTGCCCAGGAGATCGTCGACGAGCTTCAGGCTGCTTTGGCGGAGTTTTCCGCAGTGGCTGAGGCGCTCGGGGAGACCGGTGAGGTCGCCGACACGCCCACCACGGAGTAATTCCTGCTGTGTGTGGAAGTCACTGTGCCCTATAGTGATTCAGGACATGACGGGTTGCCGGCTGGCGGCGCCCGTATGCAATGACTTTGGGGATTGACATGACTCTTCGGCGGAGAGCCGCTGGATTCATCTTGGAAGACACACCGATCGAGGGTGCTGCGGGGAGTCGTTGTGTCTGAAGGTCTGGACGTAACTGCGAGCGTCGCCTCCGATCTTGCTACGGAGCTATGGAATTACCGAAAGGCCCTCGGCGACTCCGGTATGTCTACACTCGAATATGTTGAGCAGCTATCTCTCTTGTTGTTCTTGAAGATTGCCAAGGAGATCCGCGACGCCAGTTTCGATGACAACCCGTCCGGCGGTGATGCGGCAAGGGCATGGAACACGTTGGTGACAAAGCGTGGGGACGAGTTGGAGCGACAGTATCGCTCTGTTCTTGGTGAATTGGCAAAGAGTGTGGGCACCACCGTGGGGACCGTATTCGCTAAATCTCAGAACCGGATCACTGAACCAGCGACACTAGAGAAGCTGATCATCGACCTGATCGGTGGACGCCAATGGGGGAGTTTGGGCACCGAAGTCAACGGTGATATCTTCGAGGGCCTACTGGCGAAGAGCGTGGGTGAGAACCCAGAAGCCGGAAACTTCCTAACTCCGCGACCGTTGATAGAGACAATTGTCGACGTGATGCGACCACAGCCGACCGATACAATTTTCGATCCAGCATGTGGCAGCGGCGGTTTTCTGATCGCGGCATATGAGTATCTTCTGATGAATCACCGCGAATTGATGACTAACGAGCAGCTATCGAAGCTAAATATCGGCACAATCCAGGGTGTCGAGGTGCTTGAGCGAAGGGCCCGGTTGGCGGCAATGAACATGTTGCTGCACGGAATAGGCCGCGTCGATGGTCCAGCATTAGTGGACGTTCGCGACGTACTTGCGACAGAGCCTGGCCATCGGCCTTCCCTTGTTATGGTTAATCCTCCCTTCGGGAATAGTTCGTCAGTGCCCGGATCCGACGGAAGTGCCGAGCCTGAAGGCAAATCGTACGATCGGATCGGATTCATATCTACCCCGAACAAGCAGTTGAACTTTGTGCAGCACGTAATGTCATTGCTCAGCATCAACGGGCGTGCGGCGGTTGTTGTGCCCGACAATGTGCTCTTTGAGGGAGGAGCCGGAGAAAGAATTCGTCGGCGCCTCCTTCGAAGCTTTGATGTGCATACTCTTCTTCGGCTGCCGAAAGGAATTTTCTTCAAGGCAGGCGTTCGGGCAAACGTGTTGTTCTTCGATAAGAGGAGTCCGCGAGCGGATGGCAAGCCGCTGACGGATCGACTTTGGGTTTACGATTTTCGTACCGATCAGCACTTCACTCGGAAAACGAAGCCGCTACGTCGTGCGGACCTGGACGACTTCGTCTCTTCCTTCCGTGCCGGCGAGGAAATGGAAAAGCGAGGGAGATCAGAACGGTTTCGAGATTTTACCTTTGACGAGTTGGTCGCCCGAGATAATGTTAGTTTCGATATTACGTGGCTTGCAGACAATGCGGACGTCGAGTCCCGGCTCTCACCGGGCATGATCGCGCGGGAAATTCTGGATGAGTTACAGGCCGCATGCGAGGAATTCTCGGTGATTGCAGATGCGCTGGATGATGCGGTGCAGGGACCGGTCGATCCTGGACAGACGGAATTCGTGACGGAATGAGTATTCCACGGCCTAAAACACGGCTTTTCGATGCCTTCACGACAAACATAAACTATGCGAGGGGTCTAGTGAAGGCGGGGCAATCGCTGGCGGATCTAGAGGTCACCTCATTTGATACCGGTGATCTCTATCGGGCCGCCTGGGTTCAAGCCGTCTCGGCGCTGGACCATTGGCTCCACGAAGAGATTTTCGCACGAGTCGCGGAGTTGGCAGACAATACGGGACCGGGGATGCCGACGGCACTTAGGAATGTGCAGCTTCCATTGTCGGTGGTTGAACAAGTGCGCCTCGACAATTTGAGATTGCGAGATGCCGTGGTTGACCAGGTGAAGGGCAAATGGGCGACGCAATCTCTCCAGAACCCGAAGGAGATCTCGTCTGCGCTGAAGCTTGTTTGTGACGACGACGTATGGAGTCTAGTTGCTAGGCAAATGAATTCATGGAATAACTATGCGCCCCCAACCTGGTCCCGGGATGCCGTTTCGAAACGGCTTTCGGCAGTCAATAGGAGGCGTAATGAGATCGCTCACGCGGCTGATTTAGACCCGACTACTGGCCGGCGTCGGCCGATCAGCTACCAGGATGCGACAGACGCTGTCGCGTGGATTGACAGCATCGCGCTTGCGATCGCGATGGTTCTCTAGATGGCGGCGTGGAAGTACTGCTGCCGAGTCGTCGATCTAAGTCTTGATCATGAATCTTGTCCGCGCAGCGATGGCTCCGTTGGTCGTCGACAGAATCGACGACTGCGGGTCACCGTGCCGTCGGGATCGCTGATGTCGAGGACGGCGCCGTAGGGGCCGCGGTCGCCGGATCTCGCCGTGCGAAGCGCCTAGATTGTCGGTGCGCTTGATCAGTTCGGTGAAGGTGGCGAGTGAATCGACTCGGAGGGCGAAGTCGTCGAGGTGGGGGTGGCTGGCGCGGTCGCGTAGGGGCGAACTGGAGGTCGGCTGTCGGTTCGAGGAGGTCTGCGCCGCAGACGGCGCTTTCCTCGTAGAACTCGAAGACGGGTTCTAGGTGGAGGAGTTGGCGGTACCAGGCGACGCTCTTCGGAGGTCGGTGACGCGGAGCTTCACCTGGCGCGGATCTTGGTGATTCCGAGCGGTATCGGCGGTGACCTCTGCGTCCGACGGCGGTATGGGATGGCGCTACTCGGCGCGGCGATGTGGGCTATCGATCAGTCGCCTTCGTTAGGTGGTGGATACACTCGTGCGTCGACGTGCGGCGGGGCGCTGAAGGCGGACACGATCAGTGGGCGGACGGCGGACCATGCCAGGCCGCCGTGGCCGCAGCCCAGTGGAGGTATGGCGATCGATGTGATGCCGAGTTCGGTGACTACCTTGACGAGATCGGTTAGGCCGCTTTCGATGTCGCTGAGGTTCGATCGTGGTCGCCAGCGCCCCTTGGTTGGGAAGTTGATGATGTAGCGCGGGCGCTCGGGGGCACCCGTCTTCCAGACATGCATCTTGCCCAGCTGCACATCGCCGCGCTCGCAGGCGTTCCGGTAGGCCTCGAACATGTCGGGGTAGTCGCGGCGGAATTCGAGGGCGATGCCCTTGCCCATCACGCCGACGGTGTTGACGGTATTCACCAATGCTTCAGTGTCGGCGTCGAGCAGGTTGCCGGTCGTCTCGGTGATCGTAGGCGGCTCCATGGGCTAGGAATACCAGCCGGATCTGACCAAACCTCCCGTTCTGTTGGAAGGCGGGGCTTTCGGCCGGAAGGACTTCCGGCGCGATCCGTCAGGCGCCTGATGACAGGTGTGCTGGTAAGCGTTCTGTATCTGCACTTTTCATGCGTCCGGTTCGGAGCCATGGCGCTCCGGGGAGTCATAGCTGCTGGCTTGGCCGAGTCGTCGGGCTGCGCGGGCAAGCGCTCGGTCCGGGGAGCCCGCACACCTCGTCGTGCCTGGATTGTTATGGCAGACAACAAATATCTTTGCGAAACGGCTGTGCTTCGCGTCACGTTCGAATATGTTGTGTCGAACAACATTCGCTCTTGCTCGACTGCCCGGCCTGTTCGGGTGGTGGTTCGACGAAAGGCTCGCCCTCATGCGTAAGGGGATCCTCGGCATTGCGGCCGTATCGGTTGCGCTTCTCACCTCGCTCACTGCCTGCGGGGACGACAACAAGGACTCCGGGGGTGGGGGTGCCAAGATCGGCGTGATTCTGCCGGACAGCAAGACATCCGCGCGGTGGGAGACGGCGGATCGGAAGTATCTGCAAGCGGCGTTCGATGCGGCGGGGATCAAGGCGGATATCCAGAATGCGCAGGGGGATAAGAACTCCTTTCAGACCATCGCGGATCAGATGATCACCAACGGGGCGTCGGTGCTGATGATCACGAACCTGGACAGCGGGACGGGGAAGGCGGTGATCCAGAAGGCGAAGTCGCAGGGTGTGACCGTAATCGATTACGACAGGCTGACTCTCGGTGGCGGGGCGCCGTTCTATGTGTCGTTCGACAATGTGAAGGTCGGCAAGTTGATGGGGGACGGCCTGGCGAAGTGCCTGACCGATAAGAAGGCCGTCAACCCGGTGGTCGCGTACCTGAACGGCGGACCTACCGATAACAACGCATCGCTGTTCAAGAGCGGTTACGACAGTGTGCTGAAGCCGAAGTTCGATGCGGGTGAGTACGTGAAGGGACCGGATCAGGCCGTGCCCGAGTGGGATAACACCAAGGCGGGCACCATCTTCGAGCAGATGCTCACCGGCACACCGAACCTCGGCGGTGTGGTCGCCGCCAACGACGGACTGGGCAATGCCGCTATCGCGGTGCTGAAGAAGCAGAAGCTGAACGGGCAGGTCCCGGTGACCGGCCAGGACGCCACGGTGCAGGGTCTGCAGAACGTGCTCGCGGGCGATCAGTGCATGACCGTCTACAAGGCCATCAAGCTGGAGGCCGACGCCGGCGCGAAGCTGGCTATCGCGCTGGCCAAGGGGGAGAAGGGCGAGGCGAACAGCACGGTCGACGATCCCGAGGCGAAGGCGAAAGTGCCTGCGGTGCTGCTGGAACCGAAGGCAATCTACAAGGAGAACGTGAACGACGTGGTGTCCGATGGCTATGTGAGCAAGGCCGAGCTGTGCACCGGCGAGTTCGCCAAGCTGTGCGCGGATAACGGGGTTCGCTGATAACCCGGTCGTTCCGGCATTTTCATGGTCAAGGGGGCGAATGCCCTTCCGCGGTTGGTATGAGGGGATCGCGGAAGGGCCGCCCCACACGTCAGGAGCAGCACCTATGCCCGATACACCGGTCATCGAATTACGCGGGATAGAAAAGAGTTTCGGCCCCGTCCACGTCCTGCACGATGTCGCGTTCTCCGCGTACTCGGGCGAGGTGACGGCGTTGGTCGGCGATAACGGCGCGGGCAAGTCGACCCTCGTCAAGTGCATCGGCGGCACGCATCCCATCGACGCGGGGGAGTTCCTGTTCGAGGGCAAACCGGTGCATGTGCACAACCCGAGGGACGCAGCCGATCTCGGCATCGAGATCGTCTACCAGGACCTCGCCCTCTGCGACAACCTCGACATCGTGCAGAACATGTTCCTCGGCCGCGAGAAGAAGCACGGGATCGTGCTCGATGAGTATGGCATGGAGGAGCTGGCCGGAAAGACGTTGGCGGGCTTATCAGTTCGCACCGTGAAGTCGGTGCGGCAGCAGGTGTCGAGCCTGTCGGGCGGGCAGCGGCAGACGGTGGCGATCGCGAAAGCCGTGCTGTGGAACAGCAAGGTGGTGATCCTCGACGAGCCGACGGCCGCGCTCGGCGTCGCGCAGACGCAGCAGGTGCTCGAGCTGGTGCGCACGCTTGCCGACAAAGGCCTTGCGGTGGTGTTGATCTCGCACAATATGAATGACGTCTTCGCGGTGTCCGATCGGATCGCCGCGCTCTATCTCGGCCGAATGGCCGCCCAGGTGCGAACTTCCGACGTGACGCATGCGCAGGTCGTCGAACTGATCACCGCGGGTCGCAGCGGAAGTCTCGGTCTCGGAAGTGGAGTGAAGTCATGAGCGAGCGTAGCGAGCGATACAAAGACACAGCGCCAGCGGCGGTCATGCCGGAACCGAGCGCCAGCGAGGTGGAGGCATGAGTGCCGTGGTTACGGATAGGTTCGAGGCCACGTCCTCGCCGGTGACCGAGCTGGTCAACTCGTATGTCGGGCGGGTGCGCAGCGGCAATATGGGTGCGCTGCCGTCGATTATCGCGCTGGCGGTGCTGACGGTGGTGTTCTGGATCGCGCGGCCGGTGTTCATGACGCAGGGCAATTTCGCGAATCTCTTTACCCAGGGCGCGGCCATCGCGGTGATCGCCATGGGGCTGATCTTCGTGCTGCTGCTCGGTGAGATCGACCTGTCGGCCGGATTCACCAGCGGTGTCTGTGCGGCGGTGCTCGCGGTATTGCTCACCGATAAGGGATGGCCTTGGTACGCGGCGGTTCTCGTCTCGCTGCTCACCGGTGTCGCGATCGGGCTGACCATCGGGACGATCGTAGTGAAGATCGGGATCCCGTCGTTCGTGGTGACATTGGCGGCGTTCCTTGCATTGCAGGGCGTCGCGCTGAAGATCATGGACAACGGGCGCAATATCTCGATACGCGACGACACTATCGTCGCGATCGCCAATAAGAATGTGCCGCCGCTGCTCGGCTGGGGCATGTACGCGGTGCTGCTGGCCGGATTCGCGCTGATCCAGTATCGAAAACTGCGGGCGCGCACCAAACTCGGGCTGACCGGGGAGACCGCGCCGGTGATCGCGCTGCGGATCGCGGCGGTCGCCGTCGTGGCGGGCGCGGCGGTGCTGATCCTCAATGACGAGCGCAGCCGCAACCCGGCGATCAACTCGCTCAAGGGCATGCCGATCGTGGTGCCGTTGATCGTCGCACTGCTGCTGCTGTGGACGTTCGTGCTCAACCGGACCTCCTTCGGCAGACATATCTACGCGGTCGGCGGCAGCACCGAAGCCGCTCGGCGCGCGGGCATTCCGGTCGATCGGATCAAGATCAGCGCATTCGTGCTGTGCTCGACGATGGCCGCGGTCGGCGGGCTGATCGCGGCCTCGCGCGCCAATTCCGTCGATCCGAATACCGGCGGCAGCGATGTGTTGCTGACCGCTGTCGGAGCCGCGGTGATCGGCGGCACCAGCCTGTTCGGCGGGCGCGGCCGGATGCTGGACGCGGTACTCGGCGCGGCGGTGGTCGCGGTGATCAATAACGGAATGGGCCTGATGGGCTATAGCGCGGGCACCAAATTCGTTGTGACAGGATTCGTCCTGCTCCTTGCGGCGGGGGTGGACGCGCTGTCGCGCAAGCGTGCGTTGCCAGGAAGTTGACCGAAGACCGGGAGGAGGTTCGCCCGAATGAGAGCTGCGCCTTCCCCGGACGAGATCCGGCGGCAGAACCTTGCCGTGCTGCTGCGGCATGTCCACCTGAGCGGTCCGGTGTCGCGGGCGGTGCTCGCCGAGCGCATGGGGCTCAATCGCAGCACAATTCTGGCGTTGACCGCCGACCTCGCCGCGGCGGGTCTGGTCAGCGAGGAGCTGCCTGGGCAGACGGGTAAGGCGGGGCGGCCGTCGCTGGTGGTGCGTCCGCAATCGGAACGGGTATATGGTCTGGCGCTGGATGTCGGCGCGGATCGGCTCGCGGTCGCGCGGGTCGGGCTGGGCGGGGTGATTCTCGCGCGGCGGGAAACACCGCGTCCCAGTGGCACATTCGATCCGAATGACGTGATCGGCGCGCTGGCCACCATTGCGGAGAACATGATTCGGGAGGCTGGAAGCGAGACCATCTGCGTTGGTGTGGGAGTCGCGTTCTGCGGGATGGTGCGCGAGGAGGACGGGGTCGTCCGATACGGTCCGAATATCGGCTGGGTGGATGTGCCGGTGGGGGCGCGGCTGTCCGAACGTTTGGGTCTGCGTGTTGCGGTCGGCAATAACGCCAATCTCGGCGCGCTCGCCGAGCGTGAGCGGGGTGTCGGCATCGGTGTCGCGGACATGATCTACCTGCACGGTGAGGTCGGCATCGGCGGCGGAATCATCATGGGCGGCAAGTTGCTCGGTGGTGAGGGCGGCTATGGCGGCGAGGTCGGACACATGATCGTCAATCCTGGCGGGCGTGCCTGCACGTGCGGGTCGTACGGATGTCTGGAGGCCGAGGCGGGGGAACTCGCGTTGATCGCGGCGGCTGGACGCACGGATCTGACCGGCCGCGCGGCGGTCGAGGCGATCGTGGAGGCCGCCGCGCGCGGTGACGCCACTGCCCGAGATGCGTTGCACCAGGTCGGTGATTGGCTGGGCTATGGGGTCGCCAACTTGGTCAATATCTTCAACCCGACCATGGTTGTCTTCGGAGGTGTACTCCGCGAGATCTACCTCGCCTCCGCGGCCCAGGTCCGCAGCAGGCTGGCGGTGAACGGGCTCCTCGCCGTCCGCGAGCGCGTGCGTTTGCGCACCTCTGCCCTCGCTGATGACGCTCCCTTGGTCGGCGCTGCCGAGCTGGCCTTTGCCGATGTGCTGACCGACCCCTTGCAGACCTTGGTCCGCATCTCCGGGGGCTGACCGATCGGACGGCGGCCGGGCACTATGACCCCTGCGTCGGCCGACGGCTTGCGGCGAAGTCGCTGTGCAAGGGAGGGCCCTGGTGGACTGCCCGGAGTATTTGGTGGCCTCAACGCAGCCGCCGGTGGAACCGGTCGATCGGGCCGCGCTGGCCCTGCCGCGACAGTCCGGCCGCCTCAAACGCACTGCCGCCAGCGGCCATCCCCACGGTAGCCGCGGTACACGTGGCGGCCTGGCTGGTGCTCCCGATCGTGGACTCGCCCCGTCGGTGACAGCGGTTTGTCTCCGCAACTTGGCAGGATCGAGACATGACCGACCATGTAGCCGCGTTTCGTCGCGAGCGGGACGCCGTTCTGGACTTCTGTGCCCAGCTCACGCCGCAGGAATGGGTGGCGCCGAGTCGGGCCGCGGGATGGCGGGTGCGTGATGTGATCGCGCATCTCGGGTCGGAGTGCCACCTGAACCTCACTCCGGATGTCATCAAGGTGGTGCGTTCCCGAGATGTCGAGCGGCTCAACGATGATTTCGTTGCGCAACGCGCTGACTGGGAGATCGACCGGGTGGTCGGGGAGCTGGCGGCGTGGAGTTCGCGGGTCGCCACCGTGGCTCGCACGACTCGGCAGTGGCCGCTCGGAGCCATCCGCATTCCGATCGGCGAGCTCGGTTCCCACCCGCTGCGGTTGCTGCCGTCGATTCTGACCTTCGACTTCCATACGCACTTGCGTCACGACATCGCGCCCGCGCTCGGCAAGGAGATCCCTGCGACCGACGCGGACCGGATGAGCTCGGTAGTGGAGTGGATGTTGGCTCTATTGGCCAACTTTGGGGCGAGCGATCGGATCTGGCTCGACCAGCCGATCGGGTTGAGGTTGGCCGGAACCGGTGGGGGCACATGGCGACTCGAACCGGTCGGACGTGGGCGGTTGCGCGTCGTTGCTGGTTCCCATGCCGGGACAGCGGCGCAAATCACCAGTGCTGCACTGGATTTCCCATCCTGGGCGACGACCCGCACACCCTGGCGATCCCAAGTAACCATCACCGGCGACGCGGAACTCGCCGAACGCTTCCTCGACTCGACGAACCTGATCTGAACCCGCATGGCCATCAAGATCAGGCGGAATCTGTAGCGGCATCGGCCGCCCCGACCTTGTTCGATCCGCCAGCGAAGCGCCGAACCCGCACTCGGTCGGACACCGATACCCAGCCGACGTGAACGGAAACAGGCGCGCCGCGACCAGCCAGCACCAGAGCGGTCGCTTGGCTAGTTGACCTGCGACTTTACCTGCGTCGATATCCATGGCATGCTGTCGCCGTCCGAGCTTTGGGGGTAGTAGTTCGAACTCAGGGGGTGCTGTATGGAGAGACATTTGTCGGGGCTTTCGTATGCGCCGAGGACCGAACCGCCGCTGTTGCCTTACCCGCCGAGCGGGCGTGTGGAACCTCGGAATCCACCGCGTGCGGAGCCATGCCGCACGCCGATCCCGGGGCGGAATGATCAGACCGGGCGGTCCGGCCCGGCGGGATTGCGGCGTGCGCTCAGCGGCGGGCACAGCGCGTTACCGCCCGTTGTCGAATTGGATTCGGCCGCACAGCAGTTCGTCGAGCGTGCGCTGCGGCTGGCGCTCGAGATTCTCGACCATCGACGGCCGGTCGCACAACTCACCAGCATTGCCACGCCCGCGGTGGTCGCCGCGGTGCGAACCCTGGTCCGAGCCGACCTCGCACCCGGCCGCACGCTCGGCGTGGCGGTGCTGTCCCGGGCCGATCTGATGATGGTCGACGCCTCGACGGCGGAGGTCTTCGCCGCCTACGACCGCGGCCGCCAACACTTCGCCATCGCCGCCCGCATCGCTCGCACCCGCTCGACTGGCTGGCGGCTGACCGTCTTTCGTGTGCGCTGAACCCGGCCGTCTTCCGGCGGGCGGTGAATCCGGCTTCAGGGCGTCGTGCGTGAGCCGATCTCGCGCCCGGCCGGTTCGGCGCGGCGGTGCGCCCCGGGCCGAGCTGATGATGGTCGACGCCTCGACGGCGGAGGTCCTCTAGGGCCGCGTCCAGATAGCTCGGCTGCGCTATCCGCTCCAGCAGCTCGCCGAGCGTAGTGATACCGCGGTTGAATGCAGCGTGTGCGACCACCATTCGACTGCGCTCGACGGAACCGGACCCAAGGCTCGATACAGCAGAAGCTATCTGGACGCGAGACTAGGCTCGCTGGATGACCACTGCGGGACGCACCCGGCACGCCTATGACCAAGTGGCCGACCGCTACACCGACGAACTCGCGGGCGAGTTGCGGCACAAGCCATTCGATCGTGGGCTGCTCGAGGTATTCGCAGAACTTGCCGCCGATGGTCCGGTCGCCGATATCGGTTGTGGCCCAGCGCATGTGGGCGCGTATCTCGCCGCTAACGGTCTGCGCACCATCGGAATGGATCTCTCGCCGGCCATGTGCGCGGCGGCCCGCCGAACCACCTCGGTGCCGGTCTGCGCGGCCGATATGACCGCCCTGCCGGTGCGCTCGGAATCGCTGGCCGGCTTGGTCTGCATGTACGCGGTCATCCATCTGGACCAGCACCAGCGCGCCGCCGCCTACGCGGAGTTCGCTCGTGTGCTGCGTCCTGGCGGCCACGCATTCATCGCATTTCACACCAGCGACGCCGACATCCCGGTCGGCGGCGTCAAGACCCTCACCGAATGGTGGGGTCATGAGGTCGACCTCACCTTCCACTATCTCGATCCTGTCGCGGAATCCGAAGCCCTGGCCACGGCTGGTCTCGTTCCGGCTGCCCGCCTCGACCGTGAGCCGCACCAGGGCACCGAACATCCGAGCCGCCGCAGCTATCTGCTGGCTCAGCGCCACTGACGCTAAGGTCGAATCGCAGGTAGGCGGAAAGGTGCGATTGTGCTGCGAGCATTACTCTTCGACGTCCAGGGCACGGCGACGGACTTCCATTCGACCGTATGCGCGGAAGCGCGCCGCATCGGCGGGGCGCGGTACCGGGATATCGATTGGCCCGGATTCGTCGACCATTGGCGTGCCGAATACTTCGCCGCACTCCGGAAGGCGGAGCCGGATCGCGACAACTGGGTCACCGTGCATTCGGTATACGGCAGCGCACTCGACGGCCTACTCGGTGACTACGGCATCGACCTATCGCCCGCCGAACGCGCCGATCTAACGCTCGCCTGGCAGCGACTCGAACCGTGGCCCGATGTCGTCGCCGGATTGACCAGGCTCGCTGGCAGATTCACGATCGCGACACTGTCGAACGCGGATGTCGCTGCCGTGGTCAATATTTCGAAGCGGGCAGCGCTGCCATGGGACGCGGTGTTCACCGCCGAGATGGCGGGCGCGTTCAAACCCGACCCCGCCGTTTATCGCATGGCAGCACGGTATCTGGGGCTCGAGCCGTCGGAAATCATGATGGTCGCCAGCCACAAATACGACATCCAAGCCGCGGGCGCACTGGGATTCCAAACGGCCTTCGTCGCCCGCCCACTCGAGTTCGGCGCCGATGGCGACGTGGACGTTTCCTACGACGACGCCTTCGATATCAACGCCAGCGACTTCCTCGATCTCGCAGACCAACTCGGCTGCTGACCCCGGCCTACTCGGTTCGCGTGGCGCACAGCACGTGCGGTGACACGGTAGCCGACGGTCGTGGGGGAATGCCAAGGTAGCCCGCCACAAGGTTCGGTGCGTCACGGTCATCGACGCGGTCGAAGCCCGTCTCCCGCAAGAGATCCGCGATCTCCTCAGCGGTGAAGAAGGAGAGCCAGGGCTCGCCGATGGCGGCCACCCGGTCGGCCCGCGCCGTGCGCTCCGGCGCATCCTCGGGCGCGGAAGCCGAAGCGGGATAGAGATAGTCGAACACCACCTGCACAGGCGTCGCCTGGCCCGCGACGAAACGCAGGGTGTCCAGGATCGTCTCCCGGGTCAGATACATGACGACGCCGAGCCAGACGAACACGGCCGGACGACTCCGGTCGAAGTTCGCCTCGGCCAATCCCGCTGCCAGCGTTTGGCTTTCGAAGTCGACCGGGGTGAAGGTCAGCGACGACGGGATCGCGATGCGCGCCGAATCGAGCTGCTGTCGCTTCCATGCCTGGGTATCGGGATGGTCGACCTCGAATACGCGCACGTCCGGGTGTGGATTGCGATAGGCGAAGGTATCCAGCCCGGCACCGAGGATGACCACCTGCCGGGTACCCGCCGCGACGGCGTCGGCGACGGTCTCCTCGGCGAAGCGGGCGCGGGCGGCCAGGAACATGCGGCGTCGGCGGCGCATCGTGCCATCGGTGTCGTCCTCCTGTTCCGCCGCGGAATCGAGATCGGCCAGTTGATCAGGAGTGACGCCGATGATCTGGATGGCAAGTGGATCGGTGAAGATCCGTGGCTCGCCGGCGATCTGGTGGAAGGCGCGGGCGTAAGCGGTGGCGAGGGCGGTGCGACTGGGCTGACCGAGTTGCATATGCCGAACCTACGGCTGCTCGGGGTGTCGCGCCACGTGAATCAGGTCTCGTTGATGATCAGCGAAGTGGCGATGGGGGCGAGCACCTCGACCAGCTGCGTGATCGGCGGGCGGGGGTCGGCGAGAATCCATTCGTGCGCGACGCCGTTGATCGCGCCGATGAGAGCGCTTGCCGCCCAGGTGATTCCGCCGCGAACGCGGATATTCGGACCCGCGATCGAGACGAGTAGCGACTCGATCGCAGCCGCCCAGGCATGGCGGCGCTCGCGGCGGTGGTGTTCCATGCGCTCACTGACACCGACCACCTCGACGAACGCGACCTTGGCCCGGTACGGGTCCGAGCTGATCGAGCCGATGAACGCGGTCAGCACCGCGGTGAGACCTTCCGCGATATCCGTGTCGGGACCCAGTGTCGCGACGGCCTGCCCGATGACGGCGGCGGACTGGTCCTGGATGTAGTCGTAGGACGCGATGAGGACGTCCTCCCTGGTCTGGAACTCCTCGTAGAACTGGCGTTTGGACAGTCCGGCCGCGGTGCACACATCGGCCAGCGAGCAGTTCGCATAGCCGCGTTCGGCGAAGGTCCGGATGGCGGCGTCCAGGAACCGCTGCCGTCGCTCGGCCTTCCGCTCGCTGACAGCGCGGCCGCCGTACTGCCTATCCACGATGGTCACGGCACCACGGTAGCCCGAGCCGCGCGGGCGACTCGCTCAGCCCAGGTTGACGGCCCCGCCCAGCGCATCCTGCGCGCTGTAGAAGAGCAACATGACGTAGTAGAGAACCGTCGTGACCGGTTCATTCCGACCCTGCATATTTCCTCGGTGCTTCCCCTGCAAGCTGTCCGGCACCTACTGGCCGGTTCGGTGTCGAACGAAAAAGCTACGGCATCTGACGCCGCTCGGCACGGCGAGTCGGAAAATCGCCGGGTTTTCGTGCTCGTGATCGGTGCCGCATCGCGGGATTGTTGCGACCCGCGTCACGTTTGTGCGATAGTCCCACACATGTGAGACGGAGCGGTCTCACAGTAAGCGAAGGGGCTGGAAGTTGATCAATCCGCTGGCGGGTCGCGCCCGGCGAATCATGGTGTCGGCCGCAATCGCGGCCATCGCGTTGCTCGCGACGACCGCGGTCACGGTCGCCGAGCCGCAGCAAGAACCGGTCGCGGTGCAACCCGCGGCGCCGGTTCAGCTGCCGCCCGAGTTGGATCCGGGTTTCTACCACCCGCCCGCCGAACTGGTGGCGAGTAGAGCTCCGGGCGAGATCATCTCGGCGCGCCAGGTGAATGTCGCCAACTTCGGTTTGATTCCGGTGAACGTCGATGCCTGGCAGGTCTCCTACCGCTCGAATAACAGTCGGGACGAAGCGATTCCGGCAGTCGCGACGGTCGTGAAACCGCGCGGCTCGGCCCCGGACAAACTGGTCTCGATGCAGATCGCCGAGGACTCGCTGGCCGGGTACTGTGCGCCTCCCTATGCGCTGCAACAGTTTTCGGCTGGTCCGTTTGTCGGACAGATCGTCGCGCCCGCGGAGTGGGTAATCGCCCAGGGGGCGGTGCAGCAGGGCTGGGCGGTTGTCATTCCCGATCATCAGGGACCGAATAACGCCTACGCGGCCGGACCGCTGGCCGGGCGGATCACCCTCGACGGCATTCGCGCGGCGCGCAATCTCGAGCCGATGCGGCTCGCACCGAATACCCGGATCGGTCTGTACGGATACTCCGGCGGCGCGATCGCCACCGGTCACGCGGCCGAGCTGAAGCAGGCCTACGCGCCCGAACTCGATATCGTCGGTGCGGCCGAGGGCGGTGTGCCTGCGGATCTGGGCATGACGCTCAATGTCGCCAATAACCAGATCACCTCCGGTCTGGTGCTGGCGGCTGTCAACGGCCTCACCCGCGAGTATCCGGAGTTCGCGCAATTCATCGACGGCAATATCGATCCGCTGGGACGGGCACTGTCGACGGTCCAGGGTGGGCTGTGTGTGCAGTACCTGACCCCGTTGCTTCCATTCCTGAATCTCAAGGGCATGATCCGGGTCCCTGGCGATCCGATCCAGCATCCGGTGGTCGCCGGCGTGCTGGAGAAGACCCGGATGGGCAAGTCGGTGCCCGATATGCCGATGTACATCTGGCAGGGCAATCCGGATGAAATCATCCCGGTGGGCCAGGTCAACACGCTGGTCGATACCTACTGCCAAAACCCGTCCGCGAGCGTGCGATACATGCGCGAGCACTTCGCCGAGCACGGGCTCACCGAGGTCTCGGGCACCGCACCGGCCATGCTATGGCTGCGTGATCGGCTCAATGGTGTTCCGGCGCAACAGGGTTGCAGCACTACGGACGTGGGTTGGCTGGCATTGGACCCGGATGGTATCGAGCTGTTGAAGGCGAACTTCGGCGAGACGTTCGCCTCGTTCTTCGGCAAGCCGATCGGCGTCAAGTAGCGAACTTTCGAATGCCGGTCCGGGCCTTGGCGTCCGGACCGGCACTCGGGCTATCTGGTGCCGTGCTGCAGTCCGAGCAGCGTGGTCGCAATCTGGCCGGTGGTGTCGAGGGTTGCGGCGAAGACGTCCTGCGGCACCAGTTTTCCGTTGCACCACAGCACATTTCAGTTGGTCGCGGCGTAGGGCCCGACACCGAACAGGATCGAGAAGACGTGTTCCGGGTCGACCCAAGAATGCGAGATCGCCGAGGCTGCCGATGATTGGGCCGAAGTTATCGCCGTTGTGGTATGGATCGTCGAAGGGTTCGCCGGGCTGGTCGTCGACCGCCGCGACTACCCGGCGCAGGAACTCCTTGTTATCCGGATTGGATTCGGCGGCAAAGGAAGTCTGCACATTGTTCGTGTCGATGCCGCCGGGCATGCCGAGCCGGACGAGGTCATCGGCTCGCATCGCGAGTCCGCCATTGACGGCGGTATTTCCACTGCGGTCGCGCAGCCATACCCACTGGTCGCGAGCGATGCCGAGTGGCTGCATCAACTGCTGTGCGAAGTCCTGGAAGTCGCGGCCGGTGGTGATCTCGAGCGCACGTGGCTGCGGAATCGGCTGCGGCGCTCGGGGCCACCAAGGTCAGTGCGAGGAGCGTGGCGGCGGCGAACCCGCTTCAGCCAGGTGCGGCGATATTTCATGCTCGGACCCCCTAATTCACCGCGTTCGCGAGGGCATTGCGCTCCACGCTGAAGTACGACTTATCGGCGGGGAGTCGCCAGTCGGGTCCGACGAAGAACTGCTTTGCCGTTTCGTCACCGAAGGCCAGGTACTGCAGCCACGCGATCGCGGTACCGGCGGACGGGTAGTTGTCGAGCCCGTCGACGGGTGAAAAGTGGCTGACACCACGGGCATTCGCGATCCAGGACGGGGCGTTGAACGTCAGGTTGTACTGCCACCAGCGGACCCAGGCGAAGTCGGGCACCACGAAATCGTTGTAGCCGGTGAGGAATAGCGTCGGCACGCCGAGCGCCGCGCCGATGGCCAGTGGACCCGGTTCGATCGCCAGCACCCCGAGCACCCGCATGGCCGGGTCGATGAGCGAGGCGACGGGCGGAACCAGCGTGGCGGCCTGCAGTGCCGCCTGCCCGCCACCCGAATGCCCGCCGAAGACCGTCCTACTGAGGTCGATCTTGTTGTAGAGCGGCGAATTCGGATCGCGGTTGGCGACCACCGCCGCGGCGATCCCCATGGCCGGGACATAGGCAAGGGAGTTGAAGAATTCGTACGGGATCTCGACGACGAAACCCTGACTGGCCCACTGCTTTGCGAGTGCGTCGTACATCCCGGGATTCGCGTCGAATCCGGCCATGAAGACCAGCAGCGGCGCATTCGGTAGCTCCGCGATATCGGCCGGGTAGTAGGTGTTCACCCCGATCGGCGATTCCAGGCCGTTCGGAAACGCCTGGGTGCAGGTCAGATCGTCGCGATTGCCGAATATGTGCACAGCGATGTGCTCAACCATGCCGTAGATCGACTCCTGGCACGGATTCGTCCGCACGGCGGTGGCGACCGGATGCGGGCCAGGTTTATTGAACAGGCTTTGCGCGGTGGTTCCTGGTGCGATCTCGTCGGCCGCCGCAGTCCCCGTCACCCCCGCGAGTGCCACCGTCGCAATTGCCATCACGACGACTGCCCGTGCCGCATTCCTCATCATTGAGGTCCCCTTCCGAGTCGGCCGGGTCGAAGGTTCCGGGCCGATTGTGAAACCAAGTGGTATCAGAGATTTGGACCCTATCGCGAAGTAAGCTGGAGCACAATCAGCTATCGAAAGACATGGCAATCACGCCGGTGAACTCCACGCTTCGGTCGGACCTGAATAGGGCGGGGAACGGTGGCCAGGAAGTGCACGATGCGATCGCGGCCGATGAGGTAACTGGTGCCGCCGAGGGCGCGGGCGGTGGCGTTCTCCGGTGGCGCAAGCCATTCGGCGTCCGGAGCGAACACCGCGGGAATGCGGACGGGATCCTGTGCCTGGATGGCGCAGCTGGCCCGCGATGCGATCGTGAACTAGCCGGTTGAATCGTCCTGGCACGGGATCGGCCGGACCGTCGAGGGGTCGATGGCGTTCAGGACGAGCGCGGCGGTGGTGGGGGAGAAGGCCGTGCCGTTGTGTCCGGCTTTGCTACTGGGGCAGATGTTTTGGAGGACGTAGTTGGCTACGCCGGGCTCCGCAATCGTGGCCGAATCCTGGCCGAAGGCCGCGATGGGGTCGAATCGGCTGCTGATCGTCGTGTAGGCGATACCGGCAACGGTGATCGGTCCGGAGTTCAGCTCTTGCAGGAAGGCCGATCCGGCCAGTAGATCTTTCACCGCGGGCGGTACCGGGAGTTCGTCGCGCAGGTTTCCGGTGTTCAGCAGGGTAGCGCCGAGGTCGCCGAGCGTGCCGTGTGTCGGGGAGGAGATGGTGGTCACCGAACGGACGCCGCGGGCGAGTTCCGGATCGGTCTTCACGAGGTACTGCGCCATGATGCCGCCCTCGGAGTGACCGATCAGGTCGACCTTCGCGACGCCGAGCCGCGTTGTCAGCGCCGATAGCTTCTGCTCGACCTCGACCGCCGAGTCGGCGAGCGGACCGTTGCCGCCGCCCTGCATCGCATTGCTGCCGCCGTAGGAGAAGGAATAGACGCACAGGCCCGCATTGGCCAAGGCCGGTCCGAGGTAGCCCCAGGCTCGATACTCGTCGCCCGCGAAACCGTGTAGCAGGACAACGGGAACCGCGCCCGGCACGGTAGAGGTGCAGTCATAGCGATTGACCCCGGGCGGTGTCGGCGCTTCGACCTTGCCCTCCTGCGCCCATCGGGTTTCCGCATCCTGCACCTGCTCCCAGGTGGCCGTCGGATACGGCCCCGGCTCGGCGGAGGCGAGCGACGTCCCTGCCGTGCAGAGGGCGAAAGCGGTGAGGCCCATGGCGATTCGGCGCAGTCTCATGCTTGCGATCCTTCGAACTGAATAGCGGTGGTCAGCCGGATATCGGCGACCGATCGGCCGGTCAACAGGTCGTGGGCAGTGGTGGGTAGCCCCCAGTTTTCCGTTGCCTCGTTCCAGGATTCGGCGGCTCGGCGCGGGATGGGGATCGCCGCCTCGACGGTCGCGCCCGGCTCGGCCTCGACGACCGCGAAGGCGGCCAATCGCGGGTCCGGGTGTGCCGATTGGGCGATATACGTCTGGATCGTCTCGCGACCGGGACGATCGCCGGTATTGCGAACCCGAACGGTCAGCGTCCCGACGACCTTTCCGGTCGGATCGGGGTGGAAAGCGGCGGTCTCGTACTCCCAGGTCGTGTAGCCGAGACCGTGTCCGAACCAGTACCTTGGCGCGGTCGAAAGTCGTTGCCAGGCACGGTATCCGATGTAACTGTCCTCCTCGTACGCGAGGATGCCGTCGGTGGGCGTGACATTCAGAACCGGCGAATCATCCTGGTACGCAGGCCAAGTGGTGGGCAGCCGACCGCTGGGTTCCGCATGGCCGAACAGCACGTCGGCCAGTGCGGAACCGCCTTCTTGTCCCGGAAACCAGGTGAGCAGGATCGCTGCGGCGTCCTCGGCCCACGGCATCTGCACGGGGGAGCCGGTATTCACGACCACCACGGTGCGCGGGTTGGCCGCGACCACCCGCGCGACGAGCTCATCCTGTCGGCCCGGCAGCGAAAGCGATGTGCGGTCGAAGCTTTCGCTCTCGACCTCCGCAGTAGTGGCGACGACCACGACGGCCACATCGGCCGAAGCCGCCGCGGCGACCGCCGCTTCGATCAGCGCATCCGCATCGATATTCGGCTCCTGATGACCGAGCGCGAACTTCTCGAAGGCAATGGGCAGATCGGGCAGCCTCGTCACCGTGTGCGTGAGACTCACCGAAACAGACTGTCCTGCAATGAGTTCGACGTCGACGAGGGTTTCGGGCGGTGCGAGGAAGGCGGCCATCGGATCACCCTCCGGGACGATGGCGTCGTCGAAACAGGTCTCATCTGCGACGGTGAGCTGGAACGGCCCGATTCCTGCGATGGCCAGAGTGTGCGTTCCGGTCACCCGGGGCGTAAATGTGCCGCTGACGACGACACTGTGAAGTTCACCGACCGCGATCCCATCCGGGAATTCGCCGATCCACTCGACGGCGCCCTCCGGCAGCGGATGCTCGCCGAGCGGTCGGCCACCCGCGCCGTATAGCCGGACCCGCAGGTCGAAGCCCTCCTTGGCAGGCGGGATCTTGATCCGGGGATCCGCGCCGACCGCGTACACCACTTCGGTCTCTTCATCGAGCAGCCGCCGCAACCCCTCGAGCGGGGATACGGTATGCGGCGGGAAGACTTGGGCGCTACCACCGCCGAGCGCCCTGGGCTGGTCGGCGGTCTGGCCGATCAGCGCGATTCGCCGGACCTTACCGAGCGGAAGTGCGCCGCTCTCGTTGCGCAGCAGCACAATCGAGCGCTGGGCGATCTCGCGCGCCAGCGCCTCGCCGTCGATCGGCGCGGGGAGTGCGTCCTCGGCGACTGCCGGTGGTGCATCGGCCAATGCTCCGACCCGGGCGGCCAGCCGAAGCACATGGCGTGCCATCCGCTCGACCGTCTCCTCCGAAACCTGTCCTGCGCGAACAGCTTCGGCCAGTGCCGACCCGAAGACGGTCCGCGGACCGGGCATAGCGATATCGAGCCCACCACCCGCCGCGCCGACGGTGTCGCGCGCCGCCATCCAGTCGGAGACGATGGCGCCGTCGAATCCCCAACGCGCACGCAGGATGTCGTTCTGCAAAGCACCGTGTTCGGTCATCGTGGTGCCATTGACGCTGTTGTAGGCCGCCATCAATGCCCACGGCCCGGCCTGCTCGACCACGGCCTCGAACGGCGCGAGATACAGCTCGTGCAATGCCCGCTGGGATACCCGCACGTCAACGGTGAATCGGTCGGTCTCGGAGTCATTGGCCACGAAATGCTTCGGTGTCGCGGCGACGCCGCCATCCTGCACGCCGGTGACATAGGCCGCGCCGATCGCCCCGGTCAGCAGCGGATCCTCGGAGTAGCACTCGAAGTGCCTGCCGCCCAACGGGCTTCGGTGCAGATTGAGCGTCGGCGCGAGCAGCATATGCACGCCCTTGCGGCGGGCCTCCTGTGCGAGCAGCTGCCCGGCCCGCCGTGCCAGGGCCGGATCCCAGGTTGCGGCCAGGGCCGTCGGGCTCGGCAGGGCGACCGAGGGATCCCCCGGACTCCAGTGCACGCCGCGCACACCGATCGGCCCGTCCGACATCACCAGCGAATCCAGCCCGATCTCGGCTATCGCGGGCAGGGACCACATGTCCTGTCCGGCGAGCAGGTGGCATCGGGCATCCAGATCCAGTGCGGCCAAGGCCTTTTCGACGGCTGCCTCGCGATCGGATCGGTTATTCGCCATGGTTGGTCGACTCCCTTGATCGTATGACGCGCGGCCGCTACCTCGAAGTATTGCCGATTCACCTAGTGGCAGGTAGGTAATGTTATCTATTTGTTATCTTCGACAGGGATCGGGCGGATCAGTTGCAGAAAGGTGCGTAGTAGGGCGGGCATGTCGACCTCGTTCGGCGCTAGTAGCCATTGCTGCTGCAATCCGTCCAGGACCGCGATCAGTAGCGTCGCCGCGTCCTGATGTGAGACGCCGCGCGGCGGGTCGCCGCCCAGATCGCGTTCCAGCATGGTGGTCAGCAGCTGTCTGGCCTGGGCGTAACGTTCGACGAAGAAGTCGCGCGCGGGATGATCGAGGGTGACGCTCTCGGCGGCCAATACGGTGAACGACTGCACGATGCCGGGGCGCTCGGCATTGCGTTCCACCAGATCGGCGAGGAAATCGAGCGTCGTCGCGCTGCCCTGGGCGGTGGCGAGCAAGACGTCGAGGTCGTTCTGGTCGCGCAATGCGAGCACATTCGCCAGCAGCGTCTGCTTATTGGGGAAGTAGTGCAGCACGCCCTGCTGGCTCAGTCCGACCCGCTCCGCGACGATCGCGATGGTCGCGCCCTGGTAGCCGCGTTCGGCGAAGACCTCGAGGGCAGCTTCCAGGATCGCCCGGCGCCGATCCTCGTGACCGGCCCGGCCCTGCGTGCGACCCGGGGCCCGCTTCATGCGGCGTGTCCTTCTGCTGCGTCCATTGTTCGCAGAGTAGCGAACCGGCATTGACAGCGGCCGGTTCGGCGCGTCTACTATCTATCAACGCTAGATCTAGCAGCGATAGAATTCGGAGCAATGATAGAAGTGAGCGCATCATGTTCTTGGTGGTAGGCGGAACCGGCGTCGTCGGGCGGCAAGTGGTCCAGGGCTGCATCGAGTCGGGTGCCCGGGTGCGGGTACTGACGCGCGATCCGGGCCGTGCGCCTTCGGGTGTGGAGGTCGCCGTGGGTGATCTGCGCGATGTCGACTCGGTGGCGACGGCTTTGGCGGGGGTGACGCACGTGGTGTGCACCGTCCACGGCGGAGAAGGCAAGGGACGCAACGGTCCTCGCGGGATGGAGGGATCGGCGCTGCCGGGACTGATCGACGCCGCGGAGCGGGCGGATGTCACGAACTTCGTGTATCTGTCCGCTACCAGTGCCGAAGTGGACAGTCCCGTAGATCTTTTCCGTGGCAAGGCTCAGGTGGAGGCCCGGCTGAGTCGCGGCCGGATGCCGTACACGATTCTGCGGCCGACGCACCTGATGGAGACCTGGGTGCCGATGCTGGCGGACTCGCTGGTGAAATCGTCACGTGCGCTCGTCTTCGGCAGCGGTAACAATCCGGTTCCCTTCGTCGCCGGTGCCGATATCGCCGCGGCCGCAGTGCAATTCGCGGCGCAGCCGGGGATTCGGCGAACGGTGGAACTCGGCGGACCCGACGACTGGACGATGCGCGAGTTGAACACGCGGATCGCGGACCGGCTCGGCATCGCGATCGGCAAGGAAACCGCGCTGTCGGTTGGCATGCTGCGGATGTCCGCCGCCGCGGTCCGGCCGTTCAATGAGCTGCAGGCGCGTCGAATGCGGTTGGGGGCGTTGCTGGATTCCCGAGCGCAGACGGTCGACGCCGCGGGCGTCTGGCGGGAACTGGGCATCACACCCACCCCGCTGTCCGACTGGCTCGACCATCACCTGTCGTACGTCTCGCGATGACATGCGCCGGGCGCGGCAACTGCGCCCGGCATCATCGGGTCACCTCAGTGCGGCGACAACCTGCTGCGCGATGTTCTGCTCACCAAAGGTGTTGGGGTGCAACGGCACGAAGGATGGGGTCGAAAGCGAGGGGATCAGCCCGTTGATCCACTGCTGGTCGGGTGCGGCGCACATATCGTGCCCGACGCTGGAGGCCGCGGTATCGACGAAGATGGCGCCGTGCGCGGCGGATACGTTGCGCAGCAGGGCATTGAGGTCGACCAGCACGCCCTGGAGGTAGTCCGCGTCGCGCGGCCACGCGGGCTGCTGTTCCGGGCATGCGCCTGCGCGCGAGGCGGTCGGATACCCGACAATCGCGACGGTGGCTTTCGGTGCGCGTGAGCGGATTTCATCGATCGCCGTGCCATATACCGATGCCAGCGCCTTGGTCCGTTCCGCGAAGATATCGACGCCGCCCGCCGTGAAGGCGTCCGCACATGAGGTGCCATTGGGCTCCGGCAGCAGATTGCCGCACAGCAGCGCCTGCTTCGCCAGACCGATATCGTTGCCGCCCATGGTCATCGTGACCAACGTGGTATCCGGCGTCAGCGCATCGAACTGCGGCGCCGCGGTTCCGGAGACAACGCCGCGCTGTGGGCTCGCGAGGTCGTCCAACGTGGCCCCGCCGCACGTGACGTCCTTGAAGGTCTCGACGCCGAGCTCCTCGGCGACCAGCGCGGGATAGTTGACCGCGGACCGCGTACACGTGGCGAGCTCGGCCTGCGGAAACACGCCCGCGCCCGCGGCAAATGAATCGCCCAGCGCGACATAGTGGATGCCCTCGATCGGTTCGGCGATAGCTTGCCCGGTGATTGCCGCACTCGCCCCGAATGCGATCGCCGATGCGATGACCGCCGGTCTCGCCTTTCCTATCAGGTGCTTCCAGCTGCCGAAAACGTGCATTGTGTCTCCTTGTGAACCCATGACCGGACGAATTCAGGCGCGCAGTCCGGTGAGTAACTCATACCGAGGGCTCGAACCTGTCGATACATCCGACCGATGCGGGCAGAGTCTAGCGACGATCGCGTAATTCCGAATAACTTTCAGATCTTTCACCGGTGGTTGTGGATGCCGCGGGCTCGACCTGCTCGCGGTGTCCATCGCAGCCTCGACGAGTGTTGGGGGATAGGGTATTTCGCCACACCGGTCACGTTGCGGATTCATGCGATCGGATGGGGCACTGTTGCGTTCCTCACTACTCGTTCGCTACCTGCGGAAAGTTCGCAGCCCCCGATCGTTTGGGTTGACACCACCTGCTCGTGCTGGCTACCGTCGCCATTGTTCGCGCTGAGTCATCGCCCGCCTCGGCATTGCCTGGTCGAAGGCCGTCCAATACGGCCGCGCCAAATGTTCCGACTGCGGGGAGGCTGTCGTTATTTCCGAACGTTCGTCGACTTACGCCGCATTCACGGAGAAACTCGGCACGCCTTTGTTCGCGTCCCGGGAATAAACTCTTGCGCCTTTTTCTCGACCGCCAAGACTCCACCAGTTCATATCGACGTTAGGCGCCAGGTTGTCCGTATCGATATCACCCTCCAAGTCCGTGGACGATCTCCCGGGTCCGAGCCGGTGGCCGTTGCTGGGGAATCTCCCGCAGATGCGGCCCTCGCTGCTGCACCGCCAGTTCGACGAGTGGTGCGATGAATACGGCCCGCTCTACCAGCTGCAGATGCCCGGGCGGCGGATCGTCGTCGTCAGCGATCCCGACCTGAATCGCGAGATCTTCCGTGACCGCCCCGGTGGGTTCCGGCGGCAGTCGGCGATCGAATCGGTCATGGACGAGATGGGGTCCAATGGCCTGTTCTCGCTGGAGGGCGAGGCGTGGCGGCTGCGTCGCAAGCTGGCGATGCCCGCCTTCAACGCCTCGCATCTGCGCAGCTTCCATCCCACGCTGGAGACGATCACCGGGCGACTGCAGCGCCGCTGGGAACAGCGCTCGCCCAAGGACATTCGCGGCGACCTGACCCGGTACACGGTGGACGTCACCGCCAAGCTGACCTTCGACTACGACATCAACACCATCGAACAGTCCGGCGACATCATCCAGCGGCATCTCGAGCTGATCTTCCCGCTCATCAACCGGCGGATCAACAGCCCGTTCCCGTACTGGCGCTACGTGAAGCTCCCCGAAGACCGGGCGCTGGAGCGTGCACTGGGCGCGCTGCGCACCGACCTCACCGGCGTTATCAGCCGGGCGCGCGCGAATCTCCCGGAAAAGCCGACCAATTTCATCGAGGCCTTCCTGCTGGCGCAGGACGGGAGTACCTCCTTCACCGACGATCAGCTGTTCGCCGAAGCGCTCACCATCCTCATCGCCGGTCAGGACACCACCAGCAATGCGATGGCCTGGCTGCTCTACCACCTAGCGGGCAATCCCGCTGTGCAGGAACGGATCCGGGAAGAGGTAGCGCAGATCCCGTCGGCACTGGAGCGCCAGCCCTATCTGGAAGCCGTTGTCGCCGAATCGATGCGGCTGCGGCCGACTACCCCCATCGTCGGGCTGGAGGCCATCGACGACACCACCATCGACGGTGTGCACATTCCGGCGGGCACCTGGGTGATCGTCAATGTGCAGCATGCGAGCGTGCAGGAGAAGAACTTCGAGGATCCGCTGCGCTTCGATCCCGACCGCTGGCTGCACAGTGGACACGGCACGCACCGGCCGGAGGTCTCCACACCATTCGGCTCGGGTCCGCGCTTCTGTCCGGGGCGTGGGCTGGCGATGTTGGAGATCAAGAGCGTCACCGGCATGGTCTGCCGCAACTTCGACGTGCGCCTGCCCGCGGGCGCACAGCCGCCGAAGGATCGCTTCCACTTCGCCGTCATCCCCATCGATCTCGATCTCGACCTGACCCGGCGGCGCGACGCCGCCGCGTCCTGACCGGTAAGGATGTAGATGTCGTTGCATCGACTGACCGCGACCGACGGTGTCTGGCTGTCGCTCGAATCGCCCGATATGCCGATGCATATCGCCTTCCTGCTGGAGTTCAGCGCGCCCGAGGGCGGTGCGGCGCAATTCCTACGGCAGTGGCGGGCCGGGCTGGACGCACCCGCGAGCCTGCCGAAACCGTGGAATTTCGTGCCGCTGAAGTTCCCGCCGCCCGGTGTCGCGGCCGTGGTGCGCGAGGTCGACGATATCGATCTCAGCGCGCACATCCGGGAATGGACGCTGCCGGAGCCGGGCAGCCAGGACCAGTTGACCGAGCTCATCGCATCGATCCACCAGAAGCAGCTCGACATGAGCCGCCCGCCTTGGGAATTGCACGTCATCGAGGGGCTGGCACAGGATCGTTTCGCACTCCTGCTCAAAGTGCACCACAGCCTCCTCGACGGCGCTTCGGCCATGCGGCTGTTCACCGATACGTTCACCGAGGACGCCGCCGCGCGCGATGTCCCGGACCTCTTCACCGTCAGCCCTGCCGCCGAGTCGACGGAAGCTGTTGTGGGCAAGACGAATCCGTTCCGCGCCCTGCTCGGCGCACTGACGGGTCTGCTCGCCCTGCTGCGCGGTGTTGGATCCGCTGCTCGTGACGCGTTCCGCAGGGTGCGCGGTGACAAAACCATGGCGCAGAAGGCATATCAGCAGCCGGACACCATCTTCAACGGCACCATTACCGGTGCCCGCGACCTGTCCAGGCGGCGCTACGACCTCGCGCTCTTCAAGCGCTTGGCGAAGGCGGGCGACTGCACGATCAACGACATCGTGCTCTACCTGGTCAGCACGGCGCTGCGCGACTACCTGACCAACCACGCCACCCTGCCCGAAGAATCCTTGACCGCAGGCGTTCCCACCGATCTGCGCGAGGAGGACGACACGCGCGTCGGCACCCGCGCGGGCATGATGTTCACCGCCCTCGGCACCGACATCGCCGATCCGCGCGACCGCCTCAGCGCCGTCAAGTACTACATTCGCGCCGCGAAACAGCATATGGGCGCGATGGCCCCGAACGAGGTCATCGGCTACGGACTCGCGGTCACCCTGCCGTGGATCCTCGGCCTCAGCTTCGGCTTCACCAATACCGCCGCCTCCCACCCCATGGGCATCTCCAATGTGCCAGGACCGCGAAACCCGCTGTACTGGAACGGCGCTCGGCTCGAGACGATCTATCCGATCTCGCTGCTGATGCACGGCAATCCGCTGAACTTCACCTGCATCGGCTATTCGGGTGGGTTGCATTTCGGCGTCCTCGGTGTCCAGGACAAGCTGCCGCCGATGGCATACGTCACCGCGGCCATGGATGCCGCACTCGATGAACTCGCCGGGCTGCTGCTACCGGACGAAGTTCGCGTCGCGGGGTGATGTTCATGCGGGACTACGATGTGGCGATCATCGGCTCGGGATTCAGCGGGCTCGGCGTCGCGGTGAATCTGCGCCGACTCGGCAACGACAACTTCGTCATTCTCGAGCGCGCCGAGGCCATCGGCGGCACCTGGCGCGATAACGTCTATCCAGGCTGCGCGGTGGACGTGCCCTCGGTCCTGTACTCGTATTCCTTTGCGCCGAACGCGGATTGGACTCGCATATACGCGACCCAGCCCGAATTGCGCGCCTATACCGAGAATGTCGTCGACACTTTCGATCTGCGGCGGCATGTGCAGCTGAACAGTGATGTCGCCGAGGCGGATTTCGACGACGAGGCCGAACAGTGGGTGCTCCGGCTGCGCGACGGCAGGCTGATCCGAGCCCGCGCCGTTGTCATGGGCTACTTCTCGCTGCACGCCGAAGCGATCCCGGATATTCCGGGCCGGGCCGAATTCGCTGGGCCGCAGATGCATTCGAGCAAGTGGGACACCGCGTTCGACCCGAAGGGCAAGCGGGTCGCGGTGGTCGGGGCCGGGGCCAGCGCGGTGCAGATCGTGCCCGCGCTCGCCAAGAGCGCGGATGAGCTCGTATCGTTCCAGCGCACTCCGGCATGGGTGATTCCGCGTCTGGACCGGCCGATTCCGCCGACGGTACGCAAGGTATTGCGTCATGTGCCGCCGGTTCGGCTGGCGGCGCGCGGCTTCGTTTTCCTGTTCCTGGAGACCATGCACTTCGCCGAATTCCATCCGCGGCTGGTCTCGGTCTATGCGTGGCTGGTCCGCAAGGTGCTGGCCAAGCAGGTGCCGGATCCGGAAGTGCGGCGCAAACTCACACCCGACTACGCGTTCGGCTGTAAGCGGCCGATGGTCTCCGACGAGTACTACCGTTCGTTCGCCCGCCCGAACGTGCGGCTGAGCACCGAGAAGATCACCGAGATCACCGCGACCGGCATCCGCACCGCCGACGGTGAGCTGCACGAGGTCGACGCGATCGTGTGGGCCACCGGATTTCACGTGCAGGATTCGATCGCGCATTTTCCGGAATTCCGGACGGCGCAGACCTCGACGCGAAAGAAGTTCCAGCGCGACGGGTTCCGCGCCTATCGCGGCATCGCTTTCGCGGGTCTGCCGAATCTGTTCGCGGTCACCGGACCGAATACCGCGCTGCCGCATACCTCGCAGTTCCTCGCCATCGAACCGACCACGAAGCTGATAGCTCGGACCATCGAGCACATGCGGGCCAACGGAATTCGCCGCTACAGCCCGTCCGAACGGGCCGAGCGCGCCTGGGCCACCCGCGCGCGGAAGCTGCTCAGCACCCGGGTGTGGTCGACCGGCGGCTGCACCAGCTACTTCATCGACGAGGACGGCACCAACACCCTGACCTGGCCGGGTGGGACCTGGAGCGTCCGACGTGACCGGCGTCGAATCCGACCGCAGGACTGGGACGCCGGTTCGCGATAGCGAAATTCCAATTCCATAGGGGAGGCCTTGTGCACCGCACGCGTTTCGAATCGATCGGCTCGTATACGCCGTCATCGATTGTGTCCACTGAGGAGCTGATCAACAGTCTGGCGGTGCCGAGGTCGCTGAAGTTGGAGGCGCTCACCGGCATTCGCAACCGTCGCGTCTACAACTCCGATCCGGACTCCTACGAATCCTCCTTCGACTTGGCGCGCAACGCGATCGACGATTGTCTGGCGCGATCCGGTTATGCCGCAGACGAACTGGATATCGTGATCTCCGCGTCGATCACCCGCACCAAGGGAGCCGGACAGTTCTGCTTCGCGCCGTCCTTCGCGCTGATGCTGCGCAATGCCATCGGCGCGAAGGCCGCACGCTACTTCGACGTCTCCAACGCGTGCGCGGGCATGGTCACCGGAATCATGGTGCTGGACCGCATGATCAAGGCGGGCGTGGTTCGCAACGGTTTGGTTGTCAGCGGTGAACAGATCACCCCGATCGCCGAGACCGCGGTCCGCGAGATCAGCGAACCCTATGATCCGCAGTTCGCGGCCCTGACCGTCGGTGACGCGGCCGTCGCTGTGCTGCTGGACGGGCGCGGCGACGACGCCGACGAAATCCACTATGTCGAGATCATGACCTCGGCCGAGGGCGCCGAACACTGCATCGGCATGCCCAGCGACCGTTCCAACGGCATGGCCATGTACACCGACAACCGCGCCATGCAGACCGAGGACCGCTATCGGCAGGGCATCGCCCGGCTCGAGGATTACCTGCGCCGCAACGGAAGCGATTGGCGCAGCGAGGAATACGACTTCTGGATCCACCACCAGTTCAGTGCGCCCGCGATCGAGTACATCGCGAAACTGGCCGAGGAACACTTCGCCACGCCGATGCCGGAGGCGCTCAATGTCCTACAGGAGTATGGCAATACCGCCTCGACGTCGCATTTCCTGGTGCTGCACGAACATCTCGGGCGCAATCACATTCCCAAGGGCTCCAAGGTGCTGATGATTCCCTCGGCCTCCGGCACGGTCTCCGGATATCTGGCGGCCACGATCTCGCGATTGGCGGCGTGAGCGATGCCGACGACAATCATTGCCGCGGCGACCAACTCCGACGCCGATACAGGAAGTTACTTCGAACATGCGGCACGCGCGGCACGAGAGTGCCTGGAGCAGGCCGAGATCGCACCCGACCGGGTGGGCATGCTCATCAACGCGGGCGTCTACAGAGACAACAACATCGTCGAACCGGCGGTTGCCGCACTGGTGCAGAAGCGCATCGGTATGGGCCTGCGCTATGCCCAGGGCAACGTCGCGTCCTTCTCCTTCGATCTGATGAACGGCGCGAGTGGCGTACTGCACGCGCTGGCCGTCGTCGATTCGTTCTTCGCGTCGGAGGAAGTCGACTACGCGCTGGTCATCGCCGGTGATACCCATCCTTCGACACAACTACACGTCCCCGGTTTCCCATACACCAGCACCGGTGCGGCACTGCTGCTCGAACGAGACGGTAGCGCAGGCGGTTTCGGTCGTTTGTACACCGCCGAGCCGGACGACGGCGTCGAACCGCTCGGGCTGGTCCCACTGAACGAGGTCGGCACCCAAGGGCGCGCATCGATGGTCGTGCACGCCGACGCCGGTGACCCACTGCACTGGGCGACCGAGGCGGTGCGCGCCTGCCTCGTCGGCGAAAGCATCACCGCCGCGGACTTTTCCGCGAATGAAGCCGTGCTGCTGGCCCCGGAGCCCGTACCCGGGTTCGCGAAACTACTCGCCGCCGCCCTGGATCTGCCGAGTGAGGCGGTGCTGGCGCTCCCACCCGAGGTGGGCGACCCGCACACTGCCGCACCAATTTTCGGCTACGCCACCGCCCAGACCACAGCCCGAACGGTGCTGTTCTCGGCCGCCGACGGCACATCGGCCGCTTGCCTTCCCTACCGCCCTACCGAAAGGCCGTGATATGTGCGGCATCAATGGAATCGTCGATTTCGCCGCACCGGTCGACCCGACCCCGATCGCGGCCATGAACGAAATCCAACGCCACCGCGGCCCCGACGGTTTCAGCACCTGGCACACCCGCAACGTCGCCTTCGGCTTCCAGCGCTTGGCCATCGTCGATATCGAACACGGCGCCCAGCCCGCCCGCAATGAGGACGACACCATCCACGTCGTCTTCAACGGTGAGATCTACAACCACCGGGAACTGCGCAGCGCCCTGGCCGCGCGCGGGCACCAGTTCCGCAGCCACTCCGACGCCGAGGTGATCCCGCACCTCTACGAGGAGTACGGCCCGGGCTTCGTCGAGCGCCTGGACGGCGATTTCGCCATCGCGCTGTGGGACGCACGGCGGGAACGGCTGCTGCTCACCCGCGACCGGGTCGGCGTCAAACCGCTGTTCTACCACCGGTCCGGCAGCCGGGTCGTGTTCGCCTCGGAGATCAAGGGCATCTTCGCCTCCGGGCTGGTCGAGGCGTCGATGGACCCGCAGGGGCTCAGCGATTGCCTGTTCTACGGGCACACCATCGCACCGCGCACCTTCTGGCAGGGCGTCGACGATCTGCCGCCCGCGACCATCATCACGATCGACCGCCGCGGCACCTCCCAGCAGCGCTACTTCACGCCGTTCCTGCGCCGCGATCCGGATGCGCCGCTGCTCACCGGCCGGGCCGCGATCGAGCGATTCGACGCGGCCTTCACCGCCGCGGTGCGCAAGCGCCTGCCCGACGAGGTGGCAGCCGGAATCGCGCTGAGCGGCGGCCTGGACAGTTCCGCCATCGCCGCGGTCGCGGCCCGCCGCTGCGACGCACCGCTCACCACCGCGAGCATCCGGCTCACCGGCGAAGTGCTCGATGAGACGCCGATGTCACGGCTGGTCGCGCAGTCGCTCGGCGTGCCGAATGACGAGGTCGAGATGACCGGTGCCCGGGCCTGTGAGCTGCTGCCGAAAAGCCTGTGGCACTTCGAATCACCGTTCTGGTACGGCGCGGTCGCCACGCCGTTCCTGGACTTGACCGAGCTCGCTCGGAACAAGGGCCTCAAGGTCGCCATGAGCGGCGACGGCTCCGACGAGCTGTTGGCGGGCTACGACTTCTACCGACTGATGAAGCTGAGCGCCCGATTCGAACAGCTGAAATTGGGCCGAGCGCAGACCGCGATCTGGCGCAATGCCACCAAATGGGTCGGTGCGCCATCAGGTCTGGACAGCCACATCGTCTCCGTCGCGGGACGCCGTGCCGAATACACTGCCCGCTACGGCGAGGTGCCGCCCTGGATCTACCTGTGGAGCGCACTCGGCGACACCACCGGACCCATCGCGCCCGAAGGTCTTCCGGCACCATCGGCACTCGCCCCGCCACCGCCGCACGACAAGTTGCGCCGCCAACTGCATTTCGAGTTCTACACCCGGCTGCCGCACTGGGTGCTGCCGATCTCGGACCGCTTGGGTATGGCCAACAGCATCGAGGTTCGCGTGCCCTATCTCGACCGCGATGTCATCGATGTGTGCGCCGACTTGTCGCCGGAGATGTTGGTGCACTGGGGAATCGAGAAGTACGCGCTCAAGCGGGCAACCGCGGATGTGTTGCCGAAGCAGATCGTGCGCCGGCGCAAGAAGCCGTTCATGACACCGGTCGGTCCGTGGTACCTCACCGGCTCCGGTGCCGATCTGGCACACGATCATCTGTCGCGGGATTCGGTGCGCCGCTATGGGATCTTCGATCCGATTGCCACGGAACGGATGTGGCGCACCGCAGTCGATCAATCCGGAACCTGGGCGGCCACCGCGGCCGAATGGGGCTGCCTGGCCGTCATGTCGACTCATCTCGTGCTGGACCAATTCCGGTCGGTGGGCGCGAGCATTCCCGGCGATCGGATAGAGGTGGCCTCGTGAAAACAGCCGCGGCCCACGAATATGCACTGCACGGATTCGCCC
This sequence comes from Nocardia nepalensis, assembly GCF_048910785.1. Taxonomy (NCBI): domain Bacteria; kingdom Bacillati; phylum Actinomycetota; class Actinomycetes; order Mycobacteriales; family Nocardiaceae; genus Nocardia; species Nocardia nepalensis. The sequence goes on along the minus strand of NZ_JBKBET010000044.1, from coordinate 261,946 downwards.
AGCCGGCACTGCCGCTGGTGCTCGCCGCCGGTTCGCTGATCAAGCCGATCCGGCGGGTGCCCAAACTCGGCTGGCTGGTGGCCGATCCGGAGCTCGCGCGCCGGATCCACGGCGACACCCAGCATTTCAGCATCATCGGTGACGGTGCGTCCGGTCATTGGTGGGGGCAGATGCTCGGCGAGTGGGTCTTCGAACTGTTCGAGGGCGAGCCGCATGTCGAATTCCGGGCGAAGGTCCGCGATCTGTTCACCCCCGAACGGTCCAGAGTGATTACCGAACGGTCCGTGGGGCCGATGCTGCGCAAACTCACCGATGACCTATCGGCCGGGAAAACCGTTGATATGGCCCAGTTCTCGCGGGAGTTCACCGGCCGCACCATGGCGGAACTGGTCGGCCTGCCGGTCGATGACTCACCCGCCGCATACGAGGAACTCTTCGGCTTGGTCGAGTCGATGGCCAATCTCGGCAAGGGCAACTACGACACCACCGTGGTGTCGGAGCGCAACGCGCGCAAGGGACGTGCGTTGGCCGACCGCATCGCCGCCTCGGTGCCCGCCGTATATGAAACCGCCGACCCGAGCACCACCATCGGCCGCAGCCGCGAACTCGGCCTCGGACCCGAGGTCACCCGCCGCATGGCGGCCTTCCTGGTCGTCGCCGGAACCGCGACGCTGGCGAGCACCCTGGGCCGGATGGTGGCGTTGCTGCACGACAGCGGGGCCCAGCACGAGCTGATCGAGGACCGGAGCCTGATTCCGGACGCGGTGCGCGAGGCGCTGCGGGTCACCAGTTCGATGCCGATCGTCGGGCGCGGCGTCGTCGAGGATATCGAGCTGGCCGGTAGGCGATTACGCGCTGGCGACCGGGTGAAGATCATGACCTGGTCGATCAACAATGCCGCCGGCGGCTATGACCTGCGTCTGGGCAAGGTGCACGAACTTCGGCAGCTCTGGTTCGGCGGCGGCAGACATATCTGCCTCGGCGCGAGCCTGACCCATGTCGAACTCGCGGCTGTATTGGAGGCCATGACAGCGCCCGGCCGTCCGTGGGCGATTACCAAGCGCCGCTATCGCACGAATGTATTCGTCCCGCTCTACCAGCGATTGGACATCGCCCTGGTCTGATCCTCGCCTCCGCCTGCCGCGCCGTCGGTTCGGGAGAATGTGTGGCAACTTATCCCGAGTTCACGGCCCTTGATTCGCTGTACAGAGCGTTGTGGTGCGTCACGGTTGCAGACCAACGGCGATGCACGTTACTGTACGAACTCGTTGATGGGAACGAAGTAGTTCCTCATTGCCGGGAGGGTTTGGCGAGCATGATCAGACGTCGACGTCCGATTAAGGCAGTGGCTGCTGCGATAGCCACGTTCACCGTGTTCGCCGGAGCCGTTGTCGCGGCCGCGCCGACGCAGGCGCTCGGGCTCGACGCGCAGCTCACCGCGACTCATGCTGGGCCGCAACAGTATCCGAACGTCTACATCGACTGGGACGTCCCGATCACCATGAGTGACGGCACGGTGCTGAAGGCGAATATCTACCACCCGGCGGACGCGTCCGGCCGTCCGATCGTCGAGCCGACGCCGACCATCGTGAATCTGACGCCCTACACCAAGTTGGTCGCGAATATCGCCGACTCCATCCTGGCCATCCCCGGTTTGGCCGATCCGCTGATGCAGGCGCTGCACAGCTTCGACCTCTCGGCCTACGGTTTGAGCGGAATCAGTGATCTGGCACAGGCTTTGGCGGGCGGCACCGCGCGCACCTTCGCCGTGGATCGCAAACTGGTGCAGAGCGGCTATACCCAGGTGGTCGTCGACGTCCGCGGCACCGGCTTCTCGGAGGGCACCTGGCAGGTGTTCGGCGAGCGCGAGCAGGAAGACGGTGTCGAGGTCGTCGACTGGGCGGCGGCACAGCCGTGGTCCAACGGCAAGATCGGGATGAGCGGCATCTCCTACTCGGCCATCAACCAGCTGCAGACCGCGGAGCGCAAACCCGCTGCGCTGCAGGCGATCTTCCCGATCGTGCCGGGCAGCGACCTGATCCGCGACGTGGCCGCCCCCGGCGGCGCACTCGGCATCGGCTTCATCCCGGAATGGCTGCTCGCCGTCGACGGCTCGAAGCTGATTCCCGATATGGTCTCGATGCTGGCCGGTAAGTTCGACTGGACCTGGCTGGCCGATCGCGTCCGCGACCCGTTCACCTTCTTCAACATGATCATCATGGCCCTCGGCACACAGAGCATGGATCAGATTCCGGCCGAGATGTATTCGGTGCTCGACGACCAGAGTCCGCTGCGCACAGCATGGATCGGACATCCCGAGCGGATCGATGTGCCGACCTTCGTCTACGGCGGCTGGCAGGACATCTTCGCCTACTCCGCCCCGCGGGTCTACAACGCGATCAATGTCCCGGACAACCAGAAGAAGCTGGTGATGGACAACAACTATCACGTCACCACCGGCTCGGGCATGGGTGAGGCCGACGGACCCGCGGCCTTGGATGTGTTGCAACGCGCGTGGTTCGACAAGTGGCTCAAGGGCATCGACAACGGCATCGATGACTACGACCAGGTAACCCTGTGGCAGCAGGGCGGCGGCTGGACCCACACCTCCAGCTTCCCGCGGCCCGATATGGATTACCGCCGTATGTATTTGAACGCGGCCCCCTCGGGCACCGCGCCGGGCAGTGCGCACGACGGCAGCCTCACCGCAGAGCCCGGCGGACCCGCGCGGGTTTCGATCGCGCCCGGTCTGACCACGCTCTGCTCACGCGACGGCGCTCAGGGCACCGCGGGCATCCTGCCGCTACCGGATATCTGCACGAAGGATTCGCGGATCGCCGAGACCAACGGACTCACATTTACCAGCGCGCCGGTGAATGTGCCGACACCCATCTCCGGTCCGATCGCGGTGCACCTGAATACGGTGCTCGACGCCACCGACGGCTACTGGACCGTGACGCTGAACGACGTCGCGCCGGATGGACGTTCGACGCAGTGGACGCACGGTCAGCGAACCGCATCCCTGCGCGCGGTCGACGAGAGCAAAGCCACGCGCTCGGCCAACGGCGACTACACCGATCCCTACCCGTACCTGACGCTGGATACCCGCCAGCCGATCGTGCCCGGCCAGCCGACGGTCATCGATATCGGCATGTTCGCCACCGACGGCGTGCTGCAACCGGGACATCGGCTGCGCGTCGACGTCTACGCCGGGAACTTCCCGAGCAGTCTTCCGTTGCGCCCCTTGCTGAATGAGAGCGGCCTGCGGCCACAGCACATCGAGTTGGACCCGAATCAGCCGAGCTGGGTGAACATTCCGGTCGAGGGCGATCCGGGCTGGTGATGTCAGGCCGGGCCGGAGCCGAGCAATACCAGCGCGGCGCGAGTCAGTGTGGGCGCCAAGGCCGGTAGCTCCTGCGGCCCGGATTCGATGAGCGTGGCCCGGACCCGATCGTCGATGCCGCCGAGCAGCACGTCGATCAGTCCGGGATCGGGTTCGGCGCGAACCTCGCCCGCGCGCACGCCGATTCGCGCAGCCGCGACCATCCGGTAGCCGAACATGCGATGCGTGCGGGCCCGGCGGGCGATGAGTCCCGGTCCGGCGGCGAGGGTTTCGATATGTAGCGCACGCGCCGCGGCCGGTTCGGCGGCCAGGAACTCCAGATACGTCCGCAGCGTCGTGCGCACCAGTTCGACGAAGGTATCCGCGCCCGATTCGGCGACCACGCGGTCGAGCTCGCGGGTGATGACGTCCACCGCGAAATCGAATGCGGCGGTGAAGCATTCCTCTTTGCTCTCGAACAGCCCGTAGAACGTCCGCCGTGCCACCCGCGCCCGCCCGACGATATCGGTGATGGTGGTCGGGCCGTACCCCAGCTCCGCGACTGCCTCCAAGGCGGCGACGTAGAGTCGCTCGCGCTGTGACGTCGCGACCTCATCCCGGGTCAATCGATGCGGACCCCGGGGCAGGCGTTCCGGAGAAGCGCTGGTCAAGACGGTCATAATGCCGACGATTCTGCCACACCGGGCACTTTCACCCGGAAATTCCGGGCAGGCCACAAGGTGAAGCGCCGCTGGTGCCGGCGCGGTCACAAAGTGCGTAGCTCAGTGCAGAGCGCTGCCCTCGAGCCACTGATCCCACGGCAGACCCCAGTCGCCGTTCTGCCAGACCTGCAGCGGCGCGCCGCCGGTATTGCGGACCTCGACGACATCGCCGGGGATGGCGAAGTTGAAGAACCACTGGGCATTCGCGGGACTCAGGTTGAGGCAGCCGTGCGATACGTTCTGGCTGCCCTGCGCCCATATCGTGGAGGCCAGCTCGTGCAGGTAGATGCCGTCGGTGCTGATCTTGGTCGCCCAGTTGATGGCCTCCTTGTAGCCGAGCCGGGAGTTGACCGGCAGGCCGTAGGTGGAGGAGTCCATGATCACCGGGTTGCCCTTGTCCATCACGGTGTAGATGCCCGGCTGGGTCCAGAAGGTGAGCGTCTTGCCCGCGATCACCTCGCTGCCGCCCATACCCATCGAGGTGGGCATGGTGCGGATCAGGTTCCCGTTTTCGAAGACCTGCACCTGCTTGGTGTTGTCGTCGGCAATGGAGACGTGCGACGGGCCGATGGTGAAGGTGGTCTTGCTGTCCTCTTGACCGTAGAGACCACCGCCGAGGTCCGCGCCGTAGATATTGGCCGCGACGGTCACCTTGGTGCCCGGCGCGTAGTACTGCTGCGGCCGCCAGTGCGCATTGCGCTTGTCGAGCCAGTACCAAGAACCTTCGACCGGCGGGTTGGTCGTCACCGAGAGCCGCTTCTCGGCGACGGCCTTATCGGGGACGTCCTCGTCGAAGTGCGCGACGATCACGGTGCCGACGCCGAAGGTGCCGCCGTCGGTCAGCGGGTTGCCCGCGGTGGTGGTCAGATATGCCTTGGTCTGGTTGTTCGGCGCCAGCGTGCTGAAGGTCGAGGTGGTCGGGCCGACGCGGCCGGTGATGGTGAGGCTTTCGGCGCTGATCGTGTAGGTGTGTCCGTAGCCGAGCGGCTCGGTGGGCTTCCACGCCGTCTTGTCCGGGGTGTAGATGCCCTCGATCGACCGGCCCGCCTCATTGGTCAAAGTCACCGAGGTCAGCATGCCGTCGTTCGCGTTCACCACGACCGGCGCGAGCGGATCGACATTGCTGCCACCGCCAGGGGTAATGGCGATCGGGGGAAGCGGCGGCCCGGCCGGCGTGGTCGGGGCGTCGGATTTCGACGAGCATCCGGCGACGGCCAGCGCCGTCACCAACGCAAAACCCGCAGCTGTTCTCCACCGGAAACGGCGACTCGACATGACTCTCCTGTGTTTCGCCGTGCGTTCCCTGCAGCGCACCTACGACTTACTGACCCATGTCGCAGTTTACCGGCCGTTCGGCGCGTAGTTTCCCGCCGAAGGTGTGACCTGCGCCGGGTCAATTGACGCAGGGCACGGTGCTGCCGATCGTCGTCGCGACCGGCTTCCCGGCATCGGGCACCGGCTCGGCGGAGGTGGTGGTCGGGGTCGCGCTCGAGGTCGAGGTCGGCGTGAGTTCGGCGGGCATGGTGAAATCGCTGCCGACGACGACGGTGATGTGACCGGGTTCGATATTCGGCGATGCGGTCGCGGTGAGGCCGAGGGTGTCGGCCAATTGCGCGGCGTCGGCCTCGGCGCCGGGACCATAGGTGATCGTGGAGGTCGCACCGTCGGTACGAGTGCCGTTGCCCACGATGCCCTTCTGATAGCCCCGCTTGGTGAGTGCGTTGGAGAGCTGGGCGGCGCGGCCGCTGTAACCGCTCGCGTTGTGGACATCGACGGTGCTGGTCGGAGTGTGGACCGGAGTCGTCGGTGTCGTCTCGATGCCGAAGGCGGCGCGCACTTCCTTCTTGATGGCTGCGGGATCGACGATATTGACGTCCTGACCGTCGATATTGTCGTAGCGCAGCACCGGCAGCGTCCGGAATTCGACCGAGATCGAACCGGCCGAACCCAGGTCGCGGGCGAAGTCGAGCAGGTTCCAGCCGTCGGACAGCACGATATCGCGGTGCGCCACGTCCATCAGTCCGGAGAGTTTGCCGAAGTTGGTCAGCGTGCCGGTGTCCTTCAACGACTTGGCGACCGAGGTGAGGAACGCCTGTTGGCGGTGGGTGCGGTCGAGGTCGCCGTTCTCCAGCCCGTGCCGCTGGCGCACGAAGGACAGTGCGTTGGCGGCGTCGAGGTGCTGCGGACCCGCCGGGAATACCGCGCCGGAGAAGTAGGTGTCGTCGACCGCGTGGTTGAGGCAGACGTCGACGCCACCCAGCTTGTCCGCCAAGTCGTAGAAGCCGACGAGCGAGACCTCGGCGAAGCGGTCGATGGGGACGCCGACCAGATTGCGCACCGTCTGCACGATCGATGCGCGGCCCGCCTCGCGGCCCGCACGCTCCAGGGCGACCTTGTCCTTCTGGCCCGCGTTCTCCAGTTTGGTCTCGGTGGCGGCCTTCTTCAGGCCGTAGGCCTCTTTGATCTTGGCGTGGTCGTAGCCGGGGATGCCGGCGACCGCGACATAGTCGTCGCGCGGAATGGAGAAGGCGACGATCTTGTGCATATCCGCCGGAATATGCAACAGAATGAGCGAATTCGCGTTGTAGCCGCCGTTGTCGCCGTCGCCGGCGTGCAACTGGTCCAGGATCTCCTTCGGCAGATCCTTCCCGTCCAGATCCTTCCGGGTGTCCAGGCCGATCAGCAGGATATTCATATCGCCGCCGAGTGAGCGCGGTGCGTCGTCGCCGATCGCGTCGGTATGGGTGAAGCCATTGTCGAACCTGGTCTTGGCCGACCAGGCGAATCCGGTACCGGAGAGTACGGCGAGGGCGGCCATCGTGGCCAGCACGCGAGTGGCGATCTTCGCCGCGCGGCGGCCGCGATGCGGGGCGGGGGCCGCGCGTCGATGCCGGGCACGGCGCGCGGTCGGCGTGATCTTGGGCAGTTCGACGGTGTCGTCATCCATGGCGGCGGGCCTCGTCCCGGATCATCCTCGCCGCCTCAGCTCTCGTCTCGACTCGTTCGGCACGGCGCACGCCCGGGTGATACCCGCTACCGACTAGTTGCACCGCTGGTGACTGCTCGCAGGTCACTCGAAAGGACCTGCTCAACCTTCCCAGTGTTACCGGCCGATCTTGGCGGAAGCAAGAATCGGACATTGTGACCTGCACAGATTCACCCTTAGGGTCGTGTGTATGACTGCTCCTGTACTCGTCGTCCTCGGTGCCGGTCCCGGTGTCGGTCTGTCCGTCGGCCGCCTTTTCGCCCGCGATGGATATGTGGTCGTGCTGGCCTGCCGGTTGGTCGCGGAGGCCGAGCCGTTGGCGCGGGAACTGACCGAGGAAGGTTTCGCTGCCGAAGGGGTCGGTGTGGATCTGGCCGATCCCGCCGATATCACTCGCATTGTGACCGAGGCGGGCGAGCGGCATGGCCGGATCGACGTGCTGCACTTCAACCCGAGCATTTTCCGGCAGGCGGATCCGTTGGAGTTGACCGTCGCGGAGTTGATCGCGGATTTCACCATCGGTGCCGCGGCGCTGCTGCCCGCGGTACAGGCCGCCCGGCCGTTCTTCGCGGACGGCGCGCGCGTGCTGGTCACCGGGAGTGCGGCGGCGGATAGGCCGTGGAATGAGGCCGCATCGCTCGGTGTGCAGAAGGCGGCGGTGCGCAATCTCGTCACCAGCCTGGACACCACCCTGGCTCCCGAAGGTCGGCGCGCCGTCGCGGTGCAGATCAACGGCGTGCTCGGCGAGGGCGCGTTCACCAGGGATCGGGTGGCCGAGGCACTGCACGCGGCCGCCGTCCGCCCCCTCGAGGATTGGACACCGCATGTCACCTATGACGGTTGATCCGTCGGGCCACGCCGACCCGCGCGTGCCCGCTGGCGAATTCTGCTTCGAACCGAACGGGACCCGCACGGGTATCACCGTTGGCACCGAGAGATCGGCCGAGCGGGCCGCGGCAAGGGAGGGTGAATGCGACGGTTCGCGGTAACGAAGGCTTTGGTCGCCGCGCTGGTGATCTTGGTGCTACCGACCCTCGCGGCATCCTCCGCCCAACCAGCTCCGGTGCATACGGAGTTGCTGCAAGCCGGGCTCGATAACCTCGTCCGCTCGTCCGCCGTTCCGGGTGCGCAGTTGGTGGTCACCGCCAATGGCAGGGAAACCCAGATCAACAGCGGCGTGGGCAATCTCGCTACCGGCGAGGCGTTCCCGGATGACGCACAGGTCCGAATCGCCAGCAATACCAAGACATTCGTGGCGACGGTGGTGCTGCAATTGGTGGGGGAGGGGCGAGTCGAGCTCGACGCTCCGATCGAGCGGTACCTGCCCGGTGTGGTCCGAGGTCCCGGCGGCGACGGGAATCTGATCACCGTCCGAAATCTGTTACAGCACACCAGCGGTATTCCGGACTATCTCGCCCGATTGGATCTGGATTCCGTCGAGGCACTGCAGCGGTACCAAACCGCGGATCAGCTGATCCGGATCGGCTTGGACCAGCAGGCGCTCTTCCCGCCCGGCACCACCTTCAACTACTCCAACACCAACTACCTGCTGGCCGGAAAGCTGATCGAGCAGGTCACCGGGCATTCGGTGTGTGACGAGGTGACCCGGCGCATCCTGATGCCGCTGCAACTGCACGACACCTACTGGCCCGAATTCCCGCAGGAGAACGTGATCCGAGGCCCGCACCCACGCGGATATCAGTACTTCAACGACACCCTGGTCGACATCACCGATATCGACCCGGGCTGGGGCCTATCCGATGGCGCGCTGGTCTCCACGGACGCCGACCTGAATCGCTTCTTCAGCGCGCTGATCACCGGAAAACTGCTCGCCCCAGCGGAACTCGCCGAGATGCAGCGCACCATCCCGAGCCACGATCCGACCCTCCCCTACGATATCGGCCTCGGTCTGTTCCACCGCAGCAACGCCTGCGGCATCGATATCTGGGGCCACGGCGGCGCCATGGACGGATTCTTCGTATACGGCGGATATACCCCCGACCGCTCGATCACCATCAGCCTCAACCAACTTCCGCCGATGTTCGGTCTGGTGCACAGAGGGTTCATGGACGGCCTGATAGATGCGGCCATCTGCGGCTAACTGCTCAGACCTTCAGTCCGTGTTTGGTGACGTACACGTAATGGAAGGTGAACAGTGCGCCCAGGACGACCAGCCATTGCAGCGTGCTCACCAGCGGTACCGAATCGACCGGGAGGGTGTAGGCGAGCACTACCCGCACCACCGCGTCCAGCGCGAAGCCCATGCCCCACACCGCGGTCAGCACCCGTAGCTGGCTGCGGAACCGGGAGTCGTTGTCCCAGCGGGCATCCCACTGCCGGTAGCCCTCCTCGCCGATCTTCACGGTGACGATCGTGCGGGCGGCGCTGCGCATGAAGGGGTGCTGGGTGAACAGGGTGGCCAGCACCCACAGGCCCAGCGCGCCGAAGATCCAGCTGTCGCGCACCAGCAGCGTGCGCGGATCGCCGGTCACCATCGACATCGCCGTCCCCACCACGATCATGCTGAGTGTGAACAGTGCGACCATGTCGATGCGGCGCTGCCGTATCGCGTGGTAGGCGAGGAACGGCACGGTGAGCAGGCCGGGCGCGATCAGTGCCAGCCACGGGTTCACCCCGGCCGCGCGCAGGGCGTAGTAGCCGCCGAGTGGGAGTGCCAGTTCCACGATCAGCTGGCGTGCGAGGTGGCGGCGTACCGCGGCGCGCTTCTGCTGTGGCGTGCGGTCGGTCGCAATCGCCTGCTGTTGGTTCATGATTCGGCTCCGGTCAGTGCTCACGAGTGCTTGCGGGTGGCGTAGTCGAAGAGGTCGGCCAGCTCACGTGCGCAGGCCGCGGTATCGAAATCGGGGTCGACGGCGGCGCGGGCGATGGCCGCGTCGAGTGCGCCCCGCATGGCGAGCACCATGATCGTGGGGTCGAAGTCGCGAAATGCCCCGGCCCGCTGGGCCTCTCGAATCCGCTGCTCCTGGACCCGGGCGAACTCGCCGAGGTGCTCGGCCAGGCCGAATGTCTGCCGGTCGTCGGGGTGAGCGTTGGCGATGATGCTGGACAGCGCCCGCAGATGTTCGGGGTACTCGTCGAGCAGTGCGAGGTTGGCGGCGAAGTGCGCACGCAACCGGGCCGTGTAGTCCACCTCGCCGTCGAGTTCGGCGGTTACGAATTCCAAAGCCACGCGCATGATTTCGGTGACCACCGCGCGGATCAGATCATCCTTGCCTTGAAAGTGGTAGGAGATCATGCCGGTGCTGCTCAGCCCCGCTTGTTTGGCGATCTTCGCGAACGAGGCGTTCGGATAGCCGTGCTCGGCGAGCACCGCGATCGCGGCGTCCACGATCTGGGCGCGGCGGGCGTTCTCGGTGAACGTCCGCCCCTCCTCTTGCTTGTCTGACCTACTCCTTGCTTGCACAAGCAAAACAATAGATCCTCTTGCTCAACCGAGCAAGAGTTGATGTAAATGAGCAAATCCAGGTCGCTACCGCCAAAGCGCTCGGCAAATGGCCTCAGCGCCGACTTGTCGACCGTCCGACTGGGCGGCTTGCTTGTGGTCCGACAGGTTGGTCCGTACTCGGCCCTCCTGCGCCGTCGAGCGACGATCATCCACGTCGACGGGGGCCAGAGCTGTTGGCGATGCTCATCGAGGCGAGTCATATGGTGGCTTGCGGGGAGTCCGCAGCCGCCATATGACTCGCCTCGATGTGGGTCAGGCCTGGAGGCCGACCTCGATTTCCAGGGTGAGAGTGATCTTGTCGCCGATTACGGCGCCGCCGTCGGGGAGGGGCATGTCGATGGAGATGCCGAAGTCGCGGCGGTTGATGACGGTTTTGGCCTCGAATCCGGCGACCGGGCCCTGGCCCATGCCGGGGTTGACGCCGAGGAATTCGACGTCGAGGGAGACCGGGCGGGTGGTGCCGCGGATGGTGAAGTCGCCGTCGACGACGAAATCTTCGCCGTTGACCCGGAAGCCGGTCGACTTGAAGGTGGCCACCGGGAAGTCGGCGGCGTGGAAGAAGTCGGCGGTGCGCAGGTGGCCGTCGCGCTGCTCGTTGTCGGTGGTCACCGAGTCGACCCGGATTTCGGCCTCCGCCGAGGCGGTGCCGTCTTCGTTGATCACGAGCTTGCCGGAGAAGTCCGAGAAGCGGCCGCGGACCTTGCTCACCATCAGGTGGCGCACGGAAAAGCCCAGGTTGGAGTGTGTGGGATCGATAACCCAGGTGCCCGCGGTCAGTCCCTTGGCGGTGGTGGTCGACATGGTGTGTCTCCTCAGGTGGTTGAGAACTCAATTACTTGGCGAGTCTGCCATCCATTTGGTGGATGTGGCAACCAATCTAACGGAGGGGTGTCGCGATCTATTCCGGCCGCGAAAACCCGATCCGGCTCGGTTGGTCGGTAGACCTCGCCGCCGCGCGGACCTAGATCTCGGCGAGCGCGATCACTTGCGCAGTCGTGACTCCAGGCCGTCCATGACACAGAGCAGCCCGAAGTCGAACGCCATCGCGCGGGCGGTCTGGTAGTCGGCGGGCATGGTGTTCCGATAGTCCGCGAGCATCTCCGGATAGTCGGCGGCCAGCGTATCCATGACGTCGAGCACCGCTTCTGGGTCGAAACCCTTCTCGCCGAATGCCTTCGCGGAGGTGATCTCGGGGATGACCTGGCCGAGTACGTAACTCGTCACGGTACCGCTCGCGAGGTAGATGTCCACGCCGGTGAACCCGGCTCCGATGAAGGTGCGGCGCAGTCGATCGGAGAGCTCGAAGGCTTTCGGCCCGACGCTCGGCAAGGAGCCGATCAAGGTGGCCACCCAGGGGTGGTCGAGCATGGTCAGCCGGAAGTTGTAGGCGAAGGTGGTCACCACCTCTCGCCATGAGGTCTGTTCCGGATCCGGGATCCGCATCAGACCCCAGATCTCGTCGAGGGCGAGCTCGAGCAGTTCGTTCTTGTTCGCGACATGCCAGTAGAGACTGGTCGCGCCCGCGTCGAGCTTGGCGCCGAGTTTGCGCATGCTCAGTGCGCCGAGGCCCTCGGCGTCCAAGAGCTCGATCGCGGCCGCGACGATCTGGTCGCGGCGCAGTCCCGCCGCCTTCGGCTGGCGCGGCGCGCGGGTCCATACCGAGGAGAACTGCTGCTGGGTCACGGCCTCAGCATAATTCTCTCGCACATTGTGCGATTCCATCGTACGGTGTTCGAGTGGAATCGAACGTTGTACGAGACCCTCGCCGCTGGTGGATTCTGGGGGTCCTCTGTCTGTCCTTACTGGTGCTGATGATCGACGGCACTGTGCTCAATATCGCCATACCGTCCCTGATCCGTGAACTCGACGCGACACCATCGGATGTCCAGTGGATCCTCGACGCCTATGTGCTCGTCTTCGCCGGACTGTTGCTCACCGCGGGCAGCCTCTCCGACCGGTTCGGGCGGCGCCGCATGCTGGTCGTCGGCTTGGGGTTGTTCGGCGCGGCCTCGCTCGCGGCCGTGCTGGCCACCGAACCGTGGCAGGTCGTGGCGGCCCGTGCCCTGATGGGTGTCGGCGGTTCGCTGCTGATGCCATCGACCCTGTCCATCCTGATGGTCCATCCTGATGACCACCTTCGCCGAGGACGAGCGGCGCAAGGCGATGGCGGGCTGGTCCACCGTCTCGATGGTCGGCATCGTGCTCGGGCCGACGCTGGGCGGTTTTCTGCTGCAGCACTTTTGGTGGGGGTCGGTATTTCTGCTCAATATCCCGGTCGCGGTGCTCGCGATTGTCGCGGCACTGGTGTTGATGCCGGAATCCACCGGTGAGCAGCGGCCGGTCGACCTCGTCGGCGTGCTGCTGTCCATCGTGGCGCTGTGTTCTGCGGTCTACGTGATCATCGAGCGCGAGTGGAATATTCCGATGATCGGTCTGGCCGTGGTCGCGGGGCTGGCCTTCGTGGTCTGGGAGAGCAGGTCGGCGCACCCGATGCTGCCGCTGGCAGTCTTCCGCAATCGAGACTTCAGTGGCACCTGCTGCACGTTGCTGCTGATGGTGTTCGGCATGGGCGCGCTCATGCTGATGCTCACCCAGTACCTGCAGTTCGTACTCGGCTACGGGCCGATGAAGGCGGGGCTGGCGCTGCTGCCGTACGCGGTGGCCGCGGCGGTGTGCAACGGCCTCGGCGCGACGCTCGGCAAGAAGCTGAGCAATAAGACGCTCATCGTCGCGGGTCTGCTCGTGATGGGTGTGGCCTTCGGCATCCTGGCCGTCGGTTCGGGGTACTTCGCGGTGTTGGCCAGCATGCTGGTCATGGGGATCGGCGGTGGTCTTGCGGGTCCGGCCGCCTATGCCGCGATCATGAGCGCCATTCCACTCGAGCACGCGGGCGTCGGTTCGGCCATGAACGACACCCTGCAGCAGGTCGGCATGGCGATCAGCATCGCGATCCTCGGCAGCGTCCTGGCCGGTGTCTTCACCTCGCACATGCCTGACGAGGCACCGGATGCCGCGCGTGAATCCATCGGCGCCGCTTTCCAACTCGGTTACGCCGAACCGGCGAAGCAGGCGTTCACCGCCGCCATGTCGACCGGTGCGTGGATCAGCGCGGGCTTCAGCGTCGCTGCCGCGTTGCTGGGACTGGCTCTGCTGCGCACCCGCCCTGCGCCGCAGGTCGACGAGCCGGAGGAGGTAACCGTGGCGTAGCCGGCATCGGTTTTCGTCGCGAATCCGCCGCCTCACACCGCAGGCTCGACTAGGCTCCCCTCGACCTCCTTGCCGCGCATATGAGTACATTGCACGGGGACCATCGCGAGCGCGGGAGAGTCGAGCCTGCGCGGGCGGTGCGGAGGCGAAAACCCTGATGACGGAAGGGAATACCGAATGAAGCTCTGCAATAGCACGGCGGCGGCGATCCTTGTCATCGGTGCCGTGACCCTGGGCGCCGGAGTTTCGCATGCCGAGCCGGTCGCCGCGCCCGCGCGGCAGGACATCACCTACTCGCTAAAGCTAGTCGAAAAGACCGTCGTCGCCAGCGTGCGTGGCGGCACCTTCACCCTGTCCAAGGCGGCGGGCAGCGAGCTCGCCGCGGGCGGCGACGGTCGGCTGATCGACAAGGACGGCACGCTGGTCGACCAGGACGGTAAGGCCGCCGATATCGCCGACGTGGTCGACGTGGTCGATCTCGCGGACACCGACGGCCACGTCGTGATCACGCTGCCGCTGCAGTTCCGGGTCGCCGATACCGAGATCCCGGTCAAGCCGGTGGTCAAGAAAGACGGCATGGTGCTGGAACTGCTGCCGCAGAAGCCCGCCGGACTCGACCTCACCCAACCGCTGACCGTCAAGCCGGTGGCATCGCTGGTCGAAAACCAGCGTGCCCGTAATGAATTCGCCAGTCAGTTCGGTCTGGCCACGGCGATCGGCGGCTTCGTCGGCACCGCCATCGGCGCGTTCGTCGGCTGCGTGGTGACCATCGCCGCCGGGTGCATCGGCGGGTTCACCACCGGCGCGGCCATCGGCGGGATCATCGGGACGGTGGTCGTCGGCGGACCAACGCTGCTCACCTCCGGTGTGGATTACGTCAATACGATGCTGGCTCCGGACGGCACCACCAGATTCGCGGATAAGCCGACAACGCCCCAACCCGCACCGCCCACAACTACGCCGCCCGCGCCGACCACTTCGGGACAGCCGAACTAGGCCACCCGGAAGTAGTTCGGCCGCACCCGGTGATCGGTGCGCCGAGTGGGCGGTGGGGCCTGGCGGGCGGTGGGCCGAGTGGCCAGTGCGCCGAGGGGGTGGGCCGGGCGGTGCGTCGAGTGGGTGGTGCGTCGATCGGGACAGGCGAAGTAGGCCGCTCGGAAGTAGTTCGGCTGCACCCAGTTATTGGTGCGCCGAGCGGGTGATGCGCTCAGTGGGCGGTGCGTCGAGTGGGCGGTGCGTCGAGCGGGCGGTGGGCCGAGCGTAGGCGAATGGTGTCTCGCGACTGGCATTGGAGCCACCGTTCGACTTGCCTCGACCGGCTGCGGTTATACGCGGTCGGTGGCCAAGTGCGAGGACAGCGTCTGGCCCGCTGCGCGTAGCGGTTCGGTCGAATGCAGTGTGCGGCTGAGGATGAATGCGCCCTCGAGAGCGCTCAAGAACGCGAGGGCGAAGCGGTGTGCCTCGGGTGCGTCCAGGCCGCGGCGGGTGAAGTAGTCGGTGCATTCGCGCACCCATGAGTCGATGACCTCGGCCGTGACCTCGCGTAGCGCGGGCTCACTGTCGGCGATCTCACCGGCGATCGTGACGACCGGGCACATATTGATCCACTCGGCCCGTTCCATCTGCTCGGCCGCCTCGGTGAAGGCGGCGGGCACCGCCGCGCGCAGATCCTCGTGCGGATCCAGCAACAGCGGCAGCAACTGGATGTATGCCGCACCTGCCACGCGCAGGGCCTCGGCCGCGATCTGCTGTTTGCCCTGCGGAAAGTGGTGATACAGCGAGCCCATCGGCGCATGCGCCAGCTCGCTCACCTGCTTCACGGTCGTCGCGCCGTAGCCCTGTCTGCGCATCAGCTCAGCCATCGCGGTGCGGATCCGGTCCCTCGTTGACATCGCTGCGTTCACACCGTAAGACTAGAGCATGTGCTCTAGAGCGACTACTCTAATGGAGGTTCGCGGATGCCAACTGTCGATATAGCCGCCGGTCGAATCGATTACGTCGAACGCGGCGAAGGGCCCGCGGTGGTTTTGCTGCACGGGCTGTTGATGAACCACACGCAGTGGGATCGGGTAATCGACCTGCTGCCCAACGGGTTTCGCTATGTTCTCCCCGACCTGCCGCTGGGCGCGCATGCGACACCGCTGCGTCCCGATGCCGATCTCTCGCTGCGCGGGCTGAATCAGATCATCGCGGATTTCCTCGCCGCACTGGACCTACGGGATGTGACACTCGTGCACACCGATTGGGGTGGTGGACTGTTCCTCACCGCATACGGTCTGGATGAACGCGTCGGCCGGATCATCGCGCTGCCGTGCGAGGCGTTCGACAACTTCCCGCCGGGTCTGCCAGGAAAGCTGGTCACCGTCGCGGTGGCACTCCCCGGTGGGGTCTTACTCGCCCTGCGGCAGTTGCGAATTCGATGGCTGCGCGACTCGCCACTCATGATGGGCTGGATGGCACGGCGGCCGCTGCCGGACGATCTCGTGCACGGCTGGACCGAACCAGCGTTGCGCGACAAGGCGATTCGACGAGATCTGGTGAAGTACGCGAAATCCGGTTTCCCGAAGGCCGAGCTGATCGCCAATACCGAAGCACTGCAACACTTTCCCGGCGACGCACTCATCCTTTGGTCGTCCGCAGGCAAGGTCATGCCACGCGAGCACGGCCGCAAGCTGGCCGAACTCCTCCCCAAGGGCAACTTGGTAGAGATCGATGACGCCTACGTCCTATCCATGCTCGACCGCCCCGAAAACGTAGCCGCCGCCATGTCAGCCTTCCTGACCACCGCGAACGCTTCGCCCACCCCACCCAACCCCACCCCCGAGAACTGACCCACCCCCATCAGCAGCCAATCCCCTGAGGCAAGCCATACGGCGGCTCCCAACCAGCCCCACCGCCACCATTTAACTCCGCTCAGCGGTCAGCTCACCGCGTGGCGGGCTACTGCAGATCACGCGGCGAGGCGAGTCATATGGCGCCTCCTCACTGGCACCATCGCGACCATTTGACTCCGCTCGGCGGTCAGCTCATCGCGTGGCGGGCCAGTGCAGATCACGCGGCGAGGTGAGTCATATGGTGCTTGCAGCCGGTGCTATCGCGACCATTTGACTCCGCTCGCCGGTCAGCTCACCGCGTGGCGGGCTCGAGCCGATTACGCGCCGAGGTGAGTCATATGGTGGCTCGCAATTGGTTCGGCGCGACCTTTTGATTCCACTCGGTGGATAGCTCGCCGGTGGTGGGGCTCGCGGCACATTCCACTCCCCTTGACACGCTCGAGAACGCAACCACAGCCAGTCGACCGAGCTGGAAGCCGCGGGCCTGCCCACCTGACTGCGGGAGGTAAGTCGGGTACGGCACACGACGCGCCCAGCACTGCACCGGCAAAACCACAGAACGCCAAACCATCCGGGGTCCGCACCCCCCTGGAAGTCGGTGCAGAACAACAGGACCCACCGCAGCCCACCCAACCCAAACGCACCCACCACCCACCCCCCTCAATTGGACATGTGATCACGTGGAATCTATGGCGGCATCGCCCGAGAAGCCCCCGCCACCAGTGCCACCTGATCTTGATACCTTGGCGAGACAGTCCCCTTACATCGGGGGTGGGCTGCGATCGCGAGGGGCGATCGCTGCGCCGTCAGGCGTGGTCTGCGATCGCGAGGGGCGCGTTCGGGGGGTGACTGTGCACACTGGGACGGTTGGGGGTGGTGGGTGCGCTTAGTCTGGATCCCATGTCCGCTTTGAAGTCCGGCTCCGGTGTCTCGGCTGTGCCGAGTGCGGATGTCGAGGGGCTTTGCGGACTGCTCTCGGGGAAGCGGGTGGCGGTGTTGACCGGGGCGGGGGTGTCGACTGACAGTGGTATTCCGGATTATCGCGGGCCTGGGTCGCCAGCTCGGACTCCGATGACGTACCAGCAGTTCGTGGGAGATGCGGCGTTTCGGCAGCGCTACTGGGCGCGTAACCATATCGGGTGGCGGGCGATGGATGGGGCGCGGCCCAATGCGGCGCATCGGGCGTTCGCGCGGCTGGAACGCTCGGGTGTAATCACCGGTTTGATCACGCAGAATGTCGATCTGCTCCATACGAAGGCGGGGCATCGACGGGTCATCGATCTGCACGGGACTTATGCGCGGGTGCGGTGTCTCGGTTGCGAGGCGCTGATTTCGCGGATGACGTTGGCCGAGCGATTGGAGGCGGCGAATCCGGGGTTCGCGGCATATTCGACGGCGACCGGGGTGGAGGTCGCGCCCGATGCGGATGCGGTGGTCGCCGATACCGAGAGCTTTCGGATGGTGGACTGCGCGCGCTGCGGCGGCATGCTGAAGCCGGACATCGTGTATTTCGGTGAGAACGTGCCCAAGGAGCGCGTCGCCGCATCGTTCGAGCTGGTCGACGCGGCGGACGCGCTACTAGTGGCGGGATCCTCGTTGACGGTGATGTCCGGGCTGCGGTTCGTGCGGCATGCGGCGAAACAGGGAAAGCCGGTCGCGATCGTGAACCGCGGCCGGACCCGAGGTGATGAACTCGCCACGCTGACCGTCGATGCCGGATGCGCAACCGTATTGACAGCCCTTGCCGACGCCTTGGGGCCGACCGTACTAGCCGATGTCGTGGGCGTCACCTGCCGCGTTCACTGACGGCGCAAATCGAAGCCCTTGGCGCAGGCCATATTACGGCCCGCCTCAGCCGAAGTGGCACACGTAATGCACCGTCGAGAGCACCTCGATCTCGAATGAGCTGTTGCCCGGCACGCTGAACGATTCGCCGCCGCGGTAGGTCACCGCTTCGGTTTCCCCGGCCAGGGTGACCTTGCATTCGCCCTCGATCAGCTCCATGATCTCCGGCGCGCCAGTATTGAACGTCAGAGTCGACGGCAGAATCACGCCCACCGACTTCGACGTGCCATCGGGCAGCTCGATGCTGTGGCTCACACACTTGCCGTCGAAATACACATTGGCCTTCTTGGCCACACTGACGTTCTCGAACTGCGTCATGATCTCTTTCCCGAGGTGGTGGAGGTGGAGCCGTCAGCGTACGTGACCAATGTCGACCGCCCGGACGACCGGGCGGTGCGTTAGCGTCGCTGGCATGCGGCTTCACGTGGGATGTGCGATGTGGACGCACGCGGCCTGGCAGGAACAACAACCCTCGCCGGGGGAGCGGTTGCGGCACTACGCGTCGTGGTGCACTGCGGTGGAAGGCAATACGACGTTTTACGCGACACCGACGCGCAAGACCGTGGCGTCGTGGGCGCAACAGACCGACCCCGACTTCCGGTTCGTCATCAAGCTGCCCAAGCCGATCACACATGAGCGCCGGCTGCATGGTGCGCAGGACGAACTCCGGACGTTCCTGGATGCGATGGAACCGCTCGGCCCGCGCATCCACGCGCTGTGGGTGCAATTGCCCGGCTCGTTCGGCCCGACCGACCTCGGGACACTGGCCGGATTCCTGCGCGCGCTGCCCGGCTCGTATCGGTCCGCGGTCGAGGTCCGGCATCCGGCCTTCTTCGAAAACGAAAGCGCCGCAAGGCAGTTGGAACACGTGCTGGCGCGCGTCGACGCCGAATGGGTGCCCTTCGACACCACCACACTTTTCGAAGGCCCCGCCGAGAGCGCCGCCGAGGCCGAAGCTCGCGCGAAGAAGCCCCGGGTGCCGCGGCGCACCCGAGCCCTCACCGAATTCCCGATCGTCCGCTATCACGGCCGCGACTCGGCCGAGCGCACCGTGGCGGGCTGGCAGCCGTGGCTGGAGGTCGTTGTCGCGTGGCTGCGCGAGGGTCGCTCGCCCACGGTGTTCATCCACACCCCGGACAATGCCTCTGCCCTGCACCTCGCCCGCCGCTTCCATGACGAAGTCCGTGCGTGCGTGCCCGAATTGGCGCCGCTGCCCGAACCCATCCCGACCGAGCCGATGACCCTGTTCTGAAATATCTCGAATAAATAACAATGCCGATTGGATACTCGCTTAGAATGGAGGGGTGTTGCCGCCCTAGTGCCGAGCACGCCGATGGAGGAAACCGATGAGCCATGCCATCGAGCACGTCACCGCCGAGACCATTCCGTTCGCCCTGCGCGGCGGGGCGGGCACATTGGCCGCCTGGGAATCCATCCCGCCACCAGGCGTCGAGACGCGTGGCACGGCGCTGCTGGTGCCCGGATTCACCGGCTCCAAAGAGGACTTCGGGGCCATGCTGCCGATGCTGGCCGCGGCCGGATTCCATTGCGTCGCTTACGATCAGCGCGGTCAATGGCAGTCGGACGGTCCCGATGAGGTGGCGGGATACACCATGGCCGATTTCGCCGACGACCTGAACCTCGTCGCCGATCAGATCTCGGAAGACGCACCGATCCACTTGGTGGGTCACTCATTCGGCGGCTATGTCGCCCGCGCCGCCCTGGTCGCCCAGCCGAACCGCTTCCGCAGTCTCACCCTGCTCGCGTCCGGTCCGTCCTCGACCTCCGATATCAACTCCACCCCACCGCAATTGGTCGCCCAACTCATCGAAAGCGGTGGTCAGCGGGCGCTTTGGGACCAGATGAACCAGGCGCTGGCACCCCTCGTCCCGCCCGCCGAACTCGAATTCCTGCACAACCGGATCTTCGCGACCAAGAAGGCGAACCTGATCGGCATCATGCGCGTCATGGAAGGTTCCATCGACTACACCGCCGCCCTGCGTGCCGCTGCCCTCCCGATCCTCATCGCCTACGGCAACTCCGGCGACCTCTGGCCCCCGAGTGTCCACGAACGCTACGCCGAAGAACTGGGCGCTCGCACCGCCGTCTACGACGGTGTAGGCCACCTTCCCAATGAGGAACGCCCATTCCGAGTCTGTACCGACCTCATCGCCTTCTGGACCGCGGCCGAATCGCGCTGAGGTTCTCGCGCGGCACCGAGTCCTATTGCCGCTCATCGCAATTCGCTGGTAGCGCACCTGCCGTGCCTGACCATGAACAAGCGCGGGCGTGAACACGGTTATCTGTCTCAGAAAGCGCCTGCTAGCGTGCAGGCATGCAGGACAGCGTGACGGTTCGAATGGCGGCACCCGCGGATGAGATCTGGGGGCTGATCAGCGATATCACGAATACATCGAAATTCTCGCCGGAGACCTTCGACACCGAATGGCTCGGCGGGGCAACGGCTCCCGCCGTGGGCGTCAAGTTCCGAGGACACGTCAACCGCAATGGTTGGGGGCTGAAGTATTGGACGGTCTGCCGGATCGTCGCATGCGAGCCGGGCCGCGAATTCGCATTCACCGTGCTCGGCCCGCGCGGAGTGGCGGTCAATACCTGGAGCTACCGGCTCGAACCGGTCGAGGGCGGCACCGAGGTCACCGAATCCTTCCAGCTCAACAACAAGCTCCTCGCGCTGCGTCTCTACTGGCTGGTCGCCGGGCGCGCTCGGGGCGAAACCAACCGCAATGGCATGCGCGAAACCCTCGAGCGCATCAAGGCTTACGTCGAGAAGTGAGCAAGATCAGGTGGAATCTGTGGCGGCATCGGCCCGCAGATTCCACCCGATCTCGATCCCACCGGATTCAGTGGCCGCGGGCGATCCAGTCGGCCAGCGCGGGCTTTTCGGCGCCGATGGTGGTGCCTTCGCCGTGGCCGGTGTGGACGGTGGTTTCCTCCGGGAGGGTCAGCAGTCGGTCCCGGATGGAATCGATGATGGTGCCGAAGTCGGAGAAGGAGCGGCCGGTGGCACCGGGGCCACCATTGAAAAGCGTGTCGCCGGTGAAGAGAGCGGTGGCCTCGGGTAGGTGTAGTGAGACCGAGCCGGGAGAATGGCCCGGGGTGTGCAGGACTTCGATATCGGTGCCCGCCACGGTGATTCGCTGGGTATCGGCCAGGGATTCGTAGTCGACGTCGGGGTGGGTCATGCGCCAGAGCGGGTCGTCGCCGGGGTGCAGCAGGATCGGTGCGTCGAGCCGTTGGGCGAGTTCCGGTGCGGCGGTGATGTGGTCATTGTGGCCGTGCGTGCAGACGATCGCGAGCACGTTGCGGCTGCCGACCGCGTCGATGATCGGGTCGGCGTCGTGCGCCGCGTCGACGACGACCACATCGGTGTCGTCGCCGATCAGCCAGACATTGTTGTCCACATCCCAGGTACCCCCGTCGAGGGAGAAGGTGCCGGAGGTGACGACCCGGTCGATGCGCAGGCTCACCAGACCACCACCGAGCGCAGCACCTCACCCGCATGCATTGCGGAGAAGGCCTTCTCGACCTGGTCCAGCGCGATGCGCTCGGTGACGAAGCGCTCCAACGGAAGTCGGCCTTGCAGGTACAGGTCGACCAGCATCGGGAAGTCGCGTTCGGGCAGGCTGTCGCCGTACCAGGAGGATTTCAGCGCGCCGCCGCGCGAGAACAGGTCGATCAGCGGCATGTCGATCGTCATATCCGGGGTCGGGACGCCGACCAGCACCACGGTGCCCGCCAGATCGCGGCCGTAGAAGGCCTGCTTCCAGGTTTCGGGGCGCCCGACCGCGTCGATGACGACATCCGCGCCGAACCCGTCGGTGAATTCCTGGATCTGCTCGACGACATCGGTGCTGGTCGCATCGATGGTGTGGGTCGCGCCGAATTCCGTTGCCCACTCGAGCTTCTGGGGGTCGCGATCGATGGCGATGATGGTCCGCGCACCGGCCAGCCGCGCACCCGCGATGGCGGCATCGCCGACACCGCCGCAGCCGATCACCGCGACCGTATCGCCACGCGAGACATTGCCGGTATTCATCGCGGCGCCGAGGCCGGCCATCACGCCGCAGCCGAGCAGCCCGGCGACGGCCGGGTCGGCGGCCGGATCGACCTTGGTGCACTGACCCTCGTGCACCAGCGTCTTATCCGCGAACGCGCCGATGCCGAGGGCGGGGCTGAGTTCGGTGCCGTCGGTGAGGGTCATCTTCTTGCTGGCATTGTGGCTGGCGAAGCAGTACCAGGGGCGGCCGCGCTTACAGGCGCGACATTCACCGCAGACCGCGCGCCAGTTCAAAATGACGAAATCACCTGCGACGACATGGGTTACCGCGGTACCGACGGTCTCCACGACGCCCGCGGCCTCGTGCCCGAGCAGGAAGGGGAATTCGTCGTTGATGCCGCCCTCGCGGTAGTGCAGATCGGTGTGGCACACCCCGCAGGACTGGATGCGCACCACCACATCGTGCGGCCCTGGATCCGGGATCACGATATCGACGATCTCGACCGGTGCGCCCTTACTACGGGCGACCACGCCACGCACGGTTTCGGACACGAATCCTCCTAGGAGATAGAGATGGCGCTCGGGGTGAGCCGTTCGATGTGTCGGTTACTCGGCCATGGCCCGCGAACCGCAGCATGATCGCGGCCTCGCTCGAGTTTCTCCATGCTGCCGCCTTCTCGGTAGCAGCCAGATCGCTGGCGAAGGTGAGGTGCGCGTGCCATATGAGTACGGTTTCATATATGCCTCATGCGGGTGGCGCGATCAGCGGGTCGCGCGGCGCGTAATCGTCCGGAATGCTGAGATCCACTCATATTCGAGCCCGGGAGACTGGCCGTGGACTACTACGATCTCGGAACATACGCGCGGCCGGTTACGACGTCGTCGGCCGCCGCGCAGCTGTGGTTCGATCGGGGGCTGATCTGGACATATGCCTTCAATCATGAGGAGGCGGTGCGGTGCTTCGAGCGGGCGCTGGAGTTGGATCCGGGGTGCGGGATGGCAGGCTGGGGGGTGGCTTATGCGTTGGGGCCGAACTACAACAAGCCTTGGGAGTTCTTCGACGAGACGGAGTTGGCCGATACCGTCGCGCGGACGCATGACGCGGCGCGCAAGGCTGCCGGACTCGGGGGTTCGGTGGTCGAGCGTGCGCTGATCGAGGCGTTGGCCGCGAGGTATCCGGCAAAGACACCGGAGGGGGACGGGTCGGTTTGGAATGCCGAGTACGCGGCGGCGATGCGCGGAGTCTACGAGCGGTTTCCCGATGATCTCGATGTCGCGGTGCTCTTCGCCGATGCCCTGATGAATCTGACGCCCTGGGCGCTGTGGGATCAGCGCAGCGGTGCGCCCGCCGACGGGGCGAGCACGCTGGAGGCGAAGGCGGTGCTGGAGCGGGCGTTGGGGACTGCCGAGGGGCGGAAGCATCCGGGTGCGCTACACCTGTACATCCATTTGATGGAGATGTCGCCGACGCCGGAAGCCGCGCTGACGGTGGCGGATCGGCTGCGCGGTCTGGTGCCCGATGCGGGGCATCTCGCGCATATGCCGTCGCATCTCGATGTGCTGTGTGGTGACTACCGTGCTGTCATAGCCGCCAATTCGGCCGCGATCGCCGCGGATGAGAAGTATGTGCGTGCGGCTGGGGAGATCAATTTCTACACCCTCTATCGCGCGCACAATTATCACTTCAAGATCTATGGCGCGATGTTCCTCGGGCAGTCCGAGGTTGCGCTGGAAACCGTTGCGCGGCTGGAGAATTCTATTCCGGAGGAGCTGCTGCGGGTGCAGTCGCCGCCGATGGCGGATTGGCTGGAGAGCTTCCTGTCGATGCGGGTGCACGCGTTCATCCGGTTCGGGAAATGGGCCGATATCATCGATCTGCCGATGCCGGAAGACCAAGAGCTGTACTGCGTCACCACCGCGATGCTGCATTACGCCAAGGGCGTCGCCTACTCCGCGACCAATCGCCTCGCCGAGGCCGATGAGCAGCAGCGGCGCTTCCTCGCCGCCTTCGACCGAGTCCCGGAATCCCGGACCCTGTTCAACAACACCTGCCGCGATATCCTCGCCATCGCCGCGGCCATGCTCGATGGCGAACTCCGGTACCGAAACGGCTACTACGACAGCGCTTTCGAAGCCCTCCGCCGCGCCATCGACCTCGACGACAATCTGCCCTACGACGAACCGTGGGGCTGGATGCAGCCGACTCGACACGCCTATGGTGCGCTACTGCTCGAACAGGGCCACATTGACGAGGCCGAGGCCGTCTACCGAGCCGATCTCGGGCTCGATAACACCCTGCCGCGTGCGTCCCAACATCCGGGCAATGTCTGGAGTCTGCACGGCTATCACGAATGCCTGGTGCGCCTCGGTAAGACCGCCGAAGCCCGAATCATCGCCCAGCAACTGAAATTGGTCGCCGCTGTGGCGGATGTGCCGATCGAGGCCTCGTGTTTCTGCCGATTGACCGCGGTCGGTCACTCGGATGCGCATTGCTGCGCCGAGAATGAGTGAGCGCGGATACGCACTGTTGCGCGGGACACGAGTGAGTCAGGGGTTATCGCCGAGCCCGTTGCTGAGCACCGGCCACGAATCCTTCAACGCGCGTTCCCAATAGCCCCAGGAGTGGGTGCCGGTGGGGTCGAGATCGTAGGTGGCGGGAATGCCGAGATGATTCAGCCTGTCCCGCAGATTGCGGGTGCACCATGCCGTCGACCCCTCGATCGCACCGCCCATCGTCACCTGTAGTGGGAGTCCGCCCTCGGCCCAGCTCTGCGTGTGCGGATCGGTGGGATTGTCGTACGGTCCGGGCAATCCGCTTCCCGCCGACAGGTACAAATTCAACCCGCGCAACCGCTCGGCGTTCACATAGGGATCATTGGCCGCCCACATCGGATCCTGCGGCGGCCCATACATATTCACCGGATCCCCACGTCCCTTCCGCACCGACAGCTCGACGAACGCCTGCCCGACCGGATCGCTGATCTGCGCACACCCGCTGAACGCGCCGACGGACCGGTACAGCCCGGGACTCGAAATCGCCAGCGACAGTACCGATGTGCCGGAGGTGGAGATCCCCGCGATCGCATTGCGCCCATTGGTTCCCAGCGCGGCATCGATCAACGGCGGCAGTTCCCGAGTCAAATACGTCTGCCACTTATTGACCCCCAACGCCGGATCCGCCGCCCGCCAATCCGCGTAATAGCTATAGGCCCCACCAACAGGCTCGACCACATTGACGTTCTTATCCCCGAAAAACCGCATGACATCGGTCTTCGTATCCCACGTCGCCCCATCGACCCCACCATCGACCCCTGCCAACAGATACAGCGTCGGCCGCGGCACCCCACTATCCGCAGGCCGCTGCACCTGCACCGAAAACTCTTTCCCCATCGCCCCCGAATAGACCGTCAACGTCAGATGCCGATCGCCCCGAACCGTAACGCCGGTAATTCGCGACCCATCCTCGGTCGTCGCCGACTCCGACACCTGCCCACGGGTGTCCGGTGCCGCGTTCGAAAGACCTCCGGACCCGATGGATCCGCTCCCGATCACAGCAGCGGCGACAACCGAAGCCAATCGAAGGCCACCCATCAGCACCCAACCTCTCCGGGATCGGCCGCACCGAAATCTCACGCCCGTATGCGGCAGTTCCTGTCATACAGCAATCACGGTACCCATCACCGTGATGCGCACAGCATGTGGAACTGTGCCGCGTTAAGGGGTCGCGTACACACGGCCGATGAGGCTGCCGAAGTCGTTGGTGGCGTAGACCGTGCCGTCCGCGGCGACGTCCTTGCCGTCGGCGGCGCCGAGTCCGGCCGCGAAGGGGAGGACCGCGCCGGTGTCCGGGTCGAGTTTCATAATGCCCGCGTGGCGCAGGGTGTCGCCGATGACGACGCGTGCGTCGCACCGTAGCCGAGGTCCGTGGCGACGATCGAATCCCGGTGCACACGATCGGAATCGACGACTCTCGGGCGAGTGTAGAGCGGGGGTCCGCACGGTGACCGCCGCCGCGCCCGCGGCCCCATTCGCCAGCCACAGGGTTCGAAGTCGCGGATCGAACATGGGGATCTCCGTTCGCCTCTGCCACCGACGCTACGATTGCCGGTTGAACGCCCGGGTTCCCGCACATGACGCTGCGGCTCCCGAAATCGAACATTCGAGCGGTACCGCCTGGCTTGGGAATTTGACTCCGGGGCGGATCCGGGTCGAGAGTGCGCGGATGGGTGGAACGATCGAGGTATCCCGGGCGACGCTGCGCAAGGTCACGATTCGACTGGTGCCGTTTCTCGGGCTGTTGTATTTCATCAACTACCTGGATCGGGTCAATATCGGCTTCGCCGGACCCAGCGGCATGAAAACGGATCTGGGGCTTACCGAGACGGCGTTCGGCTTCGCCTCCGGCATCTTCTTCATCGGCTACCTCGTACTCGAGGTGCCGAGCAATCTGGCGCTGCACCGGTTCGGGGCGCGGCGCTGGATTGCCAGGATCATGGTCAGCTGGGGTGTGGTCGCCACGGCCATGGCATTCGTGCCGAACGAAACCTGGCTCTATATCCTGCGATTCACACTCGGCGTCGTCGAGGCCGGATTCTTTCCCGGCATCCTGCTGTATCTCACATATTGGTTTCCGCAGACCCAGCGCGCGAAGATCGTCGCGTTATTCATGACGGCGGTGCCGATTTCGACCGCATTGGGATCGACGGTGTCGAGTCTGATCATCCAGTACGGCGACGGTGTCTTCGGGCTCACCGGTTGGCGATTCATGTTCCTGGTCGAGGGACTGCCCGCGATTGTCCTCGCGGTCGGCACCTGGTTCTTCCTCACCGACCGTCCGGCACAGGCGAAGTGGTTGACCCCGGTCGAAAGGGACTGGTTGACAGCGGAACTCGAAGCCGAGGAGGGGGCGCGGGGCGAACATTGGACGGTGCGCAAGGCACTCACCCATCCCCGGGTACTCGGCCTGGCCTTCATCTATGGCGGCATCGTCTACGGCCTGTACGCGCTCGGATTCTTCCTGCCCACCATCATCAACGGATTCCAACAGCAGTATGGCACCCACTATTCGGTGGTGCAGCGCGGGCTCATCAACGCGGTTCCGTACGTGATCGGCGCCGTGGTGATGGTCGTGTGGAGCAGGCATGGTGACCGGACCGGTGAGCGGGCCTGGCATGTGGCGCTGCCCGCGCTGGTCGGTGGGCTCGCGATTCCGGTGGCGCTCTATCTGGGCAACCCGTTCGCCGCCATGATCGCGGTCACCGTATGCGCGGTCGGTGTCCTCGCCGCGCTACCAACCTTCTGGGCGCTGCCAAGCACATTCCTCTCCGGCGCGGCCGCGGCTGGCGGTATCGCCCTGATCAACTCCATCGGCAATGTCAGCGGGTTCGTCGCGCCGTACGTCACCGGCGCGCTGAAGGACCTCACCGGCACCCAGCGGGCCGGACTGTGGGTCGTCGGCGTCGCCATGATCGGCTCGGCCATCGGCGTCCTCGCCCTACGATCCCGAATCCGTACCACGCCGACGCCACGCTGAATCAGCCCTTCCGCACCACACTGACGCCACGCTGAATCAGCCCTCCCGCTCGACGCCACCGGCCACTCGGTGACGGCACTCCAGAACGTCGCATGGAGATCGTCGCAATCCACGGTCACATGGCGAAGGATCGCGCGACCGCTGTGCGCCGGCCAGGGATTGCCGCTGTGCCGCGAATCACCGGCCTTCGCCCCTGGTCGATATAGAACGATCCCTCTAATATGAACGCATGAGCAATCGAGACGTAGTCGAAAAGTTCTACAAAGCAACGCAATCCGGCGATCCCGCCGCGATTCTCGCGGCGCTGCATCCGCGCTTCGAGGGCTGGGTGGCCCCGGGTATGCCCAGCGTGACCATCACTCAGGCGCACGGCCCGGAAGCGGCGCTCGCGGGCATCTGGCAGCCGGTGTCCCGCGAGTACAAAATCGCCCCCTTCGCCGAGCAGTGGTTCGACGCCCACCCCGACACCGTCATCGTCACCGGCCACTATCGCGGCACGGCCCGCGCCACCGGCAAGCATGTCGCCGCCGAATTCGCCCACATTTGGCATATCGCCGACGAAAAGCTCCTCGCCCTGCATCAATACACCGACACCTGGCATTGGCGCGAGGCGCTGACGGACGCGGCCTGACCGCAACCAATCGCGGAAGTCGACGGCTGCGTCGGCGCGCATCGGCCGGACGGATCCGAAATCGCCCGACCTATTGACCAGTTGGGGGCGACACGCCGAAGGTGTCGACACCCCTTGAACGAACCAACTGGTTGGCTGTTTGCTGCCGGCAAGCGGTTGCGTCGTAGCGAATCCTGGCCGCTCAACTGTCCGGTCATCGCGCCGCGAGCGACGTTGGTACGCACTAAATCGTCGTTAAATCGAAACCGGCGATGCGTGTGTCGCGCGCGGCGCGCCGCAGGACAACCCACCGGCGGCAAATTGACAGTTTCGCTGGCAACGGTGCATCGACTATGAATGTCTGGTGCCGTTCCCACGCGTGATCACTTGTCTGCCGTCGAATCTCTCCCGCTGGGAGTCGAATTGACCATCGAGCATCCCATCGAGGACGAGGTCGGACAGCTCGCGAGAAGGGTCGAGCGGGCCCGAGGACGCCTGGCCTATCAGTTCGATCCGGCGCTGACCGAGGCGCTCTCCGAGGACGAGCTGGTCGCCGAACGTGAGCTCGCGGAAAAGATTCGCGGCGAGGATCGCGCGCAGCGGTGGAAACAGGTTCAGGCCGCGGCCGCCGCGGCCGACCGCGCCAGGCAGACCACGGAAGCGATCGAGAAGGCCGACATCAGAGATCTATTGGTAGCCCGCAAGGCAATTGCGGCACAGCGGCGGGAGTCCAGCCCGCACGCCAAGCTGGCGTCGCTGTACCGGCACCGAGGATGGTCACTGCGCGCGTTGGCGGGCGTGGTGGCGGCGGGCATGCTGTGGTCCGCGGTCAACGTGCAGCACAACATCGCACCCGGCGGACCGGGCGATCCGCTGTACTGGTTCAGCTACCTCATCGAGGCGATGATCAGCGTCTGCCTGATCATCATCATGGTCGGCACCAATAAGGTCGCCGAATGGGGTGTCATCGATAACCGCCGACAGGTCGCCGCGGCCGAAATCGCGCTGCTGTCACTGACGGTCACCCTGAACACCTACCCGTATCTGCGCGACGGGGAATGGTACGAGACCGGTGTGCACGCCGTCGCGCCGGTGATGATCGGCGTCGCCCTGCTCATCCACGATGCCGCGAGCGCGCGCTACGGCCTGGCCATCTACCGGGCCACCGAGCAGGTTCGCGAATTGCCCGATCCGGCCGAGCAGATCCGGCGGAAGCTGCCAACGATCACGACCTACCGCGCGAATGCGCTGGCGGCCCTGGTGGCATCGGGTAAGGAAGCCACCGAAGAGTCCGAAGCGCAGCAGGCCCTGGAAGACGCGGAACAGGACGCGGAGCTGGACGTCGAAGCGATCGTGGACGCCGAAGAGGCCGAGGTCGAGGAGGTGACCGACGGGGAAGGCGCTGCCGCACAAGATGGTTCGGCCGCACCGGTGGCCGCGGTCGACTCCGAGAAGCGCCGGGCAGCGAGCAACGGCAACGGCCGAGCGGTGACCGAAAACGGCCGTCCGCAGGGCAATTCGGAGCCCGCGGCACCGGCGACGCCCGTCAGCGGCCCCGCGGTCGCCAAGGAGCCGGCCGCGCCGGTGGTCGCGAAGAACAACCCCTTCGCTCCGGCGACGACCGACAAGCCGGTCGCCACCGCCGAGACCAAGCCCGTGCCCAAGGTCGAGACCCGACCAGCGAGCCCACCGCCCGCCAAGGCGACCGCACGCAAGGCAGCGCCGGCCCCCGCCGAACCGCCTCCTGCCGCGGAGAGCAAGCCATCGGTGGTGTCGGCACTGCGCAGGAACAATGCCTCCTCGGCGGTATCGCGCAAGCCCAGCTCGCTCGAGGGCCGCAAGGACAGCAGGTCGACCGAGAACACCCGGGGCAAGGGCAATGCGCCCGCCGATCCGGATCCACATCTGCAGGTGGTCCGCACACCCGATATCCACGACACCGGCCAGTTCCGCATCGCCGAGATGCTCGAACAGGAGCTCGCGGAACTACAGGCGGAGCGCAGGCGGGCCAGGGCCAGCAGACAGCGATGACCGCTGCGCTTGCCTGCCCGGAGACTTCGGGGCATGATGCAGGCTCGGGTCATTAGGTACGTTAATAATTGGCTGCCGCTGTGTCGCGCTCAGGTGTGGGAACGAAGGGATGGATCGGTCCAGTGATGAGGTCTTACCGCTCAGCAGGATCCAGATCCACTTGTTCCGCGTTGGCGCTGCCCCGTTCGTAGCTCTGCGGTGCGAGATACCCGGAAGCTGGAGTTTCCGCGCACGGGACCAGCGATCTACATCCTCGCCGGGAGCGCCCTGCTGGCGGTGATCCTGCTGTTCACCACGATCGACCCCTTCTTGGACAAGGGCGGTTTCCTGGTCGGCGGGCTCGATGTGCACATCTATCGGGACGGCGCGTTCCGCATCGTGCACGACATCCCGCTGTACACCGAGCCGACGATGCGTGGGTTGCTGTACACCTACACGCCGTTCTCCACCATCGCCTTCGTGCCCATCTACCTGGTGCCGTGGGGGTGGGTCACGAATACCTGGCTGGTGTTGAACCTCTGCGTGCTCATCGGCTGTGTGCTGCTCAGCTGGCGGTTGCTCGGCTATCGGATCACCGCTCGGCTGACGGTGATCAGTGTGCTGCTGGCGGCCACCTGCGTCTTCATCGAGCCGGTCCGGCAAACGCTCTACTTCGGCCAGATCAACCTGGTGCTGATGCTGCTGATCCTGTGGGACGCGCTGCGCGACGACCGCAGCAAACTGTGCGGTATCGGCGTCGGACTCGCGGCGGGGATCAAACTCACCCCGATCTACTTCGTGGCGTACTTCGTGGCCCTGCGGCAATGGCGTTCGGCGATCATCGCGTGCGCCACCTTCCTCGCCTCCATCGCCTTCGCCTGGGTCATCCTGCCCGCCGATTCCCGGCAGTACTGGACCTCGACGTTCTTCCAGTCCAACCGGATCGCGGTGGACACCCACCCGGCCAACCAGTCCATCCGCGGTGTCATCGCGCATCTGCTGGGTCGGCCGGCGCCGGTGTGGCTGTGGCTGCTCATCGCGGGTTCGATCGCGATCGCGAGCCTGGTCGTCACCACGGCGCTGTATCAGCGGGGTGAGCGGCTGCTGTCGATCACGCTGGCCGGTCTGACCGCCTGTGCGGTGTCGCCGTTCTCCTGGGGACACCACTGGGTGTGGTTCGTACCGCTGCTGGTCTACCTGGTGCACAAGGCACAGGACAATTGGCGCTGGTGGGTCGCGGCGGCGGTGCTGTTCACCGCGACCGCCGCATGGACCTATCACTGGAGCAGGACCTGGGTGTCGATCGGGGTATTCCTGCTGCCGCCGTGGTGGCCGATCACCAAGGTGCTGATCAACGGCTACGTCATCGCCTTCCTGGCGGTGCTGATCGGCGCCTGGATCCACTTGCGCCGGGACGGCTGGTCGGCGCTGAGCGAGCGCTCGGCCGAGCGCTCGATCCGATTCCCGCTGTTGCGACGCGGCGACCCCGAATCCCCTTCTTGCCCAACTCCTTGTCCGTGACCGGCGTCGGAACCCGATGGGGGAGGACGGGTTCGCGGACAAGGTAGTCTGGCGTGCATGGGGAGGGGAGGACTCGTGCGCGTATTGCGTTGGTGGGCTGTCGGTATCGCGGCTTTGTTCTTATCGGGGATCGTTGTTCCGGGCAGCGCGGCGGCGCAGACCTATTACGGCGGATATCACACGGCCGCGGATATGCTGTGGCACGCGCAGACCGTCGGCCGCACGTATCCGGGCATTGCGACGGTCTACGACATCGGCGAGTCCTGGTTGGCGACACAGGGACACGGCGGTCATACGCTGCAGGCGATCTGCCTGACGGGTATCGCGCCCGCGCCCATGCCGGTCAAGGCCGTCGCGAAGGCTGGTCTCGGACTGGTCCGGCCCGACGGGTGCGCGTTGTCGACGGTCTCGAACAAGCCGAAGCTATTGCTGTTCGCCCAGATTCATGCCCGCGAGATCGCGACCGGCGAGCTGATGTGGCGCTGGATCGACTATCTCGCCGACGGCTACGGCATCGACCCCGAGGCGACCTCGGTGCTCGACAGCACCGAGGTCTGGATCGTGCCGGTGGCCAATCCGGACGGTGTGGAGATCGTCTCCGCCACCGAGGGCCGTCCGCGATTCCAGCGCAAGAATGTCGACGATGCCGAACCGTCCTGCGCGACCGAGGACCCGGGCAATGGTCGCGGAGTGGATCTGGAACGGAACTTCTCCGGACGGTGGGGCGAGAAGGGCGCCGACGCGGATCCGTGCGCGCAGGATTACCGGGGTGTCGCCGCGGCGTCCGAACCGGAGACCCGGGCACTCGAAGGCCTGATATCCGCGATCTTCGCCGACCAGCGCGGCGAGCCGGGCGTCGATGAGGTGCCCGACAGCGCCACCGGACTCCTCATAGACCTGCATTCCTACGGGAACTACCTGATCACGCCGTCTGTGACAGCACCGGAGGACGCCGCCCGACTGCGGCGGCTGGCGGCGCAGGTCGCACCGGAGGGTTTCACCTCGGGCACCTCCACCGAAACCGTCGGCTACCCGACCTCGGGAACCAGCATGGATCAGGCCTACGGCGCACTGGGGCTGGCGGCGCTGGTCATGGAGATCGGACCGCGCGAATCGGACTGCGCCGGATTCTTCCCGGAGTACTCGTGTGTGGATCGGTTGCTGTGGCCACAGATCAGGCAGGCGTTCACCGCGGCGGCGCGCGCGGCCGCCGCGCCTTACCGCCAATAGAGCAAAGGCTTTGCGTTCTCTTTACCAGCGGATTCCCTGCACTTGCCGCCTGAAATCGGGCTCTTGCCGCGCTCGTCAGCGGGGGTTACGGTTGGCTCCTGCGTCGCGAAGCAATCCGGTTACCAGAAGGTTGCTGAGCCTACCGCCCGACGGAAGGTACTACTTCGATGTCGCACGAACATATCGCTCGGCAGAGCTGGAGGTATCCCACCATGACGAAGAAACGGACGCAGCCCGCGCCCATGTTCAAGGTGACCATGGTGAACGCCATCCACCAGGATGCCGATGGATACGGCGATAGATGGGTCGCCACTGTCGACCACGGGAATATGCGCGTCGACTGGATCGCCGACGCGGTTGCCAAGGATGCGCGGACGGTCCGGATCTGGTGCGACGATTGCGGGGCCAGCGTGCACCTGTGCCGCGAAATCCGCGACTACCTCCCGGCGGATGTGCGCAAGGCGCTCGCCGACGCATGGGAGCACTACCACCCCACGCACCACGCCTAGGCGAGTTCGAGTACCTCCGCCAAGGGACGGCGCAGCGAGCGCGCCGTCGGCGGTCCCGCGTGGGCGAGGCGGAACAGCAGCACCTCGGCATGGTCCGGGTCGGTCTCGAACAACTGCCGATAGCGGTCGCGCAAATCCCGGAGTTCGGTCTGCTCGCGCCTGGACAGCCCGTTGCCCCCGCCGCGCTCGAGGCGGGCGAACAGATAGGGCAGCGCCGTCATCGGTTGCACCGCAATGCCTTCCGCCGTCGCGGTGAGCCACATTCGCTGCATGGCGCGTCCGCCGCGCAGATAGCTTTCGCGTGACACACCCGGCACCGTGAGCAGCCCCACCGCGGCGGCGCTCGCCACCGCGTCGCGGGAAAGGTCTTCCAGCGCACGGCCGCCGCCGATTTCGGCGAGGCACTGCGCCACGCGCCACTGACTGAGCAGCCGCAGTGCCGCGCGCTCGGCATCGGTGAGTTCCGCGGTGGCGATGTCGAGGCCATAGGGTTTGGCCCGTACCTCTTCCGGCGTCCATCGGTAGCCGCCTGTGGCGTCGCGGTGCATCGCCCGGTTCAGCATGCCGATTCGATCGCCCGCGCCGATCAGCGCGCCGATTTCGGCCAATCCCGTTCTCTCGCAGTGCAGTTGCAATCGTGCACCGCATTCGGCGCACGCCGCGGTGAGCGACTGTGCTACGTCCACACCGAGCGGCCCACGGGCATCGCGCCGCCGATTGGTGACCCGTACCGCGATCTGCGCGGCGAGCGGCGATGCCTCCAGTTCCGGTGCGGCGGCCAGTTCGACCGTGCCGACGAGGCGTTTGTCATTCGGCCGCGGCCAAGTCCGGATCCGCGTACGCAGCCCCAGATGTCCGGATGCCAACTCGATATTCTCGAACAGAGCACCGAAGGCGACCCAGGTCGCGCTGTGTGCGAAGTCGAGGCTCGGCAGGTCGCGTCCGGGGTCGTGGCGGCATTCCAAGACCGCGTCGTTGCGCCGCCAGGTCAAGGCCCACGGCTGCGTGTTGTGCGCGGACGGCGCCAGCGTGCCCATGGCCGCGATCCACCGTGCCGCATCGTCGGAGACGATGCCGCGCAGCGACGGTTCCGGTGGCAGCGACGGGTCCGTCTGCGCCTCTTCGGCGATCGCGAATAACGATGCGGGCGAGATCGGTTCGCGGTGTATGCCGTGATTCGCATGAACGAGGTCGGACGGATCGACGTAATATCGCCCGGATCCGACCGGCTCGCCGAGCAGCATTCGCCGCGCGGCATCCGCGACGATCGCGCCGCCGAGCGCCACCTCCGAGGCGAGCTGCGGCCAATTTTCGATCGTCTGCCCCACCTCGGGCAGTGAAGCCGCCGCACGCGTGCTGATCCGGCTCGCGTCGAAGAGGTCCAGTAGGAACGGGATCTTGTCGGCTGTGGTGAGATCGCGAAGGTCCTGGGCCCGTACGGAACCGAGTAGACCGTGGAAGATCGGCCGATCCCGCTCGAGATCGAAGCGCTCGATATCGAGCAGGCCGCGATCGCTGGTCTGCATGATCACCGGAATGCCGTGGCTGCGCGCCCGCTCCCGGAGCAGCACCTTGGTGTGCAGGTCGTCGCACTCCTCGACCAGCAGATCGAGACCACCGCTGCCGAGCAGGAAATCATCGATTGCTTCGGCCCGAACTCCCCTGTGACACCGCTCTATTCGCAGATACGGATCGATCTCGTACAGCTGCCGGGCCGCGATGACGGTCTTCTCGACGCCGAGGTCGGCGACGCGGGCGCGGATGCGGTTCAGATTGGACAGTCCGAGCCGGTCGAAGTCCGCGATCTTGAACGAGCCGCCGATCCCTTCCTGCGCGAGGGTGAGCAAGGCGGCATTGCCGACCGAAAGCCCGGCCACGCCGATCCGCATTCGGGCGAGCCGCCGCTGTTCGGCCGGGGTGATGCGGTAGCGGTTGCGATCGGTGCGCACCTCCCGAAACTCCGTCTCGGGCAGTACATGTACAAGATCACCCGACCATGGATACCACACCCACACGCCGTACTCGGCCCGTTCCTTGCCGTCCAGATGTCGATGTGCGCGCCGGTCCACCTCGACACGAGAACAGCCGGGATCTCGCGCGGATATGAGCTGCCGCAACTGGTCGGCAAGTGTGTCATGCACCCGCTGGACGGTTGCGGAAGCCAGCAGCGCGAACAACTCTGATCGGTCTTTCTCGATACCGAGATCGAAATGAATTGGCCGCCATTCAGAAATGTCGTCGTCCTTGCCGGCGAGCTCACGGAGATTCCGGCCCAACTCGTTGCGCAAGACCCCTCCCGACAGGTTCGTGCGGATCCGTCCTACTCAGGTTTACACCCGACTGGTCGGTAACTAGTTACGATTGAGCAAGCCGAAATCGAACCTCGCATCACCGAATTCGCGATGGGACTGCGCGGACTCTTGGGCTGACCGGCCTCAGGACACGCGGGTCGCCACCGTGTCAGCGGGGTAGATCATCCGGTCGGGCGGGTTACTGGTGCGGCGGGCGAGGGGGTAGTAGATCGCGGCGGTGAACACGATGCCGACGATCCAGGAAATATCCGCGCCGCCGAGCATGTCGGTGATCGGGCCGGTGTAGAGCTTCTGTGCGAGGAACGGGATCTGGGCGAGAATGCCCAGGGTGTAGCAGGCCAGCGCGGTGAGATTCCAGCGTCCGTAGCGGCCGTCCGGATCGTAGAGCGCCGGGATATCGATGCGCTCGCGCGATATCAGGTAGTAGTCGATCAGGTTGATCGCGCTCCACGGGGTGAACACCATGAGCAGCACGAGCACGAAATTCTTGAAATTATTGAGGAAGTCGGCGCTGGCTCCGACCGCGATCAGCATCGACACCACGGTGAAGCCGACGATATAGGCCGTTCGCGCGGCCTGTGTGGTGTGCGACCGACCGTTGAACGCGGTCACCGAGGTGAGGATGGACATGAACCCGCCATAGGCGTTGAGACAGTTCACGGTCAGCTTGCCGACCACGATCACCAGGTAGATCAGCAGCGCGATCGCGGACGGCCCCGCGAGGTCGCCGATGAACCCGACCTGATTGCCAAGGAACGCTTTTCCGGCCACCGCGGCCACCAGCGCGCCGAGCGTCATCGCCCACTGCGAGCCGAGGACACTGCCCGCGAAGGTGGACCAGAAGGTGGTGCGCGCACTGGTCGAGCGGGGCAGGTAGCGCGAATAGTCGGCGACATACGGTCCGAAGGTGAGCTGCCAACCCGCGCCGAGGGAGACCGCGAGCACGAAGGTCACGATATCGAAGGATTCGGCGCCGATGTAGGCGCTGACATCGTATTCGGTGAACAGGCGAATGGTCAGATAGGTGAAGCCGATGATGCCGACCACCGTCGCGATCCGGCCGATGACATGGATCAGCCGATAGCCGGTCACCGCGACCACCGCGGTGAGCGCGCCGAATACGAGGATGCCGATGGTCGAATTGTTCACGTGCAGAATCTTGTTCACCGCTTGGCCGGCCAATACGGTGCCGGTCGCGGCGAAGCCGAGATACATCACGATCACCAGCAACAGCGGCATCACGGCGCCGAAAACACCGAATTGTGCTCGGCTGGAAATCATTTGCGGCAGTCCGAGCCGCGGGCCCTGCGCCGAATGCAGGGCCATGACGATGCCGCCGAGGATATTGCCGAGCAGCAGGCCGATGATCGCCCAGAGCGCGTCGGCGCCGAAGACCACCGCGAGCGCACCGTCGACAATCGCGGTGATCTGCATATTCGCCCCGAACCACAGGGTGAACTGATTGCGTGGGGTGCCATGGCGTTCGGCATCCGGAATCACTTCGATGGTGCGGCGCTCGAGTTGGAGTCCGGTGTCGAATTCGTCGTTGTGCGGCATGAATCCGCCTTCCGTCAGGAGAAGGGGAGCAGCTGCGACAAGTGCGGTGCGGGGGAGGACCCGGCGTGCGCCCTCGGTCTGTGCTCTGGGCCATTGAAGCTGCCCAGATGCATAGTCCTGTATATACAAGTGGCTGTCAACCGGAACGGCTAAGGTGGCGCAGAGACGAGAGAGGTGGTGGCGATGAACCGCCCGGTAAGTGATGCGGACCTGGCGGTTTTATTCGCGGCGTCCGGGCCGGACGCCGCACCTGCCTATGAGCGGATCAAGACCCTGATCCGCACGCAGATCGGCGCCGGGCGCTGGGTCGCGGGAGATCAGCTGCCCTCGGAACATCAGCTCGTCGACGCGCTCGGGATTTCCCGCATGACGATCAACCGGGCGCTGCGCGAACTGGCCGCCGCGGGCGTGGTCGTACGGATGATGGGCGTCGGAACGTTCGTCGCGCCCGCGAAGGTGGCCTCGCCGCTGTTCGAGGTGCGCAATATCGCCGATGAGATCCAGCAGCGCGGCCACCGGCATCGCACCGAGGTCATCTTCTTGCGCAATGAATCCGTCGACGCCGACAATCCGCTGCTCGACGACTGGCCGACGGCTGCGGTATTCCATTCGCTGCTGGTGCATTTCGACGACGACGTGCCGATCCAACTGGAGGACCGCTACGTCAACCCCGCCGCCGCACCCGGCTACCTCGACCAGAATTTCGCCGACATCACCCCGAACCGCTACCTCAGCGAGGTCGCGCCGCTGGTCCGCGGCGAGCATGTGGTCGAGGCCGTGCAGGGCAGCCACGAAGACTGCCGCCTACTCCGAATCCGCCGCACCGAACCCTGTCTGCAGATCCGCCGCCGCACCTGGTCGGCCACCGCCCTGGTCAGCGTTGCCCGCCTGCTCCACCCCGGCTCCCGCAGCCGCCTCGAGGGTGCCTTCGGGGCCTGATCCAGCTGGGCGGGAACGCCTGGTTCCGGGCCCAGATTCGCACGCCGCACGGAATCGCCGGGCGAAGACGTGCGCGGCGAGCGAATGTGCGCGGGACGCGCATTCGTTTGACGGCCCGCGTCAGGCGCCGAAGTTCTGCAGGGCATGCGTGACGATCGGCCTTTGACGGCCCGCGTCAGGTCCCGAAGTTCTGCAGGGCGTGCGTGACGATCGCGTCGAGGCTTTCGTGATGTGCGCCCTTCCAATACGTTCGGCCGCAGTCGACACACTGAGCGAAGGCATCATAGGTGCGTTCGGTGTCGTCGGGGATTCTTCCGCGCAGGGTCTGCTTGTCGGTCAGTCGGAGGGGGCCGTTGCAGGCCGTGCAGCGGGTCCATGGCGCGAGCGGTGGTGCGAAACGCGACAGCACATCGTCGAGTTGTTCGGCCGGGCGGTGGCTGTAAATGTATGCGCCCGCGAAGATTTCGCGTCGCCGCAATAGTCCGCGATCGCGGGAGAGCAGTATGCGGTGTTCGGCTGCCGAGCGCGTGGCCAGTGCCGCGTCCCCGATGTCCGGCTTCTCGTAGGCGGCGTCGACGCCGAGCAGGCGCAGCCGCCGCGCGAGGGTGCCGAGGTGGATATCGAGCAGGAATCGCAGCGGTTCGGCGATGTGCTGGGGGCGGACCACGGCGCGCACCGAGACCGCCTCGCCGTCGACGGGCAGATGTGCGGGTTCGACCGGCCGACCGTCGACCACCAGGGCGCCCACCTCGGTGAGCGGCACGCCGAGCGACTCCACGACATGTCCGAGTGTCGAGACGTCGTCGATGCGCACGGTCGAGGGACCCGCGCGTTGCGCGGCGGCGATGAACAGCCGCAGCTCGGGCGCGAAGTCAACCGTGATCTCCGCAGTGGTCACGCGGTCAGCATGCCAGGGCATGCGCTTCGGTGACCACCGAGTTCACAATGACCAGGGTTGGGCGCGGCGGCGGATCGGCGGTTCCGCGTTGGCCATGGCCTCGAGGTCTTCGAGGAATTTGTCGATGCTGTCGGCCGCCACGTGGGTGGAACCGATCTCGTAGCGGACCTTTTCCTCGGTGCTGTCCATGACCGTGGTGATGAGCTCGGCCTTCAGATCGCGGATGAGCTGGGTGCGCATCTGGGCGATCTGGTCGCGGCCCTGGCTGCGGACGCGGGCGACCTCGGCATCGGCGAATTCGCGCATCTTCGCGACGATGCGTTCGGCATCGATGCGCGCGTCCTCGCGGATGTGCTCCAGTTCGGCCTGGGCGTCGGAGACCGCGTTGTCGTAGGCCCGCTTGGCCTCGACGAGTCGCGTCGCCGCAGCCTCGTTCTCGTCGAGTTGCTTCTGAATATTGTTCTGCGCCTTGGCCATCAGCCGCCCGACCGGCGGAGCGACCCATTTGACGATGATGAAGACGATGACCGCGAAACCGAACAGCTGGCTGAAGAAGATCGGCCAGTCGAAGGTGATGTGGAAGATGCCCGAGTCCTCGGACCCTGCCGCGTGGGCTCCTTCTGCGAGGAGGCCGCTAGTGAGGCTAGCACTGA
Source organism: Nocardia nepalensis (assembly GCF_048910785.1). Lineage (NCBI taxonomy): Bacteria > Bacillati > Actinomycetota > Actinomycetes > Mycobacteriales > Nocardiaceae > Nocardia > Nocardia nepalensis. The sequence goes on along the minus strand of NZ_JBKBET010000044.1, from coordinate 221,774 downwards.
TGAAGGTCATGGTGGCTACGCTCGTTCTGAGTGATGGCCGGCGCTGGAGCCGGCGTGCCGATCCTTGATGCCGAGCACACGGTCGGCCAATGTCTCGGCGAGCGGTTCGACAGCATCACGCAGCTCCGCGGCCACCTGGTCCGCTTGGGCCCGCAGCTCCGTCGCGGATTCCGCGACGATCCTGTCGGCCTCTTCCTGCGCCTCACTGCGCAACTGCTCGAGGATAACTCGGCCCTCGGCCCTTGCCTGATTCCTGATCTCGACCGCTTCACTGCGCGCCTGCGCGACGGCCGCCTGATACTTCGCTTCGGCGTCGGCGAACAAGGCTTTGGCTTCCTTGTTGTCGACCGCGGTCTCCGCAACTCTCGCCTCGCGTTCCGCCAATACCTTGCGTATCGGCGGAACGACGAACAGCCACATGACCCCGAGCACGATCAGGAAGATCAAAAGCTCGACGAAGAATGTGCCGTTGGGAATCAGGAAATTCTCCCCGGCAACAACATCCGTTCGCGGCGTCATACTGAATTACTTACCTGGAGTAGCGAATACGAAGAGCGCCATGAAGGCTAGATTGATGAAGTACGCCGCCTCGACCAGACCGACGGTCAGGAAGAAGTTACCGCGGAGGCGACCCTCGGCTTCCGGCTGACGGGCAACGCCGTTGATCAGCGCGGCGCCGGCCAAACCGTCACCGATACCCGCGCCGATGGCGCCGCCGCCCATGATGATGCCGCCGCCGATGAGGGCGCCCTGGACGATGGCCGCCGTTGTTGCGTCTGCCATTTTTCACTTCCTGTTCTGTTACATGAGCTCGATCGGCGGCGCCGATCCGTTGTTGTTTCGAGCGACTGGCAAGGGTGTCGCTGGCGGTTAGTGTTCGTGCTCCAGCGACATCGACTGACTGAAGTACAGGACGGTCAGCAGCGAGAAGATGAATGCCTGGATCGCTCCGACGAACATGTCGAAGAGTTTCCAGATGGCATTCGGACCCCAGCTGATCCAGAACGGGAACAAAGCGATCACCGAGACCATCACGCCGCCCGCGAACATGTTGCCGAACAATCGCAGCGACAGCGAGAGCGGTTTGGCGACTTCCTCGATGACATTGATGAAAACCATCGGACCCCAACCGGTGTGGCCCTTCAGCAACTGTTTGGCATGCCCACCGGGGCCACGCCGGTACACACCGGCGCCCTGATACATGATGAATACGAACAGGGCCAGCGCGTAGACGAAATTGACATCCGATGCGGGCGGCGCGATCAATTCGCCGTGTCCGTACTGCACCGGTAGTACCGACAGCCAGTTCGACAGCAGGATGTAGATGAACAACGTGACGGCCAAAGGCAGCGCGAACGGCGCGACCTTCATGCCGATGGCGCTTTCCACCTGGTTGCGCATTCCGACCGTGACGGTCTCGAAGAACAACTGCACACCGTTCGGTACGCCCGAGGTCAGCTTGGCCCGCAGATAGAACGCCAAGGCGAGCACGATCGCCGCCGCGATGGTGGTCGAGATGATCGTGTCGACATTGAAGTCCATGCCCCACAGATGTGCGACCGCGTGTTCGCCGACCTTGATCTTCGGCTCTTCGGGTGCGTCCTGTGCGAGGACGGGAAGCGCCTGCTGCGCGAGGGAAGCCAGTTGATTCGTCATGACTGCTGGCGAAGCTCCTTCACTTCGGGCACGACCGTGACCAGCACCAGAATCACCTGAAAGACGGCCAAGCCGAAGAAGATTCCGATGCCGTGGGGGCGCGCCAGGAAAGCGATTGCGAGCGAACTCGCGGTTATCACGATCAATCGACTGGCGGAGGAGAGGAACAGTCCCTGCTTCCTCGGCTTCTCCGCATCGGCGACCCGGTTGACGGTCATTCGGGTCAGTTGCGCATTGAGCCAGCCGAGCCCGAGTCCGATGCAGATGAACATGCCCAGCAGCAACCGATCGAGCGGCCCGGTCGCCGCGAGCGTCAGCACTCCGACGCCTATCGCGAAGACGGTCGCACGGCGCATTCGGAGTGTATTCACATCCACTTCGACACCGTCCTCGGTCATCATCCCACCTCGTAGTGGGGTCGTGATTGATCGATAGCATACACATCAACAACCCGATTGCGGGGCAACGTTTTTGATCTTTCTCCGGAAGATTTTCGGTCGGTGTCCATTCGCCGACAGTGTCACCCCGGCGCCATCAAGATCAACTAATTCGCGCGCCGCGAAACAAGATCAACAAGACCGTCCGTCCGGTATTTCTGCCCTCCGCTAATCCGCAGCATATCCCGCTGAATCGGCGGAGTGGTGAAACGGAGCAGGACGGTGTGTCAGGCCGGTGCGCCGACCCATGTGGTGAGGGCCTCGGGCAATCCCGCGGCGGTGGGTTCCTCGCTCGCCCAGGCGACGTAGCCGTCGGGGCGCAGCAGAACCGCCGCCGGAGCCGGGATCGCGCCGACGCCGGGCACGGTCCAGCGGCGATCGCGGCTTTCGGCGCCGACGATCTCGACCCGGTCGTGCCATTCGGGCACCGCGGGGACGCCGTTCCCATTGAGCACCAGCAGCACGGGGCGGCCCGCGCGCAACAGTTCGTGGACTCGGGTCTCGCCGTCCGGGGTGATGAGGTCGGCGTCCGGGACACGACGGCCGATGAGGGGGTGCTCGCCCTTGATGTCGTAGCGGATATCGAGTGCGGTGATCATGAGCCCGAGGCGATGGCGCACCTGGTCCATATCAATGAGATCGCTCATGATGTCGCGCAGCGCGTCGGTATGCGGGCCGGGCCGCCCCAATGCGGTCTGGGCGCGGGTGTTGTGCAGGACGCGCGCCGCGATGGGGTGGCGCTCGGTCTCGTAGGTGTCCAACAGTTCGTCGGATGCGTTGCCGCGCAAGGCGGCGGCCAGCTTCCAGCCGAGATTCACCGCGTCCTGGATGCCGAGGTTCTGCCCCTGGCCGCCCGCCGGATAGTGGATGTGCGCGGCATCCCCGGCCACGAAGACGCGGCCGACCCGGTAGCGGTCGGCTTGGCGGGCGGCGTCGCCGTAGTGCGAGACCCAGCGCGGGCTGTGCATACCGAAATCGGTGCCGGCGACCTCGGCGAAGCTGGTGCGGAAGTCCTCGAAGCTCAGCTCGGTGCCGCGCTCGAGCACGCGGTCGTGGCGCTGGACGACGAGTCGGTACCAGCCGGGCTCGAATTGGACCGCGGAGAAGTCGCCAACGCCGCGGCGGTGTCCGAAGAACGGCTGCGCGGGCGGATCGGCCAGCTCGACATCGGCGAGCATGCCGGTAGCGGTCGCGTCGGTACCCACATAGTCGATGCCGGCGAGTTTGCGCACCGCGCTGCGGCCGCCGTCGCAACCGACCAGGTAGGCGGCGCGGATCCGGCGGGGATTCGGTCCGCCGATCGCCACGTCGACGCCCGCCGCGTCCTGACGGAAGTCGGTGACCGGCGAGGCCCACTGCACGGCCGCGCCGAGTTCTGTTGCGTGCCGGTCGAGTTCGCGTTCGATCACCGACTGCAGGACGGCGAGCGTGAAGGGGTAGCGGGTGTTGAAGTCGCTGAAGTCCAGTGGCAGGCCGCTGAAGTGCCCGGCCTGGATGGGGCGGCCGAGCGGGAGCAGATCGTCGAGCAGGCCGCGCTGATCGAGGACCTCCATGGTGCGGGCATGAATGCCGCCCGCCCTGGATTCGCCGGTCCGCGCGGGAAGTCCGTCGACCAGCGCCACATCTACTCCGGCCAGGCGCAGTTCGTAGGCCAGCATCAGCCCGGTCGGTCCGGCGCCGGCGATCACTACCTCGGTGGTTTCCATGTCGGTCTCCTTAACAACGTTAAGCGATTTAACGTTGTTAAGGAGAACAGAACGTTGTTAAGCTGTCAAGGTCGGACTTATGGAGGTGACAGTGAAGATCGACGCCAAGGCGATCGCCGAGGCCGCGTTGGGGTTGCTCGACGAGGTCGGCCTCGACGGGCTGACCATGCGCAAGGTGGCCGCGGCTCTGGATGTGCAGGCACCCGCGCTGTATTGGCACGTCAAGAACAAGCGCGAACTGCTCGACGCGATGGCTCGGCGCATATTCGTCGCCGCGGTCGACGGCGTCGAGGCGCCGCGGCGGGGGGAGGACTGGCAGGACTGGGTGGTGGCGCTGGCCGCGCGGTTGCGCCGGTCGATGCTGCGCTATCGGGACGGCGCGAAGGTGCTGGCCGGTACCTACGTCGTCGACGAATCGATGTGGCGCACGGTGGAGTTGACCTTGCGCACGCTCGAGGACGCGGGGTTCTCGGTGGTCGACGCCGAGCGGGTCTTTCCGATCCTGCTGCACTACACGGTCGGATTCGTTATCGAGGAGCAGGCTCAGTCCGGCGCGGAGTACGCCGACGGCAATCCCTACGATCCCGCACGACTGGAACAGATGGTCGATGCCGGACGCTACCCCCGGACCGCCCGCATGGTCGCCGATCTCTTCGACGCCGACCCCGACGCCGAATTCGACCACGGACTACGGGTCATCCTGGCCGGAATCCTGGCCACCCGAACGGTTTCCGAACCCTCGTAACACCTGCTCAGCGGCCGAAACCGACCAGACCATCGGCGAGTGTGGTGATCTGCAGGGCGTCGAGAACCTGCAGCCGGACGTCCGGGCATTCGGTGGTGGTGATGCGATCGACGATGGCGCGGTCCCGGATGACGGTGTCGTTGAGGCCGCCATTGCGAGCGGCCCAGTCGTGCACGGTGCCGTTGAAGCTGATCTTGCCGAGCTGCTGGCCCTGGTTGCGCCACTTGTCGACCTCGGGTCTGATCATGTCGCAAAGCTGTTTAGCCGCGGTCGGGGTGATCTCGTCGGTATTCGGCACCTGCGCGGAGCTACCCGGGGACGAGAAGGTGATGGTGACGTCCGGATGTGAACTCGGGGTGGCGGGCAGCGGGTTGACACCGCCGTTGCCGCCGCAGCCGACCAGCAGCGCGGCGGCCAATGTCGCCGTGGCCAGCGTGACGGTGGATCCGATCGGGGACATCGGCACTCCTTGGTTATTTCGCTTCGGGCGTCGGTTATTTCGCTTCGGGCGTCAGCTCGTAGACGACATAGGCGGTGCGCACCACCGGCTGCGCCACATTGCGTACCCGAATGCCGCCCGGTGTGGTGCCGCGTTCGATGCCCGCATGCGCGTGCCCGTGGATCGCGAGGTCGGCGCCCTGGTCATCGATGGTCTCGCCGAGTAGGTACGAGCCGAGGAACGGGTAGATTTCGCGCGGCTCGCCGTGCAGGGTGTCGCTGATGGGGGAGTAGTGGGTCAGCGCAATGGTGATATCGGTGTGCAGGCCCGCCAGGGCGTCTCCCAGCGTCTGCGCGAGATCGACAGTGTGCGAGGCGAATTCGCGCATGACCCGCTCGCCGAAGACACTCGCGCACTTGCCGGCGAAACCACCGCCGAAGCCCTTGGTCCCGGCGACGCCGAGGGTATGGCCGTCGACGGTGAATTCGACGGCAGTGCCTTCCAATACGGTGATGCCGTGATCGGTGAGCGTCGCGATGATCTCGTCCTGTGCGTCGCTGTGGTGGTCGTGATTGCCGAGTACCGCGACCACCGGTAGCCCGAGATCGCCGAACTCCGCGGCGACGACCCGGCCTTCCTCGACGGTGCCGTGTCTGGTGAGATCACCGGCCAGCAGCAGCACGTCGGCGCGCTCGGACAGTTCCGCCAGCGCGGGGCGGCATTCGCCGCTCGACTCGGCGCCCAGATGTACGTCGCCGATTGCCGCGATCCGCATGGCCACACTCCCTTCCGGTCTCAGTCCGTCAGCGCCTCGGTGTCACCGGGGGCGGCGGGCGGCGTGACGTGCACGTCGTTGTGGATGCGTGCGTGCGGGAGCTGTTCGCGCACTATGTTTTCCATCTGCTGTTTGCGTTCGGCGCTGCTCACCTCGCCGCCGAGCACGACCACATCGCCGCGGATCGTCACCTGGACACCGAGTTCGGCGGTACGCGGATCCTCGGCCAGCGCCCGGCGCAGGTGCGCGACCAGATATTGCGGCAGATCCATCTACTCCACCCCTTTCGGCCCGATCACCCCGAGGTCGTCCACCAGTCCGAGGAAGGCTCGGGCGTAGGGCGAGCTATCGGTTTCCTTGCGCACCTGCTCCCAATCCACCTGCTCGCGCAGATCGCGCGCGATGGACAGCAGCGGGCTCAGATCCAGCCGGTGCGCGTCGAAGACCAGCAATTTGTCGATCATCAGATCGGTCGCGCTGATCACCGGTGCGATCGTGGGCCCGATCCGCATCACGGTGGCGCGATCGAGTAATTCGTCGGTGACGGCGCGGTTGTTCGGCCGGTAGATCAGATCGATGAGGATGCCGCCCTCATACACCTTGGTCAGCCAGTCTTCGGGCGGCTCGGCGACCCGCAGTCCGCCACGGGCCAGCGCCGCGCGGGCGCGCGCGACATCGGCGGGTTTGATGAAGATGTCCACATCGTGTTCCGAGGCGGGCCCGCCGCGCGCGTACACTGCGCAACCGCCCGCCACCGCGAAGCGGATATCGGTATCCGCCAGCGTGTTCACGGCGCGGGTCAGCGCGTGCAGCAATTCATCGATGGTCGGGACCATAACTGCGCCATACCCGCGGTTCGGCCAGCTAATCGCCGCCGCGGGGGCGCTCTCAGGGTTTGCGCGCTATGGCGCCGACCATCAGGCGTTCGACGATGGTCAGCTTGTCGCGCACGATGCGGTTCGGGCGCCATTGGGGCAGGTAGACCAGGCCGGGCTCGACCAGGTCGTAGCCCCGGAACAGGGCGAGGATCTCGTCGTTGGTCCGGAAACGGCCGGTGCCGAGGAATTCCAGGAAGGAATTCTCGGTTTCCTTGGCCTCCGGGCCCGAGTTACAGAAGTGCGTGATGAACAGATGGCTGCCCGAGGGCACCGCGTCCATATACCCTGCCACGACGCCCGCCGGATCTTCGTCGTCGTGCAGATGGTGCAGCATGCCGACGAGCATGACGGCGACCGGCTGGTCGAAATCGATCATCCGTTGCACATCCGGATGCGCGAGCACGTTGTCCGGATGCCGCAGGTCGGCGGTGACGACGACGGTCTGGTCGTTCTCCTCGAGCAGCGCGCGCCCGTGCGCCAGCACGATCGGGTCGTTGTCGACGTAGACGACGTTCGCCCCTGGCTGCAGCGATTGGGCGACCTGGTGGGTGTTCTCCATGGTCGGCAGGCCGGCGCCGAGGTCGAGGTACTGCTTCAGCCCGGCCTCGCCCGCGAGGTAGCGCACGCCGCGGCCCAGGATCTCGCGATTCAGTTTCGCCAGATCATCGATCTGCGGCATGGTCTCACGCAGGTGCTCACAGACCTTTTCGTCGACGGGGTAGTTGTCCTTCCCGCCGAGCAGTGCGTCGTAGACGCGCGAAATACTCGGTTTGGTCTGATCGATCTCGACCCGCGCCGACTCCGAACCTGTCATGTCCATCCCTCTACGCGATGTCCAGCTGCGTATGCGTGCTCCGAAAAGCCTAGTCACACAGGCGGATGCCGTGCAGACCGTTCACCCATTCGTCACGATTTCGGTCGACTCAGTGAACCGGCGGTTACCCCCGCAAGCAGATTCGCAAAACCAGTCGGTGGCGCCGAGCTCCCACTATCACCGGTCAGGTGGCGTCGAACAGTCGATCGGCGGGGGCGAGGTGGCCGACGGTGTTGGAGATCTGGGCGACCAAGGCCCACGGGCGTTTGGTGTCGGTGGTGGCCTTGCCGCTGGTGAGGATGGCGCCGGAGAGGCCGCGGGGTGGGTCGGCCCAGCCGTATTGGGTGGTCAGGCCGCTGCGGCCGAAGTGGGACTGGGTGTTTCGGCCGAATTTCGATCTGCGGGCGCCCAGTTCGAATCCGGCGCGGCTCACTCGTCCGGCCACGCCGGGGATCCAGGGTGCGGGCCGGATCGCTTCGCGTAGGGTGCCCGGCTCGATGATCCGGATGCCGTCGAGTTCGCCGCCGCGGGCGAGGATCTCGTAGAAGCGGGACAGCTCGTAGGCCGTGGTGACGAGGTTGCCCGAGGGGAGTTCGGCGGTAAGGAAGGCCTGGTGTGCGGCTTTGGCGACCGCGCCGTCCATTCGGCCGCCGAGTGCCTTGCGGGCCAATAGGGTCGACATTCGAGATGGCGCGGGGCCGGTCTTCACACTGGGCACGACCTTGTCGACGTCCTCGGGGCGGACGCCGAAGTTGGTCCACCGGAAGCCCAGTGGCTCGAGTACTTGCTCGGCGAGGTGTTCGCGCATCCGCTTGCCGGTGGCGCGCTGCACCAGCAGACGTTGGATCAGTCCGCTGGTCAGTGCGTGGTAGACGCGGAACCGGCCCGGCCGCCAACTCGGCACCAGATCGGCCAGGCCCTGTACGGCCAGCTCCTCGTCGAGCACCAACTCGACGCCCTTGTACGGCGGCGTGATAAACGGAACCCCGGCCGAATGCGACAGCACATCGCCGATCGTGATCGCGTCCTTGCCGTGGGCCGCGAACTCCGGAATGTACTTGCACACGGGATCATTCAGTGCGAACGCGCCCTGTTCGATGAGCATGAACATCAGCGCCGCGGAAACACCCTTCGCGGTGGAGAACCCGCAGAACGGCGTCTCCGGCGTCGCGAGCACCTTCTCCGCATCGGGGCGGTCCCTTGGCGCATTTCCCCACCCGTGCCCAATGGCCCGGTTCAACACGATCTTCCCGCTGCGCCGCACACAAGTCTGAATCGCGGGTGTTGTCCCCAGCCGGTACCACGCCTGCACGGAAGCCCACAGCGCGTCGACGTCGCCGCGCGTCAACCCGGCATCCGCCGGATCGTCCTCATGCCCGACCGTCGTCACCGTGTCCAGATCATCGGCGACTGTCACCAACGCGCCAGCGGGTACCTTCACCCGGCCAGCATATCCACGATGATCTTTCCCCTGGTCGACCCCGCGACCACGTCGATTCACGCTGCCGCGGCCGACGGCGTCGGCGATGGCATAACCGCGCTATTCGCGCGCAAACAACTGGTTTCGCATCCGTTGCCCGGGTACTCGACGCGCAGGAGGTGTGTGACATGCCCAAGGAATGGACCAACAAACAGGAACGCCAGTACGAACACGTCAAGGAATCGGCTCGGGATCGGGGCGAGTCCCAGAAGCGGGCCAAGGAAATCGCCGCGCGCACGGTCAATAAGAATCGCGCGCAATCCGGGCAGTCCAAGACCGCGAGCCGCTCCTCGGTCAAGGACAAGTCGCCGCAGCAACGCGGTGGGCAGCGCTCGGGCAGTCGCGGTCCGAAGGGCCCGACCCGCGACCAGCTGTACAACGAGGCCAGACAGCGAAACATCAAGGGCCGTTCGAAGATGACCAAGAGCCAGCTCGCGCGGGCATTGGGCAAGGCCTGATCCGGGCCGCGAGCACCGCGATTACCCGCCGTTTGCGGTGGTATACGACCCACGTGACGACCGATAAGATCACCCAGCCGCATGTGCTGCGCGACTACGCATTCCTTGCGGACGGGGAGCGCGGAGCGCTCGTCGGCCCGCACGGTGATTTCGACTGGCTGTGCGCACCGCGCTGGCACAGTGACGCGGTCTTCGCCGTGCTGATCGGCGGCGATGGCGTGTATTCGGTGACCCCGACCGGACGATATGTGTGGGGCGGGTACTACGACCCGGGCACGCTGATCTGGAATTCGCACTGGGTGGTCGGCACGTCGGTCGTCGAATGCCGGGAGGCGCTGGCATTTCCCGGTGATCCGCACCGGGTCGTCGTGCTGCGTCGCATCATCGCGGCGCACGGCGACGCCGAGGTCGATGTGGTGCTGCGGCCCGCGGGCCGATTCGGCGCCGCGCACGCGCGCGACCTGCGCCGCACCGACGACGGGAGGTGGCATGCGCGGGTCGGCGACCTCGCGCTGCGCTGGGCCGGCGGCTCGTCCGCGTCGGTTCGGGACTCTTCGGGCTGGACCGACCGGATAAACCTGCGGCAGGGCGAGATTCATGATCTGGTCCTCGAATTGTCCGACACAGCATTGCCTTCGGATCCACCCGATCCGCACACCGCGTGGGCCAGAACCGAGGCCGCGTGGCAGCGCGAGGTACCGGAGCCGGGCCCCTGTGCCGCGCCCCGCGATACCGCGCAGGCGTACGCGGTCATGCGCGGAATGACCAGTGGCACGGACGGTATGGTCGCCGCCGCCAGCACGAGCGTGCCAGAGCGCGCGGGTCGCGGCGAGAACTACGACTACCGGTACGTGTGGATCCGCGATCAGTGCTACGCCGGGCTCGCGGTGGCCGCCGACGGACCGCATCCGTTGTTGGACAGCGCGATACGGTTCGTCGCCGAACGATTGCTCGCCGATGGTCCCGATCTGCTGCCCGCCTACACCGTCACCGGCGGATCCATCCCGGAGCCGAAGGAGCTGGACCTGCCCGGCTACCCGGGCGGTCGCGCGATCGTCGGCAACCGCGTACGCCACCAGTCCCAGCTCGACACCTTCGGCGAGGTGCTGCAGCTATTCGCCGCTGCCGCACGGTACGACCGGCTGACCGAGGACGATCGCAAGGCCGTTTCGGTGGCGGTCGCCGCGATCGCCGACCGCTGGCGTCGCCCGGACGCGGGCATCTGGGAGATCGAGGAGCGGCACTGGACCCATTCCCGGCTGGCCTGCGTCAGCGGTCTGCGCGCGGTCGCCGCGGTCGCGGCCACCGGCGCCGACCCGGTGTCCTGTATGGCACTGGCCGACACCATCGTCGCCGAAACCGCCCGCACCAGTGTGCATCCCAGCGGCGCCTGGCAGCAGGCGCCGGATGCCGAGGGCGTCGACGCGGCCCTGCTGCTGCCCGCGATTCGTGGTGGCATGCCCGTCGACGATCCGCGCAGCCTCGCGACATATCGGGCGGTCGAGCGCGAATTGTGCACGGACTTCTACGTTTATCGCTACCGCCACGACGAGCAGCCGTTGGAGACGAACGAGGGCGCGTTCCTACTCTGCGGATTCATCATGGCGATCGCGGCCGCCCAACTCGGACACCGGGTTTCGGCGGCGCGCTATTTCGAACGCAACCGTGCCGCGTGCGGCACGCCGGGTCTGTTCGCCGAGGAGTTCGACGTCACCCAGCGCCAGCTGCGCGGCAATATGCCGCAGGCCTTCGTGCACGCGGCACTGTTCGAATCCTCGGTTCGCCTCACCCGATTCGGCGACGACCAAGAATAAGGAGTTGTGATGACGAGCGAACCCCGAGTAGTGGTGATCACCGGGGCGAGCGCGGGCATAGGCCGTGCTGCCGCGCGCGAATTCGCCTGCGGCGGAGCGAAAGTTGCGCTGCTGGCCCGCGGTGGCGCCGGACTCGAGGCCGCCGCGGCGGATGTGCGCGCGGCGGGCGGACAGCCGCTGCCGATTCCGGTCGATGTCGCGGACTATGCCGCGGTCGAGGCCGCCGCGACGCGCGCCGAGCAGGACCTCGGGCCCATCGACGTGTGGGTCAACTCGGCCTTCGTCTCGGTATTCGCGCCGTTCGAGCAGATCGCCGCCGCGGAGTTCCGCCGGGTCACCGAGGTCACCTACCTCGGGACCGTACACGGCACCATGGCCGCACTGGCGCGCATGCGGCCGCGTGATCGCGGCACGATCGTGCAGGTCGGCTCCGCGCTGGGCGCCCGCGCGATTCCGCTGCAGTCGGCCTACTGCGGCGCCAAGCACGCGGTCAATGGTTTCACCGAGTCGGTGCGAGTCGAGCTGATGCACGAGGGCAGCAACGCGCACATCACCATCGTGCAGGCGCCCGCGGTGAATACGCCGCAATTCTCCTGGGTGCTTTCCCGATTGCCGAAGCGGCCGCAGCCGGTCCCGCCGATCTACCAACCCGAAATCATCGCCCGCGCGATCGTCTTCGCCGCGAAACATCCGCAGCGCAAGGAATATTGGGTCGGAGCAAGCACGACAGGCACGCTACTCGCACAACGCATCGCACCTGCGCTGCTGGACCGATACCTCGCCCGCACCGGCTACGACTCACAACAGACCGACGCCGACGCCGATGCCCGACCGCACAATCTCTGGGAACCAGTCGACCGAACCGGCGGCCCCGACTTCGGCGCACACGGCGATTTCGACGACCGCGCGCATCGCCACAGCCCCCAGACCTGGCTCAGCCGCCAGCTCGAAACCCTCGCAAGCGGCCTGCGCCGGCATTAGGCCGGGTTTTCCCCGCGCAGCGCCTCGGCGAGCACCTGTGCCGCGTGGCGCGGCCGAGCCTGCGGGTCCAGGTGTTCGATTTGCGTGCGGCAGCTGAAACCGTCCGCGAGTACCAGGGTTTCGGGGGTGCGGGCGCGCACGCGGGGCATCAGTTCGTCTTCGGCGCAGGCCACCGAGACGTCGTAGTGGCCTTGTTCGAAGCCGAAGTTTCCGGCCAGACCGCAGCAGCCCGCGTCGAGTACTTCGACGTCGAGTCCTGTTGCCGCTAAAAGCCTTCGGTCGTCGTCGTAGTGCAGGATCGCGTGTTGATGGCAGTGCGGTTGGATGATGGCATTCGCGTCGATCCGTGGTGGCTCCCAGTCGTCGGCTCGCTCGACGAGGAGTTCACCCAGCGTGCGAACCTGACGTGCCAGGCGGTGGGCGTCCTCGTCGCCGGGGAGCAGTTCGGGCAGGTCCGAGCGGAAGACCGCGGCGCAGCTCGGCTCCAGCACCACGATCGGGGTGCTCGCCCGCAATTGGGGTTCGAGCTGCCGCAAGGTCCGGCGTAGTACCCGTTTCGCGGTCGCGAGTTGGCCGGTCGAGATCCAGGTCAGCCCGCAACATACGGTGCGCCTCGGTATTTCGATCTCGAAGCCGGCCGCCTCCAGCACCGTGACTGCGTCCTCGGCTATATCGGGGTCGAAGTTATTGGTGAAGGTATCCGGCCACAGCAGCACTCGCTCGCGATGGCCGCGCTCGTCCGGTGTGCGACGGGCGAAGGTTTCGGTGAAGCGGCTACGGGCGAATCGCGGCAGGTCCCGGCGTGGGTCGAGGCCGCCGAGACGTTTGAGCAGCCGCCCCGCGCCTCGGCTCTGGGCCAGTGCGTTGACCGGTGTGGCGATGGTGGTGGCCAGGCGGGCCCACAGGGGGATCCAGCCCATCGAGTAGTGCGCCATCGGCCGGATGCGGTGTTCGTAGTGGTGGGAGAGGAATTCGGCCTTGTAGGTGGCCATATCGACATCGACCGGGCAGTCGCTGCGGCAACCCTTGCAGGCCAGGCACAGATCGAGTGCGTCGCGCACCTCGGTGGAGTGCCAACCGTCGGTGATCACCTCGCCCTGCAGCATTTCGAACAGGAGCCGAGCGCGCCCACGGGTGGAGTGTTCCTCCTCCCGGGTCACCCGATAGCTCGGACACATCACGCCGCCCGCGTGACCCCGGCACTTACCTACCCCGACACAGCGCGCCGCCGCCACGCTGAAACGATGGTCGTCGTCCGGAAAGGCGAAGTGGGTCACCGGATCCCACGGTCGATAGTCCGGACCTTCGCGCAGATCGTGATCCAGCGGACGCGGGTCGACGAGCTTGCCCGGATTCATCCGATTGCGCGGATCGAAGAGATTCTTGACCGCGCCGAACGCCGCGACGACCCGCTCCCCGAACATGATCGGCAGCAACTCACCGCGTGACTGACCGTCACCGTGTTCACCGGAGAGCGATCCGCCGTACCGGGTCACCAGATGCGCGGCCTGTTCGGCGAAGCTGTGATACTGCGAAACCCCTTCTGCTGTCCGGAGATCGAACGGAATCCGGGTGTGCACGCAGCCCTGGCCGAAGTGGCCGTACAGCGAGGACGAGCCGTAATCGAAGTCTTCGAGCAGACTCTCGAAGTCGCGCAGATAGTCACCGAGCCGCTCGGGCGGCACCGCGGCATCCTCCCAACCCTCATGGGTTTCGGGACTGTCGGGCGGAAAGGCGGTGGCGCCCAGGCCCGCTTCCCTGGCCGTCCAGATCTCGGCCTCCCGCGCCGGATCATCGATCATCGTCGAGGTCGCGCCGGTTTCCGCGCATACCTCCTCGATCATCGACTGGGCTCTGCGATCGGCTTCGTCCTGGTCGGCGCCCTCGAATTGCGCCATCAGCCAGCCGTTTCCGTCCGGCAGCCGGGCGATGGCGCCCTCGGCCAGATGTTTGACGTGCTCCAGCTCGACAAGCCGATGGTCCAGCCCCTCCAACGCTATCGGCTTGTGCCGCAACACCATCGGCACGGCATCGGCGGCATCGTAGATATCGGGATAGCCGAGTACCGACAGCGCCACCGCCTTCGGCCGTGGCACCAGCTCCAGCTCGGCGCGCAGCACCGTCACCAGCGTGCTCTCGCTGCCGACAAGCAGTTTCGCGATATCGAAGTCGTGCTCCGGCAGCAGCGCGTCGAGGTTGTAGCCCGACACCCGGCGCGGAATATCCGGATAGTGCGCGCGGATATCGGCGGCATAGTCATCGCGGATCCGCCGCAGGCCATCGAGCAGTTCGGCGAACCGATCGCCATCCGCTTCGGGATTCGCGCCGACCCAGACCCGCAGTCCGTCGTAGGTCAGGATTTCCAGCCGTCGCACCGAATCGACCATCTTGCCGTACGCCTGCGCGGTGGAACCGCAGGAGTTGTTGCCGATCATCCCGCCGATCGTGCAGCTGACATGCGTCGCGGGTTTGGGGCCGACCATCAGGTCGTATCGCGCCAATTGCGCGTTGAGCGGATCCAGCGCTATCCCGGGCTCCACCACCGCGATGCGAGCCTCGGCATCGACCGAGATCAGTCGATCGCAGAATTTGCTCCAATCCAGCACCACCGCGGCATTGCAGCACTGCCCGGCCAGACTGGTCCCGCCACCGCGCGAGAGCACGGGCATATCGTGCTCGCGGCAGACCGCGACGGCGGCGACCGCATCTTCAGGCGTGCGCGGCAGCACCACCCCGAGCGGCACCGCGCGGTAATTCGAGGCGTCGGTGGAATACGTGGCCCTGGAGCCGGGATCGAAACGCACCTCACCGGCGACCTGCCGTGTCAGATCGGATGCGAGCCGCGCCAGCGGGAGATCAATCATTCGACAACCCTCCTGTGTCGGACCGGCACAGGACGGCTACCCGCTCCCCGGCCGGGCACACCCGCTGATTGCCTGCCCATTCGCTGGGTATCACCGCTCTGACCAACCCGGATACCAACAGGAGTTCCTCATGACACAACAGGTTGGTGACCACGTCCTGCAGCGCCTGCGGGAGTGGGGCGTGAAACACGTTTTCGGATACCCGGGCGACGGCATCAACGGCTTGGTCGCCGCCTTCGGCCGCGCGGATAACAATCCGCAGTTCGTCCAGGCCAGACATGAGGAGATGGCGGCCTTCGAGGCCACCGGATTCGCCAAATTCAGTGGTCAGGTGGGTGTCTGCACGGCCACCTCCGGCCCGGGGGCGATCCATCTGCTCAACGGCCTCTACGACGCCAAACTCGACCACGTCCCGGTCGTCGCCATCGTCGGTCAGACCGCGCGCAGCGCGATGGGCGGTAGCTATCAACAAGAAGTCGATCTGCAGAGCCTGTTCAAGGACGTTGCCAGCGACTATCTGGTCGAGGTCAACGTCTCCAGTCAGCTGCCCAATGCGCTGGACCGGGCGTTCCGCACCGCGATGACCCGACACGGGCCCACCGCGGTGATCATCCCCGCCGACCTGCAGGAAGAGCCCTACGAGCCGCCCGAACACGCCTTCAAGCAGGTGCCGTCCAGCCCGCCGCATCCGGTTACCGCGACGGTCATCGCGCCGTATGGCGAGATCGAACGCGCCGCCGAGATCATCGACGCCGGGTCCAAGGTCGCGATACTCGTCGGGCAGGGCGCACGCGGGGCCGTGCGCGAGGTGGTCGAAATCGCCGAACTCACCGGCGCCGGTGTGGCGAAGGCACTGCTCGGCAAGGATGTGTTGCCCGACGATCTGCCCTTCGTCACCGGCCCGATCGGACTGCTCGGCAGCAGGCCGAGCTATGAACTGATGCGCGACTGCGACACTCTGCTCATCGTCGGCTCGAATTTCCCGTACACCCAGTTCATGCCGGAATTCGGTCAGGCGCGCGCCGTGCAGATCGATATCGACGGCACCATGATCGGCATGCGCTATCCGACCGAGGTCAATCTGGTCGGCGACGCGAAAGCCACACTGGCCGAGCTCATTCCGCTGGTGCGCCGCAAGCAGGATCGGTCCTGGCGGGAGCGGGTCGAGCAGAATGTGGCCCGCTGGTGGGAGACGGTCGAGCGGCAGGCGATGCTGCAGGCCAAACCGGTCAATCCGATGCGCGTGGTCTGGGAACTGTCGCAACAGATTCCGGATAATGCGATCGTCACCGCGGACTCCGGTTCGTCCACCAACTGGTACGCCCGCTGTCTGCGGTTCCGCGCCGGTATGCGCGGTTCGCTCTCCGGCACCCTGGCGACCATGGGCCCCGGTGTGCCGTATGCCATCGGCGCCAAGTTCGCACATCCGGACCGACCGGTGATCGCATTGGTCGGCGACGGCTCGATGCAGATGAACGGCCTGGCCGAACTGCTCACCGTCGAGCGCTATTACCCGCAGTGGACCGATCCACGATTGGTCGTCTGCGTCTTCCACAACAACGATCTGAACCAGGTCACCTGGGAGCTGCGCGCGATGGGTGGGGCACCGAAATTCGCGGAGTCGCAGACACTTCCGGACACGTCATACGCGGATCTCGCGCGCTGCATGGGGCTACCGTCGCTCGCGATCGACGATCCCGAGCACCTCGGCGAGGCATGGACCCAAGCGCTCGCCGCGGATCGTCCTGTGCTGCTGGACATCCGCTGCGATCCCGAGGTGCCGCCGATCCCGCCGCATGCGACCTACGAGCAGATGAAGGACACCGCGGAGGCCATCATGCGCGGTGATCCCGAGGGCTGGCATCTGATGCTGCAGGGCGCCAAAACCAAAGCGCAGGAATTCATTCCACACCGCGCGGGAAGGCCCTCGCCATGATGGACGAATCCTACGACGATGTCGTCGATGTGCTGATGGCCCAGCATGAGCAGATCAAAGACCTGTTCGCCCAACTGAAATCCGGACAGGGCGATAAGTCGGAGCTGTTCAACGAGCTGGTTCGGTTGCTCGCGGTGCACGAGTGCGCCGAAGAGGAGGCCGTCCATCCGCTCGCCGCCCGTGCGCTTTTCGGGGCCGACCAGATGGTCGAACAGCGCTTGGCGGAGGAGAACCATGCCAAACGCGCGCTCGCCGACCTCTACGACCTCGGCGTCGACCATCCGGATTTCGACGGCAAACTGGCCGAATTCGCAGACGCGGTGGTCGAACATGCCAGCCATGAGGAGAAGGAGGAATTCTCCCTACTGCGCCAGCAGTTTTCGGTGCATCAGTTGGAGCGGATGGCGGGTTCGGTCCGCGCCGCCGAAGCGGTCGCGCCCACCCGACCGCATCCGGGAGCCGGGGAATCCGCACTGGCGAATCTGCTGGTCGGTCCGCCGCTGGCGGTATTCGACCGGGTGCGCGACGCGGTGCGCGACTGGCGCCGACAAGACGAAGCCTGCCCATGACCGGGCGCGCCCGCGGCAGAGCGGCAGCGGAGGTCGCCGGATGGTGGGCGGCGCTGGTGCTGGTCTGGATGACGACCCTGACCGCGATCGCCATCGATGAGTTGATCGCGGCGTGCTTGATCGCACTACCGGCGGCCTGGGCGGCACGCGTGGGACGTATCGCGGTGCGGGGGCATTGGCGACTACCGGACGGGGTGCCGCGGTTGTTGGCAGCGCTGCCCGGCGCGATCGTGCGCGATGGCACGGCCGCCCTGTGGATCACGGCGCGCCGCAGGCCGGTCGGGCGGTTCGAGGAGCACGAGCTCAGCGCACCGGCAGACAAGGCGCGGCAAGCCGCGCGCGCGGCACTGATCACCGGTGTGCTCTCGGCGACACCCGGATCGCTGGTCGTCGACGCCGAAAACGAAGGGCTGCTGCTGCACGCCCTGCCGGTACCCGCGACCAAGCTGCGTCGGCTGCTGGGTTGATCGATATGTCCACCGCGCCTTGGCTGTTCGCATCCGGAGTGCTGCTGACCGGTGGCATCGTACCGGCCTTGCTGCTGTCCAGCCGGGGTACCGCGGCGCATCGGCTCGTCGGACTGCAACTCCTCGGATCCCTGTTGATCATCGTCTTGGTGCTGCTGAGCCTGGGCCTCGGCAGACCGGACTATCTGATCGTGCCGCTGGTGCTCGTGCTGCTCTCGTTCGCGGGCACGCTGGTCTTCACGCGCCTGTTGGGTGTGCGCGATGACTAGCCTCGTCGTCGACACCCTGCTCGCGATCGGCACCCTTGCCGCGGTCGCCGCCTCGGTGGCGGCGCTGCGGCCGCGTTCGGTCTATGCGCGACTGCACTATTCATCGATCATCAGCTCGTTCACCGGGCCATTCATCGCAGTGGCCGTGCTGATCGCGCAGGGACCCGGACTGACCGCGGCCATCGTCGCGGTAACCCTCGTGCTGCTGGCGCTCACCGGCCCGGTGCTCAGTGCGGCCATCGGCAGACTCAATGCCCGCGTCGACGGCCGGATCGAGAGCCCGCAATGAATGCCCTGCTGGTGATCACGCTCGGGCTGGTCGCGGTGGCCGGCACCGTGGTCGTGCTGACCGCTCGGCCACAGCGGCAAGCGGTCTCGCTCGCGGTATTCGGCGCACTGCTGGCGCCGCCGTTCCTACTGCTCGGTGCGCCGGATGTGGCGCTGTCGCAGGTCGCGGTCGGTACCGCGGTGGTGCCGCTGATGGTGCTGCTCACCGTGCGCGCGGTCGAGCGGAGGCGACGGTCGTGAATCGCACTGCCCGCCTGGTGATCTTCCTCGTCGGCGGTGCCGGACTGGTGGTGCTGCTCGGACTCGCCCTGCTGCGGATGCCCGCATTCGGCGGCATGGACCATCCGTACCGCGACGCCGCGGTCGAGGCCGCGATGCAGCGGCACAGCCCGAATGCGGTCTCCTCGGTCAACTTCGACCAGCGCGGACTCGATACCTTCGGTGAGGAGGCCATTCTGGTGGCCGCGGTGCTCGGCGCGGCGACCCTACTGCGGCCGGAAGGGCATCGGCCGCAGCGACATTCCGACGATATCGGGCGCATCGGGGCGGCGACTCGATTTCTCGGCTATGCCCTCTTGCCGGTGACCTTGCTCATCGGCGCTGATGTGGTCGTGCACGGACATCTGACGCCGGGGGGCGGCTTCCAGGGCGGGGTGGTGCTGGCGACCGGCCTGCATCTGCTGTATGTGGCGGGCAGCTATCCCGCGCTGCGGCGGGTGCGTCCGCTGGCCTGGTACGAGTTCGGCGAGGCGGCGGGCATGGGCACGGTGGTGGTGCTCGGTCTCGCCGGAATATTGAGCGGCGCAGGGTTTCTGGCGAATGTGCTGCCGCTCGGGCAATTCGGCCGCCTGGTGTCGGCCGGCACGCTGCCGCTGTTCAGCGTTGCGGTCGGTCTCGCGGTCGGCAGTGGCGTCGTCGTCCTGCTGGCGCAGTTCCTCGACGAGTACCTGACAACCGAGAGGCGGACGTCGCGATGACCGTATTTCCCTATGTGATCGCCGGTTGGCTATTGCTGATCGGCATTTTCGGCGTGGTACGCAGCCAGCATCTGGTGCACACGGTGGTGTGCGTATCGATCGCGCAATCGGGAACCTATGTGCTGCTATTGGCGATCGGCTACCAAAAGGGCGCGTCCGCACCGATTTTCGGCTCCGCCAATCCGCCGGGTTCGCCCGCGGTGGATCCGGTGGTGCAGGCGATGGCGCTGACCGACATCGTCGTCTCCGCGACGGTGACCGCCCTACTGCTGGCACTGGTCGTGCAGATCGCCAAGCGGCACGGCACCGTGGTACCCGACGAACTGCACGCGCTGCGCGGCTGATGGGCGCGTTCGATCAGGCTCTACCGGCTCTCCTGATCGCGCTGCCGGTGGCCGGTTCCTGTGTGCTGATCGCCGCCGGGCGCGTGCTGCCCAGGCTGTTGATCGATGTGATCGGCACCGGGACCGCGCTGGCGGTGACCGTCCTGGCGGGATGGTTGCTGTATCGCACGGGCACGGGCACGGTGGTGTCGTGGTCCGGCGGGTGGCAGCCGCGACCGGGACTCACCGTCGGCATCGTGCTGGTCGCCGATCGGCTCGGCGCCGCGCTGGCTCTGCTGATCGCGCTGCTCACTACGACCGCATTGCTGTTCGGGTGGCACTACTTCGACAGCCTGCACGCGCATTACCCGGCGCTGGTCTTGCTTTTCGCGACGGGGATGACCGGATTCGCGCTGACCGGTGACCTTTTCGACATGTTCGTCTTCTTCGAGTTGATGGGCGTGGCGGCATATGCGCTGACCGGGCTGAAAATCGAGGAGCCCGAATCCGTTCAGGCCGGGCTGAATTTCGGGGTGATCAACTCGCTCGGTGCGTATCTCTGCCTCTTCGGGATCGGACTGTTGTACGCACGGACCGGACAACTCGGCCTGGCGCAGTTGGGACTCGCGGTCCAAGGGCGTCCCGGTGATGCCCTCATCCTCGCGGCATTCGTGCTGATCGCCACCGGATGGCTGGTCAAGGCGGCCACGGTGCCATTCCATTTCTGGCTGGCCGACGCGCACGCCGTGGCACCCTCGCCGGTCTGTGTGCTGTTCTCCGGGGTGATGGCGCCGCTGGGTGTCTACGGGCTGGCGCGGGTGTATTGGACGGTGTTCGACTCGGTGCTACCGGCTGCGGGAGTGCGCCGAATGTTGTTGGTGCTCGGGATATTCACCGCCGTGCTCGGCGCGGTGATGTGTGTGCTGCAACGACATATCAAACGACTGCTCGCGTATTCGACCATCGCGCATATCGGGCTTTTCCTGCTCGGTCTGGCCGCACTGTCGCCGCTCGGTGTCGCCGCGTCGGTGCTGTATCTCGGCGGCCACGCCGCGGTGAAGGGCGCGCTGTTCCTGCTGACCGGCATTCTGCTGTCCCGATATCGCAGCGTGGACGAGTTCAGCTTGCACGGCCGTGCGCGCGGTCAGCGGACCATCGGTGTGCTGTTCGTCCTTTCGGCATTGATCCTCGCGGGGCTGCCGCCGTTCGGCGCGGGGCTCGGCAAGGCATTGCTGGAGGAATCCGGCGCATCGATTTTCCTGGTCGCGCTGGTGATCGTGGTATCGGCGGTGACCGGTGGCGCTGCCTTGCGCGCGGGACTGCGCGTCTGTTTCGGCGTCGGCGCGGTACCGGATGACAAGCTCGACGCCGAGGAGACCACCGGCGAGCACGAGCAGCCCGATATCGCCGCGCCACGGGACCGGACACCGGTCACCATGATGGGTGCGGTGCTGGGTCTGTTGACGGTCGCGCTATTGCTAGGTCTGCCAACCGGATTCACCAGCGCCATTGGTCCCGCCGCCGCGACCTTCGTCGATCCCGAGGCATACCGGGCGGCGGCGCTGATCGGCAATCCGAATGGTCACCCCGGTGCGGGCCCGCATATCGAGTGGACCGGCGGCGGCTTGGCGCTCGGTCTGTTGTCCACCGCCCTGGCTGTACTCATGGCATTCGCAGCGCTGCATTTCGGCACTCTGCGCGCACGCGGAAGGCCGCCGATTCGGCCGTGGTGGTTACCGAATTGCATCGGTTACACAGCGGGCATGTCGGCGACTATGCCGCCTGGCTGGTCTTCGGCACGGCTGCCGTCGCCGGACTGGTCGGCAGCGGTTGGCTGTACTGATGTGGTCGAGTACGGGGGCGTACCGACGTCGTCAGCTGGTGGGCTGGTGTGGTCGAGTGTTGGGGGCGTGGCGGCGTGGTCAGCTGGTGGGCTGGTGTGGTCGAGTGTTGGGGGCGTGGCGGCGTGGTCAGCTGGTGGGCTGGTGTGGTCGAGTGTTGGGGGTGTAGCGGCGTGGTCAGCCCTCGACAGCGCCGGGCAGCAGGCGGGGGAGCACGGTCGACCCCGCGGTGGCCGCGGCGGCGGAGGTGTTGGCGATGGTCCAGCCGACGGGACCCAGTGGCGTGCAGCCGAAATAGGCGGATAGACCGGGAACCATGACCACCGTGCCGAGTACCGCGCCGCTGGCCGCGGTGGTGAGCCAGACCAGGGGACTGCGGTATCCGGCGATGAGCGTCTGCCCGAGTTGGGTACCGATGAGCGCGACCAACCCGATGGTGGCCGCCCGCCGCCGCGTCCCGGTGTAGCGGCCGATGGTCCAGGCGGTGCACGCGCCAGCCGCCGTGGCGATGCCGCGTACCGCGATGGTGTGGGTCAGATCGGAACCCAAGTGGGCAGCGGGGATTTCGGCCAGCTGCCGCGCACGCTGCTCGGCGCCGTGCTCCGCGTCGTGCGGGTCCGGGCTGTCGCGATCCGGCGAAAGGGCCAGGGCCAGTGCGGGAAACATGTCGGTGAGCATGTTGACCAGCAGGAACTGCCTGGTGCCCAGCGGCGCCCGCCCACCGACCACGGTGCCGTAGATGGTGAACGCGATCTCCCCGGCATTCCCGCCGACCAGCACGCCGACGGCCTCGTTGATGCGCTGCCACATACCGCGCCCCTCCACCAGCGCGTGCAACAGCGCCAGCGGATCCGGCTCGGTGAGCACCAGATCGGCCGCATTGCGCGCGGCCGCGGATCCGCGTGCGGCCAAACCGATTCCGATATCGGCGCTGCGAATGGCGGCGGCGTCATTGCTGCCGTCGCCGGTCATGCCGACCACATGTCCGTTGCGGCGCAGTGCGGCGACAATGCGCACCTTCTGCTCCGGATCGACCCTGGCGAAGACGGTGCTGCGTTCGATGAGCTCGGCCTGTCCGGTGTCGTCGAGGCGATCCAGATCGGCGCCGGTGGTGACGGTATCCACGGCGATGCCCAGTTGTCGGGCCACCGCCGCCGCCGTGACCGGATGGTCGCCGGTGATCATGCGCACGCCGATATCGTTGTCCTGCAAGGCCGTCACCAGCGGCAGTGTCTGGGGCCGCGGGGTATCGGCGATGCCGAGGAAGCCGAGCAGGGTGAGTTCGTGGACCGCGTGTTCGACATCATCGGGTTCGCGGGACAGGTCGCGGCGGGCCACGACCAGCACGCGCAGGCCCTCTTCGGCGAGCTCATCGATGACCTGCTGTGCGCGCTTGCGCACCTGCTGCGAGAACGGTTCCGCGGCCGGCGTTCTGGTGCAGCGGGGGAGTACCACTTCGGGTGCGCCCTTGACGATCAGGCGCAGTTTGCGCGTCGTCTGGCCCAGCGTCGCGGCATAGCCACGGTTGGACTCGAACGGAACCTCGTCGATCGGATCCCAACGATCCCCGTCGTCGCCCAGGATTTCGGCGGCGTCCAGCACGGCGCGGTCGGTGGCGTGCATTACCGGTCCGTCGTCCGGATCCGGGCAGGCGCGGGCGGCGGCGCGCAGCAGGCGGCGCGCGTCGTCTGAGTTGTCGTCGGGTTGCCACCGTTGGTCCAGATCGGCCAGCATGGTCAGCCGCAGCCGACCCTCGGTGAGTGTGCCGGTCTTGTCGAAACACAGGGTGTCGACGCGGCCGAGCGCCTCGACGGTGCGGCTGGCCCGGACCAGCACGCCGTAGCGCGACAGCCGGCGCGCGGCCGCCCGCTGCGCAACGGTGGCGACCAAGGGCAGCCCCTCCGGCACCGCGGCCACCGCGACCGCGACGCCGTCGGCGATCGCGGCGCGCAGCACCCGCCCGCGCAGCGCGCCGAGTGCGGTGACCACCGCGCCGCCCGAGAGGGTGAGCGGCAGCGCGCGATCGGTGAGTTGGCGCAGCTGGGCCTGCACGCCGCCCTTATCCGGCGGGACCGCGCCCGCGGCGGCGCGACCGGCCTGGGTTCCGGCGCCGACGGCGACCACGACGGCCAGGCCGGTGCCGTTCACCACGGTGCTGCCCTCGAAGATCATGCAGGTGCGTTCACCGAGCGCCGCGCCGGGCGTGCCCGCGAGCTGCTTCTCGACCGTCACCGATTCGCCCGTCAGACCGGATTCGTCCATTTCCAATTCGTCGGCGCGCAGCAGTCGCGCATCGGCGGGCACCACATCGCCCGCGTGCACGGCCAGCACGTCGCCGATGGCGAGACGGGCCGCGGGCACCGAGATTTCGGCCGGTTCGGTCTCCCGCACATCCGCACGGTCGACCACTTGGCCGGTGAGCTGTTCGCCCGCGAGCAGATCCTGCAGTTCGCTCTCGGCGCGCTGGCGCTGCAGGGCCGAGACCACCGCGTTCACGGTGAGCACGGAGGCGAGCAGTACGGCATCGGACGGTGCGCCGAGGATCGCGGTGGCGACGGCGCCGACACTGAGGATCGGCGTCAGCGGATCGTCCAGCTCATGGCGCAGGTGGCGGGCGAACGATGTGACCGGCGCGAAAGTCGTTGCGATCACGCCCCGTTCGGCTCGGGTCGGCGTGGTCCGCTGGTGGATCGGCGGCGGTTTCGGGAGACGATCGAGTACTTCGCCGGATTCCAGTGCGTGCCAAGGCAATAGAGGTGCCAGAGCGGCGGGCGGTGCGCTCTTGACCGCTCGAACGCCGCTGTACGCCCCGGTCACCAGGCCGGTCCACTGTGCGGCGAGCATCGGCGTGGTACGGGTGTTTCGGGTCGGCGCGACGGCGAGCAGCAGCCCGCCGAGTGCGCACGCCGACAGGGCCAGGGTGCGGCCGCGTTCGCTGACCTGACGGGCGGGACCGACCGCGGCCAGGATCCGCTGCACCTGATCCAGATCGCGGCAGAGCGCGTCGGCGGCCCACGATGGTTCGCCGTGGTCGGGACTCGACAATCCGATCGCCACATCGGCTCGGGCCAATGCCTTGTGCGTGCGCGGGCTCAGCACCGCGACCACATGGCCGTCCTGCTGCAGGCGCTGCACGAGTTTACTGGTCGACGCCGCCGCCGAGACGAATTCATCAGCGAGCGAACGCAATTCGGCCGCATCCTCATGGGCGGTGAGAATCACCCGCAACCCGGCTCGCCGCGCCGAGGTCAGCACATCGTGCGCGCTCGGGTCGAGTTCGCGCCCGACCAGTACCCGCCCGACCGTGCGGTCGCCGTCGCGCAGATCACGCCAGACCGGACGGACCGTCGCGCCGGTATCAGGCGTCCCGGTCTTCGGATGGACCAGCCGTGGCGATCCTTCTTCTTCCTCGACAGCAGCGGACTCCGCCGCCCACAACAGTCGCTGCGCCGCGCTCCAGACCTGCGCGGCCGACCATTCGTCATCGGCCGATTCCGCGTCGAGCACCAGCCGACGTGGCGTGAGCAGCGCCTCGCCGTCGACGACCAGTGCGGTCAACCGGTCCAATCTGCGCCATGCGCCCCGATGCAGGGTCAGCACACCCGCCCGCGCGAGGACGGTGGACACCGTGGCGGCATATGCCTCACGGCAGGCCCGCGCCGCCTTCGGTGCGCCGAGCCCGAGAGCGTCGGCCGCATCGCTGAGTCGGCCGAGACTGAGCAGCCCCGCGGTGCCGACAAGTGATCCGGCGGCCGTCTCGTCCGCGACCCGCTCGATCGGTCCGCGCGGCAGCTCGGCCGGCCGGGTGTAGACCGGCAGCGGATCGGCGACGCCAGGGTATTCGCGTCGCACCAGATCGCCCTCCCAGCTGCGCCATTGCAGGCGCTGGGCGACTGCCTCGGTCAGCAGGAAGGTGCGCTGCGCGGCATCGGCCAGCAGATTCGCGCTCCCGTTGGCCGCATCCTCGCCGAATGCGGTTCCGGCCGCCATGACGACCGTCAGCACCGTATCGGTACGCGCGCGCCCCAGCCGCGATTCCAGCATGGCGCGCACGCGGGGCTGCGTATCGGTGAACGCCGCGATCGCCCGCACCGCGCGCATCGGAGCGCGCAGCGGTAGCGCCCAGGCGACCGTGGACACCGCGATCGCGCATACCTCGCTCGCCACCTGAATTCCGGCCGTCAGCAATGCTTCCCGATCCTCGGGGTACTCCTCGGCCCGACTCCAGTCCAGTTCGGCGACTTGGTTGGCCTTCTCGACCTCCTGGATGACAGCGAGCACTTCCGGCAGTCCGGCCGCGCCATCGCGCATGGTGGCGACCACTCGGCCGGTCACCGCATTGACGTGCGACCACCGGACGCCGCGGACGTGGCTGAGCCGTTCGTCCAATTTCCGGGCGACGGCCGCGCCGCGTTTGGTGCGCAGGCCGCGCACCTCGATCGTCGCTTGGTCGTCGTGTAGGGCCACCCGTCGGTTGGCTCGTTGCATATGTGGGTCGACCAGGTCCCGGAGATCGTCACTCAACTGGTTGTCCGGGCCGGGCGCCAAGACCTCCGCCCCGACCGAGGCGGTATCGACCACCGCCCCGGCGGCGTTCGTCACCGCCTCCACCGCATGCAACGGCACCTCGGCGAGCTGCACGCCCAACCCGACAGCCGTCGAAACCCCGGTGCGCACCGCACCGGTCACCGCCGCCGTCGACGCCTCGATCCACCACGGCGACAACGCAGATCTGCCCATATTCGGCAACTACCCGGCATAGGCGGTTGCAAACTGGCACCGAAAGTATCTGGCGGGAGGGCGCATAGGTCCGGATTGGCGGCCCCGCGAGCGGGTACGCGAACAGCGAAGTCGACGTTCGGAAGCAGTGCGGAGTTGCTGCGTCCAGCAGGGTCAGAGGCGCGGTCCGAACACAGCAACTCGGCGATCGGCGCCTCAATCTGGAAAGCGATTTGTCATGAGGTCGATAACCGCGGTACTCGCGCGGGGGGCCGAGGGCGGTGGAGCCGCATTGGACCAGGTCGCGGTGCTGACCGGCACCGCGATCGTCATCGCGGCCGGATTGTTGGTTGTGGCATATCTGCACCGCACCCGGCGGATCACCTGGCTGCGAACCGCGGCCGATCAGCTGGGACAGGTGGCCAACCGGCCCGGCTGGGTCGCGCTGCCGGTGGCGCTGTTCATCGCCACCATCCTCACCGCGCTGTTCGGTTTCATCTGGGATGTGAGCCTGCACATCGGCAGGGGCCGCGATACCGGGCCGCTGGCGAATCCGGCGCACTACTTCATCATGATCGGACTGTTCTTCCTGTTCATCGCCGGAATGCTGGCGATCGTGCTGCCGCTGGACGATAAGCCCGGTCCGGCCGCGATTCGGATCACCGGTGACTGGTACGCCCCGGTCGGCGGCGTGCTGATGGCGGGCGCTGGGCTATACGCCCTCATCGGATTCCCGCTCGACGACATCTGGCACCGGCTGTTCGGCCAAGACGTCACGCTGTGGGGTCCGACGCATCTGATGTTGATCGGCGGGGCCGGGTTGTCATTGGTCGCGGTGCTGCTGCTGGAGTTCGAAGGCCGCCTCGACCGGCCCGATCCGGATCGCGCCGACGGGCCACTGATGTGGCTGTTCCGCACCTTCGCCTTCGGCGGCCTGCTGATCGGACTCTCGGTGTACCAGGTCGAATTCGATTTCGGTGTCGAACAATTCCGCCTCGTCTTCCAACCGATGCTGATCGCGGCCGCGAGTACGATCGCGCTGATCTCGGCGCGCTATACGCTGGGTCGCGGCGGCGCGCTGGCGGCGGTGGTGTTCGCGATCTTCGTCCGGACCCTCGTCGCGGTGCTGGTCGGTCCGCTGCTCGGCGCCCCGCACAATGTCTTTCCGCTCTATCTCGGTATCGCCTTTGTCGTGGAGTTGATGGCGTTGTTGCCGGGGATCAGTCGGCCGGTGTGGTGGGGCGCGCTCACCGGACTCGTCGCGGCGACCTTCGGACTCTGGCTCGAATCACTGTGGGTCGCAAGGATGTTTGTGAATCCTTGGCCGCACGGCAATTGGCCGGAGCTGTTGACGATGGCGGTGCCGGTGGGTATCGCGGGCGGTGCGGTAGGCGTGCTGCTCGGCATGGTCCTGCGGGGCGAGGAGCTACCGCGTCCCGCGGTTCGGCGCGGCATCGTTGTCGCGGCGATGCTGATCGCGGCAGCCGCGACCGCGAATGGACTCCGCGTCGATGTTCCCGAAAATGCCTCCGCGACAGTCCAATTGCACAATTCGGCACCGGTAGACAGCGGCCGCATGGTGACCGCGGACGTCACACTGACACCGGTGGATCTGGTCGGCCCGGATCCGGAGTGGGTGCAGATTCTGTCCTGGCAGGGCGGCACCGGTTCGTCCAGCCCCGGACGCGGACTGGTGATCGATCAACTGCGTCGCGTGGGCCAGGGCCACTACATCAGTACGGAACCGGTTCCGGCATACGGCAATTGGAAGACGATCCTGCGGCTGCACGACGGACGAATGCTGACCGCACTGCCCATCTACATGCCGCACGACCGCGGCATCGGAGCGGCCGAAGTTCCGGCCCTCGACGAGTTCACCCGCCCCTTCGTCCCGGAAATCACTGTCCTGCAACGTGAACGCTCCTTCGACCACCCCGCATGGCTATACACCGTGGCATCGCTGGTCGTACTCATCTGCTCCCTGACACTCATCTGGGCGCTGTCCTGGGGCGCGGCCCGCATCGACCTCGCCTACCGGCGCGACGCACGCGCGGAATCGGCGCCCTCCACCGTGCCGAGGGCAACCCGCTGACCGCGGCTTGCTGGGGCGCCGCACGCCACGCACGAATTCGCCGGACGGAACATGCGCGGCGCGCGACAGCGGCCGAGCGGGCGGTCCCCGACCGATGGTGATCGGTGCAATGCCGGTGGGCGGGGCGTTAGCCTCGGAGTATGTGCCGAAATATCACTGCCCTGCGTGGGCTGGAGCCTGCGGCGACGCCGGAAGAAGTGCATGCTGCGGCATTGCAGTACGTGCGCAAGGTGGGCGGGTTGTCCAGCATTTCCGCAGCTACGCGGCCTGCGGTCGACGCCGCCGTCGCCGATATCGCGGCCGCGACCATGCGGCTGCTCGAACAACTGCCCGATCGCAAGGTTCCACCCAAGACCGTGCCGCCGCTGCGGCGGCCCGAGGTGCAGGCGCGCATCCACGCGCATTCACACGACTGACCACGCTGCTCTGAGCAGATCTGCTGAGGGCAGCGCGGCGAGATTTTCGGGGTGCGCGCCGGGCACGGTGGAGTCATGGCTCACGATGACAAGACACCGATGTTCAGTTGGCGCGCCAGGGAGCAGCTGCTCAGCAGGCGGATATTGGTGCTCGACGGCGCCCTCGACGACGATAACGGCACGCTGCTGATGACTCAGCTGCTCACATTGGCGGCCGAGGACGCCGAGTCCGGAATCTCGCTGTGGATCCATTCCCCGGGCGGTTCGGTGCCCGCGATGCTCGCCATTCGCGATGTGATGCGGCTGGTGCCGTGCGAGGTATCCACATTGGCGCTCGGATTGGCTTGCAGCGCAGGGCAATTCCTCTTGTCCTCGGGAACGCCGGGGCGGCGCTTCGCATTGCCGCACGCACGGGTGCTGATGCATCAGGGGTCGGCCGGAATCGGCGGCAGTGCCGTCGATGTCGAGGTGCAGGCCGATGACCTGCGCTACACCGTGGAGACCGTGCTCGGCATCATCGCCGGGGACACCGGGCAGCCCTACGACCGCATCTACGACGATTCGCTGCACGACCGCTGGTTCAGCGCGACGCAGGCCAAGGAGTACGGCTTCATCGACCACATCGTGGACTCGTTCGGGCAGATCGTGCCCCAGCGCCAGCGGATCGGAATCTCGGCATGACCTACACCATTCCCAATGTGATCGCCCAGCATCCGCGCGGCGGCGAGCGTATCACCGATATCTACTCGCACCTGCTGGCCGAGCGGATCGTCTACCTCGGCACCCCGATCGACTCCGGCGTGGCCAATGCGCTCATCGCGCAGCTGCTGCATCTGGAGTCGGAGAGTCCGGAACAGGACATCAACCTCTACATCAACTGCGAGGGCGGCGACCTGTCCGCGATGCTCGCGATCTACGACACCATGCAGTTCATCAAGGCTCCGGTGCTCACGACCTGTGTCGGCCAGGCCATCGCGGTCGGGGCGGTCCTGCTGGCCGGCGGCGCACCCGGTCGCCGATCCCTGCTGCCACACGCCCGCGTGGTTCTGCATCAGCCCGCCGCCCGCGGCCAGGGCGCGATTCCCGACCTGATTCTGCAGGCCGACGAGCTGGTGCGGATGCGCGCCGAGATCGAGTCGATCCTGGCTCGACACACCGGGCAAACGGCGGAGCGACTGCGTCACGACACCGACCGCGATCGCGTATTCACCGCGCAGGCGGCCGTCGACTACGGCCTCGTCGACAACGTACTGGGCTCACGCGCGGACTAGTGCCGCCTTTGGGGCCGGGCAGTTCCGGCGAGCGTAGTCGAATGGTGGTCGGACACGCCGCATCCGACCGCCATATCACTCCGCTCGGTGAGCAGCCGGAGTGGGAAGGGCGGCGCCGGGGACTAGGGCTGCATCCGGGCGGCGCGCGGCTGTCGCGTCGGTAGCACGCGGCGGGCTGTCCAGGTGACGGCCGCGCCGACGGTCGCACCCAGCAGCCAGCCGACGAGGACATCGGTCGGCCAGTGTGCGCCGAGGTACACCATGCACCCGCCGATGAACACCACCGCCGCGGCGAGTGCCGTACCCGCGGCGCGACGGGTGCGGGCCGATTCCCAGTTCACGGCCAGGAATACGGCCATCGCCAATGCCGAGGTGGCGGCCGCGTGGGTCGACGGCATCGCCCAGCCCTGGATCTCGGGCCACACCGTCAGGTCTCCCCTCGGGCGCGGTCGTCCGATCGCCAGCTTCAAGTTGTGCGCGATGACGTCGGCGAGCACCAGACTGGCGGCCGCGGCTCCGCCGACGCGCCAACTCCTGGTCACGACCACGGCCGCCATCCCGGCGAGCGCGAGCAACCCGAGCACCTCGATGCCGACTCCGGCATCGCCGAGCACCCGGATCGCCCGCGTCAACGCATCCTGGCGCGTCTCGGCGACGACGCGCATGATGCTCTCGTCGAATCCCACTGTGACTACCGGCGACTCGATGAGTTCGGTACTCAGGCCGCCAGCACCATGAGAGTGGGTGTGGCGCTGGCGCGCGGTGCGGACTGCCGGGCGAAGGCGGGACGACGGTATGCGCGCAATTCGTCGGCCACCTGTGCGGTCAGATCGAAGAGGGTGGTGCCGAGCGCTCCCGCCAGGGCCGCGATCATCTCACTCGACGGCTCCTTGCGTCCGCGCTCCACCTCGGAGAGGTATTGCGGCGAAATGCCGGCTCGCCCAGCGGTTTCGACAAGCGTCTCGCGCTGCTCCTGCCGCAGCGTGCGCAGCCGTTCGCCGAGCACCTCACGCCACAGTGGTTCGGCGTGCCTCGGCTGGTCGTCGCGTCCGCCCGGGATCGAGTGCAGTCTCGGATGCTCGGTCATATCCAGAGCGTACGACCGCGACCACCGATCCGGTCGATCATTACGCTCTGGGCGTACAAACCGCGAAGGCCCCATGTCCGAACGGACACAGGGTCTTTCGCGTCGAATCGAGATCAGGGCAGCGGGATCCACTGGCCGAACAGCCAGAATCCGTGTCCCGCGGGTTGCGGAGCGGGCCGCTGCTGGTCCTGATGCTGATCCGGCCGCTGCTGTCCCTGGTGCTCATCACGCTGCTGATCGTGTCCCTGCTGCTGCTCGGCGGCCGGGCGCTGATCAGGTCCCGGATCCGCGCTCGCAACGCCGGCGCCGACACCGAACAGACCAACCAGCACACCGCCCGCGATCGCACCCTTCGCCAGCTTCGACTTGATCTTCATCCACGTTCCTCCTGTTGTCGGGTCTCGATCCGAGACCATCGAGCCGTTCGAACCGGACCGACAGGACAATCGTGGAGGCTCGATATTTGCGCACCCTAGCTCGTGGCTGTGAGTTGGCTGGGCGGCCATATCGGCAGGCTCGGCCGCCGGGCGCGCCACGCGATAACTACGCCGCGAGCCGTTCGCAGACGCGATAGGTGGTCATGATGTTGAGGCGGTGCAGGTTTCGGCAGAGCTCGAGGAATCCCTGCTCGGCCAGCTCGAACGGCACCTCGTATTCGCTCAGGGCAGCGGCGAATTCGGGATCGAGTGCGGTGGCCCACGGATCGGTGCACAGCGCGTACGTCTCGTCGAGGGTGCGGCCCGCGGCGAAGGCGGCCGATACCTCGTCGCGGAGGCGTTCGAGGTAGTCGATGAGGGCGGTGATCGAGCGTCGGCCGCGTCCCATCGGCCCGTGGCCGGGGACGATCGTCGCCAATTCGGGTAGGGCGGTCTGCATGGCGCGCAGCGAGGCGATATAGGGCTCGGGTCCACCCTGCAACAGCATGTGCGCGGATCCCGCGCCGGTCAGGAAGTTTCCGGTCCAGGCGGTGCGCTGCGACGGCACGTAGACGATGATGTCGCCGGGGCCGTTGCCTGGACCGAAGTGATGCAACTCCACCGTTCGGCCGCCGAGGTCGATCTCCATCGTTGACTCGAAGGTCAGATCCGGCAGCCGCCAGCGGGTCACCTCGCCGAACAGTTGCTCGTCGCCGTACATATTGCGGGCGCGGATGTCCTTCTCGTAGCCGAGGTCGTGCATATTGTCGCGGTTGGCGCGAGAGGTGATGACGGTGAGGTCGTCGAAGGCGGCATTCCCGAACGTGTGATCGCCGTGGTAGGTGGTGTTCACCAGATAGCGCAGCGGAGCGTCGGTGAGATCGGTTGCCAGACTGCGGATCTGGGCACCGACGGTCGGGGTGATACCCGCATCGATGATCAGTGCGGCCCGGTCGCCGAAGATGACGCCGTTGTTGTCCTTCGGCGGCACATTGGCCATGAGCGCGATAACGCCCTCGCCGATCGGGCGCGGGATCAACCGCAACCCGGTAGGGCTCAGATTCGGTCCGGTATAGCCCGCCGGGCGTTCCGAAATCTCTTTGGACAGTAGATGTTTCGACATCAGCGTGATCCTCACGATGAACGACTGCTTGTTGGTCGACGAGCTCGATATTAATCGATCGATCGATTATTAACTAGCCCAGGCGGTGATCGTTTAACCTGAGCGCATGACCGTGACCCCGCCGCGTCGCGTCGGCCGCCCGCGCAAGGACGAGGCGGGTGACACTCGTGCGGCATTGCTGGCCGCCGCGCTGGATCTGTTCGTCGAGCACGGCTACGCCGCCACTTCGGTGCGGATGATCGCGCGCGCCGCGGGTTTGTCCGATGGTGGTCTCTACGCGCACTTCGCCAATAAGGAGGCGATCTACCAGGAGTTGACCGCCCAGGCCGGTGTCGGCGCGGTGGACGCCGTGATCGCCGAAATGCTCCCGGACCCCGATGCGGTACCGGATGATCCGCGCGCCTTCCTGATCGAAATCGTCGACCGGATACTGGCCACCTTCGACACCGACACGTCCCGCAAGTTCACCAAATTGCTGCTGCGCCAGGAAATTCCGAATGATCCCCGGCTGGTCACCGATATGATCGGCAAAGGTGCCGCGGCCCTCGCGCCGTACTTCCCGATCTGGGCCGAGCGCGGACAGTTGACCGA
Source organism: Nocardia nepalensis (assembly GCF_048910785.1). NCBI lineage: Bacteria > Bacillati > Actinomycetota > Actinomycetes > Mycobacteriales > Nocardiaceae > Nocardia > Nocardia nepalensis. The sequence goes on along the minus strand of NZ_JBKBET010000044.1, from coordinate 188,342 downwards.
AACGGTAGCCGACCGACTGCGCGGGGGTGCGCTGACCGGCGACAGCCTGATGTGGGAGTTGCTGGCCCCCTTGGGTTTTGTGCGATTGGTCTACCTGCACGGCACACCCGCCGCCCGTGCGGAAGGCCGTCACCGCGCCCACGACCACCTGAACTTCTTCCTCGATTCCGTGTTAGGCCGATAGCGCTGACGTTTGGTCCAGCCAGGTGGACCAAGGGCCCTCGACGCTTGTCGATCATGGGCTCATGCTGAACAAGGGCCCTGCTGGCGAACGCGGGGCGAACTTCGCCCCGGAGGAAGGAGCAAGCAATGACCATCCGGAAGGTGACCGTCCTCGGGACCGGAGTGCTGGGTTCGCAGATCGCGTTCCAGACCGCGTTCCGCGGATTCGACGTCACCGCCTACGACATCAGCGACGAAGCCCTGGCCGGTGCCCGCGACCGCTTGGCGGCGCTGGCGGCGACCTATCGGGATGAGGTGCCCGGCGCCGATGACGGCAAGGCCGAGGAGACCGCGGCGGGCATCGCACTGACCACCGATCTCGCCGCGGCGGTGCGGGACGCCGATCTGGTGATCGAGGCGGTGCCGGAGGTGCTCACCATCAAGGAGCAGACCTACCAGCAGCTGGGCGAACTCGCGCCGGAGAAGACGATCTTCGCCACCAACTCCTCCACTCTGCTGCCCAGCGATATGAAGGATTTCACCGGTCGTCCGGACAGGTTCCTCGCGCTGCACTTCGCGAATCAGGTGTGGAAGTACAACACCGCCGAGGTAATGGGCACCCCCGAGACCGATCCGAACGTGCACCGAGCCGTGGTCGATTTCGCCGCCGCGATCGGTATGGAGCCGATCGAATTGCACAAGGAAAAGGCCGGCTACGTTCTCAATTCGCTGCTCGTGCCGCTGCTCAACGCGGCCATGTCCTTGAGCGCGGGCGGCTTCGCCGAACCGGAGGCGGTCGACAAGACCTGGCGGATCGGCACCGGCGCGCCATACGGGCCATTCCAGATTCTCGATGTCATCGGCCTCACCACCCCTTACAACATCCTCGTCAGCGGCGGTGCGGAAGGGCAGCAGCTCGCGGCCTGGCTCAAGACCAATTACATCGACAAGGGCAAGCTCGGCATCGCCACCGGCGAGGGCTTCTACAAGTACTCCGCATAGCGCCGCCTGGCGTGGACAGCGTGGCACGCAATGGGTTTCGGCTATCTGCACTAGCCGAAAGCGAGGTCCGGCGCCGGAGGGCGAACTAAACTCGGCTCGTGGGGCAGGACTCGTCGACGAAGAATGACGAGGTGCGGTCGAAGCTGCTGCGCCTCGGGGTAATCGGTGGCGTCGCGGTGGTGGCCGTGGTGGTTGTGATCGTGGCATTCGTCGTCGGCTTCGACGACGGCAACTCGACAAGTAGCGCCGCCCCGGTCGACCGCCCCGGCGATACGACGCCGGTGGCCGCGGTGTGGGCGGTGCCGAAAGTCTTTCTGGGCGAATGGAAGGGCGTCGTCACCGATGGTCGTGCCGCGCATGACCTCGTGCTGACCATCAAGTCCGGTAAGAATGCCGAGGAGGTCGCCACCTCGTCGGATATCGATCAGAACTCCGGTAACCGCTGCGATCGCATCGGACGCATGATCAGCGGCACCGAAACCGAACTCGTGTTCGCCGCGCGACTGACCGGCGGCGTCGGCTGCGAAGAAGGCATATCGACGGTCGAGCTGCGACCGGATGGCACCGTCACCTACCACGCGGGTCAGGGCGGTGCCATTACCGGCACGCTGCGAAAGAGCTAGCGGCTCAACACCTTTTCGGGGACGTCCGCTTCGGCGAACCAAGTCCGGTAGAAGGTATATGCCAGTGCGGCGAAGATGCCGAGGAGCGCGACGCCGAACGGGAACGGATGGTTCGCCATCGGCAGTGCGAGGTAGCGCACGCACAGGAGCACGCCCGCGAAGGTCGCGATACCGAAGGCAACCACCCGCGCGCGACCGCGGTCCCAACCCCGATCCGGATCGCGCAGAACGGATTCGACCGTCAGGCACAGTGCCGCGCCCGCCACGAGGTCGACACCGTAGTGTGCGCCGAGGCCGAGCGTCGCGATCAGGGTGCAGACCAGCCAGAACGCACCACCCGAGCGCAACCAGGCCGGACCGCGCCGGGAATGGATGAACAGCGACAGCGCCCACGCGGTATGCAGTGACGGCATGCAGTTACGCGGGGTGATCCCGTCGAACGGCATCGATTCGACCGAGGACGGCAGTGCCGGAACGATATTCGGCCAGACATCGGCGAGTTCGAAGCCATGGCCCTCCGGCCCGAACGCCAGCACCGGCCCCGCCACCGGAAAGACCACATAGAACAGCGGGCCGACCACCCCCAGCGTGAGGAATGTCCGCACCAGGTAGTGCCGCGGCCACGCACCGATCGTCACATTGCGCAGCTGCCAGGCGGCGACCACGATGGCCGCGACCGGCAGCTCGAAATACACCCACCGCACCACACCCAACGGCACCGGCCCCGCCGCGTCCAGCGCCGCCCCGACCAGCCACGACGGATTCCCGAGCGCGTGATCGGCGAGTTCCGCATAGGGATCGAGCACCATCGGGCAGGCCCACGCGGTGATGTCCAACCAGATCTCGCCGACCTTGGTCGCCAGTATCAGCAGCGCACCGAGCGCAATGGTCCGCAGCGCGGTTTCGCGCCGCGCGCCGGTCCACCGCACCGCGGCGATCACCGCCAGCGCGGTCAGCACAATGGTCGGACCATTGCCGACGGTGAAGGCCCGCCCCTCGATCGCCCGAATGATCACAAAGATCACGTCTATGCCGATCGCGGCCGCCAAGGCGCGCACCCGCACCGGCCCCGACACCCCGATCAACGCCAGCAAGAACCCGGCCCACGGCGTGGTCGCAGACTTGGGCCGCCCTACATAGTCCCAGGAAAGGCTGGTCAGCGGCCCGAGCGCATCGATATGCACGGCCATGAGCTGTCCGGCAATGAGCACCAGAACCGCGCCCGCGATGCTGCCCCAGACCAACCGAGTTCGAAACCGACGCGCAACGCCCACTCCCTCGCCAGGTGGACTCGAACTTCCTTGCGCGTCGATCAGCATTCAGACATCGTAAACACGATGTGAACACCACCGTGCCCGCCGATTAACGGAATCTGTGAACCCGCAAGAAGACGGCCGAACACCTCCGTCGAGTGGTACCGCTATTCGTGCCGAACCGTCAGGAATTCGCTGACCGCGCGACGCGGCGTCGGCGCGGGCTCCGGTTCGTCCCCAGGTACGGAGCCGACGCGGATCACGACCTGTGGGATACCGGGGTGGGCGAGCATTCCCGCGATGGCCTTTCGCACCTCGGGCAATTCGGTGATGTGGGTCAGCGCGCAGCTCGCCAAGCCGGCCGACGTGCATTCCAGCAGGACGGCCGAGAGCGCCTCGCCCGTGTGCAGCCAGGCCGCGACGGAGTCGCCCGGCGAGCTGAGCACCAGCAGTCCCGCGTGATCGTCGAGAGCGCCGCGCCGCTCCGAATGCGGGGCGGTCGGAAACGCACGTCCGACGCCGACGCGAGCGGATTCGGCATCGGAGACCAGGGCCTCGCGCGGCACGCCCTCCGTATCGCCGGAATGACCTGCCCACCAGTGCAATTCGGTCTGATAATCCAGGTCGTATCGGCGGGTCGCGGTCGCTTGCTCGGACGCCGCCGCCAGCGCGGTCCTTGCGCTCTCGTCGAGGATGTCGAGTTCCACGTCATGGGGCGTCACCAGCATCCGCGCGATGTGCACGAGCTGCGGCCAGCCCGCTGGCGCGGCCATCGGCAGCCGGTCGGTGCGTCGCCGTTCGATGGCATCGGCGCGGGTCAATACGCCGCTCGGCGGATCCGGCCACGGCCGGAGCTCGACCACCGCGAGATAACCGGCGCGTTCGGAGTCGGGCAGACGCGTGGTATCGGTGTGCCAACCCTGTGCGGCCAAGGCGGTGCGCACATGGTGCAGCATCGCACCGCAGCTGATCACCAACTGCCGGCCCATCGGGTCCGCCGAGGTCAGTAACCGGTCGTCGTCGCGGTAGAGGTGCAGCCGGGCACCGTCGAACACCCAGTGCCACGGCTGGGTGTTGTGCACCGACGGTGCCCGGCTGGCCAGGCGCATGGCCGCCAGCACCGTCGATTCGTCCGGTACGGAACTAAGGCTGTCGGTCATACCTATCAAGTATCGTCGCAGGATGCCCGGGGCGAAATGGCCTTACGCCGCTTCTGTGCGGCCCATGGTCACCGGCGGTTATGCGCGCAGCACGACGATGCCGGGGGTCGAGCGCACGTAGTCGGCGAAGGGGGAGTCGACCACCTTGTCATTGTCGGCAAGGGAGGAGGCGTTGCGGAAGACCGGGCCGGTCGGGGTCATCACGAAGATGCCGACGTGGGTGACGTCCAGGCCGGGCTGGTCGGCGTAGGCGCCGATGTAGTCGCCGGTGCGGAGTTGGCCGATGACCTTGTCGTCCACGGCCGAGCTGGGAATGTAGGTGATATCGCGGTCGACGACCGGCAGCCCGGGGAGATAGTTTCCGCCATCGGCGCGTGCGTTGAGGTGCTTCCCGATCGTCACCGCGGCGGGACTCAGCGTCGCGGTGATATCGGTGGCGGCGATGCGCGCGGTATGCGACCAATCGCTGAAGAAGTGTTTGCGCTGCCCGAACTCGACGCGGCCGTCGGTGTAGCGGGTCTCGATCAGATTCGCCACGAATTGGTCCCGGTCGGTCGACCGGCTGAGCGCTTCGACATAGTCCAGATAGGTGAAGCAATCCACCCGCCGCAGGTCGATGACCAGCTGTTCGGGCTGACTCGCCGAGCCGACGAGCATATCCGCGCCGTACGGCGTGCCGAGGAGACGACTCGACAGCAGGTCGATCAACTCACCCTTGCGCGCACCCGGCGATGCGGCCCGCAATGCCAGCAACTCATCGATCTTCCGCGCGGTGACGTCATCGATGGCCGTGGTCGGGGTGCCGACCGCCGTGGGCAGTGTCGTCATGGAAATACCGACGAGCGCCAGCACGACGAGCAGTACGCGGGCGATGGTGCGCAAGAGGCCTCCAGCAGGGTGAACGGTCTGCTGCAACGGTAGTCCGGACGCCGGGAAAAACCGGACTCGAACTCGAAAATGCCACGGCCTCTTGATGATCCCGCTGTGGCTTCCGTCGCGAGTCGTACATTCCGAGTCGAACAGTTTGGTCACGGTCCTGTCTCGATGTTGCCATTTCGTTATCTCAGACCGGCCTCGGGCGGCTTGTCTCGCCTGCAGGAGCGGCATGGTTGCGGTCGTACAGATGCACGTGCGTGACCAGGCGTGCTGCGGGCCGCCCTCAGCGCGCCGATTCCGAGCGGATGTGGCAGGCTCACTCATCGAGGCCGGGGTGCAGAGATTTCGACTCGCACAACGGTCGGTGCGACCACGGGAGACCCCAGCTACGGCTGGGGTCTCCGTGCGTGGCGGGCCGCGGCGTCGTCGAGCGGTAGAGTCCGTTCCGACCACATCCGCCGGAGGAGGACGATGGCGAGGCCAGCCCATTCGCTCAGCCAGGACTCGATCGACGATGTCACCGACGCCCTGATGATGTCCTCGCGCCTGCTGGTCGCCATTTCGGCGCGCTCGATCGCGCACGTCGACGACACGATCACCCTGCCGCAGTTCCGAACCCTGGTGATTCTGGCGACCCAGGGCCCGGTGAAGCTGACTACCCTCGCGCACCAATTGGACGTACAACCCTCGACCGCGACCCGGATGGTCGAACGTCTGCTGGTGGCCGAACTCATTACCCGGCAACCGAATCCGCAGACCCGGCGTGAGCTGATCATCGATTTGAGTCCGCGCGGACGCGAGGTCGTCGCCGAGGTGACCGCCCGGCGGCGCACCGAGATCGCCCGCGTCGTGGCGAATATGCCTGCCGCGCAACGACACGGACTGGTGGCCGCGCTCAACGCGTTCACCGAGGCCGGCGGCGAATTCAACCCCGCCGACGGCGCCCAGACCTATCCGCTGTAGCTAGGCGACACCGACCAACTCGCGGTGCGGCTGCTCGGGTGGTTGCGGTTGCTCGGGTGCGGGCACCGGGTCGCGCCGGCGGCGGCGCGGATATCCCCACTGCAACATGGCGAGTCCGGCCAGCCCCGCCAGCGCGGTCGCGATGCCGATCTTCCAGCCCGGTGGCCGCCAGGTCAGGATCAACTCGCCGTTGTCGGTGCCCGCCGGAATGTCGATGGCGATGAAGGTGCCCGCCACGGTCCCGAGCGGAATTTCGTTGCCGTTCAGACTCACTCGATAACCGGGCCAGGCGAGCCGGGCGAATACGATTCGACCGCCGTTCGGTGCGTGCACCCGGACCCGGCTGGTGATGCTGTCACGGGATTCCGTACTGGCCGACATGCCCGCGGTATCGGCGATCAGGCCATTGCGGGTCGAAATCGGGCCGTCGAGGCGCTCGAGCACCCAGATATAACGTTCGTGCCCGGGATAGTCGACCCACCGCCAGCCCGGCGGTGCTGGCTGGTTGCCGGCGTCGGGGTACTGGGCACGCTGCAGGACGACCCGATCCACCTTCATCAAATCGACAATGCTTCGGCCCGTTGTGGATTCGGTGGCGAAGGCGCGGCGGAACGCGTCCGGGCAGGTGCTGCCGTCCCAGCCCATGCACAGCAGCGCGCTGAACGTGGCATAGCCGATCGGTGTGTACGCGTTGACGTAGTCCAGCCGCAGATTCTTGGCATAGTTGCCGAATGCGAGCGAGCCGTACGCGTCGGCGAGGTTGCGCTCCTCCGGTCGCACCAGCGCGCGATCGGCCAATTGCAGTGTGACACCGTCGAAATGGGGGAATGCCGCCTTCATATCCGAACGCCGCACCGGGAAGTTGTAGGACATCGGGGTGGGTGGCGCACCGCGCACCTGCGAGTAGGCGATCGGGAACATAGCGACGATCATCAGCACGCAGGCCGCGGCGGTGCCGCGGGTGCGCCCGAGCCGCAGCACCGCCGCACCCAGCGTGGCGACGACGTCTACCGATAGGAGGTGCCAGGGGAGCTTGTGCGGATCCGCCGAGAAGGAGCGGATGAACAGCAGTCCGATCAACACCGTGGCCGCGGCCGTGCGGCGGCGTGATCGGGTGAATGTGCCATGGCGACTGAGCAATACGCACACCAGCACGAGCAGGGCGAGTGCGACCATCGGCAGCACGCGCGCGGGCCAGCGCAACGGTCCGATCCGGCCTGGTCCCGCGGTCCACATCAGCACCGCCGCCGCGAAGATGCCGACCCCGGTGAGTTCACGAGCCGACCGGACCGCCGCGCGCCAATCGATGAATGCCAATGCCGGAATCAGGAACCACGCGATGTAGACCATCGGTAGCGGCTGTATCCAGCCCCACCATCCGGTGAACGCGGGCGTAGTGCTCGGCAGGCTCGCGTTCAGCGACTCCGACCAGGGCACCGTCAGGAACGGGTCATTGAGGACACGTTCATTGCCGCGCCAGGTGACCGGGGAGGAGAGCATGCCGGGCAGGTACGTCTCCAGCCCGACCAGACCCGCGCATCCGGCGACCAGCAGCAACCGCACGGTCGGCGCCCATCGCCGCTGGTATACGAACTCGCCCACCGCGATCGCGGCGATCAGCAATGCCGATTCGACTGCGGGAAAGACATATTGGACCGAGATCGCCAGATACAGGAAGACGAAGGTCGGAATCGGTCCGCTACGACCCCGCACGTAGTGGACCGCCGAGGCCCAGGCCTGCACCAGCCACGCGGTGCCGGTCAGCGAGGTCGCCCAACTCGCCTCGTCGAAGAACAGGAACCAGCCGCTCAGCGGGAAGGCCACACCGGCGACCGCGGCCCACGGAGCCTTCGCACCATAGGCCGAGCAGATCCGGAAAACCCCGAGCGCGGCGATGATCGAGAACACCAGCTTCACGATGGTGACGAATACGGCGAGGTTATCCGCCGACGGGGCGATCAGATCGATGAGCAGTTGCGGCGGGTTGTACAGCCCCGCCTCCTCCATCGAGTAGTTGCCCGACATCCACTCCCATGGCACCAGCGCCGGGAACCGCCCCTCCCGTAGCTGCCGCCCCAGCATCACCCACATCGCGCCGTACTGGGCTTCGGTGTCATCGGTATAGAAATGCCTCGGATTGCCCAGCAGCACCGCCGCATACCCCACGACCACGCCGAACGCGGTCCACGCCGCCCATCGAAATCGTTCCGCGCGCACGTCTTCCGTCACACCTGCGACCACGAATCCGAGACCCTACCCGATATGCGCATGGTGCAACAGTTGCTGTGTGCACATATATGCGGGGTGGGTCGAAGCGGGCTTTGTTGGTGCTCCGGCAATGATCCGGTTTCCGGGTCGTACCAGCGGTAGGCCTGCGGTGGGAGATGGCGGTGCGGTGTGTGACCAGTCGGCTCGGAAGCTCGGCTGCGCCTGAATCTCGACCGTCTGCCGCCGACGTCCGTCGTCACGAGTTGCGACGGGCAGAATCCGCAACTTCCCATCACCGAGAAGAACAGCCGAGTTATGTTGCGGCGCAAATAAAAAGGAAGTCGCACCTCTCAAAAAAATTATGAAGTTCTTTGGATAACGAATTCTTTACGCACGGCCACATCGGGTGGCCGCGACACCTATGCTCGGAGCCTTCACTAGTGATCAACGTTGCGACACATGAAGAAACGGATAGCCGGATGACCGCCAGGACCGACCTCGAACACGAACTACGCGGACCGCTGGCGGCAACCTCGTTCCTCACCGAACAAGAAGCCGCCGACCTGCTGGCGATGTTCCGCGCGGCCAAGCAACTCGAGACGGCCGCACTGATCGAGGCCGTCGATGAGATGGTCGGCGCCCTGCCCCGGCCGTTTCGCGCGGTCACGAAGAAGATCATGTTCGGGAGTCGGCTCGGCTGATGAGTGATCTGGTAACCGGTGCCCAGATCGTCCTGCTGTCACGGACTTTGCACGCCCCCGTGGAGCGACTGGCGCATCTGGAGCGGTTGGGCAGCGAGAATCTGCACCAACTCCAGGAACGGCTGGCTGGGCTGATCTTCGACCAGCACAACGAAACCTTCGAGCGGATCAGCAAACTGGTGCCGATCATTCCGCTGCGCATCTCGATGCCCTTGGTGCAGCGCCTTGTGCCACCGATGATGACGGGGCGGGCCGCGGGCGCGGTCGGCGTCGACCACCCGAAGAAGGCGGCCGAAACCGTTGCCATGCTCGCGCCCGCGTATGTGGCCGACTGTGCGCCGTATATGGATCCGCGAACCGTCGGCCAACTCGCCGACGTGGCGCCGGCCGAACCCATCGTGCGCATCCTCAACGAAATGCTGGCCCGCAAGGACTACATCACCGCCGGACCATTCCTCGATGCCTTTGCCACACCGCAATTGGTCGTGGCCATCGAACAGGGCGTGCTCGATGACGAGGGCCTGATCTTCTCCGCCGCCTATGCCTATTCCGTGGGTGGCGTGAGCGCCATCCTGCGCCAACTGCTGGCCGGGCCGCGGCAGCGGGTGCCGCGGATGCTGCATACCGTGCTCATCGGATCGACGGGCCTGCAGTTGGCCGCGCTGGCGGCGTTCGCGCGCTGCGACCCGGATCTGATCGCCGCGGTCGGCGACGTGCTGTTCGGCATCGGATCGGTCGAACTGATCGGCAATCTCGTCGCGAACTATCTCCGGGCCGGCGCGGCGCCGGAGTTGTTGACGTTCATCGGGCACCTGAGCCCGTGGGCCCTGGGTACTCTGGCCGCGAATCCGATAATGGCCAACGATGCGGCGCTGGCCGGAATCATCGGCGGCCTAGAGGGCCGCATCGAATCCGAGCTGTGGCGTGGACTGTTCAACCTGATCGAACACTCCCACGCCGGAATCCAGCACCGCGCGGTGGCCCTGCTGGCGCAGTTGAGCGACGCGATGGTCGCGGCATTGCCCGGTATCGCCACCGACGCCCACTTCTGGCCGCTGCTGCTGAGCCTGATCGCGGCCACCGACGTCGATGTCCGCGCCCGATTCGTAACGATGTGGTCCGCCTTGCCCCCGGAACGCCGCATCGATCTGGAACACCGCATCAGCGAACTCGGGCTGGACCTGCGCCTGGCCCCGATCGCCACGCCATCGACGCTATCGGTCGACGAGGTCTTCTACCGGCGACGTCAGATGCGCCGCCGGTACGACGCCGCGCCGAGCTGGGAGTGACGAACCCGGTACGAATTATGGAATAGTCCATAATTCGTACCGGGATGCCAGCAGAAAGCGGGAGACCATGACCGAGCCGACCGTATTGACCGAGCGCGCCGGGCACGTTCTGACGATCACACTGAACCGGCCGGACAAGCTCAATGCCTTCGACTTCCCGATGCTGCGCGCGCTGGCCGAGGCGTACACCGAACTCGCGCGCGATAAGGATCTGCGGGTCGGCGTGCTGCGGGCGAACGGCCGCTACTTCACCAGCGGTCTCGATCTCGGCGCACTGCTGCCGAAGCTGCCCAGGGAGGTGCTGTCCCAGCTCAACCCGCTCCCGTTCGAGCTGGTCCAGGGGCTGGTGCCCAAGGGCGGGGTCGACCCGTGGGGTGTGACCACCCCGCTGTGCCCCAAACCGGTGGTGACCGCCGTCGAGGGCCGCTGCTTCACCCTCGGCATCGAACTGCTGCTGGCGGCCAGCATCAATGTCGCCGATACCGCCGCCACCTTCACCCAATACGAGGTCAGCCGCGGGCTGTTCCCCTTCGGCGGCGGCACCGTGCGCTGGCCGCTGGCCGTCGGCACCCACAATGCCAACCGCTGGACCCTCACCGGCGATGACTTCCCCGCCGCCGAGGCGCACCGCATCGGCCTGATCCAAGAACTCACCGACCCCGGAGAAGCCGTCGCGAAGGCGCACGAAATCGCCGAAACGATCGCTCGCCAAGCGCCTTTGGGCGTCCAAACCGTCCTGCGCAACGGCCGCCTCGCCCAGGCGAAGGGCACCGCCAAGGCCCTCGCCAAGGTCCGCATGGAATTCGCGCGCATCCTGCTGACCAAGGACGTCCGCCGCGGCTTCGAAGCCTTCAAAAACCGCGAACAGGCCGACTTCCAGGGAAACTGACCGCGACCGTGGCCCGACCTGCGGCATGGGGCCGATCGGGTCAGTGACTGACGAAATCCGTTGTGTCTCTGACCGATCCCGCCGGGCCTACCGACAGCCGCTGTTTTCCGGCGTTCAATTCGACCACGCCGCGCGCATCGCGACGATCGAAAAGCCTGGAAGGTAAAGCAAATGACCGAGTTCGTGACGTTCGAGGACGGGCGCCTGGCCTGTGATGTCGTCGGTGACGGGCCGCTGGTGGTGCTCTCGCACGGCATGGGCACTTCGCGGCACGACTATCGCCATCTCGTACCGCTGCTGGCCGCGGCGGGCTTCCGGGTCGTGAACGCCGACCTGCGCGGACACGGCGAATCCAGTCTCGGCTGGCCGTCGGTGACCGGCAAGGCGGCCATCAGCCGCACCGATGTCGCCGGTGACCTGCTCAGTGTGATCCGGTATTTCGGCGGGCCCGCGGTGCTCGTCGGGCACTCCTTTTCCGGCGGCGCGGCGACCATCGCCGCGGCCGAGGCGCCGGAACTGGTCGCCGCGGTCATCGAGATCAACCCGTTCACCAAGACCCAGCACCTCGATGTGGGCGCCCTGCTCACCGTGCCGCGATACCGGCGCGGGATGGTGCGGTTGCTGGGCACGCTGCTGCTCGGGTCGCCGAGATTGTGGCGCAGGTACCTCGATTTCGCGTATCCGACCAAGCCCCACGATTACAGTGACTACCTCGAAAGGTTGATGCGGACGCTGCGCGAACCCGGCCGGTGGGGTGAATTCGTGAAGGCCAGCAAGACCAGGCCGGCCGACGCCGAGGCGGCGCTGCCCGGCGTCCACCGTCCCGCGCTGGTGATCATGGGCGCCGCCGATTCGGATTATGCGGACCCGAAGGCCGAGGCGATGGCGATCGTCGCGGCGATGCCCATGGGGATCGGCAAGGTCGCCCTCGTCGAGGACGGCGGGCACTATCCGCACGCTCAGTTCGCCGACCGAGTCGCCGAACTCATCATTCCCTTCCTGCGCAAGCACAGCGCCGGTCTACTCGAGCCGGTCCGGCAAGCGGGGTGATCGGCTGGCGCATTGCCGAGACAGTGATGGGTGCATGCGGCGAAGATAGGGACGTGTCGACGACTCGCACGATTGTCCTCGTGGTCTACGACGGCATCCAGCTGATCGAATTGGCCGGTCCCATGGACATTTTCGGTGCCGCGAACGCCGTTATCGGAGCGCCGGTCTACCGCATGGTGACGGCATCGCCGCGGGCCGGCGCCATCTCGGTGGAGGGCGGCGTAACGATGAATATCGAACACTCCCTGCCCGAGATCGCCTGCGGCACAGACGAGATCGACACGATGATCGTCATCGGCGGTAACGGCGCCTTCGCCTCCTCGGTTTCGGCCGACGTTGTTCGCGAGCTTCCGGCCATCGCCCGGCGGTCGCGCCGGGTGGCAGCGGTATGCGCCGGTTCGCTGCTGCTGGCCGCGGCCGGGCTGCTCGACGGCTATCACGCGACAACGCATTGGGGTTCGTGTGGCGTGCTGGCCGAGCGTTTCCCGCGGGTGATCGTCGAGCCGGACCGGATCTACGTCAACGACCGAAACAGGTGGACCTCGGCCGGGGTCACCGCCAGTATCGATCTCGCGCTGGCCCTGGTCGAGGAGGATCACGGCAGCGAAGTGGCCCAGCTCATCGCCCGCTGGTTCGTCGTATTCACCCGAAGGCCGGGGGGCCAAGCGCAATTCAGCGCTCAACTGCGTGCGCAACCGGCTCGCACCCCGGCGATCCGGGCCGTACAGCAGTGGCTGCCCGACCATTTGGACGAAGACCTGAGTGTGGCCGCGCTGGCATCGCGGGCCGGACTGAGCGAGCGCGCCTTCGCACGCGCCTTCCGCACCGAAACCGGTAGCACTCCGGCCGCTTTCGTGGAGAACCTGCGTGTGGAGGCGGCCCGCCGCCTACTGGAGACGACCGATATGACCGTCGCCGCCATCGCGAAGGCGGTCGGCTATAAACACGGTGAAACACTGCACCGCGTCTTCGCTCGCCAACTGTCGACCACCCCGGATCGCTACCGGCAGCATTTCGCGATCAGCCATTCGGTCACGGACACAGATCATTTCAGCTCCCGGGAAAGCCGGGCGGCAGCGGCTGGAAGTCGGCCTTGAACTTCGGGCCCGGTGGCAGGCCGCGCAGCACGGCGCTGGTCCAGACGACGGCCGGCGGCCAGCCGGTGACGGCATTGACGATGTGTTCCGGGACGGGGACGGTGTAGAAGCGCAGGTCCGCGCCACGCTCCCAATAGGATCGGACGGTCGGCAGCACCACCGAGGGCGGGATGAGTTCATCCCACAGGCCGTGCCACCACAGGATCGGCGTATCCGGAACGTATTTGCCGAGACTGTTGTCCTGCAGGACCTGTAGCACGCCCGGCGCGGACTCGAGCGATTTGCCGGGCTGGAAGTAGGCGCTGATCGGCCGGTAGACACCCGTGAGCGCAATGGTCGCGTAACAACGACTTTGGACATCCGCGACGATCTGGCGGCCCTCGGCGGTCAGCAGCTCGGCGGGATCGAAGATATCCGGATATTCGCGGGCGAGGCTCGCGAAGCCGAGCCACATGGTGAAGTTGCTGGCGCCGGTCAGTCCGGGCTCCGGCGCGATCGCGTACTTCGCCTCGGCCGCCAAGTCACCGGGCGTGCCACCGATGGTAGTACCGAGCAGCCGCACATCGGGTGCGTAGGAGGCGCGCAGCTCCGCCGCGCGAATGGAACCCGAACCGCCGCCGGAATATCCGTAGAGCGCGATACCGGAATCGGTGAGTCCCAACGCCGGATCGTTCTTCATCGCGCGCAGGCTGTCGAGGACCATCTTGCCCTCGGCGTAGGTGTTGAAGGTGTTGAACTTGCCGTCGAAGTCCGGCACGTTGATCGCGAAACCCTGTGCCAGCCAATAGATCACCAGCGCCGACTCCTTCATGGTGCCGGTCTGCAGGGTGTGCGATGGATTGCATGCCGAATCGGTCGAGTCGATCGCCTCCTGGAACGACAGCACCGGCCGCGGGCTGCCCTGCCACGGAATGCCAGGCACGACAACGGTTGTCGCGGTCACGATCGGGTTGTCGTGCACGTCGTTCGAACGGAACAGCAACTGTTCGGTATACACCGGGAACGGGATGCCGAGCACGCGTGTCTGCACCTCCCGGCTGCGCACGATCTGCCCGGGCTGATAGGAGGCGAGATCCGCGGGATCGTCGTACCACGGGTCCTGATCCGGTGACGGGATCGGCAACAGGTCGTAGATCTGCGGCTCGGTCGGCAGCTGTGGTAGCTGATTCTGATCCGGCGGGAAATTCGGCGGGAACGCCGGATCGGCCGCCGCGACACCGGTAACCGCCAGCGCCATATACGCCGACACCGCCACTGCCGCGAGTCGTCGCCGAGATCGCCTCATCACATCCTCCGAATCTCCGTTGATCCGCCAGTCGATCATCCGGTTCCGCTTTGCTGGATTCAGCTCACCGCAATCGACGGCGCGAGACCATTGGCAGGATGCAGAGCCTGGACCTCGGATTTTGTGCACATGCACAGCGCCGCGATCAACGCGCCAGCTAGGATTCAGAGCGTGCTCGAAGTCGAACCGCAGCCGGTATCCGAGCCCGACGAGGGCGTGAGCATCGCCGAAGCCGCTCGTCGCACCGGGGTCAGCGCGCACACTTTGCGCTACTACGAACGCGCGGGCCTGGTCATCACCTCCGTCGAACGCACCATCGGTGGGCGACGGCGCTATCGGCAGATGGACCTGACCTGGATTACCGTCTGCACCAGACTCCGGGCCACCGGTATGCCCATCAAGACCATCCGGCGCTATGCCCAACTGGTCTCCGCCGGGTCCGGCAACGAGCAGCAACGGCTCGCCCTCATGGCGGCGCACCGCGCCGATGTCGCCGCCAAAATCGCTGAGCTGCAAGAAAATCTGGAACTCATCGACCATAAGATCGACGTCTACCGCGGCCGTCTGGCGGCCGGTGACGCCGACCAGCTGTGGGCGCCGCACAACATATCCGCGCAGGGCCCGCGATGACGGCCCGCAGGGTGCCGCGACCGCGCGAGCTCGCGCCATTGGTCAAATTCGAACGGCCGTTCGCCGGTAAGCTACGCAAACTCGAACGTGCCCAGACGATTTGGGATCTGCGCGCGATGGCCCGCAAACGCACGCCGAAGGTCGCCTTCGACTACACCGACGGTGCGGCCGATGCCGAGATCAGTCTGAACCGCGCCCGAGAAGCGTTCTCCGACATCGAGTTCCATCCTACCGTCCTGCGCGATGTGGCCGCGACCGACACCAGCGCGACCGTGCTCGGCAAGACCGTCCAACTGCCGTTCGGCATCGCGCCCACCGGATTCACCAGGATGATGCACACCGCGGGGGAGTCGGCGGGGGCCCGCGCGGCCGAACGCGCTGGCATACCGTTCACGCTCTCGACCATGGGCACCACCGCCATCGAAGATATCGCGACGGCCACC
Source organism: Nocardia nepalensis (assembly GCF_048910785.1). Taxonomy (NCBI): domain Bacteria; kingdom Bacillati; phylum Actinomycetota; class Actinomycetes; order Mycobacteriales; family Nocardiaceae; genus Nocardia; species Nocardia nepalensis. The sequence continues at coordinate 172,711 of NZ_JBKBET010000044.1, read as the reverse complement.
GGACCCAACGCGCGCAACTGGTTTCAGCTCTACATGTGGACCGATCGCGACCGATCCCTCGCCCTCGTCGAACGTGCCGCGGCAGCCGGATTCGAGACCCTCGTCGTCACCGTCGACGTGCCCGTCGCGGGCGCCCGGCTGCGCGACGTGCGCAACGGCATGACCGTGCCGCCCTCGATCACCCTCGGCGCGGCCATCGATGCCGTGCGTAAACCCGCGTGGTGGTGGGACTTCCTGACCACCGAACCGCTGGCCTTCGCCTCACTCGACCGCTGGTCCGGCACGGTGGCCGAACTGCTCGACACCATGTTCGACCCCACCGTCGGATTCGACGACGTGACCTTCATCCGCCAGCACTGGCCCGGCCGGATCCTGGTCAAGGGCGTGCAGACCGTCGAGGACGCGCAACGTCTGGCCGCGCTGGGCACCGACGGCATCGTCTTGTCGAATCACGGTGGGCGCCAACTGGATCGAGCCCCGGTGCCGCTGCACCTACTGCCCACCGTGGTGCGCGAAGTCGGCGCGGATATCGAAATCCACCTCGACACCGGCATCATGCACGGCGCCGATATCGTCGCCGCGCTGGCCCTCGGCGCCGGGTTCACGCTCATCGGCCGCGCCTACCTCTACGGCCTGATGGCGGGCGGCGAGCCCGGTGTCGATCGCGCCATCGATATCCTGCGCACCCAGATCGTTCGAACCATGAAGCTGCTCGGCGTGCGGAGCATCGACGAACTCGAACCGCGACACGTCCGGTTACTCGAACGCTATCGACCGCTCGGCTGAGACTCATTGAAGTACAACCGATTTCGCATGGCGGCGATCCAGGGTACCCAGCTGAACAGTAGATGAAACGTTGTTGAATGTGCCGTTAAATAACGGTACATTGCTCGCGACATGACTACCCGCACTGGAAGGCCGGGTCATGATCGCAGGTCGGGGACCAGTAGAACTTTCGACGTTCACGGATGCACTGCACGCCGAGGATGTCGGTTATCGCAGATCGCTGCGCGCACGCCAGGTGCAGATGATCGCGATCGGCGGGGTCATCGGTACCGGGCTATTTCTCGGGGCAGGCGGGCGTCTCGCCGGGGCCGGTCCCGGATTGTTCCTGGTCTACGCGGTGTGCGGCGTATTCGTATTCTTCATCCTGCGCGCACTCGGCGAGCTGGTGCTGCATCGGCCCTCCTCCGGATCGTTCGTCTCCTACGCCCGCGAGTTCTACGGGGAGAAGCTGGCCTTCGCCGTCGGATGGACCTACTTCTTCCACTGGTGCATGACCGGGATCGTCGATATCACCGCGATCGCCGCCTATTTCCGCTACTGGGGAGCGTTCGAAGTCGTCCCGCAGTGGGTGATCGCACTCCTTGCCCTGCTCGTGGTCGTGAGCACCAATCTGATATCGGTGCGCTGGTTCGGCGAACTCGAGTTCTGGGTCGCGCTGATCAAAGTCGCTGCGCTGGTCGGCTTTCTGATTGTCGGCACGGTTTTCCTGGCCGGCCGCTTCACCATTCGGGGCGCGCCGACCGGTGTCGACGTGATCACGCAGCACGGCGGATTGTTCCCGACCGGTCTGCTGCCATTGGTCACGGTCACGACGGGCGTTGTATTCGCCTATGCCGCAGTCGAACTGATCGGCATCGCGGCGGGTGAGGCGGAACGTCCGGAGACGATCATGCCGCGGTCGATCAACTCCGTCATCGCGCGCATCGCACTGTTCTACGTCGGATCGCTGGTACTGCTCGGGCTGCTGCTGCCCTACACGCTCTTCCGGCCGGGGGAGAGTCCGTTCGTCACCTTCTTCGCGAGAATCGGTGTGCCAGCGGCCGGTTCGATCATGAATCTGATCGTGCTGACGGCCGCCTTCTCCAGTCTCAATGCCGGGCTGTACTCGACGGGCCGGATTCTGCGGTCGATGTCGATGAACGGCAGCGCACCCGCCGCGGCCGCGCGGATGTCGCGCTCCGGCGTGCCGTATGTCGGCATCCTCGCCACCGGCGCGATCGCACTGATCGGGGTCGGTCTCGATGCGGTGTTGCCGGAGAAGGCATTCGAGATCGTGCTGAACGTATCGGCATTGGGCACCATCGTGTCGTGGACCGCGGTCCTGCTCTGTCACCTGCGCCTGTGGCAGCAGTGGCGCCTCGGACTGGCGTGGCGTCCGCAGTCCCGGTTGCCCGGCACTCCCTATACGACGGTGGCGTCGCTGCTCTTCCTCGCGGCCGTAGTCGTCCTGATGGCCTGCACCGGCGACATGATCCAGCGCGCCGCGGTGATCGCGATGTTGGTGGGCTTGGCCCCGGCCCTGATCGGCGGCTGGTTCCTGGCCCGACGAAAAGTATTACGAATAGCGAAGATTCGCGAATACCACACCGCCCAGTTCCCGGTGGTGGCCGAACGCCCGCACCCGGGCCCCTCCATCGAACCGATCGTGATCATCGAGCAGCCGACGACCCGACACCCGAACGCGGGGAATTCCTGAGTCCATGTACAGAGTCGTGGCGGGCCGAAAAGCCGCAGGTGCGTGCTCCGGCCCTGCGCGACAACCGGATACTGCGTTGCTCAGTCGACAAGTGCGCCGCCGGACAGATTGGCGATTGCTCCCGTCATGGCTCCAGCTCGATCCGAAGCCAGGAACGCGGCCGTCTCTGCTACTTCGGACAGCGTTGGCAGCCTTTTCAGAAGCGTCCCCTGCGCCATCGCCCCGCCTTCGAGCAATTCCTGGACCGACTGCCCGGCCGCTGCCGCGATTTGCTCGAAGAGGTCCTTGGTATAGGAACCCGCTGCCGGCGCATCGACGACAGCGTGTGGACGGATGCCGATGACCCGGATGTTGTTGGGTGCCAGCTCCGCGGCCAGAACCCGCGAGAAGGCCTCCTTGCCGGCCGCGCTCACGCTGTGCCCCAAGATGCCGCCCACTGCCAGTTTGGAACCCGGCTCGGACAACGTCAGGATGACGCCAGGACGCTCGCGACCCATGTGCCGTGCCACCGCCTTGCTCGTGATGAACAGCGTCCGCAGAAAGCCATCGATCGGCCGCATGAACTCCTCCAGCGAGAGGTCCGCCAGCGGAGTCCCCTGGTCGTGCATGACACTTACGGCGTTGAGGGCGATGTCGATGCTGCCCGCCGTCGCCGCGATCGCATCGGCGTGCTTTTCGACCGCCTGTTGATCGAAAACGTCGACTTGTGCGGTCTCGACTGTTGCGCCCGTCGCGGCGATATCACGCGCCACGGCGTCGAGCTTCGCCTGCGTCCGCCCGGCGATGAATACCCTTGCGCCTTCCCGGGCGAATACTCGCGCGATAGCGCCGCCGATAGCGCCCCCGCCTCCATAGATCACAGCGTTCTTATCCTCGAGCAGCGATCCACTCATATCCGATCAGACTCCTTTCATTACGTGCTACGTCGACAGCGCGCCGACATCGGTCGAGGACGTCGCCAGAGATCTCTTCCAGCAACCTGTCGGTCAGCCGTGGTGCTGACGCTGGATCTGTTCTGCGATGCGCTTGATGCGGTTCAGGCGCGAATCCCAGGTCTTGCCGACTTCATTCAGTTGTCGGACCGCGCGCGAGAGCTGCGCCTCATCGACTTCATAGCGCCGCTCGCGGCCGATCGGCGTCGCATGCACGAGGCCGGCGCGGTCGAGGACGCCCAGGTGTTTGGTGACCGCCTGGCGCGAAATCGGGAGACGATCGCTCAGGCTGGTCGGCGTACCGACACCTTCGGCGAGCAGCAGGTCGAGCAGGCGGCGCCTGATCGGGTCGCCGATCGCCGACCAGAGCTCGTCGTCGATGGCGACGGTCATCGCGCCACCACGGAAGGCGCGTAAGTCCGCAGTCTGGGCAGGAACATGTCCCAGCCGCGCTCGTGGTCGTGAAAGGCCTCCTCGAGCACCGCGGCTTCCCACCCCTTCTCCCGCCAGCCGGTCTCGGTCAGGCGCAGAATCGTGCCGTCACCGGAGGGCTCTAGCTCGAAGGTGACCAGCAGAGAGTTGTCCGCATCGGGCCGCTGACCATCAGGGGCGACCCATCGGAACGCGAACTTGCGGGGCGGATCCACCTCGACCACCGTGATCGCGGCAACCTCGGCGCGGTCGCCGAACACCAGCTCGCCGACTTCGCCCGGCACCGGCTCGAACGACGCGTCATCGGACCACCACATCTTGATGTGCTCGGGACGACTCACCACATCGAAAACGATCTCCGGTGTCGCGTCGATGCGGATCTCGCGCTCCAGTTTTCCGAACTCCACTCCAGACCTCCAATAGGCAACCATCTGTTGCGCATTACTCTGCCACGAGCATCGGAAACGCGCAACATCTTGTTGCGCAACCGTGTGCATCGCGGGCGCTGTCATGTGCGACCGGAGGCCGATACGGTTCGTTGCGTTGCCTGGTCGCGCCCCTTCCATGCACAACCACCATCCGATGGTGTGCGGCATCAACTGAAACCGGATCGAATCGACCCCGGATTCCGATGCCGGTGGTCGCTCATCGGGCCACCCTGCGGTCGCGACCGAGACGAAAGCTCAACGCGCTCTTAACTTTTCGCAGCGCACTGTTCACTGATCGGAGGGCGGTCGTTCACGCCGCGCCGTTAGCGTACGTGGGTCGTTTCCGGGGACTGTCGAGCAGCCCCGAGGATTACCCGCTTCGACGCTCATCCTCCCCTTGCCGCGCCCGTATATGGGTGCGCGGAAACGAATCAGGTTGTGGTGGTGAACAACTGGAGATCGGATCACTGGGATCCGGCCCGCTGGCGACTGCCTGCGGTGGTGTGGCGCTGCCGTGCGTGGGTCCGCGCGACCCGGCGACGGCGCTGGACGGTATCGGTCCTGCTCGGCGTCTTCGCGCTGTTCGTCTTTCCTGGTCTGCTGGGCACCGCGGACGCGGCGGCGGCCGAAGCCGGCACCCGGACGGCCGGATCGTCGGTGGGCAGTGCACTCGGCTGGACCCATGTCACCGATTCGTCGGGGGTCGAGGCGGCCAGCTACGTATTCGCCACCGACCACGGCGGCGTGCTGAATCCGGGTGATACGGCGATATCGCTGGTGCTCGGTCTGGAGTTCGCGGGCTGGAAAATCATTGTGATCACCGCGATCTGGCTGATCGGCTACGCCTTGAGCTTCCAGTGGCTGAATATCTTCGCCAAGGCGCTGCTCGGTGTGGCGCACAGCCTGACCGGGCAGATCGCGACGCCGATAATGCTGGTGACCGCGGCGACGATCGGCGCGTTCTGTGTCGCCTGGTTCGTCGTGCGCGGGTTCTACGTCAAGGCATATCTGCAAGCGGTGACGATGCTCATGGTCGGCCTGCTCGGTCCGGTATTCCTCGCCGAACCGCTGGCCGATGTGCTCTCGTCGGACGGTTTGCTGGCACAGGGCCGCGATCTCGGCATTTCCGTCGCGGCCGGGTTGAACGGCGACAATGGCGTCGACCCGTCCCGGATGGTCGCGACCATGCAGGGCACCTTGACCGACAATTTCGCCCGTCGCCCATTACAGGTGTGGAACTTCGGGCACGTGGTCGACGACCAGTCGGCGTGCCGCGCCGCGTGGTCGTCGGGCGTCGCGGCCCGCAGCGAGGACCGGGTCAAACGGGGGATCGGCGGTTGCGGAGACAGCGCCGCCCGGGAAGCGATGGACAATCCGAATTTCGAACAGATCGGGACCGGCCTGTTATTGCTGCTGGCCGGGGCGATCCTGCTCGCCTTCGGGGCCGTGCTGGCGATCAAGGTGATCCGGGCGGCACTCGACACGATCTACCACGGCTTGATGTCGATCTTCGGCTTCGCCGCTGGCGGGTTCGTATACGGGCCGACGCAGACGTTTCTGATCCGCAATATCGTCGACGGCTTCGTCGCCGCCGCGCGCATGACGGCCTACACCATCTTTCTCGGCGTGTACGTCCTGATCTTGCGGGACCTCTTCACGCTCGCTGGCGATGAGGTCATGGTGGTGTTCATCATCGGTGCGATTGTCGAGATCGTAGCGATCTTCCAGCTCAAACGGCTCAGCGCCGGACTGGACCGCGGCAACGAGTGGATCGCGAATCGGTTCGCGCTGGCCGTTCAGGGAAGTGGCGCACGGAGTTCGGGCGGCGCGAGTGCGCTGGGTATGGGAACGGCCGGGGCGCGGCATTCCCTCCCGCGTTCGAGTCTGCTGCCGATGCTCGCCGCGGTCAGTACCGTCAGCAATTCGCCGGCGACCGAATGGTTGTTCGGCCGGACCCGCACGCCGCTGCGGCCGTTCGCCCGCATGGAGCGGGCGTCGCAGTTGGGGCAGTGGGGATTCTGGAGCGCACCGGGAGTCGGTGGCCCCGAGGGCTCATACGCCCAGTCGTATATGCACCGGCCGATATTCGCGAGGGCTGCCAGGGAGGCCGCGATCGCGGCACCGGGCGGCGGCATCAACACCGTCCGAGGCGCGGCCGCGGCGCTGCAGGGTTTGGACGATATCGGCGGAAAGATGGCCGATGCACCGGCCGCGCTGATCGCCGCCGGATTCACCGACCAGGACATCATCTTCAACGCGATTCGCTCGTGGTCGATCGTCGATGGCAACTCCAAGGACTGGACGCTCGCCAACAACCATCTCGGCCACGTGGTCGCCGCGGTCCAACGCGTCCAGGACTCCTCGCTTCGCCTCATCGCCGGCGGGAGTGATCCCGGTGAAGTCGCGGCGGATCTCGCCACTTTGCAGGCCGCCGCGTTCCGGTACCGGCGCTCGGTCCCCGCCGGCGTCACCCTCGATGAGGGCCGCCCCAACGGGCTGGAGGAGCAATTCGTCAGGAACTACTTGAACGCGCCTACGGCGGAGGTGGTCCAGGATCTCCAACGAGTGGCCAGTGGTGGCACCGCAACGGGCGCACTGGTCGGTACCCGATTCGAACAGGATCAGCTCGCCGCCCAGCGCATGATGGGGGCGATCGGAAGCAGGCAAGCGGACCGTGTCCTGGACAGTGTCAACGAGGTATTGCTCGATCCGACGAACCAACAGCTGCTCCGAGTGGCCCGTGGCCACATCTCCGATACGACCGTCACCGATCAAGCATTGAGCGGAGCCAGGCGAACAACGACGAACACCCCGACGCCCCCGGCTCCGAACAGTCCGCCGCGGCCGGGTTGGGCTCCGCCGATGCGCGATGTCCGCCGTCGGCTGAACTAGGTTCGGCGCGGCTGGTCGGCAGCGCGCCCGACCAGTCGCCGCACCGGCCAGATGTCGACTTCCCAGTCTCGGGAGTTTTGCGACCTGGGTGAAAATTGACTGTGCCACTGTTCGTCCTCGGGGCGGTGGAACTCGGAATGTGGTTACAGGTCAGCACACCCGGCATCACCTGACCGCGGTACGACGAGCAGGAGAGCGCGGTGAGTCAGCGATCGCGAATCGACCTCGGCGAACTGCGCACGATGGTCACCAGTCTCGAACACCTCATCCTCGAGGCCACTAGAGCGGTCACCGACCTGAAGGCCGTCATCGCCTCGGCGGAAGCGCATTCCGACAGCTCCCCGAACCCCGCCCCCTTGATCACGGCCGAAATTCCGGCCACCGCGGCACCGCGACCACCGCAGCTCGAAACCTCCGCGCGCAAGCCCCGGCCAACCCCATGGTCCCGTCGAGAATCGCAGACCCCATGGACACAACGCACCATCCGCGCACACCCACAGACGTCCACCACATCACCCCGACTGCCCATACCCGTTGCCCCAAAAGCCGACCCACCCGTCGCGCCACCGTCACCGGTAGTCCATCAGCCAGCGCAAACCACCGTGATCCCCCCGGGTGGCAACGCAATTGGACCGTCAGCGAGTCGTCCGCCGAGCGTCGCGGAATCGGCACCGCGTCCCCCGCTGGTCGATGTCGCGGGACCAGCAACGGCTCGCTCGAGGAGCGATGTCGCGGGACCGGCAGCTCGTCCGCTGAGCGATATCACCGCACCGGGATCGGTTCGTCGACAGTCCGTGCCGGGACCCGCGACGGTCATCCCGAATCCTGACAACGCCCAGCGAGAGTCGCCGTCGTCGAAGTCTGTCCCTTCCGGTCTGGAACCCACTGCGATCCGCCCGGCCGCCGATACGGGACCGGCAGCGGGTCGTCCGCCGGGCACTGTCGCGGGATCAGCAGCGGGTCGTTCGTTGAGTGATGTTGCGGGGCCAGAGGTGGGTCGTCCGTCGGGCGATGTTGCGGGGTCAGCAGCAGGTCCTGCGTCGGGCGATGTCGCTGGGCCAGAGGTGGATCGTGCGCTGGGTACTGTCGCGGGGTCAGCAGCGGGTCGTTCGTTGAGTGATGTTGCGGGGCCAGAGGTGGGTCGTCTGTCGGGCGACGTCGCGGGGCCAGCTCCGCTGAGCGATATCGCTGGATCGGCAGTTGCTCGTGCGCTGGGCGATGTTGCTGAACCGGGGGTGCTACGTCCGCAGGTCTACGTACCCGGACCTGCGGCGGTCGGCCCGAATCCTGACAACGTCCAGCGAGACTCGCGGCGATCGCAATCCTTTGCCCCCGCTCCAGAATCCACTGCGATCCCCGGGTGTGGTGACGCTACTGGACCGGCAGTGGGTCGTGCGCTGGGTGATGTTGTGGGGCCAGCAGTGGGTCGTGCGCTGGGTGGTGATGCTGGCCCGGCAGTGGGTGGTTCGCTGGGTGATGTTGCGGGACCAGCGGCGGCTCGTCCGCTAAGCGATCTTGCCGGACTTGGGATGGGTCGTCCGCTGGGCGAGGTCGCCGGGCCGGGGGTTCGTCGGCAGCCCGAGGTGCCGGGATCTGCGGTGGTCGGTCCGAATCCTGACGGTGCACGGGGAGAGTCGCTGCCGTCCTTTGCCTGTGCTGCGAGGATGCCGCGTCCGCAGGCTGAGGTTCGGGAGGGCGAGGGGGTGCAGGTAACTGTGGACGGCGAAGTTGTGCGTTCGCCGACGTATGCCATCGATCCTGCGGCGCATACGATCGCCGCGGAGATGGCGGTTCGGCATGATCTGGAGATCGCCGGATTCGACGTGGCGGGCGTCGATACCTATGCCGTGCGGGAGATCGCCGCGGCCATTGACGACATGCTCACCAGGTACCCGATTGCGTTGCGCGGCATCGAGATCACCGATTCGGATGGTGACGCGTCCGCGCGGGCTGTGTGCGGGCCGTCCTCGCAGGCGCCGCGATCGGAGTCCCGGGCGATCTGGATGGTTCTCCATGGGCCCACATTGGCGAGGCTGGTCCCGCAGACCGGCAATGCGCCACCGCGAAAGTGGCTGCGCAGACGTCGATCCGCCGATCGCCCGGTGTACGCGGCGGTCGTTCGCCAATTCGGCTGTGCCCTCGAAATCGCGGGCGACTTCCGTGCGCGCCAGGAGGCGCAACGCAGGTTGATCAACGAATCCCTGCGTGGCAGCAGCGATCTCGCTTACAGTCCGCTGGACCCGGGCCCCGCGTTGATCGATGCTTTCACCGAAGTCGCACTGCACGGCGATCGCGCGGGCGAGCTGGCAAAAGCATTGCACGACATCCTGGTAAAGATGGCGGGAGCCGAAACCACCGACCTTTCGGCATAACCGGCGCCCCGCACCGTCCAGCTTCGCCCGAAGCCACCAACCTAATTTCGGCGAATCCCCAACGGGCTGGCGGTGCACCGGTTCGTGCCCACGACGGTCGGGCTCGGCGTCATCGCTGCGGTTGCGGGTCCGGCGGTGCTGCTCGTCACCAGGATCGATGCGGGTGCCCTCCGGCTGAAGCGGCAGCATCGTAGCGGATGTCTTGTGCGGCAAGAACTCTCAGCGGATGGCATAGAGCGTGCAGACGCCATCCACGATGGTATCGACGTATGCGGGGTCGATATCTCTGCCCGCCAGGAGCTTTCGGAAGATGAGCGGACCTGCCAGTTGGTCGATGACCACCGCGATATCGGCCTCGGGGTCCAGATCGCCACGGGTTCGAGCGGTGTCGAGAATGGTGCGGAAGCCTGCTGAACCGGCCGCGTAGAGCGCCTGCTTCAGCCGTCCGAAGGCCGGGTCGAACGGGGCGCGATCGATGACCGCGCGCATGCCGAGTTCGCCGACCGGTTCGTGCAGCAGCGTTCGCAGGCCGTTGAGCTCATTGCCGAGGTCGGTGCGCAGGTCGCCGGTGGGCGTGGGCCGCACCTGGTCCATGCGCTCGGCGATCGCGTCGTACAGCAGACCCGTCACCTCGGGCCAATGCCGATACAGCGTGGTTCGGCCGATGCCGCTGCGGGCCGCCACCGCCACATGGGTGACGCCGCTCCAGCCCTGCTCGATCAGCAATTCCCGGGCCGCCGCCAGAGCGGCTTCCCGGCTGCGCAGCACGCGTGGATCCGGTCCGCGGCCAAGACTTCCGCCCGGTCGCCGATCGTCGTTCACCGCGTCACTCCGTTCGTCGAGTCGCTTTCGGTACATCTTGCACCACATCAGTCTGTGGGGCATCATGTTCCATATCTTTAGAACAAGGTGTTCCACAACCGCGGAGGTGTGCGGTGTTTCCGAACAGTCGAGTGCGGCGGGTGGCGCGATGAGCACCCAGACGATCGCGGGCAAGCCGGTGGCAGTGTCCGGCGGTAAGTCCTTGGCGTTAGCCGTGATCGCGGCCGCGCAGCTCACGGTGGTCCTGGATGTGTCGATCGTGAATGTGGCGCTGCCGTCGATCCAGCGGGATCTGGGGTTCTCCCCGACCGCCCTGGAATGGGTGGTCAACGCGTATGCGCTCGCGTTCGGCGGGTTGCTCTTGCTGGGCGGACGCCTCGCCGATGTCTACGGCCGACGGCGCATGCTGGTCGCGGGGCTGGTGCTGCTGGTGGCCGCCTCGCTGGCCGGTGGGCTGGCCCCGGGGTCGGGCTGGCTGATCGCCGCCCGCGTCGCACAGGGCGTCGCGGGGGCGCTGGTCGCGCCCGCGGCATTGGCCTTGATCGCGGCCACCTTCGCCGAGGGCGCCGAACGCAATCGCGCCATGGCTGTCTACGCGGCCATGTCGGGGGCGGGTGGGGCCCTCGGCAATGTCCTCGGCGGGGTGCTGACCACCGGATTGAGCTGGCGCTGGGTGCTTTTCGTCAATGTGCCGATCGGTGTGGTCGCCGCGGCATTGGCTCCGCGCGCCTTCGGCAGGTCCAGTGCGGCGACCGGCCGTATCGATATCGCGGGAGCCGTCATGGCGACCGCGGGAATCGGGCTGGTGGTGTACGGGCTGATGCACGCCGCATCGGACTCCTGGGGCGCGCCGGGCACGGTCGTCCCGTTGCTCGTCGGCGGCGTAACTCTGCTGGTCTTCGTATTGCTGGAGGCGCGCGGGCGGATGCCGCTGATGCCGCTGGGTATCTGGGCCGACCGCAACCGCGCCGGTGCGTACGCGGCCATGCTGGTGATCGGCGCCGCGACGGTCACCGTGTTCTACTTCTTGACCTTGTTCATGCAGATCGTGCTCGAATACAGCGCGCTGCGAACAGGTTTCGGCTTCCTAGTCTTCGCCGTCGGCGCCGGTGCCAGTTCGGCGGCCGCTGGTCCGATGGTGAGCAGGTTCGGTCCGCGTCCGGCCCTCTCGGCAGGCGCGCTCGCGCTGACGGCGGGTTTGTGGTGGCTATCGCTGCTCGACGCCGACGCCACCTTCGTCCGCGACCTGGCCGGGCCGCTCGCGCTGGCCGGTATCGGAGTCGGGCTGTGCTTCGTTCCGTTGACCTTGGCCGCGGTGGTGCGGACCGACCACGACACGGCGGGGATCGCCTCGGCGGTGCTCAACACCTGCCAGCAGGTCGGCGGCAGCCTGGGCCTGGCGGTGTTCGGCACGATTGCCGCCACCGTTACCCGGCACCGCGTCGGCGGACCTGCGGCACAAGACTTTCCGGCCGACCCGCACATTTTCGGTGACGCACTCGCCCACGGATACGGCGTCGCTTATCTGATCGCCGCCGCGACCGTGGTCGTGGCATGCGCCGTCGCGGTCGTCGCAATCCGCGAGGTTTCCGACAATTCCACCGCCGCCATCGCCTGACACCAACCACCCGAGGACCAGCAGATGAACTCTCCCGACGTCACCATGATGATCCTGGTGCACAACGCATTTCGGCATGACCTGGCCGCGATGAGCGAACTCGTCACCGCCGAGGACCCCGTCGCGCTCGACACCCTGCGCACCCGCTGGCACACGTTCAGCACCTATCTGAACATCCATCACACGGCCGAGGATCAGACCCTGTGGCCCCTCCTCGAGGCGAAACTCGGCACCCGGACGACGCTGCTGACCGATATGACCGAGGAACACGCGCGCCTGGATCCTCTCGTCGAGAAGATAGAAACCGCACTGGCGCAATCATTTTCCACTGAACTCCCCGCCCTGCTCGCACAACTCTCCGAAACACTCGCCGCCCACCTCGACCACGAGGAGTCCGCCGCGCTACCCCTGATCGAGCAGGCGCTCAGCGCGCGGGAATGGAATTCCTTCGCCGCCGCCCAACGCCGACAGGTCGGAATCGCCGGAGCCGCACGGGTTTTCCCGTGGCTGCTCGACGGCGCATCGGACACCGAAACCCGCCATGCGCTCGGACTGCTGCCCGCACCGCTGCGCCTGGTCTACCGCACCGTGTGGCAACCCCGATATCGCCGCGGACTCCACCCGGCAACGCTGTCCCACTGACCGCGCACGACCGGAGGACGGCTTGCAACCGCCCTCCGGTCCGTTGTGGTCTCGTGCGGCTACTCCCGATTGAACCGCGCCCGAACCGCGTCCATTCGCGCACGCAACTCCTCCGGGATGATCAACCCGCGATCCATCAGCGTGTGGGCCGTCACGACGACCGATCGGGTCCGTACCGGAAAGTCGCGGTAGATCGTCTCACCGAGCTCATCCTCGGCATGGCGGCGGTCCAGGTTGTCCAAAGTGCCGCGCCAGGACAGGCATTCGCACGTCGCCTGCATGCTCGATTCCCATGGGTCGGGCTTGCGATCGAGTTCGGGGAGTGCGCGCTCGCGCCGCGATTCGGGATCCAATGTGTGCAGCAGGACTTCGTAAGGAGTGTCTTTCACTTTTGCCCGCTCCGTTCCGTGGCGGCCTCGACCTGGTCCGGTGGCGCCTGCGCGGTCCAGTCGACCTGCGGCACCGCCACGCCGATCATGGTGTCCCTGGTGACGATGGCGGCCAGTTGTTCCTCCGTCCAGCCCTCGGTGCCCTCCGGGCGCATAGGCATCACCATGAACCGGGACTTCTGGTTCGAGTCGTGCACCCGGACCTCGACCTCGGGCGGAATGTGCAGGCCGAATTCGGCGAGCACTTCACGGGGCCAACGCACAAGGCGCCGACGGTAATTGGGGGTGCGGTACCAGTCCGGAGACATGCCGAGAACCGGGCGCGGGTAGCACGAACACAGCGTGCAGACGATCACGTTGTGCACCTCGGGCGTGTTCTCCAGCACGTAGAAGTAGGTGTAGTCGCTCGGCGTTCCGGATCCGGTCGGGTCACGCCAGTCGATGCCGACCTCTTTGCACGTCTCGGTCCCGTCGGCGAGTAGGCGCGCCTTGAAATCGGGATCCGTCCACGCCTTCGCGACCAGTTTCGATCCGCCGTGCGGACCGACCGATTCGGCCCATTCGGCGAACCGCCGGTGGTCTTCCTGCGAAAAGAGGCCCTTTTCGATGGCGAGTTCGCGAATCGCGGTCTCCAGGACCTCGAACTCGCTGATCTGCGCGCTCGTCTGGATCGGCGCGTGCCCCCCGTGATCGTGGGTCCGACTCACTTGGCATCCTCCTCTGCGGGCTCGAGCCAGCGCTCGGAGACCTCGGTCTCCAGGGTGTCGACGTCGTAGCCGGTGTATTTGGGCCACAGATCTTTCTGGCGGAATCGCACAACGTAGAACGGTTCGAAGCGGCCGTCCTCGCGTCCCCACGCCTCGTCCTCCGGAATCACCCACTCGGGCCGGTGTTCGACGACGACACCCGTTCGGCCGCGGGTGTAGGCCTGGGTGCGGGTGTGGAACATCGAGGTCGCGTTCCGAACCCGGACGCGATCGCCGATCTCGTACTTCCTGGTCATTCCCGCGCCTCCATCCGTGCGCGTACCTCGTCCAATTTCGCCGACAGTTCGTCCGGGGTGATCAAACCCTTGTTGATCAGAACCTTCGCGGCGACGGTCGCCCAGCGCGCGTAGTAGGGCAGGCCGAAGTACAGCGTCGCGCCGAGGTCGTTCTCGGCTCGTCGACGTTCCTCGGAATTCCACACGCCACGCCAGCCGAGGCATTCGCAGGTGACGTAGGTGTTCATCTCCCAGGGTTCTTCGACCTTTTCCCGGTACTCGATCGGCACATCCGGCTGCCCGCCCACGTCGTGCAGGACGTGTCGGAGCGCGGCAAACAATTCATTCGAGATCTCGTACGGCGAGTCCAGCGGTTTGCGGAAAACCGGAGCGAGATCTGCGACGCGACTTTGCACCTCGTCGAATCGGTTCGGTGAACTCATGAGGTCTCCGTAGTGACGGATCCGATGTTCCCCCGGCAGGGTGATCGCATACGGCGCACACCCGGCTGCGGGGCCGCGAGCCCCTATCCAATTGCATTGATCCGACTGACAAGGCTACACGTCAAGATCGTCTTATTGAAGCCACGACGGCCCGCGGTTTCCGCCGAAAGCCCCCATGACCTGCTCGGACGCGGGTGCAGCCGCGCCATGGCCGGGCCAGGTCGAAGAACTGGTCCCAGATCCGGCGCGGGCTCGATCCGGCGCCTCGACGATCTCGCCGAAGCGGGCGCAGGCATGGACGCGCCGTACTTCGCTGAAGCATTCGACCGGACCGGCTGCTCACAATCGATGGTTGGATCGAGATCGTCTGCACACTCACTGCGGGCGGCGCGCAACCGGGCGACCGCATGGCAGTGACCGCCCTCCGGGCGATAGATACCTTGCTCGACCGGATGTCGAACGCGCCATCGCCGCGGAGCTGAGCTTTGACAGCTCAGGATGCTCCGAATCCGGGTTCTGCCAAGGCTTTTCGGAGGAAGTCTTGCGGAATTTCAGGAGCTGCTTCGGAATTCGCGCAGAGGTATTCCAGAATCCGGCGCATAGGCAGGCCCTCGTCGGCCACGTAGCGGATCAAACCCTGCTCGGCGCAGCGTACGAGCGCCGGGGTGGCTACGGCGATCGCCTCGTTCAGCCGTCCTGCCTCGGAAAGGGTTGCCGCCCAGAGTAGTTCGGCAGATGTCAGCGCCAGGGGTCGGTTGTCCACGGAAATTTCGCGCACCAGACGTTCGGCGCGCGTGCAGGCCTCGTCGGTTGCCATGGGGGAGTGTTCGGCGCGTAGCAGTCGAATTGCCGTGTCCTGCTGGAGTTCCGCGTTAAGCGTCGCCAATCCGCTCGGCTGGCGGCGGTGCGGGGGCAGTTGGGCGAGAATGTCGCGGTCTTCGGCATCGATCGGCAGACCGATCCGCACGCGTTCGTTCACGATACGGGCGGTCAATCGGGACAGCGCCAGATTCTCCGCGATCGCGGCACCTTCGGCCAAGCGCGCTCGGGCCGCATCCAGATCGCCGTGCAGCGCCTTGACCCGCGCCCCGATCCCATAGGCGGCCATGATGACATCGACGACGGATAGTTCCGGTCCCAGCTCAGCGCTTTCATCGAGCAGCGCCTCCGCGCCCGCGCGATCCCCGACGGAGTAGCGCAGTGCGCCGAGTAGCGCCGAGGCCAGCCGGGCGCCGTGGGAATGGGTTCCGAGCGTCTGCCCCAGGGCCAGCGCGGCGCGCAGATCGGACTCGGCCGTCGCGATATCGAGCTGCTCGTAGGCGGCCATACCGGCCAGGCTGTACCCGTACACGACGCCGAAAGGTCCTGTGAGATGTCGGTAATACGGCATGGCCCACTGTTGCCAGCGGCGCGCCTCCTCGAAATCGAAGCAGTACAGCGCGGATACCGATGCGACGGCGGCCGCGGTCGTGGCGAAGAAGGGGTCGACATCGCCGTGCAAACGCTCCTCGACCACCGGCGGCAGCCCCTCGTAATGGTCGGCGAAGAATCCGGCTGCCGCGCGGGCCAGTGCGGCCTCCGCCCGCAGCGCGTCGGTCTGCTCGCTCGGGGTGCCGGTGACGAGCATCGCATCGACCATGTCCAGGGCGGTACGCGCCGGACTCGGGCGCTGGAGCGCGATATTCGCCCATGCGACGAGCATTTGCAGGCGGGGGTTCAGGTTCGCGAAGGCCGGTGGCAGTTTCGCGACGAGTCCGACCAGCGTGGCCATCCTCGACCGTTCCAGCAGTTCGTGCCCGCGTTCTTCGATGATCTGGACCGCGCCCGTCGCGTCGTTCGCGGCCAGGGCATGGTCGACGGCCTCGTTGAGCATGTTGTTATCGAGGAACCATGCCGAGGCGAGGTGGTGCAATTGCTCGAGCCGACCGGGATGCTGACGAGCGAGCCTGCGGCGCAGCAGATCCGCGAAGAGCCGGTGATAACGGAACCAGCCCGAGTCATCGTCGACGCGCCGCAGGAACAGGTCCAGTTGTTCGACCTCCTCCAACAACTGTTGGCCGGTCGTCACGCCCGCCAGTGCATTGGCGAGGTCGCCGCAGATCGTCTCGGCCACCGAGGTCGACAGCAGAAAGTCCAGTAGGGCGGGCTCTATGGTCTCGAGGACATTCGATGCGACGTATTCGCCGATGGCCTGGCTGTGTCCGGACAACCGCCTGAGCCAGTCCGCGGGGTTGTCCTTATCGCGCAGCTCCAGTGATGCGAGCTGTAAAGCGGCGGCCCAGCCCTCGGTCGATTCGCGCAGCTCGGCGACGTCCTTCGGTTCGAGTCGGAGCCGATTGACCTCGACGAGGAAGGAATTGGTCTCCGATTCGTCGAATCGCAGGTCCTCGGAGTCTATTTCGACCAATTCGTCACGGACTCGCATGCGACTGACGGGAAGTCCGGCAGTGCTTCGGCTCGTGACGATGACACGCAAGTGGTGGCAGGCATTGTCCAGCAGGAATTCCAGTGTCGCGCGGGCCGTGGGATTGCTCACCTGATGCCACTCGTCGATCACCACCGCGAAAGCGTCTCCGGCGGTGTGGATTTCATCGATCAGGGTGGTGATGACGTAGCGCGTGGCGTCGGTGGCGCGTTCCTCGAGGATCTGGCCCAATTCCTTACCGAGCGCCGGTCGGACGCGGCGGATCGCCTCGATCAGGTGCGCCAGGAACCAGACCGCGTTGTTGTCATCGGTATCGATGGTGAGCCAGGCGACCTGGACCCCGTCGGATTCCAGCAGGCCGGCCCATTGGGTGGCCAGGGTGCTCTTCCCGAAGCCCGCGGGTGCGTGGATGACGGTAAGTCGTCGCTGCTGGCCGTCTCGCAGCAGTCGCAGCAATCGGGGGCGGTCCACCAGCGCGCGGGGTGGTGTCGGCGGACGGAACTTGGTCAGCGCCGCAGGCGGCGCGACGGGTTCGCGCGCGACCGGGCGGACCGGGATATAGGGCTGCACGGTCGACTGTGCCGATGGCCGGGATGTATCGGTGACGCCGCAGTGGCGCAGCGCCTCTCGAAGGAGATTCCGGTACGCGGCAGCCGATTCCGGGCGCGCTGCGGGATCCAGTGCCATCGCCGATTCGATGGCCGCGACGGCCTCGGCGGGAATCGCCGTAGCGCTCAGGTCCGGTATCGGTTCGGTCGTCATGCGCAGGAACTGCGCCATCACCGTCTCACCGGTCCGGCGTTCGAAGGCGGCATGCCCGGTCAACAGACAGAACAGCGTCGCGGCGAGGCTGTAGATATCGGTGACCGGACTCGGTTGCGCGCCGCTGAGCACTTCGGGTGCGGTGAATGCCGGGGTGCCGGTGATGTGCCCGGTCGACGTCTCGAAGCCGCCGCCGACGCGGGCGATGCCGAAATCGGCCAGCTGCGGTTCGCCGTAGTCGGTGACGAGGATATTCGCCGGTTTGACATCGCGGTGGATGGTCCCGGCGGCATGTGCGGCGTCGAGCGCTCCGGCGATCCGTTCCCCGATCGAGAGCACTTCGTCCCAGGGGACCGGCCCCGATGTGCGCAGCCGGGTCTCCAGTGAACCGCTGGAGTGGAAGGGCATGACGATAAAGGGCTGCCCGGTCGAGGTGATGTCGGCCTGCAGGATCTGCACGATGTTCGGGTGTCCGGACAGCCGTCCCAGCGCCTGCTGTTCGCGCACGAATCGCTCGCGGTCCTCGCCACGGAATTCCGAGGTCAGCACCTTGACCGCGACGAGGCGGTCCAGCGAGCGTTCGACGCAGCGGTAGACGACCCCGAAACCACCCCGCCCGATCTCCTCGGCATCGAAGAATCCGGCCGCAGCCAGCTCCGCGGCGAGACCGATCTGCTGGTCACGCTGGGTAGCGGTGGGATCGAATTCCGGCATGGGCACGCTCATTATGGGTTCCCGACCCCACGATCCTAGTCATCGTGCGCATGCGACCGCTGCTCACGAGGGCTGCGCGACTGGATCAATCACCCGCTATCCCAGCGAGGCCACCTTCGCCTGACCGGAAACGACGGTGTCGTCGCGATCGACCAGCGCGACTCGCACCTGTACCGTCTGCCCCGCCGACAACGGCGTTCCGACCAGGATGATCACGGCGGTGTGTTGGGCTCCGTCGCATGTGACGGCGTTCTGCGTGCCGGTGGCCGACGGACTGTCCGCATTGGGATCGCCCACCATCGCCCGAATAGCGGCCACGCCGGCCGAGGCATCGCAGCTGTAGTCGACCCCGACGTTGGCCGGACCGACACCAGTGACATCGATGGTGTTGGCGGCGAGCGCGGGAGCAGCGGCCAGCCCGATCGCTGCGAAGAAAGCCGAGATGACGGCAGGGCGTCGGTAATTCCGGATAGTCACCATGATCTTCGTCCTCCTACGTAGGCGGAAACAGATCGCGGAGCACACTCAGCGGACACCGTGGCGCTGACAGCGCCACCCGTCCATGCTCCCGCACCGCCACCCCATAAGCAAAGAACCTGTCGATCGTCACGCCATCAACCCCGCACCTGGCTCGAACCACGGCCACGGTGTTGTCCCCGGCAAACAAGCCGGCAATTTCCCGCGCGGCAACGGCCCAGTAACTACCGTTTGGGGAGTGACGATTTTTCGTCGCGACGGTGATGTCGATGTGAGCCGCTATGTCGCGGGGATCGCCGCCCGCATGAACGAGCGGGTGACGGATATCAGCGCGATCCTCCGGCGCGGTCTCGAGGACGATATCCCCGAATTGCGCGGCGACGCCCGTACCGTCGAACTGCTCGGCGCCAGCGTGGAAGGCAATGTCGACACCGTCCTGCACGCACTGCGGCACGACATACCAGTCGCGCGGATCAACGCTCCCACGGCGGCCGTCGAATACGCCAGACGTCTTGCCCAGCATGGAGTTCCGCTCAATGCCCTGGTGCGCGCCTATCGGGTCGGCCTGCGGCGGATGACGGAGCTGGTCTTCGCCGAATTGCGGGCCAGCGATATCGCGCCCGCCGCTGGCGTCACGGTCGCGGAGGCGATCACCACCACGCTGTTCGAGTACGTCGACTGGATCACCATGCAGGTCGTCGCGGTGTACGAGACCGAGCGCGAGCAGTGGCTGGAGAGCCGCAACAGCGCCCGCGCGCTGCGCGTGCGTGAGGTGCTGTCCGGGAGGCGGCCGGTCGATATCGATGCCGCGACCGAAACCATCCGTTACCCGCTGCGTTGGCATCACCTGGCGCTGATCCTCTGGTATCCCGACACCGGCGCGAGTAGTGATGAGCTGGACCGGCTGCAACGCTTCGTCCGTGAGCTCGCCGAGGCGGTCGGCACCGCGGCCGCGCCGCTGTTCGGTGCGGCAGACCGGATGAGCGCATGGGCCTGGCTGCCATATCGATCCGAGCAGTCCGATGCGGTGGCCAAGGTCCGTGATTTCGCGAGCAAGCGGTCGGACGCACCGCGTCTGGCGATCGGCAGCATGGGCCAGGGGTTATCCGGCTTCCGCCGGTCCCATCGGCATGCGCTGCGCGCACGCTCGGTCGCGCTCGCCCGCGGGGGCCTGGAACCGAGGATCATCGCGGCGAGCGATCCGGGGCTGTCGACCGCGGCGCTCCTCGGCGGGGACCGCGCGGAGGTCGGCGAATGGGTGGGCGAGGTGCTCGGCGAATTGGCCGCCGACAACGACAACGATGCCCGGCTGCGCGAGACGCTGCGGGTGTTCCTGCGCACTGGATCCAGCTACAAGGCGGCTGCCGCGGAGCTCGATCTACATTTCAATTCGGTGAAATACCGGGTCGGGCGGGCGGTTTCGCGGCGCGGGCGGCCGATCACCGACGACCGGTTGGATGTCGAGCTGGCGCTGCTGATCTGCCACTGGTACGGCGCGGCGGTACTGCGGCCGAATTCGGACTGACCGCCGCGACATCGTTCCTGGAGCAGCTGGGTCGCCCTGCCGGCCGCCCTGGGTTGAACGCCGCGCCGAGCTGCCGCGACGTCACGACGGTTCAGTCGTGCAACGCCATGGTGAGAACGCTGATCGCCTGGGCGACAGCGGCTTTGGCGGCATTGGTGTCGTGCAGGGTGTTGAGCACGACGAAGTCGTGGGTGATGGCCCCGTAGCGGATACTCCTCGTCGATCTCGGGTTTGAAGATCGGCGAATCCTGCACGCCGTCGACCGTCTTGCGGCCCTCCTCGGGCGAGAGCTGGTACAGGAAAGGCGGTTCCGGATCCAAACGGGACACCCGTCAGCGGGAGGTCACCTTTCGGGCGTCCGCGGTGATGTCGATCCGGTCGGTCCAGGTCGGGGGCAGGCCGGCGAGGGAGATTTCGGCGACCTCGTGCAGGCGGTGTACCGGAACGTTCAGGCGGCTCAGCTGGATCAGGCCCTGGGCGACGACGATGATATGGGCGCTGAGCGCGGACACAGCGGCGTCGTCACCCGCGGGGGCCGCCCGGCGCAGCCGCTCGGCGACGCCCTGCTCCATGGCCGCCGTGGTGCGTGCACCCAGCTCGGCGACCTCCGGGATCCGGCTACCGAGGGCGGCGATGCCGTTGATCATCAGGCAACCACGGCGGCCCGGCTGCGCGGCACAGTCGTCGATGACCGCGCGCAGTAGGGCCAGCACGGCCGAGTGCGCGGAACCCGGTGCGGCGAGGACGGTGTCGCGAACGAAGGCGGCCCGGCGCTCGCAGTAGCGTTCGAAGGCGGCCAGGAACAATCCGCGTTTGCTGCCGTATGCGGCGTAGATGCTTCCGTTGCCGACACCGGCGACGAGCGATACGTCCTCTACCGATGTGTCGTCGAATCCCTTGGACCAGAACTGCTCGATCGCGGCGTCGAGCAAATTCGATTCATCGAACTGTCGCGGCCGTCCCATGGGGTCACCGTACCAATCGACGTGCGAAGATTCCTGCGGGCTTGTTCTGGAGCCGCGCCTCCACAATAATGGTTGACATGTCTTCCTCGCTAGCTGGAAAATCTCGCCGCCGCATCGGCTTCCTGGTCTTCGACGGTGTCAAAACACTCGATTTCGTCGGTCCGGCAGAGGTCTTCGTCGAAGCGAATCAGTCGGTACTCGACTATGAGGTGGTGTTGGTCTCGCCCGACGGCCGCAGCGTGCAGACCTCGCTCGGCAGCCGGATCGAGGTGAGCGGCGCGGCGACCGACGCCGGACGTTTCGACACGGTCGTGATTCCGGGCAGCGAACTGCCGCCCGCGCGGTTCGTCACCGACGAGGTCTTGGCCGCGGCCCGTGCGCTCTCGGCGAAAACTCGTCGGCTGGTTTCGATCTGCAGCGGCGCGTTCGTGCTGGCCGGACTGGGACTGCTGGACGGCAGGCAGGCGACCACGCACTGGAAGTTCACACCCGAACTGGCGCACCGGTATCCGAAGGTCGACGTGCGGCCGGACGCTATCTTCGTGCGGGACGGGAACCTGTACAGCTCGGCCGGCGTGGTGGCCGGGGTCGATGTGGCGCTCGCGTTGGTGGAGGAGGACCACGGGGCGGATATCGCGCGGCGGGTGGCGCAGTCGCTGGTCGTCTACATGCAGCGGGCGGGTGGGCAATCACAGTTCTCGGCATCGCTGACCGGGCCCGCACCGCGCAGCGCCTTGGTGCGGCGGGTGGTGGATCTGATCTGTGCGGATCCGGCGTCTCCGCATACGGTGCAGACGCTGGCCGCGCATGCGCAGGTCAGTGTGCGTCATCTGACCAGGCTGTTCCGCTCGGAGTTGGAACGCTCGCCCGCCGACTATGTGGGTTTCATTCGTTTCTGCACGGCCCGCGATCTGCTGCATGCCGGGCATTCGGTGACCGAGGCGGCCGTCGCCGCCGGATTCGGCAACAGCGAGGCATTGCGCCGGGCATTCGTTGCGCGCCTCGGGATCTCACCACGCAAGTATCAGCAGCGGTTCCGATCGACCGGATCGGCGGTGGTGCTCGAGGACGAGCAAGTGCGGGCGGTGTCCTGATCCGGCGGATTCGCGGCCCGCAGCGAGGGGCGCGCGGTGGGGCGGGCGCTATTGACTACGTCATGGTCGGCGTCAGTTGACAGATGTGGCGACAGGGGGGCGCGACCGACAGTGGAATCCGCACAAGCTGGTTCACCGTTCCTCGAAAGGACAACGACATGGTCGACATTCGACGCCCCCGTACGCGGCGCGCGGCCCGGGCGATCGCGGCGATCACGGCCGCAGTGGCCGCCGGTAGCCTCGCCGTCGCGTGCACCGCGAGCACCACCCATGCCGGGCCGACCGAGGACGCGCCGAAGCCGACCATCGTCTTGGTGCATGGTGCGTTCGCGGACGGATCGAGCTGGAACGACGTCATCGACAAGCTCCGCAAGGATCGGTATCCCGTTGTCGCGGCGGCCAATCCGCTGCGCGGCCCCGTCGCTGACGCGACTACCCTGCGGGGGTTGATCAGCCACATCAACGGTCCCGTCATCCTGGTCGGGCACTCCTATGGTGGATCGGTCATCAGCACCGCCGCGGCGGGGAGCGATCAGGTGAAGGCGCTGGTTTACGTGGCGGCATTCCTGCCCGCTCCCGGTGAAACCGCGCTCGAGCTGACCGGAAAGTTCCCCGGGTCCACTTTGCCCGGCACGCTCGACCCGGTCCCGTTCACCAATCCCGACGGCAGCCCCGGCACCGATCTGTACATCCAGCGGGACAAGTTCCACGACCAGTTCGCCGCCGACGTCCCCGCCGACCGCGCCGCCCTGGCGGCCGCCGCCCAACGCCCGATCGTCCAGGCCGCACTCGAGGAGAAGGCCACCGTCGCCGCCTGGACCGACAAGCCCAGCTGGGATGTGGTCACCACCCAGGACCTCAACATCCCGGCCGCGGCGCAGCGGTTCATGGCCGAGCGGGCCCATGCACAGGTCACCGAGGTCGCCGCATCGCATTCGGTCGCCGTCTCCCATCCCGATCTGGTCGCCGATGTGATCGAGCAGGCCGCGCGCAATTCCGCCGCCCACTGACCGTCGCGAAAGACCTTCGAGGAGAACACGATCACCCATGTCCGACAAGGAAATTCGCACCTACGACGTCGTGGTCGTCGGAGCCGGACCGGTCGGTGAGAATGTCGCCGACCGCACCCGCGCCGCCGGGCTGAGCACAGTGATCGTCGAATCCGAACTGGTCGGCGGCGAATGCTCGTACTGGGCTTGTGAACCCAGTAAGGCCCTGCTGCGCCCCGCCCTGCTCTACCGCGAGGCCGCACGCTTCCCCGGCGTCGCCGCCGCGGTCACCGGCCAGCTCGACGCGGCCGCGGTGCTGAAACACCGCGACCGTATGGCGGCCGACTGGAACGACCGGGACCAGGTCGACTGGCTCGACGCCGTCGAGGTCGACCTCGTCCGCGGTCACGGCCGCCTCGACGGTCCCCGGCGGGTGACCGTCCACGCGCCCGAGGGCGACACTGTGCGGCTCACCGCCCGGCACGCGGTGGCCGTGTGCACCGGCACTTCCGCGGCCCTGCCGCCGCTGCCGGGCCTGGATGCCGTGCGGCCGTGGACAAGTCGCGAAGCCACCAGCGCCCGGGAAGTACCGGACCGGCTCGCGATTCTCGGAGCCGGGGTGGTCGCCACCGAAATGGCCGCCGCCTGGCAGGCGCTGGGCGCGCGGGTCACGCTCATCGCCCGCGAGCCCCGGCTGTTGGGCCGCGTGGAAACCTTCGCCGCGGACCTGGTCGCCGAGCGGCTCCGGGAAGCCGGTGTGCAGCTGCGATTCGGTACCACCATTACCGCCGCCGAACGCGCGGGCGGACCCGACGACGGCATCCACCTCACCCTCGCCGACGGCACCCGGCTGGTCGCCGACGAGCTGTTGCTCGCGACCGGACGCGCACCACGGACCGAGGACATCGGTCTCGACACCGTCGGTCTGACGCCGGGGGACTGGCTCACCACCGACGACACCTTCACCGTGTCCGCCGTCGAGGGCGAGTGGCTGTACGCGGTCGGGGACGTCAATCACCGCGCGCTGCTTACCCATCAGGGCAAGTACCAAGCCCGTATCGCCGGGTCGGTCATCGCCGCCCGGGCGCGCGGGCTGGCACTGGACACCGCCCGTTGGGGCCCGCACGCCGGGACCGCCGACCTCGAGGCTGTGCCGCAGGTCGTTTTCACCGATCCGGAGATCGCGGCGGTCGGCCTCACCACCGAAGACGCCGCAAGCGCCGAGCGGGTCGTGGATGTGGTCGACTACGACATCGGCCGGGTCGCTGGCGCGATCCAACACGACCCCGGCTATCGAGGGCGGGCCCGCGTCCTGATCGATCCGCGGCGTCGGGTGATCGTCGGCGCTACCTTCGCCGGACCAGGCGTCGCCGAGCTGCTGCACTCGGCCACTATCGCCATCACCGGCGAGGTCCCGCTCGACCGGCTCTGGCACGCGGTCCCGTCGTTCCCCACCATCAGCGAGGTCTGGCTGCGGTTGCTGGAAACCTATCGCGACCAACAGCATTCGCTTGCCACAGGAGAAGCCAGATGATCACCTACGACCGGCTCTACGTCGGCGGTTCGTGGACTGAACCAAGCGAACCGGCGCTGCTGGAAATCCTGTCTCCACACGATCTATCGGTCATCGGCCGGGCGGCGCAGGCGCAACCCGTCGACGTGGACCGCGCGGTGGCGGCGGCGCACACCGCCTTTGAAAGCCGCGTGTGGCGCGACACCCCGCCCGCTGAGCGAATCGCATCGCTGCGACGGTTCAATACGCTGCGCGAGGCGGCGGCCGACCGGATCGCGGAGCTCATCACCGCCGAAAACGGTTCCGCCGCATGGTTCACCAAGGCCGGTCAGGCCGGTCTGACCCGGCAGGCGAATGCCTACCTCGCGGCCGCAGAGCATTTCGACTGGGAGCGCACGCTCGCACCGTCGGACCCGGATGGGGGCGTACGCACTGTGGTGCGGCGCGAACCGGTCGGCGTGGTGGCGGCGGTGATCCCGTGGAATTCCCCGTTCTCGTCCGCGACATCGAAGATCCTTCCCGCATTGCTCGCCGGAAATTCGGTGGTGCTGAAGGTATCTTCGGAGAATTCACTGAGTATGGGTCTGCTGGCCGAGCTGCTGGATCGGATCGGCCTGCCGGAAGGCGTGATCAGCGTGCTGCCCGCGGATCGGAAAACGAGTGAGTACCTGATCTCGCATCCGCAGGTGGACAAGATCGCGTTCACCGGTTCGACCGGGGCCGGACGCAGGATCGCGTCCATCGCGGGCGCGCAGCTCAAACGGGTGAGCCTCGAACTGGGCGGCAAATCGGCGGCGGTGATCCTGCCCGATGCCGATCTGACCGCGGTGATGAATGGCCTGAAGTTCGGTTCGCTATTGAACAACGGCGAGTCCTGCATTGCCCAAACGCGGATCCTCGCCCCGCGCTCCCGCTACGAGGAGGTGGTCGCGGCGCTGGCGGCGCTGGTCGAATCCTTGCCGGTAGGTGATCCGCGCGATCCGGAAACCTTCATCGGACCAATGGTTCGCGGCGATCAGCGACAGCGAGTCCGCGACTACATCGAGGTCGGTATCGGTGAAGGCGCGCGCCTGGTCTGCGGCGGCCCGCAGGTTCCGCCCGGCTTGCGGGACGGCTTCTACGTCACACCAACGGTTTTCGCCGATGTCACGCCGACCATGCGCATCGCGCGGGAGGAGATCTTCGGTCCGGTCCTGGTCGTCCTCGCCTACGAGGACGTCGACGACGCGGTCCGCATCGCCAATGATTCCGACTACGGGCTCTCCGGTGGCGTGTGGTCGGCGGACGAGGCCGCGGCCTTGGCCATCGCCCGCCGGATCCGGACCGGCACGGTCACCATCAACGGTGCGCCGGTCGGATTCGACGGTCCCTTCGGGGGATTCAAGGCCAGCGGGATCGGCCGAGAGTACGGCACGGTCGGCCTGGGCCAGTACACCGAATACCAGACGATCACGGTCTGACACCAGAGTCGACGACCCATGGCATTGAAGGTGGAGAAGCGGCAGTAACCGAGTCCGGCGCGGGCACCGCGGTGCCCGCGCCGGATATCGGCTGTGCGACAGTGGTTTCGGTGACCGTCACAGGTGGTCGGCGTCGATGATCGCCTGGGCGAACGGGTGTGGTGCTTCCTGCGGGACGTTGTGCCCGATGCCGTCGAGGACGCGGTGTTCATACTTCCCGGTGAACTTGTCGCGGTAACCCTTGCCGTCCTTGGCCGCGCCGTCGAAGTCGCTGCTGATCGTGATGGCGGGCACGGTGATGGCCGGTCCGGTGGCGAGTTGCTGTTCGTAGGCGTCGTACTGCGGCTCGCCCGGTGCCAGGCTGAGCCGCCAGCGGTAGTTGGATATGACGATGTCGACGTGGTCGGGGTTGTCGAAGGCGGTGGCGCTGCGGTCGTAGGTGGTGTCGTCGAAATTCCACGCCGGGGAGGCGCGCCGCCAGATGAGTTTGTTGAAATCGTGGCGGTTGCGGGTGTATCCGAGGCGACCGCGTTCGGTGGCGAAGTAGTACTGGTACCACCAGCCGAGTTCGGCCTCCGGCGGCAGCGGCTGCTGCTGTGCCGCCTGCACGGTGATGATGTATCCGCTCACCGCGACCATCGCCTTGACCCGTTGTGGCCACAGTGCGGCGATGATGTCGACCGTGCGTGCGCCCCAGTCGAATCCGCCGAGCACGGCCTTGTCGATGTGCAGGGCGTCCATGAAGTCGACGATGTCGCGCGCGATCGCCGACTGCTGCCCGTTGCGGACAGTCTGGGCGGACAGGAAGGTGGTCTCACCGTAGCCACGCAGGAACGGGACGAGCACCCGGTAGCCGGCCGCCGCGAGCAGCGGGCCGACATCGGCGTAGCTGTAGGCGTCGTAGGGCCAGCCGTGCAGCAGGATCACCGGTTGCCCGGTGGCGGGCCCGAATTCGGCATAGGCGACGGTGAGGACACCGGCGTCGATCTTCTTGATCGGGCCCAGGCTGGTATTGGCACCCGATCCCACCCGCAGGGCCGTGCCCGGGGTAGCGGTCGCGGGCACGGTGGCGGAGTCCGTGGCGCAGGCGCCGAGGGAGGTCGCGACCATCCCCGCCGCGAGCGCTCCACCGAAAAGTCGTCGTCGGTTGATGTCCATGCCGTCGACGCTAGGCAGCGCACCAGCGGCGTCGCGTGCGTCGGATGACGTAATCGATGTCGATCTCCTCGCGTGGGCGACCGTTTGATCAGCCGGCCGTTTCCTCCGCGGTGGGCAGCAGCGCCGCGAGGTCGCCGCGTGAACTGATGCCGAGCTTCGGGAAGATGCGGTGCAGGTGGGTGCTCACGGTCCGGTGCGACAGGTACAACCGCTGCCCGATCTCCCGATTGGTCAATCCCTGCGCCGCGAGCTGCGCGATGCTCAGCTCGTGCGGGGTGAGCCGTTCGCGGGCGTCGGGGTCGCGATTCGGGCTCGATTCGCCCGCGCTGCGCAGTTCCAGCCGGGCCCGCTCGCTCCACGCCGCGAAGCCGAGGGCGTCGAAAGTCTCTCGGGCCGTGCGCAAATGGGTGCGGGACTCGACGACCCGGCGCTGCCGCCGCAGCCACTCGCCATAGGCCAGATGCAGGCGGCCGCGCTCGGCGGGCCAGCCGGTGAGATCCGCCTCCAGCGCCGCGGCGAACAGCTTCCCAGCCCCGTCACCCGCGAGAACCGCTCGGGCGTAACGCATTCCGATGTGCAGGGCGGGCGACGGCGTGGACGCCGCCGCAGATTCCAATCCGCGCAGCAACTCCGCCATGGCTTCGGCCTGCCCGGCGCGAACCGCCGCCTCGGCGAGCTCGGTGAGGAAACACGCGCGCAGCGCCAGCGAATACGACGGATCGCGCGGATCGTGGAGGCGGGCCAGATCGGTGAAGGCGTCGTCGAATCGGCCCTCACCGAGCGCGATGAGCCCGCGGGTGAGCTGCACGGTCGCCAGCACCGGGCGCACGGCGGCGGCCAGTCCAGTCCGTTCGGCCTCCGCCGCGAGTGCCGCGGCCTGCGGGTAATCGCCACGCAGAGCCGCGATTTCGGCCTGTACGGCGATGACCGCCGCATGCATGAAGGGCTGCCCGGTCTCCGCCGCGAAGTCCGCGGCCTCGGCCGCGATGGGCGCGGCGGCGGCCAGGTCGCCGAGCCGGGCCAGGCTCCAGGCTTGGATCGCGAGTGCGCGGGTCAGCAGTCCCAGCCGCCCGGCGGAACGGAATCCGGGCGCGGCCGCGCCGGAGAACTGCGCGGCGAGGTCGAAGGCGCCGACCTGGAATGCCGCGCTGCTGAGAAAGTGATCGACCTCCGGGTCGCGCTCCGTCGCGGCCAACGCGCGCAGGTGGCCGAGGACCTGTTCTCCCCGCTCGAACGGGGCCACGATCGAGTCGATCGCGACCTTGCGAGGATCACCGTCGGGAAGGTGAAAGGTGTCGGCGACCACGAGCACGGCGCGCCGGGTTTCGGGCCCGGGTTCGGACCAGAAGCACCGCATGGCCGCACCCCACAGGATCCGCAGTGCGGGATCCGGGAACCCGTCGGCGGCGACGGAGGCCGCGAGCGCGGCCAGTTCGCCTATGCGCGACGGGCTTTCACGCATTCCATCCTCGAACCCGCTGAGCAGCCAGTTCGCGGTGGCCTCCTGCGCGGTCGTGAGGGCAAGGGTGCGCGCGGCGTCGACCAGTCGTTCGGCACTGTCTCGGAGACCGGAGTCGACGGCCAGTTCGGCCGCGCGCAGCAGGCGATCCGCGCGCCGGCCGGGGATGTCGCTGAGGGCCGCGGCACGTTCCAGTGCCGCCATCGCACCGCCGCGGTGGCGCGACCGTTCGGCGGCGTCCTCGAGTGCCGCGGCCACCTCCTCGTCGGCGCCGGCCACGCTCGCCGCCCGATGCCATACCTGGCGATCCGGAGATTCGGTGAGCAGGTCGGCGAGCGCCTGGTGCGCGCGGCGGCGCTCCTCGGCCGACGCCGCTGCCGCGAGGGCCGAGCGCACCAGCGGATGGCGGAAAGTCACCGTGCCGGAACCGATGTCGATCAACCGGGCCGCCACGGCGGGCGCGAGGATCTCGGCCCCCACCGCCGATCCCAGGAGAATCCCCGCGGCAGAAAGTGTTTCGGTGAGCGAATCGCTGTCGTCGAGCGCCGCGACGAGCAACGCCGATCGGGTGCGCTCGGGCAGCGTGGCACCGCGCGTCGAGAAGGCCCGTTCCAGGCGTTCGGTCAGCGGCAGGGTCGGCGCGAGTTCGGCGAGATCCATAGCGGCCGTTGGCAGTTCGGTCAGCGCCAGTGGGTTGCCGTGCGCCTCGGCGAGTACGCGGCGGCGGACCTGAGCGGGCAGGTCCGGTGCGGTGCTGTCGAGCAGTGCGGTCGCGTCGGCCTCGGGCAGCGGACCGAGCCGCATGACGGTCAGCCCGGCGTCGTGCAGCGGTGAGCTCGCGCCGCCGCGCGCCGTGGCGAGCATGGCAACGGGTTCGGAGTCGATGCGGCGCGCGACGAAGGCTAGTACCTCGGCGCTGGCTGGATCGAGCCAGTGCACGTCCTCGGCGACGACCAGCAGCGGCCGCTCGGCCGCCGAATCGGCCAGCAGGGTCAGGGCGGCGAGCCCCACCAGGTGCAGGCTCGGCTCATCGTCGGCATCCGACATGCCCAAAGCGGTCGTCAGCGCGTCGAGCTGGCGCGCGGGCAGGGCATCGAACTCGCGGCGCAGCGGGTACAGCAGTCGATGCAGTCCGGCATAGGCGAGACCATGTTCGGCTTCCACACCCGCGGTCCGCAGTACTCGCAGGCCCGCGACGGCCGCCGCGGCGACCGTCTCCTCGACGAGCGCCGACTTTCCGATCCCGGGTTCCCCCTCGATCACGATGCCGCTGCGGTCGACAGGGCCGTCCACGAGCGCGGCCAGGTCTTTCAGCTCGGTGTCTCGTCCGACCATCGGCATATGCGGCGCTCTCCTCCCGGACCCATGACGGCATACGGGACCTGCCGCGACATTACCGAAACAGGATTACGTCACCTCAGCGTCAACCGACAGATTCGGCGCCCCGGCCGCGGCGGCGAGGGTATTTCCATGCCTACCGTTCGTTTCTCCCTCTTGTCCACTCTGACTCCCGCCGAGGTCGTGCGGGTGCTCACCGACTTCGGACCCGCCCGCGTCGAGCTGTGGCCGTCCATCGACGCCGAGCACTTCGTCGTCCACGACCGCGGCGACAACTGGGCCGAGGTCACCGAGGGCACCGCCGCCGCCTGGGAACGGGCCCGCTACGAATGGGATCCGGCCGGTGACACCGTCACGATCACCACGCTGGACTCCAAGCTCTTCGGCGCGGGCGGCGGCTGGGTCTTCCGCGCCACGCCCGAAGTGAACGGCACGCGCGTCGATGTCGAACTGACCAGGACGCCGCAGGCGTTCAAGGGCAAGCTACTGGCGGCGCTGCTGCCGCTGGTCGGCCCTTCCTCGCTGCGCAAATCCTTCGCGGACCCCTTGCGGGCGGTCGCGTGATGTCCACACCGCACTCGACGGCGGACACCGAGCGGCTCGCACCCGGTGTGCACACCTTCGATTCCGACGGCATCTCCCAGCGGTATCACGTGTACGGCCGCGGGCCCGTCTGCGTCGCCCACCCCGGCGGCCCCGGGATCTTCTGGGAGTACCTGCGCATGCCCGCGCTGGAGCAACACCTGACCATGGTGTACGTCGAGGCGCTCGGAACCGGCGAGTCCGGCCGACTGCCAACGCATCCGCACGGCTACACCCGGGAGCGCTACAGCCGTGCGCTGCAACGGCTGATCGATCATCTCGGCGTGCCCGAGGTGTATCTGCTCGGCCACTCGCACGGGGCATTCGTCGCCGCTTACCATGCGTTGCACCGCTCGGCCGGGCTCGCGGGTGTCATCCTGTACGAGGGCGCACCGGTCACCGGCGCCGAACACGGGGCCGAGGCCACGCGCCGGATCCAGGAGTTCGCCGCCGCGCACGCCGACCGGCCCGAACTGGCCGAAGTGCTCGCGGCATTCGCTGCGATGCAGGATATTTCGAGCGACGAACAGACCCTCGCGGTTGCGCGCGGCATCCTGCCGTCCTATTTCGCCGACTACTGGGGCGATGGGCAGCGGTGGGCTGCGTTCCGCGCAGGTCTGCGGGCGACCTATATCTCGGGACTGGACGCGGACCGGTCTCCCGATCTCATCGACGACCGCGCCGACCTGCCGAACTCGACCGTGTCGACGCTGGTCATCGTGGGCCGCCTCGATGTCATCTGCGGACCGCGCTGGGGACGGGAACTGCACGAACTGATCCCCGATTCGCGGCTGCTCGTCCTGGAACACAGCGGGCATATGGGGCATCTGGAGGAACCCCAGCGCTTCGCCGACGCGGTCCGGGAATTCGTCTTCGCACGAAAAGGGTGATCGGCATGCGCTCGTTTCGTGCGTTCCGCTGGAGCGACCCGGCCGGTGTGGCAATGGTTTTCGCAGGCCCGGTGTGGCTGTGGCTCTGGGCGGAGGCCGCGGTACTGCACGGACGGGGGCCCGCCGTCCGGGATCTCTTGGGCTAGCGATCCGAATGAAAATGCCCACCGGCCACGGAAATCCCGTGGCCGGTGGGGACCAGTCCCCATCCCTGGATGTCCTGTCCGTCTACGCCACCGGCGGCGGCGTCTTTTTCATCGCACAGGCCGCACTGCTGGTCTGGAAGTCCCGGTCACCGCGATCCACCGCGAAATAACCAGTTGCCCGGGCGATTCGCGGCGAATGCGATGGCGAAGGAAGTCAATGGTCTGGCGATTCGTGCCATGACCGCCGTCACATTCTGCTCGTACGGTCTATCCAGGCGCCCCGTTCCGGCCGAAAACACGGCGATGGACGGCCCGGCGCGCAGCTTCCGTTCTTTGTCAGAGGGAGGATCGGGTGTCTCGCCCACGTCGTCTAACCCGCGCTTTACTCACTGTTGGCGCGGCCTTGTCGGTGGCGGTCTCGGGGGTGACTCCGGCTGCTGCGGATCCCTATCCCGAGCCGCAACCACCCGACCCGTCCTACGTATTCGCCCAAGTCGGACAGCTTTTCAGCGGTACCGTCGTGGACGCGTTGACGCCCGGCCA
Organism: Nocardia nepalensis; assembly: GCF_048910785.1. Lineage (NCBI taxonomy): Bacteria > Bacillati > Actinomycetota > Actinomycetes > Mycobacteriales > Nocardiaceae > Nocardia > Nocardia nepalensis. The sequence goes on along the minus strand of NZ_JBKBET010000044.1, from coordinate 140,237 downwards.
GCTCGACTATTTCGTCAGGGCCGGCATTCTCACCAACCTCGGCCGGCTCGCGGAACCGTTCGTCGATTTGACGAAACCGCAGACCTGGCATACCCCGGACGGCGCCGTGGCCGCATCGGCGGCGGCGCAGCGCATCTGGGATGCGCTCACCCACGTCGCGCCGTTCAACCTCGGGTTTCCTCCGCATCCGGGGTACACGCCGGATTGGAACAACAATGGCGTATTCGGTGTCGCGGATATCGACGACGCGATGCACGACGACACCTACGACGACCCGGCCTACGCGAAGGCGAAGTTCCGGCTGCCGTGCAACAGATCCGATGGCAGCATCTGGTACGAGACTGTCGACGGCTCTTGCGCCGCAGGTGATTCCGGCGCGGCATTCAAGCTGGGCACGGTCGAGAAAATCCAGATGGTGAATGCCCGCGGTATCACACTGGCCGGCAAAGTCTTCTTTCCCGCAGGCGTCGACCCCGACAATCCGGGACGGGACAAATATCCAGTGACCATTGGTTTCCCGGGCGCCTCGGAGTCGCAGAACGATATCGCGATGTACGCCCAGAACGCCGCGCGCAACGGATACATCAGCTACACCTTCGCCCAGGCGGGTCAGCCTGCCAGCGACGGCAACGCGTTGGATCTGCTCACGCCGCTGCTACAGGTGGAGACCTGCTTCGCGCCTGGCTCCTGCCTGGACGCGCAGGACGTCACCCGCTGGGTGGCTGGACAGGACATCGTGCCGATCACCGATCTGCGGAACGAGATCGGAAATCTGTTGCGCCTGCAGAATCCGCGCCTGGTGCGGATCAATCCCGCCTACGCGCCGGCGGGGGAGAATCAGCGCAACCCGTGGCTGGACATCCTCGACCTGGACCACATCAACCTCTGGGGCCAGTCGGTCGGTTCGATCGGCATGTCCTCCTACCTGAACTATCAGGACAAGGGGCACGGTTACGACGGTCGTCCGCTGCCCAAGGTCGCCGCGGCGTCCCTGATGTCCGGATTCACCCAGCATGTGGCCTCGGCAGCGGTGCAGTGGCAGACCGCGGACATCGACATTCCCGCCCTCAACCAGTACGGGATCATCTTCCCCAACCCGGTGTTCCAGCCCACCGACGGTCCCATCGGCACCAAGGACCTCTACGACATGGAACGCCGCGATCCGCGTAGCACCAACCCGATGATGTTCATTACCTACGAGGCCGGCAGCCACGGCGATTCCATCAACTGGCTCGGCGTGCCGCACAACCCGAAATCGCCTGCGCTGTCGGTGCATTACACCATGAGCTGGTTCAACTGCTACGGCCGCGCCGATGCCGACCAGTCCGCCTGCGATGCGCTGAGCAAATCGCACGACGGGCTGTCCCGCGCCGTGGCAACGGAATTCGCGCCCCAGGGCCACTACGGGCCCAGCTACTGCGTGACCATTCCCGATCGCGCCACCATCGAGCAGATCCTCCGCCCACAGATCTTCATCCAGAACCTGACGAGCAGTCCGGGCTGGTACGACTGCATTCGGCAAGATTGAGGAAAGACCTTGCACACCAACACGACTCGCCTGCGGTGCCTGTGCGCCGCAGGCGCGGCCCTCACCCTGATGCTGGCCGGTGCGGCCGCCGCCGCCGAGCCGCTGTCCTCCGGATCCGCCTCGGGTTCGGGCGGGCCCGATCCCATCTTTCATGACTCCGTGCAGTACAACGTGGGCGGCCTCGGCCCCGGTGTGGGGTCGCAGACCATGGCGACCGGAGATTTCAACAGCGACGGATTTCCGGATGTGGCTGCCACCGGCCTCGTCGACGGCGTCGGCATCCTATTCGGCGACGGCACCGGCCGGCTGCGGCGAAATCAGTTCGTGAACACCGAGATCGGCGCGAACGCGGTGGCGGCCGCCGACCTCGACGGTGACGGCAGCCCGGATCTCGTGGTCGGGGACTTCCTCAGCCTCGCCGTGCTGATCAACGACGGCCACGGCACTTTCCACGTCGACCGGACCTATTCGACCGACTTCAACCCGAATGTCACCTACCGCACCGGCGGCATCCCCTTCGGTGTGTCGCTGGCGGACTTCGATCAGGACGGCGCGGTCGATCTGGCCTTCAACAGTCTGCTGCCCGCGCCCGGCGGGGTGGGCATCATGCGAGGTGACGGCCGAGGGCACTTCGCCGCGCCGCAGTGGTTCGGCGTCGGCGTGGCCAAGGCCAGTGTGCTGGCCGGTGATGTCGACAACGACGGTTATCCGGATCTGGCCTTCCATGATCTGGCGACCTCCGGGGTGTGGGTCATGGTCAACGACCGACGTGGCGGATTCGAAGCTCCCCGTTGGAATCTTGCCGCGCTCCCGAGCGAGGACCTGAAGCTCGCCGATGTGGACGCCGACGGCAATCTGGACCTGGTGACGGCCAATATCGCCGGCTTCAGCGCGGGCATCCACTACGGCGACGGGCACGGCAACTTCGGGCCGCCCAACCTCGTCGGACCGGCGCTCGCGCCGTGCGCGGTGGCCGTCGGCGACTTCGACGGCGACGGCATCAACGATATCGCGGCCATGCAGTACATCCCTTCCACCGCAATGATTTTCAAGGGCGACGGGCGTCGCGGCTTCACGTTCGTGGAGCAGCACACCATCGGCCTCGGCCCGCAGGCCGCGGTGACGGCGGATCTGAACAACGACGGGCATCCGGATCTGATCACCATGAGCAGCGCGTCCGAGGACGTCGCCGTGCTCGTCAACCGTTCCGCGCGGAGAGGCTGAGCCATGCGGACATCCGTTCCCGCGGTCGTGACCGCGTGCGGCAGTATCCTGGCCGTCGGGGCCACCCTCGGCGCGCCCGAGGCCGGTGCGGTGGAGCCAACCCTGTCGTGGGGCACCAGCTTCGGCGGCACCAGCATCAACCACTTCACCACCGTGCCCAACGGTGCGCTGTTCGACGGCGACATCGCGACGCTGAACCCCTACATCCGGCCCGGGGTACTCGGCCTGCTGGCCGATGCGACGCCGTTCGACAACACCTGCGCCACCGCGACATTACTGTGCCCAGCATCACGTCGGAGGCGGTCGAAACCAATGCGCCGCCGCTGCTTGCGCCGTTCAACTTCAACGCCAACATCCTGGGGTTCGACTTCAAGCACACCAACCAGTTCCCGGCGGGGGTGAGCTTCGACGGCGCGGTGTGGGCGGTCGATCCGGAATGGCGGATATTCCTGCTCGGCTGGCTCGCCGACATGGCCCCCTTCATCGATGTGAACTGCGCGAAGGGGTCCATTGTGTTCGAGACGAAAACCGGTGAGCAGGAGGTGCATCCGCTAGCCACCCAATGCTCCAGCGGTTACATCTACGGATTCCTGAGCAAACTCCCCGCCAAGGACTACCGCATGGTGCGCCTGTCCTCGGCCACCATCGGCGACCGCGGCCAGCGCGCGTGCTTCCGGTTCATCAACTGAGATCCTGACCAGGGGACCGCCTACCCGACGACAGCGTCGCGGATAGGCGGTCTCGGTTGTTCAGGCGTGATTGTTGAACAGGACGGCAAGGGATCGGCTGCCGGTGATGGCGAGGAAGCCGCCCGCCACCAGGTCGGGTTTGCCGTCGTTGTTGAAATCGGCGGTGTCCAGCGAGTTGGGTGTCCAGCCGGCGTCGCCGACCAGTTGCGGCGGATCGAAGGCGATGGCCGGAGCTCCGGACGCGGTGACATTGCGAAGCACGGTGAGCTGGTTGCGTGGGTTCAGATACGGACTGGCAAGGGCCGCATCGGGTTTGCCGTCGCCGTCGTAGTCGGCCACGGCGGTGTTCTCGGTCGCCCAGCCGCCCGCCTGCTGGGCCTGCGCGCCATCGAGCAGGGTCTGGAAGTCCGGAGTTGGCGCGCCCGCGGGAGTGCGGTTCACCGAAGTCCACATGCCGACGAGCGGATTGCCGAACAGGCCGACGTCGGCCATCAGATCCGGCTTGCCGTCAGCGTTCATGTCCGCCAGACCGACCCAGGTCGCGCCAGGAACGAGGTACATGGTGGGCCGCAGATCGGGCACCATCGCACCGGGCGGAGTGAAGTTCATCAGCACGGTGACCGTGCTGGAGCTGGTTTCGCCGATCACCAGGTCCGCAGTGCCGTCGTCGTTGATATCGGCGGCGGCGATGCCCTCGGTGGTAAGGCCGCCGTCGAAGAAGAACGGTCCGCTGAATGTGGCTGCGTCCGAGCCTGGTTCGGTGGTGTTCATCAGTACTTGGGTGGTGCCGAGGAAGGCATTGGCCGTATCGCCGACGACGAGGTCGGGCCTGCCGTCGTCGTTGATGTCGACGGGTTGCACCACCGCCGGCATGAGACCACCGGCGAAGTATCGAGGAGGACCGAAAACCGGTATATCCGAACCCTTTTCGGTGTGATTGAGCATAGCCACCACACCGCCCACGCCGATCTTGGAGGCATCGGTGCCGATCAGATCGGGTTTACCGTCGCCGTTCACGTCGGCTACGTTGCAGCCGAACGCCAGCGGAACACCGGGCACGTTGAATGGAGCGCTGAAATCGGCCGTGGCGGAACCATTTTCGGTGTGATTGATGAGCACCGACATGCCGCCCCACCCACCCTGTAGCGAATCGCAGGTAGCGATATCGGTCTTGCCGTCGTCATTGAGGTCGACCGCCCGGATGAAGAACGGTCCTCCGGCGGAGGTATCGAAGAACTGCGCCGGGGCGAACGAGACACCCCCGGCCGCTTGCGCCTCGCCGCCCCCGGTCACCATGGCCGCGGCCGCGACCGGAACAGCGACCGTCAGCACCAGTCCTCGCCGCGGCTTCCTCGACCCGACGCCCCGCCACCGCCGGGTCTCCGCCTTCGATCTCGTGCCCACTCCACACTCCTGACATCGTCGACAAACCACCCGAACGTATCGACCGGCGCGGCGCCGCACCACGGCCGAACCGGACAGGGGACTGGCACTTCCGGCCAAAGGATGCCGGGATCGGGAAGGTGTTCGCCGCATCGAATCGAGTGCGCACCGTCAACGCCGACGTCCGCCACCTCGCCGCACGACATGGCGTGACAGTCGTCGATTTCGAGCCCTATCCGGCCACCGTCGACCCACGCCTCTGGTGCGTCGGCTGCCGTTCGGGATGCCCGGTGCGATGGTGAATTCGACGGGGCAGCGGAGGGCGTTCGCTCGGGTGGCTGGATGAAGAAGTGGAAGCAGTCAGAATTTAAAAAGCACCGACAGGTCGGTATTTGCATCCAGATGCGTTTAGTGCCTAGCGGTTAGGGGGCACGCCCGTGCGTTCGACTTACTCGGTCTGGCGGCGCGACATAAGCATATTCAGAAGTGCTGGTGTGAGTATCGAGTCGTAGTGGCGCAGGTGCGGTGACCTGATTCTGACTCCGAGGAACGTCACCTCGACTGCATTGCTGACCGATCATGCCCTTCGGGCGAATATCGAGCAAACCGACTGGGTCGACTAGCACTAACTGGCAGTTACGAAGGTCTGATTCGGCGGGCTACTTTGTCGAGTAAACCGGATGAGGATGCGATATAAATACGCTGATTCTGGGACGCAGGTCTGGTTCTGTCGCCCGGGTTCGCCTTGTCCGATGGCGTGGCAATGAGTTGAAGGGGAACTTTGTCGTGGAGTGTATCGCTGCCGTCGCGGAGCAATCGACGATTCGGGGGATAGTAGTTGCGTCGGCGCTGCGGCCCACCTTGGGGACGGATGGTGCGCACCGAATACTCGAGGGTACGGCGACTGTCTGTGAAGTCGTTCTCGCGTCGTGGGTGCTGGGAGTGGACCCCGTTCAGGCTGTCTTGGACTACGCCGAGGTGGCGGTCGGCCCAGTCGCGGAGGGTTTTATCGGTCCGCGCTGTGCGTGATCAGGGTGGCGGGCGATATGCGTCTGAGCGGGACGTCGACCATCGCCGCCTTGGCATTCGATCCGAGCGTGGCGCGAACCGTTTGCATCACTGTCGGTTGGTGGGTCGCTCGACGCCCTCGAGGGCCAGCGTGACGAACTCGCGCATCGAAATATCCAGCGCGCCGCACAGTGCATGCAGCTGCTGCATGTCGGGCGAACGTTCTCCGTTCTCGAATCGCTGAATAGTGCTCACGGCGAGCCCGGTCAGCTCCGCGAGCTGCTGTCGAGTCAGATCGCGGCGCGCCCGGGAGGCTCGAAGCTCGTCCCCAACCGCACGATTGATTGCCGTAGCCGCCTGTTTCGCACCCATATGGACCATTCTGAGTTCCGAACGGCTATGTGGCAAACGACCCGCCGTGCGGTCCGATCTTGACATGTCCACGAACGCGCCGCCTCGGGGGTAGGTTCATTCGGACTTGCTACAGGTCCGTTTGGACCATAATGTACTCCGTATGGAGCAACTGGACAGAGTGATCGCCGAGGGTGTCCGAAGGGCGCTCGGTGAAGCCGGAATTGGAATGAAAGACCTGGTTAGGGGTGCTTCGATACCCTCGGCGGTGTTGCGGCGGCAATTGGCCGCAGAAGCATCGTTCACATTGACCGAACTCGCCAAGATTGCCGCGATCCTGGGTCGCCGGACCGTAGATCTACTTCCCGAGCTTGCGGGTTGGCAGTGAGCGACACCGAACAAATGGCGGTTGGCAACCTGTCGAACTCGGGCGAGTTTAAACCTCTATGTGAGCGACGTCACTTCTGTATGTCAGCGGGAATCAGGCATGTGAGCGATCGATCAGTTATCGATATGTCGGCGGCATCGGGGCTGTTCTATCGTCGGATCAGCTGCCTGCGCCTCGGCGGTGCCATCGGGGCTCACCCCGCCAACTTTCGGCTCGAATCCCGTGTCGTGGAGCCGGATTCGTCTCATGCCGCCAAGGCGCCGGTGTTCGTCGGCGGAACCTGGCACCCGAACGGGGACGGTGTCACCGAGTCGTTCTCCGCTGCTCTGGATCCGGCGAGGTACCGGGTGCGGATGGTCCCGTGCCGGAATCCGGCCGAAGCGCTCGGCGCGTGGCTGATCGAACAGGCTTGCGCGCGGTGAGCGAAGCATCGCAGCACCTCTACCTCGACAGATCGCAACTGCGTGCGCTGGCCGACTTGCTACGTGCCGTGCCAGAACTGGACGAGGACCTCACAATCGCCAGATCGAGGCAGGCGAGAATCGGTGCGCGTCGCGACTTTCGGATGCGGCGCAGGCCGAGTGAACAACCGCTGCCCTATGACCAAGCGGCCGCCGACGCTGCCGATAGTTTGCGGGCCGTGCTGGTGTCATGGGTGCGGCTGGTCTGTGAACAGCGTGCAATCGAATACCCGGGATCAACGACGACTGCCGGGCTTGCCCGCTGGCTGGCATGCAATCTCATCGCCTTGGCGATGACCGAGGGTGCCGAGGCGGCGCCCTCGGAGATCAATGGCGCGATCCAAGCCGCGCTCCGGGTCATCAGTCCGCCCGACGAGTCCGCGGTATTCGACGATTCGACGTTGCTGTTGGCCCGCTCGCAACGTCTCAACGCTTCAGGGCTGGCGGCGCTGGCGAAGCGTTTGGGAGATGAATACCGCGCGTTGACAGTCCGGCGAGTGCAGACGCTGCGTGATGCCGGAAAGATCTCGCCGATACCAGGACCGTGGTCACCCGAGTGGCCCGAACTATTCGCCGTCGGTCAAGTACTCGACGCGCATCTCGCCTATCCCAGCCGTCACAGGCGCACTTCTTCAGCGGCCGCGCCACTGCGACACAGAGTTTCCCGGTGATCCACATCCGCGCCGATCAGTGCCCCACCTCGAACAGGTGGGGCACTTCGCGTATCCGAGGTATGTCCTCGATTTCGATACCGCGATCCCGGGGCGGAAACTATTGTTTACCAGCATATTCGGGTCACCTCGAAGATGAGGGGTTGACATCGGCTTCGTGTTAAGTGAAGATTGGTGCAGCGCCAGAGCTGCGCCCAAAGCCTTGAAAGTGCTTCTGGAAGAAAAAGTCTGGCTCACATCCCCTTTGCGACTCATCGAGTCGAACCGTTCTTTTCACGTGCGACTGTGGCTTCGGAACCCGCGCGGTTCCGAAGCCACAGTTGTTCCTATGCCGTCCATCAATTCTCGGCCGGCTGATTCGTGCGGCACGCCCCCGAAACCATTTCGATGTCCAAGGACAAGCGGGTGGAGCCTGCCGCATACGCCCCGGCGATCCGGTGTCTCCCAGCAATGCCAGCGCGGTCGAGACATCAATCGACTCGGGCGCGTCTGTCCCGTTCCCGGCCCGCCCCGGCCGGGAACGGGACTCTCGAACAATCCACTCCCTCAGGGGAACTCGGACCACACGAAAGAGGTCGACTGTGACCGATCCGCTCGATCTGTTCGACATGGCCGGTCACGTCGAACCCGCCGAGCCGCTCACTCTCGTGGACCGAAGCCACCCATCGATCTCGTTTGCCCACCGATTCGACGAAAAGTCGATCGATACGGTCATCGAAAGGCTCGGCTCGGAGATCGGTGAGCGGATCGCTGACGACCGGCCCACCCTGTGCGACCTGATCCTGGCCTCATTCGCTCTCGACCGCGACCCCATCGCTTTGTTCGACCGAGCATCACGATGACCATTACGTGACAAGGGGATTGGCCAGGTTCATTCTGTCCGGAAATGGAAAGGCGGGACCTACATGAATTACTCGTTGACCCGGCTCATCGAGCTAGCCGGTCATGCCGCGCCTGAGTGCACTCCCACTATCGACGAGGCGCATGAAATAATGCGCATTCACTGCGAATGCGTCGCCGACCAGTGCCCGAAAAAGACTGCGGCCTTCGAGACACTGATTGCTTCGGGCAGGATCGTGCCCGACTCCTGCCGCCGATACTGACGAGCAGGAGCGAAATCCGTTGCAAACGTACGACGATCGCGCCAGGACCACGCGGTTCCTGCTGCCCTAGGCGCCGACGATAGTCGCCCCGAAGACTGCGGCACGCCCCCGACGAAAACTCCTTACCCCCTTGTATATCGGGACGGGGAGAGCGTGCCGCACGAACCCGCCTCCACGGTGTCCCGTTTCCCGCGGGCCATACCCGCGGTAGAGACGGCGCAAAGCCGCGGAGGCGCAATTGCCCCACCCCCGGTGAGCAACCGGGGGTGGGGCGCCAAACCACAACCTGTCATCCCCGACCCGCCCCGCTCCCTGGCTGCGCCTCCCGCACGTCCGCACCCCTGCGCGGTTGCAGGCGGCCGGAAGCCGGGGCGCCCGACGGCCCCACCCGCGTCCTTCCCCTTTCCGCGGGTGGGGCCGTCCCTTTCACCAGCCCGACCCGATGGGTCCCACCCTCGAAAGATGATCGCGTGATCACAGTCCTGACCTGCCGCGGCACCGGCGAACCACTGGGTTCGCCGCACAACATGCTCGCGTCGGTGACCAGCAAGCTGGACCCCGCCAAGTACCAGATCGGCGCGGATGTCGACTATCCGGCCGATGTCGGACCGGCCAACGCGGCCCATGGTCTCGGCGGATGCTCCGAACAGCAATCCATCCAGTTGGGCGTCCGCGCGCTCGCGCAGGCCATCCGGGACACCCCGAACCAGGTCGGGGTCCTCGGTTACAGCCTCGGCGCGGAGGTCGTCACCCGTTTCCTGGAGGCCAAGGCGGGTGGCGAATACTCCGACTGCGAGCTGGTGTGGGCGGCGAATATCGCGAATCCACTTCGGCGAGAGGGAGATTCATTGCATGCGAACCCGGTCGGGTTCGGTATCAACGGTCAGCATGGCCCCTGGCCCGACGACGTTCTCACCTTCGAGGTCGCCAACCCCGCCGACGGCATCACGTCCTGTCCGGCCGATTCGCCGCTGCGTACGCTGGCCGATTCGGTCTCGGCGTTCAGCTTCGCCGAACTCGGCGGCTGGACCATGGACCTCGCCGATCGGCTACGCCGAAACCGTTGGCAGCTGGCAACTTTCGACTGGTGGCTGCACCCGCTGTGCACCTGGTCGCGATGGTCGCAGGCCGCCGCGATGGTGGACGGCTACCTCTTCGGCGGCACGCATACTCGCGCATACCAGGACTTCGGCTACTGCACCCGATTGGCAGCGGTTCTCAATGTCCACGGATGAGGATTTGTTCCCGTATCGAAGGGTTACCCGTCGCCGCAGGTCACGGGATCGTCTCGCATCAACAAGCTTCGCCGGAAGGTGCGCATCATGACCGACTTTTCAGCTACATGGACCAGCCCTGCACCTGAATTCCACTCCTTCAACAAGATCAAGGAAGTACCGACTGCTCGGCCGTTGGCCCAGATGCTTCGGTCGCCGTCGCGTCCCGATGAACTGATGCGTCGGGTCGTCCTCCCACGCGCCTTCGCCGATGGCGGCCAGGTGGAAGGCGGGCCGCGCACCGGTGACGACGGGGTGATTTCGCGATCTCACGTCGGTCGGCTGGCTCCGTTCCTGCAGTGGTCGTCGGTGGCACAGCTCGGCGGGCAGATGCTGGGTAAGGCGCTGGTGCCCCAGGTGTTCGCCGAGGGCGGCGAGGTGGACGAGCACGGCCCGGTGGACGGCGATGACGGTTTTCTGACCCGCCCTCGAACCGGTTCGCTGTTTCCTTTTCTCCAGTGGCACAACTGGTTTCAGATCTTCGACAGCACTCGTCGCCAGGTCGGACAGGCCGGGGTGAGCGGCGCCGCCGAGGCGCTGGCGGGTGCGGTGGCCGGTCCGGCCGGCGCGGCGGTCGGTGCGGCAGTGAGCGCGGTGGGAAATCTGGTGCAGCAGTTCTCCGCGTCGCCGAAACCGCCGACCTACAAAGCCCTGCCACAGGTTGTTCCGCTCAACGGCAGTGGAATCGGACCCTCCGGTGGGCCGCAGATCGATCGGACCATGACCGTCAATGTGCTCGGATCCCGCGGCATCCCACGTGATCCCGGCATGGCGCAGCGGTTGAATCAGCAGGCCGCCACCTATTTGTCGCATCTGCGCTGAGATCCGCGCGGTTGCCGATTCTCCGGTCGGCCCGGTCCCCGTCGGACGCGGCCGGTTCGCAGTCGATTTACCGATCTTCGAGAGGAGGTGACGGGATGCTCGCTGTCATCGAAGACATCATCAAGTTGATCAGTGACCTGGTTCCGCTGGTGCTGCCGCTGCTCGGACTGTAATCCACAGAAGCACGACAGAATTCAGCAGATCTGGTCGTTTCCGGAAGGAGAAATTCATGACCGTTCCCGACTCCGCATCCGCCATGCTCGCGGTAGCCATCGGCACCGATGTGCAGACGCTGCTGACTCGGGTGGCGACGTTGAAGGCCGATCTCGACGCGCTGTCGGTACTGGCGCAGGGCGTGGCGATGGCCGTCGATGCGGCTCGCCCGGTTCCGACGTTGGGCACGCTCGGCGCGCTGGTCCAGGTCGGTCCGGCGGCGGAAGCCGTGTGATGGCAGGCCCGGCCTATCCCACACCGGGGGAGTTCCCCGATTTCGAGCAGTTCATGATCGACCTGTTCACGCCCATCGCTACTACTGCCACCACCTTGCCCGCGACGTCGACTGCTCTGCAGTCGGCGCTGCCGCTGATCTGGGTGCGCAAAACCGCTGGAACGCTGGATATCAACGCGATCACCTACAAGGCGAAGGTGAACGTTGTGGTGTTCGGCACCACCCGCACGCAAGCGCAGCAGCTGGCCGTGCAAGTCCGTGACGCGATGCTCGGCGCCCCGGCCACTCGGGTGAACGGTGTGCTGGTCGACTACGTCGAGGAAATCACCGCCGAGGAACCGAAGTTCCATCCGCCGATCCTGCGGCGCAGCCGCGGACTCACGGAGGTGCCCGACCTCGACCCGCTCAATCAGATGGTCGAGGTCGCCTTCTCCATCGACGCCCGCCGCCAATAGACGGCATCGAAAAGCTCTCCTACCCAGGGAGATTCACCTAACAGCACCCGAACAGGGTGCTTTCTTTTTGCCCACGCCCGCTGATGCGGGTGTCTCGAATGGAGTCTCATGCCTGCCACCAATCTGACTGCGTTGAAGAACGCGCAGCGTTCGTTGCTGCTCAAGCCGCTCGACGCCGCGGTGTTCCTGGCGCCGTGGTACACCCCGGCGCCCGCGTCGTTCACCGACGCCAGCGCGAATCTGCAGCCACTGCCCGCGGCGTATCAGTCGATCGGTCTGATCGACAAGAAGACCGGTGTCGCATTCGCCCGCGGAATCACCGCCGCACCGATAGAGTCCTACGGCGAGCTGCAGCCGGTGCGCAACGACATCACCAGCGATATCACCACCATCGAATTCCAGCCGCAGCAGACCAACGCGCTGGGCCTGCAGCTGACCACCTCGGCCAACCTGCAGCAGGTGATGGCCAACGCGTCCTCGGGCGAGGTGTTCTTCCCGCAGCCGACCTCGGAGCAGATCACCTACTACTCGGCGATCATCATCGGCAAGGACGGCAACGATGCCGCGCCGACCTACGTGTTCAAGGTGCTGCCCAAGGTCGCGGTCTCGAAGTTCGGCGGTGAGCAGTGGAACCCGACCGAGGTGCTGGCGCAAAAGCTGACCCTGGTCGCGTTCAAGGACGACACCGCCGGATACGCCGTGGCGCACGGCTTCGGCGGCGCCGGCTGGAAGCAGCTGCTGGCCAAGTCCGGCATCGGCTACAGCGTGTCCGCGATCAGTGTGGCGCCGACGACGTTGTCCCTGGTGCACGGCGGCGCGGCATCGGCGCCGCTGGTGGTCACCGACCAGTTCGGCGGCGTCATCGCCAACTCGTCGGTGGCGTTCACGTCTTCGGCCACCTCGATCGCGACGGTGGCGGCCAGTGGTGCCGTTACCGGTGTCACCGCGGGGACCGCCACGATCACCGCCTCCTACACCCCGGCGGGTGGCAGCGCGCTCACCGCCACCTGCGCGGTCACCGTCAGCTGAGGCTGACCGGCCACGATCACCCGGCGTAGGCCGGGCGTGGGGGCGTGCCTCGTGTCTCCGGTCGCGGCACGCCCCCTCATACCCTGTCCATCCCTTTCCGGAGAGAAAGCGGGTCCATGGTGTCTGCCATCCCCACCCAATACCCCGTCACCCTCACCGACGGCGAGCACGACTACCCCGTGTTCAACGCCAGTGAGTACGTCAACGCCGTCTACAAACTCGGCCACGCGCTCAAAGAGCAGCCGGAGCCCGAGCCGGTCGATGACGGTGAATGATCTCTGATCCCCACTAGCACAACCAAATCCGGAGACAACCCATGACGACCAACGACCGTGACCACGGCCGTTTCTACGAGCTGCAAACCGAACTGGCTCCCAAGCGCCGCGTCCCGTACCGGTTGACCGACGACATCGAGATCCCGCCCGTCACCCGCGCCCAGGTGCTGGCGCTGCGTCGGACCCGTGACGACGACGAACAGATGGTGATCGTGCTCGGCGATCAGTACCAGGCGGTCGAAGAGCTGTTCGCCGACCGCCCGCACGACGAGTGGTTCGCCTTCCAGTCCGACCTCTACGCCCACCTGTTCGGTCAGGGCGCCGGTGAACTGCCGGGGGGATCGCAGGGCTCGTAGAGTTCTGGGACCGCTTCGGTGCCGCGCTCGACTACGACCTGCTCGAGCGCGGCATCGACGTCCGGGACTGCTTCGGGCCCAACCACATTCGAACCCGAGACTGGCGCACCATCTGGGCGTTCAAGGACCGACTTCCCTACGGCTCCCAATACCGGTCGGCACTGGCGATGGACCGGGAGCTGGCCGAGCAGTTGCTCGCCGCCGAGGAAGAACTCCCCGACTCCGACGACACTGCCGAGGATTCCACCGGACCCGGACCGGAGGGTTACACCATCGACAGCTACCTGCTGCTGTCGATCATCGACGCTCTACAAGGCGTCCAGGCCGCGGTCATCGCATCTGTCGGCGCCGAACCACCCCGTATCACCCCTATGGTTCGGCCTACCTCCGCGCTGGAACTGCTGCGCGAGGAGGCCCGCACTCGGTCGATGCAGCAACTGATCGACCAATTCAGACCCGCCACAGACTGACCCGGGGACCACTCCGGGTGCTGCGATCGACACCACGCACACCAAGCTGCCGACAGCCTCGCGGTTCGCTTCTCTCAGTGAGGAATTGAATGATCTACTCCACGACGCTCCCGGCGCAGGCCGTCGGCGCCGCCGACACCATCACCCTGATCGGCGCCTACTCACCGGCCTTCTACAGCGGTGACACCGTCACCGACGTGGAAATCGTCGCGCCGATCGGCTACCCGGCCGTCACCGGCGCAGCGACGAACAACGTCACGTTCACAGTCCGCCATCTTCGCGCGGGCACTGTGCAGGCCACCTTCGCCAGCCTCACCACGACCACCGGGGTCACTTTGTCCGCCGAGGCGCCGGTATCGGTACCGATCACCACCCAGCCCATCCTCATGCCCGGCGATGTCATCGATGTCCAGATGCATCAGAACAGCAGCGGGCAGGCCATCCCCGCGGGGCTGCTGCTGTCGGTCTACATCAGTTGATCGACAAACGGTTACCTGCAGCGCCATTCGCCCTGGACGTGGGTCGCAGTTTGAGGGGCGTCGGAAGGGGGGAGTGAACCTACGCGCTGTCCGAACCATGCGTCGATGGTTCCCGATGTGCGGTCCGGGTTGAGAACTATCGTGCCGGATGGTTGCGCATCGTCGCGACTGGCGGCGAGCCAGGACCCTGACGTGGACCCGCGAGACATCAGCTGGACCGCAGGCCCGTCCAACCCGGACGGCGAACCCGGATGTTGGTACGCATCGATATCTGCGGGGATGTTGATGACGAGAGCGAATGTGCGGGCGCCGACAGTGCCAAGGATCGCGGCCGAGAAGTAGGCCGTGGGCTTCTCCGGTTCGCCGTGGAAGTCGGGGCGGTAGACATAGTTGGCGCAGCGGGTCGCATTTGCGTAGGGGAAGCGGTCTGTCGGGCGTTCGACGTTGATGCCGCGGTCGAGGGTACCGGCGATCTCACCGGTGAAGGTCAGGGACTCGGGAAGGTCCGCCAGTGGCGATCCATCGCTGCAGGCGGCGAGAGCCGCAACACAGGCTACGAAGCAGACGAGCATCGCAGCGAGTCGATGCCGCCGACTTGTCGATTTCATATGGCGTCCATCAGTCGAGAGTGGTTCTGGCACAAGCGGTTTCATGCTACACACAATTACGCGAGGACAAGGTTGTCGATGACGCCGATAAGAATTCTCAAGGATCCGCCGATGCGCCAGCCTCCGGCAGTGCCCCCGGATCCGTATTCCGCCCCGCAGAAACGAGTTCCGGATGCCGGCCCGGATCTGAGCGATCCTGCGGTACGTCAGGTTCTGTCCGGCATTGGTCTCGATCCGAATTATCTCCGGGCGCGTCCAAACCATTCGGTCCCTGCAGAAAACATGGGCCGTCCACCTGGATCTGTGCCCCCGGTTGGAGGAAATTACGAAGGCGCACCGCAAGGTATCAAAGATTCCCCGGATTGGACATACGAGCCGCCGAAGAACGCAGGTCTCGCACAGGATCTTCCTTATTGGATCGGTGGTATCAAAGGAGTTCCAGACGGTGCGACCGTGAAACTTCCCGGCGGAACTACAGTAACGCGAGACCCATCGGACGATGGGACGCAAACATGGCGGATACCTGGCGTTCCGACTCCATGGCGGCGCCTCCCGGACGCACCGGACTCGGCATTCTTCGGCGAAACGGGAATCAATGCTCAGCCCCGACATGGAAGCTCCTCTCCTGGAATTTTCGACAAAACCGAGTTCGAGTTCGCATACAACTTCTCACTGTGGTGGTTCAGGATGCAGAACGAACCCCTGGCAATCGATGTACTCTCGCACTATCTGCAGAACACGGGAACCGGCTACGAGTTCAGTCCCGAGCAGATGGACCGAATTATCCACAGCCCGTGGGTTCGCAACGTTATACATGACGGCCAGAAAAACGATCACACTGACCCTGGACACCCCACACGTAGCAGGGGCCTGAGCGATGAAATTCGTGCAGCCGTAGAGCAGGCGCGTAGTAATCCTGACCTATACGGTCGACGTCAGGAAATTGTTGTTCCTTGGATGAGCACTACTGCCGCGGGGGAGGAGAGCGATCAGGCCGACACCCATGGGACGGGCCATGACGTGCACGACGCTTTGGGCAACTTCCACCTCGGAGCAACCGGCACCGTCGTGGTTCAGCCGCCGAAGGCCGACGGGTCGGTCGACTACGAGGTTCTCTACAACATCAAGGCATGGGATTACGAGAAATTCAATTACCTATCTCCCGAGGCGCATGACCAGCTCTCATCACATCCATGGAAGGTCGATGTGAACAACACCATGAGGGATGCGCATACATTCGGTCTGGCTTGGGATTATGCCGACCACGGAACTTCCGCGCAGAGGGTCCGTAGCGGACGGCTGGATGCTGACGGAAAGGGAATAGATGAATATCAGGACGGATATGTGTCTCCGGCACCGGGAATGACGCAAGATGCTCTGATACGTGATCCGACCCCAAAAGCTGCAGGTGGCGAAGTAAGGGGGCCGGGCTCGTCGATCGGTGACAAGATTCCGGCCTGGCTGTCCGACGGTGAGTTCGTAATGAATGCGAAGTCCACCGAAATGAATCGGCCTTTCCTGCAGGCGCTCAACCAGGATCCGTACTTCCTGCAGAAACTGATGGCACAGCGGGGCGAACAGCGTCGTCCGGCTGGGAGCGGTGCTCTCGGCTCCGCAGCGCCGGCCGGGCAGCCTGCGACTGTCAACATTTCGCTGTCGAGCCAGGAGGATGTTGTCGGCCGGTTGAAGCTGCTGTCCGCGCAGTGGGAGCTTCTGCATTCCCATTAGTCCTGGGGGACCGGATATGTCGAGATCGAGATGTTGATTACTTTATGCGAATAGAATTGAGGTGGGTTTGTGGCGTCGAATGCTGCAATGATTACGATGACGGGGGTCGACGGGTCGACGTGGACCCTGGCCGGTCAGGGTAGGGGGCGGGAAGGGGTCGAGCTGGCGACGTCGCCGAGTGGGTTGTACGACGCCCCGGTGACGACGATTTGGAATCAGTCGGCGTTTCAAGTCGGTTCGTCGTTCGGCGGGTATCGCACGAACAAACGCGATGTGGTGTTCGCGGTCAATATCTTTCAGACACCGGGACGCTCGTGGGAGTCGGTGGATTCGGCGTGGCGGAAGGCGTGGGCCTACGACCGCGATGCCACGTTGAATGTCACCACCGATTACGGCACGCGCTCGCTGGCGTTGCGGTTGTCGGAACAGCCGGATTTCAAGCCGGAGAAGGATCCGCATCTGAAGATGTGGGGCAAGGTCGTGATGACCTGCACCGCCGGTAATCCGTGGTGGGTGGAGTCGGATGTGACCAGTACCTGGTCGTCGACGATCGACACTTCCGGCGGCCAGATCCAATCGGGCACGGTCACGATCGCGAATCCCACCGACCAACCGATGTGGATGAAGTGGGTGTGCTCGGCGCCCGGTAAGTGGACGCTGCCCGATTTTTCGTGGATCGCCGGTGATGCGAACGCCAACCGGATGGTGACGTTGCCGCGGACCACGCTCGGCCAGGATTTGACGGTCGATACCGATCCGATGGAGGAGATGATCGTCGCCGCGGACGGGTCGCAGATCTGGGCGCTGATGAACGGGGTGAGTTTCCTGTACCCGGTCCCGGCTTATACGACGCCGACCTCGATTCCGGTGTCGGTGACCGGCGCCGCCATCGGTGCTTCGGTGCTGGTGGTGGCGCCGCGGAACTGGTCGCGCCCGTGGGGGCTGCAGTGACGACGGCGATGGATCTGCCCAGCGTCTATTCGAATGCGCAGAGGGCCAAGGTCGCTCGCGAACAGCAGCGCTTCGCTCGGCCGCTGGTGCGCCTGTGGGACGGTGACTGGAATCTGCGCGGTATTTGCGGCGCGGAGATCAGCGCGGATTTCCGCTGGGTGCTCAACCAGGCCGGTACCGGCATGCTGACCCTGCCCTACGACAATTACCTGGCGAAGTGGGCGGTCGATATCAACGGCCGCGCGACGAAGAACGTGCACATCACCGTCGACAAGGATGGCGCGCGCTGGGACGGTCGGCTGGAGAAGGCGGTCCTGAAGACCGACGAGCACGGCATTACGACCGTCGAGCTGCTGTTTCTGCACTCCTATCAGGAGCTCAAGCACATCTACTGCTGGTCGAACCCGTTTCTGCCCGCCGCGGTGCAGTTTCCACGCGAGTTTCTGCTGGCCGGGCCCAGCGTGTGGGTGCTCAAGACGGCCCTGTTCGTGAATCTTTTGCGTTTGCAGGGGCAGTTGTCGTGGACGCTGCCTGCCGATCCGATGGATATCAACCAGTGGTCGACGCTGGACATGTCGAACTGGCCGGTCGTCGTCGTGCCGTGCCCGTACGCCACCGACACGTCGATGTGGACGATTTTCGGGTCGCGGTTCAAGAACTTCCACGAGGCCGCCTCGGGAACGTTGGAGTCGGCGCAGTTGGCCGTCACGACTCGTCGCTGGCTGCAGGGTGATCCGCCGCCGTGGCCCGGTGCGAATCTGCGTAGCGGCACGCTGGTGGTCGACATCGTCGATAAGTCCGGGTTCTGGACCGGAACCAGCACCGGCGGAAACGTGTGGGACGGCCTGCAGCACACCATGCAGGTGCTGGAGAACGATTGGCTCGGCTACAGCCCGAATGTGCTGCCCGATCCGGATGCGCCTGCGCTGTACAAGAATCCGGGGTGGATGGGCACGCTGCCGTCGAACCCGTGGGTGGTTTACCGTCAGAACGAGCACACCGGGATCCAGACTTCCCAGTTCGTTATTTCGCCCTCGTCGTCGGTGCAGATTCTCACCGGCGGCCATTCGATGCCGGGGGTGAACGAGGCGATCTCCTCGGCAATTCAGTTCTGCGGCATGATCATCGGCGGTCTATTGGGCGAAGTACCTTACGCCGGACCGATTCTGCAGGGCATCGCCAACGGGACCACCGAAGTGGTGAACACGATCGCGATGGCGTTGCTTTCGGACACGCTGCTGGCGTGGGTGCAATATTTGTCTCCGGAGCGGGCTGCGGCATCGGGCTGGTCGCACTACTACGAGCATTTCGAGACCAGCACCGATCGGGCTTACACGCTCGGTTCGCTGCTCACCCTCGGTGAAGGCCTCTGGAAGACCCGTAGCTACTTCACCCACAAATTCACCGTCGCAAACGGCGAGCCCTACCTGATCGGTGATCAGGGCCGTGGGCATTTCTTCCTCGGCGATCGGGTCGGTTCGACCGTCAAGGGCATGCCCGCCGGGTCCATCTACGTGGACCAGGTCACCGGGCTGGAATTGGCCTGGTCGCGCATCGCCAGCCCGGCCTGGCAGATCACCATCGGCTCCGACCACGACCACGACATGCCGTTCGCGAAATCGATGCGCGTCATCGCCGACATCGTCGACGAGATTCACGAGCTCGCGGTCCAAATGTAAACCGGAAGAAGGTTTTTCATGTCCATTCCGCTGTACGACGATTGCGACCCGGACGATCCGCACGAGGCCTTCACCTGGGCGCTGGTCGGGTTGCCCGGACCTCGCAACGCGCCGTTGATGGTGCACCCCGATGTGCTGCGTCAATGGTCGAAACATCTGTGGGACTTGGGGTTCCGACACGATCCTCAGGTACAGACCAAGGAATATCATTCGCCGGCGCGGGGAGTCACGCACTGGCTCAACGGGTCCGGTCGCTGGGTGCCCGCGGGCACACCGCAGCCGCCGCAGGCGTCGGCGCCGGATATGTCGCAGCTGACCGCCGAGGAACGCGCCCATGTCGTCGCGCAATTGCGCGAGTCCGGTGATCTGGCGCATCTGGTCGACATGCGCGAGCTGCCGGTCAACCTCGCTGCCGTGAACGCCGCAACCGAGCTCGTAACGGATGGTCCCGATTCGGATCGAGCCTCGCGATGACTTCCCCCGACAAGTCCGTCCCCGCCGGTTCCTACACGGGCCCCGGCAGCAGCGGGGCGGGCCTGTCGAGTCTGCAGAAGCTGACCTGGCAGGCCGCCCAGCAGTCGATCATCTCCGGGGTGATGCAGTCGTTCCAGGGGATCGGGACGGCCACGACCGACATCAACAACGCGACGACGCAGGCGATGACCGCGGCGACCGCCGCCCAAAGCGGCGCCGCCGCAGCGCAATCGACAGCGAACAACGCGCAGGACACCTCGACGGCCAACGCGTCGGCGATCGCGGCTCTGCAGACACAGCAGCAGCAGTCCCAGGTCGGTGGCGCGTCGATCACCGACAACTTCCAGAGCTGGAACACCGCCAACTGGACTAGCTTCAAGACCGGTCCGGTCGCCGACATGACCGTGGTCAACGGCCAGGCGGGCCTGGGTAAACATGGTGACACCGGCACCGGAAGCGTTGCGGCGCTGTGGAAAACGCCGTTGTACACCGATTCCGTGACCGTGTCGGTGGTGTTGGGCAACGTCAATCAGGCGGGGGCGAACTTCGCCGGTAGCGGACCGATCATCCGCGCCGCCACCGATCTGTCGACGTTCGTGTGGACGGCAGTATCAACCACCGGTGTCTACCTCTGTTACGGCACACGATCGGCTGGAAGCACCACTGCCACCCAGTGGGCGAGCACCGGCAACATGAGCATCAGCACCGGTGACACGATCACTCTCACCGCCCAGGGCGCCAACTACACGGTGCTGGTGAACGGCGTCGGTGTGCTGTCCTACACCGACGCCGCGGCAACGTCGCCGGTCGGATCCGCAAACCGGTCGGTGGGATTCATCAGCTCGTATCTGCAGCAGAACTCGACGTGGGGCACCGCCACCTATTTCGGTTTCGATCTGGACTCCTTCACATCGGCCGATACAACGCAACCGGCGATGGTCGGCACCGGTTGGTCGGTATGCCGCAAGACCGCTTCCAGTGTCGCGCAGACCAGCGGTAACGGGCGCGTCGTGAGCGGCACGTTCGACACGCTGCGTCCGTCGAACAACGTCAATCTCATCGACCTGGGAACCGGTCAGATCCAGGTGACCAAGTCGGGCTGGTATGTGATCAGTGTCGGATTGCAGTGGGACACCCCCGCCGGCTCGAACCCGTACTGGACGTTCCTGTACACCACGCCCAATCCCGGCGGAACCTGGACCGTGCTGCGCGCGGCCGGTGAAGGCTCGGGTAGCAGCCAGTTCGATACGAGCGCGACATTCGTGGTGTTCCTCGGCTCCGGCGCCGTGGTCGCGCCGGGATACCAGAGTGCGCAGAGTGCCGGTATCCAAGGTGACGCCAACGGTCTGGCGACGTTCTTCGACGGCACCCTCTGCTCGTTCTCCTGACCACGACAGCGTCGGTCATTTTCCTGGAGTTCTCTTGTGACGATTTTCGGTATCGATATTTCCAATAACAACGGACCCGACATCGACCTGGCCCGAGTGAAGGCCGAAGGCTTCGATTTCGTGTTCGCGAAGGTGTCCGAAGGCGACTATTTCGTCGACCACACCTGGCCCGCCTATCGCGATGCCGCCGAGGCCAACGGACTGCTGCTCGCCGGCTATCACTATGTCCGCGCGGACTGCGGCATCGAGGAGCAGGCGGATCTGTTCGTCAGCCACCTCGGGAATGCCCCGGCCATGCTGGACTTCGAAGCCAATTCCGGTGATATGTCCACATTTTGGGCATTGTGCGACGCGATCGACGAGCGTGGGGTGCAGGTCCGGTTGAGCTACATCCCGCGGTGGTACGCGATGCGGCTCGGCTCGCCGGACCTGTCGAAGGTGCCCGGTCTGATCCAGTCCAGCTACGTCGGCGGCACCGGATACGCCGCTGACCTGTATCCCGGTGACACCTCGCCGTACTGGAACGGGTTCTGCGACAGAGCCGTCGACGTGCTGCAGTTCACCGACGCCGCCCAGGTCGCCGGACACACCGTCGACGCCGACGCTTTTCGCGGCAGCCTCGACGATCTGCGTCGACTACTCGGGTCGACGCCACCTACTAGCAACGGAGTTCTCATGGCGCTCACCGATGCCCAGCAGGCAGACCTCTATCAGAAGGTCCAAGATATCTGGTCCCAGCTGCTGGGCCCGGCCGGAGACGGGTGGACACAGCTGGGCACCAACGCCCACGGCCAGAACCTGACACTGGTGGACGCGGTCGCGAAACTGTCGGCCGCAACCGGCTCCGCCGCCCCGAAAGCCGCGTCATGAGCGCGGGCCAGATGGTTTCCGCGAATGCCAAGACCGTGGTCTCGGCAATCGGGGGCGTCATCAACATCCTCGCCGTCGCCGCGGTGCTGTTCCAGTACGCGCCCGCTACGGTGGCCGGCCCTGGCGCGGCGTTGCTGACCGGCATGGAGCTGCTGCGCAGCCTCAACATCTGGATCGTCAAGAACGAACCGGTGATCGCTGCGGCCGCCGACGCCGGCGCCGAGCTGATCGCCACCCTCGAACACCCGCAGTCCGCTGCGCCCGGGGCCGCTTGATGCCGCTCGTAGAGACGACGGTGTTGAGCACGGCGACATTCCTCGGCGGCACCGGCGCGACCGCGTTCTTCTCCTGGCTGCGCGCCCGCAAACGCGACCCGGTGCAGAACCTGCGCAACGAGGTCGCCGCGGCCAAGGACGTCAACGACATCGCCCTGGCCACCCTTACCCGGGTATCGGCCGAACTGCGCGCGGTCACCCACCGCCTGGACGCGGTCGAGGTCGCCCAAGAGGCCTCGATTCGCGAATTGGACCGGGTCACCGGACTCTTCCGGGAAGCACTGGCGGTCTTGCGCGGGGTGATCGAAGCCGCCCAGGCGGGGCGCATCCCGGAGCTGCACCTGTCGCCGGAACTGATGAACGAGGTCCAACACCATCAAGGAGCCACATGACCACACCGACCGATCCCGGTTACCTGGGATATCAACCGAGCATCGAACCACTGAAACTGACCACCGGCGCCAGCTTCGTCCAGACCATCCAGCCCTCCGGCGGCGCCGTTTTCCCCAACGGGACCACGGTCACGATCGTGCTCACCGCACCTGGCGGCGCGTCACTGGGCTCTTGGCCTGCGACGGTCACCTCGACCGCCGCCACCTGGGCGGTGCCGAACTCGGTCTGCGACGCCATGCCGGCCAACTCGCGCTACACGATGCTGGTCACCTACCCGACCACGCCGGCGACCACCTACGCCTGGTACGAGGGCACCGTCATCCGCACCTAGCGGCCGATGACGGCAGCCGGTCACCTGCCGGGTTGATGAGTGCCCGGTGAAACTTTCCGTCCCACAAAAATGTTGGGGCTTCGCCTCAACCGCTCAACACCAACAAGAAGAAATAAGGAGCTGTCATGGCCATTGCCGTCACTGCCACCAAGAACGTGCTGTGCAACGCGTATGCCGGAATCGGTGGTTCGAATACCTATGTGTCGATCCACACCGGTGACCCGGGCACCAGCGGCGCCAACGAAGCCACCGGCGGCTCGCCCGCCTACGCTCGTGTCACCACCACCTGGGGTGCGGCCGCCAGCGGCTCGGTGTCGGGCAGCCAGGTCACCATCAACCTGCCCGCAGGCACGTACACCTACGCCGGTTTGTGGACCGCCGCCACCGGTGGCACCTTCATCGACAAGGTCGCCATCGCCTCCACCACCCTCGGCTCGCAGGGCACTCTGCTGGTCACCCCGACCTTCACGATGACCTAAGCCGGAAACCATTCACCTACAACTGAATTCGGAGGCGCTGTGACAGCATCAGCACAGATGATCACGGCGACACTGCCGGCGCCACCGACTGCGGCCCCCGCGGTCCCGGCGCCACCGACGGCCGCGATGCCGTTGCCTGCGGCCCCGTTGATCGTCATCGCCGGCACCGGGGTACCAGTGATCCCGCCGTACGCACTCGCGGCCGGTGGCGCAGTGGGAGCATTGACGACCCAGTCGATACCTTCGGCCAAGCCCGTGGCCAGCGGCGGCGGACTCGGATTGCTCTCGCTGACAACGGCTTTGGTGCAGACGGTCGGCATCGGATTCACCGGTCTGGGGTCGGCAGTGGTGAAAACCGCTGTCGGCCCTGGCGGGTCGGTCGTGGTCACCGCATCTTTCGGCGGGACAGGCCAGATCGTTGCTCCCGACGCCGGTCTGTTCGGTACCGGACAATTGACAGCACTGGTTACACCGAACAGCGGTGCGTGGGCCCCGTTCTACGGCATCGGCACAGCCAGCGCCGCACTGAGCTACCTGGCGTCGTTTGCCGGAACCGGCACGCCCGCAGCACCTTACGGTCAAAGCGTGGGCCTGGTCGAGGCACAAGCCGGCTCGGGCACGGCCACGGCCACGGTGGCCGTCGGCGGTCGAGCCGTCGTTTCCGCGGCATACACCGGCACGGGCATGGCTTCGGTCACCGCGGCACCTGTGGTGCCGACGGGTGCGGGTGTGTCGGGCATCGGCAGGCTCACGGCATCGACGGGTCTGCCGGTCTCGGCCAGTGGCGCCGCAACGTTGACGGCGAGGACCGGTATGCCTCTGCTTGCCGGCGCGACCGGGTCGGCGTTGGCGACGGTGAGTCAGCCTTCTGCTTACACCGGAATCGGCGGTCTCACCGCCGTCACTCAGGTGATCGAGGTCGCTGCGTTCAGCGGCGGCGGGGGTCTGGCGGGGCCGATTACCTCGGGCACGGCATCGGGCCGCGGCACCCTGTCGATCATCACGGCTGGTTCGGCGGCGTTCGGAACGGTCGGGTCGGCGTCGGCCGCTACTGGTGGTCCGGTTGTGTGGTCTGGTAGCGGCACCCTGTCGGCGGTGGTCACACCGGGGTTCAAGCCGTCGGGCATGACCAAGAACGGCACCCAGTCGTCGTCGAGTTCGTGGACACAGGTCACCGGGTGGAGCGCCGACACCGCCAACTATCCGGGATCGACCGTGTCCTCGAACGCTCTGGTGTCCCAGGGCGGTAAGGCATCGGCGACGGTGTCGGCGAGTGTGGCGTGGACGGGTGGGACGTTCGGTAATTCGATCCAGGTGCGCGTGAAGCAGAACGGCACCGTGATTGCCACCGGCACCACCGCCACGTCGAGCCCGTCGACGGCGAGCGCGACGGTGACTGTCGGCAATGGTGACCTGATCACGGTCGAGGTCATCGATAACAGTCAATGGTCGGCATACCCAGCGACCGTCACCTCGGGTGCGAGCACCTACACCCGCATCACCTGACACAACACCGACAGTGCCCCTGCCTCTTCACGTTCGAGGCGGGGGCACTGTCGTATTTTCCGGCCTCCATGCCCGAAATCCGAAGTGCCGCAACTGATCCCCTGGATCGGTTGCGGCACTCGCTGTTTCCGCCCTCGGCTGTCCCGTATCAGGGCGGTCTTTTGCATGAAATTCCGAGGTATCCATTGTGGCTCCCAAAGACCCCGTCTACGGACCGTCCATCGCCGAGAGTCGGGGCAAACCCGAGAACCAGCCTGCTGTGCAGGGCCCGACGATCGCGGAAAGTCAAGGCAAGCCCAGAGTTCAACCCCCACCCACCAAGCCCGATACCCAGCCCGCGAAGCCAACCGAGTCGAAGCCGCTGACTCCTGAGCAGCAGCGGATGGCTCAGGGTTTGGGTTTGTTGCCGTCCACGCAGCCGCAGCAGAAGCCGGGCGCGGGCAGCCTGCCCGATCTCTTGGCCGTGGTCAACAACGGACCGCCCAAGGATGGGCAAGCCCTGACTCTGCCCAGCGGTACGACCATGCAGAACAAGTCGGTTCCGTTGGCGAACGGGTTGACCGGCCAGCAGACCACCGTCACCGTGCCCGGTGCGAAACCCGCTCAGTCGCAACCGAACACGGCATATTCGTTCCAGCAGCTCGGCGGCTACTTCGCCACCGACCCCACCTACAGTCCCGAACAACGCGACCGCGACATCGCTCTGCTCGACAAGACCGTGATGGGCCCGCAAACCATCGAGAGCACCAACGCGCTCAACCAGGCCAAAGCCGATGCGGCCAACCGGCTCAACAGCCACTGGAACCAACGGGCCCTACCGAAACTGGCCGACGGCACCACCGTCATGCCCGGCCTGGGCTACAGCGCAGTTCAGTTGGTCAACGATCTGTCGCTGGCCAACACCACCGGCCCGCTCAACGAGCGCAGCGAACAACTACGCAAAGACGCCCAAACCCGCCTCGGTCTGCACGCTTACACCAAACAGAACCAGGACGAAGACCAGCTCTACGCCAGCCTGCAATACCTTCCCATCGACGACCCGGCCCGCAAGGCCGAAGCCAACCGGCTCCTCGCCAGCGGTATCCCCGCCGACAACGTGCAAAACACGTTGTGGCGCAACGCCGTCGACGCCCGCGACCGCCTGCAGCGCACCGGCACCCCACTACTGACCGCCGACCAGGCCAAAGCACTCGACAACACCCCCAAGCTCTATCCCACCGATCCCCGCCGCACCTTCATCCCCGACACCACCCCCTACAAGCCGCCGCACAAATTCAACGAAGGCGACTTCCGCGACCTGCTCGGCGACATGACCGGGCTGAAAGACCTCAGCGAAGGCCTCGACAACGGCAACTACGGACAAGCCGCCAAAGGCGCAGCATGGGCTGTTTTTACTCTCGTACCAGGTGCGGACATCGCAGTGCTGGGAGGCCTCGGCGAAGGTGCTCGATGGGCCGGCAACAAACTCCTCGGTGAAGAAGCCGAACTCGGCGCCACTGTTCGCGCCGGCGGTAGAGGCACCGAAGGCGCCGCACCGCTGTATCACCCGTGGGACACGAACCCCGGCGCCTCCCTCTATGTCCCCAACCCCGCCCGCCCGTACGAAGCCGCACCCGGCGCGGGCATCCGTACCGGCGAAGGCGTTCCCCCCGCCATCCTCGACTACCCCAAACCCAATGAACTGCCATGGAATACGCGAGAGCGCATCCGGCCTCCAGTCACCACACCCAAGCCTGACGGCACGGTGCCGCCGACCCGAGGACCGAGCAACAACCCGTGGAACCGACCCGAGCCGAACGGAGTACTCGGTCCCGGCCTCGATGACCTCGATCCTTTCCCACTCGGGCCACAACGTCCTCACAACCAGATTCCACGCCGCGGCCCACGCGAGCACGGCGGCGGACGGGTAGATCCGGGGGCAGTCGGTGTAGGGCCTGCCGAGTTCGAGTTGCCTCCGCTGCCGCCAGGTAAGACCGTGCCCAAAGGCATCGACCGGAGAATCGACAGCCAAGGTCGTGTCTTCTGGCAAGACACGAAAACAGGCAAACGCGTACCGAAACCGGAGTGGGACAGCGCATCGTCCGACGTCGTCATGCACGGAAAGCTCATGGGCGAGCCCATTGACGCCATCACGGCCAGGGACTTACCCGACGAAGCGCGATTCATGCTCGGCGAAGTGGACATCATGCAGAACGCCGCAAAGGCGGCCCGTAATCAGCATCTGACTGAGCTCGACAACTTGATCGAATCCCGAGGCCTGAAGCTCAGGATGGATGACGGCACCCTGCGAGACCTCGAGATCAAGGATCTCTCGCGGTCGAAGCTCCGCGCCACACTTGAGAACTTGCGAGCGTCCGGTCGGCTTGCGGGAAACGATCCGACTGCTGCGAGACTCCGTCAGCTGGCCGGTGACCTCTCCGCCGAGAAGGCAAGCATCAGCGCACTATCCGAGGTCAGAGGCGAGATCGGCGGCGACTACTACGTCGAGAATGTCGCCAAGATGGAGATCATCTACCGAGGCCCAGGCGGAGGCTATACCGCGGACCGGGTCGCGATCGCCACGGCTCCGGACGGCACCAAACGAGTCGTCCTGCTGGAGTACAAGGGTGGCAAGACGCCGGACAGTTTCAGCACCCGGCAAGTGGATATTGGGGACGGGACAGAGCTGGCCTTCGAACAGGGCACCCTGCCCTACGCTCAGGACGAATTCCTCCGCCCGGGCTCAGGCCCCATGACAGCGCTGGAGAAATACGATCCGATCCTGGCGAAGCAACTGCGCGAAGGAAGACAAGACTTCGACTACATGGTGATCCATACCGAACCCGGGACCGGAAGGATCACCTCCTACGCGGTCGATCCGCAGACCGCGAAAGAGTTCACCCTCGCACAACCTGAACCTCCAGTCGGCGGAATACCCGGTGCGGCGGCGCCGATCGCCCAGAGTGCTTCGATGCCGGGGGCGTGGATCAGCGATTTGGCCGCAATGGGCGCGAGCAACCTCAATCGCTGGACAGTGGCCGCTATCCCGGCCGTCGTCGCGCCTTTGATTCCGCTGTGGGCTCAGGCGAACAGCAACAAGCTCGATGAGTCGGTCGTAGTCAACATCAGTTTCCCGGCAGTTGATACCGGGCAACCGAGCGCTCAGGAGAATGCCGTGACGGCGGGTTATGGAGCCCATATCCGGTGAACGCCCCAGCCTGTCAGATCCCCAATACCTCGTCTGACCCGAGCAGAAAGTAGCCTACGCGCATGCATGCCGATATCGAGGGCGCGATTCGTATCGCCGGTCTCGCCGCGCAGTTCGACTGGTCCGGGAAGATCGATGACATCGAACCGTTCTGCGCCGTGGCCGGATGGGAGATCGTCCACGAGGAGGGCATGGATCCCTTGATCCGCACCGACCTCGC
This sequence comes from Nocardia nepalensis, assembly GCF_048910785.1. Classification (NCBI taxonomy): domain Bacteria; kingdom Bacillati; phylum Actinomycetota; class Actinomycetes; order Mycobacteriales; family Nocardiaceae; genus Nocardia; species Nocardia nepalensis. The sequence goes on along the minus strand of NZ_JBKBET010000044.1, from coordinate 111,734 downwards.
CGTGAACCGGCCCGTCGCCTACATCTACCTGCGGAAGCGGCGGATGGATTACCTGTCGATCTATGTCACCGACGCTGCCGCCCCCGACGTCATACCCCTCGAAGTCGAACCTGAGTTGAGAGGTTGCTTCACCGATCTGGGCCGAGCGTTGACCGAAACGTTAGGTGCACCAACACGTCACGACACCGACGAGGAGCTGCGGTGGGACCTGTCCGAGATCGTCATCCGATTGGTGAGGGGCATCGGCTCGGTTGACATCGACCTGGTCGGCCGTCAATACCAGGCCGAAATGGATGAGCCTGAGCCCGAGGACGACGACTGACCGCCGGGATGTCGGTAGGTCGACAAGACCTGCTGCGACAACGTCGCGTCGTGGTCTAGGCCTCCCGAAGTCGGCTTTCTTTGAACGTGGCGGAGGCCTTTCTTGGGAGAATGGTATGGCTGAGGGTACTGCCACTGCCTGGCACTCGAACCCCACCCGCCATCGGTGGAGTATCGGCGACTGTTGCTGTGGGCCAACCGGTTTCGGATCGTTGCTGGGCCGTCGAGAACGCGTGGGGCTCGGCCGCCATCTAGCGCATGGCTGATCGGTCAGGGTGAAACCGTCAGCGACGTGCCCACGGCGGCCGCGTGTTTGAGCTGTCGCGACGCGGGCGCCGCATGACCCACCCGGCGCTGAGAGGGTCGCACAGCCTTGGCCGAGTGCAACGATAGCGTTTTGCGGGAAGTGCACCGCGATAAGATTGAGCATGCCTCGGAGATTCGCTTCGGAGTGACCTGCGATGACCGAACCGGCAGCGGATGCGACCGCTGCCTTCGATCCGTTGGCCAAGAGTGCGGCGGGCACTCTGGCACGGCTGGTCGACGCCGTAGCGGAATTCACCGCCGCGTGGGAGGCCGCTGGTGTGCCGCCCGATCCGGCGAATTTCGCGCTCGAGGGTGATACCGCAAGCCGGGCCTCGCTGATCGCACTGATAAAGGTCGACCTGAAGTACCGCTGGCTGCGCTACGACCGGCCCAAGCGGCTCGCCGATTACCGGGCACGGTTTCCGGAGTTGCAGTCCGGCCCTATGCCCCGGCAACTGCTCTACGAGGAGTTCCACATCCTGCACGCCGTCGGCGTCCGCGTCGGCGTCGACGAGTATGCGCGGGAATACCCCGAATACGCCGAGCAACTCGAGGCGATCCTGCGACCGGGCGACCCGTACGAAAGCACGCTCACCGAGCGGTCGACCATTCAGGTCGCCAGCGAGGAGCTCGAGCCCGGGGACCGGATCGATGACTTCGACCTGCTGCTCGAGCTGGGCCACGGCGCGTTCGCCAGAGTATTTCTGGCGCGGCAACGCTCGATGCAGCGGCTGGTGGCGGTGAAGGTCTCCGCCGACCACGGCACCGAACCCCAGACCCTCGCCCAGTTGGAACACGAATACATCGTTCGCGTCTACGACCAGCGGTTGCTGCCCGACCGCGCGCTGAAACTCATGTACATGCAGTACCTGCCGGGTGGAACGCTGGCATCGGTGCTGAAAAGGGTCCGCGAGACCGCACCGGAGCAACGCGGTGGACGTCTGCTGCTCGACGCTGTCGACGCGGCGTTGGAGGGAAAAGGTGAGATCCGTACCTCTGGCGTCCGGGTGCGTGACGAGATCGCCGCCCTGTCGTGGCCGGAGACGGTGGCCTGGCTGGGACGTCGGCTCGCCGAGGCGCTGGACTACGCCCAGGGGCGGGGTGTGCTGCACCGCGACATCAAGCCGGCGAACATACTGCTCTCCGCCGACGGTGTGCCGAAGTTGGCCGATTTCAACATAAGCTTCAGCGGCCACGTCGTCGGCAGCAGTCCGGTGGCGTACTTCGGCGGGTCCCTCGCCTACATGTCTCCGGAGCACCTCGAGGCGAGCCACCCGGCGCTGCCAGGCACCGTCGACGACCTGGACACGCGCAGCGACATCTACGCCCTCGGCGTCGTGTTGTGGGAGCTGCTGACCGGGCGACGACCGTTCCCCCGGATCGAGGCGAAGGATTCGCGGGAATTCGTCGAGCAGCTGCTCGAGGTGCGTCGCCGCCCGATCGCGCAAGAATTCCTGGACGACCTCCCGGCGGACTGCCCGGCCTCGCTGTGCCGAGTGCTGCTGACATGCCTGTCGCCGAAGCGGGAGGATCGGTGGGCCAACGGTGCGGAGCTGGCTCAACAATTCGAGCTGTGCCTCGACCCTCGGGCGCGGGATCTGGTGGATGCGCCGCAGCGCAGCTGGCGGCCGACCGGGCCGCTGTGGCCGATACCGATTCTGGTGATGGCGATCGGAATACCGAACGTGGTGGCGGCGGGATACAACTATTACTACAACAAGACCCTTATCGTCAGCAGGCTCGCGCCGCAGGCCCAGCACTCATTCGACTATGTCGCCCTGGTGCTTTATCCGCTCGCCATTGTGGTTGCCGCAATACTGATTCTCTACGTTGCGCGCCGCCTCGTTCTGGTTCTCATAGGTCTGCGCATCGGATGGAACTTTCTCGAGGTGACTCTCACTCGGGCACGCATCGATGCGCTACGGCTCGGCAACCGGGTGGTGTGGATTGCTTTCGTGTTCTGGGTTCTCGGCGGCGTTACGTTCCCGTTGCTGCTCAATCTGATCGCCGGGGGCGTTCCGCGCGGCACCTATGCGCATTTCTTGCTGTCGGTGGTCGTGTGCGGCGCCATCGCAGTGGCGTATCCGTACTTCGCGATCACCTGGTATGTGGTGCGGTGCCTGTATCCCGTCTTCCTGGTGCACGGACGTTCCGATGCCGCCGATGTCGACGATCTGCGCCGACTCGCTGCCCGCACCGGCTTCTACCTCACCGTGGCGGCCGCGGTCCCGCTGGTCGGCGTCACCGGTATCACCTTCCTGCCCGGGCACGAGATCGAATCTATTGTCTGGGCGGTTCGCATACTGTGTGTCGGCGGCATCATCGCCTTCGTGCTCGCCTATTTGTTGTTCGGCGTCGTCGAGAAGGATCTCCAGGCGCTCGAACGCGTCGCAACCGCATCCGGTGTCGTCCTGACTTTTCAGTGATCGGGTGTCTATCGCGCACGACTACCCGAACGGCGCCAATTGCGCGGGACCACTACTACATCGGGTACACCGGGTGCTTGCGCGGGTTGAACTCCGGCTTGACCGGCGGTTTGTCGCGCAACAGGCGCAGCGCGCGCCGGATCTCCAGACGGGTGCGCGCCGGTTCGATGACCGCGTCGATGTAGCCGCGTTCGGCGGCGATCCACGGGGTGGCGATCGTCTCGTTGTACTGGTTGACCATGAACTCGCGCGCCGCCGCCCGATGCTCCTCCGGCACCGCCGCCAATTGCCGCTTGCCGATGAGGTCGACCGCGCTGTCGGCGCCGATCACCGCGATCCGGGCCGTCGGCCAGGCGAAACTGATATCAGCACCCACCTGCCGGGCTGCCATCATGCCGTAGGCGCCACCATAGGATTTGCGCACGACCAAGTTGATGATCGGGACCGTCGCCTCGATGATCGCACGCGGGACCCGGCCGCCGCGGATGATCACACCGTTGGCTTCCTGCTCGAGGCCCGGCAGCACGCCCGGGGTGTCGGCGACGAACACCAGCGGAATATTGAACGCGTCGCAGAGCCGGATGAAGTAGGTCGACTTGTCCGAGCAGGCGGCGTCGATGGAACCACCCAGCACCAACGGCTGGTTGGCGATCACACCGACCGGATGGCCGTCGACCCGGGCGAACCCGGTGATCAGATTCGGGGCGAACGCGGCGCGGATCTCGTGAAATTCACCGTCGTCGAAGATCCGCAGCAGGATCTCATGCATGTCGTAACCGGCGCGATCGGAATCCGGGATGATCGTGTCGAGCTCCCGATCGGCAGCAGTGATCTCCGGCTCCAGACCGGGGTTCACAATCGGCGGCTGCTCGAGACAGCTCGTCGGCATGTAGCTCAGGTAGTCGCGCGCCCACTCATACGCTTGCTGCTCGGTGTCGGCCACGTGATGCAGGGTGCCGCGCTTGGCCTGTACCTCGGCGCCACCGAGCTCCTCGGCGGTGATGTCCTCGCCGTTGACGGCCTTGATCACCTCCGGCCCGGTGACGAACATGTAGGAATCCTTGGTGCCGATGAGCACGTCGGTGTTGATCGGCCCGTACACCGAACCCGCTGCGCACTTGCCGAGAATGATCGACACCTGTGGCACATACCCGGACAGCTTCTCCAACACCCGGGAAATATCACCGAACGATGCGATCGAACCCACCGCGTCCTGAATCCGCGCACCGCCGGAATCATTGATCGTCACCACCGGGCACGCGTTGTCGAACGCGAGTTGCAGCGCCCGCATGAACTTGCGGGCGGACGTGATGCCGACCGACCCGCCGTACACGGTCTGATCGTGGGCGATCACCACCACCGGACGGCCCCCGATCAGCCCGCGACCGGTGACCAGCCCGTCACCGTAGAGAGCATCCGGTTGGCCGGGCTGACGAGCCAACGCACCGGTCTCGATGAACGTCCCGCGGTCGAGCAGCATGTCCACACGCTGGCGAACGCTCGGAACGCCCTTCTTCTCCCGCTTGGCGACACCGGCCTCACCCGCCGGTTCCGCAGCGATCGTCAGGATCTTGACCAATTCATCAAGCTTCGCCTGGGTACCTGTCACGCTCGCTGCCACCTTCCGAACCAACTGTTGTGCCCTCGCGACGTTAAGCGGTATCGACACAGAACGTGTCATTGAACCGGATATCCGGGACAAATCACAGCCGAGCCCGGCCGCACATCACATCCCTACAGTTCGAACACGGTCAGCGCAGGCGCGCCACCGGATGCGGTAGCCACAGGTCGAATACTGCTCGGCCGCAGCGGAATCGGCACCTACCGAGCGGTCGGCGACGATTCGTTCTCGACGCCTATGGGAGTTGCTCGAGTCCGTCGGGGGTGTACCGGCGTACCGCTCGAACCGCGGCGGCGACCGCTACGAGCGGGGGTATGCGATGGCCGTTTCCGCCGCCCGCCGACCATGTGAGGCCGAGTCCCGAAACGGGAGGCAGAGGCCATACGACGCGGCCGATGTGGAGCACCGCCCCGCAGTGTTGGAGGTACTCGATGGCCCTATCGGCTTTGCTGATGCCGGTGACGAGCCGGATATGGCGCCCGACCGGACCACCGATAGCGATGGTGGGTCCGGACAGGCCGTTGTCCTGGAAAAACAACTCCACCCCGATTCGCAGCGGAGCGGGTAGCTCGATTCCGGCGCGTTCCACTCCGAACGTCACCACAATCGTGTCCTCGGCCTGGCTGATCGAACAATCGAACCGATTGGCCGGGGCCGCGGGTTCGGCGGCGGCCGTGAATGTCATTGGATTCGTCGGTGTCGTAATCAGTGTGTACTCCCTTTTCGAGCATCGACAGCGGTCGCGGAAGGCACGTATGCCCAGGCGTCGGCGGTGGGACGCCATATCGTTACGCTGGCCGATCGGTCGGGGGAGGGCATCGGGCATTCGCCTTGCCCGAGGGCCGCTATCTGGGGTCCAGGTTTTGTTCGAGTGGATGTCGTCGACCGGAAGACCGTTTCGGCTGATGTCCTCGAAATCGAGCAAAAGGTAGCTACGAACCAAGCGTTGGACCTGTAGCGAATATCCGGCTACCAAAGAAGAAATTTAATTAAGATCGATCCGGTAAATCTGTGAACTGGATGTATCTCGCCGCTAGAGTCCCTGGCTATGACTGAATTACAGGTAAGCGGCGGGGGGTATGCCTTCGCGCGCGATATGTGGGCAACTGAAAGGTTATGGCTGTCACGGTCCGTGCGGACCCTCCTTGTCGGACTCGCCGGCCAACTGAGCGGGCTCGGACCACAGGCATGGGCTCGCTATGAAGACGGTGAGCTGGAATTCGTGCAGGCGCGTGAGTTCCAGCTAGCCCTGCTGCGAGTGCACAGTGTGCTCGCGAACGAGATCGACGCCGGGATGTTGGAAGCCGCTGCCGCCGCCCTCGACCATACGGCCGGGCTGGGCGACGTCGCCTCCGTCACGGGCCTGGACCGGGCGCATATCTATCAGCGCTGGGGCGCTCTCGCCGCGGTCGGTGAACGTATTGCGCTCATCATCTCGCAGCCGTGGCCGGATGCCGGGCGGTCTGTCCTCCGGTCCCCCGAAGCGCTCTACGACCGAGATCGGCGATGGTGGCGGGTGAGCAGCGCCGCGAGACGCAACGCCCATTACGCCATCGTTGTCGTCGACCGACTGGTTCAGCGTGTATACGCGATCGACCCGGATGGTTGGCAACCGGATTCCACGGGAACGCGGTGGGAGTTCCGGGCACTCGGGTCCGAACCGCTATCGCCGATCCGCGTGGACCGTGCATACCGAAAGGGTCACCTACCCGTCCGATTGGGCGACCCCTATCCCGCCCGGCTGGATCGCGCGTGCGTCCCCAGTTACTTCTCGGATGGGCACGATGGCGACCTGCCTGATCTGTGAAACAGAATCCATGAAATAGAAAGGGACATTTCGTGATCGAAACCTCACGCATCGTGGCGCTCGGTATCGCATGCGTTGCAGCAATCGCGCCGGTAACCGCCCGCGCGGAAGCACCCACCGAACATGACATCGAGTACAAGGTCACCTCGGTGGAACGTGTTGTGACAACCACGCTATCGGGAGGGACCTTCGCACTCGACCACGATCACAGCTCGTTCACGATTCGCGATGAGAGCAGCGCACCCGTGATGGTCGTGCCAACGCGATTCACCGTGGGCGACAAGGTGCTCACAGTCGACCCCGCACTCAGCAAAGACGCGAAGGAGCTGCGATTGACGCCCGGTGAGCTGCGACCCGCCGCCGCGTCGGCCGCGACGCCGGTCGCATCGCCGGTCGAGAACCAGGCCGCGATGGCGGAGTTCTCGACCCGATTGGGGCTCGCCGCCACGATCGGCACATTCGTCGGCACCGTGATCGGCTTGGTCGTCGGAGGCGTTAGCGGATGCATTATGGGTTTGCCCCTGTTCGGGGTGGGATGCATACCTGGCGCGATCGCCGGCGCGGGGATCGGCGGCATTCTGGGGACAATTGTTGCCGGGGGACCGGTCCTGGTGCTTTCGGCCGTGGAGCTGATCGACACGCTCAACGCGCCCGACGGCACGAGTAAATGGGCGCAGAACTCTTCGCTGAAACCCGCGAATTAGGTAATCAGTGTTCGAGCCAGGAAGTACCACCAGTGTTCCGCTGGTCTTTCAACTACGAGACTGGATATCTGACTATCCGATGCGACGCTGGATCAGCGAGCAGGCGTGCTACCGATATGCGATCTCCCCCAACGTGACTCGACGACACTGGCTCGACCGAGGGAGCTCGTACGGCGCGGTGGCCTTCTTGGTCGTGTCATGCCGACAACACGCGCCCACTGGTGGCACGCCGCTCTGCGTCGCTCAGCCGCACCGCGTCCGACGATATCGACAGCACCGATACAGACCACGGCCGGGTGAATGTCCACGAATTCACTACTCGGCCATTAACTCTCCGGGTCTGGGTGCTCGCTGATCGGCGACGTCGAGGGCAGCGTCTTCGGAGCTGTCGAGTCCGGCGCGACCGGGGTGCGGATCGCCGCTGACGGGATCGTGACTCGCGCCACAGGTTTGCTGCGGCTGGGAACTCCCGGTGTTGGCGCGCGACTACCGATCCGTCAGCGTCGATTCCCGGATCTCGGGGTGTCGCGGCGCTGAATCGTATGTGGCACACCTGTTGAGGGGTTGGTAGTGAGAGAACATCGTGGTCTGGGCGTGCGCCGGGGTCTGGGTATTGCTGGGGCGGGTGCGGCTGTGGCCGTTGGTTTGCTGTCGACCGGTGCCGCGAATGCGGATGCCTTCGTCGCGCTGCCGGACGGGCAGAAGGCCGGTCCCGGCGTGAATATCATCCGCAATGGCGAGCATGCGATTGTGTCGCCATCGTTGGCGGCCAATGGTGCCGGTCGCACGGTGTGGGTTTCGGGAAATGCGATCGCCGAAGTCGCTGTCACGCCGGAGGGTGCGGTCGGGCCCAATAATGGCCCTTCGGGCGCTGCGGGCACCAATAATTCCTCGACGCATGGTGTTTCGCAGTTGAGCACGGGCTACATCGTCGGGTGCCAGGTCAGCATTGCCGATAACGCGATCTCGGCGGGAGTGTCCGGCGGTATCAACCTGAGTGGGGGATCGCTCGGTGGCTCGGTGGGGCTGAACCTCGGGCCAGGTGAGGTGAAGTTCGTTCAGATCGACTACAAGGACATTCCGAAGCCCGGCACGTACTCGGTGGAGTATCAGGACGCCGAGATCGAGATCCAGGGGTGTGCGGGCTATGCGCAGGCGCGTGCGTACACGGTTGTGGAAATCATCGGTGACCACTACTCGAAGACCACCCTCTATGGGGCTCCGTTCAGCATCGGCTGACCCCGGATTTATCGAATCTTTTCTCGCTCAAGCGAATTCACTCTTCGAGGAAGTCAAAGATGATCAACCGCAAGCTCATTGCCCGGCTCGCCGGCCTGGGTATCGCGACCGTCGCCGGTCTGGGGTTCTGCTCCACGGGCGCGGCGAATGCCGACACTTTCGTACCGCTGCCCGGTGCGCATCTGACCAAGACGCTGTCGGATGGCACCGTCGTGGACATCACGCTGTCCGGTGAGTCGGCGAATATCAACCCGTCGATGGGGGCGACGCCGCTGCACCGCAATGCGTGGGTGTCGGGGACGGCGTCGGTCGAGTTGTCCGGGCCCGGCGTCAGGGGCGGTCGCATCGCCCCTGGTTACGTTGTCGGCTGCCAGGTCAATATCGCCGGTGGCGGCGCCAATGGCGGGGTAACGGGCACTCTCGACTGGAGTGACGGGAAGAACGTCAAACCGGGTGTGGGCGCCAATAGCGGCGGCAATCTGACATTGGGTCCCGGCCAGGCGAAGTCGTTCTTTCTGCTCGACCTCGAGCAGGCCGATGATTTCGGCCAGGAGGTCCACCGGATCCGGCACGAGTTCAAGGGCCCCAGCGGCGGTGTGTCCTGGGCCGATGAAACCATCGACCTGAACGGATGTGCCGGGTATGCCCAGGCCCGCGCCTTCGTGGGCGTCGAGGTGGAGACCGCCAACGTCGTCACCTGGGTCACCGTGTGGGGCGAGCCGTTCAGTATCGGCTGAGGAATATTCCGATTCCTGCCAGCTGGGTCGCCGGATATGCCGATATCCCTGGTGAAGGGGCATCGCAGGGCTATCGTCACTGCTCAGCACAAAATCACCATGCCCGCGGTGCAGACCTATGCCGACGGCCAGATCGTCAAGTGGGATCAGTCCGCCACCGATAAGGGTGAACCCGAATACCCCGCCCCTACTTTGGCTTTGGCGGCCAAACAATCCGGTGAGGCCGAGAACCACGGCGATATTCCGGCGATGTCGACCAGCCGCGGGTCCCCCAGCGATGACACCGCGCGCTGGCTCGGCGTCATCGGTATCGCGCTCGGCGCGCTCGGTCTGCTGGTCGGTGGCGCCGCGGTGATGCGGCGCAGGTAGATCGAAACCTCGGATGGTGATCGCTCGCGCTGGGCATGGATCAACAGATGACCGACCGCGGCTGATCAAACCCTTCCGACTCGCACGCGCGTGCCGGATGGGAGGATAGGCATTGTTATGAATCGCTTGCCAATATCGCCGCACCTGCGGGCAATCCGTGCGGCGATATTCGCGGCGATCGGTGTGTTGTTGTCCGCTGTCGGCCACGCCGAGGCGTCAGGGCACACGTTGTCGTTGTCGGCGTTGCTTGTGGCATTTGCCGCGACGGGTTCGGTGGCGTGGGCGATGGCCGATCGGCAGCGGGGAATCATCGCTATCGGTGGTGGGCTGCTGGTGATGCAGGCGGCACTGCACCTGTGGTTCGGTGTCTCGGTGGTATCGGGCGGTCATGTCGCGTCTCACGCTGCGGCTGTGCCGGATTCCCTTGCGCACGCGGGTTCGCTGGCGATGATCGCCGGGCATGCGGTGGCCGCGCTGGTCTGCGCGGTGTGGCTCTGGTGCGGCGAGCGGGCTTTGTTCGCGCTGCTGAGCGCGTTGTACTCACGGATTCTGGCACCGCTGCTACTGGTGTTACTCCACTCGATAGTGGACGAAGCCGGGGTCGGTGTTCCGGTCGCTTTCGAGCGTGCCACCGTGCCCCTGCGCGGTGCCGTGCTGCGTCATGTGGTGGCTCGGCGAGGACCGCCGGTGGGCGTGGTTGTGGTCTGAGAGTCCGTCACTGGCAGCCGGAATGGTTCCGGCGCAGTGGCGCGGGACCGGTAGCCGACTATCCGGTTGGCGCCATCGGTTCGGCGTGCACGAGTGGCGGACGTCGCCGTCGTAGCTTGCGCGTCCGTCCGGGACGGTAGGTGCGGCGAGCTTTCGCCCAGCGGTCGCCGGGGGAGGTCCGCGCACTCGTCGGTGCGCGGGGAAAGCCCGTGTGCGACCGGTCTTTTCAACGCCACGTTCTGTGGCGTCGCTGAACCGAGATTGTTCGACAAATGCATTCACTATTGAGAACACTGCCATTCGGTAGTGGTATTTCGTTGTCCCTTCTGACATTTCCCGCGGTGCACCCGGGTGAGTCGTGCCGGTCTGGAAACCGTTCATGTCCGACGAAGAACTGACCGCGCTCGCGCTGGCGGCCGGTAAGGGAGATCGAGTGGCGCTGGCCGAGTTCATCCGATCGACGCAACGTGATGTGTGGCGTTTCGTTGCCCATCTGAGCGATGTGCAGTCCGCCGACGATCTCACCCAAGAGACCTTCCTGCGCGCCATGCGCACCCTGCCGCGGTTCGCGGGTCGGTCCACCGCTCGGACCTGGCTGTTGTCTATTGCGCGGCGGGTGGTTATCGATCGGTTCCGCAGTGCCGCGGCCCGACCGAAGAACGCACAGCTGGCCGAATGGCAGCAGAGCCTGGACCATCGTCGCGAGCACGAAAGACCGGATTTTCCAGAGGAAATGGCGATTGCCGACCTGCTGCGCGGCCTGCCCGAGGAACGGCGGGAGGCATTCGTTCTGACCCAGGTGCTCGGCCTGTCCTATGCCGAGGCAGCGCGGACGGTGGGTTGCCCGGTGGGCACCATCCGTTCGCGGGTCGCGCGGGCTCGCGAAACCTTGGTCGCGTTGTTGCGGGCAGCCGAGACGCCCGGGAAACCGATCGGTGCTCGCGTGCGACTACCGCTCGGTGCGCGCATCCCGATCGGTGGGTTCGGGCCGGGTATGGCGGAGGTGGTGTGATGGGCGGGTTGGAGCTGCGGTTGGCGGGGGTGTCGTGCCGTCACGGCCGCATCGAGGTCGTCAGCGATGTCGATCTCGATGTCCCCGCCGGGCAGCGGGTGGCGCTGACGGGCACCAATGGTTCTGGTAAGACGACGCTGCTGCGTGCGGTGCTCGGTCTGCACGGCGCGGTCCGTGGCGAGATCACGGTCGGCGGGCGTACCGGCGGCGGCACTGCCGAGCAGGCGTGGCGTCGCCGGGTCTGCGCGTGGATTCCGCAGCGTCCGGCGGCTGGGCGGTTCCCGTTGCTCGCCGGTGAACTATTGGCCAGCAGCGGGGATCGGACGGCGGCCGAGATGATGGCGACGCGGCTCGGGGTCGGCACGCTAATCGACCGGCCGCTCGACACGCTGTCGGGTGGGCAGTTGCAGCGCATGCACCTGTCGCGCGCGGTGGGCTGTGTGGCGGCGGGCGCGGGTGTCGTGCTGGCCGACGAGCCAACGGCCGCACTCGATTTCGCGGGGCAGGACGAGGCGGCCGAGGTTTTGGCCGGGCTGCCGGTCACGCTCGTCGTGGTCACCCACGATCGGGCGCTGACGCGGCGCTGTGATCGGGTGCTGGAGATGGCGGCGGGCCGGTTGCGGGAGGTCGGATGAGATTCGTTGCCGCGGTATGGATTCCGGCGCAAATCCGCAAGATAGGGGAGGTGTCGTGAACGGACCCGCGGAGGTGGCCGACCTGCTCGGCTTGGTACCGGTGCGGCGGGCCGGGGTGGCGTTGGTGCTCGGGTCGATCGGGTTGCCGATCGTCGGGGTGGTGATCGTCGGGCTCGACATTATTCCGGTGCGGTTCGCGATGATGCACGTCGCGTTGCTCGGCGCGGCCGTTGGGATGCTGACCGGGCTCGATCCGGCGCTGTGTGGGCTGGTGGCTTGCGCGGTCGCCGGAGCCGGGATTTCGCCGCTGGCCCGCACGCCGGAAAGCCTGTCCGGGGCAATGGGTTTGCTGATGAGCTTGGCGGTCGCGGCGGCATTGCTGGTGCTCGCGCTGGCGGGGGTGAACGCGTCATCGGCGTTCTCGCTGCTGTGGGGCTCGATCCTGTCGGTGCGCACTCAGGACGTGGTAGTGCTTGCGGCACTGGCGATTGTGGTGCCCGCGCTGTTCTGGTGGCGGCGGCGCGATCTGGCGTTGCTGCTGCACGATCGGGAGTTGGCGCTGGTGTCGGGGGTGCCGGTGCGGTGGCTCACGCTGGTGTTGCTGGTTCTGGTCGCGGTGGCGGTGGCCGGGGCGATTCGGCTCACCGGCGCACTGCTCGTCGATGCGCTCACCCTGCTGCCCGCGCTGGCCGCCCGGCGGCTGGGACATTCGCTGACATCGATCATCTGCTGGGCCATCGGTATCGGCGTCACCGTCAACCTCGTCGGTTTCCTCCTGGCCCTCGCCTTCGACCTGCCACCCGGGCCGGTCCTGGTACTCACCGCGGGGGCAGTCGCCCTCGCGGCCCACCTGATCCCCGAACGGAGATACAACTCATGGCACGTTTTCAGCCACTGACCGCGGGGCTGGCCCTCGCCGTGGCCGCTGGTGTGCTGCTCGGCGGCTGCTCCAGTGCCGACGGCGATCACGACCACCACGACGGACATCAGCACCCGAAGATCGTCGCCACCACGACCTGGGAGGCCGCGTTCGCGAAAGCCGCAGGCGCGGAGGATGTCACGGTGATCGTGCCCGCGTCGGTGCACCACGCACCCGATTACGACCCGAAGCCATCGGATCTGACGGCGGTCGCCGAGGCGGACTTCGTGCTGTACGCGCCGTTCGAACCGTTCGCGGCGAAGATCAAGGAGGCGGCCGGTTCCAAGGCGAAGCTGATCGAGGTGAACCTCGACAACTCGGCCGATAAGGCGACCGCGCAGGTCAAGTCGCTTGGTACCCAGTTCGGCACCGCGACGGCCGCCGATGCCTGGACGGCAACGTTCACCGCCGAATACGACGAGCTGGGCAAGGACATTCGAGCCGTGTGGCCGGGCGGCAAGCAGCCGATCGTGGTGGCGCAGGTCTTTTCGACGTGGGCGGCGCAGTTGGCGGGTGCCGATATCGTCGGTACCTACGGACCGGAGGCAGTCACACCGGGGCAGCTTTCCGCGCTCGCGGCGAAGAAGCCCGAGTTCGTGCTCGATAACGCGCACATGTCCAGTGGAACCGTGCTGCCGGACAGCGGCGCCAGGCAGGTGTCGATCGTCAACTACCCGGGCCAGGACCAGGAACTGCTGACCGTCTACCGCGATGCGGCCGCCGCATTGAAGAAGGCCATGTCCGGTTCCTGACGACTGTGGGGCAAGCGCGTGAAGTGCTTGCCCCACAGCCGATTTCAGCTCATCGCAGCCCGCATGGCCGCTCGGTCCGGTTTACCCGCCGGAGTCAGGGGCAGCACATCGAGCAGCAGTAGCGATTCGGGATGCTTCCCGCGCTCCAGTCCGTGAGCACTCAGGTGGGCGCACAATCCATCCAGGTCAGGTGTGCGACCGGGCCGCGGCACGACGCACGCGGCCAGCCGTTCACCCAATCTCGGATGCGGCACACCGACGCACGCGACGTCACGGATGTCGGGGTGATCGGCGAGCAGCTGCTCCACCTCGGCCGGGCTGATATTCGCACCGCCGCGGATCACGATCTCCTTGAGCCTGCCGACCACGTGCAGGCGTCCTTCGGCATCGAGGACGCCGAGATCTCCGGTGCGGACCCAGCCGTCATCGGTGCGGTAGCGGGCGTCGAGTTCGGGATCGCCGACGTAACACAGCGGGGTCATCGGGCCACGCGCCACGATTTCACCGGTCTCGCCCACGGGGGCGGTTTCGCCGGTATCGATGTTCGTGATGCGGATCTCGGCGACGCGAGGATTCGGGCGGCCGACAATGATGCCGGGACCGGCTGCGGCCGTATCGGTTTCGCCGATGTCGGTGTGGCAGTTCACGCCGTCGGCGGAGCCGTAGAGGTTGACGACCGAGCAATTGAAGGCGTTTTCGGCTTCGCCGGCGGTGGCTCGGTCCAGCGGTGCGCCGCCGAGCACAAGTGCCTGAAGCGAGCTGGTGTCGGTGCCGGATGCGTTGTGCTCGAGCATCATTCGAATCATCGTCGGGACACCGAATACGTGGGTCGGGCGATGCTTTTCGATCGCGGCCAGTGCGGCCTCAGGGGTGAAATGGTCGAGCAGGATGAGGCTGCCGCCGTGTCGGGCCAGGGTGACGGCGGTGCCGCTGCTGCCGAAGGCGGAGGTGAGGGGGACCAGGAACAGACAGCGCGGCGGTTCGCCGGTGAGCAGTGAGGCCATGAAGTTGCCGCGGCCGCCAGCGAGCGCATTATGCGAGTAGGCAACCATTTTCGGCTCCGACTCCGAACCGGAGGAGACCAGGATACGGGCGGCGCCGTCGGGGTCTGGACGAGCCGGGACGAACAATTCGCCATCCGCGCGAAGCAGTTCGGCGAAGGAGATACATCGCTGCGGGACGGGCTCCTTACCGACGGCGGCGACGAAACGCAGGTTCGGAAGGTCGCCGAGCAACTCGGAGAGATCCGCCGCATGGGCGTGTCCGCGGAAATCGGTGGCAGCCAATACGGCAACCGCCTCGGCGCGACGCAGCAGCGATTCGGCCTCCCGCATGCCACGGCCCACCGGGAACGGCAGCGCCACCGCACCGAGCGCGGCCAGGGCCAGGTCGGCGATGACCACTTCGCGGGAGTTCGGAAGCTGTACGCCGACAACATCTCCGGGGCCCACACCCTCGGCTGCCAGGCCCGCCGCCAGGCGACGGACCAGCCGGTCGAGTTGGGTGTAGCAGAGCTTGCCCTTGGCATCCAGCAGCGCGCTGCGATGGGGGTCCAGGCAGCGCTGCGCACGAAACAGCGCATACAGACCGAGGTCGGGACAGGCGCCGTCGGCCGCCCACGAACGGCGGAGCCGACGCGGGACCAGATCGTGTAGCACAACGCTCATCGGAAACTCCAGGGAGACGAAACAGCGACAGCGCCCAGCGAGTCGGTGGTCAGAGCGTCGATGAAGCGCGGGTCGCCTGGCAGATCGGCCAAGTCGGTGGTTACCGCGGTGGCTTCGATTCCGCTGTCGCGCAAGGCGGCGACTGCCTGTGTGGTGGACAGGCCGCGGACCCGATCGGCGTGCTCGATGGCCGCCGCCGCGTGCTCGTCGGTGGGGGCGAGCCACCCATCAGCGGTGGCCAGTGGGCGGCGGAACCCGGCCGGTCGGCGCGGGTCCAGCCCGTCGGCCGCGCGGCGCAGCGCGGGCGCGGTGAGCAGATTCGCCGCCGCGAGCAGTGAGGATTCGACCCGGACACCGCGACCGGTCTGCTCACGGGCGAGCAGACCGGCCAGGATCGCCTCGGTGCCCAGCATGCCGCCGAGCACATCGAGCAGCGTCATCAGCGACGGTATCGGTGCCTCATCCGCGGGCCGCGCCGCCTCACCGACCCCGGTGCGGGCCTGCACCATGAAGTCGGTACCCATCGGGGCGTCGGTGAGCCGCCCGGCCCAGCCACTGGTGTAGGCGTAGATCAGGCCAGGGTTGGCCGCCCACAGATCATCAGCGCCCAACCCGAGCTGCTCGGCCTTGCCGGGCGCCCAGTTATGCAGGAACACATCCGCCCCGGCAGCCAACTCGCACAACCGTTTCCGGTCCTCGGCCGACTTGATGTCGATCTCGACCGCGTCCTTGTCCCGGTTCAGCGCCAACCAGCGCGCGGAGATATCCGAGCAGGTGGGCGGCATACCGCGCAGCGGATCGCCGCCCGGCGGCTCGATGCGCACCACGTCCGCGCCGAGCAGCCCGAGCAGATGCGCGGCCAGCGGAGCCTGCACCCGACGCCCGGCCTCCAGCACGGTGAAACCCGCGAGCGGACGATCGGCGGACGGTACGGAACCCGAAGCGGCGATGCGCCTTTCGCCGCCGAGGAGGAACTGCCACGGCACGGTGTCCTCGCCAGTGGCGTGCATCTCCTGGCCGCGCTCGGTGAGTGGACGCAGTCGGCACACGTCCGCGCCGGACTCCTCGGCGGCGGCCCGCACCTGCGCCCAGCTCCGCAGCGCGATGGTGTCGTGCAATGCGTGCGGAATCGGTGCGCAGGCGGTCGCGTAGCGGAATTGGAAGGGCCGCCAGCCCTTTCGCAATGCGTCCCGTGGTGCGTCCAATGCCCGCCAGAACTCGGCCCACACACCGACATCGAGGGCCTCTACCTCGAATTGGACGCCATCGGCAGTAGCGAAGGGCGGCCCGCCCGGGGCGAGCGAGGTCGCTTCGTCATCGTCGGCGGACGCCGCCGCGAGATACTGGGAGACGGTCAACAAGGCCGTCCTGTCGACCGCGACATCGGCTCCGACCACCGCGCCGCCGCGTGCACGAGCGATCAGTGCGGCGAGAAGTCCCTGCACCGTGAGTATTCCGGCGGCAGTCGAGGCGTAGTCCACCGCCAGACCGCGCGGAGTGCCGTCGCGTCGACCGTGTACGAGCATCAGTCCGGCCGCGGCCTGCGCGGTCGCTTCGTCGTGTACCTGACTGCCGGATCCGCCCCAGGCCACAGCGGCGTGCACAGCACTACCGTCCGGTCCGATCAGGGTCAGCGCGTCGGCGTCGCCGTCGATCGGTTCGGCACCGAGCAACCGCAGGTGTTCGGTTGCCGTGGTGATCGGGCCGGGTGGGCTCGACGTATGAAATCGCATGCCCCGCAGGGGTGCCGCTAGCTGGTCGGTGCCGGATGTCCGCATGGTGCCGGGTGTCATGGCTCTCCCTGTTGAACGGTCGCGCTGCCCGTGGGAACTCGGCGCGGCTGCGCGCCGACCAATCCCTCGGACAACAGCAGTCGGACCGTCGGGCACCCGGGTTCCCAGTCAGCGTGGAGGAGAAGTCATGACGCCGTTCACATCCCACAGTGCGGTTCCGGCCAGTGCCGCATCGAGGCCGCTCGAGCCGGATGTGGATATCGCGGAATTGCGGGCGCGCGTGGCAGCTTTCGTCGCGGAAAAAGTGGTGCCGCGGGAAGAGGTGCTCGACGCTGGCGGGCCGATGGCGGCCGTCGAATCCGCGGAGTTGCGGGCGAAGGCTCGAGCGGCGGGATTGTGGGCATTGCCGTTGCCGGTCGAATATGGCGGGCAAGGACTTCCGTTCGCCGACTACGTGTGCCTGGCCGAAGCAGAGGGCGTCAGCGACCACGGGCCCGCCATCCTCGGCTCGGCCTCGCTGCTGGATGTGTCGATGCTGCAACGCCATGCCAGCCACCATGTTCGCGAGAGCTACCTGAAGGGTCTGGTCTCCGGTGAGCTGCGCGCCGCCTACGCGATGACCGAACCCGACACACCGGGCACCGATCCGGCCATGACGGCCACCCGCGCCACCGCGGCATCGGATGGCTCATGGACACTGACCGGCCACAAGTGGTTCGTCAGCGGCGGCGCCGATGCCGATGTGATCACCGTGCTGGCCCGCACCCACGGCGAGGCACCCAGCCGCGACGGGCTTACGTTGCTGCTCGTACCGACCGATGCGCCCGGATTCCGGGTCGTGCGCGAGTTACCGGTGCTGGGCGTCGGCGGGCAATGGGAGATCGAACTGGACCGGGTCCGGGTACCTGCCGACCACGTGATCGGCGACCCCGGGCGGGCATTGGCCATTGCGGGCGAGCGGTTGCAACTCGGCCGCACACTGCGGTGTCTGCGTTGGCTCGGACAGGCCGAGCGCGCGTATGCGCTGATGTGTGCTCGGGCCCGCAGCCGCACCCAGTCGCGCGGGCCGTTGGCCGACCGGCAACTGGTGCAACAGCATGTCTTCGAGTCGCTGCTGGCCATCCGCAGCACTCGGCCGCTGGTGCACAAAGCGGCCACACTGATCAGCGCTGGCCATGATGCTCGGGTTGAGGCCGGTCTGGCGAAGGTCGCGGCGGCCCGAACACTGCAACAGGTCGCCGATGCCGCGATCCAGGTTTACGGCGCGGCCGGGCTGGGGCCGGATACCGCGCTACCTCGGTTGCTGCGCACGGGCCGGATGGCACGCGTCCTCGATGGGCCAGATGAGCTGCATATCGAGACTGTCGCGCGGCGGGTGCTGCGCTGATGCGGCCTCAGGTATCGAACGGAGCGACCAGACCGGTATGTATTGCCAGCGCGAGTGCGAAAAAGTAGTCGCCCCAAATGAGTTCGTGCGCGGTGGCCAGCTTGCGATCCAGGTCATAGCACCCGTCCAGCAGCATGCCAGTGCCGCTCAGATGCCGAGTCGCTAACCGCTCGAGAATCCCGATCGCCCTGCCTTCCAGGCGCTCGGCTCGCTCTGGAACATGGTGTACGGCAGCGAGTTTGAGCAGCGCGACCGCTTCTACGGCGGCTGCGGAGGTGTCCGGTGGCGCGTCCGGTGCCAGCTCGGCGGCCGGAATCAGCGGTGCCGTGTCATCGACCAATTCCTCGGCAGTGTCCAGGTAGCTGGTATCGATATGCCAGCTCGCATCCGCCAGCGCCAGCAGCAGCCAGGCCCGTCCTCGGCTCCACCCCGGACGCGGCTGCCGACATGCAACCCAACCGCCGTCGGCCCATGCCCACGCCGGGGTGCACACCGGTTCGGCACGCCACCGGGTGAGGTGAGTATCCAGATGTGCTCTAGCCGTTGCCATTCCCGATACTGTGGCCAGCAATGGCACCGTGCCCGCCACGCCATCGACGCGGGCCAGCAATCGCGGGCCGCCGAAGGCCGAACCCCATGGCAGCACACCGAGTTCGTTATCGAAGTCGTCCAGACAAGCCCATGCGGCCTCCGTGCCAAGCTCGGCAGCGGCTTCGTCGCCTAGGGCGTTGCCCGCCAACGCTGTTCCGTACCAGAAGATCAATCCGCGCGTCGCGGTATCCGCGCCGACCCACTCCGCCAGACGCGCGGTCACCTGCGCGGCGGCCGAACGGTCATCGGCCGATCCGGTGTACAGCGCCCGCAGCCACAGCAGACCCGCCCAGAAACCACCGGTCCAGGAACCCCGCGACGTAGACACCCACTCACCGCTTCCGCGCTCGGCATACAACGGGAACCGCTCACCCACTAACCCTCGGATCTTCTCGGCACGGTTCAACACCGAATTCAAGGCCACCTCAGCCCACTCGCTTATTCCCGCGCCTTCCCCGATGTGGCGAAGCTTCGGATCGCTTCCGAGGCCCGGGCCTGCGGATTCGGCACCGTTCGGCTCCTGCGCGACCTCGGTGTCTCGCTCGCTCATGCCCGGTCCCGCAACGCCCACGCTGCAGCGACACCCGCGCCGGTCATGAACTCCGCGGCCACCAACAACCAACTACTGCTGTAACCAATCCAAGGCACTACAGCACCGAAAAGCGGTGGCCCCACAGCGAATCCGGCAAAGAACCCCGCCGACACCAATGCCGAGTCCCGCCCGCCGCGACCGGGTGCCGCCCGCTGGATCACCAGCACCATGGACACCGCGTTACCCGCCATCCCGAACGTCCCCACCGCGACGACCGCGACCCAAACCAGCCCATCCACCAACGGTGCCGCGGCCATCAGCCCGGCAGCGCCCGCCGACCCGACCGCCAATCCCGCAGGCAACACCACCGCCATCCTCGGCTGCTTCGCTACCCGCGCCCACCCGATCCGGCCCGCGATACCAGCCACACCCAGCACCGCGACCAGCGTCCCCGCCGTTGCCGCACTGAGCCCGAGCCGCCGCTCACCGAACAGTGCGAGATAGGTATTGATCGAGGCCATGCCCGCACCCAGGAACAGCGAATACACCGCAAGCCAACGCACGACACTCGACTTGGCCGAACCCGTTGCGGCAGAACCGATATCCGGCTCGTGTCGTGGTGGATCGGTCGGCAACGTCCACCACACCCAAGCCGTGACCAACACAGCCGAACCGGCCGCCACCAACACCGACACCCGCCAACCAGCGGCAGCCGCCAACGCCGCCAACGGCAGACCCGCCGCGATCGCTCCCAATTGCACGCCGGACTGTTTGGTACCCGTCACAGCGGCCCGCCGCCCAACCGGGATGACCGCCAAAATCGCCTTGTTCGTAGCCGGATTCGCCAATGCCTGCGGTAACCCACCCAACCCGACCGCCACCAGCAGCACCAGATACCCGGGCGCGGCGGCGATCAGCCCGAGCGCGAGCGCGACCAGCCCCAGCAAAGCGACCAAACATCGCCGCGGGCCCATGACATCGACCACCCGCCCCGCCAGCGGTGACAGCAGCGCGGCGGTCCCGAACCCCACCGTCGTCGTGAACCCCAACATCGCCGGAGACAACCCGAGATCCGGCACGATCCGCGGCCCGAGCGCTCCCACCACAAACAGTTGCAGCATCGAAAAACCCATGGCCGCGGTCAGCACCCCCGCCACCGACACCACCCGATCCGCCCGGCCTTCCGGATGTGTCTGCACTACCGATCTCCTCCCAACCACGCCGCCATTCAGCGACCGAACACGTAGTCGGGCAAGAGGCAGTCCGGGTTCCCGGCGAAAATTCTCAAAGCCGTGGTACAGCCACGCCGCGAAGCGTATTGGGGGCGTCGCTGCCGATCGCTGTCTACCGGGCGACACGACCGTTCGCTGCGACTGGACTTGTTCGCCCTCCGGGTGCGTCGAACAGGTATGGGGGAGGCATGAGAGTGGTCGGGATGAGGCAGCATCTGAACTCGACCGTCTAAGCAGCGTCGATGACGCGTGTTAGAGGAAGCGCTCGAGCACTCGCCTGGCTCAGATGTGCCGTAGATGGCGTGTGAGAGGACGAGGCGCCATGCCACTCGAACACGTTTGTGCCAGCGGGGTTTGCGAGGGATCGCTCATGGACGCGACCGTCTCAGTTGTGACGACGACCGCGTGTTAGAGAAGCGAGGAAAATTCACTCGAACACCTCGCGGTGTCATCGGTGACACAAGCGCGTGCGGCGAGCGGCGTTGCTGTCTTATCTGCGCCACGCCTCGGGGATCGAGTGAGCGGGAACGTCGTCTCAGAGGGTGTTCGAACACGGTGTCACGCGTGACACAAATCCGTGCTCGAGTGGTGCGCGAGAGGGGACTCTCACACATCAATCAGGCAAATTTGCTGTTTTCGTGTGTTCGATAACATCGAATATTAGGTAGCCCTCGTGTTGTGATCAAGTGGATAGGTGGAGTTTTTATGCGCTGTAACCGACTGCCGGAGGGGCTCTTTCGATTTTGTTCGTCAATTCGAGATTTAGACCGTGTCTCATGTCGCTGATTTCGCCTGCGCGAGTTTCTTGTAGCCGGTCAATGCTGCGGCGAGGGTGAGGAAGCCCAGGAAGTGCGTGGCCTTGCGGTCGTAGCGGATTTTGAGCCGGTGGTAGCCGGTATGGTAGGAGATTGTTCGTTCGATGACCCATCGGTGAAGGCCGAGGCGGTCGCTGGATTCGATGCCCTTGCGGGCGATCCGGACGCTGATGCCCCGATCGCGGATCCATCGGCGCAGCTCGGTGTAGTCGTATGCCTTGTCGGCGTGCAGCTTTGCCGGTCGGCGTCGGCGTGGCCCGCGCCGCGACCGCACTGCCGGGATCACCCGCACGAGCGGGCGCAGCGCGTGGGCGTATTGGTATTGGCTACGGAAATACCCACGGCCAGAGGCAATCCCACGCGGTCGGACAGCATGTGGATCTTCGAACCGGACTTGCCTCGATCGAACGGGCTCGGGCCGGTCATATCGCCCCTTTTTTTTGCTCGCACCGACGCCGCGTCGATCACCGCCCGCGACCAGTCGATCAAGCCCTGACTACCCAGCTCGTTGAGCACCGCGCGGTGTAATCGCCGCCATAGACCGGCCTCTGTCCAGACGGTGAATCGGCGATGCGCCGTCGGGACAGTGCCCCTGAACAATGGCGCCAACATCCGCCATGCACAACCGCTGGTCAGCACGAACACCACCGCGGTGAACACGGCCCGCTCATCGACCGGGGCGGTGCCACCACCCTGCCGGCGAGCCTCGAACTTCGGCAACAAAGGCTCGACCAGCACCCACAGCCCATCCGGGACCAGACATTGCGACAGATCATCGACTACGACCAGACATCATGCGGCACAACCGGTTACGGCACACATCGAGTGAATTACAACGACGTGAGACACGGTCTAAGGGAGTGCCTTCCGACCGGTCCGTCCCACACCCCAACTGAAAGGGCTGACACGCAGCAATGATGGTCATCGGATCGACGCGCACAAGCACATCCACACCGTTGTCTGCGTTGACGTTGTGGTCTCCCCGTCCCCTACCGGGCTTTCCTTGCTTTGTATTTTGTGTTGACTCCTGCCACAGAAGACCGCTGGTACAGCCACTTTCAATCGGTACCGATCAAATTTGATGCGATTCTCTGTCCGGATCAGGACCGCATCGAATCCGTATCAGAATTCGACTGTGTGGAGAGGCAACTACCATCTCGGTAGGCATGCTAGGCACGTACTGTGATGTCTACTGTCACGTAGATGTGCTGATAGGGACTGCTGCTACGTGTACGGCGCTACAAGAGGCATGTGTGCGAGGACAGCGGGCAAAGGAAGATCAAGGAGCGTGGCGTCAGAGTCGAGAAAATCCGCAATCCTACTTGTTTCGGTTTCCTCGGCTGTCGCTGACAGCACATCACGCGCCCAAACCCCGAACGTCAGATCCGCAGTGTCTGCGGCATCAAGCTGCCGCAATGCGTGTCCCAAAGTGCGAGGCGCACCAACTAATGCGGCAACGAGCACAGCTAATGCCGCGATGTCTTGAGACTCTGCGGCGAGCCGTGCCCGGACAACGATAAAGACATTCAGGAACCGCTTGGCACGTCGTGGGGTCACTGCAACCAGGGGTGCGACCACATCTAGGGTAGCGAGGTCAGCGTCGTGCAAAATAAGGGACTCCGCAAGCTCCCTGTCTGACGATGATGACTTGGGCACCGAAGTCTGCTCGCCGTCGCCTTCCGTCGCACCTACGTTGTCCGCGGCCGTCGATATCGAAGTTCGGCTTCTGCTGGCGACCTCCCGCAGGATGGCTTGACATCCCGATGCATTCATCGCTGGCAGTGTAAAAGTCAGTTGGAAGATCTTCTCTAGGTATTCAGATGGAGTGGCTGAACGGCTATCTGTGGCAAGCAGGTCCGAGTGAACTGTTGCCACAGATTGGTTGACAATCCTCCTATCGACACCGAGGACAACCACAAAAAGCGGCAGCGCCAACAGCAAGTGAATTGCTTCCAGAACCTGAACCACCGTTACAGGCGAGCAACGGTCAAGATCATCGATATACAGCACGATCCGCTTGGTTGTAACTGCGGGATCCGAGGCAGTCGCGCGCAAATGTGCACTGAGATTGAGTAGATCCCGGTGCACGACGCCCACCACGCCGAGATGCTTGTCGTACTCGCCACTTGCCACTCGATCTGCGAGGTACCGCTGCAAGAGTTGAGCCGGAGTCAGCTCGCTGAGAGCACGATGAGCCGCATCCAACTCGTCAAGCGCATTCGCGCGCTGCGCGAGCGCCGTTGTCAGTTCGGCTTGGGCTTCTTTAGCTTCCGCAGTCAGCTTCTCGGCCTCGGCGGCTTGCTTTGCACGTTCCTCCCCCAGCCGCTGCTCTATCTGGGCCTGGAGACGTTCGGCTGGCTCCAGCAATCTCCTTGCCAGTTGCGACTGCCGCCCGATCCAGGCAGCGGCGCTTGACCCTACAGTCGCGAAAGTCGCGACGAACGGGCCAATGCCGCTCGTCACCTGTGGAGCCCACTTGGCGAGGATCACAGTCAAGATGAGTCCGAGGGCGCCAATCAGGTATGCGCCGGCTAACGGCGATGAGTACCAGTGCTTGCCCGCCGTGGCCAAGATCCTAGTTCGCGACCCTAGCGATATGACCTCACGAGCAGCTGTTAGGAGTTCGTGGGCGCTGTCGGTCGCGGCCGGAATTCCAAGCTCTTCCCTGGCCCGTTCGAATTCGTTGCGCACATCTTGATCCGCGACTACGCCAGACCAGATATCCTGGAGCCGAACGGATTTTAGAGAATCGATCTTGGCCGCGTGACGTGCTCGCGCGTGCTTGATCTCGTCGTCGACATCGTTGACTCGCTGCTGGCTGGCGTCCACGCGGATATCAGCAGAATCAACAACTTCTTGAATGGCGGCGATCTTGGCCGTTGCCGCAGCGAACATCTGCTCCGATGTCGAGTCTGGGGGGCAGAGGCTCGTGAAGATGTGTTTGAGCAGACTTGCCCAGAGATTCCCCTGCGCATAGTGCCACGCAGAGAACCGTATGTGCCGCACAGCGGGCTCGAAGTTTGTTCCTGCAGAGTCCCCGACGACAAGTCGGTCGATATTGGCTTCGATCTGTCGCATGAAGAACGTCTTGCCGCTGCCCCACTCACCGTACACGGCAACAGCAAGCGGGGGAACCAACTGCCTCGATGCCATGAGCGCGGCAAGCGCCCGGGCATCTGCTGCGATCCCGAGGCGATCTGGACCTACCGTGTCATCGTCGGCAATCGACGGAATCCTGAGCGCCAGAGCTTTACTCACAGCTTCGCTGTCGTCGACGACTTCATTCGATGCCCGTGGATCGAGCGCGAGCAGTTCACCGTTAGCGTTCAGAGCCGTATCGCACGCGCGCACTAGCGATGTGGTCGGCACTGTATGGCCAGTCTCAACCCTGCTTAAGTGCCCCCTGCTATAGTGCACAAGAATTGCCAATTCACCAAGACTCAGCCCGCTGTCAAGTCGGCGTCTACGCAGTTCGCGACCGAATTCTCCGCCCGCCATGTTTCTTCCTCAGAACCTAGTTGCCTGGTTAGAACCTAACTGCTGGTCGTAAACGGTCTCCAGAATGTCTAGCAGTCGTCCGACAGCCAATCGTCACGTCCGGCACCAAGATTGTAGTCATCGTCCCGAGTTCGGCAGGGGTGTGCGTGTTCAGGCGGCGCGCTGCTGCGGGTATACCTCGAATCCGGTTGCCAGCGGGTGTGTTTCGCCGGTCATCGCCGAAAGTGCTTCGGCCACTTCGTGAAGCGACGCTCTCACGTAGGTGAAGGTGGCGCCGATGTTTCCGGCGGTGTCGGTGTGTCCTGCGAACGCGCGGGCCACTGCGTAGCCGCGGTGACGGTCGACCCAGGTGAGGGTGGTGTAGCGCAGCCAGTGTGCGGTGACTTGCTGGGTTGCGACCCACGGCAGGTGCTTGCCGATCCGTTTCCAGAGGTAGTCGTAGCGGCGGCCGGTGATGGGTTGTCCGTTGCGGTACCGGAGCAGTTGCTCGTCGTTGTGGGCGCCACGTTGACGATGCGCCTGCAGGGCACGCATCAGGGCGGGGGAGACCGGTTGCCAGCGAACCACACCGCCCTTCTCCCGGAGTTGCACGAGGCATTGCTCGGGGTCGAGGTCGCATGGGCGTAGCGCGAGGGCGCCACCGCGGCGGCAGGCGGTTTCGATGTGTAGTCGCAGGATCAGGGTGTCGAGGCCGGGGTCGTTGCCGGTGGTGGCGGCGACGCGGTTGATGTCGGCGAGTAGATGATCCGGAAGCGCCCGGCGGTTGCTCGGCAGGCGCCGGGGTTTGATGATGTGATCGGCGGGGTTGGCCGTATTGGTGATGTGGCCGTCGGCGTGCGCCTGCCGGTACAAGGCTCGAAGCGCCCCAACCATATGCTCGGCGGCCGAACGTCCCCCACGTGTGTTACGGCGCACGACGGCCTGCTGCTTGGCCTGCTCGATCAGCTCCCTGATTTCCATCGGCGACGGCTCGGTGATCGGACGTGGACCCCACATAGCCGCGATGCGCCGCCAATAGGGGCTGTAGGTGCGTAAAGTGCCTGGGGGAACAGCACTTTGAAGCCGGTCGATGTATTCAGCGAAGGTCGGTACCGGCCGGTGCTCCTCGGCGGAGCCGAGGAGCAGGTCCTGCGGGCGCAGTCCGAGCCGGGCGAGCAGCAGCCTGGCCGCTTCGATCTCGCCAGCGGTCATGGCTGCGTCCACACGGTCGGGTCGAACGCCCACAGCGCAGCGCTCGCTGCAGCAGGAGGGAATATCGCGAGCATGCCGAATTCCCGTATCGCGGCAAGGAGTAGGCGGTCGCTTGGTTCGATCCGGGCGCAGTGCCGAACCTGGGCGGGAAGGCGTAGATAGCCGCGGTCGCTGATCGCGTCCGGCGCATTCGCGCTGCCGGAAACTACGAGGACGGCGTTGACGATCGTGACACCGACACGTTGCCCGGAATTCCACCCGAGATACCGGAGCGATGAACGTTCAGCGAGGCGTCCGAAACTATCCATGGTGGACACCGCCATGTGAACAAGGGGCGTCGTCGGTCCCGGGACGCTATCGACTCGGGGGAGCGGCAGCTCGAGGCACGGCCTTTGAGTCGCGGTCGTCATGGTCACCGCCTAGGATCGGCCTCACGCTGGCCAGCAGCTCGAGGTATGGATGCGGACGACTGTTCACTCCGTAAACCGACCGCATATTCAACAGTTCACGCGCGGATTGACAGGTGTTCGAAACGCTGCCCGCGTCGATGTCGCGACGACCAGCGGGTTCTTGTGACCAGCGGTTTCTTGTCGGCCAGCGGGGTTGTTCAAGCTGATTTCCGTGTTGACCCGACGAGTTTGAGCCAGCTGGCCGAGGTCGGTGTGAAGTGCGCGTGGAAAAGCAGGTGGCATAGCTGGCCGGTTCCCGATGAGGCGACCACCTGGTCTCATTTATTGGGAACAGGCCAACAGCTGCATCGCGTACTGGTCGGCCGTTGTCCGTGTCGGCGGAAGGTCCAGTACTCGGCTGGAGTACGTTTCGGCTTCAAAGAAGCAGCGGTCGATTAGCGGTCACGTCTCGAAGATGCTGGTGTGGAGTTTGATGTTGAGTGGTGCCGGGAGCTGAATGATTTGCCCGAACTCGACGGTCTCCGTGTGTTGGTAGGTTCCATCGCTGGGGTTGGCATGGAGGGTGACTTGGCGCTTCTGCATGTCGAGTAAGAGGTACAGGGGGACGTTGGCGGTCGCATGGAAGTGTTTCTTGTAGGCGCGTCCGTCATCGATGTCGGAGTCATATCCGACATCCGCGGCGAGCCAGATACCGGTGCCGCAGAATGCATCTCCGCAGTAGCCGTTGCCGTCGCGTGGAGCGGTGGTTGGCGAGGCGACGAGTCCTGCGACAGCGAAGAGTCCTTTCTCTTTGTCGAGGACGGTGCCGTCGGGCTGGACGAGGACGTGGCCGATTGCTTCGCATTCACGGAGGTGTTTAGCGAAGCGCTCCACGGCTTGGGACAGGGAGTTCTTTCTGCCTCGCCGGTATGCCGGGCGAATGACGATCCATCCGTGGTAGATGCCTTCGACTTTGGCGTGCGCTCCGAGTTCACGACGTAGATGTCCCGCGAGGTCGCGCAAGGCGTCGTCGACTGTTCTGTCGGGGTGGCATACCCGTACTCGCCCGTCGAGGAGGTCGATTTGGAACCCGTCTGGAAGGCAGAGGTCCCCGCGCAGTCGGTGTTCTGGTCCCTTGGTTGGAGTGCGTGCGAAGTGCAGGTATCGGCCGATCCGGCTACGTCGTTTGAAGATCTGGGCTGGTGCGTGTTGGCGTCCGTAGCGAAATAGCTGCCGTACGGCGCGGTGGCCTTCTTGGTCGAGAAGGACTGTCGCGATGGTCATTTTGCGAATGTCGTCGGATGACTGTTGGTCGTTGACGATGCCTCGGATTTGCCCGATTCGCTCTTTTCGCTTGCGGGCCTTCTCGGGAAAAGCTCGTGTCCTGGTGAGGTACTGTTCAGTCCAGTCGCCGACTTCGACCACACTGAGTCCGATCACGCTGATGATCTCGTCGCGTAGCCACGTGGTCTCTTCGCCAGTGCAGATATCTTCGATCTCGCGTTCGGCTTTCTGTTGGTATTTGCGCACCGGTCCGAACAGCCGTCGGCCGCCGACTAGACCTCGCCAGGAGCTTGACGCTTGAGTTCGGGGTGTTTGAGCTCGCAACAACGCCGGAGCTGCGATGCCGCTGATAATCATCGGCCAAGCGCTCGGCGTCATTTCGGTGACGTCGCTGGCCTGGTCACTGCTCGCTTGGTGGATGAGGTTGTAGCTCGCCAGGACGATAATGCCGCCGATCGCGTCGAGGCCGACGACGTAGGCGATGGGGCGCCAGGCCTTCCAGCGCAGAGCTTTGTCGTTTCCCAGGGACATCAACGACAGCGAGGCCACGGCTGCGATGATTGCTGTTGTGGCCCATGCGGGGATGTGCACGTCGGCGTTGCCCTATCCTGTTTCGGCCGCGAAGGTTTCGCTGCGGCGGAAGCGGATGTTGTTCCAGTCGTCCGAGGGCGTTTCGATAGCGCCGATGTTTCGTAGAGAACGAAGTGCGGCATCAGCACGGCTCGGCGGAAGTCCCGATCGGCTGCACACTTGGCTGAGGTTGTAGCTAACCCCGCGCAGCATGACGTGCAGTACTTCGCGTTCGTCCATATCGACGACGCGGACACGATTGTTGACATCGCTTTGGGTGATCGATTCTTCAAGTCGCGCGGCAATAGATTCGTGCATTGCGCGACGTGCCTCGATCTCGTTGCCTACTACGGCTTCGCAGACTCCGTAAAGGAGCGTTGCCAATGCGCGTTTGTGGGAGCCAGGGATGCGGCTGGCCGCGAGGTAGGCGCCTCGCGCAGCGTCGTAGTCGCCCATGGCGAAGAGGTCGTTACCGAGGGTGAAGACTGGTTCGGCCGGGTCGACATTCATGATCGCGAGCGGCTCGCTCGGCCGGTGGTCTTCAGATCCTCTGTTGATCTCCGATTCGGAGGCAGCCATCAAGCCGAGCATGAGCGGTAGCCGAACAGCGCTTTCGTCGGTGATTAGTCCACGAAGCAACCTATCTAGCCGATCGAGGTGCTCGCTGCGGGCAAGCGCCCCGCCGCTCTGGTGCTTCAAGCGATCGAGTGCGGCCTCGAGATAGTCCACCGCTTGCTGTTGAGGGAATGGGCGCAGCACAGCGAGTTGGTCAACGTGCAGATTCGAGATGACATGCGGCAAGTCGGGTTGAGAGGAGCGACATGACACTACAAGCTGTGTGCCGCCGGCCGAGCGCGACCAGCTGTTGAGCTCGCTGATCAGGTTTCCGCGCTGACCTACAGCGACTTCGTCGAACCCGTCGAGAAACAGCACCGAACTCCCTCGGTCGAGCCAGTGTCGAGTCACGCTGGGGGAGATCGCATATCGGTAGCACGCCTGCTCGCTGATCCACCGCCGCATCGGATAGTCAGAGGTCCAGTCTCGTAGTTGAAAGACCAGCGGAACACTGGTGGTGCTGCCCTCGAGATGGTCCTTGGCCATCCGTGCGGCGAGCCGGAACAGTAGGACGCTCTTGCCTGATCCTGGCTCCCCCAACAGGAAGGTGAAGCGTCCCGCGCTCTCGAAGAAGCGGGCGAAGAACAGGCGGTCGGCCATGGTTTCAGCAGTAGCCAGTGCCGTATCGAGGTCGATCTGGCGTTGCAGTGTTGTCGGCACTGGACCGACAGCGACTGGTGGCCCGATGCCCTGGACTTCGGCGGCGTGGTGCTCGACGTATGACTCGTACTGGTGTCGCAACCGTTTGACCGATTCCTCCATCGCATGTGGGCTGGGAATCGGCTTTCGCGACAGCCAGTCCAGACTCACGAACGCCAGCGCTGCCGGAATGATCCAGACGATTGACCAGATCAGGTTGAACTTGCCCGCAGCTGCCACGGTCAGCGTCGTAGCTGCACCGGATGTCAGTACCACTGACGAGATACGAGTCATCCAAAGCCGTCTGCTTGCATCTAGCTGCAACACACCAACCCCCAGATCAGCTCGGCGTTGGACACTAACCAACGACGCAGCACGCCTTGGATTCATGGTAGACGGGTCCTAGCTCGGGTGATCGATTGTTGAACATGACGATCCAGGTCTGACACATCCGCCCCGACTCGGATCAGGTGTCCGTGGCGACTGTAGACCGGTGTCCTTCTGTCCGCCCGCTAACCGTTAAGCTAGCGCCGCTAGGTTCATTCGAATGTTGTTGCCGCACTGGGCGATCTGCTTTCCGGCCCGTGCGTGCCGAAGCCGACAGTGCGGTCGCGGCCGTGCCGATGCCAGTTCTACGGCTCGGTGCGCTGGGCATGGAATGTCTTCCGACACCTGTTCGATCTGTGTCGGCACATCAGCAGCAACCCGCTGCCGTATCAATCGAAGGTGTCGAATCGACTGAGCAAGTAGGAATTTCGCAAATGCTCGTCAGCCTTCCGCATCCGCGGATCGCTGGAGGCTGTCGTTGGGCTGAACGCCTTGCTGCCTTGCGATCGCATTGCGCAAGGTGGTGTGCGCGATTCGAAGGGGTATTCGTTCTTGCTCGATCCGTCGAGGTCCACTCCAATTCGGTTCGGTGATGCGGTCGTACACGGATCGCTCGATATCGGTGAGGTGCGGGAGGGGTTTGCGTTTGGCGCAGGGGATCGGGCGGCCCCGCTCGTCGACGTAGCTGCCGTGCCGCGCGTAGGTGTCGTAGGTGGTCTCGTCCATCAGGAGCGTCTCGACATCGAGGCCCGCGGCGCGGAATCTATGGACTATCTCGTACCCGGCTGCGTCGATGTCACCCCAGTAGTAGATGTGGGGGCAGGCGGTGAGCCACTCCAGTCGGGTGAGTGTTGTTGGGCCCTTGAAGCCTTCTCCCTCGATGGCCATGCCGCGGTGGGTTTCTGGGAAATACACTGCGGTGTCTTTGTTTTCGAGGACTATTACGACATCGGGGCTGTACTGCGGTGTGGCGGTGTCGCCCAGGGTGATGCTGTCGTGTTTGCGGTGGCCTGCCCGGAGGTGTGCAGGGTCGAGGTAGGTCAGGTGGACGCGGGTGGGGCGTGAGACGAGGCCGAGATCGTCCTTTCCGCAGAGTTTGCGGATAAGGGAGTGGTGGTTGTTCAACCATTTTCCGTGGAGACCCTCGAGGGGCACTTGTCGGGGCGTCAACCCGGTTGCGTCATTGATGCTGAACCACTCGGCTGCGCGGCAGAGGAGTTCGAAGTTCGTATCGTCGAGCAGTTGGAGTTCTCGCAGGATGGTGCAGGCGTCGACGTCTGGAAACCGTGTGGTGAGTGTTGTCGTCCGGAACCTCGCGATCGCTAGCAGCCGTGGCCAGCGGCCTCCGACAAGTCTTGCTGCGGTATCGATGTCTGGGACGGTGATGTGCGACGGTAACGGCTGGCTGGTTCCGTGCACCGAGCGGTTCTGCAGGCGCAGGTCGAGTTGGTGGTTTTGGGCCCAATCGCGCCATTCGAGAGCCCAACGCTGTATGTCCGCGAAGCGGCGGGTCAGAGACTCCACGGTCGGCTTCCCGAGGACGAGGTCGTACGGCCAGTGTGACTCGTCATTGGCGCTGATGTCTGTGTGCCAATGCTTTTCGAGGCGGGCCTCAATCTGCCCTAGAACCTGGTCAAGAGTTTTCACGAAACCACCGCCGGATCTGGGACCGGTGTTACCGCTGCGACGTGAGAGTGGTTAGTTGTCGAGTTCTTCAGAATCTGCAGTAGTTGGTCCATGTACGGCTCGATAGCGGTGACCTTGTCGAGGGGTGCCCCGATGATCAGCTGGAATCCGAGGCCTTGCCAAGCGGAGACGGCGCGGCCCGCGAACTCGGCATCGGATTTGATGAAGCCTTCGTCGAGGAAAACCGGCGCATACCGCGGTCGGGTAGATGTGGCGTCCCCCAGTTGGTAGCGGAGAGCCGCACCGACGATGAATGCCACCAGCTCTTGGGTTTCGCCGCCGGATTTGCCGCCGAGGCTGGTGTAGACGCCGAGGTGCTTGCCTTCCGTGTCGCGTCGCTCGGCGTCGACATAGACATGGCGGCGCACATCGATGAAGTAGTCGCGCTGAGATTGCCTGTCGGACTTGCGGATCTTGTCGATGAAGCGGCGAAGTCGTTTGAAGTGCGGTTCGATCTGGTCGTCGCTGAGCAGTGCCGTGGAACCGGAGGCGAGTGTCTTGAGGTCGCGCCGGAACTGGGTGATGTCCTTGCTTTCGACTCTGCGAAGATTGATGTGTAGGCGGTCGTGGCGTGGGCCGAAGGGCAATCGCGAGAGAATGTCGTTCACGGGAATGAGCCTGGATTCGATCTCTTCGATCGCTTCCTCGAAGGCTCCGTGCAGACGCAGCAAGTCCTGTCCGGACCATTCGCTGATCTCGCGGCTGAACTTGGCGCGGCGTTGATGTATGCCTTCGGCAAGAAGTTCGGCGAGGATCTCGCGATATCCGTCGTAAGAGTCGATCGCAACTCCGAGGTTGGGACGCGGCCAGCGTGCCTGGAAATGCTCGAATGTGCTGGTGAGTCTCTTTTCGGCGTTGGTGAATTCGTTACTGGCTTGCTCTCGGCTGAGTCGCAGGGTGCGGCGGACCGAACTACAGGCAGAGTCAAACGCGGACAGGTTCGACGGAGATGCCGTTTTGGAGTATTCGCCATCCAATAGTGCGCACTGTTCGTCGGTCAGGTTCGGGCCGAGGTCGGTACCCATCCGGTCCAGGTGGTCGAGGACGGTCTTTTCACGTGTCTTGAGGTCGGCGTACTTATTGTCAAGCTTCTTGAGATGGTCTTCGGCCAGATATCGATCACGTTGGGCACCGTCGAGTTCGGGTTCAAGACCTGCTTCTTCGGCTTTCAACTGGCCGAGGATATCGTTGCTGGCGAGAAGCCGATCGCGCGCCTCTGTCAGCTCGGCGATCTCATCCTCGATCGTCTGGGTATCGATTGTCTCCCAGGAGGTTTCGGTGATGCATTTGTGTGCGTCGCGGCGGTCGAGCAAGTCGCGACGTCGATCGTCGTATCCGCCGATGTTCGCCGCTATGGTCCGGAGCTTCCGCTCGATATCGGTGATATCCTCGGCGAGCTCTTGACGCCGTTTGGTGTTGGAGAAGCCCAGGATCGGGTCTTTCATCCCGCCGTGCGCCCCCCGGCGACCGTCTTTCGTCTGGCCGACAATGGTCAAGCCGTGGTCCACGTTGTCCAGATCGGCCACGTCGTCGACACAGGTGTAGTCGAATCGGTCGAGCAGGCGTTCCAGCAGCCAGCCGGTGAACGGCGTGTCCTTGGTGACGAAGCGGCCGATCAGCGTGTGCGTACCTCGTACCGCCGGAAGTGGCCGGTGCAGGTCGATACCTTCATGGCGTAGGCGGCGAGGGAATTTCATCGCGTTCATGGCGCGCCGCAGATGGCTGCGTCGGTGTTCATCGACGAGCACGGTGAGGGCGAAGCCGCCGAGCGCCAGCTCGGCGGCACTGCGCCAGGCGTCGAATCCCGGCGCCATATCGAGCAGTTCAGCGACGAATGGAAGGTCCTGCCAATCGACCCGCAGAGCATCGGCAAGCTGCACCCGCTGATTGTGCAAGGCCATCGGGACGAGACTGTCCCGGTTCTGCATAGATTTCAGCTCGGCGGTCAGGCTCTCCATCTGCGCTTTCAACGGGACCGCTGACTCCACCACCGCATCACGTTGGGTCTCGAGGGTTCGGCTATTCGACTCGTAGTCGGCCAGAAACCGTTCGCTCTCTTGCCGTTGGCGATCGTGATCATCTCGTGTGCCGAGTGTCGCACCGAGGACCTTCGTGCGGACTTCAAACTGCCGCCGCGCCCTCCGAGCCGTGACCAGATCGGTAGAACGAGCGCCGATCTTCTGCTCGAGTGAGTCCAGAGCGTCGCCACCGTTGGCCCGAATCTGGTTGCGAATATCCTCCAGCCTGTCGCTGGTCTGCTTCTCTATGCGTCGTGCTTCTCCAACTGCTGTCTCACCGGCCTCGTAGGAGGAGCGATTCGCTGTCATCTCTGCGGAGATCAGTTCGAACTCGCGACGCCGAGCCCAGACCGTGAACGGCGTGTCCGCGGTGAGTTCGTCTAGCCTGGTGCTGTCGATCAGCGCGGCGGCGGACCTGGCCTCGACCAACGTGCTGTGCGTCTCCTGGATCTCGGCCAGCACTTTGACCTGCTCCTCGACGTTTCTCATTGCATCGTAGGACTTGTCGAGGTCGTTGAAATGGTCGACAGCCTGGTCGGCGGCGGAGAATGTTTGGGGCTCCTCGAGGACCATCTCCTTGTACAAACTGTCCACTGTGGTGACTTGTTTGCCGGCCTGGATACGGGCCAACAGCTTCATCGCCTTCGCCCCATCGCCGTGGGCGCCGATCCCGAGTTTGGTGAACAGAGTCGATGCGAAATATCCGTAACCGGTGTGGAACTTCAGCTTCGGGATCGCCGAATTGATCTTTCGCTCGGGAAATTGTTCTGCGGCATACGGTTCGAGCCCGCGCAGGTCGAACGCTCTATCGATGGTCGCCCAGTGCTTTCCGAGGTCCTGATAAGTCGATGCGCTCGCTGACGCGAAGTAGATACGTAGCGCGGTGAAGCAATCACCATTACTGGCGCTCCATGTCATCGAGACCGCTGACCATGTGCTGCTGCCGCGACCACGCAGGACGTGGTCCTGCAGTCCGCCGGTGCCTGCCTCACGGCTGGTATCGATCTTTCCGCGCATGTAGGACAGCACATTTCGCTGTTCGTTGCCGCGAGCCCGTCCGGTGACGTTGTTGTTCGAGGCGCCGTTGAACGGGACCGTGCTGTCCATCATCAGCGCGATGTAGGCGTCCATAAGGGTGGACTTGCCAGCACCGCTCGACCCGCTGATCAGCGTAGCCGGTGCGGAGAGATCGATGCTGTGATGGCCTTCGAATCCGCCCCAGTTCACCATCTGCAGTGTCTTTGCGGTCCATTGGCGGTGGGCGACACCCGCATCCGCGACGAACAACGTACTCACTGCTCGGTTACCTCGAAATCGGAATCCACGCCGGAGGTTCCCTGCCCCGCGAGAAGCCATTGGTAGAGCTCTTCGATTTTGCTAACCGGCATAATGACCTCCACAACCGGTGAGATTCGGTACCGATCTCCATCGGCGGTCCGCTCGAGGACGTGGGCGCTGATCAGGTTTGCGATCGCATTCTCGGTCGCCCGTTCATCGCGAACTTTGTTGGTGGAGTTGGCAGGTCGATAGTTCGACACTTCGCCGAGCAGATCCTCGTGATCGACGAAAACCTCCTCGGCTCCGGCGCTCATAATGGAGCGTCGCAGGTGTCGAAGATGAAGCAGCAGCAGGGTTTCCTCTTTCCCGTATGCCTGGTCGTGCAGGACTGTCGGGAATTTTCGACCGTTGGCCTCCGGCTGAGCCTGGCGCTTGTACGCGATCTCGTAGTCTCGGTCGACGACGAGGTGCAGAAAGAGGTCGTTCATGCGTGAGCGCAGGAGCGCCTCGTTCTCGATCAGCGTTCGCCATGTCTGCGGCTGTGCCTCGGCCGATACGTAACGCTTCTTCAGCAGCACGACCAGAGCTTGTCGAACCTCAAGGGGCAATTGGCCGCTGTCACCGTCGAAGTAGGGACCTGCGGTACCCGAATCCTCATCCGATTCGTCGTCCCAGATCGTGTCGGCGTTCTCGTCATCAGGATCCATCGAGGCCGTCATTGCGACGGTCTCTCGGTGTCGTCCTCCTGGACCAGCGAGGAAATGTCGTCCCGATGAAAGTCGATCCGTGGGGCTGTGAAGGATTGCGTTGATCCATCTGGACGGATGGCGTCAAAGCGCTGCTCACCCTCCTGCGCAGGCTTGCCGAGGCCAGCGGCGATGTGGAGCAACCCAAGGATCTCGACCGGCCTGCGTAGTTCGGGATCGCCGTGACTGAAGACCTCGGCGGCGGTAACCGACTCTGCACTGGCCAAGGCGTGACAGACATGCGCGCGTAGAGCTGTCAAGCTGGGACCGCCTTGCTGTCGCAGCTCGTCCAGCGAGACAGTCTTGAGACCAACCGGATTGGACTGTTGTAACGGTGGGGGAGGGGCGTGGTCCGCCGGGTTGTAGAGGCGTAGTCGGAGATGTCCGATATCCACGGCGGGAAGTCCGAGTTCGATCGGTATCTTGGCGCGCGGGCCAGCGGTCTCGATCCAGGTCGCCATCGCGGACTTCGCCCTGCGCAGTGCGTCGTCGAGTTCTCGATCACGCAGCGACTGATGGCGGGTGATATGTGTCTGCAGTGTGCTCGACACCCGCCGCCGCTGATCGAGCACCACCCGCAGCCCGCGGCGGATGGCGGCTACCGTGCTCCGAAACTCTTGTGCCTCAACAGGTGTCAGGGCTTGGGAGAAAGGGTGGTCCAGGATTGTCGTCAGGTCGTCGCGGAGCTGCTTGAGCAGAGCCTCGTCCCGCAAGAGTTCGACGGCGCCGGTGAAGGCTCGTCCTTCCGCGGACTCCGACATCAAATCTCTCGAACGATCGAGATAGCGGTCCAGTACCTCGCCGGTTCGTCGGCCTTCTTTACGGAACTCGCTGAGGATTTCGCGGTGCATCGCCTTGACGGCTTCGGACACCCTCAGAAAATCCGCGGGAAGGCGGTCGATCAGATCACGAAGATTGATGTACCCCTCAAGAACCCGTTCATCGGGCACGTGCTCGATCGGTCCGCCCGCGCTGATCCGGTCGCGCTCCGCGGTAAGGCGCTCGATATCAGCGTTCAACCGTGCCAGATGTGCCTCTCGGTCGGGATTGGCATCCAGTGCACAGCGGCGAGCGGCCTCCAGAATAGACAGGATGCGCGACTGACTCAGCGTGGACACACCCCCAGCCGATCGGGTCACGTAGTCGATGGCCTCCTGGGTATGGGACGTCAGCGAGTACTCCTCTGCGGCATCTTCGCCCGGTGCCAGGACCAGCCACTGATCACGAACCCAGCTGCGGCAGAGCTCCTTTGCCGTCTTGTCCGGCACCTCGACACCGTTTGCGCGCAGTTCGTTCAACAGGGTGTCGACCCGGGCGTGGAAACGTTCAGCGGGCACGGTGTGGTCATCGCGCGTGAAGGTGGATGTGAAGGTGGCGAGCACGACCGGAGCCCATGTCTTGCCGAGAAGCTTCAACGTCGGCTTGTCGAACGCCTTTCGAACCCGTGCGAGTTCGCCGCTGATGTCACTCATCGCCGGACCTCCACCCCTGAATGAAGCAGTGCAGCCCATGGTAGAGAGCCCTACCGACATGATGGAGCGCGAAACATGGTACTGCCCTTGGTATTGTCTGTTGCTTCAGCTTCCAAAGCACTTGCGACTGCCCAAGACGGGCAGGATGACATCGACCTTCTTCTGTGGCCTCACCGCGATTCCTTTCGTGGAACCGGTCGGCGCGGCCTTTCGTCGGCGCGTTGGGCGCGCTTGTGCCCAGCGCGGTGCCACCAGGTGGTGGCCTCGGAAAGTTGTCCGCGGTAGCGGAGTCGGATCGCAAGGTTGTGCATGGCGTCGGTGTGGCCGGCTTCGGCGGCTCGCCGGTACCAGGTGATGGCGTCGTCGAAGTGCAGGGATTTGTCGAGGTTGATGGCGAGGTTGTGCATGGCGTCGGTGTTGCCGGCCTCTGCGGCTCGGCGCCACCAGCGTTCGGCGTCGCCGTGTTGTTGTGCCTCGTGCAATAGGTTCGCCAGGTTTCCCATGGCCTCGACGTTGCCCCGCTCGGCGGCCTCCCGATACCAGAGGTGTGCTTCTCGGAATTGCCTCTGCGTACACAGCAGGTTGGCGAGGTTATTCATCGCGCCGGTGTGTCCTTGGGAGGCGGCGCGGCGCCACGAGGTCTCCGCCTGGGGGAGGTCACCTTGGTCGGCAGACAGTTGGCCACTTTCGAAAAGGGTCTCGGTGTCGCCGTCGGGGCTCGCGAGTGGGTCGATAGTCGGCACGAACGGTGCATCGGCACCGGATATTTGTCGGAGGTCGGGTGGGGTGAACAGGCGCAGTTCGCCGGCGATGTTGACACTTCGTCTATGGGGCCGGGGTTGACCATTCCGGTGCAGGATCTGGTCGACGCGCAGGTAGAGCTGGTCAAGAGTGAGGTCGGCCTTGGCGGCGGCGCTGAGTAGCGCTGCGGTGAAGGCGGTGTGGCGGTGTCCTTCTGGCGCAAGCGAGGGTTCGTTTTTGGCGGACGAAGTGATGGTGTAGGTGCCGTGGATGTCGATTTGGCCCTCGACGAGGGTCGATGGCGAGCTCATGGCTTCGAACGCTCGTCCGGAGAAGCAGCAGTCCAAGATCAGGATGCGTGCGTGTGCGCGGCTCGCGGCGAGTTCCTCGCGCAGTCTGTCAAATGGTATTGAGCTCCATGTGATTTGGTCAGGGTCGCTGCCGGACAGCGCCAAGTGCAGTCGCCCGCCTCGGTCCAGCACGCCGTGTCCGGTGTAGTACAGCAACAGGACGTCGTGCGCTTCCTTCGCGGCGCAATTGACCGCTGCTCCGACCTGCGTGCTCTGGTCTGGGTTGAGCAGGACGGTGCAGTGGTTGTCGGCAAGTGCGCCGCCGGTGGGTGCGGTTAGGAGTTGGGCGAGGTCTGCGATGTTGTTGGCGGCAGCTGGAATGTCGGGAAGCTCGGGATGGGTGTACCGGCTCACCCCGATCAGGGTGGCGCGCCAGCCGCTCCGGTTCGGCGCTGGGGTCACTGTGGGCTGACCGGTCGTTCGAGCATCCCCTGCAATGCCTGAGCGATCTCCGGTGTTTTGATGCGTTTGGCGTCGACGGTGATCTCGGTGTGATCGTCGCGTTTGAGGGTGATGGTGATGTCGGATCGTCGGACGGTGAACCATGTGGTTAGCGACCGGGCCAGTGCGGGGGCGATTCCGCCCGCACCGACAGCCACGACGAGCACGTCGTAGAGGTCGCCCATCTGGCCGGGGCGAATCTTGTTCGAGGGCAAGCTCACTCGACCACGTAGCTCGTCGTCATCGTTGAACCACTCGAGAAGCTGGAAGAGCTCGTCATCGCTGCCATCGGTGCGGATTGTCAAATGTCCCTGAGGTTCCGGCATGTCATTCATCCTCCCGTGCCCCGGCTCACCGAGTATGGGGAACCGATCAGATCGGGCTTTGTCAAATATGTTGTTGCGCAATCATTTCGGGTCCAGGTCGCGGGCCGCGGCGAGGCTTTGTCGGTATTCCACCGCCTCGGCCAGCTCGTCGAACTCTACGAGCCGTCCTGTCAGTGTCCGCAGGTGTTCGCGTACCTCTGCAGGAGTGGCGTAGAAGAACTCGCGGCGGTTGTTGACCCGGTTGACGCGCTTGTGCGCCAGCCGGCGGTGCATCTCCTCTTCGATTCCGACCGCGTCGTCGTCGAAAAACATGGCGTGTACGTCGTATCGAAACGGCACCGACGTGTTGCCCAGTTCACGGATCCGATCCCAAGGATCGAACCGGCGTGTCAAACCGATCATGACCACGCCTTCGCCGAACGCCCCGATATTGGAGATGACGTACACGTAGCCGGCGCGAATATTGTCGGCCCGGTTCTTGACCGTGGTGATCGCACGCTCCAACTCCGCCAGCTTCTCCCGCAGGTCGTCCGCATCAGAGGTGTCCACGTTGCCTGCGGCCTCGAGCGCGGTGAGGGCGCCGCGGTATTGCTGTTGCTGTTTTTCGAGTCTTGCTCGCTCGCGGGCGAGCTCTTCATGTGCTCTTCGCTCCTCGCGGAGCCGGTCGCGCTGTTCGCGTTCGTATTCTTTCTGGCGTGCGAGCATCTCGAGATGATCGGCGGTCATCTCCAGTTCGAGACGACGGAACTGGTGATACCGCGGGGCAACGCGCAACTGCATGGTTTTGCCGAACCGCTCAAGCGTGAAAGCGATCTTGTCGAGGCGTTCCAGCGCGCTAGATAGCTTGTAGGGCTTGAGACTTCGGACGAGATTGTCGGCCTCGGCGTTGTAGGCACGCAGCATCAGCTTCGAGTATTCGCGGATCATCTTGCGGCCATCGGTGACCGACCCCTCGACCACCCACGTTTTCAAGGCCTCGATCGCGCCGCCGTCGCGGCGTGCCATGTCCTTGATCTCACCTTGTAGGTGCTTGAGCTTGTCGCGGTAGGCGACCGAGTCGGACAGAGGGTGGCGGTATTCGTAGATGCCGATCTCCTGAAGTACCGACTCTTCTCGAGTGTTGATCACCTGCGTGCGCAGGCTGTCCAGCAGAGCCTGCTGCTCGGTGACCTGTGCTGCGTACTGGTTGCGCAGCTGCTGTAGTTCGGCGATCTCGAGTCCCCCGGTACTCGCCAATTGTGCTCGTAGCTTTTGGTTTTCGGCGAGCGCGTCGGCCAGCTCCTGCGACTGCTTCTTCGCGTGCGCACGGGCGCCGAACAGCGGGACCTTCGCGGCCTGCCCGACGCCCTGCTGGGTCTGGTCGGTGACGTCCACCGCAGAGGCGGGTGCACGGTCGCCAGTCCATTCGGTGCCGTTCCAATACCTCAGAAAGCCCTCGTTCTGAGGGTCGGGATACCAGCTCGGTGGCGCGGAAGTCATGATCCCCCTTGTCGCAGTAGCTATTTCGAGGATGCCAGGAAGAACCGGCCACTGGAGGGCGAACGCGCGATTGACTCCGGGGCTACCGGCGATTGGCCACTACGGTCTTCACCGTCGACAGAACCCGGCGAGAACACCTGGCGGCGGTCTCAGTCGTTTGCTAAATCCGTCACCCATGGACAGCGGTGAGCCATCACGTCTCGGGACCGCCACGGGGCTGATGATCGCCCACACGGGTCCGATTCGGTGACCGGTCCTATTGAGCCGGGGCGGGTCCTGAGTGCTCCCCACCTGGCCTGGCGGCGGGCACAAGACCTGCGACTTGGATGCGGCGATGTGTCTGATGTCCCTCATGTGGAGACCGCCAGCGACCTCGCATACCTCATCGAGGAACTGCGTACCGTCACCGGTCCGACCAGGCAGGCGCTCGGTGAGTTGTGCGGCGCGTGGAGCCGCAAACTTGAGGGCACACGGTTCGCGCTAGAAGGATCGGTCGGCGGCGTATCGCAGGCTGCGAATTCTCCCGTCGAGCTGATCGACCGGATGCTGCGGGCTGCCTTTCCAGGGGAGGAAGTCGTCGTCTGGCTGCAGGCCAGCGGCGCTACGGGGGAAGGGTATCTGTGATACCTCCAACAGGGCGGATCCGCCGTGCCGACTAAACGCGCTGAAACGCTGTGCTCGTCTGCGCCGGCCGGCTCACAATCGGGTCGCTGTCGATCCACGAGGCATTCGCGGATGCGGTTGTCCGCATGCTGAAAGACCTGCAAGGCATGAAACATGCCGACACCAAATCCCAGCGAAGTTCCGCAGCTGACCTACAGCGTCGAGGCGTTCATCACCCTCGTGGTCCGGATCGAGTGGACCGCAATGGAGGCCGAGCGTCTCAACGAGGTCCGCGGCCGTTTCGCTGAGTATCCATGGCACCGAGTCGTGCGCATTGATGGCCGCCAGTTGCCCTGGGCGGCAATGGTTTTAGCGGCGGGTTCAGGTCTGCACGTCCTGGACCAGGCAGGTGAGCGCTGTTGCCGTAGAACATATTTCACTATTGTCTGGCGGATGACTTTGTGGGCACACAGTGTCAGCGATGTGTCTGGGGTGCGGCACAGCTTGCACGAGCACTGCCGGTCGACGGGGGAATGGGCGGGACGGTTTGCTTCGGTGTTCGGTGCCGGAGACCTCGCTCATGCGCTTGGTTTGTTTCACGATGCGGGCAAGGCGTCGTGTTTGTGGCAGAGCCGCCTGTTGGAGGTGGAGGCAAGTGGAACCCGGGTCGGTGTTCCACACAAGGAGCTGGGTGCGCGTCTGTTGTACCCAGTGGCAGATGTCGCGGCGATGGCGGTGTGGGGGCACCACGGGGGTTTGTTGAGTAGTCAGATGTTCGACGACCTCCTCGCCGCAGGGCCTGCGCCTGGGGATGCCGATGCGGCAGCGGAGTTTTTCGATGCTGTGCCGGAGGCGAAAGCGGTGCTCGATGGTGCGGGGTTGATTCCGTCGAGCTGGCAGGGTGCTGGCAACGAGTTGGTGATGGAAATGGGCCTGCGGATGGCGTTTTCGACGTTGGTCGATGCTGATCATCTGGATACCGGCGCCCACCGTCGGGGACTTGCAGGTCCGAAAGTTGCGGAGCCGACCGATATGGCCATGCTGGCTGACCGGTTCGAGCAACGTCGCACAGCGAAGATCGCGCGCAAACGAAATCTCGCGGGGGGACCCACGGCGACGGACCTTCTGCGAACGCAGGTGTACGCGGCTGCGGTCGCCGCGGCGAAATGGGAGCCGGGAGTGTTCCGGCTTGCCGCGCCGACAGGGCTGGGGAAGACATTCGCGCAAGGTGCCTTTGGCCTGGAGCACGCGAAGGCATGGGGCAAGTCCCGCGTGATCATCGCGGTGCCGTTTGTGACGATCACCGAACAGAACGCTGATGTGTATCGGGAGCTCCTCGATACCGACGAGCAGCCAGTCGTGCTCGAGCACCATTCCAGCGTTCGCTTCGAGCCTGACAACAACGGGACCGGTACGGTGACCCAGGCGCAGCGGTGGGCGCGGTTGGCGGCGGAGAATTGGGATGCGCCGTTCGTGGTGACGACCACGGTGCAGTTGTTCCAATCGCTGTTCGGTCGCAAACCGTCCCAGGTTCGTAAACTGCATAGGCTGGCGAACGCGGTGCTGATCCTCGACGAGGTGCAGGCGTTGCCGCCGAGGTTGCTATTGCCGATCTTGAGTGGACTCCGCACTCTGACAGAGCATTTCGGTACCACCGTGCTGCTCACCTCGGCCACCCAGCCACAGTTCCAGTCGCTGTCGGTGTGGCGAGAATCCGAATCCAGCCGCGAGCGGTTGGAGATCAAGGAGATCATCAGCGACCCGCAGTCGTTGTTCGATCGTGCTCGGCGGGTGCGCTATCAGCGGCGGCTGGACTCGAAGGTGACGTGGGAGCAGGTCGCGGCCGAGGTCGCCGAACAACATCAGGCTTTGGTGATCGTCAATTCCGTTGCCGATGCACGCAGCCTTTATCGACTGGTATCGGAACGACATCAGCATGTGTGGCATCTGTCGACTCGCATGTGTCCCCAGCATCGGCGAGACGTTCTCCGACTCGTCGGCGAACGTCTGGCTCGAG
This sequence comes from Nocardia nepalensis, assembly GCF_048910785.1. Classification (NCBI taxonomy): domain Bacteria; kingdom Bacillati; phylum Actinomycetota; class Actinomycetes; order Mycobacteriales; family Nocardiaceae; genus Nocardia; species Nocardia nepalensis. Next base: position 68,551 of record NZ_JBKBET010000044.1, on the reverse strand, counting down.
GTCTCCCAACACTCGTCGTGTCCACTCAATTGATCGAAGCCGGCGTCGATGTGTCCTTTCCTGCGGTGTGGCGCGCTCTAGCTCCAGCGGATTCGGTGCAGCAGGCCGGTGGACGTGCCAACCGCAACGGGGAGTATCCGGAGGGAGGACTTGTCGTGGTGTTCGACCCGGTCGACGGAAAGCGTCCGCCGGACTACGAGATCGGATGTGGTCTTACCGCCATCCATTTCGGATCAACCGGCGCGGAGTTGGATGATCAAGACATGCTCGCCCGCTACTACCAGGAGCTGTATGAGCAACTGCGACTGGACTATCGGCCGATGAACCGATCCAAATGGAATGTCGGCCAAGTTATTCAAGACAGCCGCCGGAAGCTGGACTACATCGCCGTCACCGACGGCCCGGAGATCGACCTCGGTGTCAGCGCTGGCCGAGACCGCAAGAAAGCTTTCCGGATGATCGACGAGGACACTGTGCCGGTAGTCATCGACGATGCACGCCATCGCCCGATGATCGAGGCTACTTTGGCTGATCTCGCAGCGGGTCGTGTTGGGTCATCGGCCGGATTACGGACACTGCAGCCGTGGATAGTTCAGCTACCCACCCATCGCGCGCAACGTCCCGAGACCGCCGCCCTGATCGATCCCATCGTCGGCGATTTGGGACGGTGGAAAGGTACTTACGATTGGGATTCGGGCACCGGCCGCGGTCTGGGTATTGACGAGGACGATCTCCCCACGGTGTTCTGATCACGGCGTACCGTCTCGGTCACCCGCCCAGAGATCGAGGTTGACTGCGCAGGGGCGATGAACACTGCTTGAATCTCGTCAAGGTCGGATGGTGCCGAAAGGTCAGGCTGGCGCTTCTCCTTTCTCGGTGGATCGGTGCGCTCCTCGTGCGCAGTCCTGCTACGCACCGATTGGAACTCGTTGTAGTGGAACATGTTTCACTGCATGGGGCGTGAACAGCCGAGGTTGGGAACCCCAAGCGCGACCCGAATCGCCGGGGGTTCTCAACCACTATCTAGTGGAAACGTATCGACATGGCCGTGCTGGATCGTGCGATGATCGTGCTGCTTGTGGAATCCCGCTGGTTGTCCAGTGCTGCGCCGGTCCGGAAGGATCGGCGAGGATCTCAACAAGGCCCTTGAGGACCGACGCTTTGGAAAGCGGTTGCTGCGCCGGTTCGGAAGGATCGGCGAGGATCTCAACAGCAGCGTCGCTGCTGCAATCGTTTTCCTCATCTGCTGCGCCGGTCCGGAAGGATCGGCGAGGATCTCAACGTCGACATGCGCCGCCAGCTCGCCGCGGATCCGATGCTGCGCCGGTCCGGAAGGATCGGCGAGGATCTCAACACCAGCAGACTTGTTAGGGTCAAACGCGCCAGCAAGGCTGCGCCGGTCCGGAAGGATCGGCGAGGATCTCAACATCGGCGACGAACGCTCCCGCCTCGACGGGCACCGCTGCGCCGGTCCGGAAGGATCGGCGAGGATCTCAACCAGGTATTCCCGCTGCGCTGACTCCAATTGGGCGGCGGGCTGCGCCGGTCCGGAAGGATCGGCGAGGATCTCAACAACGGGTCGATCGACCACATGGGTGACAGGTCCGCGCTGCGCCGGTCCGGAAGGATCGGCGAGGATCTCAACGCCGCGCACGCGGCCCCGTCGTCGAGCATGACGGGGCTGCGCCGGTCCGGAAGGATCGGCGAGGATCTCAACGGCACCTACCATGCGCGCCAGACCGCCGACCGGCTGCTGCGCCGGTCCGGAAGGATCGGCGAGGATGCCAACACCTCGGGTGGGGGAGGGTCGGGCACCATTCGCGCGGCTGCGCCGGTCCGGAAGGATCGGCGAGGATCTCAACCAACCGTATGGACGCGCGAAACATGGCGTCGCGCAGGCTGCGCCGGTCCGGAAGGATCGGCGAGGATCTCAACAACTGGTGGTCGAGCGGCCGCACCCGTGGTCCAGAAGGCTGCGCCGGTCCGGAAGGATCGGCGAGGATCTCAACTTGCTCGACGACGCGGGTTGATTCGCTGCCTGCTGGCTGCGCCGGTCCGGAAGGATCGGCGAGGATCTCAACAGGATCGACCACAGGTAGCCCGCCGGATTGCGCGGGCTGCGCCGGTCCGGAAGGATCGGCGAGGATCTCAACAGGGCCGCAGAGCCGAGCGGACCAGCAACGGGCAGCTGCGCCGGTCCGGAAGGATCGGCGAGGATCTCAACATGATCGCGTTGCTGGTGCTGCTGTGAGGTGGACCGCTGCGCCGGTCCGGAAGGATCGGCGAGGATCTCAACTATGTCGCGTATCAGCCTGCGCCGGAACTGGTTTGGGCTGCGCCGGTCCGGAAGGGTCGGCGAGGATCTCAACGCGAGCAGCAGGTCTTTTATGGCCTCGCCAACGAAGCTGCGCCGGTCTGGAAAGGATCGGCGAGGATCTCAACGGCTTGTGCCACACGATCGCGTTGCGCAGAATCCAGCTGCGCCGGTCCGGAAGGATCGGCGAGGATCTCAACCTGGTCGGCAATCCCACCAACAATGAGATCTGGCTGCTGCGCCGGTCCGAGCGTACCCGCGAGAATCTCAACATTGGCGACGTGCTCGATTTCCCACAGCCGAGCCGCTGCGTCAGTCCGAACGGACCGGTGAGGATCTCAACGACACCGGCTCGAACGAAGTGCCGGAGTTGTCGGATGCTGCGCCGCTCCGAATGGATCGGTGAGGATCTCAACACCAGTGGGGTAACGGTGTGATCGGTGTAGCGGATGGCTGCGCCGGTCCGGAAGGATCGGCGAGGATCTCAACATCCTGTTGGGCAAGTGGCAGCGGTTGATGAAAAGCGGCTGCGCCGGTCCGGGAGGATCGGCGAGGATCTCAACGCCGACCACGCGACGCACCACGAACGCGTTCTCGGCTGCGCCGGTCCGAAAGGATCGGCGAGGATCTCAACTATGCCTTGTCGACGTTCACGGCGCCGGTCTCGGGGGCTGCGCCGGTCCGGAAGGATCGGCGAGGATCTCAACACCCGAGTCGACGACAAGTTCCTGCCGCAGCACTTCGAGCTGCGCCGGTCCGAAAGGATCGTGCGAGGATCTCAACGATCTGCAGTGGGTAGTCGACACGAGCGGCGCCTATGCTGCGCCGGTCCGGGAGGATCGGCGAGGATCTCAACACCAGTGCCGCCGGGCACGAAGGCTCCACACGGGGCTGCGCCGGTCTGAATGGACCGGCGAGGATCTCAACGTGTGACTCGTGGCCTGCGCCGAATCGGCGGGAACGGCTCCCGGGCACGGTAGTGCGCCGTGCCTGGTGGGCTGGCCAGAGGCCGTGTTCGCGTGCGTCTTTCGCGCTTGCTGTGACCGAGCTGTGTTATCGCCAGTTATCGAGTCGCGTTTCTTGTCGGTGGCCTAGTGCATGATTCTGCGCTATGCGGACTCTGCACTGCCACAACATGTTCCGGAAAATTTCCACTTCCGCCGCATGTTCGTCGGTGCTAGCGTTGGGCCCGTCTCGCAGGGGTTCAGGAGACGAGTCACACGAATATTGGACTGCCGGATAGGGCTGGGGGTCGAATTCTGTTTATCGGTCTGTTTCGAGAAGTGCTGGAAAGGGTGAGGTTTCAGTGTCGTTGACTGTGCAGGTGTGGGGGCCGGGTGCATTGTTCACCCGGCCGGAGTTGACCGCGGAGCGGGTGTCGTATCCGGTGATGACGCCGACGGCGGCGATCGGTGTGTTGGAGGCGATCTACTGGAAACCTGAATTCTCCTACAGCATTCAGCGCATCGAAGTGCTCGAGCAGATTCGGCATTTCACGTTGCGGCGTAACGAGACAACGGATCTGGCTTCGCTCGCTGACGCGGTATCGGGGCGCCGACGGTTGGACACCGTGGCGCATCGTGTGCAGCGAAACGCGGTGTGTTTGAAGGATGTCGCGTACCGAATTCACGCCCAGATGGACCTGCATCCGCACGCGGACAAGCCGGAGGCCGCTTATCGGGACCAGTTCCGCCGCCGTGTCGCACGCGGCCAATGCTTCTCCCAACCATATTTGGGAACAAGGGAATTCGCCGCCAGCTTCTCCAAACCAGATGACCGCACCGCGATCGACGTGAACGCCGAGTTGGGGGTGATGCTCCACAGCATCCACCACGGCGGCAACCGCAAATCGTTCACTTGGTTCCGGGCACGACTGGAAAAAGGTGTGCTGCGCGTCCCGAAATTCGGTTTGGCACAGCTGCCCGCGGAGGCGATCTGATGCTGGACCGCTTGGCTGCCTACGGGCGCGCCAACCGAGAGGGGGCTGCGGCGTTCCATCGCGATCGTGACTTCCGGTGGAAGCTGGATGTCCGTACCAACAGCGGCGATATCGACCGTCTGTCCCTGCACCCGCTGCGTGTCCCCGAGGCGCCGAAACGCGGTGTCACACACACGGTCCCGACGTCGGATCGGAGTTCGAATGTGCTGGCACACTTGGCGGCCGATGACGTGCAATATGTGTTGGGTTGGGGCGACGAAACGACCAAGAACGACAGGGTCGCGCAATGCCACCAGGCGTATGTCGACCTGATCGGCCGATGGGCCGCAACCGTCGATAACCGTACCGATCCAGTGCCCCACCTTCTCCTGGCGCTGCACAAATCCGGCCGGCTCGCCGAACTCGAACGCCCTGAAGGCATTCGCGCCAAGGACGGCGTGATCACCACCATCGACGGCGTACCCGCGTATCGAAGTACGAGTGCCGCTGAGCACTGGATGAGTGAGGTGGCGGCTAGCAAATCCACCGGCCGGACCGATACGTGCCTGGTGTGCGGGCAAGCGCGGGCGTTGTCGAGAAACATCCCGGTGAAGGTGCCGGCGAGCCTCATCCCGGGCGCCAGCAACGACGCCCCGCTGGTGACGGTCAACGCGCGCGTTTTCGGTTACGACCTGACCGAGCAGCTCACCTACACACCCATCTGCCTCAACTGCGCCGATGAGATGATGGCCGGTCTCATCGGTGTGCTGTCCTCGGAGCACGCGATCACCTACCCCGACCAAGACACACGGTTGGCTTGGTGGGTCAGCGACCCCGGCGAGCATGTCTGGACCGATCAGATCGAACGAGCCGAACCCGATCACATCAACGCCCTGCTGCGACACGTACACACCGGCAAGCCGGCCGCCCGCAGGCTCGATGCCCGGTTCTGCTGGCTTGCATTGGGCGGCAACGTTTCTCGCGTCATGGTCCGAGACTGGATCGACATGCCGTTGGCCAGCACTGCCCCTGAGGCGACGAGTCTGGATCACAACCTCGCCGCCTGGTTCGAGGACCACGAGAACACGCCGCGGTGGTCACGGCCCCACACCCTGCCCAACGGTGCCACGCTCAACGCGGGCCGGCGATGGCATCCCCTGCAGGACATGGTTCTTTGCCTGGGCCGCTGGGACAAAGGAACCGGGCACTATGCGCGGCTCGGCGCTAAGAACGCCGACCGGTACCAACAAGCCAACCGCGATCTGCTGCGCACGGCGTTGCTTGGTGTCCCGGTGCCCATGGCGCTGCGTGCCCACCTGATGCACCGCGTCCGTAACGACGGCCGCGTCGACGATGTCCGCGCCGCCTTGATCCGTCTTGCACTCAATAGATGTCCCAATCGAATCGAGGACAGCCCTATGCTCACCGGTCTCGACAAAAACCGCCGCGATCCCGCCTACCTGGCTGGTCGCCTGTTCGCTTTGCTCGAAAGCATTCAACGCACCGCTCACCGGCCCGACCGTGCCCGTGAGGAATCGGGAGTCGAGAAGAAAGCGGGCCAGAAATCCGGTACCGGCCGAAATTCCGATGAGGTCAACAGTACGTTCACCAATCGCTATTTCCGCAGTGCCGTGGCGACGCCCAGAGTCGCGCTCACCCAGGGGCGAATCGAGGCCGACGCATGGCTCAGCAAGATCAGGCGCCGCACATCGCCCGCGCTGGCCGCGCATTGCAAAAACCAGCTCACGGAACTCTATGAACTCGTCGACGGTGGAAAGGGGCTACCAGCGCGTTGCAGTGTGCGCCAACAAGAGCAGTTCGTCCTCGGCTACCACCACCAGCTTGCCTACCGCCCCAACAACACTCCGCAAGTTTGATCTCTCGTCCCGAAAGGACACCCCCGTATGACCACCACCCTCGCCGCCGCGCACTTGAATCCTGCTGTGCGCCACGACATGGTGTTGCTGTTCGACGTGACCGATGGCAACCCCAACGGCAACCCAGACGCAGGCAACCAACCCCGCGTCGATATCGAATCCGGGCACGGCCTGATCACCGATGTCTGCATAAAACGCAAAATCCGCGACACCCTGTCCCTGGCCGCAGCCGACGATCCGCGCTACGGCATCTTTGTCGAGGCAGGTCACGCTCTCAACACGCGCCTCGCCGAGTCATACGCCGCCACCGGACTGAAGCTGAAATCGAAACTCACCAAAGACCAGGCCGAGACCGCCAGGGCATGGTTGTGCGATCGGTACGCCGACATTCGCCTGTTCGGGGCCGTGTTGTCCACCGGTGACACCAACGCCCTCGGCCAGATTCGCGGACCGTTGCAGGTCGGGATGGCCCGCTCCATCGACCCCGTCACACCGACCGAACATCCGATCACCCGCGTCACCCAGACCCGCCAATCCGACATCGACAACGGCGAGTCCACCGAGATGGGCGGAAAATGGACCATCCCGTACGGCCTCTACAAAGCCGAGATCACCTACTCCGCTGCCCGCGGTACCAAGACCGGAGTCGACGCCAGGGACTTCGAACTGCTCTACCAGGTTCTGGACATGATGTTCGACCACGACCGTTCGGCGGCTCGCGGCTGTATGGCCACCCGAGGCTTGCATGTCTTCAGCCACGACAACGCCTTCGGTAATGCTCCCGCCCACAAACTGCTCAGCCGTGTAGTCGTCGAACGGCACAACAAGGACAGTGAATACGGCCCGCGCAGCTTCGCCGACTACACCGTCGCTGTCAACACCAATGACCTGCCGACCGGTGTCACCCACACCCAGGTCATCAACTGACCGACGATATGTCCGAATCGCCGATCTTGGACCGCCGATGGAACGTGCCGATCTCGGCGATCGAGCACTACGCTTACTGCCACGCCGGGCCATCCTTATATGGCAGGAAGCATCTTTCGAGTCCAACCTCGACACAGTTCTGTCACCGCAAGGGGCTGCGCCGGTCCCAACGGATCGGCGAGGATCTCAACGAGGAGATATCGCGCACGCCGCCGTCGATCGAGGCGGCACAGTTACAGGACGGGCGGGAACCACCATCTGGCGATCCCTGCCCGTCTACAACTGGGAACTCGGCATCCACGGCATTTGCGACACTGTTCACTGGACCACCACCGGCCCAGTCCCTGTGGAACACAAGTCGGGGACCTATCGACCGGGCGGAGCAGCTGATCTCCAGGTCGCTGCACAAGTACTGTGCCTGCGTGAAATGTTCGACCAAGACGTGCCGTTCGGCGAACTATTCGCAGGAAAGACCCGCCGCCGCTACCAGATCGACGTAAACGAGAGCATGACCGTCGCAGTCCGCGCCGTGGTCGAGCAACTACAGGAAGCCATCGTCGAGAACACCCTTCCGCCCGCGATCAACGACAGCCGCTGCACCCGCTGCTCGCTGCGGCCAGGATGTCTACCCGAAACAGTGGACCGCCGGAGTATCGATCTGTTTATGCCACGTCGACTCGGAGACTGGAATGACTGAGCTCCTCAAGACCTTGTTCGTCACCACCCCAGGCACCAGCCTCCACCTCGACGGTGACGCATTGCGCGTGTACCACCCGGACAAGCCTGGCCGACACCTATTGCCCCTCATCAGGATCGATGACATCGTCGCGTTCAACGGAGTCACCGTGACCGACGACCTGCTCCACCGATGCGCTGCTGACGGCCGAGCCGTCACGTGGGTCACTCGTAACGGCAAATTCCTGGCCCGCGTAGCCGGACCATTGACCGGCAACCCGCAGCTACGCCTGCAACAGGTCCGCGCACACGACGACCCTACTCACCGACTGGCCCTGGCCAAGGCCATGGTCGCGGGCAAGCTGCACAACTACCGGCAACTTCTGCTGCGGGCCGCTCGAGATCTCACCGGCAGCCGCCAATCGGCCCTCCGTGATATCGCGGGCCGACATGAAACCGCACTCACTGCACTTGGCCAAGCCAGCGACCTCAACCAAGTGCTTGGCATCGAAGGCCGAGCAGCCCGCGACTACTTCCAAAGCTTCCCGTCCATCGCCCCCACAACACAACCGGGCCGCCGAAAACGACCGCCGACCGACGTCGCCAACTGTCTGCTGTCGTTCGGATACGGCATGCTGCGTGCATCCGTCCACGGCGCCCTCGAACAAGTTTGCCTCGACCCCTACGTCGGATATCTGCATGGCATTCGCCCAGCCAAACCCGCACTGGCACTGGATCTTATGGAGGAGTTCCGCCCGCTGATGGTCGACCGCCTCGTCCTCACACTTATCAATAGGGACCAGGTCGCCAAACACCACACACTGACGCTACCTGGCGGTGAGGTTCAACTGACCGATGAAGGACGCCGGTTCTTTCTCGAGCAATGGTCCCTCGCACGTGAACGACTTTGGCCGCACGCCTATCTCGACCGGGACATACCTGCGGGACTGCTCCCTCTGATCCAAGCGCGTCTACTTTCTCGTCATCTGCGCGGGGACACCGCAACCTACTTCCCATGGACTGTGACTTAATGGAACTGCTGATCACCTACGACGTCGAGACCATCACCCCGATCGGAGCTGCCCGACTACGCCGAGTAGCGAAAATATGCGAGGGCCACGGCTTCCGAGTCCAGAAATCTGTGTTCGAGGTCACCTGCACTCCTGTCGTCCGGCAACTTCTGGAAGCAGAATTGGCCCAGGCCATCAAGCCCGATACCGACAGCATCCGCATTTACCAACTTGACAGCGGCACATTCCAGACCGCTCGGCACCTCGGTGCGGTAGTCAAACCGCCCCACAATGAGCCGCTCATCCTGTGAGCGCCGAGTCCGGTCCAACTCACTGTGCCCCACGTCCCGGAGGTTGGCGGGCCGCTATTAGGGAAGTGGGTCTCAGGCGAGGAGCGTTGCTGTCGAGCATATTTCATTCGTCGAGCGTGGACAGTCCGGTTCGGAACCTCAAGCGCGACCCAGATCACCGTGAGGTTCTCAATCGACATGCAGGCGAAACGCACTAGCAAATCACCGCAGGGCCGTGCAGTGATCGAGCAGCATGTTGAAACCTGCTGGTCGTGCAGCGCTGCGCCGGTCCCAGCGGATCGGCGAGGATCTCAACGTCAGCGTGCACTGCGGATGCTGCTGGTTAGGACTGCTGCGCCGGTCCCAGCGGATCGGCGAGGATCTCAACTCACTGTCCCCGACCCGATTGCCGAGGAGGTTCCGGCTGCGCCGGTCCCAGCGGATCGGCGAGGATCTCAACTTCCAGCGGTCGATCGCCTTCAGCAGTGACTCTCCTGCTGCGCCGGTCCCAGCGGATCGGCGAGGATCTCAACCGGATCGAGGACACATCGAAGGCACGCGCCTGCAAGCTGCGCCGGTCCCAGCGGATCGGCGAGGATCTCAACGGCGACGCGGGACGCGCTCGAGGACGCCGGGGCGATGCGCTGCGCCGGTCCCAGCGGATCGGCGAGGATCTCAACTCCGCCGCCGGACACATCATGTCGAGCATTTGGGACGCTGCGCCGGTCCCAGCGGATCGGCGAGGATCTCAACAGAAGCGGCGTAAATATGGTGATGCGCTGGCTGGGCTGCGCCGGTCCCAGCGGATCGGCGAGGATCTCAACTTAGCTCTCGGCGATTGCCTGCCTGATGGTTGGGGCTGCGCCGGTCCCAGCGGATCGGCGAGGATCTCAACTTGCCGGTCGTGGTGAGGTTGTCCATGGCGGACGGCTGCGCCGGTCCCAGCGGATCGGCGAGGATCTCAACAGCGACGAACCCGGCTACAACGGCGTCGTCGTCACGCTGCGCCGGTCCCAGCGGATCGGCGAGGATCTCAACACCAACAGCCGCGCGGTTATCGGCGTCGGCGACGGCAGGCTGCGCCGGTCCCAGCGGATCGGCGAGGATCTCAACCCCGCCCCTCGCCGGGTGTGGTGCCAGGCGGCGGTGCTGCGCCGGTCCCAGCGGATCGGCGAGGATCTCAACGATCCGGGAACGGTGATACAGCGCCATACTCTCGGCGCTGCGCCGGTCCCAGCGGATCGGCGAGGATCTCAACTCCCACCCCGGAGTGCCCCCTCCGGCCGCGTGGAGCTGCGCCGGTCCCAGCGGATCGGCGAGGATCTCAACCGATACCACTCGTCCTCGGCTACGCAGTCTTGCGGCTGCGCCGGTCCCAGCGGATCGGCGAGGATCTCAACCAACTGCTCGGCGTTGTAGTTCGGCGGCGGCGGATGCTGCGCCGGTCCCAGCGGATCGGCGAGGATCTCAACAGTCGGTTGTCAATGCTGGCACCAAGCCGACCTTGCTGCGCCGGTCCCAGCGGATCGGCGAGGATCTCAACCTGGATCATGCCGCGCTTCCAATGCGACTACGGCCGGCTGCGCCGGTCCCAGTGGATCGGCGAGGATCTCAACAAGTGGCTGGGAGCGAACGGCGTTTCCGCGCGATGGCTGCGCCGGTCCCAGCGGATAGGCGAGGATCTCAACCTTATCAGATACGTCGGCCCCAGCCTGTCCGACAGCTGCGCCGGTCCCAGCGGGATCGGCGAGGATCTCAACAAATGCAACCTCGGCGCGCTCAACGAGATGTTTTCGGCTGCGCCGGTCCCAGCGGATCCGCGAAGATCAACTCCTGCACCGATTTTGTCCGATACGTTGGAATGGGTGTTGGGTCGGTCTCAGCGGATTGACAGTGGCCAGGGCCGTTGGCCGGTGCCCGGCCGAGGCGAACAGCATGGCGTGCAGGCCGTAGCTCACCTACCGGCCGCAGTCGACACCGACGGCCAACGACGCCCACATCATCGGCGTCAACCTCCATTTCGTCTCGAAAGGCGCCGCACCCGACGCAATTCCGCAGAGCCCAGCTGGTTGGACCCTGTCCCATTCAATTCATGTGACGAAGTCGAACGCCTCGCACCGACACTTGTGGCCGCTGCAGGATAGTAGATGTCGAGTCCGTTCGAGTCTCACCGGAATCGACAGTTCCTCATACGCCGCCCCAGGTTCCGCCCGAATCTGGAGGCCTCGGTGAATACCTGCGTGATCTAAGACTCCAGCGCTTCGGTGAGGTCGATCAGGCGCGGGCGCGGCTGTATACGCGGGCGAGTTGGTCGCGTTCGGTGGTGATCTGGGTTCGGCGTTCTGCCATGGCCTCGGCAGGTGAGTCGCCGGCGATGATCGCCCGGTAAAGGGCTGCGCCGTCTTCGATGGCTTCGCGGGCTCCGCGGGCGGCGGCGGGGGTGATGGCGTGGTCGGCGTCGCCGCACAGTACGACCGGAAGTTGTGGTTCTCGGGCATCGGTGAAGGCGACGTTGCGGGCGTTGGAGATATGTACGGTGTCGGTGTTGGCGAGGATGGTGTCGATGAGTTCGGTGGCGGTGGGGTCGGCGGTGCGAACTGTTTGTGCCCAGCGCTCGGTGGGGTGGAAGCCGATGTCTTCCTGGGGGATTGGGGCTTGGGTGATGCGAGTGAACCAGTAGGCACTGTGGTCGTTCCACATGTGCCCGAAGGTGCTTGTGGGCAGGGGGCCGGTGCCGAGTTGGCCGTGGAAGTGCAGCAGTGAGGGTTCGCTGGGCAGGTCGACGTGCTGGTCGATGGATCCGTAGATGACGACTTGTCCGGCGTATTCCGGTTGCCGGTCGGGCTCGAGGCGTGCGCGGGCGGTGGAGTCGATGCCGTCGGCGGCGATGATGAGGTCGTCGCTGGTGATGGGGGTGGTGCCGGAGTAGATGGTTGCGGTGGTGGGGTCGAGGTCGGTGATCGGGGTGTCGTAGCGGATGTCTGTGGCTGCGCTGGCAGCGAATTCGCTGAGTACTCGCATGAGTTCTGTCCGTGCGTAGAGGCGGTGTCCTTGGCTGCGGACAGCGTTGCGGCCGTCGGGGAGGTAGTGGAACCGGAAGCCTGGCACCTCATGTGACGCGGCGTGCAGGGCGTCGAGGGGGACGCCGAGTTCGACCATCGATTGGTGGGCGTGGCCATCGAGTACCACGAATGCACCTGTGCCGGTGGTGGTCTGGCGTTCGTAGACGGTGACCGGGTGCTGGTTGCGGGCGAGTGCGCCGGCGAGGACCGTTCCGGCGATTCCGCCGCCGATGATGGTGACCATGGCGTGCTGCCTCTCTAGGGTCGGGTCAGACGGGTATAGCTATGAGCGAGTTCTGTCAGCCAGTCCTTGTGCGGCGATCCGTCGGCGGTAAGGATCGCGATCGGGTGAGCGGGTTCGGCGGGCGTGTGGGCTAGGCCGCGAGCGCGCAGCCGTACGAGCGCGCGTGCGATCGCGTCGGGCTGCTGGCGGTCGTGCGGGGTGAGTTCGGTGCCCAGTTGCGGGCTGAGGGTCAGCAGCCGGTCGCGGCATTCGATGCGGGTGCGTAGCAGCGCGGAGTGTGGTTGCAGCAGTAGTGGTGTCCAGCCTGTGCGCGGGTAGCTCAGTTTGGCTGGCGAGATGGCCTCGAGGTCGTGCAGGAGATTCCGCAGGGTGCGGTTGTCGCGTATCGCCCGGCGCATGGCGGTGAGTTGTTTGGTTCGGTGAGCCGCGGCGACCGCACCGAAACTGAGAAGCCACAGCACTCCACCAGGCAGGTACAGGGCTATGCACAGCGGCCTGACAGAGGGCACTCTGATGTCACGATATTGGCCCCAGACCTCGACGAACAGCAGAGGCAGCACCGCCGCGAGCATGCCTTGGCCCAGCGACGCCAATGCCATCGCGGCACGCAGGGATCCACGTGATCGGCGTGCGACTCGAGCGGCGAGAAACCCACCGGTGGCGAGCGCCGCGGTGGAGAACAGCATTTCGAGAACGAAGAATCGCACCACCTCGGGCTGGGTGTAGTCCTTGAGTCGCACACCGGGTGGCACCGCGCGTCCGGTAGCGACGAGGAGCACGAATGTCGCTGCGGCCAGGCTGAATACGACGATGAGGATTCGCTTGGCGAGGGTGCTGTTGTCGGCGTGGGCGTAGTAGGCACACGCCGCGCACCACGCGATCATCAATGCGAGTGCTTGGACGGTGACGATGGTGTAGGGACGTCCGTCGACTTGTTGGCTTTCCACGTGAGCGAGTGCTTCGAAGACGAGGTTGGCGGCGATAGCGATGAAGGCGATGGTGATCAGCACCGACGCGGTCGACGGGCGACGCCGTATCGATTGGTGGATCCGCCATACGGCGATCAGCACGAATATGCCTGAGCGCAGCCACCACTCGTGGAGTGTGAGGCCGTTCATGACCACGCGATCCTGTCTTCCAGAGAACGCGCCAGCGATGCGGCGCGTTCATTGGCTTGTTCGACGAGTCGAGCGTCGAGCGCGACATTGACCCAGGCGGTGATGACTCGGGCCACGAATTCGGCGTCGCGTTCTTCGGGGTTGTCGTAGTCGCCACTGCGGTGTGTTCCCGAGATCATCGCTGCCGCAGCGGAATCCAGCGTGCCGAGCAGGATGTGGGCGATCTCGTGCATCGCCACATGGGTTTGGTGTTCACGGCTGGTCGCGGCCTGCACGAAGATATGGAACCCGTCGTCCTGGGCGACGGTAGCGCCGAAGTACCCTGGAACACGAAACACGTGCTGATGGACCTCGATCGGCTTACCGAGTCGCCACGCCAGCGCGCCGATGATCGCGTCGGGACCATCGGTGGCGTCGACGCCGAGCTCACGCAGAATCCGTGCGAGGCGACGGCGCAGCAGGAAATAGCGTGCTGGCACACCGGCTGCGGGAGCAACGATCAACGGCTTGTCCACGATCGAGCCTCCTGCGTCGATATGGGTGTGGATCGAGCTACTGGGGCAGGGGTTTCATCGGAGTATGCGTGGGATCGGCTTGTCGCTGAGTGAGTTTCGCGAAGATGCTGGCGAGTTCGCTATAGTCCAGATCATCGCCGCGTAGCGCTAGGCCATTGACCCCGGCGTCGCGTGCGGCGGCGATCAGCCGGAGGTAGGCATCGATCGCCTCGACTCGCTCGCCAGACTCGGCGAGATACTCCGGTGGCACCCCGAAATGCCGGGCGAGCGCCTCGACCAGCACCGGGTCCGGTGCCTGGTGGTTGTCGAACAGCCCCGACCTGATCCGTGCGATCTCGTCGGCAGGGACGACTCGGTCCACCATGATGCTCACCGAGTGTGCGACAACGTCATTGGTTTGTTCGGGGACTGTCCGCTGATGGAAGGTGTCGAATAACCGGTTGAGCCGAACGCTCAACCGCGGAGCGTCGTTGTCGGTCATCATCGCCTCCCCTGTCGTGTCGGCCTCCCGATAATTCGGGCCACGACCGATTCTGTTTGCGCTGGTCCCGCGCGAAACTGTAGCCGTGGTCGATCAACGACGGACCGTATTTGAGGCGGGTGTCTCCAAAACGTGCCGGTCATGTCTCCCCCCTTGGACGTGACTGGTACCGCTGCTCGAAGCGTCGAGAAGTCGCGTCGTCGAGGCTGTCGGCGCGTCCGATGAGCCACCGCCGATAGAGCTTTTCCTCGGCGTCAGGGTCTAGTGCCGAGACGGGGGCGGACAGGGCGTCCGCGAACGCGATCTCGATGAGGGGGTGTGTCTGGTGGTTGCGGTTGCGTTCCAGGATGTCGGTCACGAACGGGCCGGTGATCGTCGCGACTGCGCGGGCGAGCCGATCCAGAGCGCTCGGCAGTCCGGTGACCGGTTCCGCGATCGCGATGGCGTGCAGTTCGCGCTGCGCATCGAGCAGGGGCAGCAGTTGCTCTAGTTTGAGCGGCACAGTCGTTGCCCCGGGTTCGAAGGCATCGGGGGGCTTGGGCTCGGCTTCGACGGGCTGGCGACCTTCGCGGTAGGCGGCAGCCGCGGACCCGATGACCCAGCCCAGCCCGATGTCGTACTTGCGGAAGGTGCTCGGCCGGACGTTGTCGCGCAGCTCGCCTCGCTCGGCCTCGACCTGGGTCGGGACCGCGGGGCCTCCGCGCTCCTTGAGTTCGAGCATCGTGAGCCCCAGCGTCTCGCGCTGCTTCCGCACCACGGTCGCGAAGAACTCATCGTGGCCTGCCATGCACTCCAATGTACGACAGATATCACAAAAAATACATGATTTTTGCCCAGTTCAGTGCATCAAGACGAAGAAAAGCTTTGGAATTTGCCGTTTTCTTCTTGAAAACTTCCTCTAATGCGCTAACCTCTGGTTACGAATCTCACGACAGAGTGGGGATTGTGACCATCCTGGTCGTGACCGACAGCGAACGGAGGATGGCGATGACTGTGTCAGAGACGAAGCGTTCAGCTGAATTGGTGGAGTTGGCATTGGTCACTGCCGCCCGTGCGGCGGGCGGCGAGCACACGACAGTTGGTATATGGCTCGTCTGGCTCCACAGGCGTCAGGTGATGTCGTGGGAGTGGATCACCAGGCTCAACATCGCGATCCCGGCCTACATCCCAGTCGGCGCGGAGCAGGTCGTGGTCGTTGCGGTCGCGCCCACCCGAGTCGCGGGAGCGGTCATCGGTCGCGTCGATGTGATCTGCGAGCAGGCCGAGGCGGCGGGGCTGGTCGCCGAGGCGGTTTATGTGTCGGCGTCGCTCGAAGGCGCGTTGTGGACCTGCCTGCGTACCAGCGGCTGCGGCGGCATCGTTCCCGCGCTCACCGGTGTCGATCGCAGCTCCGCTCGCCCCCGACGGTTCACTCGCTTCCTCGGAGCGGGATCACTCCGGCGGACGGCGATCATCGCGATGACACCGATCGTCGGCATCTTCTGCGCGATGACCGGACACGCGGACCCGGGCGGCCAGGCCGGGGTGATCGCGACACCGGGCTCCGGACAAGCGGGAGTGACGACGAGGCCACCGGTATCCGTGAATCCGACTCCGCACAAAGACTCGACGGTGACCGTGTATCTCCCGCAACCGTCTTCACCGGTGCCCGACTGGGATGACGCACCCGACCAAGAACCAGCAAATGGCTTCGATGACAGCACCCTCTGCCTTGGTGCGGAGACGATCCCGCGACCGGATTGGTTGCCTCGAGAGCTGGCAGGGCCCGAGCATGCCTGGAACGAGTATCTGGCTCACCAAGCGACGATCGAGCTGGATAGGGCAGGCGCGTTGATTGGTGCGGGTGCGGACTACCTCAATAGGGCTGGGCTTCTTGATGTCGCGGCCTCGGGCGCGGCTCTGACAGCACTCTCTGATCTCGGCGCGGTAGTCGGACCAAGTGACGGCGAAGCCCCAATGCCGAGTGTGACGGAACTGACCGAAATTGCGGCATCGTCGTTGCCGCAGTGGGAGATTCCAACATCGACGGTAGTTCCGCCCGTGGATATCTTCGCTAGCGAGCAGATCCCGGAAGCAATTCAGGGGCGGCGATCGCTGCTGGCTCCCGCCATGGACTGATCGGAGAACGCGATGGGAACCCAGGATCGATCCAAGTCGGACCCAGAGGTGGTCATCGTCGAGGAAGCGGCCAGCCGGACATTTGGGCTTGCCGAGTGGCTTGCCGCTGTCGCTGGAAACGTAGCCGGAACGTCCGAGCCGCGATGGCTCGCTGCGCTGCCTCGTCAGCGCTGGGCCCCAGCCAGGTACGCTCGCCGCCGCGTTGCTGCGATGGCGAGTGCAGTGATAGCGCTCGGAATCGGCACCTTCATCGCCGTCGATGGCAACGACGATGCTCACGGTACCGGCGGCAACCCATCGATGGCCGAAGCGGCAACGATTCCCCGCCCATCCGGTACGAAGGCGGTGTCGCCGGTTGTGAGCGGAAATGCACCGCTGTGCTGCTGGCGCGACACCGATGCTGCCGATGCCGTTCAGCCCCTAGTGCTGAACGACAGTGGACCGCAGGCGATCACGGCCTTCGAAGCGTCGTACTACGTCGCACGCGACGCAGGCCAAGCGCGCGCAGTGGTCTCTTCGGACGCGGCGGTGCCGAGCATCGACCAGATCCAAGCCGGGATCGACTCGGTACCACCGGGGACGACCTACTGCGTGCAGATCCATCCTTTGGAGTCGGGGCAGTACCTGGTCGAACTCACCGAAATACGTCCCGGGCAGGCGGGAATGACCTGGCGGCAAAGGATTTCAACCATTGAGATCGACGGGCACGCCATGATCACCTCTATCGCTGCCGTCTGACGCGTCGAGCAGTTCACCAATCGAACAACCCGAGGGAAGAGCGGGGGTACGACGGTGTTAATCGCCATGACAGGTGTTGGTATACGGGCTGGGGTGACCACGGCCGCCGTCGCGTTGGCCACCACATGGCCAGGACCCGAAACCGCAGTCCTGGTAGAGGCTGATCCCCATGGTGGCCAGCTGACCGACCTCATCGTTGGCGACACGAGTCCAGGGTTGGCAAGCCTCGCCGCGATGGCACGCACAGGGGCTTGCGGGTTGGCGCAGCTGATAGAGAACGCCCAGCTGCTGCCGACCGGGGTTCCGGTAATCACCGCTCCCACGCTCGCCGAGCAGGCACAGGCGACGCTCGCGACGCAGATAGGTGTTGTGGCTCCTCCAGGGATGCCGCCGGACAGGGATGTGGTGGTGATCGCCGACTGCGGCACGGCTCATCCGAACTCGGCGGCGAGGCCGATCATGGAGGGCTCGGATGCTCTGATCGTGCTCGTGCGCACCGACCTCGCCGACCCCGGCTCGGCGAAGCGGCAGATCGCAGAGATCGCAGGGTGGGCCGCTCGCTGCCGGGCTGTGCTGCTCGTGGGCTCGGATCAGGCCGGTGAATTCGCTGCCGAACTCGGAGTACCAGTGATGGGACGCCTACCTCGAGATGCCCGGGGCGCGAGCGCAATCCTGCAGGGCGACAAGGTCGGTCGACGCCGCGGCACACTCGCGGCTGCGGCACGAGAGATCGCGACCGCGCTGCGAGCCCAGCTCGTCGCCGACCAACCAGCGTCCTCGCTCCGTCCGCCAGGTCGCTGCGACGAGAGCCGGGCCAGACAGTGGTGGCAAGCTTGCCTACCTCGCGGCGATGCCGCGCCCTCGGTGTATCGGCTCCAACGACACATACTGAACCAGCACGCTCCTGCGGTTGCGGACAACAGCCGCGCGCTGGCCCACTCCGGTGGCGGCGAGGAAGCGAGCGCGAGCGATGTCGAACTGGAGATCACCGCAGCTAGCCATGCCTCGCTTGTGAACCACCCATCCGACACGGCTCCGACGAGGCCGCAGACGCCCACGCCCTTGAAGGATTCAGATCTCGCGGGTGCCACGCTTGCCGTCAATGTTCTCGGGCCGTTGCGTGTCATCTGGCACGACCCAGCCGATTCCGGCGGTGGGGTCGACATCACCGCCAGACTGCAACCACGCAGCCGCGAACTGTTGACGCTGCTGGCCGTGCACCCTGACGGCGTAACCCGAGACGCACTCATCGACTCACTCTGGGGTGAACACATACCAGCCAGGCCGACCAACGCGATCACCACGGCCATGAGTCGCTTGCGCGCCGCCCTCAACGCTGCGACCGATGGCGCGGCAGCCAACGTTATCGTCGATGGCAGGATCCGATATCGGCTGGACCCAGCTACCGTCACTGTGGACTACTGGCAATTCAGCGAGGCTGTGGACTCGCGGCGCCGGGCCACTACCGACGAGGCGCGCGCCGCTTGCTACCACCGGATCGTTACCCTTGCGGGCGGAGCGTTGGCGCAGGATCTGCACACTGATTGGATCGAGCCGATCCGTGTGGCGGCACACCGCGATGCCGTCAACGCCTTGGCCGCGCTGGCCCGCATCCTCGTCGCCGATAGCCCGCGCCGAACCCTCGATCTGCTCGAAGCCGCCATCGTGCGTGACCCACATAATGAACTGATCTATCGGGACATTCTGCGTCTGCATGCCCGCCTCGGCGAACACGACGCCATCGACCGAACAATGGCTCTGCTGACCCGGCGACTCACCGAAATCGGGGAACAACCGACGACCGAAACGCAGCAGTTGGCCGAACGGCTTCGGCACGCTAAGAACGACTAATGCAGCCTCGATTGTGGAGCCACGACCTTGCGCAACGTGCTTCGGCTGGTTCCAGGTTGCTTTGATACGGACGTAGAAGTGGATAGTGCGCGCCACGCTCACCGGCATTCGCTCACAGTCCTCGGAAGGACATATCTGAGACTCTACACCGACCACTCGATATCAATCATTGCAGCTGTTCGGGAAAAATCGAAAAGAACGCGCCAAAAAATGGTTGCATTACAATTAGTTCCAGTTGGAGCGTTAGCTTGCATCCATTTAAAATTCCAGTTTCTCGTCGACGTCTTATCAACTAGATGGGCGCATGTCCAATTAGGTTGAAACATGTGTTTCCGCAACTGGTTGAGTGGAGTTACTCGGCGCAAAGAGGGCGGTCTCATCGGTGGTTTGTTCCTTGGTGTATCCGGTTGGGCGTTCTGTGGTGTGGTTGAGAACGCGGCACGCAGGGTGGCTGGAGACGCAGGTAGATGCAGATTTATGGTGGCCCGTGTGTGTCCAGGGTGAACCCCCGGCGGGGCATAGATACATGGGGCGGGGAATGTGCGGCAGGTGCGAGTTGACCCAAAGGTGCGGTCCTGACTATTCCAGATATGTAATTTTACTATCGATTTCGAACTTTGGTGACTATCCATTTCCTCTCGGTTTGGGTGCATTTGCCTGCGTTGAAATTGACAGGTGTGTGCGGTCGCGAGCTCCCATTCTGTTGCCCTGTTTCGGGCGAGCGAGTCTCGAATTCGGGTGAATAATCGCCTGAATTGTTGGCGAATTCGCTTGAATTGTAGTGACGAGTCGAGATAGCGTCGACACGTACCCGGAAAATTCGGAACCATCCAACCCTGAATTCCGATGACGCCACCCGTATGCAACGATCCGGTGTGAACGGGGGCGCTACTGTTTACGAAGGAGTTTCGAGATGGCATCACCCGCGACACCAGCACCCGCGACGGGGACTCGGCTCGGTAATGGTGAGTTGCGTCGTATGGTGGCTCGTGTGCTGGCAGATAATCCCGGCACCGAATACACGCCGCGTGAAATATCGAAACTCACCGGTCATTCGTCGGGCGCGATCGGTAACGCGCTGAAAACGCTGACCGCTGCCGGGCAGGCCCAACAAACCAGCACCAAACCCCTGCGCTACCGCGACACCGCACACACCAGCACAGCAACTCCTGGTCCCACCCCGGCTCCGGCTCCGGGTGCGAAACCGGCCGCCGCCCCGTCGGGCGGGACCGCGTCCACGCGGGCCGCTGGCCGGGCGGGTAAGGCGACGACCAAGCCCGCACCCGCTGCGACTGCCGCGCCGGGTAGGGCTGTGGCACGGCCGAACGGGCAGTTGTATCACCTGCGGAAGTTGGCGGGGCGCGCCGATGTGGACGTGTTGCGGACGATGCGCGACAACGAGGTCCCGGTGTTGTTGTACGGCCCGCCCGGAACCGGCAAGACGTCGTTGATCGAGGCCGCCTACGGTGATTTGCTGACCGTGCAGGGCGATTGCGACACCATGGTCGCTGATTTCGTGGGCGAATACACCCAGAACCCGGACGGCACCTACGTTTTCGTCCACGGCCCGCTGGTGCGCGCGATGCGTGAGGGCCGGGTGCTGTTCATCGACGATGCCACCCTGATCCCGCCGACCATCTTGTCGTGCGTGTACCCAGCCATGGACGGCCGCCGCGAGATCGTCATCAAGGCCAACAGTGGTGAGATCGTGACCGCCGAGCCGGGGTTCTTCGTGGTGGCGGGGCACAACCCGGGCGTGCATGGGGCGATCTTGTCCGATGCCCTCGCGTCGCGGTTCGCGTTCCAGGTACAGGTGGGCAGCGACTACGACCTCGCCGGTCAGTTGGGGGTCGATCCGAAAGCGGTGCGGGTGGCGCGCAATCTGGCCACCCGCAAGGACCAAGGGGAGCTCGGGTGGGCACCGCAACTGCGGGAGCTGCTGGCGTTCAGCAAGATCGCCGCCGCCACGGACACCCACACCGCCGCCGCCAACCTGATCGGCACCGCCCCCGAAGATGACCGCGCCATCGTCGCCGACGTGGTCAAAACCGTATTCGGTACCCGGCTCGAACCCCTGACCCTCGGTGCCCGGCTCTGAAACCACCCCGCCCGGAAGGAATCTCGCGATGAACACGCACGTGATCGCCGACCCCGCCGCCACACCTGAGCTGCCGCCGACCGCGACCGGATGGGAAACGTTGTCGGCCGCGTTCACCGATGAAGCTCCGCCGATCGCCGACCGGGATGACCTGATCGTCACCATCGCACCGGGCGCGGCGCACGGGCACCCGGCGGTGTTCATGCCGCACAGTGCCGCGATCGAGATCGACGGCACCCGCCTCGGGATCGACCCTGCCACCGCGCGCCCGGACCGCAACAGCGACCGCGCCCGGTACGCGGGCACGTGGGGCGCGTTCACCCACGAATGCGCCCATGCCCAGCATTCACGCTGGGACCCGCCCCCGGTCGCGAACCCGGCCGTCGTCGAGGCCGCCATGCTATTGGAGGAATCTCGCATCGAGGCGGCCCACATCCGCCGCCGGCCCGCCGACCGGCATTGGTTGCGCGCCAGCGCTACCGAGATCGTGATCGGCGACAATGGGGGAGCCGCCGCTGCCGCGCAGCTTCCGGCCACCGATTACGCCGCCGCCCACAACGCCGCGCTGCTGCTGGGGCGGGTGGATGGCGGCATCCTCGAGCCCGCCGAGTGTGCGCCCGCCGCTGCCGCGATCGAGGCGATCCTCGGTGCCGACAAGCTCGCCGACCTTCGGGTGATCTGGCAAGAAGCCCACACGGTTGCCGACGACGACGGTGCGGGGATGCTCGAGCTGGGGCAACGCTGGCTCGATATCGTCGGCCCCGACCCGCACGCCGATCCCGACCCCGGCTCGGTGTTGTCGTCCGCGATCAGTGCGACCGTAGCAAATGTCGCGGATGCTGTTGCCGCACAAGAGGTTCCGGTAGATCCCGCCGACGCGGCTACGGCAACGGCGCGCGCGGAGTCGGCTCATGCCGCGACGGCGGCCGCCACGGCGGGCAAGGTGTTCGGCAACGGTGGCGCACCCGCCACGTCCTTGGCCAGGACTACCCGCGCCCCGAAAGCCGATGAACGTGTGGCCGCGCGGGTGTTGGCGCGTGCGTTCAATACCGCCAGCCAACGCGAACGCGCGATCACTAAGACCACCTCGGCGCTGCCGCCGGGCCGGTTGCGGATGCGTGGGGCGCTGGCGCGGGAGGCTCAGCGTGCCGCTGGGGCGATCCCGACCGCTGAGCCGTTCACCCGCACCATCCGTCGCGCGACCCCCATCCCGCCGTTGAGGGTCGGCATCGCCTGTGACGTGTCCGGATCGATGACCGACTACGCCGGGCCGGTCGCCTCGGCCGCCTGGATCATCGCCCATGCCGCCGAACTCGCTGTCATGCCCGCCGACACCGCGACCGTGACCTTCGGACACACCGTCACCCCAATCACCTACCCAGGCACCGCACCCGCGAAAGTCACCGACTTCACCTGCCCCGACTACGACCACGCCATCGACAAGGCCATCGACGCACTCGACGGCGCGCTCGGACTGTCCCGCCCCGAGAACACCCGGTTGCTGGTGGTCATTTCCGACGGCATCTATTACGACCAGCACCGCAGCAAGGCCCAACAGCGTATCGACCGACTCCGCGCTGGCGGCTGCGCGGTGCTGTGGCTGGCACCCGACGACGAAGACAGCACCCCGCTGTCGGGCATCACCGTGCACGTGATCGCAGACCCCGCCACCACCGCCCACGCCATCGGCCGCGCCGCCACCACCGCCGTCCGCACCGCCTGACGCACCTACTCGGGGCATACCCCGGGGCGAATACGAGGAGCTAGCGATGACCGATCCGATCGAATCCGCCACCGCCGCTGGCGATACACCGACCACTGTTGCAGCCGGTGCGCTCGTCGTTGGATGCCGGCTCGACCATGGCAAACAGGTGCGCCACGTGCTCGACGTGGGTGACGGCAACCGCGACATCGGGTTCACCGATGACTCGTGGTGGTGCGACGTACCAGCCGCGCACCCCATCACACTGTGGGACGGCCAGCCCAGCACGCGGGTATACCCGTTCCCGTTCATGGCCACCGATGAACGCCGCATCTACCGATGCCAACACGGAGCCCCACTACGCGCCCGCTGAGTCATCGCGTGTCGTCGCCGCCGTCGGCGCACTGCTGGCCACCACCTACATCTATTGCGGCGAACGAAATATACGCCCGAGGAGATCGAATGGGTCGCTGCCGACGGAGGTAACCCCCACATCAGACAACCGGCGGCCTGGACCCCTGGTGACGACCGGCCTGAGTGGCCCAGCGATGTCGTTGTCTCCGGTAGCACCCTGTTCATCACATTTATCGCCATGTCTGGGTGACGGGCGAGTTTGTAGGCGGCGGTCCACCGCCTGGTGGTCGGCCCGGCAGTGAGGTGACCGTCCAAGGCCGCCATGAGGTCGCTGGCTTGGCGATACAGCCCTCGACCGGAGCTTGCGCTGGTGGACGGCATGGACGTAGTGGTGATCGCGGTGACCTGCGATGGGCTAATTCGGCGCAAACGCCGGTGGGACTCCTCGAAATCGTTTGTAATGGCTGGATGGCGGGCGAGAGCGGGGCGGGGGTCGGGGACAGGCGAGCCATGGTCGTCGATGAATTGTTCCGGTTGGAGGAGAGCGCGATGTACAGCGCGCAGGGGCAGTTCGAGGCTGCGAAGCAGTGGCGGACGATTCACCTGCTCCTCGGAACGGGAGCGAGCATTCTCGCCGCGGTCTCGGGTGCCGCATCGCTGGCGGCGGTTTCGGGTCGCACGACCTCAGGAATTCTCGCGCTGGCAGCGGCTGCGGTGGGCGCCGTATTGACGACCCTCAATGCCGCCCACCGTGCCGGTCAGGCCACTTCGGCGGCCAACGCCTACCTCGGGATCCAAACCGCGGCGCGGCAAGCGAGGCTTGTCGATCTGCCTTTTCAGACGGTCGATGAGGCTCGTGCGATGCTGGCGGATCTGACCCGTCGCCGCGACGATCAAAACAAGGCGACAGATCCGCCGGGCAGATGGGCATACCACCGCGGCGCGAAGAACATTGCCGCCGGTGGCCAGACGTACGCGGTAGATACGCACGACGGCACCGCGTGAAGTCGACGACATCGCTGCGGGAGTACCTTCGCGAGGTCGATCGCGGGGCCGCCGGATCGGTGCAGCTCGGACCGGAGGGAACGCTCCTGCTCGCCGCGGCCACCGATCGGCTTTCAACACTCGGTACGATTAGTTGGATGCCGGTCGGATCAAGTTCCTGCGGCACCAGCATCATCGGATACAGCGATGTCGACATGCTGGCGGTTTTTCAGGACCCGCTGGGAGATCGCGGTAGCGACGCGATTCTGCCGTATTCTGCCCGAAAACTGCATCGCGCACTGGACCGAGGTCTTCCGACACCATCTGCGGTATCGGCCGCGAAAGCATTCAAGTTGGTGTCGCGCGCATTGGCCGCACTCACCCCGACCGGATCGTTCGCGCCGCCGGTCGCCGATCCACCGGCTGTTCGTTTCGAAACCCTATGCGACGAGCCATCCGTCGAGATCGTCCCGGGTATCGCCGCCGGCGTGCTGTGGGACCACCCCGGATCGAGACCTACGTCCGCTCTGGTCGAGGTTGCATTCCCGGCCAATGGTGAACGCTGGCTCGGTACCTCACCGAGTCTGCACAGAATGGTGCTCGCCGCGGCCACCGGTGGGCTCGACTATTCATCGCGCGAATTGATCCGGCTGGTTAAGTTGGTCAAATATCGCCGGTCGATTCCTCTATCGTCGTATTTCGTGGAGGTGTTCTGCCTGCGCTGGCTGGAAGGCTCGGAATCCTACGGAGCCGCCAGCATCGCCGAGATCGTCGAAGCCTGCGGTTCGCAGTGGACGCGCCGGTCGCCCGGCCGGTTGATCACCGACATCCCCGAGCTGCTGACTTCGTTGGGAGAGTATCTCCGATCTGTGGCTGTGGGATCCGGTGCCGACATGGTGGACTTGACCACCCCGGAAACCGGCGGCACCGTCGGGGCGTGCCGATCCCCCAGCATTGCGGCGGTGGCGGCAGACTCGGTCGCCCGGGTGGCGGATATCGCGCGACGAGCGGCCGAAATCGTCGACCCGCAAGCAGCGATCGCCTTGTGGCGGAGCATTTTCCAGTTCGATGGCGAAAAGTCTCATGGTGCGGCGAACTCGAGTACAAACCCATTGCTTCCATCCCCCGATATGCCGGCATCGTGAACCGCGCCGCAGGAACCGCACCAGATGCCGAATACCGTGGTCCGGCCCGAATAGCTTCGATCGACGGAGCGGTGCCGAAATCGGGTCGACCCGGAAAAAGTTGTGCCGTTCGCGTTCGGCCTCTGCCCTGGGCTGCCGCCTCGGCCGGGTCGAGTTCGATCACCACGGCGTCGACTGTGCGCGCCACCCTGGCCACCCTGTCAGCGACCGCGCCTGACAGCGCCGAACCGGGATCAGGGTCGGCGTGCGGGTCGGATCCGACGACATCGAACCAACGCCGACCCAACTCAAGCATCGTCGTCGCGTCGTCATCGGCGACCGCGTGTGCTTGCCGCCAGATCGCGCGCCATTGGTCGAGTTTGTCTGTGCCCAAGACGGTTTCGATCACGGTGGTGGCGGGTCCGCATTCGACCGGTTCAAGGATGCCCGCATCCACGTGTCCCAGTAGCAGCGCGGCATTGTGGGCGGCGGCGTATTCCGACATCGGGATCGCTGCGGCGGCTTTAGGTCCGCCGTTGTCGGCCAGAACGAACTGGGTGGCGCCCGTATCATCCTGTCTCTTGAGCGTCCCACGTGGCGTTCATCGACCCGAGCAGGCACTGCCAATCCGATAGTCGCGCCCCGGAGACATGATTTCTGGAGCGCGACCATCCTGGGCCCTGTTATTGGCGCGACTCCGCTCAGTTAGCGCGGTCGATGCTGTCGGTCAGGTAGTTCAGGACCTGCTGTACGCCTTCGGTGTATCCGGTTTGGTGGACGCGGGAGTCGTAGAACGCGACTGTGTCGCTGCCCTGGCGGGCCAGATCGGCGAGTGCGGCAGCGGTAGCCGTGCCGGTGGTGCTGGTCAGGTTCGAGGCCAGGCTCGCGAGCTGACTGGGTTCCGGTCCGGTGAGGGCTTTTGCTGCCGCGCCGGCGAGGTCCGCGGTGATCGGCACGAGGCCGATGAGCTCGAGCCCGCCGCCGAGCCAGTCTCCGGCGCTGGCCTTTTCGACCGCCCGCCACGCGACCTCTTGTCCCTTGCCGATATTGGTGGCGACGCGAGCGATATCGACGCGGGCGAGGATGTCGACCACCTGAGCCGCGACCGCTGTCGACCCCGAGGAGTCCAGCGGGGCTGCCATCGACAGCGCTTGCGCGACGAGGTGTAGGTCGACTTGGGATGCCATGCGCACCAACGGGTTGAACGCGTTGTTGAGATCACCGATGATCTGGTGCGCGCGAGGGATGTCCCCGGCGGCGAGGGCTTGGGGGAGCTGGGCGAGGCCGTCGAGGATGGCGGGGATGTTGGCCGCGACGCCGGTCAAGCCACCCGCCACGATCGCGACCTGCCGCACCACCGAGGCCGGATTCAATCCTGACGAGCTCGGCGAGCCTTGTTCGATCAGTGCGCCGTTGCCGGTGAACGCGCGTCCAATCGCTGCGATCACCGGTGAAGCCTGGTCCGAGGTCGCGCAGTACAGATCGCCTTGCGCGCACACGGTCCGTACTCGCCCCGAGAGTTGTCCGAAGTCTTGGCGTGGTCCGCCGATGCCTGCGCCGGTGGTGTTCCCGCCGAGCTGCGGGGTCTCGGGGTTTCGGTGTGGGTCGGAGATCAGCCCGACCCCCAGGACCCGCGAGGCGGGGATCGGTCCGGCGCCGCGGCCGATCTGTGAGGCGACCTCACCGGCGGCGTCGGCGCCTTGGCTGTAGCCGGCGAGTACCACCTGAGTGGACTCACACAAGCCTGCGAGCATTGTCTGCAACCTGTCTACGCCAATGGTTTTCGACGGCACGTACGGCACGGGGGCAGCGGTGTAGGGCAGATACCGTACGGCGATGTCGGTGCCGTATCGGGCGGTCAGGCCGTCACCAATAGGGCGCAGCAGCCCGGCCGGCTGGGTCGGGTCGGCGGTGGGGCTGGTTTCGCCCGTGCCGGGAACCAGCACGGCCGTCCAGCGCGGGCATGCCCCGACGCCACCCGGGTCCGCACCGGCGTGCCCGGCGGCGGCGCTGAGTGAGAGGGTTCCTGCGCAGGCGATCGTGCACGCGGTTAGCGTTGCCGCACCCCGACGCCGGTGGATGCGGGCGCGGTTACCTGGTCGGGATCCGGTACGGCTGTTGGCCATCGCTGCCTCCAAGAGTGTTCGAGTCCGATGCAGGGTGGTTCTCCCTGCACCCGTGGACTCCGATCTCGGGGCGGTTCTTCAACAACCGAGATACCGATCTTTCTGGCATTCTGCGTGCGATGGCTTGAACGATCCGACTGCGTAGCGACCTGCTTCGTCGGCCGCCGCAGCGTTGCAGCCGGGCCTAGCGGAGAGTGACTAGATTGCTGAAAGCCGTTGCAGCACACGGCCTCGTGCTGCGCGGGCGGTGGCCAGTTGGGCGTCGAACGCCGCCGGTACCTGGTCAGCGAGGTTCTCGTACAGTTTGATGGCCTCGCTAATCGCTGACAGAGCCCGAGGCAGTTCGAGTCCATGTTGTGCTGAAATTTCGGCACATATCCATAGCATGCGAGCAAGTCTGGGCACATGGGTGCCGTGCTTTTCGACCAACCGCCGGCCAAGGACGATTGCTTCGTCTACAGTTTCCAGTGCCTCTCTAGGGCGCCCCACCGCATTGAGCTGGACTGCTGCGTTCCCCATTGCATGGGCCAGATCTGCGAGGTATGCATCGGCACTGATGTCGGAAAGGCGTTGGAGTAGGGCGACTGATTCCTGCGCATTCTCGAGCGCTTCCTCTGCCTGTCCCGTGGTGCCCAGCCACACGCTGAGGTTCGACAGTGCCACAGCGAGTTCAGGTAGATGGATGTCGGTATTTGCTTTGACCAGCCGCCGGTAGATCGCAACTGCCTCGCGGGCGGGTTCGAGAGCCTTGTGAGCCTGTCCAAGATCTCCAAGGCGGTTGGCGAGGCCGAACAATACCTTGGCGAGCGCTGCAATGTGGATCTGTGGTTTTTTCTTGGTCAGGGAGCGATAGAGTCCGACTGCTTCGCGGGCCGCGTCGAGTGCTTGTTCGGGCTTTCCCAGGTTCGTGAGATCAATGCTTAAATTGTGGACAGCTTGCGCAAGTTCAGCAGTGTAGGTATCGGGTTCAATATCGGCTAACCGTCGACGTAGATCGACGGCTTCCTGGGTAGCATCAAGTGCCTCCTGCGGTTGGCCTAGACGACCGAGCAGCCGGCCGAGATTCATTAGACTGGAGGCGAGGTCGTGGAGGTTGGCACGCGGGTCCCGTTCGGCAAGTTGCCGCTGCAAGGCGACTGCTTCACGGGAAGCTTCGATCCCTTCCCTGGGGTGTCCCGTTCGTCCCAGCAGTTCACCGACGTTGGTGAGTCGTCGAGCGTAGTTGGGTACGTCGACCGCGGCGGTTGGCTTGCCGAGTTGCTGCCCATCGAGTGCGATTGCTTCATGCAGAATTTTGACTGCCTCGTCGAGTCGCTCTAGCTTGACGAGTACCGCGGAGAGATTACTCAGGGTCGAGGCGAGATTCGCGACGGCCGCGTTGGAATCAGTTGCAGCCAGGTCGCGATAGTGCTCGACGGCTTCCAAGGCGGGATCGAGGGCCTGGAGTGGTCTTCGTGCATGCTCCAGGCATGTTGCGAGGTTGTCGAGTGCCTCGGCGAGGCCAGAGATATGAGTGCTCGAGTCCTGTTCGACTGCCAGTCGATACAGGGCGACGGCCTTGCGAGCGGATTTGACCGCCTGTGGTGGTCTGCCCACGCGGTTGAGTCGGCGGCTGAGCGCGATCTCTGCCCGGGCGATCTTGGCAAGCTGACTGGCCGAGGTGGACTGTGGAGCCGTCCGATACAGCCGGATGGCCTGCCTCGTTACTTCAAGTGCTTGGTGGGGAAGGTTGTTCGCATCGAGGCGTGTCGCATAGCGCATGCTCAAGTCGGCTTTACTGACCGGTTCGTCGGAGTCGGCGATGCGTTGCGGGAGCAAAGCCTCATCGAGGCTTTGCACAGCGGCGACCATATCGGGGTCTGTGCTAGGCGAGTCAGTCAGACTACGGCGGATGGCTCGCAATATCGTCAGGGGCATACCGGTCAGGTCGGCTAGGCGGGCGAGAACAACTCCGCCCGCGCATGTTGCGATTGCCGGAGTGCGCTCGAGGACCGGGCACAAAACGTTCGTGGTGATGTGGGGCCAACGTTCGGCTGCTTCGACCAGCCGTGTCAGTGCGGTGGGTGCCCACTGGGGTGGTGTTCCGCCTTCCGGGGCGAGCAGACGATGCGTTGCGTCGACCACCCAGGGGTCGGACGCCGCGGCCTGAGGTGGGTGCTCCGGATGGCCAGGGATAATCAGGGAAATAAACGCTTCGCCGAGCTGGTCGGGCTGCAGCGGCGTGAGCACGGAATGTGAGTCGACGGGGGCGGAGTAACAACGTCCGTGATCGTCAATGATTCGCTCGAGTCGGGCAAAATCCAGCCCCCCAATCACTCTCGTCAAAAGGCTTCGAGCATCGGCTCGCGCCAGGCCACCAGTCAAGATCGCGAGGTACACGACTCGTCGTAGTGTTTCCGTTGTTGTTGTGATTAGTCCCTGATCGAATTGGCTGTTCCAATCGGCATACTCATGCTGTAGCAGGTAGGCCGACACCGACGTCGAACTTAGCGTCAGGGCTGTCCCCTGGCGACGGGCGTGGATGGCGGCAAGCGCTGCCATGTGAAGAGACAGCACCGATTCGAATCGATCCCCACTGAGGTCGAGATTGGAGCGGTATTCGGCAGGATCCCTTTGGCGGACATGGGGCGGCGGGTTGTACATCGTGCGGACAAAAGCTCCAACGGCGGAGTCGAACACCTGCCGTCGGCTGTAGCGCAGTCCCAAAGGAGCTAGTTCCATTGCGTCATACGCGACTTCGCGATCATCGAGATGAGTTGCGATGCTTGCCCACCAAAACCCAGTCGCACGGGCCAGCAGCAATACACGAATCTTGATATCGGACCGTGCGGCGACTGAGTGGATGTTGTCGAGCAGCGCTTTCAGCGCAGGAGTGCCCCACTGGTGCGCGTCGTCGACCACGAGCAGCAGCTCATGTTGGTCGGTGAGTTCGATCGTGCCAGCGCGATCGACGGTTTCTATGACTCGAAAAGCCCGCCAGGCAACCCATCCGGCGGGGGCGGCAAGCTCGCACAGGCGTCTGACCAATCGCGTCTTGCCCTGTCCGCCGGATGCGTGGATCAGTCGCACCGCAAGTGGTTCGGGCGTGTTCATCCATCTGAGCAGATCATCGAGTTCGCCGTCGCGACCGATTACCGGGGCGACGGCGTACCTAGGCTGCAAAATCGCTGATGCTTGTTTGCGAGCCTTCTCGGCTGGCAACGTCTCCGACCTCGGGATGCGTTGGCACCAATACATGTAGGAGTGCCCAGAACCAAACGTCACCGCCACATCGCCAGTGACGTCGGCGATGCTGAGCACCGAGCCGAGTACGACACTGTTGTCGATCGATAGTTCACCACGCCTCCTCCAGGGAAGCTTCATCGGCTACGTCTACCTCATTCGTTGATTTCCAGCTTGCCGCCGACTTTGCGGATGCGCCGCACGGAACCTCCAACCCAGCTGTCGGACACCATGGCGTCTGCCTCGCCGCCTGTGGGCGGCGTGCCGGGTGGCAGCGTAGGTGGAAGAGGATTTGGTGTTTGAGTATTGATCGTCAGATCGCTCTTGACCTCGCCGACGTCGCTGACCGCTCCACCGATCGAGGACCGCGTGGCAAGTGCACGTGAGTTCCGGACTCCCTGAACGACGCCATAGATGGCTACTCCTAGTCCCGCCAGCCCAACGAAGAGACCCAGAACGCTTGCGAGCTTGTCGCCCTTGTCCAAACCCAGCCTGACAAACACCCACGCACCCACGCCGATTGTCCCGAGCGCACCGAGCACAAGGCCCCACGTCTTTCCTGGCATCTGTTCAGTATCAACTGCATTCGCCATCGGCAACGACGAACGATTTCGAAACGTATGCGGCAGTGGAGGCGCTGAATCCGCAGTGCGACGCAATCCGATCTCTCATATCGGTAAGCGCACTGCAGTTCAGGCACGACTTCCTGGGCGCTGAATTTGGCTTCGGCCTTGCCACCGCGGCGCAGCACTGAGGGTCAAGTCGTGTATGCCACTAGACAAGGCCGGACCCCTAGCCAGTGAACGGACCGTGTGCTGGCCCTCGAGCGCGACCGGGTGATCGGTCCAATGGAGGCGGTCGAGCTGATCTACTCCAACCGCTCTCCGCCGATCAGTCCTCGCCAGCGGAAGGTGGTCTGTCCAGACGACTGTCAGCCCGAGCAAGAACAGCACGCCCGATAAATCGCTGCACAGGCGTTCAGCGTGGGTTGGCCGGATCCGTTGGCCGACAAAGGTGCCCGCCAGCTATGCCGAACGCACGTCGTCGGTAGAACCGGCCGTCACGGTGTCGGCCGCCAGGGAAGGGACCACTTCGAAGCCGGTTTGCCAGAACCCATCACTCTAGCATGCGACAACGGGGCACAGCTCGGATGGTCACGCGAATCCCTTTCGCGCACAGGGAATGCCGAGCTCTCGACCTCGGCCAGGCCGTCCACGGTGGCGTCTGCAATGCCCGATCGGACGCCCTGGTTCTAGTAGGACAACCTAGTCGCGTGGGTGCGATTCCCAGCTATCCTGAACCCCGATGCTCACCCCACCATTCGACCGGTGCGCACGTGACCTGTGCCAGTGCGTTGACAAAGGGGATTGAGAGCCGGAGAGCGAAACACGAAGTGCCCCAGTCGCCAGACGCAACATCGAGGGGCTGCGGCACCACGCTGGGTTGCTCCCCTCGGGGGATCGATCGCTTGCTGTGTCAACGCCGCCGACCGTGACGAGCGGGTTGGACGACTGCGCCGACGGCCCGACTGCGGCGAGGTTGACGATCGATGATCGGGTGGACTAGAAGTGCAGAGCGGTCCGAGACGTGGGGTCTCGGACCGCCCGGCATCTACTCTCTGGCGGTGGCTTGATGGTCTGGTTATGTGCTGGGGCTGTTCGGATGGTGGCGGGAGAGGGCCAGCTGGTGCCCGTCGTGCAGCCGCCAGGTCGTCCAGCCGGGTACTACGCATTGGCGGTCGTCACCGATCGCGTGCGCCACGATCGCTTGGGCCGCTTCGGACGGTGTGCGGTACTGGGTGCCGGTCAGCGGGCCTGATACCACGTGCACGGTGGTGGTGTCGGGGTCGAATACGGCGTCGGTGCGTTCGTTGCGGTAGATGGCGAATATCGGTACCGCCGAGGCGCTATCGGGTTGGGGTGCGGTGAGTTGTTGTGTCGCTTCCTGGGCGATGTCGAGCCACAACTCGATGCTGTCGGGCCCGTGAGCGGTTGCGGAGAACACCTCGTGCAGTGCTGCTGCCAGTGCGGCGTCGCGCCCCGAAATCGGTTGCCGGAGTGTCGGCGTGAGGGTTTCCGATGCCGCGCGGCTGTGACCGGGTTGCTGGGTGTCCTTCGCGGATTCGTCCGTTGTGGAATTCATCGGTTATCCCCTTTGGGAGCCAGGGCTACCGTCCAGCGGTTCGGGCCTATTTGATCGATGGCTTTGGCCGTGATTTCGTCGATGCGCTCGCTGAGCGGGCTGCTGGGGTGGCGGGCCCATGCGAGGGTTCGTTGCTCGGCTTGTTCGGCGCTGCTGGCGTCGATGGCTACGACGACGACTCGGTCGCGGTCGGGGCAGCCGGGGTCGTGGCTGAGCCGTTCGACATCCCAGTTGCCGGGCAGCATCTCGGGCACGCTGATCGGGGACGGACTGGGCGGTGTGCCGGTCGTTGTCTCATCGGGTGTTGTTAAGTCTCCCAGGGACATTCGAGGCGGGGTTCGGGTTGAGTCTGTGATCGCGTTGGCGGCGGCCGACGGGTTGTCGAAGACACGGCCGTCGGACAGCATCAGGCCACCCTCGCCGGTGACGACGGCTGTGAGATGAGAATCGGCCATTGTCAGGGTTTGGCCTGCTGTGAGTTTCCCTTTGTCGAGTAGTTCGCGGATGGTGACTCGTCTGGTGCGCGGGAATGGAAACGGGTCGTCGAAGTCGTGGTCGAGCTGCCAGGTCGGTGCGCATGTCGTGCAGATGGTGCCGTTGTCGTGGTCACAAACGGTGTGCGGCACGACGCGCAGGTGGACATCGCGGGTGGCCTGTACTCGTTCTCCGGTGTCGAAATAGGTGAAGGACTCGTCCAGGCGAGCGATCAGCACCTCGTCGAAGTGCTCGCTAGTTCCCGTGATCGCGGCGGCGTCGGTGGTTGGGCGTGCGGTGTCTGGGATGCGGTGCTCGATCACGTCGTCGCCTGCGGTGAACCGGTACACAACTCCGCTGGTGATGCCGTTGTCGTAGCCGTCGAGCTCATCGATCTCGACCGCGAAGATGTGACCGTCTTGGGTTTTCAGCTCGGGCGACAGTGTCGCGTGTGGCCCGGTGATCGCTTCCGCGCGCTGCCACGCGACCGCGTACTCGGCGAGGGTGCCGCACACCACGACATCGTTTTCCTGGTATGTGTCGCGGGGGCCCATCAGGCGCTGGTGAGCCACGGGTACCGACTTCGGAATGGCGCAGCCTTCTTCACCTACCACGCCCGGTCTCTGCTGGACCTTCCCCTGCCGGAACTGCCGAAGGGTTTCGTTGCACGCGCTGTCCGGGGACTGGAGGATCTCGGCAATCGCGTTGCCGTACATCGGAATGCGTGGGACTCCACCCGCGTGACCGAGGAGTCCTATCGCAATCTGATGAACGCGTGGCCGTACCGGTCCGAACTGGACTGGGTCATCGAGGCACCAAACGGTGAGTTCGTCGCCAACTGCCACATCTGGTACGACGATGGCAACCGGGTAGGTCTGATCGAACCCGTTGGTACGGCACCGATGTTCCGCCGCCAGGGTCTTTCTCGCGCAGTATGCCTGGCCGCACTGGAGGCTCTGCGTGAGGCTGGTGCCGTCACGGCTGTGGTCTCGCCGAGAGGTGATGAGGCGTATCCGATTCCGCAGAAACTCTACCGCAGCATGGGATTTCAACCGTATGCCCGCACCCTCGCTTATGCGAAGACCGAACCCGTGCGGAGGGTAGATTCTCCGTAGGATTCTCACCGATCTTGCGTAAACGCAAGATCGACGCAAAATGACTGATAAGACGCAATCAGTCATGAGAACCTACAGTCGACAGATTGATGGGGCGAGTAGCTGCGAAGTAGTCATCACCGGGATATCGGTAGCCTTCGATCTGTACCGGCTGTGAGAACGTCGGCGCGTCGATCATTTGCCCGGCTCCGATGTAGAGGCCGACGTGGTGAATGTTTGCGGCGGTGCCGTAGTAGACGAGATCGCCGGGGGCCAGTTGGTCCTCGGCGATCGGTGTTCCGGTGTGGAACTGCTCGGCGGCGGTGCGGGGCAACCCGATCCCGGCGGCCTCGTAGGCGGCCCTGGTGAGCCCGGAGCAGTCCCATCCGCCGTCGGCTGAGCCGTTGCCGCCCCATACATAGGGTTGTCCGAGCTGCGCGCAGGCGAACGCGATCGCGGTGTAGGCGGCGGGGTCTAGGGCTTGGATGTTGTGGCAGTCGCCGCCGGTGGCCGGTGGCTGGGCCGAGACGCCGTAGCGGGCGGCTTGTTCGAGGACGTCACGCACGTACCAGTCGGCGTGGTTGTAGGCGAAGATCGCCGCGCGCAGATCAGCGGGTGCGCCTGAGTCGCACAGGTAGTAGGCGGCGGCATGGATGGCGTCGGACGGATTGTATCGCGAGGGCGGGCTCGCACCACCGGGCGGTATCGGATGCTGTGCCACGACGCCGTCGAAGGTGGGTGCCAGGAACTGCATCGGCCCGCCCGCACCGGCAAAGTTCTCCCCCGAGGTGACGCCCGGCAGCGGGGAGCGGCCGTGGTCGGATTCGATTTTCCCGATCGCTGCCAGTACCGCCCAGTCCAGGCCGGGACAGACCCCGGCGGCGCGCTGGTAGAGGGCGAGCCGGTCGGCGGGGATGTCGGAGACCGCCTCGGGGCTGGGTGCCCTGCCGCTGGTCGAGGGCGGTGTGACGGTGGGGACGGTGTGGTCGAAGGCGACGACGGCGGCGGTGATTGCACTGATGACAACGGAGGAAAACAGGACCGAGACTGTGCCCACGCCAA
Organism: Nocardia nepalensis; assembly: GCF_048910785.1. Classification (NCBI taxonomy): domain Bacteria; kingdom Bacillati; phylum Actinomycetota; class Actinomycetes; order Mycobacteriales; family Nocardiaceae; genus Nocardia; species Nocardia nepalensis. Next base: position 33,031 of record NZ_JBKBET010000044.1, on the reverse strand, counting down.
GGGTTTTCGGGAGCATCACCGATCACCCGCTCTCGTCGGCGGTGTCGGTGAGGGTGCGGGAAGGACGGTCTGCTTGCTGGTTGGGGGTGTCGGGTCGTCGCTGGTGATGGCCGACGATCGCGTTACCCGCGGCCAGGTCGAGCTGAGGTGGTGCAGTTCGAGTCGGCCGGTGCCGTCCGGGTTGTGCAGGGGTAACCACACTCGGTCGGCCGGGCTGGGATGGGTACTGGTGGGGTCGAGCAGGTCGGCGGCGGCGGTTGCGACCGGAACCGAGCCGGGATCATCGAGGGCGGCAGCGACTTCGACGATGGCGCGGCGAGCGTTGGTCTCACGACGCGCGGTGGGCACCCACAGCAGGACGGGTGTCACGATCTGTGTGGATCGGGCGAGCTCGGCGTAGCCGGCGAGTTTCTTGGCGACCTCGCCCAGAGCCATGGTTGCGAGGTCGAACTCGAGGAAGAAGTCGATGCGGGCTCCGGCGCGGGTCCAGCGGCCGTAGCCGTCGGGGCGCACCAGATCTCCCCACAGGTCCGCGCAGCGGCGCTCCGACCACCACGCCAGGAGTCGGCTGCCGTCGCAGCGGTGGCGCAGGGGTGCGGCGGTGAGGCTGGTGAACCATTCGTTGACTCCAAGGGTGTGGGCTAGGTGCAGGCGGTGGGCGATGCCGATCGCGCGGTCGCGGCGGTAGCCCAGCTCTCGGACGTCGCGACCTACCTCGGCGGCCAGGACCGCCGCCCCGGCAGGGCCGAGAACGTAGTGGCTCGGGTAGCTGCCGAGGGCTCGCTGCGGCCGGAATTTGTCGACCACGCCGTAGCGGTGGAGCTTGAGCATGCGACGGCGCGCGACCGGCACGGAGTCGAACCCGAGGTTGGTGATCTGGTCGGTGGTGAGCACGCGGTGCTCGTGCAGCATCCGCAACAGCCATCGGTCGCGGTCTGTCAGCCGCGCCGCCAGCGCGGCCAGCTGCAGGCCGTTACCGGGGAGGGTATCGGATCGCGGCGCACGTAGGTCTGTAGATCGCGTCGGTTTGATGATCATCGGGAACCTCCGAAATCGGTTGCGGCACCGGCGGATAGAGGTGAGGAAGCATGCCTCGCCGCGGGGTCTGGTCAGGACAGACGCGGGTCGCGCAGAGACGGCTTCGTGCTGGGCCGCGACGACGGCTCGGGGCCCACAGCGGCGGGGCCTTTGGCTGGTGTTGCGGTGTGGTTGGCGCGGGCAATGGCCCGGATCTCGCGGGCACGCCCCGGGATGCGCGCGGGCAACGGTGTCGTCGTGAGCGTGAACGGAGGCGCTTGCTGACCACCGACGAGCAGTCGCGCGGCGGCGTGATAGGCGTCGAGGTGGGTCAGGTCGTGCTCGGATAGGTAAGGGGCGGTGTGGCGGGCCAGCTCCCGAGCGTCTTCGGGGGAGGAGGTGAAGGTGATCTTGTTGCGGGCGTTCGCCGAGATCGCGTCACGCAACTCCCGCGGCAGCTGGCCGAGGTTCTGATGAGCCAGCACCAGCGACAACTTCAGTCCGCGGGCCTCGGCGAGCATGTCCTCGACCGGGGTGGACAGGTTGAGGAAGTTGTGTGCCTCGTCCAAAACCAAGGCCGCGTCGTTGCGTTTAACGGCGGGGGTACGGGCGCGGGCGGTGGTGGCCTGCCAGGTGCGGGCCACGATCAACGACCCGACCAACCGGGTCGTCTCCTCACCCAGAGAGCCTTTGGGCAGCCGGGCAAGGCAGATACCGCCGTGGTCGAGGACCTCGGCGAGGTCAACGGTGGATGGGCCCGCGGCGATGGCGGCTTTCACGAACGGCCGCAACAAGAAGGCACGCAATTTGTTGAGCAGCGGTCCGATGACTTGGTTGCGGCCTGCGCCGGAGAGCTCTTCGTAGGTGTCCCAGAACCCGCGTAGCACCGGATCGGTCACCGGGTCAGTCACTCTGGCTCGGTAGGCGGGCTCGATCAATAAGCGCGGCAGATCGGCGAGGGTCGCGATACCGGGCTGGCTGCACAGCGTCAGAAGGCTCGCTCGTAGGACATCATCGGTGCGTGGACCCCAGTACTGGGAGTAGATGCGGCGAAAGACAGTGACGAGGTTGTCGACAGTGCGGTCGAGGTCAGCGCGATCGGCGTCGAGGGGATTCAGGCACGGCGGACGGGAGCGGGAGTCGGCGTCGAACAGCACGACCTTGCTGGCGTGGCGCCGCGGTAGCCGGTCGAGGACATCGGTGATGAGGTCGCCTTTTGGGTCGACAACGATCACCCCACGCCCGTGATCGGCGTCGGCCAGGATCATCTGCCCCAAAAGCGTGGACTTGCCGACACCGGTCGCCCCGAGGATATGCAGGTGATGACGGGCGTCGGTCACCTTCAACGCGACTGCACGTCCCCTGCCGGTGTCGGCGACGCCGAGGGGTTTGGTGTAGGGGCCGCCGGTGGCGACCTCGGGTGCGGGGGCGATCGCGCGAGCACCAGCGCGTGCCACACCCGGGATGTCGGAATCGGTGGGCACATGCGCGATCCCGGCCAGTTCGGGCACCGACAACAGATCCCCACGCGCGAGATACCGTCCTGTGAGGGCCTTTTCGAGTCGCCAGCGGCGGTGGCGGCGGTAGTAGTTGTGGTCGGTGCAGGCAGCGAATACCGCCGCGAGGGCATGCGCGCGTCCACGGGCGACCCTGCGAGCGGCACCGACGGCGGCACCGTCGGCATCGGCGGGGACCTCGGTGCTGACGGCGTAGCGGATCACCGTCGCCCAGTGCGCCCCACGGGCTTTGGTGGCCGCCGCCCGCGATTGGGTGGTGTATTCCATCGTGGCTTGCCGGTCGGTCTGCGCGAGGCGCGTGCGAGCTGGGGAGCGAGTGGAATTCACCGGGCCCGGCGTGATCAAGTCGAGCAGATCAGCCAGCAGCGCGGTAAACCAGCGGCGGCCCGTGCCGACAGTGATGCGGCGCACTCGGGCTCCGGTGGCGGGGCGGGCGAGGATCTGCACGCACGCGCCTTGCCCAGGGGCGAGGTCGGATGCGGCGGTGATCAGGTCCCGGACCGGATCACCGCCGCTGTAGTCCAGGCGAATCGGCAATCTCTCGCGCCGACCCAACCGCTGCTCACCACCGACAAATAATCGCCTGTGCCCCGGTGCAGGGTTGGGCAGCGGTGGGCTGGCGTGCTCGATCGTATGGGTGCGTGCTCCCGGCCAGGCCGACTCGACGGCGCGCTCGACCAAACCGGGCGGGATCGCATTGGGCACCCAGACCGCGATCGTGACGCCCGCTTGCGGTGTCATCCGGTACTCGAACCCGAGATGCGGTTGCCCGAACACCGCTCGTTTCCAGGCTGGTCGGGTCAGCCCGATCAGGTGCGCCCACAGCCCGGCCGCGGCGGCGGGATCGACGGTGGGTGGGGCCAGGACGGTGACCTCGCGGGCACCCGCGGCCAGCCGGCGACGCCGATGCGTGCGGGCGAGCACTGTGATCGTGGCGAGCAGCGCCACCCCGGCTGCCACGACCACCAGACCCGGAACGCTAACGATGTGGCAGAGGTGGTGGCCGATATCGCTACCGGGGTCTCGCAGGTAGTCGGGCAGCCACGCGCGGTGCGGTGGGATCCCCACGGCGGCAACAGTGTTCATGCCGCGTCCGACAGATCGATATAGGTGTCACCGCTGTCGTCGGTGACATCGTGTGGCTCCTCGAAGCCCTCGGCGACGTCGAGGCACACATCGGTGGAGTTCTCGACCGCGGCGAGCTCGCCGGGGTTGCTGGTGATCAGGTCGTGCTCGGCGGTCGAGGCGACCGCAGCGAACACGGCCCGATGCTGGCCGGTGGCGAGCAGACCGTGCCCGCGTGCGGCGGCGAGTAGGAATCGTCGCTCGCCGTCGGAGACCGCGAACGCGGCGGTGACTTCGTCGATGGCTTGCGGGGCTTGGCGTAGCAGGATCTGGGTGGCGGAGTTCGCGACGATCGCCTTGCCCAGGTCACTGCCGAGGACGTCGGCGCAGTCCTGTGTTGCGACCGTTAGACCCGCCCACAGTTTGCGGAATGCCTTGGCGGCCTTGAGCAGGAATTCCGCCCCGGCGGGTTGGCGCATCAGGATCCACGCCTCGTCCACATTGACCAGGCGGGGGCGACGCTGCGCGGGGTTGGAGACCCGCCGCCAGGTGGCGTCCAAGGCGAGCAGGGTGCCGATCGTCTTGAGTTCTTCGGGCAGCTCCCGCAGGCTGAACACGATCATCGCGCCCTCGGGGACGGTGGTCGTCGGTCCGTCCAGCAGGCACGCGAACGCGCCGTCACCGGTGTAGGGCCGTAGAGCGGCGGCGAGTTCGACACCGACTCCTGCTCCACATTCGAGCAGTTGCTCGCGCAGGATGCGCATGGTGGGTGCAGGTTTGGTCCAGGTGGTGGCGTCGTCGGTGATGCCGACGCTGGTGTAGGCGGCGGCGATCGCGGCATCGAGGACTGCGCGTTGCGCGGGTGTCGGCTCACCGAGCAGGACGCGAAGGACGGTGTGCAGGAACAGTTTCCGCCGGTTGAGCGCATCGGCGGGTGCGGCGCGGCGTCCATCGGGGCGGATGTGGACTTCCAGGTCGAACGGGTTGAGCCGCACGCCTGTTGCGCCGAGGTGGATGTAGGTGCCGCCGACGGTTTCGGCCAGGCGCCGGTATTCGTCCTCGGGGTCGATGCAGATGACCTCGATGCCGCGGTAGAGCGAGCGCAGGAGTTCGGTTTTCAGGAAATAGGACTTGCCGGCTCCGGAGCGGCCGAGGACGACAGCGTTGTGGTTGTCGACACTGGTGGCGAAGCGGTCCCAGAACAACAGTCCCGCCCCGGCGTCATGTCCGTAGAGCACACCGGTCGGGGTGGTGACGGTGACTGGGTCCTCGGCGGGCAGTTGCGGGCTGGAGAACGGGAACGCTGCCGCCAGCGCGGCGGTGTCGAAGGTGCGGCGCAGTTTCACCAGGTCCAGGCCCAGCGGCAGCGTTGACACCCAGCCTTGGACGCTGCGGTGGCTGACGTGGCAGGTGTCGATGAGCAGGCTCGCCGCCAACGCGCGCACCGCGGCGACCTCCTCGGCGAGCTCAGCCGCCGAGGACGCGTGGATCGTCAGATACATCCCGACTCGGGACAACCGGCCCTCGCCGCGTGCGACGCGAGCAGACAGGTCGTGGGCGTCTTCGACCGCCACCTCGACCTGCGGGTCGGCCAGGCGGCCGTGCTCGAGGTTGTGCATCCGGGTGGCCTCGAGGCGCCCGAGCTGGCGGCGCAACCGTGCCGCCGCGGTGACCGGGTCGACCGGCTCGATATGCAGGGCCAGCTCCAGACGGCCGGGGTGAGTCAGCAGCGGTGCCAGCCAGCCGGGGTGGACCTCACGCGGATACCCGGTGACCGCGAGGGTGGCAACATGGTCGGCCCCGACCTCGAGATGCCGTGCTGCGATGGTCAGTGAGTCGGGTGCGAACTCGGCACCAACACTGCGGCGATCCGTGCGCCGCCTGGAAAACCACCGAACGCCACGGCGATCGGCGACGGTGCTCGCCTCATCGGAGGTGGTGTCGCTGCCGAGTTCGACACCGCTGAACTCGGAGCCGCCCGTGGTGATGATCGCCATTGCCGAGGCGGTATCGGCTGAGGTGGGGACGAGGCTGCCGGGGTTGGCGGCATTGCGGAGGATGGTGCGAGCTTGCGCGTCATCGAGTGCGGTGACGGTGATCTCGGCTGCGGCTAGGAGCTCGCGGGCTTCGTTCACCCGACGCAGCAGCCGAGATTCCGCCGCGCGCCGCACCGTGGCGGTCAGGTGCTGGTGACGGGCGCGGCGACGCCCAAACGCCAACCACCCGAACGCCGCACCCACCGACGGGCCACCCAACCCAGCTGCCGGAACAGCGGACAGGTCCAAGGCTTCGCGGAACACCAGCAGCACCTGACGGCACAGCAGGTCACTTTCGGTCCCGAGGTCACGCAAGTGCTCGGCGTGATCGAGGGCCGCCGTCGCCAGATCCGGCGACATCGCCCCGGTTGCGGCGTGCAGCTCGCTGATGCGGGTGTGCAGGTCCAGGCGGGCGGTGCGGATCAGGATCTGCACCCCATGCCCCGACAGCGCGTGCAGGTAGCGGCCGAGGCCGTCGACAAGACCTTCCTGTTCCTCCGGTGTGCGCAACCCGAGGTTGACTGTTCCGGCCGCCGCGATCACTGCCAGCCCATCGCGGCCGAGGTCGACCACCCCTATCTGGTCGCCGCCAGCCGGTGTGACCCTCTCCGGGAGGTGCAGGTCGTGAGCCGAAAGCGGTTGCGGTGCAACAGCTATCTTGCTTTCCGTCGCGCGCTTGGTCAGCCAGCTAGGTGCCGGATCTATGCCATCGGGGGCGAGGACTTGATCGCGTGGTGCCAGGCGTTGGCGGATCGCGGCGAGCAGCAGTTGGTCGGCGGCGAGCCCGTCGCGGGTGGTGAGGACGGTGACCGCGACCGTGACGCCGATCGGGACAGCGACGGCGACGAACACCGGTGGCGAGATCACTGTGCGGGTGGTGATCCAGGCGAGATAAGCCAGCATGCCGGTGATCGCGAGGATCACCAGTTGGCGGGCGGTGAACGGACCGATGATGCGGTCGCGGCGCTCGACATCGGCGGGGATGCGGATCGGAGTGGTCATTTCTTCGAACCTCCAGAACGACGTGCGCGGGGTTTGATGGGCAAATTCGGAAACGGCAGCAGCAGTTGCTGACCGGCGCGGCGCGGTTGGCGCGGCGGGGGAGGCGGTGGTGGTGACCCGACCGGTGCCGCCGCATGAGGCGATGTCGGAGCGGTCGGCGGCCGGGCCGGAACTCGACGGACCTCCAGCGGCAGCGGATATTGGCCGCTGCGGGTGGGCCGGTTGCCGCGATACGGGTCGGGGTCGAAATCGAACGCGAGCTGTCCGCGGTGACTCGGTGCCGGTGGCGTCGGCGGTTTGGCTCGACGGGCGGAAGGGACGCGTGCCACCGTGATCGGCAGCCGGTACTGACCGTCACGACCGACAAGTGGTGCGGGCTCGCGCGGCCACAACGGCAACGTCAACTGCCGGCCCCGCCGCTGCTTCGGTTGCTGTTTAGGTTGCAGCGCTGAGCTGGCCGCCGGTGCGGTGTTCGGTTGCGGTTGCTGTGATCGGGTCTGTTTGATCCGGCGCACCCCCGACAGCGGCAGCATCAGCTGTCCGTCGCGGGTGGAACGCACCCGCGCATACGGGTCGGGGTCGCCGGCCGCGGTGGGCGAGGCTTGGCCGCGTCCAGATGGTGTACGTCGCGGGCCAGGTCGACTGCTGCGGCCGCTGAGTAGTCCGAAGGTCTTGTAGGCGATGAACCCTCGCGCGAGGGAGCCGATCATGGAGCGGCCGTGACCGATGCGCAGCGCCGAGAGCAGCCAGAACGGTGTTTTGACCAGGATCCCCATCAGCGCGAGCCCGACGATGAGGTTCACCATCGGGCCCTTGAGGCCGAGGAATCCGGTCTCGTCGCCGGGGGACAGGAACACCCGCGCGGCGGTGATCAGGACCATCGATTGCACGACCTGGATCGCCAGGCAGGCACACATCGCACGCCACCACCACCATGCGATCGACTCGAGCTGCGGTAGCCCGTGGCACATCAGCGCCAGGGGTGCGGCAACGACCAGGACGATGGTCACGATGACCCGCACGACATAGGTGACCAGCAGCACGGTCACCATCACCACCAGCACATTCGCGAGCAAGACCGTGAAGATCCCGCCCGACCCCGAGCTCGTAACCGCGAGGTGTTTGAGCGCGGCGCCGGCGGAGTCCGGGTCGAGGCCGTCGCCGCCGATGGCGGTGGTCAGGGTATTGGCCAACGCGATGGCCTTCGTCGCGATCAGCATGCTCACGGCACCGGCGATGAATCCCACTGCTAGCCGTGGTGCGAGCTCGCGCAGCGTCCAGTGGGTCTGCAGCAGCTCGTAGGTCATCAGCAGCACCCCGGCTGCGACCACGATCAGCCCGTAGCAGGCCAGCACCAGCTGCCACGAGGACTGCCACAACTCACCGACCCTCGGCAGCGACTGCGGTTCCGGAGTGGTCAGCAACGTCTGCGACAGCAAATCAAGCAGCGGGTTCAGCGCGGAATCGACCAGGCGCTGAAAGAACCCGTCGATGGCTTTGGCGACGCAACCACTGATATGGCGGACCCCGCACTCCGGATCCTCACTACCGCCATTACCCGGACCCGTCGGGTCCCCGGGCCGTGCTGGTGTCGGGGTAACCGGTGTGGGGGCTGGCGGGGTTGTCTGCCATACCGTCGGCGGTTGTGACGGTGCAGGTTGAGTCGGTGTCACTACCGGATCGGCGGCGGCGATCGCGGTTCCCGATCCGAGGATGGTCGCGATGACTGCGAGTGCCCACAGCAGCCGCCACCACTGGCGCTTGGTCGCTATCGAGGAGGGTGGTGACGGGTGAATTACCCGCCCGCCCGAAAGCGTGGTCGGTGTCATCGTCAACCACCCACGATCGATTTGAGGACGCTGACGATGACCGGCGCGAGCAGTGCCAGGCAGTAGCCGATCATCGCCGCCCGCAACGCGGACTTCGCCTTCTCGACCTCCCCCGGGTCGCCCGAGCAGATGAGGTAACGGGCACCGCCCACGGTGAGGCAGACGGTGGCGACGGCGGCGAGGATGCCGACGATCCAGTTGCGTAGATTGTCGAGGACTTCCTCGATCGATCCGGCGACCGCGAGGTTCGAAATCGGTTGCGCCGCTGCCGAACCGGCAACACAGACCAGCACGACGCACCCGCCGATCGTGATCAACACGCCACGGCGCAGCCGCGCGGTCGGGTGAACCAACAGGCGAGGGAAACGGTTTACGCGCATCGGGGCACCTCCGAGGTCGGGTATGCGGGGGCGGCCGATGCGCTCCCGCGCACCTTCACTCCCGATTTGCGGGCTGGTTTCGACAGCGGCCCGCGAACCGGTGACGTAGCTGGACCGCCGCGACCAGTGCCGACGACAGGCCGGCGAGTCCGGTCCGCGCGGGTCGGCGAGATCAGGACTTGCGCTTCGACCGTGCTGGTCCGCGTCGGATCCAGGTCGCGGGCACGCTCGGCGAGGTAGGCGACCAACTTCTGCTCGGCGCGGCGCCTCACTTGATGCAGCGCCTTGTAAGAGGTGTCGCGCTCGGCCGCCACTGAAGTCAGAGAGCGCCGCTGTAACCGAGTGAGGGCGATCAGCCGGGCCTGAGCGCTGGTGACGACCCCGGCATCGACGGCTTGGGTCAGGACGAGTTCGGGGTGCCCGTCGGGCGAACGCATCAGCCGTCGCTGCCGTGTGCTGCTTTCGTCGGAGGTGGGCCTGCCTACCCAATGGGCTGGTGCCGGGGCGTCCTGGCGCTCGCGCATGCACGCGTACCCGCTGCGGTAGGCCGCCCACCGCAACCGGTGCAGCACCCACGGCCGCGACAGATCGATGCGACCCAGCTCGGCGAGGAAACCGCACAACACCGCCGCCTCGATATCGGCGCGATCACCTGCCCACCGCGACGACAGCCGCGCCGAGATCGCGGCCAGCACCGGCAGTGCGAGGCCCGCGCACGCCATAGTCGCGTTCCCGCCATGGACACGCGACCGCTCAACCAGACAGACCCACACCGCATCGACCGTCGCGATCGGCAACCCCGGATCGAGCAGCACATCCCGCAGCCCATCCAGGCGTAGCTCCCGTAACTCCAAACCAGCCGCGAGGACGGCTTCGCGTATGACCGGCTCGGCGGCCATCGCCTCGAAACTTGCACGCACTACATCCAACGGCGAACACGGCCCGCGACCCAGCGACAGTTCTGCGGTATTCAAAGAATTCATTGCCGGACTCCTTTGCTCGACGCGAGAAGAAGCGTTGAGAAAAGGAAAAAGAACCGCCGCCACCAAAACGCCACCGAACTAATTCCAAACGACCTCCAAACAACCTCCGAACCCGTTCAGCCGCCACTTCAGGTCCGCCGAGGCCACGGTTCGCCGCCGAAGTCGGCGACTGGGTCAGGGTGTCGGTTAGGGCATCTATCAGGAGATGTGTAGATCTGGTGGCGATTCGGTGGCGCGCCCTCCCTGGCGCGACGGGTGATCTGAGGGGTTGTCTCTTGCAAACGTGCCGAAGAATTTTCTTGCCCTGAGTCCGGCGAGTGTTTCAGCCGTTGGTGCCCGGCTGATATTTCGAGTCGTTCTTATTTTCGACCGTTTCGGATTCGTGTGTTGAAAAACGAATTCGCGGGCGGAGTGGACAGATGCAGAACTATTCACTCCAGGGAGAGGACGTTTCTCATGACCGCACCCCGACCCGCCCGCCGATCACGCCGCCACACGACCGGCCCGGGGTACATCCGGCCGGAGAAGGTGATCCCGACGACCATCTGGGCTGCTGGCACCGAGCCGATCGACGCGGCCCACCTGTGGCCGACCTCGATCGTCGCCAGGGCAGTCGGTGAGTTCAGCACCGCCGGTGATCAGATTCTGCTGCTGGATTGGCCCACCCACCCGCACGAGGCCACGGGCCGCTGCGGATCCGACATCACCGACGCCCTCAGCCACATCCAGGGCTTCGGACGATCCGTCCGGATCCTCGACCCGTCCGTCGGCGATCCGGCCGTCGTGGATCTGATCATCACCACCCAGATGCCCGGCCACCACAACCCCGACGCGGGCCCTCGTCTGATGGGCTTCGCCGCGACCCGGCTGCGGGCGGGCGGGGTACTCGTCGTCCTCACCCGCTGCGACTGGACCCACGGTGTCCTCAACGATCCCACCGGAGCGATCGTCGCCGATGCCCAGGCCGCGGACCTGCTCTACCTCCAGCACATCGCCGCTGTCGCGATCCGAGGCGACGCCATCGTCGCCGACACCACCACGCCGACCGCCGCAGCCCGACGACGCGGCCACGACCGGGTCCATACCGACGTCCTGGTGTTTACCCAACCTAACGACCGCGACCAGCAGGTTCTCCAGCTCAACCCGCGAACTCTCCCGTAAACGCCAGCCCTCGCCGCCGCGTCCCCACGACAGGAAGAAGGCTCACGATGAGCACCCCCGACACCCACTCCGGCTCGGCCACACCCATGTTGCCGCTGTCGGTGTGGGCGACCGCGCAATCCTCACCCGCCAAGCAGCGCTTGGGCCGCTACAGCCCTGATGGGACCCCACACCCCGCCAAAATGCTGCCTGCCATCGCCGCCCATGCCATCGCCCACTACACGAAGCCCGGCGACCTCGTGCTGGACCCGATGTGCGGAATCGGGACCACCCTCATTGAGGCCCTTCACCAAGGTCGGCGCGCTATCGGCGTCGAGTATGAGCCGCGCTGGGTGAACGTTGCCCGCACCAACCTGCAGCTCGCCCGCGAAGCGGGCATCGAGCACGACGCCGCGGTATTCACCGGCGACGCACGACGACTGAGCACCGTGGTGCCCGCCGACTATCTCGGCGCCGTCGACCTCGTGATCACCTCACCCCCATACGGCGACTCCACCCACGGCCACGTCTCCGTCCGCCCCGGCGAGGGCGTGCACAAACACAACCACCGCTACGGCGCGACACTCGACCGCGGCAACCTCGCCAACCTCGGCCTCGGACGGCTGCTGACTGGATTCACCCGCATCCTCACCGCCACCACCACACTGCTGCGCCCTGGCGGACACGTGATCGTCACCGCCCGACCGTGGCGGCAGCACGCCGAACTCATCGACCTGCCCGCCCACATCATCACCTGCGGCACCCTGGCCGGGCTCATCCCCGTCGAACGCTGTGTCGCCCTGCTCGGACGCTTGGCCGAGGACGACATCATCGGCCGCAGCAGCTTCTTCCAACGCGACTTCGTCGTGAAGCAACGGGCGGCGGGATTGCCGGTGCACCTCATCGCACATGAGGACGTGCTGATTTTCAGGGTGCCGCCGCGCGCCAACACCGAGGCGGGCACCGGCGAACGCAGTGCCATTTCCACTCATGGGCTTCCGCGCTATCCGCACACCCCGACCACCCTGGCCGCGTGACCACGCGATCTCCGAAACCCAGCACATCGAAAGGGTTCTGACATGTTGGTCAAAATGACCGCCGTCCTGGCAATCGCACTCGGCTCGATCAGTGGAACGGCTCTAGCCACGGCTGTGGCACCCGCGCCTCACAGCACCATCGACGTAACGATCGCAGCCTCCCGGTACTGGCCGCCTTGGCCGTTCGACGACTGTGACGGCCACCGGTGCGACGACCCGCGCTACTGCTGCAAACGCGTCTGATGAGGTGGGCTGCGACAGTAGACCCACCACAGCCCACACCGTGGGTGCTGGCCCCAGGGTGATCTGTCCAGCCTCATGGCCGCTCGCCTCGGCGACGACCCATGCGACACCTGAACTGACGCAACCGGTCTCGCCTTCGTATCGCGGCCCGCGTCCTATGGGGCGCGGGCCGCGATACGAAGGGATGTCGGGGTGTGGGTCGGCCTTGTCGATATTCGACTCGGGCCGGGGTGCAGATATGCCGGATTACTCATTGGTGGCCGAGTTTGTGTGGATAGCGTGCGGGCCGGCCAGGTTGTCGGCTCGGCGCGGCCTGGCAAGCCGTTGGTGCGAACGGATTGTGTCGGCGAGGATTTGGTCTTGCTCGTCGATCTCGACCGATGGCTGCGCCTCAGTGGCCGATTGCTGTGCGGACCCGCCGCCGGTGAGCAGGTCCGGTGATGGCATCGCGGTGGAGACGAACTCGACGCTGAGGGTGTCCATCGCCCGGCCGAGGGGCAAGCACTGTGGTGGGCAACTGTGGTGGACGCTCATCGCGTGGATCGCGTCGTTGGTGCCGAGTTCGCCGGGGTCGGTGAGGCAGTCACCGAAGATGGCTCCCTCGGCGTGGCCTGGTTGCCGCAGATCGTCGGGTCCGGGTGGGATTACAGCGTTCATGACAATCGCCTGTCGTTGTTGGCCGGGAAGGTGTTGGCGGACAGTGCTTGTCACCACGGTGTGGTGAGTTGGGGAAGGCGACGGATACCGCGGGCAAGGTCGTCGGCCAAGTCCTGGTAGGCGTCACCGAGTTCGTCGAGTTGGGTGCGGGCGTCGTCGAACAGCTGGTCCGGTGCGGCGGCGAGTGCGATATAGGTTTGGGCGGTCAGCTGCGCGATTTGGTCGACGACTTGGCCCATCGTGTGGGTGTGCAATTTGGCGGCGGGGAAGGGGACCGGTGTCGCGAGCTGGACCCACTGGTCGATGTCGCGCATCAACCTGGCGCGGTGCCAATCGATGTCCTCGAGTGCGCACCATGGAGTGTTCTCTCGGGTCTCGTGCAGGCCAGCGAGTTCCCCGGCCGCGTCGAGCATCGGGTGGTCGGTGATGACCGGGACCCCTCGGCACGCGGCCAGCAGCATGTCCTTGTCGGGAAGGCCGGTCACCCGCAATCCCCGACAACACGTAACTGGCCAGCGGCGTCGGCGACAGCGAGCGGATCGCTGATCCGACTGCCTGCCGAATCGGCGGGAGAGCAGATTATCGAGGGAGTTCGGGCGGTGTCGTCAGCCATCACGACCGGCTTCCTCGTCGAGGCGGGTCCGGGCGCTGGGCGCTGCGTCGATCGTGTCGGTGGTGACGACACGGATCTGGCGTGTGCTGGCGGTGATCGTTTGTTGGCCGCCCGGTCGGTGGGTGTCGTCGGGGACGATCACCGCAACCACGGCCGGGTTGGCGTTAGCGGCGCGCGTGAGCGCGGCGACGGTTTCACCATGCGTGCCCCGGTCGAGATAGGTTCCGCCCCAGGTGTATCCGCACTCGGCGGCGCGGGCACGCATCGGCGCGCCGACGTGGATTTCGTTCTGCCCGGCAGGGATTCGGGCGGCATTGATGTAGCCGAGGACGACCGGACGCGGCTCGGAGACGGGTTTGCGTTTGGACCGCAACATCAGCGATTCACTCCCCCAGGGGTGTTCGACGGTGCGGGTGTTTCTGGTGTGGTCGGTGGCGGTGACGCGAAACGGTCCATGTTGGTTGCGTCGAACCATTTGATGGCTCCCTCAGCCATAACTCTCTCCAGCTCCTCCGAGTTCGAATGTGGTTTGCCGTGAATCTGTGCCGCCCAAGGCGGTTCTGAGTCGCGGCGTCACAGGGTGTGCCGCTCTAACCGGCGGCTGTGTCCGGATTCCCACCACGCCGCGCACAGACCGGACAGTGCGAGGTATGTCTGCGACCAGCAGGTGCCGGATCGGTGGTGCAGGGCAAGTGCGACCTGTTCTTGGACGCACAGCCGGAGGTCGGTGTAGGGGAACCGAACCGTCGCCCGGGGCAGGCAAGGGTTGGGGAAGGGCTCGTTGATCCAGTACCCGTCGAGGGATTGGGTGAAGACTTCGCCGAGGTAGCAGCCGAACCGCGCGAGCAGCGGATCGTCGGGATCGGCGGTGCCCAGGACGGTGAATCGGGTGAGCAGCGCGTGTTCGGCGAGACGGATTCCGTTCTCGGAGTATCGGTCCGGCGGCATCTGTGGCACGTCGTGGGTGAAGAATCGGTCGAGGGCGTCGGTCTTATGGGCCAGCCATTCCATCCATGCCGGGGCGAGCTGGTCATCGAGCAACCGGCGCGGCGTGGTCGAATCGGCGGTGTTCATTGCGAACCCGCCTGGGCCGCAGCGGTTTCGACCGCATCGACCACGGCGGTGAAAGACGGCCGGGTTTTACCGTCGGGCAGGTGCAGCCAGCACCGCTTCTCGTTGCCTGGGGTCGGCAGAACGATCAGAGCGCCCGGGAACAGCGGGACCGCACTGTGTTTGAACAATTCGACGCTCAGCTGGGCGGTGTTGTCCGTCGGTGTCGGACTGTCGGTCAGGAACACCCACACGCGATGCCCGACCGAGAACACCGGCACCGGCGCGGCGTCGAGCAGGGTTCTGACCTGTGGGCCGAGGGTGTTTGTTGTGATCACCGCGGACACGCGCCCGGCGACCATCGTGATCGCGTTGGTGCGTGGGTCGCGGAAGGTGTTGAACCCGAACTCGTCCTGATACACCCGGCGGCGCTCATCAATGATCGCGAGTTCGCTCTCGGCGGTTGTTTCAGTGATGGTCGCGGGGATGGAAATTGTCGCTGTGGCCATGTGGATCTGCCTCTCGTTGATCGGAATTCACGGGCTGCGCGTACCGCGCGGGTAGAACGACTTCGTGCCGTGGAGGGGGAACTGGTCGCTTCGCGACCGGTGGGCGGCTATTCCCAGAGCTCGCCGCAGGGGAGTTCGGGAAGGTCCGGGCCGACTTCGTTGTCCACGGTGAAAGTGAGGTTGACGGCATCAGCGGCGGTGGCCAGTTGCGCGGCGACACTGCCGATCTGCTCAGCGCTGCCCTGGAAATCCAGCGCGAGCGGCCCAGATTCGATGTGGATATGCCGGACACGGCGTGGGGATTTCATCAGCACAATCCCGAGCTGGCGATGAACTCACCCGGCAGCCCCGAAGCATGAATGCGGGGCCAGTAGCCGGGCGGAGACAATGTCCACACATCGCAGTCACGGCGCACCGCATCGAGCCATCCGGTCAGATGCAACACGCTCGGCACGATCACCACATTGATTCCCGACGTCGCGAAGCTGGCCAGCAGCACACTGAGGTTCGCCGAACGCACGACCGAGACTGCACGCAAATCCAGCCTGGCGTAGCGAGCAGCCTCACGGATCGTCGCCACTTCGGCGGAGGCATGTTCCCCGGATCGGTCCCTGCTCACGATCCCGTACGCCCGCGCCCGCCCTGTCACGACCGACGCCCAACGCTCGAACCAGGCAGACTCCGCCCGCGCAACGCAGGTGCATGATCGTGCGGATCCTCGCCTGGCAGATCGGACCGAACCCGCTCGACGGGCCCGCCGTAATCCTCCAGCGGCAACTCGCAGCAGGTGATGGTCCCGCCGCTCGCTGATCTGGTCCGCACAGCCCGGCCCGTCAAACCACACAGCGCCTCAACGGTGTGACTGATCGGCTCGCGGGCGTGTTCTCGGGTCTCGTGGACCAGCACCCGCAGCCGCTGGTGATCGCGAACCAGCCGGATCGACAACTGATTCGTAGTCTCGGGCACTGTCTGGGCATCGAATGCCACTGCACTGCCGATGATTTCGCGCAGCAACGCATCGACATGGTCGACCATGTCCACGAGCCCGGCCCGCGACAAATCCATGTGCACGGTCAGACTGGCGACCTCCACAGCACACCCCAGCGCCGCCACATGGAACTCACCCACCACCCCCGAACTGCTCGAAACGACTTCCCTCCGATTCGATGCGAGCCGCTCGTCTGGTCGCGCCGGTTCGGTGATGGCGGTGGCATACAGGATTTCGATCGAGGGATGCGTCCGTGAGATCCGGTCTAGCAGTATGGATCTCGGCGCGCCAAGCCCATCCAGATGCTCCGGCGACAGTGTGATGATGTAGCCGCCGCCTACCCGATCCAGCTCCGCGACCGCCGCCCAGAACGCTGCCGTCGAAGGCGGACTGTCGAGCAACCGGTCCAGACTGATTCCCTGCCGGTGCGCGACCTCAGCGAGCGCGGGCGCCACCGGCTCACTCGATCGGCGATCCACCGCTTCCAGCAGAGACCACAACACACCAACCCGCGGTGCCAACTCATAGAAGCACCTGTCGACGACACCGCCCCGACTGGCAGCGAATGCCTCGATCTGCTGCTCGGCGAGCGCCTTTCCTGTTCCGACCAGCGACAGCTGTAGATATCCGTACATGCGAGCGGTCATCGCCGACTCACCGCCAACATCAATTCGCGTCGGTGGCACCAGCCCGCCTGCCGCATCCAGGCCCAGTACCCAGATCGCTCATCGGTCGATGGCGGCGGTGCGATGTCCGTTCCGCCCATACCGGCGCACCCGCTTACCAGTGCCCAGCCGAGCATCATTGCGAAGCTCCCCTCGACCAAGGCCAGCGTTTTGATGCAGGTCGCGGTGTGGGCAGCCATGGGGATTCTGTGGCGGCGAGCCCGACAACTTCAAGCGCTGTCAGTCCGAGAAGTGTTGCATACCTTTGGATTTCGAGGACGCCATCGGCAGCGCGGAGGGCTGCGATTGCTTGATCCTCAGTGAGGGTGCGGCCGGGCAGGAAGCTGACGACCCAGCCGCCCTGTCCGACGCTTCGAGCTTGGTGCCCGGTTTGGTCGCTGTGTATCAGTGTCGAGCCTTGGAGAACGGCCATCTCTGGTCCTCGCTCCCGATCGTCCGTTGCGGCTGCATCCGCCGTGGTCCGATCATAAGCAAATATATAAGCTTATACAACAGCCAATATGGAGCGATCGGTGGGTAGGCTCAGGGAGTGGTGAATACTTGGACGGCCAACATCGACCCGCTGGAGGACCGACAGTGACCGTCAGCCGCTCGCACCCGTCCGCGCTGCGATTCCTGATCGGGCATGAACTGAGAACGGCGCGGATCCGCGCACGCGTCAGCCAAGCCGCTGCGGCCCAAGAACTCGGCTGCACGCAGCCGAAGATCAACAACATCGAGACCGGCAAGTATCAGCAGCAACCGGAGGATGTGGCGAAGCTGATGCGCCTTTACGGCGCCACGCCGGACCAGATCGAGCGCATAGAGTCGCTCGCGAAACGTGCCGACGAAGGCACCCAGTTGGCTCCATACAGTGAGGTACTGCCCGACTGGTTTCGCACCTTTGCCGGGCTTGAAGCGTTGGCGACCAGCCAGTTCACGTATCAGGCGATGGCTCTGACCGGCCAGCTCCAGACCGAGGGATACGCCACCGCCTTGCTCAGCGGTGGTCTGCAGATCGCACCGTTGGATCTGCCGCAGGCCATCAAGGCTCGGCTGGCACGGCAGAGACTGACCGATGAATCGAATCCTCTGAGCTTGCAAGCGGTAATCGAGGAAGACACTCTCGGACGGTTGGTCGGCGGTCCCGAGGTGATGGTGGCGCAGCTCCGCCATCTGCTCCGGCTGATGGAGCGAGACAACGTCGAGCTGAACGTCATGCCGAAGAACGTCGCGGTCCACGTCGGTCTCGACGGCGACTTCACGCTGCTGAGCTTCGCCGAAGCCCAGAGCATCGGCTATATCGAGTACCAAACCGGCGCGGTATACGTGCAGGATCCGGACCAAGTCGCGCTGTATAAAATGATTGCTGATCGACTTCAGGCGTTGGCCTTGACCGCCGACGAGTCGGCCCAGGTCATCCGGGGCTATGTCGATCGTCTTGAACGAGCGTAGGAGCATCGAATGATTTCCCAGGACCGCCTGACCTGGCGGACCTCCAGCTACAGCGGCACGAACGGTGGACAGTGCGTAGAGGTAGCGTTCGACGCCGAGTCCGACACTTTGTTGATCCGCGACAGCAAATACCGGCGCAACCCTGCGAACGATCCCGCAAACCAACCGATGATCGCGATCCGCACCGAAGACTGGGCTCCATTCCTTGCCGCGGCGGCGGGTGAAAACAGGGATACCGAGTACCGGATTCCCACGATCGAGCGGCAACCATCGGGCGAAGTGGTCGTCCGAGCAACTGACGGAACAGCATTGACCTTCACCCAGGGCGAATGGACCGCCTTCACCGCAGGCGTTCAGGACGGGGAGTTCGCAGCCGCCTGATCGAGGCCGGCAGCACTTGCTCACCATCATGTGCGTTGGTGCGTTGAGCAGCGCCACAACTCGGCGACGCCCGAATGTCAACTGCACACCCACGCCCGTCTTCACTTGGGAAAGCTCTCCGGTGGCGAGCAGGTCGTCCAGGCGGTTCGCTGGTTTTCGTCCATACGGTCAGCATTGACGCAGCCGCGTGAGCTCGGAACTGCCGTGACAGCGCGTTGCACCGCCCTTTCACCGAACTTTCGGCACTGCGGGACATTGCGTCGAGCGCTGCGGGTGAAACACTGACCGCTATGGAACTCAACGGAGTCCCGGTTACGGTCGATCAGATCGGTGCCTTGGGACTGGTCGGATATGGGCACTTCACGTCGATGCGCGTCGAAGGCGGTGGTGTCCGTGGTCTGCAGCTGCACTTGGACCGACTGATCCGCGACTGCCGAACGGTTTTCGAGGCCGATCTCGATTCCGGCCTTGTCCGAGACCTCGTCCGCCAAATCCTGTGTGGCAAGGACGAAACCGTTATTGTCCGGGTGACTGTATTCGACCCGAACCTTGAACTCGGCAAACCCGGCGCCGACGCGCAGCCCCATGTGCTGGTCACCAAGCGTCGAGCCCCGGTCACTCCACTGGGCCCACTCAGCTTGCAATCCGCGGTGTACTCACGTGATCTGCCCCGGGTGAAGCACGTCGGCCTCTTCGGCGCGCTCCACCAACGACGCAACGCGCAACGCAACGGCTTCGACGATGTCCTATTCACAACAGCAGACGGCACTGTCACTGAGATCGCGACCTCCAACATCGGATTCATCAGCGCCGACGGACAATTGATCTGGCCACAAGCCGATGTTCTCCCCGGAACCACCATGCGGTTGATCAGCCAGACCCGTGATGAGGAAGTCCTGTCGCAGGCGATCACCCTGGCTCAGCTTCCACAGTTCGCCGCAGCGGTGGCGACCAACGCTGCCGTCGGCCTACGGCCTGTCTCCCGGATCGACGACACGCAATGGCCCGTCGAACACGAACTCATCGATATCCTCCGCAAGGAGTACGAATCCATACCGCCACAACCGATCTGACACACATCCCGATGCCCTGTTGGCTAGGCTCAATTGCCACCAAGAGGGGAAAGGGAGAACACGCGCAATGATCACGGTGGTGAAGCGCTGGACCGGAGCCGAAGTCCGAGCCTTGCGCGAGGCACGGCGGATGAGCCTCAAGGGGTTCGCCGCCCATCTCGGCGTAAGCGACCGCCTGGTGTCGAAATGGGAAGCAGGCGGCTGCAATACCTGCCCCCGGCCGGTCAACCAGCTTGCGCTCGACACCTCCTTCTCCCGAATGACTGGCGACGAGCGCACCCGGTTCGCCGAGTTCGCCGGGCCTGGAGTGCTCAGCGAATCCCGCGATGTCGACGTCCCCGAACCACCTACCAGCATTCGTCATCCCGCCGACGGCAAGCTGATGACCTGGATCCCGCGAGGCATCTATCTGGCTGGTCTTCAGAACGAACCGCTCTGGACCGATGGGTTCTACATCGACATCTTCCCGACAACCAACGCCGATTACTCACGTTTCGTGATCGCAACCAACCATCCTCCGCCTCGTCATTGGAATGCTTCGGTTCCCTCGCACGACATCGCAGATCGCCCGGTGGTGTGGGTGACGTGGGATGACGCTGTCGCCTACGCGAATTGGGCCGAAAAGGAACTGCCGTCAAGCCAGCAGTGGGAGAAAGCCGCCCGTGGAACTCGCGGCAATGCTTGGCCATGGGGAAACCAGCCCACGCCCGCGAAGTGCAACGTTCGCGGATCCGGTCCGAATTCCACTACTCCGGTCGATCGGTACAAGAGCGGCGTGAGCCCATACGGTGTCTACGACATGTGCGGAAACGTATGGGAATGGTGCGCAACCTCCACGACCACGGACCGCTATGAACTCAAAGGCAGCGCCTTCACATCCCCGTTCGACCGCGCACTGCCTTCAGCTCTCAACGACGCAGACCAAGCGATGCTCGACGACGACACTGGGTTCCGTTGCATCACAATGTCTTTGAGCCCATGAACGTTCAGCGGGTCGACGTGTCGACGGCGCGCTATCTGGCAACGAGTCGAATCGGCGGCATCGCCGAGATCCCAGTATCGAACACATATTCGATTACTGTTAGAGTCTCTCCATGTCTGCAGGTCGTTCGGTCGCGTTCGCGAGGCGGCAGATCGATGAGGTTCGCCGACAGTTGCTCGACTCCGCGGCGTTCGGCAAGCACGTCACACCCGACCAGCTGGAACGTATGGCGAGCAAGCTAGCAATGGGAGTGCGGGCACTCGACGTTGCAGTCGAAGTCGGCGCATGCGAGCTGGCCGCCGATCGCTCAGCAAGCTCGCAATCGGCACCTTGACCGTCGCGAGGTCAAGGGATTGTGGATTCGTGGCTGGTCTGGAGAATTCCGAACCTTGCCCCTTGTCGGGGGTTGACGCTTGCGGGGTGATTGCTATGGAGAACTGGGCTGAGATCGTCGGTTGTATCGGGCGGAGGGCGTGCCGCAAGGGTTCACCGCCGGCTCACCGGTTCGGGGTGTCCCTGTCACGAGCCAGCGGCTACGGTTCCGACCGCACGGTCCGGGCGATCGTCTTCGAATCCGCAACAGATCCCACCGCCGCCTGCGCCGACCCGCGCACACTGGCATTCCGGCACATGCCCATCCCGGCCGGTCACGCGCTGGCATTGGTGGACCTGCCCAGCGGCTTCGTCCACGAATGGGTGGCCGAAGACCACACAGCCTTCGCAGGCTGGCGTCATCATCAACCCGAATTCGACTACAACAGCAGACTTCTCGCCGCTGAAACCTGCTATGCCCGTGCCTCCGGTGCACGCAACGAGGCGAAGATGCAAGCACACCTGCGCTTCTCACCGAATGACGAATGGATGCTGTTGGAAGCCAGATGGACTCGCCTCAAGGGACGTGGCCGTCCTCAAGCGCTCATCGACATCACGCCTGTATCTCCGAACCCGGCGCCGATGATCAGAGGATGCCGAGTCTGCCAGGATCTCGTGCACCGCCCGACTCCCGCGGCACGTGGCGCTGAGTTCGACAATCCGGCCGCGGAACAAGACGACCAGTGACGAGCCGACATCGCCTCGGCGGCATCGAACCGGCCACCGTGAAGAATGCGCAAAAGAGCACGCTCCCAACCGAATTTCGATTCACTCGCACCGACTATGAAGGCGGTCATCATGTACCTCCAAATCAAATCGGGTCCTGCGTTCCCTTCAGAAGCTGAATCCTTCCTCGAGAATAGGCTCATGGCGGAGCGTCAGGCGCCCGACGGGGCAGCCGAAGATCAGCTACGCCGGTTCACCGAAACGCAGGCGAAGGCCACTGTGCTCGCCTTGTACCAGCAAGCGCGCACGGACTTCGACGAGGTCTGCGCCATCTTCGGCGACAACCATGCCGCGCCGCAGTGGGTCGAAGCCGACGCACGCGAGAAGGCGCTGTGAACCGCCCTCTACCTAGCGCTCACCGTGTACGGTCATCAAGCCGACTACGACCCGAACTGGACTCACCATCTGCACCAGATCCCGTGACTGCTCATCGATCTCGCGGAGGGGCGGCGCGATGCAACGCGCCCAGGATATCGTCGGCACGATCGATGAAGAGCAGATGACCAGCGTTTGAACTACTTCGAGCCGACTGTTCGAGATCAGGGGGCGAGGCGTCGACCATCGTCTGTTGGAAGGTTGGCGTCCGCGTCTCCCATGCCAAATATCGACAGGGACAGCGATATCGGCGGGATCGAAGCACCATGATCGCGCGAACAACACCTGCATGTCCACTGCGACCCCTCGGCTGCCCTGCTTGAGTGCCATTTGGATGTTGTCAGCGATCTTGCCCCGCAGCTCATCATCTGCAATTCGATACCTGTCGATCGGCGACATCCCCGCGATCCAGGCCGACAGACCGCGAGGCTTGCGGACCGCTCGGGCCATCTGCGCGGCCACCGGTCACGCAAGAATCGGAAACCGGCGCAACACCATCAGCCCATCAGAATGCTTGACCCCTTCCGCCCCTTCGCTTCTCGTGTGATCGCCGAACGGGGCGGGCGAGCTGACCACGACCGCCCGGCTCGCGCGTTCAGGCGCGTTGTACGCGCATGGCCAGCGCGTAGGGACCACCGCCGGGAGACTCCGAGTGCGCCGAAGCGGTTCAGCTGTAGCTGGTCCGCGATCCAGAATCACCTGGTCCAGAAGGGAATTCCCGATCGCGGTCGTGTCGGGCTCTCAAAAGGCTGATCTTGAGATTCACAAGATCAATGACAGAGTCAAGCGAAAACCGTACTCATTCACGCGGGACACGCCAGGCCTAACCGGGTCATGACTGGCGCTGAAGTCATCTCGCCCACCCGCGACGACTCGTGATAATGTGCCGCCATGGGGGACGACGCTATGGAACATTCCAAGGGAATCCGCGCGAGCGAGCCGTTTCGCATCCAGCTCCGCAGTGTGATGCGTACCTATCAGGTCGGCGGCCAGCAAGTCCGTGCAGTTGACGACATTGACCTTACTCTTGACGGGGGCGGGTTCGTTTCTATCGTCGGGCCGTCTGGTGCAGGTAAGAGCACGCTATTACATCTGCTAGGTGCGCTCGACTCGCCTGACTCGGGCTCGATCCGGTTCGGCGGCGAAGAGATCGCCTCGCTCGATGACGACCGCCAATCCGAATTCCGACGCCACCAAGTCGGATTCGTATTCCAGTTCTTCAACCTACTCCCGACTCTGTCAGCCTGGGAGAACGTCGCAATCCCGAAGCTGCTCGACGGCGTTGCACTGAAGAAGGCCAAACCTGCAGCGCTGGCGCTGCTCGATCTAGTCGGGCTCAGCAACCGTGCCGAGCATCGCCCGTCCGAGCTGTCCGGCGGGCAGATGCAGCGCGTGGCGCTCGCACGGGCGTTGGCAATGGATCCACCGTTGGTGTTGGCTGACGAGCCGACCGGCAATCTCGACTCAGCCTCCGGCGCCGCGGTGCTTGAGTTGCTGGGCGAGATCGCACACGCCGAAGGTGCGCAGCGGCTGGTTGTAATGGTCACCCATGATCTGGACGCGGCGAAATGCAGCGACCGGATCATCACGCTGCGTGACGGACGGATCGACGCGGACGAGTCGCTCACATGACCGTCACGTGGGACCGATTGCAGCTGTTGACGTTTCGTGAATCCCGCACCCATGCGCGTCGATCCATCGTGACGATCTGCGTGATCGCCGCTGCGGCAGCGCTGCTGGTCGCGGTTACCGGCATCTATGGCTCGCTAACTGGGTCGGTCGATAGGGTGACCGCGGGTGTCGCAGGTGATGCCGACTTCGAGGTCGCCGGCATCACCGACACGGGCTTTGACCAGTCGCTGACAGCCGGGATCTCCGCAGTGCCGGGCGTTGCCGCGGCTGTGCCGCTGCTGTGGCAGGCACAGGGCTCCGGCAGCAGCAAATACTTGCTTTTCGGCATTACTTCCGAGATCACCGCTGTGCGCAGTGACCTGCAAGCCAAGGCCGGTGCTGCCCCTGCAGCAGTTCTCAGCGTGCCGGATGGAATCGCGGTCGGAAGTGGAATGGGGTGGTCGCGAGGTCAGCGGGTGCAAGTGGGGACCAGTACCGTAACCGTCGCCGCGGTCCTTGATACAGACCTAAACGGGGGCCGATTCGTTGTGGCACCGTTGCCGTTGGCGCAACGGTTGACGGATCGTGTAGGCCGGATCGACTCGGTGCTAGTAGTCGCGAAGCGGGACACCGACCGCGCCAACGTTCGCGCGGCCGTCGAGTCGGCGATCGGCGGCCGGGCGGTGGTCGCAAACCCAGGTTTCCAGGGGCAGCAGGCAAGGCAGAGCTTTGCGTTGATCCAATCCACGCTGCTGACGTTTGCGGGGGTCGCGTTTGTCGTGGCCGCGTTCCTGGTGTTCAACACAATGAGTATGACCGTCACGAGGCGGCGGCCGCAGATCTCAATGTTGCGGGCGTTAGGAGGGCGGCGGCGGAACGTCGCCATGGATTTGTTGGTCGAAGCTGCGGCAACCGGCCTGGCCGGTGCCTTAGTCGGAGCACCGATCGGCGTGCTGGCCGGGCGCTGGGCGCTGGGGGGATTGCCACCACTAATCACCGAACAAGTCGACGCCCGCATCGTCTACCAGATGCCAAGTTACGCGGTCCCGCTGGCGATCCTGGCCTGCATGGGTACCGCGGCCATCGCGGCTGTCGTCGCAGCCCGGCAGGCTTACCGGGTGTCGCCGATCGAAGCGCTTGCCCCGGTAGAGGTTTCGTCGCTCGACCGCATGAACCCGTCGTTGCGGATCGCGGCGGCAGTCGTCGGGATCGTTCTACTCGCGGTGGCAGTGTTCTTAGCGCTACGGGGTGAGGGCCTGGTAGCAGCCAGCGCAGTGCCGTTCGTGTTCCTTGCGAGCGTCCCGCTTTGCGTGGCGCTCAAAGAGGTGATCGTCAGCAGTGCTGCCCGCGTGGCCGTATTGTTCGGTCAGGCCGGTCGTCTCGGGTCTGCGTCGGTGCAACGCTCGCCGCGGCGGGTCTGGGCGGCATCCGTCACCGTAGCGATCGCGATATCATTGGTCGTTGCGTTGACTGGCCTCAACAACAACCTGATCGATTCGGCGACAAGGAGTTTCGCGCCGGTGGCGCGAATTGACCTGGGGGTAAGCACGACGCCGCCCGACCAGCTGCCGGCGGGCCCCATCCTGCCCGCCGACACGGGACAGCGCCTGACCGAGATCGACGGTGTCGCCAGGGTCGTGCCCAACCTATGGGTGTGGGCAACCATGCGGGACCGTCGGGTAATGCTCCAGGGTGTCGCGTCAGGGACGAACTCGCTTATCACTTCCGCAATGAGCGAACACGATCGCATGCTGCTTTTCGACGGCCAGGGGGTGGCATTGTCCCGTGACCTTGGGCGCAGCTGGCGGGTCGATGCGGGCGACACCCTGGAACTGCCAACTCCGACCGGCGCCAAGCGGGTGCGGGTGCTCGCGGTCGTAGATGTGTTGTCGTCCGGTGTCAGTACGATCGCGATCTCACTGCCGTACGTGCAGCAGTGGTACGACCGTCCCGGGGTGAATAACTACGAACTCGGCTTGGCGCCTGGAACCGATCGCGCGGTCGTCGCCGATGCGGTCCGCCACGCGGTGCCGACGTCGGTGTTCGTCGTTACGGGCAAGCAGGCCGTAGAAGCAGGTGCTGGTGCAATAAAACAGATGGCCGCCGTCTTTGCTGGCGTGCAATGGATCATCGCAATCGTCGCCGCGGTTGCGCTACTCAACACGCTGATGTTGTCGGTGCTGGAGCGCGGCAGAGAAATCGGAGTCCTCCGCGCTATCGGATCGAGCCGAAAATCTGCGGTTCGGATGGTGCTCGCCGAAGCCGCAGCTATCGGCATGGCCGGTGCAGTAGTCGGCACCGTGGTCGGCTTGATTGCGCACTACCTCGGCACCCGCGCGTTCGAATCGATCGCGACTATCCCGGTCACCTACACGCTCACGCCATGGATAATCGTGTACGCCGCTGGCGCGCTGGCCCTGTGTTTGCTCGGCGCCATCCCGCCTGCCAGATACGCCGGCCGTATGAATATCGCCCAAGCCATTGCGCTGGACTGAAGTCAGCAAACTTATCGCTACCAGAATGAAGTTGACCTATGAACAAATACGATCCGGTGTTTCATTCTTGGTCCATCCAGTCGACGACTGTCAGGCCAGAGATTGCGGGTGCCCAGGGTAGCTGGTTCTGGGATGGTAAAGGGAAGCGATATCTCGACTTCTCTTCCCAGCTGGTTAATGTCAACCTGGGTCATCAGAACCCGGCTCTGCTGAACGCTTTACGGAAGCAATCCGAGATACTATGCACAGTATCCCCGCAGTTTGACAATGGTGTCCGAAGTGAGCTTGCGAGCCGCATAGCCGCCCATGCGCCAATGCCTCTGAGTCGAATATTCTTCACTTCCGGTGGCGCGGAGGCAAACGAGAACGCCATTCGATTGGCGAAGCTACACACGGGGCGGCTCAAAACCCTATCCGCATACCGCTCCTATCATGGAGCAACGGCCGGTGCGATATCGATTACCGGCGATCCGCGGCGTTGGGCGAATGAGCCTGCGGTCACGGGAGCAGTGCATTTTCTTGGCCCCTACCCATACCGATCGCCATTCTTGTCGGACAACGAGGAAGAGGAATCGGTCCGTGCGCTAAACCATCTGTCCGAAGTGCTGCGACTTGAAGGACCTGAAACCGTCGCTGCCATAATTATCGAACCGGTGGTCGGAACGAATGGTGTGATCGTGCCGCCGGATGGCTATCTGGCGGGTATTCGTCAATTGTGTGACGAGTATGGAATCGTCATGATCGCGGACGAGGTGATGACCGGATTCGGCCGCCTGGGCGAGTGGTTTGCTGTAGACAGATGGAGAGTTGTTCCGGATTTGATCACGTTCGCGAAGGGCGTGAACTCTGGATATGTGCCCCTCGGCGGGGTAATAATCGCCGACCATATTGTCGAGACCTTTCGCGAGCGGACCTACCCGGGGGGACTCACCTACTCCGGGCATCCACTTGCGTGCGCAGTCGGTGTTGCCTCGATCGAGTACATCGAAGACGAAGGAGTTATCGAGAAGGTCCGCCGCGATGGCGATGATTTCATTGGCCCGCAGCTACGCCGAATGCTTGATGAGCATCCAGTGATCGGTGATGTTCGCGGTGCCGGGATGATGTGGGCACTTGAATTCGTCAAAGATCGGGTATCTCGCACGCCGCTGGTCCCGTTCAATGCCACGGGTGATGCGGCGATGCCGATGCATGAACTTGGTGCGGCGTTATTGGAGCTGGGGATGTGGCCGTTCATCCAGATGAATCGACTCCATATCGTCCCTCCACTGACTATCACTCGCGAAGAACTCGGAACGGGGCTTGAGATAATCGACAAGGCAGTTTCGGTAATCGATCGATGCATTGACCAGAAGTAACATTCTTCTTTCTACAGGAAGTCGTCGTATGGCGGTACAGGAATTGACCGAGAGCGATCACCGAGATTCCATTGAAACGAGTGTTTCTGAGCTTGTTGCTCGTGCTCGAGCTGCGCAGCTAGAATATGAGTCCTTCACGCAATCTGAGGTGGACAGCGTAGTTACCGCGATTGCGTGGGCAATATATGAGCCGAATCGTGCGCGCAGGCTGGCAGAATTGGCTGTCGAGTCGACCGGAATGGGAAATATTTCCGACAAGTTCGACAAGAACAGAAGGAAGACCGTCGGTACCCTGGCCGATCTGATTGGAGCACGCTCCGTCGGCGAGATCCGTCGAGATGACGACGCCGGCATCGTGGAGTACGCAAAACCGATGGGGGTAGTCGCCGCTATCTGCCCGTCGACCAATGCTGCTGCCGCACCGGCCAATATTGCGATGCACATAGTCAAGGGTCGGAACGCGGTGATCATATCGCCGTCGCCCCGCGCGCTATCCCCGTGTCGCGCGCTGATCGGATATATCAAGGCGGAACTACGAGCACTTGGGGCCCCAACCGATCTCGTCCAGCTTCTCGAACCGGTTACCAAGGCACGTTCGGATGAATTGGTAAGACTCTCCGATTTTGCGGTTGTCACCGGTTCTGAGGCAAATGTTCGGTCGGCGTACCGCAGCGGGACCCCGGTGAGCGGCGTCGGCCGGGGAAATCCTCAGATCATCGTCTGCAGGGATGCCGATATCTCCGCGGCCGCCGACAAGATCGCAGGTAGTAAGACCTTCGATAATGGAATAAGTTGCTCGTCCGAGAGCGGTTTGCATATCCATCGGTCTATATACCGAGATGTGATCGCCGCGCTATCGCTTCGTGGGGGCCAACTGCTCGATACCGTCGATGCGCGTCGTCTGCGTGACGCTATGTGGAGCAATGGCTCGCTCAATCGTGCGCTGGTCGGGAAGTCGGCTTCGGAGCTAATGGCGGCCGCTGGCATCAGTTCCGACGAGGCGACGAAATTTCTGATGGTTGAGCAGAGTGAATACGGGGCTGCGCACCCTTTCAGCGGTGAAAAGATGTCGCCCATTGTTTCGCTGTATTCCTTTGAGTCAATGGATGAGGTGCTATATCGTGTCCAGGAAATTCTGGACTTCCAGGGCGCAGGGCATTCTTGTGGAATTCATACGTCCAGCGCCGAGAATGCCGAAAGGGTTGCTGCAGCATTGAAGGTCGCCCGCGTAATCCTTAACCAGCCACACGTCATCGGGAACAGCGGTTCGTATGACAATGGGCTGGAATGCACGCTGTCTGTAGGTGGTGGAAGTTGGGCCGGCAACAGCACTTGCGACAATATTAATTACCGGCATTTCATGAACTATACCAGATTGGTGCATACGATCGCTGCTACTGCTCCGAATGAAGCACTGCTCTTCGATCGGTATCTCGGGGCCGAGGGGTTGAATCAAATGATTTCAGTTTAGCGTTTCGGCTATTAGTGTGGGTTTGGACAGCTACTTGATGGGAATCGTTGACTCAGCCTGAGTCAATGCCACATAGCGTAATTGGGCAGCTGCGTTGAGGGTGTTGAACGGGCTGATGAGCCAGGGTTCGATGTTGGTGTTCGCGACAGGTGTCAGCGAGCTCGTCGAGATCAACTTCGGTGACCTGATCGAGTCGGGCGCCGGTCTGGATCAGCAACCTCGCCGGTGTTTAGGATCCGGTGGCCGAGCGGACACGTTCGCTGATTCCGAGTTACCTTGCGGTGGTAAGGAATCGGGGCAGATCGGCTGTGATCGGGGAAGCGTCGGGTTCGCGTCAGAGGCTCGAGATCCTGCGTTCAATCAGATAGTCGTAGCCCAGTACAGGAAGCGGTGCAGCATCAGGGACCTGATGATCGGTCGGGCCGTCGAACTCGCCGACAACAGGACCCCGAGGGGTTCGAAGGCGCCCAGCCTGCCGGTCGGGCCAGCGCGTGCGCGTGGCGCCGTAGTAGGGGTGCTGCCGCGGCCTGGTTCGGGCCAGCTCGGCCAAATACCGGTGGTAGCAGCGGTCGGCGTGAGACTTGCCAGCGAATACGTGCGCGTGAGGCTTCGAATTCCTCCTTGATCCGCTTGGGCGCGAGATGTAGATCTTGGTGGTGCTCCGATGCGCATGTTCTTCCGGTAGCGCCGCTTCCGGGTCTATTCCGCTGCTCGCTGCGGCACCAGCGCCGCCCTGATCATCCTGCCTCGCGGCAGGAACATGCTGCGACACAGCACCTTTCATCTCACCGTCAGACTCGGGTCCGCTCGTTCTCGTGCGCTGTTTGCCGACTTCGGTAGTCTCGCTGCGGATCTCGTCCATCGTCTCGCGTGTGATCTGCACCCACGACAATCCCTGCTTCACGACCTCGCGCTGTTCGCTCAGCCCAGCGATGTGTTAGCGCAACACCACGATCTGCTCCGTGGTCACGACCTCACGCCGGTTCAGTACCTCACGCCAGGACCCCGTCGCCACCTTCACTGCACCGACCCTCGATGCGAGGATAGGCCCTCGCGCACTATCACGACTCAAAACCGCCGAGCCGCTGCGCGATTCGTTCGTACACGGGCACTTATAGACCAAAGCGATGACTAAAGCACGGAATTCGGCCAGAAACGGTTCCTCTGGTCTCCCCAAAAGGTTCTCGTCGTGCCAAGATGGACGCGGGGAGCATCCGAGGCTCACCGGGGGACTCCAGCAAATCTCGCGCTCGCTAGACGCCGAAATTGGTTGGTGGCCTGGACGCGAACGTATTCGTTGAACGAAAGTAACGTCGAATGACCTCTGATGACGACGATTTGGTAAGAGCGCTCCGAACCTCCTTGAAGGAGAATGAGCGCCTGCGGGCACGCATCGACACCATGTTTGCGGAACAGTCTGCGCCGGTCGCGATCGTGGGGATCGGCTGCCGGTTCCCCGGCGGAGTGGACTCCGGGCAGGGCCTGTGGGAGATGGTGGCCGACGGCCGCGACGTGGTGTCGGGTTTCCCGACCGATCGCGGCTGGGATGTGGAGGGTCTGTTCGATCCCGATCCGGCCGTGGCGGGTAAGTCCTACACCCGCTCGGGTGGATTCCTGGATGCCGCAGGCGATTTCGATGCCGGGTTCTTCGGGATCAGCCCCCGCGAAGCGTTGGCGATGGACCCCCAGCAGCGACTGCTGCTGGAAACCTCCTGGGAAGCACTCGAAGACGCCGGAATCGACCCCACAACACTGGTTGGTTCGGCCACCGGGGTGTTCACCGGGATCTTCGCCCAGGGGTATGGGGTCGGCGCCGCCGCCGAAGACATCGAGGGGTTCGGGGTGACCGGCCAGGTCCCGAGTGTGGCGTCGGGTCGGGTGGCCTATGTGTTGGGTTTGGAGGGCCCGGCGGTGTCGGTGGACACGGCGTGTTCGTCGTCGCTGGTGGCATTGCACCTGGCCGTGCAGTCACTGCGGGCCGGGGAATGCGACCTGGCCTTGGCCGGTGGTGTGACCGTGATGGCGTCCCCGGCGATGTTCGTCGAATTCAGCCGGCAGCGGGGCCTGTCCGCCGATGGACGTTGCAAGTCCTACGCCGGTGCCGCTGACGGCACCGGTTTCTCCGAAGGCGTCGGGGTGCTCGTGGTCGAGCGGTTGGCCGATGCCCGTGCCAAGGGCCATCAGGTGTTGGCGGTGGTGCGTGGGTCGGCGGTCAATCAGGACGGTGCCTCCAACGGGTTGACCGCACCCAACGGGCCCTCCCAGCAGCGGGTGATCCGTGCCGCGTTGGCCAGCGCGGGCATCGACGCGAGCGGGGTCGATGTGGTGGAAGGCCACGGCACCGGCACGGTCCTGGGTGATCCCATCGAAGCCCAAGCCCTGTTGGCGACCTACGGGCAGAACCGGCCCACGGATCGACCCGTTTGGCTGGGGTCGATCAAATCCAACATGGGCCACACCTCGGCCGCGGCCGGTGTCGCCGGCGTGATCAAGATGGTGCAGGCCATGCGGCACGAAACGATGCCCAAAACACTGCACGTCGACGCACCCAGCCCCCACGTGGACTGGACCACCGGCGCGGTGTCACTGCTCACCGACGCCCGACCGTGGCCGGTCAGCGACGGTCGGCCGCGCCGGGCCGCGGTGTCCTCCTTCGGGATCAGTGGCACCAACGCCCACGTCATCCTCGAACAAGCCGACACCCTCGAACCGGTAGGTGCCCTCGATTCCCCTGATTCCGTAGCGGATTCGGGTGTGGGTGTGGGGTTGGGGGTGGTGCCGTGGCTGGTATCGGGCAAGACCGCTCAGGCTTTGGCTGGGCAGGCTGCTCGGTTGGCGCAGTGGGTGCGTGCCGAGGAGGACCTCGACCTCGGTGAGGTGGGGTCTGCGTTGGCGACCACCCGTACGGTGTTCGAGCATCGTGCGGTGGTGGTGGGTGCTGATCGTGAGGCCCTGCTGGCCGGGTTGGCCGGGTTGGCTTCGGGGCAACCGGGACCTGATGTGGTCACCGGTCGCACCACCACACCGGGCAAAACTGTGTTGGTGTTCCCCGGGCAGGGCTCGCAATGGGTCGGGATGGGTGCGGAGTTGTTGCAGTCCTCACCGGTGTTCGCCGAGCAGATCCGCTGCTGTGAGGAAGCGTTGGCGGAGTTCGTGGACTGGTCGCTGACCGATGTGATCACCGGGGCCGACCACGCTCCCGGGCTCGACCGGGTCGATGTGGTCCAACCGGTGTTGTGGGCGATCATGGTGTCGCTGGCACAGATGTGGCAATCGGCCGGTGTCACTCCCGATGCCGTGGTCGGACACTCCCAAGGTGAAGTCGCTGCCGCCTATGTGGCCGGAGCGCTCACGCTGCGCGAGGCCGCCATGATCGTGGCACTGCGCAGTCGATTGCTGGTGCAGTTGTCGGGCGCGGGGGAGATGGTGTCGATCGTCGATTCGGTCGAACGGGTCCGTCAATGGATCGAGCCCCTCGCCAACGAGGTGTCCATTGCTGCGATCAACGGGCCACGGTCGGTTGTCGTTTCTGGTTCCCCCGACGCGTTGGAGCGGCTCCAACGCACCCTGTCCGAGCAAAAAGTGTTGCGTTGGGTGGTGCCCGAGGTCAATTTCGCGGCACACACCGCCAAGGTCGACGCGCTGCGCGAGGAACTGTTCGAACTGCTCGCGGATCTGACCCCGACACCGTCGAAGATCCCGTTCTATTCGACGGTGACCGGTGAGCTGTTCGACACCACGGGATTGAACACCCGCTACTGGTTCGACAACGTGCGTGAACCCGTCCTGTTCGGTCAGGCCGCGCAGTCGTTGATCGGGGCCGGGTTCACCACGTTCATCGAGTGCAGTCCGCACCCGTTGTTGGCGTTGGCGATGGAAGACACCGCCGCCGGTCTCGAGACCGCGGTGACCGTGACCGGATCACTGCGTCGTGACGAGGGTGGGCTGGATCGGTTCTGGAAATCGGTGGGCCACGCCTACGTCGCGGGGGCGCCTGTCGA
>NZ_JBKBET010000043.1:0-4616 GCF_048910785.1 Nocardia nepalensis | reverse complement strand
CGAACAACTCCACGCCGCACTACAAACCACCACTACACCGGGCAGCGACCTGCTGGAACTGACCTGGACACCACTGACGACCCTCCCCGACTCCACTCCTTCCTCGGCCCGCTCCTGGACCCCGCACACCACAGAAACCCACAGCGCCGACGTCGGCACCCAGAGTGCCGACGCTGATGCCGCGGATACCGACGCTGCTGATGCGGGTGTGGTGGTGTGGGAGTTGTCCTCCGGTGTGGGGGATGTGGTGGGTTCGGTGTATGCGGCCACGCATGCGGTGCTGGCGGTGTTGCAGGACTGGTTGAGCGTGGAACGCTCGGGTGTGCTGATGGTGCTCACCCGTGGCGCGGTCGCCTCGGCCGGTGAGGATGTCACCGATCTGGCTGCTGCGGCGGTGTGGGGGATGGTGCGTTCGGCGCAAGCCGAGTACCCGGGCCGGATCGTGTTGCTCGACACCGATGAAGGCGTCGATCTCGATCACGGTGTGGTGGGTGCGGTGCCGCTGGCCGCGCTGGCCCAGGCCGGTGAACCCCAGCTGATGCTGCGCCACGGCATCACCCACGGTGCCCGACTGACACCGGTGCCGGCGATGGCGGCCGTGCCGGTCGGGGATGCGCCGTGGCGGTTGGCCGCGGGCGGGACCGGCACGCTGCAGGACGTGTCGCTACAGCCGTGGCCGGCCGGGCAGGCACCACTGGAACCCGGGCAGGTGCGGATCGCGGTCCGCGCGGTGGGCGTCAACTTCCGGGATGTGGTGGTGGCGTTGGGAATGCTGCCCGGCCAGGATCCGGTGTTGGGTGGTGAAGGCGCCGGAGTCGTGCTCGAGGTCGGCGCGGGCGTGACCGACCTCGCCGCCGGGGACGCGGTGTTGGGTTTGTGGGTGGCCGGTTCGCAGGTGGTGGTGGATCGCCGCCTGGTCGTCGCCATGCCCACCGACTGGTCGTTCGAGCAGGCCGCCGCGACACCGATCGTGTTCCTGACCGCGTTGTACGGGCTGGCGGATCTGGCCGGACTGCGCGCGGGGGAGTCGGTACTCATCCACGCCGGGACCGGCGGGGTGGGCATGGCCGCGGTGCAACTGGCCCGGCACTGGGGTGCGGAAGTCTTCGTCACCGCCAGCCGCGGTAAATGGGACACGTTGCGTGCCATGGGATTCGACGACGATCACATCGGCGATTCCCGGTCGCTGCAGTTCGCCGACCACTTCCTGTCGGTCACCGGCGGCCGCGGTGTCGACGTGGTACTCAACTCGCTGGCCGGGGAATTCGTCGACGCCTCGCTACGGCTGCTGCCCCGCGGCGGACACTTCATCGAGATGGGCAAAACCGACATTCGCGATGCCTCCACGATCGCCGAAACCCACGCCGGCGTGCACTACACCGCATACGACCTGGTGACCGACGCCGGCGTGCCTCGCCTTCAGCAGATGCTGGTCGAGGTGGTGGGTTTGCTGCAGACCCGCGTACTGCACCGGTTGCCGGTCAAGACCTGGGACGTGCGCCGAGCCTCGCAGGCGTTCCGGTACCTCAGCCAGGCACGCCACATCGGCAAAGTGGTCCTGACCATGCCCGAGGTGTTGCCGGCGGCGATCGCTGCGGGCACGGTGTTGATCACCGGTGGGACCGGGATGGCCGGTGCCGCGTTGGCCCGCCATGTGGTCGGCGCCTACCGGGTGGGGCATGTGGTGTTGGTCAGCCGCCACGGTGGTGACGCCGAGGGCGCCGCCGAGTTGGTGGCGGAGTTGCGTGCCGCGGGCGCCCAGGTGCGGGTGGTGGCGTGTGATGTGGCCGATCGTGAGGCCGCGACACGATTGTTCACCGACGTGCTGGGTCAGTGCCCGCCGTTGAGCGCGGTCATCCACGCCGCGGGAGTGCTCGATGACGCGGTCATCACCTCGCTGACACCCGAACGGGTGGACACGGTGCTACGAGCCAAGGTCGACGCGGCCTGGAACCTGCACCAACTGACTGCTGAGATGCCGTTGTCGGCGTTCGTGGTGTTCTCCTCGATGGCCGGCACCGTGGGCTCGCCCGGGCAGGGCAACTATGCGGCGGCCAACGTGTTCCTCGACGCGCTGGCCGTCCATCGGCGGGCCGCCGGACTGCCGGGCATGTCGCTGGCGTGGGGGCAGTGGGCGCAGTCCAGTGCCATGACCGGACACCTCAGCGACCGTGACCTGGCGCGCCTCAAACGCACCGGTGTGGTGCCGATGAGTGTCGAGGAAGCGGTGGCGTTGTTCGATGCCGCGTTGGTCGCCGACCATCCCGCGGTGGCCACCGCCCGCCTCGATTACCGCATGCTGCGCGACCGCACCGTCGCCGCGTTCCTGCCACCGCTGTTCGGTGTCCTGGCCGGTACACCACGGCGACGCACGGTGGAAACCAGCACCGCGGCGGCGCGGTCGGAGCTGGCACAGCGGTTGCACGGGCTCAGCAGCGACGAACAACGTCGACTGCTGACCGAGTTGGTGTGCACCCAGGCCTCGATCGCGTTGGGCTACACCGACACCGCCGGTATCGATGCCCGTCAAGCGTTCAAGGACCTCGGGTTCGACTCGCTGACCGCGGTGGAACTACGCAACCGGCTGCAAACCAGCACCGGTCTGACCCTGACCCCCACCCTGATCTTCGACTACCCCACCCCCACCGCCCTGGCGGGCTACCTCCACGAGCAATTTAGCGATAACAAGATTGCGAATTCATCTGAACAAGGTAGCCGCTTAAAGGTGATGGACGAACTTGAAGAGCTAATAGCGGCGTCAGATGAGCGAGAAAAGCTGGTCTTAGCGAACCGGCTGCGCTCGATTTTGGCAAATATTAGTGAAGATGAACATCTTTTAGGCAAGAGCATTCTGTCCGCTGAAAGCCCCGAAGAGCTATTTCGTGCAATTGATATCAATTTGGGGGAGCAAGGAAGGGGCGGCGAATATGAGCGCTGACCACGTGGATCTCCACGACAAGAAGCTTTTCGACTACTTGAAGGCAGTTGCTTTCGACTTGCAGGAGACACGCGGTCGTTTGCGCGAGTACGAGGATCGCGCGAAGGGACCCGTGGCGATCGTGGGGATCGGGTGCCGGTTCCCCGGCGGGGTCGACTCCGGGCAAGGCTTGTGGGACATGGTGGCCGACGGCCGCGATGTGGTGTCGGGTTTCCCGACCGATCGAGGCTGGGATGTGGAGGGTCTGTTCGATCCCGACCCGGACGCGGCGGGCAAGTCCTACACCCGCTCGGGCGGATTCCTGGATGCCGCAGGCGATTTCGATGCCGGGTTCTTCGGGATCAGTCCCCGCGAAGCCTTGGCGATGGACCCCCAACAGCGATTGATGTTGGAGACCTCGTGGGAAGCGTTGGAAGACGCCGGGATCGATCCGACGACGCTGGCCGGCTCGGCGACCGGGGTTTTCACCGGGATCGTAGCCCAGGACTATGGGCGTTCCGCGGTTGAAGCGTTGGAGGGGTTCGGGCTTACGGGTCAGACGTTGAGTGTGGCGTCGGGCCGAGTGGCCTATGTGTTGGGTTTGGAGGGCCCGGCGGTGTCGGTGGACACGGCGTGTTCGTCGTCGCTGGTGGCGTTGCACCTGGCGGTGCAGTCGTTGCGGGCCGGGGAATGCGACCTGGCCTTGGCCGGCGGCGTGACCGTGATGCCTTCCCCGGCGGCGTTCGTGGAATTCAGTCGCCAGCGGGGCCTGTCCATCGATGGACGTTGCAAGCCGTATGCAGGTGCCGCTGATGGCACCGGGTTCTCCGAAGGCGTCGGGGTGCTCGTGGTCGAGCGGCTGGCCGACGCCCGTGCCAAGGGCCATCAGGTGCTGGCGGTGGTGCGTGGGTCGGCGATCAATCAGGACGGTGCCTCCAACGGGTTGACCGCACCCAACGGGCCCTCGCAGCAGCGGGTGATCCGTGCCGCGTTGGCCAGTGCGGGGATCAGCGCGGCCGGGGTCGATGTGGTGGAGGGCCACGGGACCGGCACGGTCCTGGGTGATCCCATCGAAGCTCAAGCCTTGTTGGCGACCTACGGCCAGAACCGGCCCGCGGATCGACCCGTTTGGCTGGGGTCGATCAAATCCAACATGGGCCACACCTCGGCCGCGGCCGGTGTCGCCGGCGTGATCAAGATGGTGCAGGCCATGCGGCACGAAACAATGCCCAAAACACTGCACGTCGATGCACCCAGCCCCCACGTGGACTGGTCGACGGGAGCGGTGTCGCTGCTCACCGACGCCCGGCCGTGGCCGGTCAGCGACGGCCGGCCGCGCCGGGCCGCGGTGTCCTCGTTCGGGATCAGTGGCACCAATGCCCACGTCATCCTCGAACAAGCCGACGAGACCGCACCGGCTGGCGAACTCGATTCCCCTGATTCCGTAGTGGATTCGGATTCGGATTCGGTGGCGGGTGTGGGGTTGGGGGTGGTGCCGTGGCTGGTATCGGGCAAGACCGCTCAGGCTTTGGCTGGGCAGGCTGCTCGGTTGGCGCAGTGGGTGCGTGCCGAGGAGGACCTCGACCTCGGTGAGGTGGGGTCTGCGTTGGCTACCACTCGTGCGGTGTTCGAGCATCGTGCGGTGGTGGTGGGTGCTGATCGTGAGGCCCTGCTGGCCGGGTTGGCCGGGTTGGCTTCG
>NZ_JBKBET010000042.1:2422-3822 GCF_048910785.1 Nocardia nepalensis | reverse complement strand
ACCAGCACCGGTCTGACCCTGACCCCCACCCTGATCTTCGACTACCCCACCCCCACCGCGCTGGCCGGCTATCTTCACGAGCAGTTGAGCGGATGGACCCCGCCACAGGCGGTGCGGTCGGTGACCCCGGCGCGTCTGGGTGTGGACGAACCGGTCGCGATCGTGGGGATCGGGTGCCGGTTCCCCGGCGGAGTCAACTCCGGGCAAGGCTTGTGGGAGATGGTGGCCGACGGCCGCGACGTGGTGTCGGGTTTCCCGACCGACCGAGGCTGGGATGTGGAGGGTCTGTTCGACCCCGACCCGGCCGCGGCGGGTAAGTCCTACACCCGCTCGGGCGGATTCCTCGACGCCGCAGGCGATTTCGATGCCGGGTTCTTCGGAATCAGCCCGCGTGAAGCGTTGGCGATGGACCCCCAGCAGCGACTGCTACTGGAAACCTCGTGGGAAGCCTTGGAAGACGCCGGAATCGACCCCACGACACTGGCCGGCTCCACCACCGGAGTGTTCACCGGCATCATCGCCCAGGGATACGGGGTCGGCGCCTCCGCCGAGGGCCTGGACGGGTTCGGGGCAACCGGTCAAACCTCGAGTGTGGCGTCGGGTCGAGTGGCTTATGTGTTGGGTTTGGAGGGCCCGGCGGTGTCGGTGGACACGGCGTGCTCGTCATCGCTGGTGGCATTGCACCTGGCCGTGCAGTCGCTGCGGGCCGGGGAATGCGACCTGGCGCTTGCCGGTGGCGTGACCGTGATGCCGACCCCGGTGGCGTTCCTGGAATTCAGTCGCCAGCGGGGCCTGGCCGCCGATGGCCGCTGCAAACCGTACGCCGGTGCCGCCGATGGCACCGGGTTCTCCGAAGGCGTCGGGGTGCTCGTAGTCGAGCGGCTGGCCGATGCCCGTGCCAAGGGCCATCAGGTGTTGGCGGTGGTGCGTGGGTCGGCGGTCAATCAGGACGGTGCCTCCAACGGGTTGACCGCACCCAACGGGCCCTCCCAGCAGCGGGTGATCCGTGCCGCGTTGGCCAGCGCGGGCATCGACGCGGGCGAGGTCGATGTGGTGGAAGGCCACGGCACCGGCACCGTCCTGGGCGACCCCATCGAAGCCCAAGCACTACTGGCGACCTACGGCCAGAACCGGCCCGCCGATCGACCGGTATGGCTGGGCTCGATCAAATCCAACATGGGCCACACCTCGGCCGCGGCCGGTGTCGCCGGCGTGATCAAGATGGTGCAGGCGATGCGGCATGAAACGATGCCCAAGACACTGCACGTCGACGCACCCAGCCCCCACGTGGACTGGACCACCGGCGCCGTATCGCTGCTCACCGAGGCCAGGCCGTGGCCGGTCAGCGACGGCCGGCCGCGTCGGGCCGCGGTGTCCTCCTTCGGGATCAGTGGCACCAA
>NZ_JBKBET010000042.1:0-2372 GCF_048910785.1 Nocardia nepalensis | reverse complement strand
ATCAGCCCGCGTGAAGCGTTGGCGATGGACCCCCAGCAGCGACTGCTACTGGAAACCTCGTGGGAAGCCTTGGAAGACGCCGGAATCGACCCCACGACACTGGCCGGCTCCACCACCGGAGTGTTCACCGGCATCATCGCCCAGGACTACGGCCGTTCGGCGGTCGAGGCGTCGGACGGGTTCGGGGGGACCGGTCAAACCTCGAGTGTGGCGTCGGGCCGGGTGGCTTATGTGTTGGGTTTGGAGGGTCCAGCGGTGTCGGTGGACACGGCGTGCTCGTCATCGCTGGTGGCATTGCACCTGGCGGTGCAGTCGCTGCGGGCCGGGGAATGCGACCTGGCGCTTGCCGGTGGCGTGACCGTGATGCCGACCCCGGTGGCGTTCCTGGAATTCAGTCGCCAGCGGGGCCTGGCCGCCGATGGCCGCTGCAAACCGTACGCCGGTGCCGCCGATGGCACCGGGTTCTCCGAAGGCGTCGGGGTGCTCGTAGTCGAGCGGTTGGCCGATGCCCGTGCCAAGGGCCATCAGGTGTTGGCGGTGGTGCGGGGGTCGGCGGTCAATCAGGACGGTGCCTCCAACGGGTTGACCGCACCCAACGGGCCCTCCCAGCAGCGGGTGATCCGTGCGGCGTTGGCCAGTGCGGGCATCGACGCGGGCGAGGTCGATGTGGTGGAAGGCCACGGCACCGGCACCGTCCTGGGTGATCCCATCGAAGCCCAAGCCTTGCTGGCGACCTACGGCCAGAACCGGCCCGCGGATCGACCGGTATGGCTGGGCTCGATCAAATCCAACATGGGCCACGCCCAGGCCGCCGCCGGTGTCGCCGGCGTCATCAAGATGGTGCAGGCGATGCGGCACGAAACAATGCCGGCATCCCTGCACATCGATGCACCCAGCCCCCACGTGGACTGGTCGACCGGCGCCGTATCACTGCTCACCGAGGCCAGGCCGTGGCCGGTCAGCGACGGCCGGCCGCGTCGGGCCGCGGTGTCCTCCTTCGGGATCAGTGGCACCAACGCCCACGTCATCCTCGAACAAGCCGACACCGCCCTCGACCCGGCACCGGTCGATACGCTCGATTCCCCGGATCCGGTGGCGGGTGTGGGGTTGCTCGATTCCCCTGATTCCGTGGTGCCGTGGCTGGTCTCGGGCAAGACCAGCCAAGCCTTGGCTGGGCAGGCTGCCCGGTTGGCGGACTGGGTGCGTGCCGAGGACGACCTGGATGTCGTGTCGGTGGGGTCTGCGTTGGCGACTACTCGTGCGGTGTTCGAGCATCGTGCGGTGGTGGTGGGTGCTGATCGTGAGGCGCTGCTGGCCGGGTTGGCGGGGTTGGCGTCGGGGCAGCCGGGACCTGATGTGGTCGTCGGCCACACCACAACCACCACACCCGCCAAGACTGTGTTGGTGTTTCCCGGGCAGGGCTCCCAATGGGTCGGGATGGGTGCGGAGCTTCATGCGCAGTTCCCGATGTTCGCTGAGGCGTTCGATGCGGTGGCCGAGGAGTTGGATCGGCATCTGCGTTTGCCGCTACGGCAGGTGATGTGGGGTGATGACCAGGAGCTGCTCGACAGCACAGAGTTCGCTCAGCCGGCGTTGTTCGCGGTGGAAGCGGCGTTGTTCGCGTTGGTGGGGCAGTGGGGGATCGACCCGGATTTCGTGATGGGTCATTCCGTGGGTGAGGTCACCGCAGCGTATGTGGCCGGGGTTTTGACCTTGGAAGACGCTGCGCTGCTGGTAGCGGCCCGAGGCCGATTGATGCAGGCCTTGCCCGAGGGCGGGGTGATGGTTGCAGTCGCCGCCAGCGAGGACGAAGTGCTGCCGTTGCTGGTCGGCGGGGTGGATATCGCCGCGATCAACGCGCCGGGATCGGTGGTGATTTCCGGTGCAGAGACAGCCGTGGCCGCGATCGCGGATCGGTTGGCCCAGCAAGGTCGACGGGTGCACCGTTTGGCGGTGTCACACGCGTTCCATTCCCAGCTGATGGAACCGATGCTCGAGGAATTCGCGCGCCTGGTTTCCGATATCACGGTGAGCCCGGCACGGATTCCGGTGGTATCGAACGTGACGGCCGAACTGACCGGACCCGACTTCGGGTCGGGGCAGTACTGGCTCGACCACATCCGCCGACCTGTGCGTTTCGCCGACAGTGTGCAGTTGTTGGAGTCGATGGGCGCCACCCGGTTCATCGAAGTCGGTCCCGGCGCTGGCCTGTCAGCTGCCATAGAACAGACACTGACCTCTCCCGAGGCCATCACGATCCCCGTGCTGACCAAGCACCGCCCCGAGACCACCGCGATGGTCAAAGCGGTGGGCCACGCCTTCGTCGCGGGGGTACCTGTCGACTGGAGCAAGGTTTACACCACCACACCGGG
>NZ_JBKBET010000041.1:362389-390897 GCF_048910785.1 Nocardia nepalensis | reverse complement strand
GCGCGGTGGGCGTCAACTTCCGGGATGTGTTGGTGGCGTTGGGAATGTATCCCGGCCAGAACCCGTCGTTGGGCGGTGAAGGCGCCGGAGTCGTGCTCGAGGTCGGCGCGGGCGTGACCGACCTCGCCGCCGGGGACGCGGTGTTGGGTTTGTTGGGAGTGGCCGGTTCACAGGTGGTGGTGGATCGCCGCCTGGTCGTCGCCATGCCCACCGACTGGTCGTTCGAGCAGGCCGCCGCGCTACCGATCGTGTTCTTGACCGCGTTGTACGGGCTGGCGGATCTGGCCGGGCTGCGCGCGGGGGAGTCGGTACTCATCCACGCCGGGACCGGCGGGGTGGGCATGGCCGCGGTGCAACTGGCCCGGCACTGGGGCGCGGAGGTCTTCGTCACCGCCAGCCGCGGTAAATGGGACACGTTGCGTGCCATGGGATTCGACGACGATCACATCGGCGATTCCCGGTCGCTGCAGTTCGCCGACCACTTCCTGTCGGTCACCGGCGGCCGCGGTGTCGACGTGGTCCTCAACTCGCTGGCCGGGGAGTTCGTCGACGCCTCGCTACGGCTGCTGCCCCGCGGCGGACACTTCATCGAGATGGGCAAAACCGACATCCGTGAGGTGGGTGTCCTCGCCGAAACCCACCCCGGTGTGCGGTATCGAGCGTTCGACCTGGCCGAAGTCGAACCGCAACGCCTCGAACAGATGCTGGTCGAGGTGGTGGGTTTGCTGCAGACCGGTGTCCTGCATCGGTTGCCGGTCAAGACCTGGGACGTGCGCCGCGCCTCCGAAGCGCTGCGTTATCTCAGCCAGGCACGCCACATCGGCAAAGTGGTCCTGACCATGCCCGAGGTGTTGCCGGCGGCGATCGCTGCGGGCACGGTGTTGATCACCGGTGGGACCGGGATGGCCGGTGCCGCGTTGGCCCGTCATGTGGTCGGCGCCTACCGGGTGGGGCATGTGGTGTTGGTCAGCCGTCACGGTGGTGACGCCGAAGGCGCCGCCGAGCTGGTCGCGGAGTTGCGTGCCGCGGGCGCCCAGGTGCGGGTGGTGGCGTGTGATGTGGCCGATCGTGAGGCCGCGACACGTTTGTTCACCGACGTGCTGGGGCAGTGCCCGCCGTTGAGCGCGGTCATCCATGCCGACGAGGTGCTCGATGACGCGGTCATCACCTCGCTGACACCCGAACGGGTGGACACGGTGCTACGAGCCAAGGTCGACGCGGCCTGGAACCTGCACCAACTGACCCGGGAACGGGATCTGGCCGCGTTCGTGGTGTTCTCCTCGATGGCCGGCACCGTGGGCTCGCCCGGGCAGGGTAACTATGCGGCGGCCAACGTGTTCCTCGACGCGCTGGCCAGCCACCGGCGAGCCGCCGGACTGCCGGGCATGTCGCTGGCGTGGGGGCAGTGGGCCCAGTCCAGTGCCATGACCGGACACCTCAGCGACCGTGACCTGGCGCGCCTCAAACGCACCGGTGTGGTGCCGATGAGTGTCGAAGAAGCGGTGGCGTTGTTCGATGCCGCGTTGGTCGCCGACCATCCCGCGGTGGCCACCGCCCGCCTCGACTACCGCATGCTGCGCGACCGCACCGTCGCCGCGTTCCTGCCACCGCTGTTCGGTGTCCTGGCCGGTACACCACGGCGACGCACGGTGGAAACCAGCACCGCGGCGGCGCGGTCGGAGCTAGCGCAGCGGTTGCACGGGCTCAGCAGCGACGAACAACGTCGACTGCTCACCGAGTTGGTGTGCACCCAGGCCTCGATCGCGTTGGGCTACACCGACACC
Source organism: Nocardia nepalensis (assembly GCF_048910785.1). NCBI lineage: Bacteria > Bacillati > Actinomycetota > Actinomycetes > Mycobacteriales > Nocardiaceae > Nocardia > Nocardia nepalensis. Next base: position 389,113 of record NZ_JBKBET010000041.1, on the reverse strand, counting down.
ACCGGTATCGATGCCCGCCAAGCGTTCAAGGACCTCGGGTTCGACTCGCTGACCGCGGTGGAACTACGCAACCGGCTGCAAACCAGCACCGGTCTGACCCTGACCCCCACCCTGATCTTCGACTACCCCACCCCCACCGCGCTGGCCGGCTACCTCCACGAGCAATTGAGCGGATGGGTCCAGCCGACGCTCAATGAAGAGGATGAGATCTGGAAGGTTCTCCGAAAAATTCCAATGAAAGATCTTAAGGACTCCGGACTTCTGGGAAAGCTGTACTCGCTGGCAGGCGAAAGTTATCAACGAAGAGATGAGGAGAAGGCTAAGGAGCAGGTGATCGACAGTTTGGATCGAGCGGGACTCATTGCCATGGCGCTGAACTCTAATTCAAGCGAATAAGCATTAGCTCGAAGGGAGATTACTCTTTTGTGGTGGCGGTCGGCTTTGGCTTATCCAGCCGCGGCCTTGGGGGCGGGCGCGCTGACTACGGACGCGGTCGCGCTCGACGCACGCAAAGCCGCCGACACCGACCGATCCACTCACCCCGCCGACTACCGAGGACTCGACGAAAGCCCATTGGCCACAGTCGCTTCGCTGACAGAACGCCGCCTGGGGGCAGCCGCCACTGCTGCCCTCAGGCGCCGCCTATGACCAGCTATTACGGTATCCATCCCACACGAGCAGATGATGACCTACCGCGGATTCCTCGCCGAATTGCTGATGGCCGAATGCGACGACCGTGCCCGCTGCCGCATCGAGGCCGTCAGGTTGCCCGCGCGACAAATCGTTGTGGGCCTTCGACTGCGACGCCAACCCCACGTCGACCCGGCCACCGTCCACACCCTGGCCAAATGCGAATGGATCCGGAAAGGTCTGTCGCTGTGTTTGATCGGCGATCTGGTGGACGACTGCTTCGGCGGGGATGTTGGTGCGGAAGGCGGTACTGAGATTGCCGATGACCTCCACCTGGTGTCGGCCGCGATGAGTTGGCGGGTGACGACAGAGCCGATGTCACAGGCACCGCCGGTGACGAGCACTGTTTTCGATCCATGCGACCGACCGAATCGGACAGCCCGGCGCGCGCCGAGTGCCCTACCGAGTCCGGGATGCGCCCGGCGAGCGATTTGTTGGTGGCGATCACTGTGACACCGCGACCGCCTTTGAACCCAAGGCGCGAGCGGCCAACTGATCCCACTCACTGCCGGAGAAATTCGCGCCCGCTGGCACATCTGGGCGACGAGACCTGTACTGGGCTAGACCAAGCATACTTCCTGCGTCAGCAGCGCCTAATTCACGAAGATCGGATGGATTGCTAGACGCAGGCTTGAGCCAGCTGCCGTAGCGGTTACTTTGGGCGCAGCGTGCGTGAGGATTTCGAGGGCCAGGGGCTGGCGAGCTTTCCTTGCTGTTGAAGGGATTTTATCCAGTCCTGAGCGATGTGGTGGGGTACGTCGTAGTGCTTAGCAACCTTGGAAATACTGCCTAGCCGCCAGTAGGTCACACCGAAATCTGCTGGCGCTCCCGCTCGCTGCCCTCGCTGGAGTTGTGCACGTTTGGGAGCCTCCGAGTCACCGCCGGACTGAGTCGACCTACCGCCGCTCTCAGGCAGGACGGGCGAATCATTCTCGGACTCTGCTGGTTGCGGGCTGTCTGGCGGAGGAGTTGACGCGGGTACCAGGTTCGGCTGCGCGAACGACCCCGACAGCATGTTCACGGTGTGGACAAGGAGAGAGAAATCGATGTGCCCCAGGGCCTCTGGAACGAAGCTCTCTCCGCTGTTCTCGGCGCGCACCTCAGTTATTCGGACACCGGCTGCGTCGATCTCGACTGTTGCACTAGCCATCGAAACACCGGTACGGATGTTCGAGATCGCGATAGTGTAGCTGTCTGTCATTGCCTATCAAGTCCGTTCAAGGTGACGGTCTAATTGTTGTTTGTGGAACCAGTTTCCACAGATTGGTCGTGCTTGCGTAACCGGCCCATCCATCCCTGAGCTGTATGTCGAGGAACACCGTAATGCTTTGCGACTGCGGTAACCGTACCTACCTGCTTGTAGACCGCACGAAGCTCGTCGACATCGGGCATTCGCCGGTACGCTCTTCCGCCTTCTTCGTCCGCAATGCGTGGACCTGATTCGGGGGTGTTCATTTCAGGAACTGCAGTCGCTGTACGGGCCATTTGGTCCTGCCTCTGCGTGGACGCCGCCGCTGGAGATCCACCAAATGGGTCGTATGGTCCGGATGACAAGAACCGGCGGGCTAGGGCTCGCGCAATCGCCTCGACTTCAATGCCGAGTACCTTTTGAGATGTTAGTCCGGTAGGCCCCGTTGTGCTGATGGCAATTCCGGTTACACGCGTATCCGGTGGCGTGGTATCGACCTGTATGCTGAGCTTAGGAACGTCACTCCCGTCCCCATTCACAGAATCCGGAATTATAACGACTGTATAGCTACCCATGTGTGGTGTAGTCCTTGTGATGGCTTCCGAGTGTCGGGTCTGACGCTTTCCGACAATAGCATGCACGACTCCGACGGGTGTAGTTCCTCTGGCGGGAGTTGCTGATTGCAGTCGTCTGCCCGCTACGAGCCGTGACCTGGCTTCGATGGACACCTATGAGCTTGAATTCATGCGCAGAGTGGCGGGTTGACGCCCGGACAGCAGAGGGTCGAGATCAAGTGTGGTTTCGCGCAGCGGAGGCTGTGGCCTACGGCAGTTACCGGGAGCGCCGACATGGTGGCAGTAGCGGAGGATGAAGGTACGGTGATCGGCCGGAACGGCAAGGGGTCACCTACTCTGTGCATCAACGAAGTTCGACACAGTCTCCATGTCATGATAGGTACTGAGCCAGCCGGTTGCGCGGTAGTCGCCACGGCGGGTGAAAAGCGCGGCGCCAGCAGGGGAACGTGACTCGGGCAGCGTTGCTCGTAACACCATTATCGATCCTTGCGGCGCTGGGGCGGCGACGCAATTGGATCCGGACCAGACGATGAGAGTGGCGGCTGTTGCACAACTGGCTTCGACACGATCATCGAACAAGGCGATCTCAGATCCGGTAACTCGATCCTTCAGCAACGTCGCGTAATCAGATTGATTGAGCTGACAGCCATTAGGACGTCCGGTTTCCGCCCAGTCAGGGTTGGTGAGGCCACGGTTGGTCGCTGCGGTCCAGATATCTGGAACGATGTCCTCGGCGTACGCAGGGGTGGCCATTTGCTCGACCATCCAGAGCAAGCGACCCGAACCCCGCTGAGGCTGGCACTTACGCCAGCGGATGCGTCGTCCCAGGTCGGCTGCCACAATTGCAACCCACGGATGTACCGTTGACAGGAATCCCTGGCAGCCCAGCCAGTGAAGGTATCGAGGTGCTTCCTCCAGAACCGGCGACATCGTGGAGTATGGAATCCCGCCGATGGTGCGGGCGTCGCGACGAAAGGCTTTGGGAGAGTTGGCGACTGCGAGCATCGCTGCGCGTGCCAAGTCGCCTGGAGCGTAAACGGCGGTGGCATCGTCGAGCGGGTGAGAGCCCTCGAATCCGTTGGGTCGGCTATCAATTATTCCGCGCGCCCATTTCAAGTGGAGAACACGGGATTTGAGTGCTTCGCTCACGGCTGCATGTGCGAGTTGCGGGACATGAGTGGCCAACGCATCGATGATCTCGGCCTCAGCGACGTCGGCAGATTCTGGAACGCTGATGGCCGAGAGGACCTGCCGAAGCTTCTGACAAACCGTAGGGGAAACCATTAGCCGACCGGTCACCGTGCCGAGCTCGGTGGGGATGAACCCATCGGCGGCGGAGGCGTGATCGCGTTGTACGAACTCACTGTCGCGGAGAAAACGGACAGCTTGTCGCAGTGGTGCCGTGTCGTGCCTTCCCTGATAATAGGAAAGGGTCTGTTTCCACCATCGCTCCGCGTCGCGGACCGAGCGTATACGTCCTTGGATCGCCTCTGCCAGAAGGTGTTCGGACAGACTCGAGTGGATCTGGGAGTTGACCCGAAACCCTGCGAGCAGCTTGCGTTGCCAGGTTGTTCGTTCGGTCTCGTTCACAAGCAGGAACGCCCACCCTTGACGTTCGCCAGCCCCCAAGCGCCCGGCGCGCCCGAACATCTGTTGGACAGTGGCGACGTCGATCGGTTTCATGCCGACTTCGGTGTCTTGCACCACGACCGCGCGGGCCGGCATGTTGACACCTGCCGCGACTGTTGAGGTGGCAACAAGAACGTCCAATTCACGTGTACGGAAGCCCTGCTCGGCTTCCTTCTTGTGTTCCCAACCCTTGTAATGGAGACCTATTTTGGCGGTTTGGCAAATGGCGTAGACGGCGTCGAGGTCATCCGGGTCGACGTTGAATACGTCGGCACCTCGACTCGCCGCGATGATCAAGGCTGTACGCCTGACACCGCGTTTGCTGCCGCAGAACACTAGGACGCTGCCGTCGCCATCGGCAACAGCGTTGACAATCGAAGCGGTCAAACGGATCTTGGCGGCCTCGGTCACACCCCAGTCGGCGTGGTTGGGAACCGTCGGCAATTGCCACGTGAGTTGAGTCGGGCGCCAACCAACACGGACTGTTCGGGCCTGAAGCCACGACGCGAGCTGATCGGCGTTCGCGACCGTCGCCGACAGACCGACGATACGGATTCGGGAGCCGTCGTCTCGTACACGTGCAAGGATCGCCTCGAGGAACGACCCCCGCGATTCGTCCCCCAGCAGATGAATTTCATCGACGACTAGGCATCCCACCTCAGCGAGAGCTGGACGCATGGATGTTGTTCGGCTGAGAGCCTCGAACTTCTCGGTTGTCGTTACCCACAGATCAGCTGCGCGGATGCGCTCGGCATCGACACGATGCTCACCAGACAATCGTTCGACACGTAACCCGCGACTGCGCCAGCTGTCGAGCTCGCGGTTCAATTCCTCCGTGAGTGAGCGTTGGGGCACCAGCCATGCCGCTTTCTTGCCCTGCTCCAGCACTGTTCGCAGAACGCCAACCATCCCAATGACCGTTTTCCCTGCACCGGTTGGGGCAGCGACGATCAGGTGATCATCGCTACCGACGATGTGTGGAATGGCCTCTGCCTGGGCAGGATTCATGACGGGATGGGGAAGGAAGCGTACCCACTCCGAAGGAACGATCTCTTCCGCTGGAACCGGTCGAATCGAGAGAACTGCAGCGCGGGCATGATCGTGCCACATCAGCTCGAACCCGTCGCGTGCCGCTTCGGCTGTCGCACCTGTCAAGGGATGCGACGATCGTGTGGCTCGACCGGAGATCCCGATGGTGGCGGTCAGGCGTCGCTGCGGATTCGTATCGTGGATCACTTCCTGCTCGCGGAGAAACCGCACTTCACGGTACGGAATACCCTGTGCAAGAAGCGATTCCCGAAGCCCGGCGAACGATGCGCCGGTTGGGATCAACACGCGGACATCGGTTCCGGCGGGGAAGGGGGGCAGCGCGGTGTCGGGGTCGCAGATCTTCATCCACATAATTGGTGGCCCGGGATCGGTGAGGACTGGCGCATCATTCTCGATCTGCATCAGCGCGATCATGACCTCCATAGACGACCTACGTACCTGGTGCTGCAATCCACAGCCGAATACGACGAACGTGTGCGACCCGGTTACCTTAGCCGACCACTACGACACTGAGTGTCTCGCCAAAGAGCACCCTCGACAGGATGGATCATCAACAGTGAACCGTCCGGTCTCGGAACCGGATTGGCATGTGAAGTCGATAGGGGCGAAAAGTACCCCGGATCCTCGTGCGTTGGATCCGAGGCACTTCGGGTAATCGCCGACCAGTCGCATGCGCTGGTTGACGCACAAACTGTACTAGCGGAGCCCCACTGGCGCTGCGCCAGGTGGTTTTCGGGCGTTGGCGTGCTTCGCAATCCTGCGAATCCTGTTGTGGTGCTGGTCAGATGGCGGATTTCAGCAGGTCGAAAGGGATTTGGTCGGCTTGATGCCGTTCCAGTCCTGGCTCTACGGTGAGTTGGTGGGTCTTGCCGGTCAACGCCGCCAGTGCTGCGGCGATTTCCTCGATCCCGGCCGGCTGTAGGTGATGCTGGCGCGTAGGTGTTGGTGAGGGTACATGTAGGGCATAGCCTTTGGCGACATAGTGGCCGAAGCCGCTTTCGTCCCAACGTCGGGTGGCGTGGCGTAGACACCGGATGGCGATCTTGGTGTTTCTCCGCCGAAGCGGGATCAGAATTGGCAGGATCTGCAGTCCTGCTGGAAGGATATCCTCATGCCTCTACGCAAGCGCTGGCTGTACACGGCCGAATACAAGATCGAGCCTGCCGATCAGGTGATCGATTCCGATCGCACGATCACCGAGGTCGCCCGCGAGCTCGGCGTCCACGAGACCGTGTTGAGCACCCGGGTCAATGACGAGCGCCGACGGATCACCGCGGCCGAGACGTGCGGCTAGAAGCCCCTCGATGCCGTTGAACGCGCCGAATTGCTGCGGCTGCGAAGGCAAGTCGCCGAGCAGGACAAAGTTACCGTGTTCTGGAGATCGTCGGATGGTTCGTCGGCACCGTCTCGGACGCGAGGACTCCGCGGATGTTGGCGGTCAGCGCTGTCGCCTGGGTGTTCAGATAGAAATGGCCACCGGGATAGGTATGTAGCTCGAAGTGGCTCGTGGTGTGAGCTGCCCAGCTCTGGGCTTCCTCTATCGTGACCTGCGGGTCATCGAGCCCGAAATGGCCATAGATCGGTATCTGCAATGGGTTTCGATCGGGGCAGCGATAGGTTTCCACTGCGGTATAGTCGGCGCGCAGCGCGGCGAGGATCATCTCCCGCATCTCGGGTTCGGCCAGCGCGAGCGGATCAGTCCCGCCGAGTGACCGCACTTCCCGCAGCAGGCCCTCGTCGTCGCGGGTGTGTACATTCTCCGCGCGGTATCGCGAGGGAGCGCGCCGACCGGAGACGATGAGTGCGAGCGGTGTGCACCCCTGGGCCGCCAGGCGATACGCCACCTCGAACGCGACGACGGCACCGAGGCTGTGGCCGAACAGCGCCATCGGCCGATCGGTCCAGACGAGCAACTGTTGGGCGACGGCGTCGGCGAGGTCGGTGACGTTCTCGAAGGGTCGCTCGCGTCTACGGTCCTGCCTGCCCGGGTACTGGACAGCCAGCACCTCGCATTGCGGAGCCAGCAGTCGGGATGTCGAAACGAAGTAGCTCGCCGACCCGCCGGCGTGCGGCATGCACGCCAGTCGCACCGCTGGATCCGGTGCGGGGTTGTATCGACGGACCCATAGGTCGTTGCCCTCGCTGCCGCCTGCCATGAATCAGCCCCCTCTATGGCGCCAGAGCGCCGCGAATCTCTTCGCCAACCCTAGCAGACCGGATAGTCCCCGCCAGGGTGCCGATTCGCCGAATCCTGTTGTAGAGGAGAATGTTTGCGTGGCTTTACGTCAATCACAATGATCTTGCGGTAAGCCCGTGGAGGCGGATCATCGTTTGCCGACCTGATGCGACGATACCTACTGCGCTGGCATGGCGCTTATCGAGGTACACCCTCCCGCGTGCGGTCGCCGACCTATTCCGAAGCCGGGTACGGGTAGCCGGCATACATGTGACGCAGCAGCTTCGTCAGGAACTGATCGCGCTGTCGAGGCGGCGCATGGCGATCGACAGCGTCGTGAAATTTGCGCAGGACTATCTTGCGTTCGCGCCGGAGCCGCAGATCGATGAGGACGCAACAGCGTTGGTCCTCACCTGCATGGCAGGCGGTGCATCCGGTTCGAGATCGCCACGTTGGACCAGCAGTAGTGCACATGCCGCCGTCGCACCCTTGGTCGTCGAGTAGACAAACCGCTGCAGCATCCCGAAGCCACCGCTCATCGGTGCGCGGATCGGCCACTTCTCCCCAGAGATCGACGACCGGCCTGCTGTGCTGATAGACGCTGACAGCCGCACCGAATCTCCACCCCGTCAGCAGAACTCCCTCGGAACGCTCGCACACTGTCTCGAATCTGGTGCGGCATAGCCTTCGATCTCGGTCAATTCGGTCCTTTCGAGTACATAAACGTGCATGCGCCACTGACTGACACACTTACTCTTTCATTTACTTAAGGACCTGTGGATGACGTACCAGATTCTGGTTACATCCGCAGTTGTGCGGCGTCGCTGATGATTCTGCTGATGGTGGATCTGCTGCGGTGGATTTCGTGGGATATCTGGGTGGGAGTCCATCCGTCGTCGTAGTGGCGGGTGAGGATGGCGGCGACTTCGGCGGGGTCCCGGCGGCGTGCGGGGTCGCGTTCGCAGAGTGCGGTCGCGACCAGTGTCCAAGGGAGGGCTGGCGATTCGGTTTCGGAGTGGGTGCGCACTTTCTTTGGCGAAAGTCCGTGGTGGGAGATCGAGTGCGCACGAGCGGTTTTCGTCTCAATAGTGTTGCGCTCGTCGTCGGATCGTGTGGTTGTGAGGTCCGGGTTGGCAGGGGCGCGGTGAGCAGCTGTCGCGTGTGCACGTGTCGTACGGGAGTGCGCGAGAGCGAGCAGCGCGACGGTCGCCTGTGCCATCGATCCTTCGATGATGATGGGCCACATCCACGCCTCGGTTGCGCGGTTGCCGATGAGATCGACTGTGCGCGAACGTGATCACTGCGGGTGATCATGGGGCGGTGTTCTGATCGTGAGGTAGGACAGACGTCTGATGCGGTGCCGCGTTGGTGGCCTCGAATATCTATGCAGCGGTGGGGTGGCGAGCTTTGGTGGTCCGGAATCTGGTGCGGGAGTGAGTTATCGGCGATTGCGTGTGCGGCGGCCGTGTGTTGTCTGCCCTGATGGGAACGGATGACGAAAGTCTTTCTGAGTGATGGTCCCGCCCTGGTCGTGTCGTCTGGTCGAAACGACCAGGGCTGTTGGCGAGTTCAAGCGGCGAAGCGCCTGCGGATTTCGGCGAGCCGGTCGGCTTCCGTTGCGCCCCACCCAAGCCGGATGATGATGGTGAAGAACCCCTCGATGCTGTGGATCAGAGTCCGGACCTGTTCCGCTTCTTCCCGGGTTCCGGTGTCGGCGTGCTTGATGCCCTGGAGTTGACTGCGGATCTTGACCACGACATCGGCGAAGGCATCCAGGATCGGTGAGGGATCACGCTCGGTGACCTTGCCGCCGTAGACGAAGCACAGCGCTTCGGCGCGCTTGGTCGGCCGTGGCGAGGTGGGGGAAGGGAGTGCACGTAGTCGGGTCCGGTGCTGTCGAGCCAGGCCCTGACTTCGTGCGGCGGGAACGCGGTCCGTAGCAGGCGGTCCAGCAGCTCGACGAGTGAGTTCGCTGCCTGGGACGCACCGTCGACGGACTCGTCGAGGGCGAACCGTGCGCCTTCGAGCTTGCGGCTCAACGGGCCGCTGAGTTGCCCGAGTGCCTCCCGGGTGGGCCCAGACGCCATCGCGCGCAGTTCGTCGACCAGTTGCGCGGCGTCGGTGATGGGTTCGAGCGCCGCGCTGTCCAACTCATAGCCGAGCTTCTCGCTCCGCAGTTTTGTGGTCGCGATGTGCAGGCGCCGTACCAACTCCAGCGCGGTCACGGTTTCCTCGATCCCGAACAATTTGGACACCCTATCCGAACCGATGACCGACATGCAGTCGTCGAACGCCACAGCAAATGGCTGCGTCCGAACACTGCCCCACTCGATCACATCGGTGATCACTTGCACGTCGGCGCGGACCGCGGACGCGAGCCGGTCAAAGGCGGCGGCACCGACCAGCCGGCGCAAAAACGCTCTCCATGTGCTGCTTTTGACCTTCTTGATCTGCTCAAGGCGGGTCTCGGTGGCGAACGAGGTGAGCCAGTCGGCCAGTGCGTGCCCGGCCTGTGGGCCTGGCTCCAGGCCGAGTTCGGCTATTGCTTCGTTGAACCAGTCGAACCGTTCGACCAGCGGCCGCACGTCGTCGGGGTCGAGCAGGCAGTGTGCCGAGCACACCACGACGTTCAGGATGCCGAGCAGGAACCGGTCGACGCCCAGCAACTGCTGCACGCCCGGCGGCAGTGTCTCCAACGCACGAGCAATTTTGCGAACGCGGCATCTCCGCATAGCAGGGCATCACCACCGCAGGCGGCACGATGATCACGGAATCGGCGGGCGAGTTTTCCTCGCCCTGGTCTTCGGTGGTGGTCACGCTCGACTCCATTCCGGCACCACGAATGGGCCGTTTTCCGGGGACTCCGAGGAGGCGGCTGTCACCGGTGAGCGCAACTCGGTCAGAAATCACCCCGGGTTCCGCGCCCGGCGCGTGATGGGGTGACGTAGCATCGGGAAATCGTACCAAGACACACCCGAGGCCCTGCTGGGAGTTCCGCTTCCGGCCAGGGCCTCGGCGTTGTATTGCAGGTATTCAGTTCTCGCGGGGTGGAACCAGGCCTCAACCCTCCGTGATTCTATATCTTGGGGCTGACACATCCGTGCAGCACAACACCTTGTGTCGTATCGGGTGGGATCGCGCCGGGCTGTCCTGCCGTGCGGTCGGGGCCAACCTTCTCGGTGTCACTGCCCGCCCGCTCTCTGAACGACGGCGGAAACGCCGAATCACCTCGACGTCGGCGGAAATCAGCAGTTCGCGGCGGCTGCGGGTTGGTGTCGATGCTGTACGAGCCGCGCTGGGGGCACGAACGGACACACTGACTCAGTGAATGTCGGAGGTCATTTCGTCCACGAGTGGGTGTTGTTGGCCGGTGAGAACTGTTAGTGCTGCTGCGACTTCTTGAAGGTGTGATTTGACGTATGTGGTTGTGGTGCCGCCGGTTTTGCTGCGGTGTCCGGCGTACTCGCGGGCGACGGCGTAGCTGAATGTTCGTTCTACCCAGGTGATGGTGGTGTGGCGGAGCCAGTGGGTGGTGATGCCTTGTGTTCGGACCCAGGGCAGTGTGTCGCCTATGCGGTTCCATAGGTGGTCGTAGCGCCTACGGGTGATCGGTTTGCCGTTGCGGTATCGCAGGAGTTGTTCGGATTGTGGGCTTTTGCGTTGTTGTGCGTGGGCGATTAGATGGTGCATGAGGATGGGGGAGACTGGTTGCCATCTGTCGGTGCCTTCCTTCTCGCGGAGGTAGACCAGGCACTGGACGGGGTCCAGGTCGTGCGGGCGCAGTGCGAGGGCTCCGCTTCGGCGGCAGGCGGTTTCGAGGTGCAGGCGCAGAATCAGGGTGTCCAGTTCGGGGTCGTTGCCGGTGGTTGCGGCGACGTCGATGATCTCGGCGAGCTGGTGGGCGGGGATGGCGTAGCGGCGGGAGGTGCTGCGGGTGGGCATGGCGAGCTGTTGGGCCGGGTTGTCGCTGGGGCGAATCCAGCCCTTCTCCTCGGCGTAGCGATAGACGCATCTCGCCGCTGAGACGAAGTGCTGTGCCGCGGTGGCTCCGCCTCGGGAGGCTCGGTTGACCCGGCTCGTCGTTCGGACCAGTTCGGTCATCTCGTCGAGTTCGGGTTTGGACACATCGTCGAGGTGTCGGTTGGTCCACTCGCGTTCGAGCCGGTCGAGGTGGGTGCCGTATGTCCGTCGTGTACCTGGGGTGAGGCGCTGACGCACCGCGGGAACGATCTGTCCGAAGGTTGGTACCTCGGTGCAGGTCGCGACCAGGTCCGCTGGCGAGATTCCCATCTGTGTCAGTAGCACTCGCGCGGCCGCGACGGTCTCGGCGTTGGGCGTAGCTGCGAGGGCAGGCGATGTTGCCATGGGTCACCGCTCCATGAGGGCCAGGCTGGCGCGCAGGCGTTCGTCGAGCGCTGCTGGCGGGTGCAGGACCAGCTGGCGGTGGCGACGGTGCCCGATCAGCAGGACGCGGTCGCCGACGAACAGGCACAGTTGGCGGCGCACGCGGTACGGGATCCGGAGGTAGCCATCCGACGTGATCCGGACCGCCCCGCCGGGAATCGGGCGGACCACGACGACCCCGTCGACCGCGATGGCCTCCAAACGGGTGCCGGGTATCCAGCCCAGCGAGCCCAAGACGTGACGGTCGCTGACCCGCCCACCGTCGCCGACCGTCGACATTCCGTACACCGCATCGGCATCGGGTACCCGTATCGGCGGTTCGGGAGTGGGCAGCGGGCCGTGGATCAGTTCCTCGAGCGGTGCCTGCGGGGGAATCAGCGGCGGGATCATCGCGACACCCGCTCAGCGGTGCAACGCGAGAACGTTAGCCGGTCGGTGACGGTTTCTGGCGTGTCCGCCACAAGTTTCCGCTGGTCAATTGGCAAAACCACAGGTGACCTCCGTGTGTTCGAGTGCGCTCGAACACACATCCGTCAGATCTGGCAAATTTGCCGGGTTTTTGTGCGCGAGAGGGGACTTGAACCCCTACGTCGGGTCGCACATGACACATCGGCGTGTTTAAGAGTTATTGACCCTGATCACGATAGGGCAGAAGCAAACAGAGGTCAAACACGTCGCCGTGTCCGGCTGGTTTCCTGTAATCCGTTGGTGGCATTCGGGATTCGCTTCGACTGCGGTGCTTCCTTTGTTTGCCATGTGTTGGGCCACGAGGTTTTCCGCTACTGCGTGGCGAATTCTGGCCACTCTCGCCGGTGGTCACGCCGACTGCACCTGGGACAAACGGCTGCGCGAGTTCGTCCGGCCCGCCCACTGATGCCCCGCGTTCGTTTGCCCCACGCTACTGCCACGGTGGCCAGCGATAGTGCCGCCATGGGTGACCGTCTTCTGCAGAGGTTCCGACGAACTGGACGCCGGGGATCTTGAGGATCGCTTTCACACTGCGGGTGTTATCGCCGCGGATACTGACGTGGAAGCTTTCCACTGCCTCGGCCACCGGGTGAGCCATCACTGCGGCCTTGGCCGCAGCCGAAACACCGCGTCCCCACCACTCAGGGGCCACCAGCGTCGATATCGTCAACAGTGGTCCCGGCATCTCTACTGAGGGCTGGGCGGGGTAGAACTGTTCGGGCGTAACCCACTCGGCGACGAGGTCACCACCGACGAACGCCACCGGCTCATCGCCATAGTGGGCCACCCAAGTATGGGCCGCCAGACGGCGAGGGCTGATTGCCGGATCAGGGACCCGGAACACCATCGCGGCCACCATTCCCCGTGAAGCGTGCGCTGGCACCTCTGGGTGATCACACCAACCGAACACGGTTTTGTGCGTCGATGAATCACAGGCATCCCAGTCGCGAAGCTGCACCCGAGGCAAAATCCCCATACAGCAACAGTATTCCCGGCCAGCGACATCCCGCGGCTGGCGCGCATCTGGTCATCCAGCCGGCCCGCAGGCTTCATGCGCTGTCGAATCCCCTAGCACTACAAAGGGATGGATCCTTGCCCCCGCCCAGTTGGAGGCTGACAACCGAACGTTCATGATGTCGGTCCCGACGGGCACAATATGCAGACTCGGTCTCGTTGCGTCGCACAGGCTTGCTTGGTTGGGAGGAATTTGTTGACTGATTCACCGATCTCAATCGTATTCGTGCATGGGTTCTTGTCCGGGAGGCACACCTGGCAGCAATTCGCGGAAGTCATTGCCTCCGATGAGGAGTTCGCCGAGCAAGTATCGATCGTGCCGTTTGAGTACGACACACGCATCGTCCAGTTAAACCCACTACGCCGGATTCCCAGCCTGCCCGACGCCGCCGAATTGTTGCGAACGACGCTGCGAGACCGCGTCACCGTGCGGCCGGTCGTCCTGGCTACCCACAGCATGGGCGGCTTGATCGTCCAGCAATACCTTGCCGACCGCCTGCGGTCCGGCAATACCGATGAACTCGCCGACATCGCCGGTGTCGTTATGTTCGCGTGCCCCACTGACGGATCGCCGATGCTGTATCGCACACGCAGCATGATTCCGTTGCGCCATCGTCAAGAGCGCCGACTCCGCCCGCTCAACGAGGCCACCGCGGCAAACCGGGCTGAGGTGATCAACCGGGTTGTGCACTCAGACGATCCGACCACGCGCATCCCGATTTGGGCTTACGCGGGCAGTACCGATGCGATCGTCCCGCCTGTGTCGGCTAAGTCGGTCTTCCCAGACCGCTTCTACGGCAGTCTTCCTGGAGACCACTTCACGATTATTCGCCCTGACTCACACGATCACCTTAGCTACCTCGCTGTCCGCCGCAGGGTTCAAGAAGCGATCGACGATCATCGAGATCGCCACCAAGACACGTCGGTGTCGCAATCCGCCACACCGAGACGGTGGTGGAGTGACTCCGATGTCGTCGTCGTCCCACCGGGCTCCGGCGGCGCTGGCGGCCCGAACGGAGGTGGGGGTGGGGGTGCAGGAGCCGGTTTCTTCCACCCTTTGATCGGCTGGATGCCGGGCCAACCAGGCCAACCAGGCGGAGGCCCCATGGGAGGCGGAGGTGGAGGCGCACCCGGTGGAGGTGGAGGTGATGGAGGCGGCAGTCAGATTCCCAATCACAATCGCCCTGAAGACAATCCGGACCACGAGACCAGGGGCCCCGACGCCTGATCAATACGGCCGCAAGGCTGCCGGTCGGCGGCTTCGAGTGTGAGGGCTCAGTCGGAGATCGTGTGCTGCGGCGACCGTCTCCGTTCCCCTCACCGTTGTCGATCCTGCATGTGCGCGTCCGTGACGGTCGGGAGTCGGTACACGCGGTGACCGATGTCTCCGCGGGAGGCGTTGACCAATACCGGTGCGATCCGGACGCGGCGGACAAGTGAGCGGTTCGGACCATATCGCTGGCGTCGCCAGTGCCCGCGGCGGATGTGCGGCGCAACCTGCGCGCCTGGTTCGGCCCCGCCGCCAGTGTCTTGGCGGGCTGTGGCTTTGACGTTCAGAATCCGGACTGTTGCAGCTGTGTCAGCCAACCGCCGCCGGTCGGCGCCGGGCCGGCTGTTGGAGCGTGGTTGTGTGTGGTCAGATTCGTCATCCGGTCGATGCCAGTCACCCCAGGCGGTGACGGCTGCCAGGTTGATCGCCTGGTCACGGAACGCGGTGTGTTGCACCGAAGCAGGAAGCGTCCATCGGCCGAGTACGCCGCCCGACTTCGTGGGAATGGTGATGCACCAAGCGAACTCGTCGTCCATCCGGCCGGAAGCGTCGGCGAGGAAGACAATTCCCTCCACCCGCGCACCCAACTTCGCGACCAAGTCGAGCAGGTTGAGCCGTTCTGTTGTGAATGCCTGTGTTCCGGCCGAGAGCATTTCTGTCATCGAGTAGGGCCGGGACCGGCCCTTTCCGACAGTTTCGGTCACGATGTGGGCGAGCCACGCGTAGCCCGTGTCGAACCCAGGAATATCTACGTCAGGGATCGGGTCCAGCTGCAGGGGATCGGCGAAGGCGAGAAATACCTGCGCGTAGGGCAAGCGAAGATCGGCGAGGTCGTCGGGAGAGAGCGGCTCAGAGTCGACATAGTTGACCGTGTGGCCTGGTGGTAACCAGAACGGGACTGCGGCCTGGGTCGCGATCGCGATGCGTGACTGTGCGGTCGAGGTGCCGTGATCGGCGGGGCAACGAAAGGCACTTCCCCACGCGGCGGCGGCGTACCAATGTCGCAGCGCAGCAGCATCGGCGGGAACGGGATGCCGAGGCATCGCTTCAATCGGCATCGGGATGCGGGAGTGTGTTGTGTGCTCCACTTCCGCCGCATATGTGCGTTGCCACGCATCGAACACCTGGCGTGGCGGGAACGCGGACAGAGCGTTCCGTGACGCGGCGCTCAACGTGGCGACCGGCTGGTCAGGCATAGCAGGGAGCTCCACGAAATCGGTGCGAACCGACGTATAAGCCAGACCTAATCCGAGGTGAGGCGGTCTTGACTCTTCGAAAGGTTCGACGATCCAGGGCAGAGGGTGCCATGCGCTAACGGCTCGTACCGAGGCATCGAATCCGCTACCCGCGCGCCGGATCAGAGTCTTTGTTTCCGTGTTGGTTTCGGCCGTGGCATGGCCGACGGCAATTTCGTCGGCGGGAACCCTGCTGATCAACAGGTCCCTGAGCAGCTTTTTCTGCTCGCCGCTGTGGTGGTGTAGTGGGTCGCGGGAACGCTCCCCGCGGGCCCGTTGAATTGCGATGGCTGCTTCGGATGTCAGGCGTGAGACCGGCGTGGTGCCGACATCGAGCAGAGCCTGGTCAACACCGGATATGAGCGCAATGAGGTTTTCCGTGCCTTCGGCGAAGCTCTCGCCGAGCGCGTTGACATAGTCGCTTGCTTTGTTCCACCTGGCTTGTATCAGCCGAGCCTGCTCCTGCACTTTTGACCGCCACGGCTCCAGCGCGGCGATCTCGTTGATCAACCGGTTTGCTTCAGGTTGGCATGCGCGATCCCGCGCGTCGCACGCCTGCAGCAACTCGGTCCCCAGGGCGTCGACTTCAGCGCGTGCGGTCATCGCGTCTCGGAGGAGTTGTTGCTCAGCGACAAGCTCGGCCTGGACGGCCGCGAGCGCCACCTCGGTTTCGCGGAGATCCCGAGAGTGCTTGGCCTTCTTATGCCTACCGCGTACCAACGAATATCACCCTTCGACGGATGGATCGTGGGCAAGAAGAGGCGCAGGAACGGTGAACGCCACCACATCCTGCGTATTCAGCGCTTCACCGATCTGCACTCTTAGGACAGCTTCCTGGTCCAGCGCGTCCTGAACTAACGCGAGGTCACGACGAACAGAGTCCGACAGGTTCTGAAACACCCCGGCCTCGCGCAGGCGGAACATGATCCATCGGATGTTGTCCGCATGGGCCCACGTTTTGGCAAGGTCGGCGGCGAGCGCATTGGCCCGACCTCTCAACTCCTCAATGGCTGGGCTGACGACGGCGTCGCGATCACGGTGAGCCTCCTGGATCGCTGCCCGCAGAGGTGCCGGACTTCGGGTCGTGTTCTCGACATCCATTCGCTTGCGGCGAATTTCACGGACTTGGGTTCGGAGTGCACCTAGCTGCTGCGTCAACTCGTCCAGACTGGGATCAATCCGATCCGTCATGAAACTCCCCCTTGCGCCAACCGTGCCACCCGAGTGGGTGAGCGAATATAGCCATGGTGCAACAGAACCAACGCCTTTGAACGCGATATACACAAGATCGCTGCCAAGCGTGGGCGCCCCTGAACGGGCAGCGTTCCGCGCTCTCCGTTGGTCTCAAGCGCGCCAACGCAATTCTGAAATTCGGGCCGAAACGCGATCATCGCGACGTGGAGCAACTGCGACCGTATTTGGCACGTGGACACCACTGACCACCGGTCCACAGTGCGAGAGTTCGAAGACGCAACGCTTTGGGCTAGAACACATTCCATCATCGACGCACCCACTCCCGGTTGCCGGTTGCGCGCACTGGCCGACTTCCTTGATCTCGACTGGCTGTGGCTGATACGCCGATCAAGAGAACTCTCCGAATACGGTGTTGCGGGCTTCACGAAACCGCGCAGCCGGTTGCTCTCGCTCGCCGGGTTCGAACGCGCGTGCCGATTTGTCGCCGACCTCGATCGTCATGATCGCTAGGCTGCCGGGGTGTCTTCCGCCGCAACCGACCGCCGGGTGATCATTTTCGCCCTCGGCGGCACCATCGCCATGTCGGCCAGCCCCACAGGTGGTGTCGCGCCAGCGCTGTCCGCCGAGCAGCTCATCGCGGCAATCCCGGGACTCGCCGACAACGACATCGCCGTCGAGGTTGTCGACTTCCGCCAAATGCCCGGCGCGTCACTGAAGATCACCGACATCACCGCACTCGCTGACGCCATTCGCCAAAGGCTTACGGAGGAGATCGATGGCGCCGTTGTTACGCAAGGCACCGACACGATCGAGGAAACCGCCTACCTGCTGGACCTCCTCCACACCGCGCCCCAACCGGTGGTAGTGACCGGAGCGATGCGCAACCCAACTCTCGCCGGAGCCGATGGTCCCGCCAACCTGCTGGCCGCCATTCAGACGGCCGTCCACCCAAGGTCCCGCGGACAAGGGTGTCTTGTCGTTCTCGGTGACGAAATCCACGCAGCGCGCCGAGTCCGCAAAACCCACACCACCAGTCCCGCTACGTTCCAATCACCCAACGGCGGCCCCCTCGGTTACATAGTCGAGGGCCGCCCCCGGCTGCTCAACCAACTCCCACGTCGCGCTGCCGTCCCGGCTGCTCCGGGCGATGACATCCGCGTAGCGATCATCACCATGGCACTGGGCGACGACGGCACCACCCTGCAAGCAGTGGGCGACCACGTCGACGGCATTGTTGTCGCGGGCCTCGGTGCCGGACACGTTCCCGCGCAGGTCGTCCCGCTCCTCGAAGCCCTCGCCGACAAGATCCCAGTCGTACTCGCATCACGAACCGGCGGTGGCTCGACCCTTCAGACAACGTACGGATTCCCCGGCTCGGAACGCGACCTCATATCCCGCGGCCTGATCCCCGCCGGCTACCTCGATCCAGTCAAAGCCCGCATCCTGCTGCTGACACTGCTCGCCGCGAACTGCGACCGCAGCGCGATCACCGCCGCATTCGGCGCCGAAGGCGGATACCGCGATACCGAAACATGGCCCTGGCCAACCGATCCCGACAAGGACAACTGATCATGCGCAGCCACGAGCTCACCCTCGGCCGATCATTCGGTGTCGTATTCGACCATGGCGACGACTTCTACCCCTCGCTCACAGAATTCTGCCGGGCCAACAACCTTCGCCAAGGCTTCATCCCCTCGTTCATCGCCGGGTTCAGCGAAATCGACATCGTCGGCACCTGCGACCGGCTCGACAACCCACAAGCACCCGTCTGGTCACGCGTGCACCTCACCAACGTCGAAGCTTTCGGAGGCGGCACACTCGCCTACGACCCCGAGACGAACCAGATCCGGCCCCACATTCACGTCGCCGTCGGCTTGAAAGAGCATTCCGCAACAGGACGCACCAGCCACTTGCTCGCCGCCAAAGTTCAGTTCCTCACCGAAATGCTCATCATCGAGGTCGCTCACCCGGACATGCACCGCACCCCCGAGCCCAGCCTCTACGACGTTCCACTGCTCACTTTCGACAGCGGACCCACCGACCGTCACGTGCCGCCTGCCTCATAGCGTCGGCGAGTGGTGATGTGTGTGCGGGAAGGCGACCAAGGTCGCCGAGTTGCGCGCGGTCGACGGTGCCGGCCTGGTGCTCACCGGCCCGGTACCAGCAAGGCCCTCGGCAGCCGAAAACGACCGAGGGCCTGATCCGAGGGGGACAACCGGCCAGTGCGAATCCGGTCTTCCAGCTCAAACGCGTTGGTGAGATTGGGTGGTTCGACAACTACACCGAAAGCTTCGACGCCATCTGGGCTGACGCACAGCCCTGGACACCCTGAGTGAAAGGCCGATCATGGGCAGGATCGAGTACTACCACGACCCGAAAGCACCCAAGCCGAATTCCCTTGTGGTGGCGTGCAATCTGCTGGTCGCCGACGAGTCCGGAGCGATCTTGCTCCAGCGCCGCCGCGACACTAGACAATGGGCGCTGCCCGGCGGTGCCATGGACTTCGGCGAAACCGCAGGCCAGTGCGCTATCCGCGAATGCGAAGAAGAAACCGGCATAACGGCGCAGATCACGGGATTCCTTGGCGTCTACAGCAATCCGAACCACATCGTCGCCTACACCGACGGCGAGATCCGCCAACAGTACGAGAACTGCTACATCGGTCGACCGGTAGGGGGCGAGCCGACGATCAACGAGGAAGCCGACGGCGTCACCTGGGTCGCTCCAAACGACCTGGACCAGTACGACATCCACCCCAGCATGCGTCAACAGATCGGGGACTTCCTGTCCGGGAACTACCCCTACCTCGGCTGAGCAGCCAGAGCCAGCTCGACTCGGGCTGCGGTGGCGAGGATTTCAGGCTCGGCACGCTGAATGAACCGGCCCACCACAGTATCTGGGCCGTAGCGCGCCACAACCTCAGCGATCCGCGCAGACGCTGTCGTCAGTGTGCCGTCAGGGGTGGTGGTTATGTCGCAGTAGGTCAAGGCATCCACCAGCAGTTGGTTGTCGAGGACCGGGAACTCCTCCTCCAGATCCTCCCGCAGGCCACGCTCCTCGGCCTCCAGCAGCGCGAAGGTGTGGTTGGCGACCAGCCGAACCAGCCGGTCGTCGGCCTGATGCTCATCCCGCAGGAAACGTGCACCGTCCAACGGATGGAAGCCGCTCACAGCCAGCCGCGGCGCGTAGCCCACGTCGTGCAGGATGGCGGCAGCAACGAGGAGGTCGCTGTCTTCGCCCCTCAGATATGCCATTTCGGCAGCGGCACGCGCAACTCCTTGGGTGTGTGCCCAGCGGCGGGGCAGTACTTGTGCCAGCTCGTTCTGAGCCACCTGCCACGCCCAGGACGATCCGTGATTGGCCACTGCCTCACGCTACCGGGTGCCGCGAATATCAGATGTGCCGACACCCGCGCGGTGGATCGAAGCAGGGCACCAACTCTTGGCACCCTAGGAACCCCGACTGATGCGCGAGATCCCAGCCAGGTCATGTGGGGCCGCCCTTCACCGCCGCTGTAGTCTAACCGGGCGCGCGTGCGCTAAAGCGTATAGGAGGGTGGATGGACCCGCTCATTGCAGGACTCTTCAAGAACTTTCGAGAGAACAATGAACTTCTCGATATGAAAGATTCCGACGCATTCGAGCTGTTCGTCGCAACTCTTCTATTCCGTGACGACTTGCTAGACCAAGTCGATATGACGGATCTACTGCTGGACAGTGGCACGCTCGGGATCGACCTCGCGCTGCTGGAGGTGAACGGCGAGCTAATCAGTGATCCTGCGGAGGTCGCGGATGTTTGCTCCAACAAGCGTCAATTGGAGGTAGTGCTAAGCCTCACGCAAGTGAAGACTTCAGCGACGGTAGACTCGGCCCAGATACTTAACTTCGGGGACGCGGTGCAGAAAGTTCTAAACAATAACGTCCCCGCAAATTCTCCAAAGCTGGCCGCAATTGCGGGGGCTTTGTTCTCAATATTTGCAAACTATGCGCAGAAGCTGAAGGAAGCGCCGCGGGTAAATTTGTCCTTCGTGACTACGGCAAGCGATGCCGCGGTCGACGATCCGATCGTGATAGACCGCGTTGCCACGGTTATCAAATCGGTTCGCGGCCTAAGCCATGTCGGGGGAGCGTCGCTTGATTTGTATGGCAGCACAGGGCTTCATGAAGCGTCAAGGCGGAAGTCTCAAGCCAACGAGATGGATATCGTTCTGGAGAAATCCGTCAACCTTCCTCAGATGCCAGGTATCAGTCAGGCCATACTCGGCGTAGTGTCTGTAAGTGAGCTTTTGAAGCTGATACGAAATGTGGACGGCACGCTCAACGAGCGCGTATTCTACGATAACGTTCGTGGCTTCAAGGGTGAAGATAACGCTGTGAACCGTGAGATAATCAAGACGCTGGGAACCGAGTCGCGATCGCTGCTCCCTGTGCTCAACAATGGCGTGACTGTTGTGGCTCGCTCATATTCGCCAAAGCCTGGCGATGCGGTCTCGCTGACCGGATTTCAAGTTGTGAACGGATGTCAGACCAGCCATTGCATATTCCTTGCCGAAGACGAGCTGGGCGAACAGGCAAAAGAGGTATTCGTTCCGATGCGTTTGGTCGTTACGGATGACGAGGAAATCGCTACTCAAATCATTCGCGCAACGAACTCGCAAACTGCCGTGACCGACAGTGATTTGGTCGCCTTGACGAAGTTCCAGAAGCGCTTGGAAGACTTTTATATCACCGATTCTCTCGGTGCAGGTCTGACCTATGAGCGGCGTGCTGGACAATTCTACTATCGCGATGTCACCAGGACGCGAATGGTTACAATTAGTGAGCAAATGCGCGCAGTGGCCGCAACATTTCTAGATTTGCCACACCTTGCAACGCGCTACCCATCCAACCTCTATGGCGAAGTGGGCGGGTCGATCTTTG
The DNA here is from genome assembly GCF_048910785.1 of Nocardia nepalensis. Classification (NCBI taxonomy): domain Bacteria; kingdom Bacillati; phylum Actinomycetota; class Actinomycetes; order Mycobacteriales; family Nocardiaceae; genus Nocardia; species Nocardia nepalensis. The sequence goes on along the minus strand of NZ_JBKBET010000041.1, from coordinate 367,300 downwards.
TCGACGGTCACCGCCTGGCGCCGTACATCGCTTCTGCATTTGCAGCTTACCGCCTTGAAACCGCGTTTAGGACAAATTTAGAAGCTGACTTCAAGCCGATTCGATTTCATATTCTGACCGCATTGAAATATATAGTCACTGAGGGTAAGAATCCGAAGCTGAACTCGAACTCTCTGGACAAGTACAGTCAAGTGATTGTCGAAACCCTGCGACAGTCCGACTATGTGACGACATTTCGTGACACGGCACATAAGATTATCGTAGCCGCTGGGGGGACCATTCCCACTACTGATCGGCTGAAACGTCAACCATTCACCCAGGAATTGATAAATCACTTTTCCTCTCCGTAACAAGCGCCAACCCGAGCAACGCCTCGCAGTGGTCCACTGTGGCGATACTCCTCACCAGTGCCGGCCCGGGGGCGGCGAACAGGAACGAGGACTCGGTAGAACCCCAAAGACGCCGTCGCGACTGGCAACCCGGCCGTGGCGGTGTAGTCGAGGGTCGCGCCGCTCTACAACGACACCACGCTCAGGCCGGAGCGAGCCCATGCCCTACCTACTCCGACCACGCGGGAAAACGCCTGAAGAGCTTCAAGATTCAGTCGATGACGAGATCATCGACGTCCTGTGTCAGGTCGTATTGATGGCCCATTACCGAGGGATGGATATTCAAGCCGTGATCGAACGCAAGTGGCTGCGCCCCAACGAATCCGACATCGGCATCGAGCCGGATCGCGACATCGCCGCGGGTTTCGATGGCGACGCCATCTACGCACAGGCGTCCGCGCAGCCCGACGGTGCCGCGGGGTTCTACAACCGCAATGTTCGGGTCGCCACTGGCTCCGCTGCCGCGGTGAATGTGCGAATCCCAATCCCCGGTGCGGACATGATGGACCAGCGCCAATGGCCTGAACCAGCGATCCTCACCGCTATCGCACCCTTCGTCACCGCCGCTCCACGCCTGTACCGCGAGTCCACACAGCCGCTGTATCAGATCCACGAATTCATCGAAGGGCAGCCACTGGATCGTCTGGCACCACGCGGACAGGCCGTACCAGTGCACGTGCCCACCGACGTGGCTCGACTGTTCTCCCAGCTGCGGGCGATCCCGCGCAGCGCGCTCCCGCCGACACCAGGCGGACTCGACGACGATCCGCAACGGTTCGCGCGACAGCTGTGGGATGCCACTCGCCGGGCCTATCTCGAGTGCCGCGAATCGTTCGACCGCCTCTACCGGCAACTGCGTGTCCCGGATGACCCTTTCGCGCCTCTGGACGGTGCGTGGAAGGGGTTGGAGCCCAGATCATTTCGACTCATCCACTGCGATCTGCATCGCAAGAATATGATCATCCGCGGCCATGAGACAGTGTTCCTGGACTGGGAACTGGCCCTCTACGGCGACCCGGTCTGCGATGTCGCGATCCACCTCCACAAAATGAGTTACCTCCCCGACGAGCAGCAGCGATTCATCACCGCCTGGATAGCAGCCGAACCGGAAGCCGCCGAAGGAGACTGGGAAAACGACCTGCGTATCTACCTGGTTCACGAGCAGATAAAGTCCGCGGTCCTCGACGCTGTTCGCTACGCCAAGGTCATCGCCGACGGTAGTCGCACACCCGAGAACGAGCAGATCCTGGTGACAAGTCTGACGAAAAGGCTTCAAGACACGGCGCCACTGTGGAACCTGGACACACCGCTGGACGCACCGCAAATCGAAGCCGCCCTCCGTCATGAAAGTTGTTGGCAGCGATGAACCAGTACTGGATATGTTCCTAATCGGCCGCGGTCATGAACGACCGAACCACTGGATGGGGAATCTGCACATGGTTTCGATCCTGGTCATCACCAGTGGCAATAGTGGCAGCCCTTCGCGCACGGAGCGCACGGGGCCGCACCGAGTTGCGACCGCCTGTGCACGGACTTTCGGCAACTCGTGCGCTCGTCCGGAAACCAAACGCAACCAACGCGCCAACGACACGAGGCTGGCATGAGTCGACCGATGTGGACTGTCCGGCATGCGCGCGCAGGTGATGGGCCGCGGCTGCGTGCACTGCGCATGCAGGCGCTGCGTGATGCTGGGTATGCGTTCCTGGAAACAATCGACGAGGCGGCAACGATCGATGCTGCTGCCTGGGAAGCGCGGATAGCCCGCAGCAGCCGGCGCGGGCGTCAGGTTCTTGTGGTCGCGGAGGACATGAGGGACCACACGTGGGTAGGCATGGCGGGCGCGTTCCTGGATTCCGAGCGCGACAGCGACGAGTTCGATCTTCCGAATCCGCCTGTCTCTCCTGGTGATCGGTGGGCAATGGTGTGGGGGACCTATGTTGATCCGACCCGCCGCGGACAGGGCGTGGCCGACGGCTTGTGCGCCGAGCTATACAAGTGGGCCGCTAAGGAGGCCGGTGTCCTCTGGCTCGGTTTGCATGTCCGCGATTCCAACACCCAAGCGATCCAGCTGTACCGCCGTCAGGACTTCCGCGTCGTCGCGCACAGCCGTCATCCCGAGCTGGGCGTGACATCGCTGGTCATGGTCCGGCCGATTATCTAGGTCCGGCACGGAACCAGGAGCGCGACCGTCGCGAGAATTCTTGTGAAGGCATCAATCTGCTGAAAATGGGCGGGATTCGAGAGGCAGCCGCTCTCGTCATCGATAGCCGCCATGCTCAATGCCACAGAGCACCGTGAAGGCAGTCGAAAAGGCTCTTGCTCAGGCCCGAAACGCTGGCGGGACGGTGACCATCGCGGGAATCGCCGCGTCCGCTTGCGTGTCACCCGATTTCATCTACCGGCACCCAGCGCTGCGACCCCGGGTCGACGCATTGCGTCGAGCAAGAAGCCCGACTCGAACCGGCGTCGACTTCCCGGCGGACGCCCACGCCGTCGAGAGCACCTGGTCAGGAGGTTCACGCAGCAGCTGGCCACCGTCCGCCTGGCAACATCAACAGCAAGTCGCCGAACTACGCGGGGCGCTCGAAACCGCGCACGGAGAACTATTGCTTCTGCGCAGGAGAGCCACGGCAATCAGTGAACCTCACCGCCGGTCCGAAAACCGCCAAGTGCCTCCCTATTTTGAGTACTGCCACGCGGATCCGGTTCCCCGATACTCCGACAGCGGGATCGGTACCGCACGCGGCCGCATTTTCTCCCTGAACAACCTTCCAGCCAGATGATCGATCTCATGGGCCACGAGCCGCGCGGTTCCGTGCTCGAACGTCGACACCTGCTGTGATCCGTCGAACCGATCGTGAGTGACGCGCATCATCAGTGGCCGAGGAACGCGACCGCGCACATCGAAGAAACTGAGGCAGCCCTCGAACTGCTCGTCGGTCTCCTTCGACTCCTCGACGACCACCGGATTGAGCAGGATCAGCGAGTGGCCGCCCGGGAGCCGGACGATCGCGGCCGCCCTGTCGATCCCGATCTGCGGCGCCGCAACGCCAACCCCTTTCGCGAACTCGTGGACAGCGCTCACCCGGTCCGCGGCGGCATCGAGCGCGTCGATCACCGACAGCGCTTCCTCTTGGTCCGCAGGCAGTTCGAACCGGCGAGCTATTCGTGAAAGCCGCGGATCGCCCTCCTGCACTATGCCGGCATGCCGCATCAGCTCAGTAATGCTCGGCTCCGCCACCGGCACCTCCTGGAAGTAGTGGACAAGGGGTTCAGATCGACCACGTCAGCGGCATACCGGCGACGTCTGAACTGCGCAAACATACTCGAAATCCGTTGCAGCGCCCTATAAGAGGTGGTCGACTTCGTCCTGGATGAGTCGTTGGCGCAGAGTGGATCTGGTGTGCTGCTGTCGGGAGGTTGACGGCTGGGTATGGTGTCGTGAGGTGGTCGTGTTTTGGGGGTGACCTGGTGTGAGGCACGAGACAGGTGGTCGGGCGGCGCGCGAGCGTCTTCGGCGCGCGATGCAGCGGGAGGATTTTTCGCTGGAGCAGATCGTCGGTGAGTTCGCTGTGCGGTGGGGATTTCGTCCGCGCCAGGCGTGGCGCCACGGGCACGGGATGACACAGGATGAGGTCGCTGCTGAATACAACGCGTTGATCGGCGATCCGCAAGCGCCGATGAGCGGCAAGCGTATATCGGACTTCGAGGCGTGGCCGATGGGTGGGGTTAAGCCGACGCTGCACACGCTGTCGGTGCTGGCGCAGCTTTTCGGCACGCAGCCGCACCTGCTTGTGGATTTTGCGGACTACGAAGCGATGACTCGCACTGAGCGGGTCGCGCTTCGTGCACGCGACGACAACACGGCGGACGGGCCCTTGCCAGGGGCGGCGATCACGGGTGCAACCGCGGACACCGCGAGCGGCTGGGTGGCCTACGTGAAGTGCTGTGTGGCTATCGTGGAACGCGGAACGTACTACTGCGAAGAGATCGACGAGCTGCTGGCGGTATTGAACCGGGTTATCGCCGCGCTGGTGTGCCAGGACGCTGCATGGCTCGACGTTGTGGTGCCGGTGGGCGCGTTGGGGTCCGCCGCAGCAGTCCCGCTTGTGGAGGGATTGGTGAGCGAGCTCGGGTGGCTGCAGGTGTGGGCCAGCGGCGTCCGGCGGACCACGCGGCCTACTCTGATTCCGATCCAGGTGAACGGGACCCCGTGGCGTGGAAGCGGGAATGCGTTCCTGTCGCGGGGTATCGACTATGTCGGATCGTTTCGTGGGCTTTACACCGCATCCGAGTACGGTCTGGCCCCGAAGGTCGTGTCGGAAATCGAAGCCAGGTACGACTATTGGCGCGAGGAGTGCTACTTCGGGGCGTTGCTCGCTGCGGCGATCCGATCTCCGGAACCTGGATCGTCTGATGCGGTCGGCGTTCTCAATCTCAACTTCAGGTTCGAAAACCCCGTCGGGGACGGTGACACGCTCGAACCGCAAAGATCGGTCGTGATACTAGATGTTCTGGAGCC
>NZ_JBKBET010000041.1:0-362339 GCF_048910785.1 Nocardia nepalensis | reverse complement strand
GCGTTGCGGCTCATCGGCACAGCTATTCAGAAGCACCATCAACCCAGGGACGGCAAATAATGAAGAAGAGCGCGCTGGTGGTTGTCGACATGCAGGAGTTCTTCTTCGTGGAGAACCCGAACGTTGACCGCCTGGACTTAGGTAAGCGCTGTAGCGAGATCATCGACATCGCACGGCAGGCCGATATGCCGGTGATCCACGCTGTTACGTTGTACCGGGAGGACCGAGTCGACTGGCCGAACGCATGGAGTGCCGGAGAGAGTTGGTGCGCGAACCTGGTTCGGGGCGGCGAATTGGCCCAGATCGTCGAACAATTGTCGATCGAGCCGAACGATTTCATCGTCGAGAAGAAGCGCTTCAGTGCGTTCTACAATACAAATCTCGACGACATCCTCCGCAGGCTCGATTGCGATCACATTTACCTGATCGGATATTCGGCCGATGTGTGCCTGCGATTCACATCGGTCGACGCTTACAACCGTGGATACGCAGTATCTCTGGTATATGACGGTATCGAGTCGTTCCGAGAAAGCAAGGATGCATCCGTTACGTATCTCGGTTGGCTTATCGATGCTGAGTGTATTCCGCTGGGCGAATTCAGGCTGCGAAGCTTGCCGAAGGAGGCGGCGGAGTAGGAGCCTCGTCGCGTCCACGGCCTGCTGCGGATACGGCGACCGGAGTGGCTGGCTGTGGCGCGCGGAGAACCCAGCCACAGCGGGTGACGCGGCGGTGCCCACCACGGCGAATCCACTTGCGAGAGAGGTTTTGATGGGACCGCAGCCCGGTTGACCACTGTGTCGGGCTCAAGGCGATCGTTGTACCCAAACTTGAGGACTTCCGCTGTCTCGGGAAGAGTTTCTGCTGGTCACAGTAGGGAGGCGGTCGGGGGGATGTTCCATACTTTCGACCGGGTGAATTGCCGGGGCGCTGGTGCATTCTCAGTAGATGTCGTCGACCGTAACGGGTCAGAGGATCGGATGCGAACACGACGGCAGCAAATGGGCGCATTCTTGCGCACGTCATCGAGAGTGGGAGCGGCACATGGAACCGAAAAGCGACCTGTTGATCGCGGTCGAACAATTGGGGAGCGTTCGTGGACGCCTGGACACCGAGCATTCGGACACCAACAGCGACGGGCACGGTAGCTCGGGCGGCGACGGTCTGAACATCCCCGAGTCCTAAGACGCGATCCATGGACCACTACTTGACCCAAGCAATCGAGAAGGCGCTGGGTTGGAATGGGTCCGACGGGCTCGGTGCCGCGTTTGCGCGCGGCACCATGCCCGACGCGGACCTGTGCGCCAGAATGCTGACTCCGGCAAGGCTGCTCGACATAATCATGCGGCGCACGGTGTCACCTCCACAGTTCCGATGCTTTCAGAACGGGAATGAGCTGCACCCCGATGCATACCTGACACAGCTTGTGACCCGACGGTCACAGGTTCTTCCAGTAGCCAATATGGATCGCCTGAATCAGCTCATGCAGTCCGGCTGCTCCTTGGTGCTGGACTCCTTGGACTCATTTGACCCGACCATGGAGATCGCCTGTCGGGCATTGCAATGGTGGTCCCGGGAAATAGTTCAAGTAAATACATACCTGACCACCAATGATGCAGCCGGCTTCTCCCTCCATTGGGACGACCACGACGTCATTGTCGTCCAGATCGGCGGCGAGAAATCATGGGAGGTCCGCTCGGCCTCACGACCGGTACCGATGTACCGGGACGCTGAGCCGAACACAGTTCCGCCAGAAGAGATCCTGTGGTCGGGCACACTGCGGACCGGCGACGTGATGCATATTCCGCGCGGGTTCTGGCACCAGGCCACTCGCAGCGACCGCGGAGCGGGCTACAGCCTCCACGTGACCTTTGGATTCGTCAAACGGACTGGGGTCGACTGGATGTCCTGGGTGGCGGACCGAAGTAGGGAACGCGAGCCATTCCGACACGATCTGCACCGGTGGGAAACAACATCCGATCGCGCCGCGCAAGAGGAAGGTCTCGTGGCCGGAATGGCGCAGTTACTCGCCGATTACCCGATTTCGGCGTATCTCGCCGCTCGAGAGCATGAACGACAACCACCCCGCCACGTCGCGACCGGTGGAGTATTCGGCCCGCCACAAGCCGTTGTGTGCCTGACGGACTTCCCCCCACGCATCGAAGTCCGGGGACAGGAAGTCGATGTGCTGGCCGCTGGCAAGAAGATGACCTTCGCCGCGCAGGCTGAACCGGCCCTTCGGCTATTGCTGGCCGGTCATCCGATCGACCTCGCCACCGTGACCGCGACGACGGGCATCGACACCGTCGTTCTTGCAGAAAGCCTGATGAAGGAGGGCGTGTGCGCCGAACTGACCGAGGCGTTGTCCTCGGGCTATACCGGCATGATCCCGACCGGCACCTGCTCGAACACGCCCTGAAACTCGGCATCTGTGGCGTGGACACCGCATACAACTACCGCGGCTTCACCTCACACCGGATGCTCGCCCAGTCCGCCGGGGACCTGCTCGCAGAGTTCACCGTGTCGACCAAGGTCGGATTCTTCCCGGGACCGGACGGGCACACCGTGCACTCCCTTGAGCCCGAACGGTTGCGCATCGCTGTCGAGCAATCCAGCGAGGATCTCGGCCGGACACCGGATGTGGTGTTCTTGCACAATCCGGAGCGCACTCTCGCCCACCTCTCGACTGACGAGGGTGCCGACCGGTTGGCGGGCGCCTGCGCCTACCTCGCCGAAGCAGTGTCGACGGGTTTTTGTGCAGCATGGGGCATCTCGTCGTGGGACCCCCGCCCGCTGGTCAACGTACTCGCGGCCAGCAAACCTGATCGGCTGCCAACCGTCCTGCTGGTCCGCGCTGGACTCACGGTGCCGGACTCAGTGCTGGCGGCAGCGGAACAGATCGGTGAGGCATTCGGGATCGCGGCTGCAGGGCGGTGGGGTATGAGCCCCTTCGGGGGCGGTACAGCCGAAACCGTGTGGCGAACGACGAACTTGTCCGCATTCCTGGCGCCACAGCAGCGATGTTCCACACCGCAAGCTGCCTTTCGGCTCGCATTTGAACTGCCGTCCGTGACGCGGATCGCGGTCGGAACGGGTGACACAGCACACCTAACGGAACTGGTTGCTGCGACCGACGCCGATGTCGCGGCCGACGCCATCAACCAGTACCGCGAACTCATCCGAGCTGATACCTGAAGGCAGACAACAAGTCCGACCGCGCTATAAACGCCGTTGGGTTCAGCCAACACATCTACCGCTGAGGAGCTAGATCGTGGCAGACGCTCTGTCAGATCACACGCAGGGGGCCGATACCGGCGACCTGCGGAAACAATCAGTCGACAAGCTTATCGACGAGGTACAGGCCCGCCTCGGAACGGGTTTCGACGAATCCACCATCGTGCGCAAGCGGCGTTCGGTCGGTGTGAGCAGCCATCGGGGCACGTGGGTACGGATCGAGGCCCGACCACTTGACAAGGCGGCCAGCCAAGAGCAGGTCAACAACGGAATCGAAGCCTCAGCCCTACTGGACGGCATCGCAAAGCCCCGGTGGCACCGAGCGGTGTCCTGGCTCGACGAATCTACAGGGATCCTCTGGCGGGCCGACGAATGCGCATTGATCACCAGACCGACCGCAACCCCGATCGGATACCCGCTCACCGAACCCGAACTGTCGACGGACTGGTGGCACACGCTCAACAGCTCCTTGGATAACCTTGCCCGCCAGCACACAACGCGCATAGCCACACCAGACACCCAGCCGATCACCCAGGCACTGGTCACCGAGACCATCGAGCGCGCTTTTCCCGATCAAGTGGACACGACGATCACTGATCAGCCGTGGGTGCCCGCCCACGCGGACCTGAATTGGTCCAACCTCACCGCACCCGACTGCTGGATTCTCGACTGGGAAGACCTCGGCCTCGCCCCACAAGGTCTCGACGCGGCGACACTCTGGACAGCCTCGCTGATGGTTCCCACGTTGGCCGACAAGGTCTTCCGGGAAAGGTATGCCGACTTGGACACCAGATCAGGCAAGCTCATGGCGCTCTTCTGCTGCTCCAAGGATCTCAACGATCCTGGCTTCGCCTCCGCCCCGGCGTTCGAGCCGACAGCAAGGCAAGCAGCCAAGCTCGTAGCAGACCTACGTCGATGAACTCGCCATACTCCCCATGGGCAAGGCGAAGGCGCACCAGAACGCGCTCGGCGATCGATCTTTGGCCACGAACGCTCGCACGCAGCTGCTCGGCACGACAGTTCCCCTCAGCGACTTCTGCTGCGGCACAACCATATTGACCTAGCCCAGCAGTAGGTATGTTCGGAGACGACCGCTGCGAGCACCGCGCCGATTTTCGTCGGCTGCACATTGTCGGCGTCGACGAGCACCGCCACTGCGCCCGCTCCGTGCATGTGAACTTGACCGCCATCTACCAGGTCGTCGGCTACGTGCTGTTCGACACCACCGACGCCTTCCGGCTCCACACGATGGCCCTCTACTCGGCCCGCCACGGTTCCCTGCACCGCTGGCCGGTGCAACAGTTGCTCGATCGCCTCGCCGGCGAACGGGCGAAGGTCTGGGATCTATTGAGCGCCAGCAGCGTTGGACGTCACTATGTTCCGGCCCCACGGTTTCCGCGCCGGGTCGCTGATGGTCCGGGTAGAACAGCCGGGGTGGCGTGCCAGCGGCACACCGCCAGCCATCGCCGCACCAGTAGCGGCAGTTCGCCGGTGTCGAGCAGTTCGGTCGCGAACACACCGGTCACCTGGGGGCCTCCGCATGCGGTGACCGCGCACTCGACGTCGTCGATCGGCAGGTCGCGGGATCGGCACCGCTGGCTGTGGCGGCGCTCGAACAGGCCACCGTCGTTGGCCGGTTCGAGCCAGATGACCTTGATCTCTCCGAGCAGCCAGCCGCGTTCGGAGACCGCGGTGGTGGTGGTGTATCCGCACGACTCGTTCGGGCACACCGCCGGATCGGGCATATTCATGCGAGTGGTCTGCTCCAGCGACCACGCCAGATTCGGCGCTCGCGCACGACATCGAGCCGTCGACCACCGATCCGGGTCCGCGGTCCGGCAACTCGATGGCTGGATGGCTCGGTCGTTGGGCAGCGCGCCCGGCGACCGTTCAGTGTGTGTGGGTGCGGGAACTCCTAGCGGATGCCGTCGCGGCTGGATCGTGCGCGGTGCCGGGATGCCGTGAGGCCCAGTCAAGTACATGTGGCCAGGTGTCACCGTCCGCTGGCGTGGTTTGAGATGCTTTGAAGTGCGGGTCGCACTAGCGGCCCTGGACGAGGAAGGGCGCGCCAGTCGTGACGCAGAGCCTGGGCAACGTTTTCGATGAGCTTTCTTGGCGGGGGTTGATCGCATTGTCCACCGATGAGGAGGCCCTACGCGCCGCATTGTCGGCGGGCCCCGTGACCTATTACTGCGGGTTCGATCCGACTGCGCCGAGCCTGCACATGGGCAACCTCGTCCAGCTTCTCACGATGCGTCGGCTTCAGGACTTCGGCCACAAGCCGCTGGCGCTTGTCGGCGGCGCGACAGGACTCATCGGGGACCCGCGGATGTCGGGCGAACGGGTACTCAACGACCCTGCCACTGTGTCCGACTGGGTGGGGCGGATCCGGTCACAGGTCGAACGGTTCCTGTCCTTCGAGGGCGAGAATGCTGCACGGGTGGTCAACAACCTCGACTGGTCGGCGCCGATGTCGGCGATCGATTTCCTGCGTGATGTCGGCAAGCACTTCCGGCTGAGCCGAATGCTGTCCAAGGAGGCGGTGTCGGCGCGGCTCAACAGCGAGGTTGGTATCAGCTTCACCGAATTCAGCTACCAACTCCTTCAGGGCATGGATTTCTACGAGCTCTACCGGCGATACGGCTGCATACTGCAGACCGGTGGGTCCGACCAATGGGGCAACTTGACCGCAGGCGCGGACCTGACCCACCGTCTCGAGGGAGTCAGTCTGCATGCCCTGGCCACACCGCTCATCACGAAGGCTGACGGTACAAAGTTCGGTAAGACGGAGGGCGGCGCGATCTGGCTCGACCCCGGGATGACCTCGCCGTATGCCTTCTACCAGTTCTGGCTCAACGCCGAAGACGCGAAGGTCACCGATTACCTGAAGATCTTCACCTTCCGGGAACGGGAGGAAATAGATGCCCTCGACGCGGTCACCCGCGAACGCCCTGCGGAGCGGGTAGCGCAGCGCGCTCTGGCCGAGGATGTCACTTCGCTCGTTCACGGCAAGGAGGCGATGGTCCGGGTCCGAGAGGCCAGCCAGGCGCTGTTCGGCCGCGGCGATCTCGCCGCCCTCGACGCATCGACGCTGCGGGAGGCCGTCCAGGAACTGCCGTCGGCGGCTGTTCCACGTGGCGAGCACGACATCGTCGAGTTGCTCGCCGCGACTGGTCTGGTGGCAAGCAGATCGGCCGGTCGGCGCACGATCGCCGAGGGCGGGGCGTACGTGAACAACACAAAGGTCAGTGGCGAGGACGCGACCGTCGACGTCGCTGATCTGCTGCACGGCCGGTGGATTCTTCTGCGCCGCGGTCGGCGTTCGCTGGCCGTCGTCGAGGTCGTCTGAGCATCGAACCGGCTGGGGTGCGGCTGGTCTGCCAGGCGCGCTCCCAGCCGCGCGGCCAGCCGTGAGGGTGCGCTGATGGGGGTGAGATCGGCATGTTGGTCCTCGACCTTGACGGCACCGTGTACCCGCAGGACAGTGCCCTGACCGACATGATCGACACCCGGACGGCGGCGTTCTTCCTGGAACGGGCAGGGTTGGATACACCGGAGTTGACTGCTCTGGAAGTGGAGCGCCCGTCTGTCCTGGATGCGCTCGATCACCTTGGCCTGTCTCGATTCGACTGGGCCCGAGCGGTTTACGCGGACCTGCCCTACACCGAGATCCTGCGGCCCGACCCCCGGCTTCGGGCTGCTCTGGTTCGAGTCCAGGTCCCCCGGGTTGTCGTGACGCTGGCCCCGGCGACTTACGCGCGGGGGGTGCTCGCTGCTCTCGGGATCACCGAGCTGGTCGATGATCTTCACTCGGTCTTCGACAGCGCAGATGTCGTCAAGGACCGTGTGTACGCGAAACTCATTGCTAGCCAAGGTGAGGCGGCCAATACCTTCGTGATCGGGGATAACCCTCGGCTGGACTTGGCACCGGCGGCCGGGTATGGGTGCCGCTGCGTGTTGGTGGGACGGACACGGAGACCGCAGCCGTACCCGACGTACATCACCCTGATGGACGCGTTAGCGTCCATCAGCGCCGGAATATGAAGCGGGCCCGGCTTTTTCCGATCTGCCAGGCGACCTGTCCTGATGTGCACACACTGCATACTCTCCCGCGATGATGTCTGCGCGCTGGCGATACCCGATCAATAGCAGTCACATCCGGAGCTGGATGACTCAGTGGCCCTGCGGATTCCGGTGCCTAAGTGCCCGAGATCTCGAAGCTTGATCCCAACGACGCCTCGGAAACCACATGGACCGAAACACATGCCCGAAGCCGAAACCCTGACCGAACAGGTTGCCGAGAAACTCAGCTGATCTGAAGCCAAATGACGAGGCTGGGACCGTAACTCACGAGGAACCTCCGAACACGGAGCAGTAAGGACGGGGAGTACGACAGAACCCCCGGCGATGGCGAGGGGTGGCTTGGTTTCAAGGGGTCGTCGCAACACCGCCTTGTTTAGGCGGCTTGTAGATCACGTAGGCGCTCGGCTGGGGTATCCCAGCCGAGCGTTTTGCGTGGGCGGTTGTTGAGTTCTTGCGCGACGTGTTCCAGGTCTTCTGGACCGTAGACGCTGAGGTCGGTGCCTTTGGGGAAATATTGGCGCAGTAGACCGTTCGTGTTCTCGTTCGTGCCGCGCTGCCAGGGGCTGGCCGGATCGCAGAAGTAGACGGCCATGTCGGTGGCCATCGAGAACTGTTTGTGCCGGGCCATTTCGCTGCCTTGGTCCCAGGTCAGTGATCCGCGTAAGTGGGTCGGCAGGGTCGCCATGGTCTTGATCAGCCCGTCACGGACCTCCTCGGCGGTGTGGCCGCCTGGCAGGGTGCACGAGCATCGTGTATCGGGTCGACCGTTCGACCAGGGTGGCGATAGCGGTCGCATTTCCTTTGCCCGTGATGGATTTCGATGGTCCGCTGGCATTCGTTCGGAAACCCGGCCGAGATTCGCTCGTATAGCCACGACGCTGGCTGTCCACAATCAGCTACCGCAAGGTGTGAGTTGGGGTCCGACTGGAGCCAGATCGTCCAGCCTCGGCTCGTTAGCGGGGTACCGGGTCGGCAGGTTACAAGCCCCGGCTTCCGCCACAGCGGTAGAACCTGGCTCATTTGCACCTGGGCGACCAGCGGTGAGGATGCAGAACGCATTGCTAGCGTTACCCGAATCGCAGAAGGGGACGTCGAACAGATCGGGTTGGGGTGTGCGTCGCATCGCTGGCGCGGCGACTTCGATGACGAGCATTTCGGTGAGGAACTGGACGCGTGCGCCCAGCAGGTGGCTGGTGTGTCCGGTCGCGGAGTACTCCTTGAGTCCGACCGCGACGTGGATGTGGGGTTTGATCTCGCCGCTGTCGGAATCAAGGGCGAGTGTGCCTCCTCCGAAAGCTTTCACGTTGCGCAGGTGAACTTTCGACCAGACGGGCGCGTCCGGGTTGTCGAGCCGCTCGCAGGTGCCGACGATGTCGACTTCGCTGAAGCCCCCGATGAACGACGGGATGTAGCCGCCACGGATATCGTTGGCGCAGCAGAACTCTGCGAGTGCCGGGTAGAAGTCCTCACCGTGGTCGAACACGACGCCGAAGGTTCGGCCGAGGACGAGTTCGTGGGAGCGCATCAGCTTTTCTCCGTCAGATCGGTTGGCCAGGGCCAGGTTTGAGGCGAGCTGTATCCACCAGCAGCCCCGAACGCGGAATGGATCGTCGGACGATCACAACCGGTTGCTAGCGCGGTGTGCAGGAGCACTCGTACCTTGACCGGGTCGAGGTAGCCTGCGGAGGTGAGGCCGCGGGCAAGGAGGTCTCGTTCGGAACCGGGGAATCCGTAGGTGGATTCGAGCACTGACCCCGCCCCTGTGCGGGAGGCGAGGATGACGGGAACGCGGGCGGCGATGTTTTCGAGGGTCGGGCCACGATCGCGGCCTTGCACTCGCGGTGTACTGGCGCCGCTTCGACGGGCCACCAGCCCGAACCCTCTTCTTCCTCGCTGTCATCACGCCATCCTCGGCGGGCAGATCAGCCGAATTCAACGTCACCTGCTCGATATCCCTGATCTCGTCCTACTCGACCTCACAAAACCCGCTTGGTTGGTCTCATTCGAGTCTGGCAGAGGGACCTACTGAGTAATTGCGGCGATCGACGCTTCGATGGTTTCGAAGATGTGTGAATCAACTTTGCGCTGCCAGTCCGGGATGTCTTCCCAGTCGGCGATGTAGGACGGTTTCGGGTCGGGAAAGTGCTTATGGATCTGCCCGATCCAGCACAGGGCAACCCAGCGCCCTTTCTGCTCGGGCGTGAGTCTGGTGGCATTTCCGTCGGTGACGGTGACGAACTCAGCGACCTGGTCGTACACTGCGGTCGCGGCTGCCTGCTCCCATGCGGGCATCTCTTCCCAGGGCGCGATGTAGCCGGGCTTCGGCTCCCCGGGGTAGTGCTTGGCGACACCAGCGATCCAGGCCGCACGAAAGACGCGCCCGCGGTCGATGTCCTGCAACGTTTCTCCTAAGCGGTTTCAGTGGAGTTGTAGTCCTGCGATTTGTTTGCTGAGGTGACGTACGTGGCGATCGCGTTGGACTGGCTTGAGGTGTCGGCGCAGCAGCTCGAGTCTGCGGCCAAGATATCCGGAGTGGGTTCGATGCGCGATGTCGAGTGCAGCACTTCCGTACGCCACCAGTTGGATCGGGTCTCGACGGAGTGCGGCGACGGCGGCGAGGTCGACGAGGACGCCAGCCCTGCGTCGGGTCGAGAGGGGACGGTCAAGGACCGGGAGCAGTACATTTTCGGCTTGATCGGGTCGTCCGAGCTGCACGTAGCAGGCGCCGAGGTCTTCATTGAGACGCGATCCGTCGAAGCGCAGCCAACCGGTGTGGAGTGGGCCGGTCATATCGCGCGCTGCTCGGGCGGAGTCGGCGGCGCGTTCACAGCCGTTCGAATCTCCGATTCCAGCGAGTGCTTGTGCGTGCACTATGTCGACCCAGAACCGGGTGGTCATCATAGGGTCACCGCACTGCGCGATTCGGCTCGCTGACGCGAGCAGTGGGATAGCCGCGTCGAACTGGCGGTCGAAGATGCTGATGTATGCATGCCTGGTCATGGCGCATGCCCATAGGTCCATTGCGCCTGCGTCTTTGCTGAAGGCCGCGGCGAGGGTGTAGCAGTGTGATGCTGTGCCGCAATCGGCGTTGTCGAAGAGTATCTCGCCTGCCAGTTGCAGAACCTCACCGGTGAGGGTGCACAGTGATTGTCGGACCGAATCGTTGGCGGGCCGGCGCAGCCCGTCGATCAGGGCGTCGAGGTGCTCGCGGACCGCGGGAAGAGTCTCGGCTTTGGTCACTGCTCTGGAATAGCTGGACCATAGTGCGTGATTGATGTCTGCGTATTGGTGAGCGGTTGCGGTGTCGATGCGGCCGAAACCGTTTGTCGCGGCAAGGATTCGGTCCCAATCAATCGGCGCCGTCAGTGCGGCGCTGGAGATGCTCAACACCCTCAGCAACTCGCGGCGGTTCATGTCGGTGATCTCCATGGCGTACGGACCGCGCGGTGCGGAGGGGCGATCAGGATCGTCTACATCGAGCTTAGTCGTCGCGTCCGGTCCGCCAGTCCGGTCTTCGAATTGACGGAGTTCAGCGCAGCGCAGGCGGAACAGGTCGCGCTGATCCTCGGTCGCTCGCGCGAGGGTGGTATCCATGATCGCCGCGTTCGCCGCGCGTAGCGTCAGGGTCTGTCCGCGCCGCTCCCACTTTCGGAGCGCTTCGAAATGCACTCCGGTGATTTCACAGAAGCCGGGCCGTCTTTCCCGGAGTGCGTCACGCAGAGCACGCACTTCAAGGCCACCTCAGTTGCACAACCATCGTAGTACTTACCCCCGCACCAGATTTCGTGCCAGAAGCGTGCCCCTGTGATACCTGCGCCGTACCCCTAACGTAGCTTCCCGCCCCGCCCGCAGACTGACACCGTTGAATATCGCATCACCGATTAGTCGCCGAAACCAACGGCACCGCACG
This sequence comes from Nocardia nepalensis, assembly GCF_048910785.1. Lineage (NCBI taxonomy): Bacteria > Bacillati > Actinomycetota > Actinomycetes > Mycobacteriales > Nocardiaceae > Nocardia > Nocardia nepalensis. The sequence continues at coordinate 351,115 of NZ_JBKBET010000041.1, read as the reverse complement.
AGCTTTCGCAGGGTCTGTTCAGCTCGCCGCGCCGGAGCCAGATCGTCGGTGGTGCGGCATCGACGACGGGAGAACTCTATGGGCGTCCACCAACTGGTCGTGATCGGCTTCGACGAGATCGTCCGCAACAAGTACATGCCTGTTATCCGAGCCGCGATCGGGGACGGTGATCTCGATTCATGGTCGATTGTGGATCTGGAATCTGAGCGTGAAGCCATCGAGGCGCGGCTCATCGGTGTCGATCCGCAGCTGCGGATGAAGTTGTTCGTCTCGTCGGACCGAGGCGACGCCGCGCGGGCGCTGGCGCTCGTCATCGTGGGTGTCGGTGGGGCCGTGCTGGCGCCGGGGTGGCGAAGATCTTGGCGAAGCGTGCACACGATCGGGAGTGCACGCTGGTGCTGGCCGATGGTCGGCGTCAGTTCCGAAGCGCGGATCTCCACCTGGTCATCGAATGTGCCGGGTATGAGGGACTCGGTCGTGGCCGTGGGTTACCGCGAGGGCAATGGTATTCGGTGACCGCGACTCCAAGGGGCGGACGCAGCGTGTACGGCGAGATCCGTAAGGCAGCGTGCGGTGGGGGCGTTTGCGGTCTACACCGTGATCGCGCAGTGCGATGCATTTATGCCCGCTCACCTGCCCATACAGTGCCGGGAACGCGAGTTGATGGCTGGAAAGGCCGGTGGTGTAGTGGTCGATGACGGTGCGGCGTTGGGTGAGGTCGCGGTCGAAATGGTCGAACTGGGCCGATCCGAGTGCGGCACCGAGCTCGGTCATCCGCCAGCTGCCACCGGCCACCACATGCCAGCCGTCGCCGTCGTGGGCCTGGTTGCGGTAGATGCGGGCCATCCGATCCAGATCTGGGTCGTTGGTGGTGATGACACCGCCTTCGCCGGTGGTCACGACTTTGGTGGCGAACAGTGAGAACGCACCCGCGTACCTGAACCGGCCCGCCGGACGGTCACCGAGGGTGGTGCGCGTGCGCGGCATCCTCGATCAGCGGAACACTTGCCGCCTCGCGCAACCGGATGATCTGGCGCAGGTCGGGGGTGAGGTATCCGCCGATGTGCACGACCACCACGGCAGCGATATCGCCGGTGAGCCGGTGTTCGAGGTCAGCGATGTCGGGATACAGGCCGGCGTCGTAGAACTGGACTCGTCCCCCGGCCGCCTGGGCGGCTGCGCGGCGGTGGCGTAGTTGGTGTTCGTCGGTACCAGCACCGTCCGGCCGCGCACATCCAGTGTCCGGTAGATGATTTCGAGCGCAGTCGAACCAGTTGCCGACCTCATCGATGAGCCCACCGCGGCCAGGGCAGTCAGTTCTCATTGACGGATAGCCGCCGTTACCAGAGTCATCGCGCCACTGTCGCATCGGCCGCACTTCGCTGTGCTGGTGGCGGTGGCTGGAGGGCGGCTCAACGGTGAGCAATCCGCGGCGATAAGTCCTGTAATCGGCACCGCCCGTGATTTCGATGGATCGCTCCTGCACGCTGATGACACCGGCGTCGATGGGCTCGGTAACCCCTTGCCAGGTACTTTCACCGAGGCCGAGCTCTTGAGCGGAATGGCGCTCAGCCCGTCGCTGTCCCGTCGAGGCCGATGTGCTTGCCTAGGTGGCTGCGAAACGTCTGCGGGCGAACTCGTGGCTGCGGATCCCGTCGACGAATGCGTCGAACTCGCCCTGGTCGAAGTGAAGCTTCACATCGCCACCCGGCTGGGTCGTCGGATCGGTGGCGGTGAACACGAAGGTGCCGTGGTGCTGTTCGATTGTCAGTGGGCAGGGTTCGGTGGTTCCGACACGGATGCTGTGCTGGTAGGCGTCGAATTCGTCGTCGGTGAAGATAAGCATTTGGCTCTCTGGAATGGCGGTGGAGCCGGTGGTTTGTTCGTTTCCGAGCTTGTCGTCCCAGATCGCCGTCCATCCGTTGCGACGGGCTACGCGTACGCAATTCTGTTGTGGTGAGCTGCGGGTCGCCTTGACGAACTCGGCGGCGGTGAAGATCGGCAGCATGTCATTCCTCTCTTACAGTGCAAAGCGAGGGGCGTGGGGTTCGGTCAGTTGCCACGCCACCTCCCTCGTTACGGCTTGTAGCCGATAGCCGCGAAATTACACGGCCGGGCAGGGTCCTCGGTGTTGACGGGTTCGTCGGGCCGCCAGTCCGGTGCATAGGTGATTCCTGGATCGACGAGGTTGAAGCCGTCGAAGAACTCGGTGAACTGCGCGCGGCTGCGCAGCGTGGCAGGGTCGGATGTGTTGTCGTACAGCGCGGCAGCGGCGCCCAACTGCTCACGGATCTTCGTGGTGGCTTCATCGACTGAAACATGGGTCATTGCTATGTAGCTGCCCGATGGCAGGTACTCACGCAGTCGCGCCAGTACTTCGAGAGGACGGCTGGAATCGGAGATGAACGGCAAGACGGATACCAGCAGAAGACCGATGGGTTCGCCAAGGTTGATCAAGCGTTGGGTGTCAGGGTGTTCGAAGATGCGGGTTGGGTCGCGTAAATCTGCTTCGATGATCGCAGTGATGTCGAGAGTGTTGGCGCGGTCGAGGAGTTCGTAGGCTCGGGTCACGGCCTCAAGGTCGTTGTCGACGTAGACGACCCGGGCGTCGGCTGCGATCTTACGGGCAACCTCGTGAGTGTTGCCGCCAGTAGGCAACCCTGACCCGACGTCGAGGAACTGTTGGATGCCTTGGTTGGCCATGAAATGAACGCTGCGGGCTAGGAAAGCCCTGTTGTGGTGCGCCCAAGTGTGAGCGTGGGGGAACAGTTCGAACACCTGGTCGCCGAACACTCTGTCTGCATCGAATACAGCTTCGCCTGTGAGGTAGAGGTGGTACATGCGTGCTGCCGATGGCGTTTTGGAGTCGATCTCGCGACCGGTGTAGCTGTCGGGGGTCACCGGCTTCCCTTCGTTGAGCAGTGGACGATGTATTACATGGAGCCCTGTCGGCGAAAGGTTCGCGCAACGTAGTCCATGAATTGCCGAGAGTCTTCGGCCCCGAGCGCAGCGGCGCTGAGCCGGGTGAAGACGGTTTCGCGGGCGGCTACAGCGGGTTTGTCGTCGATGTAGCGGATGTCGCCTTGAGCCTCGACGAATGCCATTTCAAGGTCCCCGGCTGCGCCGGGTGATTGCACACGGACCAGCGTGTAGCGGTCCTCCATACCTGCGCCTGGCGCAGTCACCGCGAAGGGCAGGATCTGGATGAGAATATTGGGCCGTTTCGACAGCTCCCTGAGGTGTTTGATCTGTTCGCGCATGACTTCGGCGCTGCCGTACTGCCGACGTAGGCACGATTCCGACAGGATCGCGTGTAGGTCGGGTGCGTTCGGCTTGAACAGGTTCTGTTGTCGGGCGAGCCGAGCTTGAACCCAGTCCTCGACGGCGATGCCGCCGGGTCCGTCTGTCTCATTCGGTCCTGGTTGATGCAGTGCACGGATGTATGCCTCGCCTTGCAATAGACCGGGCATGATCTCGGCCTCGGCAATGCGCAGCCGGTCCGCTTGCTCCTCGAGATCGATCAATAGCCGCAGTTCCTCGGCGTAAGCGCGGCGGTGACCTGTAGTCCAGAACCCTCGCTTGTGGTTGTCACGCCGAAGCTCAACCAGAGAGTCGATGTATCCGTCGTCAGTGAACCCCAGGCCTTTGGTCAGTTCTCGGAGTTCAGCAGCGGAGATGGTTCCTGTCCCGGTAATCAAACTATTGATGCGCGATTGCCCGACCTCGATCAGGCGGCCGGCTTCCGCCTGACTAATGCCCGCAGTTCGGATCATGTGCTCGATTTCGCGTCCCAGTAGCAGCCTGCGCGCGGTTCTCGTGGCCATATCTCCCACCATATCGGCAGTAGCGATTACCCGGTTCTGGTTACCGAAAGCTGATTATCAGGATAGATTAATCGGAGCAGAGCTTGCACGGCACCAGGGAGCACCGTGCGTCATCGCGACGCACTCTGTCCCTCAACAAAGGAAAGTCGGATGACGCCAGGGGTGACTGCCAGCAGGATGGGGCTGAATGATTCGGCCACTCCGCCATCTGCACCGTGGGGTGCGCGACTGCGTGCGTTCCGCAAGGACCAACTCGGACTCAGCCAAGACAAGTTCGCAATCAAACTCAGAGAAGCTGGCGCCGAATGGGGACTCAACATCGGGTGCGACCAACGCCTCGTCGCTCGGTGGGAGAACGGCGACGTCAAAATGCCTAGCCAGGACTACGTCGAGCTCCTGGTCTCGCTCGGCGCACCAGTTCCGGCGGCCGCTCTGGATATGTCCGAGGCGTCTGCCCTAGTCGGCGTCGGGTCGAATGCCCTCTTGAAGCCGCCAGCCGCTTCGGGCAGTTTTGCTGCTGTGGAGGATGTGCGCGGGGCGAGCTTTCTGGAGGCGGTCGCCAGCGCGACCGTGGGGTCACCGGATTCGCTGGCACCATGGTTGCCGCCGTTCGCCAAAGGCGCACCTATCCCGACCAAGGTTGGCATAGTCGATGTTCGGTCTCTGCACGACATCACAACCGGTCTTCGGGGACTCGACCAGCGGCACGGAGGTTTCGCAGTGGCCGACACCGCGGTCGCATTGCTGAAGTCGAACACCGGCCTTCTCACAGGCTGCCGCAACGAAACTACAGCCGCCAAGGTGAAGGTGGCCTTGGCCGATCTCGCACGTCTGGCGGGCTGGTCGATCCATGATGTCGGTGACCAAGATCGTGCACGCCGATACCTTGCGCTGGCTCTAGTACTAGCTCGAGAGGCCCGCTCACACAGCGGAGACAGCCTCGCCGCGTCGACCTTGTATGTGTTGGGCCGGATCAGCCTGTTCGAACGTGAACCCCAGGTCGCCCTTCGCATGTTCCAACTCGGGCAGATCCCAGCACAGGACGCGTCGAACAGCGGCGAATCAGCGCGTCTGTACATGCAGGAAGCGTGGGCACACGCGATGATGGGCCGCGAACGTCAAATGAAGGACGCCTTGGCTCGCGCCGAGCAAGGCATCAGAACTGTCGGGGACACAGTGGATCCCTGGACGCAGGTCTTCTTCACTGCAGGCGAGTTCGACGGCAACACCTCCGTGATTTACAACGAGTTCGCTCTCGCGACCGACGACACGATTCTGGCCGAGCGCTACACGATCGCAGCAGTAGATCGTGCCAGTGCCTCACTCGAATCTTCATCGCCAGACCGTTCTCCACGCAGTCTGCTGTTCGACCACACCACGGAGGCAACCGGTAGATTCCGTCTCCGAGATACGGACTCTGCAGTGCAATCCGCCACCGCCGCGTTGTCCATGACTGGAGAGGTCCAGAGCGCTCGGGTCGTCGATCGCCTGCATTCGATGACTACAGCCGCCGCTCCCTCGCTGCAAAGAAGCGGTGTGCGGGACGTCTGTCGGCAAGTCCGACAGTTGGCGTTGCCTGGGCCGAGGACTTGATGGTCGAGGGTTCCCTATTGGCCACAGCATAGGATGTGGTTGTGGCGACTGATCTCTCGCCGCGTCGCGATGCGGAGTTGCGCGCGGCCCTGGTGGATGCATGCGCCCAGATGAGCCTGAATGCGCATGGGGCGGAACTCATCAAGTACACCGTGAACGCGGTATTCCGGCTGAAATCGGCACCGGTAGTGGTACGTGTCGGAGCAGGCGATGTTGGGGAGGCCCGCGGAACGCGTCTCGTGCGAGTGGCTCGTTGGCTTGCGGACCAAGGCGCACCCATCGCGAGGCTGATGGCCGGCCAGCAACCGATCTATGTCGAGGGTGGCTTCACAGTCACCTTCTGGCACGAGTTGTCGACACAGCCGAGTTGGACTCCGACGGATCTTGTTGGCCCGCTGCAAACGCTGCACCGCCTCCAACCCGATTCAACTCTGCCCAAGTGGGACCCTTTCGAAAACGCCCGGCGACGATTGGATGCTGCCGACCCAGCAGTGTCGCCTGACGATGTCGGCTGGTTGCACGAACAATGGGCCGCTGCTGAAGATGAGTTCCGGTTGTGGGAGTCAAAGATGTCGGTCGGTATCGTGCACGGTGACCCGCACACAGGCAATCTCTTGCGGGACAGCTCTGGACAAGTGGTTCTGTGCGACCTGGATGAAACCGGAATCGGCCCTCTCGCATGGGATCTGGTGCCGCAAGCGGTGGGGGCGGTTCGATTCGACCGGACGGACTTCTATCGTGAATTCGCCGAGGTCTATGGCACCGACGTCCGAGGCGAACCCTATTGGCCAGCACTGGCTCGCGTCCGTGAACTGGTGATGGTTACCAGTGTGCTGCCTGATCTCGGGCAACGGCCCCTGGTCGCCGCTGAGCATGCTCACCGCCTCGCAACGCTCAAAGCAGATCGCCGCACTGCGACCTGGAACCTCTACCGCTAGATAGTCGTAGCCTTAGCAGGTGTGCCCCGGGCGGCATACGCTACTCATCGGCAGTAATCTGCCCTATTGACATTCTTCGCTCGATGTGGAGAGTGACGTAATTGGCGCATCGCCTCCGCTTTCCGGCGGCGCCCGCTGCTTCCGCAGCCAGTCTTGAATCCGCCCAGCGCCATTGGACATGCCCTACTTACGACACCTGGATCTGCCCTGCCGAATGCCATTGTGAGCGCCCATCTCTGGACGCTTGACTCAATACATGATCGCAGGTAGAGGGCTCAGCGAGAGGCGAACTCCGGGCTACGAAGCAGTGCTGCGGTCGGCGCGAAAATGGCCGCCGCACCTCAGAGACCAAGGGACTCAGCCGAGGTTCCGACGTTCCACCGATAAACGCGCCAACGACCGCCCACTCGATGCGGACCGCCGGCTAGCGGTGGGAATCCCGCGGCACAGAGACCCGCTGCGAAATAGCCGCCTCCTTCACAACACCTTCAGGGCCATCGATTTGTCCATCGAGTGCGCCGATGCCACATGTGGCTGTCGGCACGACCGCCGAACGTCGCGCTTGGTCCCCGCTCCAGGCGCTCTGCGGCCGGGCGACGGCAGGCAGGGGTGATGGCTATGCAGCCCATTACTGGCCGTGGAGCGACGGCGCAGCGTTCGGTCGTCGGGCCCGCGGGTGCGGCCGGTACGGCGGCCCCTGGAGGTGCCGCGGTTACCGCTGCCTTCGATCTTGATTGGGTTGCCGAGTACGCGGGTGGAGAACGTTGGGACGTCCAGTGCCACGACCGGCCTGCGTCCGGGCACGGTTGTGCCGATGCCGACAACAAGTGGGGGGCTGTGTGATGGCTGTCAAACACGCAGACACCCCGATTGTCAGTGCTCGTTCAGGCGGTTGCGCTATCTCGTTCGGCTGTCGCCGGTGGGTGTTCAAGGACCGTCTGCGCGGGTGGACGTTTACCGACGTTCAGGACGTTGCGCTGGTTCGATTCGCTGTTGTCACAGCGGGCGCTCCGAGCCCGTTCCTCGGTGACGATCCGACGTCGTTGGAGCTGGCGTCGTGGCTGGTGCCAGTCGGGTTGTCGATTCGCGGAGCCGCGTTTCGTCTTTCTCTGCCATGCGACCCTCCGCAGCTACCACTGCCTCCGGTCGCGAAGGAGCTTCCTGTCAAGAAATGGAGGTTGCCGCGGTGGCTACAGCGGTAATGCACGTCTATGTTCGAGACGATCTGGCCGAGCCTGGGTGGCGTGATCGTGTCGAAAGCTTCATCCACGCACAGTCGTTCGCTCTTGGCGCCATCGTCCATGCCTCGGCCGAAGAGGACCCCGGTGCGGCGGAGAAGCCCGGATCCGCGGCGGCACGTCTGCTCAATGAGATGCGGCGCACCGACAGCTTTCACGCGGTGACACCTTCCCGCGCGCATCTGCAAGGCATTCCGGACACAATGCGACAGCGGTTCGCGCGGGCGGAGATATGGTTCTGGACCGTCCAAGATGACCGGGGGCCGCGATGACGACGGTGCAACGTCTGCGTGCGGATCTGGTCAGGCCGCCAGATTCTGCGTCGGCGTTGCATGAGGGTGGTCTGAGCGGTTCGACCTTCGGGGACTGGTCATGACTGGGCAGCGCATGCGGGCCTACGGGATTGTGAACTTGGACCGATCCGAGCCGTGTGTCGCCACTGATGTGCAGGCCATCCGTGAGATTGCCCGCTACGCGCGGTTGGATCTGCGTGCGGTGTCAGTGATGCGTTCGGCGAACCTGAGTGTGCTGCTAGCCAGTTTCGCTGCGTCCGGAATCGGTGTGGTGATCGTGCCGAGCGTACTGCATCTGACCGGCTGGCTCGACGCGGTGCGCCGCGACTGCGAGGTGTGGACCCTGTCGCCGCCCGGCTACTGGCCCCGCATCCACGCCTCCGGCGCGCTGGGTGAGTTCATCGCCAGCTCGGGACTGTGCTGATGAGACCCCCGCACCGGATCCGGCATATCCACATCGAGTCCGGGCCGCTCGCACTGGATTTCCAGGGCAGCGCCGACCAAATCCACAGTGTCGCCGCTGAACTAGCTGCGACCGAGTACGTGGAGGTCACCGTCGACGACGATGTGCGCCCTGGCACTCCCGCGCTGCCCTGCGGCGGGCTCTGGGGATACCCCGACCCGCCCGTTAACCCCTCGGGTGGCCATCCACCTGCCGCCCTTACACACCAGGACGCCGCGCGGACTGCGCGACTGGTGAATACCCCGGTCGAATTCGAAAGGACAATTCAGTGACCACAGCAACGGTTTCCACCCCTGAGACCACCAATGCCGAAGCCACGGCCACCGAACGCGCGATGATCGATGAGCGTCGGCGGGTGTATCGGGAGCAGTTCGGGTTCAACACTTTCCGTGATCCGCGCACCGATGCGATCACGATGGTCGCCGGGCCGGTGTCGGCGGTGATAACACCAAACAGTCTCAGCGCGCGGGTCAGAGCCCTTTTCGGCCCCGGGTCGGTGCCGGTGTTCTCGGTCGGGCATCGTCTGCGATTGTTCCTGACCGACGGCCCAACACCGACGGACAACACCGCTCAGCTGACAGCTGATTTGTTCAAATATGGTGCGGTGCCGCTGGTCTCGGGCGCGCTGATCGTGCTGCCGACCCCGGGCAACGAGAAACGGTGCTGGATGCACCTGCCCGACGGCGCTACCCGGCCGCCGTTCGCCGCTGTGGTTGAGGCGGTCTACACCGCCTCAACTGAGGTGGGTTCGCGGTGAGCGCGGTCGACCCGAGTGTGTCGCGGCGGTCGTTGGATGACCAGCTTGCCCCCGTCTGGGTGGAATGGCTCGCGTACAAGACCGACGCGTTGGACCGGTTCGTCACCCACGACGTGCCGCAGCTGCCGCCGGACCGCTACTCCGAGAACGGAATCCGTGTCGCCGAACAGGCGCTGCTCATCCGCTTCACCGCTCTGGAAACCGCCGATCCCGACGATCCGCTGCTCACGCGGTTCGGCTGCTACCTCGGTGAGACCTTGACCGAAGCACTCGATGGGTATTGGTTCAACGACCCGTTCCCCGATCCCCGCCTCCCGCGAGCCACGGTGCGGTTCCTTTACACCGATGTCCGGCTGTGTGTCCGGGAGCAGGTTGTCCTGGCCCTGCATCACCGATCCGGCACCTACTGGTCGCAGATCTACCGGGCGCTGTCGGGCCAGTGCGCGGCGTGGTGGGAATCCGGACACAGCCGCCGCTGAACCACACCACGCGATACCGCGCCGCCCAGGCTGCCGGGCGCGCCCGGAACAGTCACTTACCACCACGGAGTTGGAGAAGGACATGGCCGAGGGAGCCATCAAATGATTCGACAGAAATCGCGGGTTCGGATTCATCGTGCGCCCCGGCGAGGCGGACATGTTCGTGCACTGCTCGGGGCTGGTTAACCCCGACACCTCCTGCCTCACCGACGGGGTGCGGGTCACCTACGACATCGTCGCGGGCCGCAAAGGACCCGAAGCGATCAACGTTCGCCCCGTTCCCAGCGAGCGACAGGCACGGCCTGGGCCGGGCGCTGCCAACCCATCCAAGACTGACCAGCTCCGGTCGAGCACGGGCCTGACCCGATGACCACGAATCCAGCCTCCAGCCCCGCCCGCACCAGGAGAGCACCACGGAGATGACCGACCCCACCACACACACCCTTGAGACCGCGATCGATCCCACGCCGCTGCCGAATGTGACCCGGCCTCGCTTGTCTCGCACGCAAACCCAGCAGCGGACCCGCCAGCGCGTTCTCGATGCCGCCACCGTCTTGTTCCTCACCGACGGCTACCCAGCAACGTCGACGGACGGCATCGGCGAACGCACCGGATACAGCCGCGGGGCGGTTTTAGGTCACTTCCGGACCAAAGACACACTCGCGGTCGCTGTGCTCGAACAGCTATATCGCCGTGCCCACGCCCGCATGCACCGTTATCAGGTCCGCGACCACGAGCACCTCCTGAGCACCGTCACGACCTGGATGCACATCGCGATCACCCGTCCCGGCTGGATCCGCCTCGAATACGCCCTCGCCGCAGCCGGTCGATATCGCTACACGCAAATGCGGTTGCGCGATATCCACAGCACCGCAACGACTTTCATCGCCAACGCTATCCGCGAGACCGGCATGGAGCCGGACGTGCCCCCAGCTATCGCTGCCGCGATGCTGTTGACGATCGTGATCGGTCGGGCTGCCATCGACTTCGACGAGGCCACCACCTCGGCCGGTCTGCGCCTGCTGGTCGACCACGTCCTCGCCCCCGCCCACCCACAGGCCCCGACGAGTGCCGACACCTCACCGGCCACAGCACTCGACTCCGGCACCGTGACCGAATTCGACACCGGCCGAAGGGACACCCCACGGTGAACACGATCATGACCGACCACCCCGGATGGCTGCGAACCGACGACGACATCCACTACCGGGCCGTCACCTCCAACGACACCGGGGGCTTGGTCACGGTCGGGCACGACGAGAGCCACGAGCTGTGGTTCCAGTCCGGCGATGTCGGGATCTGTATGGAGACGATGGCGCCGAAGTTCCTGTTCGGTCCCGACGATCTGCTGGCGCCGTTGAAGGAAGCGGGAACGGTTACGCGGCTGGCGAATCCGTCATTGTGGGACGCGCTCGCCGCCGCGATCATCCGGCACGCAGTACCGTCCAGCGACGCCCGCTACCGCTGGCAACGCCTGTGCCGCACCCACGGCGAGCCGGTCACCCGCGACGGGTTGACCGCCTGGCAGTTCCCCAGCCCCGACCGGATGCTGGCGCTCTCGGCCACCGCGTGCGCCGATATCGGGGTGAGCTACCCGATGCCGCGGCTGCACGCCGCCTCCCACGCCTACCTCGACCACGGTGAACAGTGGACACAACTGCCCGCCCACCAGTTGGTGACCGCATTGCAGACCATCCCCAAGCTCAGCCCCTGGACCGCACGCGTGACCGTGGCCGACTACACCAACGATTTCTCTCACTACCCCTACACCGACACCGCGATCGGGCAGTGGGCGCGCCAACTCAACCCCGACCGCGAATGGCCCCGCGCTGCACCAGCATTCAAAACCGCGTGGGAACAGATCACCGGAGAACAAACCTCGGCGTGGACGATGCTCACCTACGCATGGGGCATCACACACGGACAACCGATCCGGCGGGCAGATCAATGAACGATCCACTTCGCTGCCACCGACACCCGGCGGGAATCCCGATGACCGGCCTGCCCGACAAGGACGAGCTACTGGCCGCGTGCCGGGGCCTGCCGACCGCCACCACGAATCCGATGCTCGAGGCAGCCGCTGAGCTGACAGTGCTGCACCAAGCCCGCGAGCAGACACCGCACCGCATGCTCGGGAACTTCGAGCGACACCGCCGCCGGTTGATGCAGTCGGTGGATCTGTGGGTCACCTTGGCGGTTCCGGCGCCTCTCGCCGATGCGCGACTACACACCCATTCCATGGGCCAGGTCATCGACCAACTCGCCCAGCTGAGCGTCCACACCTACATCGCGCTCGCGCACGCGCCGGAGCCAGTGTTCTACGACGCGCAGCTGCGTCTGGACGAGATGGGCGATGCCTACCGCGACCTCATCGACGAACTACGCCTCGGCCGCCGACGACTGCCCGACACGGGCCTTCGCCTCGGCGCGGGCCTCGTCGGGTCTGCCTATGTTCCCGGCCCTGAACCAGAAAGACACAAATGAGCGATCACCGTCCCCCAGAGGTCACTGTGGATGCCGCAGAAGGGAATCCGCTGCCTCGAACCCAGGAATTCATCACGCAGCTGACCCGCGAGTACGGCGCCGAATACACCATGGCGCTCGCCCGCGCGGTCGAGTTCGCCAATCGCGACGATCAGGTGCGCTACATGAGCGGGCTCGAGGAAGCCATCGACATCCTGTCCCGGGCACGTGGTGATGAATCCACGGCCAAGGCGCTGGCAATCGGCAATCACGTGCCATCAATTATCGCCGCGATCCACGCCGACCTCCAAGCCTGCGGCCACCACGGCGCAATCGTGCCGGAATCTTTGCCACCGCACGATGGGAGCGACCGACCCGGAGGAACCAGGCGGCGACTGCGGCGGGCACCTCGATCATGAATGACTCGCTGCCCCACCTTGATCCGGGACCGACGTTCACACCGCCGCCGATGCCGGCGACGCCCCCTGTGCTCGCCGGGTCCACACGCCACGGCGTGGTTGACCACCCTACGGATCCGGTCGGGGCCGACAGCGGTTGCCGGAGCGCCAGGATTCGGCACTTGATGAAGGGGAGTACACAGCCGATGGACGCGGGAGTTTCGTTGGACGTGCCGGATGTGCTGGTCGTCGACGAGGGGCATCTGCAAGCGAATTGGCCGTATCTGCGGGCAGCCTTCACCGTCGACGACCCATCTGGCGAACCCGCTGGATGCCCTGCGGCAGATGAACTGATCAACATCGTCGGCGCTGCGGGAGCACATCCATGATCGAGATGACGAAAACGAATATGTTGCGGCCCGGCAAACCGTTCGGTGATCCGCGAGCGACATGTGGCAGCCGACCTGTGGTGGCCTCGATGGCGGTGACCGATATCGGCGTCGGTTTGGTGTATGTCCGCTTCGACGCCGATCACCCACTCGACCTCAACGACGGGCGTGGCTTCGTCTTCGACTACGAGCTGCTGGACTCCTCCGCTTACACCCCCGAGGTCTTCGGGGGGATCATCGACGACCGCCTGTTCGAGATCGACCTTCACGCTGAGGTCATCACCGGCCACGACATGCTGACCGGCCTGGCGAAACTCAGTCACGACATCACCGACCCCGAGGCTCTGTCCAGCATCGATAGCTGGATCCAGATGTGGCCTGAGCGCGAGAACATCAACGCCTGCGGTGACCTCGAACGCGTCATGGTTGACACCGCCTACGATCTCACCGTTTCCCATGTCGATCTTGTCCGGACCTGTCGGCAATTGTGGGTGCACAGCTGGTATCTGGATCCTGATCGCCATACCCAACGGTTCCCGATCACCACGGCCCTGGCATCAGCGGTCCTGGCCGGACGCGAAATGGGTTGGTGCAGTTGGAACATGCTCGATCTGGACGCGCTGGTGACCGAATCCATTACACGGCTGGATGTGTGAGGCGGTGTGCGCGTGAGAGCCGGGAGCACGTGGGATCCAGACATCGTCAAGGCAACTGAGGACATCATCGCGCCGCGTCACAGTGACGGAACTAGCGCCGGGTGGGGCGGGGCCGGGTGAGGGTCGGTTGCCCAGTGGTGCTTGCCCAAGACCACGAACAGTTGAATACGGCCCCACCAGTCGGGCCCAACGCGCCAGCCGTCTGCACGTCACTCACTGATCGCGACATCTGTTGGACGCCAGCAGAATCCGCACAGCGGCGCAGCGGCACACATTGATGGGGAGGGCCAGAGGATGAACAGACGACGTTGTCGCTCGTGCAGTGGATCGTTGACTGCGGGGCAGGTGGGCGAATTGTGCACAGAATGTGCATCGGTGGCGGGGTTCAAGCGGTTGATCCCACCGGGATTCTTCGACTCACAATCTATGCGTAAGGCGTTGGCGCACCACGATTTCGGGAGTGTTTTCGGCGCGGTCAGGACAGAAACGGGGTTGAGCCAAGGCCAGTTGGCGCACCTGGTGGGGCTGAGCCAGGGCCGGGTCTCGGAGATCGAGAACAGGGGCCACAAGGTTATCGGGCTTTCCCTCGGTGCACGGATCTCCATGGCACTGGGGATCCCCGCGAGCACGATGGGTTTCTGGAGCGAGCCGCGTAGCCTGGTCGATGAGGAGGTGAGTTGGGTGTACAGACGTGACTTCCTCAACCTGGCGACGGCGGCTGCGCTGGGCTCGAATCTGCACCCGGAACTCGATCGCCTCGGCGGTCAACTTCCCACGCGAGTGAATTCCTCACGGCGCACACTGATCGGCGCCAACGACATCGAAGCGATCGAGGAAGTCGCCGACTTCTTTCGCCGCCAAGGGCTGGCCCGTGGCAGCGGCTTGTATCGCGATGCTGCCCTGGCGCAGCTGCATGAGGTTCGCTCCTACGAGCACGCCGAGTGCAGCACGGTGTTGCGGCCCTGGTTGTGGGTGGCGACGGCGGAGCTGGCGTGGGTGACTGGTTGGCTGGCCTACGACGTGGAAGATCATGACGCCGCGCGCCGGCTGTGGTCCTATGCTCTGTGGGCCGCCGGTCAGGGCGCCGATCACCCGCGTAGCACGGATCTGTCGGTGGCGATCCTGCTGGATTTGGCGCACCAGGCGCTGCATCTGTGGCGGCCGTTGTGGACGCCCCCAACCCGTGCGGAACGTGACCACCAGCAGCAGATGCTCGACGACGCATTGCGTTTCGCGCAGACCGCGACCGCGACCGCGAGTAGCCGCCGCCATCCGGTCTCTACGGTCACCGAAGCGTATACCGCGTCGGTGACAGCGTGGTGCTGGGCAGCCCGCGGTGACGCCGCCGCAGTGCACAGGTTTATCCAGCAATCCCAGAACCTCTACGCGAAGGTGGACCGAAGCAGCCTCGCCCCGTGGGCGGCGTTCATCACTCCCGCCGAAATCTCCGCCCAGCACGGGCATTCGTATTACCTGCTCTCGACTCACGATCGGGACCACGCCCCGAAAGCGGTGCAGCTACTCAGCGCCGCCGTCGACGGCCACGCCCTCGAACACGCCCGCAGCAAGGCCGTCGCTCTGCCGACCCTGGCTGGAGCGTGCCTGCAGGCCGGTGACCACGACAGCGCCGCCGGATACTGTGACACCGCGATCACCCAGATCGCTGGCTTGACCTCGCGACGTTGCTACACCCGGTTGGGCGATTTGAATCGGATTGCGGCCCAATATGATCGCGACTCTCTGGTCACCGATCTGCGAGCTCAGATCAGCGACGCCGTCGTCGAGGCGAAGTGATCGACAGCGGTCTGCCGGGCCGCGACGCTCTGGGTGCGGTGTGCGCGGAATTCGGTGTTGCCGGCGCCGAGGATGCGGTGATGCTGCATCACCGATCGAACGCGGTATGGCTGGTCGGTTCAGTCGTCGTGCGGTTGGCGCCCGCGACCGAGCTGCGGTGTCAACGCGCTACCGCAGCTGTCGCGGTGACTCGATGGCTGTCGCATGTAGATGATCCGATCGCGCTGACGCCGCTGCCGGGGCCACAACCGGTCATCGCGAGTGGGGCAGTGGCCACCTTCTGGCCGTACCGGCCTACACAGGGATCCACCGATCCGGCCACTCTCGGCGCGCTGGTGCGGCGACTACACGAGGTCGGTGATCCGCCGCAGTCCGCCCCGATACCGGCCTACCGGCCGCTGCTGCGCCTGGGCGAAGCACTCGACATCGACCAGGGCCGCACCCGCCCGGCGCTGTCTGCCACCGACCGCATGTGGCTGCGGAGCCGGGCCGATGACCTGGTCGCCGCGTTCGCAGACACGCAGTGGCCGTTGGGAATCGGGCTGATCCACGCCGACGCACATTCCGGCAACGCGGTCCGCGACGGAGCTGGTTGGGTGCTGATCGATTGGGACGGCACCAGTACCGGCCCCCGGGAGCTGGACCTGATCGGCACGGTTCCCGACCATTTCCACGAATCCGACTGCTATCGGCAGCAATTCGCCGCCGCCTACGGCTACGACATGCTCACCTGGCCGGGCTGGGTCCTGCTGCGCGACATCGTCGAACTGCACTCGATCGGCTCCTACATCCGTCTAGCGCCGGACAAACCAGCCGCCGCGAACGAACTCCACCGCCGCGTCCGATCCTTGCGCAGCGGCGACCGATCCGTGCTCTGGCGCCCGGTGCACTGAGACCCGCCATCGTGATCGGGTGCGCGGCCGAGCACTCGCCCCGCACCATCGAAGTTCGGGAGTTTCCTGTCCGACCAATGGTGTGTTCGCGCAGGGTTTTTCGGCATCTGGCCAGGCGAGATAGTTGAAGGTTCCCGAATGCGATCCCTGGCAGGGATATCCCTGCCAGGGATTGGATGCCCCCTTCGCGCGCGCGAGTCTAATTCAGGCATCCGGCACCGGATTCGCTTCGGTCACAACGTCGTGAGCCGCCCGCTGTCCGGGACGTGGCGGACGGCGGGCCCGGTGTCCGGATGCTGTCGGGCTACCTGGGAGGCGCGCATGACCACGGTTGTGGACAGAGAGCTGTGGATTGTCGGACACGCCGACTGCGCCGCCCCGGGCGACGTGCGGTTCGGGTCGATCGATGAAGCCCGTTTCGTGCGTGCGACTCACTCCGGGCATGGTCCGCAGTGCCGCCAGTACCTCGCAGCGGCCGCATACAGCGGCGGGGTGAACGCCCAAGACGGCTGGGACGACTAGCTGGCTCGCATGATCCATCGGTGTGCAGTCGCCGTTAGGGGGGCGACTGCACCGGGGACGTGCCGGGACTGCAAGACGTCTACGTCTCGCGCCAAAGTCCGTGCCTCACAGTGAAAGGCCGAATATCAGTGACCACTGGGCAACCAGCGTCTCCGCTACCGCCTGTCGACACCTCCGAGCCCCGGGTCGCGATATACGGGCCGGACTTCGCAGCCGACCCGCACGCCGCGTACCGGAAGATGCGCAAAAAGGGGCCGGTGGCGGCGGTGAGTATCGCGCCCGCGGTTCCGGCCACGCTGGTGACCGATTACCGTGAGGCACTGCGCATTCTGAACGACCCGCGATATCCGGCCGATCCTCGTGGCTGGCAGCAACGAGTACCTCCCGAATGCCCGGCACTTCCCACGCTGGGATGGCGACCCGACACTTTGCGCAGCTCCGGCGAAGAACACTCCCGCCTACGGCGCGCCATCAGCGCCGCCCTCGACTGTGTCGACCTGTACGGCCTGGATTCCACGGTCGCGCACATCACGACAATGCTGATCAACGGTTTCTGCGAACACGGCTATGTCGATCTGCTCGATGACTTCGCCATCCCGCTCGTCGGGCAGACACTGAATTGGCTGCTGGGGCTATCGCCAGAGACCGGGAAAGCCGCGCTCGACGCGATCATGGTGTTGCGGGCCGCCACCGACTCCGAAACGGTCAAGGTAGGCAACCACCAACTCATCACGGCGATGGCCGATGCTGTGATGGCCAAGCGTCTGGACCCGGCAGCGGATGCGACGTCGTGGTTGATCGGGCCCCCTGCGAGTTTGAATGACGCTGAGGCGACCTATCAGCTGGCGATGTTGTATGCCACCGGCAGTCAGCCGACCTGGAATCTTATCGCGAACATTCTGATGCTGATGTTGACCGATGACGGGTTCGGTGGTCGTCTTCTGTACGGGGCGCTGTCGGTCACCGACGCGATCGATGAAGTGCTGTTCACCGATCCACCGTTGGCGACCATGGCCCCACGGTTTCCGCAGCAGATGCAGATCGTCGCCAAAAAGCTGCTGCCCCCACATCAACCGGTGCTGATCAGCCTGTCGGCCTGCAACACCGATCCGGCCGTGCACAGCGACGACCACCTCGGCAACCGCTCCCATCTCGCGTGGGGCGCGGGTATCCACGCCTGCCCAGCGCGATCATTGGCGACGGTCATCGCGACCAAGTCTCTGACTCTGCTGCTGGACGCGTTGACCGAGATCCAACTCGCGGTTCCCGACGGCACCGGTTTGGAGTGGCTACCGGGGCCCTTCCATCGCGCGCTCACAGCGCTGCCGGTCACGTTTTCCCCATGCCCGCCGCTTGAACTTCCGCTCGCATAGGAGACCACCCTCGTGCCCCAGCACACCCTCCCGGCGCCCGGCAAACCCAAAGGGACCCCGGTCGAAGCCCTTGGGCCTCGAGTCAGCATCTACACACCCGAATTCGCGGCCGACCCACACCGCGCCTACCAGCAGATGCGCGAGAACTACGGTGCGCTGGTGCCGGTGGAACTCGCACCCGGGCTGGCCGCGACGTTGGTGATCGACTACCGCACCGCGATCAACATTCTCACCGATCCCGACCACTTCTCCGCTGACCCCCGCGAGTGGCAGAAGACACTGCACGACCGAACATGGCCGATCCTGGCGATGCTCGCGTACCGGCCGAACGCGTTGCGCAGCAACGGCGAAGAACACGTGCGCTTCCGCCGGGCGACCCACGACGCCCTCGCCGGAATCAACCAATACGGGCTGCGCGCCTTGGTCGAGCGCACCGCCGTCGCCCAAGTCAACACGTTCTGCCGGTCAGGCTCGGCTGATCTGCTCAGCCAATACTGCCTGCCGGTGGTGTTCGCGGTCATCACCCAGATCATCGGGTGCACACCAAAACTCGGAGAGCAGCTCGTTGCCGCCAGCGCGGCGCTATTCAATGGACAGGACAACGCCGAGGAACTGTTCGACTCGGCCTTGCGTGAGTTGACCTGGCTCAAGCGCACCAATCCCGGCGACGACGTCACCACACGGCTGGTACGGCATCCGGCGAAACTGACCGATGACGAGATGGTCCAGCAACTGCTGACGATCATTTCGGCCGCGATCGAGGTGCCGCAGAACTGGATCGCCAACACCCTGCTGCTGATGCTGACCGATCGCCTCCGATTCATCGCGGGCCTCAACCGTGGCCTGCCGCCCTCGACCAGTGCCGCGCTCGCCGAGGTGTTGTTCACCAACCCGCCGATGGCCTGCTACTGCCTCACATATCCGGTCCAGCCCATCCTCGCCGGCAAGGTGTGGTTGCCCGCGCATCAGCCGGTGATCACCAGCATGACCGCGTGCAACAGCAGCCCCGAGGTCAACACCGGCCAGTACACCGGCAACGACTCACACCTGGCCTTCGGTGCGGGCCCACACGCGTGCCCGAAACCGGCCCGCATCGTGGCTGAGCTGATGGGGGAGACAGCTATCGACCAACTGCTCGACTTCCTCCCAGAGATGCGACTCGCCGTCCCCGCCGAAGAACTCGAGTGGCGGCCCGGCCCGCTCCATCGCGCGCTATCCACACTGCCGGTCATCTTCCCGCCCTCGCCTCCCCAACACATTCTGTAAAGGACAAAGATGATCGACGTACTGCGCCCGCCAGCCCTCGACCGCGACGGCAACCAGGTCCCGCACCAGTTCCTCGACACCTACTGGCGCCCGTTCATCGACCACCATCGCTGCAACCGAACCCTGCCCCAGCTGCAGCTGCAGGCTCTTAATGACGACCCACACTTCTATCTGGAGTTCTTCGCCCAGCAGCTGGCTGCCGTGTGCCGGGCGTGGAATCCGGAGCAGGCGGAGGTGTTGACGCTGACACTGTGTGACGTCATCGACACCCCCATCGCGCGGTTCGACCACCGGTGGTGGCCCCACCCGGGTCAAACCATGGCGACCATGGTCCGCACCGGCGCCATGGTGGCGCACCACAACGAACGGTGGCGCGCCGATTGGAGCGAACTGGCCGGGGTGTGCGAATCCTGGCGGCCGGAAGAAGCTTTCGCCGTGCTCAGCGCCATCACCCGTCATCGCGTAGTCGCCCGCGACGGGGTCACAGCCCTCCAAGCCGTCGGTCTCTTGCCCTGATCACACAGACCGGGCGGCATGACGTCTCGGCCTACCGATGACATTCCCCGGACCCGAACGCACACGAAAGGTATCGCAACCCAACATGATTCGGCGGCACGCCGCGCGGCTAAAGCAGTCGGCGGGTCGCCTGGCGAGAAGGCGAGTTCCAGCATGACCATCGATCTCACCACCACCACTGCACGCGTCGACGTCGGTAGCGAACCTGTCGAGGCGTTGCGGACCGCGTTGTTCGGCCCGGATACCGTTCAGCGGGCATGGGTCCGTGACGCGGTAAGGGCGGTAGAGGACCTCCCGGTGTCGGGCCTGACGTATGCCGAGCACGCAGCGCGCGGGCCCGTTCTGCTGCGCTCGGCGATCGAGGGGCTCGGCGTGCCCGTGCGAGACCTCGCTGCCGACGCCCAGTTGCGGGGTGTGTTCTGTGATGAGTCCGCCATCAGCGCGACCCACGTGCTGCCGCTGGTAACCGGGGACATCGACCTGGTGACACAAGCGATTCTGACGCTCGGGACCGGCACGCAGTATCAACAGCAGTGCCTCGCCGATCTCGATACCGGTGCCGCAGTAGGGGTATTGGCTCTGACCGAGCTCGGCGGCACCAACGGGGCCGACCACCGCACATTCGCGGTGTGGGATCTGGCGACGAACGGGTTCTGGCTGCGCACACCAGACATACGCGCGGCGTACTCGATGCCGAATGTCGGTGACCCCGACGTGCCGAACATCGTCGTGGCCATCGCCCGCCTGTACGTAGGCGGCAGTGACGAGGGCGTCTTGGCCTTTCTTGTGCGTCTGCGCACCGCAGAGGGCCTGGCTGACGGTGTGGATATCGTCGACATACCGGACAAGAACTTCACGCCGATGCGGCACGCGATCTTCCGGTTCCGCAATTTCTGGGTACCGAAAGACGCACTGCTAGTAGGGGATTGGGCCCGTTTCACCGAGGACGGTCGATTCAAATGCGATATCGCTGATCCACGCGAACGTTTCCATCGCACCGTCACTCCACTGGGGGATGGTCGCCTCGACCTGGCGACCGCTTCTGTATACAGCGCTTGCGCCGCCCTGCACGGTTTAGACAATTTCGCCCGGCAACGCCGACCAGGGTCGGGCACGGTGATGGCCGACCGTGATGCGGTACAAGACAACCAGGCGACCGGGCTGGCCGCCGTGTACTGCGCGAGCATCCTGGGCCGCCATCTGCGCGACATGCGTACGGCGACCACCAACAGCGACCCCGCGATGGGGTTGTGGTCGATGCTCGCCAAAACCACGATGACACAGCTCGCGGAGCGGGTGCTGCTGATGTGCCGGTTGCGTACCGCCTCCCATGGCGCGACCGTGCTGAGCCGCCTGGGTGCGTGGCACGAGAATATTTTCGGGGCCATGGTCGCGGAGGGGGAGACACAGGTCCTGCAGATCAAAGCAGGGAAGGCGTTACTGGGCGGCGCCACCCCGCAGTTGCCAGGCACACCGGCCGATCTGCCGTGGCCGGTCGAACTTCTCGTCCAGCGGGAGCGGGCCATCGCCGAGGGCCTGCGCCGTGGTGACCTCATGGCGGCAGGGCCGGTCGTGGGTCCGGGCACGGCGGCCATCGCACTGGCGGTCTCCGCCGGGGACCGGGCAATGGCGATCGCCCCGATCATCGCCGCAGCCGCCACCACCGACCCCCTCGCGAAACACCTTTTCATCGCCGTCGGTGAGACCTTCGCGCTCGGCCTCATCTACTACCTGCACAGCGGCTGGTACAACACCCACCCGGTCCAGGGTTGGAACGAGCACAACGCCTCGATCGAGGAAGCACTCGCCACGCGCCAGCGCTTCCTCATCTCTCACATACCGGACCTATGCGCAGCCCTCGACGTCCCCGACCTCCCCGGCTCACCGCTGAGCGGCGACAACTACCTCGCACCCTACGAGCAGCTCACCGGCTGGGCGCCCGACAGCTTCATCGCAAGCACCACACCATGACCGCCGCTACCCGACCCGTCGGCTGCGCCGGTGATTGATGGGTGCGGCTGCGAGCAACGGCGCTCGCAGCCGCACCACGGCTCGGAAGGAGCAAAGCGCAACGTGAGCGACCAGCAGCACAGCCGCCGCACCGTGCGCGGGCTGCCACACCCGAAGCCACGTTGTCCCAGAATGCTCCCCGGGGTCCGGGTCACCGCATTCCGGGCCGCCAATCCGGCCGGGTTCGAAACCTCGGCCGCACCGGATTCCGAACCGGTTCCTCCGGTCTGATGGTCCCGCGATGGGCGTGACGCTCACCGGACGTCGGCACGGTGTTGTCCGATCACCTGCATGGCGGCGGCGCGGGCGATCCGAGTCGGTCGCCCAGGACGGTCGGTGGTCTCAGTCGTTGCCGTCGGGGTCGGTATCGGAGAGTTCGTCGCGTTGCGCGATCAGACGCTGTCGCAGGTCGACGTCTTCCGGGCTGAGCGCCTCACCGGGCCGTCGGATCCGAGCCAGGACAGGACGGGGGCAGTCGTCGACGCGGCCGAGGAGCTGCGTTCGGCCGGGGGCGCGGTGGAGCGCGTACCACTACCGGGAAATCATCGCTGGCGCTGGCGGCACGGTAGAAGAAGTTCCGCTCCTCGACGAAAGCCCAGACGGCGACCGCTGACTCAGTGTCGCGCCCACCATAGTTGTTGGACTATCGGCGGACTTGGGATGCCGTTCACGTCCAGAAGGTGGCTCTTTCGAGTCGAACTGGTCGTTTACGGTCATCGGCGTAGCCGGTGTGCTGCGTCTGCCGCTATGTCTTTGGCGTGCAGGCTCATTGAGATCGATGTCATGGGTCGGCGGTCACCGTTTGGCGTCAGTTTGGTTACAGTGGGTTGCGGTGGGGCTCAGCCTGACCGACTTCGTTCGCCATGGGGGGGATCGATTGTGGCCATTGTTCTTTCGTGTCCGGTGTGGTGTGTGTGGCATCGCGATCTGGATGAGCCCGGTACTTGTTGTGTGCATTACGGTCCGGAGTTGTCGGTTCCTGTTTCGGGGATGGTTTCGTCCAGTGCACAGCGGCGTGTTTTTGTGCGGTTGACTGCCGTGGACTGTGATGGTGTGCGGCACCGCGTAATTGGTCTCGTCGTGCCAGGTGTTGGTCATGTGGAGTTGACCTCCGGGCAGGCGCGTGCGCTGGCTGAGTGGTTGATTGTCGGGACCGAAGTGTGTGGTGTCGCGTCCGCGGTGCCGATGTGTCGGCCGTTGTGGTGTGTTGATCATCGCGACCTGGATCCGTCGGAGCCGGGTGCGTTGGTGGAGCATTACGGTCCGGTGGTGTCGGTGAAGGTGTCGGGGCCCGAGCCGTCGGCTGCGGTCGGGGTGCGGGTGAAGGCGGCGGATGTAGACGGGGATCGGCATGTCTTCCTGGAGTTGATATTGCCGGACGGGCTGACCAGCGTGACAGAAGCACAGGCATGCAAGATCGCGGCGAACCTGCTCGATTCCGCGGATGGCTACGACGGCCTCTCGTAACGACAGTGCGGAGATCTCTGGATCGGTGTGGCTTGGTGGTGTCGGGTGCGTGCGCCATCGGCGGATGCGGCCGTGCTTAGTCGTGGGGCTCGGGTATGCGGCGGAGCCGTGGCCGGTATCGGCTCGTTTCGGATGAACAGCGCCCGATCCGTGGCGTGACACGATATTTCGCGTGACACATGGATAAGTGGTGGCGAGATCAGCGACCAACGGTTCTGCTGTTTCGTTCAGTACTTACAGTCCGAGGTCATCGTCTGGAAGGTGATTGACAGGCCCGCTGTGGTCGGTGCTGTTTTCATGGCCGAATTCGTCTGCCAGTTCAGCGTGCTGTCG
Organism: Nocardia nepalensis; assembly: GCF_048910785.1. NCBI lineage: Bacteria > Bacillati > Actinomycetota > Actinomycetes > Mycobacteriales > Nocardiaceae > Nocardia > Nocardia nepalensis. Next base: position 327,450 of record NZ_JBKBET010000041.1, on the reverse strand, counting down.
ATGGTGTTGTTCGTGCGCTAGCTGGGTGTCGGTGAGGTTGCGTCGGCGGCGTTGCTCGGTGCGGTATTTCTCGAGCTGTTGGTTGATGTCGGCGACGCGGGTCTGGACTTCTTCACTGGTGTGGGCCCCCGCTTCGGTGTGGTGTTGGTCGGTGCCCGGTGGTTGTTCAGGGGCGGTGTTCAAGAGTTGGTCCCAGCCGTCGGGGGTACCGGCGAGGAGGATGGCGTCGCGTTTTGCCTGGCGTGCGGCGGCGCGTGCAGTGCTGTGTTCGCGGTCGCGTGTGGTTTGTTCGGCGATCAGGGTGTCGATGCGGGTTTGCAGTGCTCGGCGTTGGCCGCGTCGGTAAGTGGGTGTGGCGTCGAGATCGGCGCGCGCGTCGTGGAGTTCGGTCACGACGGCGTGGAAGGCTTTGGCGGCGGTGTGGAGGTGCTGGTCGGCGGTGTGGGCGCCGCGGATCGCCTGTTGTGCTGCGGTGTGGCGGCGGGCGAGATCGTCTGGGTCTGGCTGATTTTCGGGTGGGTGCTGGGGTGGGTTGAACAGGAATGTCTCGGTGTCGGCGAGGGCGAGGCGTTGGTGTAGTTGGGTGATGTGCTCGTCGAGTTGAGCGTCGGTGAGCACGTAGAGAGGATCGTCGAATGCTGGGTCGGCGGGGTCGACCGAGCGCGATGGCTGGGTGGTGTCGGGGATTGGGTGATCGTGGAGCCAGGCTTCGATCGCGGCCCGGTGTGCTGGGTTGCCGGTGGCGCGCCAGTCGCGGCGCAGCATGGCGCGCGCGGCGGCGCGGGTTTTGGTGGCGGTGACGTGGGTGCAGCGTGCGGCGATGTGGTCGGCGGGATCGTGGTCGGGGATGCCTGGCTGATGACTGTCGCGGCATTCGCCGCATAGCCCGTCGTCGGCGCGGCGCGGCGGCACGGGGGAAACGTCGGTGCGGGTGCGTTCCAGACCACAAGCGACACAGCCCAATCCGCGGGTGTCGGGTAGGGCGGCGCGGTCGTAATCGAGTGGGCGGTGCTTCGGCCGCGCGTCGGGTAACACCTCGCGGTAGTAGTCATGCAGAACCCCGTCCGGAACCACGTTGTCGTAGGGCTGGTCGTCGACGTCGGCGCGGGTGTCGTGGTAGCCCTGCTCGGCGTGGCGGGCATCGATCTGTGCGTCGGTGAGTTGTTCGCGACGTGCATCGGGGTCGATGTGGTCGGGGTGGTCACGGGCGACTTCGCGGCGTCGGTCGCGGCGGTAGCCGGGTTCGGCTGGGCGGGTGGGGGTTTGGTAGACGTGCGGGTCGCTGTCTGGTGTGCATGCTTCGATGAGTGCACGATGCTCAGGGATTCGCTCGGCGGCCCACCGCAACCGTGCGCGAGCGACGGGAAAGGCATTGCGGTAGAGGGTTTCGGCGATGTCGGCGAAGATTGTGTGTTGTTCATCGGTAGCGATATCGGCGAGCTCGCCGAACGCATCGACGCCAGCAGCGATCTGGCCGGTGCGGAAAAGTTCGGCCACCTCGCGAATACGGTCGGGGAACTCACCGGTCACGGGTTCGGTTCCGATGTCGACATCGGATGCCGGTGGTGACGCAGGTTCGGGGGTCATTGTCTGGCGGCCTTCCTGGTTGAGTTCGGGGTCTGGTGGCGCATCAGGGGATGTGCTGGATTCGGGCGAATCCGCGCGAGCAGGCGCGTCGGCGGTCGACCGGTCGCGGTCTTGGGTAGGTGTGTGGTGCAGGAGTGCGTCGATGCGCCACGCCAAAGCGCTGGCGAGTTGGTCGGGGCGCAGGCTGGAGGTGTCGTCGGGTTGGGCTGCGAGGAGCAGTTCGTGCGCGGTGGTGAGTAGTTGCTGGGGTGTCCATGTGGTTCCGGTCGCGCGGTCGATCGCGGCGACCACGCGCGGCCACGCCGGGTCAGCGATGACGCGGTCGGCGGCATCCTCACCGAGCACGGTGCGCAGATCGGTGATCCAGTCCGGGCGCAGGTTGGGATGGCCGAGACCGGTGTCGAGGGCGGAGGGTTCCAATTCCAGGCGCGACCACAGCGCGGCGGCGGGCATCTGATCGGGAAGCGGCCGCAGCGCCGCGGCATCGGTGAGCAACGCTTCGATGTCGATACCGGCGCGTGAGGCGACTTCGATCTTGTCGGCGAGGACGGGCCAATACGGGTCGGTCACGACGCGGGCCTCCAACCGCTCCACGGTGGCGGCCCACTTGTTCACCGGCAGATGGATATCGCCGAGCGCATCGGTGACTCGCTCGTCGAGTAGCGTTTGGTGCTCACGTTCGAGCGCGCCGTAGCGGGGTGGTCCGGTGGGGCGCATGTCGCGGTCGTCGACGTGCAGGCTGGCCCGCCAGACCGCGAGCTCGCCGAGCAGCCCCGGATCGGTGCCGACGAGCGGTCGCGCCCAGTGCGGCGCTGTGACGGGAGTCCACCAGTGGATGTCGCGGTGGATCTGGGATGCGAGGTCGCCGACGATGTGGGCGCGTGGGGTGAGTTGTGTGGAGTCGAGGCCTTCGCGCGGGCCGCGCGGGATTGCTTGTGCCCACGGCAGCGGTCCGGTGCCGGTGGAGTGCGCGCCGGAGGGGTCCAGACGCCAGTCCAATACCGCGGCAACATCATCGGCGGTGTCGAGTTCCCGCACACCCGCGGCGGTGTGCAGAGCAGCGATCGGGTCGCGCCCAGACAGCGCGATCATCGCCAGATGCTGACGCAACACCGGGTAGGCGGGGCTGTCAGTGAGGTTGGGACGCAATGCCTCCGCGGCGGCGTCGAGACGCTCCAGACCATCAGCGCCGAGGGCGTGTTCGGCGGCGACACCGAGTGCGTCGAGGTAGATATCGAGCGCGCTCCCGATCCGAGTACGCGGGTCGAGCGCGTCGCGTAGTTGGGTGTGGGCGGATTTTTGTGCGCCGTCGCGGCCGAGGATGCGCAGTAAAACTTCGACTGCGGTGCGCGGAAACACCGCCGGTTCACTCCAAAACGAGCCCTCACTGCCGTCCAACGCGGTCGGAATGTAGGCATGGTTGGCGTACACGCCGCGGGTGAGTGCGACGTAAAGTTGCTGCCGGGATTCGCCTCCGGTGAGCGCGACATGGCAGGTGTCGGCGGTGATTCCTTGCGCGGAATCGATCGTGGTGGCGTACCCGAGGCGCACATGCGCGGTCACATAGTCGGCGGGAAGCCGCACACTCGCACCGTGTTTTCCGCCGGAACGCAGGTGCGTGGCGGTCAGGCTGCGGTCGTCGTGGACGGCGGTGACGGTCCAGGCGTAGCCGTTGCGCACCCAGTCGTGTGTGCCCAAACGTAGGCGTGGATTGTTGCGGCGGGTGCGGATCGTGTCACCGACCGAGGCCGCCAAGCCGTCGGCGAGTTCGCATTCCGCGCCTACGACACCACGGCTGCGGGTGACGCGATCGGTGCGGGCGCGTGCGTTGAGCGCTTTGACGACGTCGTGGTTTGCGGCGAGCATGATCGCGTCGCGGCCCGCGAGATGGTCAGCGGCCCAGGCGGTGTAGGTGTCATCGTGGGTCGCTCCGTGATGGCCCGCGTGCACGCGAGCGTTGTCCAGATACCAACCCAGAGCAGCCGGATCGCCTTCGCGCAGCTGCAAACTGGCCGTCGCCTCCGCGGTGGAGGCGAAGCGCACGACGTGGGTCAGGGTCAATGTGTGTTCGGGGGCGGCGGCGTTCATGTCCGCGTCGGCACCGCCGGCGTCGATCGCGGGCAGCTGCTGATTGTCGCCGATACAGCGGATCGTCGCCCCACGAGAAGCCAGAAAACGCAGCAGTCGAAGCCGTTTGAGGTTGCCGAGCTTGACGTGCTCGTCGACGATCACGAGCGTGTCGGAGCCGATCTGCAGCACCCATTGCGGCAGCGGCGGCGGGACCTCGCGATCCAAAGCCGGGTTGTCAGGACGCGGTGTGTGACGAGACAGGACATCGAGGACCTTGTCGACGGTCTCCACCCGGGCACCGATCGAGTCCCCCAGCACCGCAGCGGCGGAAGCGGTAGGCGCCAGGCCGAGGACTTGCCCGCCGCTGGTGTGCCACGCGTCGGTGAGTACAGCCATCGCGGTCGTCTTGCCGGACCCGGCCGGGGCGTTGGCGGTATGCACCCGTAACCCCGAGGTGGCGAATCCTTCGATGACACCGACCTGCCCGGCATTCAACGGCCGATCCGGGTTGAGCGTGTTGAAGTCGCGCACCGCAGCCGTCACCAGCGCGGGGGTGAGTTGGCGGGCGCCGGACTGCACCGACAGCTCGATCAGCTGCTTTTCCACCGACAATGTGCGCGCTGAGGTATACAGCTGAGAACCCGCAGCCGTGTACACGCTGGAGCCGTCGCGACGACGCAACAGCGCGGGCACCGTACGCAACTCGGGTGCGTCAGCGATATCGGGGTCGCCGCGTTCGATCGACTGCGTCGGCGAGAGCGCTTCTGTCAGTACGGCCTCGGTGGCCTGTTGCCAATCCTGGCCTCGGATGCGGCCGCGGATCTGCCGCTCGACTTCGGCGCGCACGTTGTTGGGCCGCCAGGTCGATCGGTGCTGCGCCACCACCTCCAGCACATGCTCAGCCGTGTGCGCAATCCAGCGAGCCGACACCGAAACACGCGGCACACGAATAGGATTCATTGCCGCCGCGACCATCCGCGACAGCGCTTCCCGGCCGCTGAGCAGCGCCACCGCTTCCGCCCGCCAGCTGGCGCGCTGCTCGGCCAGTGACCGTAGTTGGTGTTTGGCGGGGCGGGTTTCCAGGGTGGCGCGCTGGGCGAGGTCATAGATTTCCGCCGGGATCGGTTCGCGCCCGAACCGGTGCTGGAAGTCGGCGGCGAGCTCACCCAGGCGCACCTTGATCGCGGCTTCGCGCCGCGACCACGCCTCGATCAACCGGGCTGGGATACCGACGATTTCGCGGATAGGCCGTTTGGTGGGATCGGTGCAATCGCGTTCGGTGAACTCCACCCCGACGAGATCTTCGAGGTGGTGCTCCAAGCGGGTGTTGTAGATCTCGGACACGGTGACCACGGCCTGATAGATCGCCGCACCGTCGAGGGTGCGCCATCGCCCGTCCAGGGTGCGCACCCGGTTGGCGATCAGTACGTGGGTGTGCAGGTCCGGGTCCCCAGCGCGGCTGTCGCGGTGGGTGAACTGTGTCGCCACGATGCCCTCGACATCGACCTGCCGGATCCCGTTGCGCCCTAACCGGGTGAACGCCGCATGCTGCTCGAGCCAGGCGAGTGCGTCACCGATCGCGGCCTGGTGTGCGGCCTCGATCTTCTCCGCGACCGCGCGGGGGGCTAGCGCCCACAGCACCGACACCGACTTCACCGGCGAGAACGTGATGTCGAAACCGGCGACCGCGGTGGTGGTCGGGCGCGAGTTCTGCGCCACCCACCCCGACAATTCACGCTCATTCAACGGCGCGCGATCGTAGGTTTCGGTGAACATTCGCGTCGCGACAGTGGTGCGAATCCGCGCACGTTCGGCATCGGGAATGGCGTCGTGCGGGTCGAATCCGTGCGCGATATTGTGTCGCTCGTATGCCTTCGCGCACCGTTTCCGGAACTCGGAAACCTCCGCATAGACACGAAATGGATTACCTAAACGAGAGGCTTTATCGGCTGCGAGTGTGGCGTCCTTGTGCTTCGCGCCGAGGCGTATCTGCTCGTCGTAGACAGCGGTTTCGATCGCGTCGGCGTTGGGATGGCGACCCAGTCCGAACAGCGATTCCATCTGCTCTTCGGTGACTTCATCACCTGCGGTGATGCCCAGAGAACCCAGGCCGGTGCCGTGCCAGCGCCCTGGTGCCTCGCCGTGGGCGGAGTAGTAGTCGGCCAGACTGGACCGGCCGCGAGCGGAATTATCGTTCGTGGCGACATTACGCAGGTAATACTGATAGCCATTGCCTGCCACGACTTTATGAATTGTCGCGGTCATATATCCATCAGGCACGCATCAGGCAATTACCGCTAGGGGTTGGAAGTGACTATTTTTTCGTCAAATCAAGCATATCCCCAGGTCGTTACCGAATCGTTATCTCCTGGATGCAAGAGGTGTGCTTGCGAGAAAGAGATAAAGAGAGAGGAGTAAGTGAGTTCAGTAGTAGAAGAAGTGTAGGAGGTGAGGAATGCGGGTGGATGGATGGGGGTGATGTGTGGAGAGGCAGTGAGGTGAAGAGTGAGACAGACATGGTGGGCGGGAGGTGCCGGTGAGAGGGCCGGGACCGTGAGCGGTCCCGGCCGCCGACGGTGCGAGCGCTCAGGCGAGCGGTGCGGCGACGCGCGTCCACCCGGCCGACTCACAGGCGTAGTGGCGGTCGTCGATGGCGACAACGTCGCCGACCGACAGTGACCGCAGTCGTTTGTCGGCCCATTCGTCGGCGTGGGCGTGGTCGTCGGGGTGTTCGGGGTGGCCGTTGAACGCGGCGAAGGCGCGTTCGAGGATCACCGCATCGGCCGGTGCGGCTGCGGCGGGGACGGTGTACTCGTACGCGAGGACCAGCGGCGCGGCGGGGGTGTAGCCGTGGAGCAAGGAGTGCGGCGCGCGGTTAAGGAACACCTGCACGATGACCGCACGGCGGCGCGGTGCGAACGCGCGGCGCCATGCTCGGGTGAGGCGGCGTAGGCCGGGCGGGTATCGGTGCATCACGTGGGCTCCTGAGATGTTGGGGTGGTGGACCGGTCCGCCGTGGGCGCGAGGCAGCCACGGCGGACCGGCGATCAAGGGGTGCAGCGGGAGGCCGGGTCAGGCCGCCTGCGACTGACGGGGCCGGGCGGGGGTGAGGCCGAGGTCGATGCGGCAGGTGAGGCAGTAGTTGTCGGTGTGGATGACGGAGTAGCGGGTGCAGCCGTCGCAGCGGCCGTGGCGCTGATCGGCTCCCAACCTCTCCCGCCCCTTCCGTGCGACGGCGCGACGGCGCGGTGCTGCCTGTGTGGCGGCAACCTCGGTGGCGCGCTGGAGCGGCTTGGCCGGGTTCGGGGTCAGCTCGGGATGAGTGGCGAGGAAGCGCGTGATGTGGCGGCAGATCGGGTGCGGTGCCGCCCGGTGCCACACCTCGACGATCAGAGCGTGCGCGGCCGCAGGGTAGGTGGCGGTGAGGAATTCACAACGAGAGACCACGAAGTCCTCGGTGGTGAAGGTCTCAGGCAGCGGCGCGATCCCGGGCCGTGCGTCGGCGCGGCAGTGATCGCAGAGCCCGTCATCGGAGACCAACTGTCGGTTGCGGGTGTGGATGGGGCGCTGGTCGGTCATGGGGCGTTCGATGAAGCAGGACACGCACCGCCATCCCATGACCGGGACCATCGCGGCGTCGTCGTAGTCGAGGCCGTTGCCCTGGCGGGGGATCTCCGGTCGTGCGTCGTCACGCACCTGCAACCCGGTGCGGGCATCGGCGAACGCCTTCGCCTCGTCCTCGGTGATCCGGCCGCCGTGCCGCGGCGCACCACCGTGGCCGCGTCGGCGTGAGCGTCGATCGCGTGCCGCGGTGTCGTCGTGGTTGTCGAAGTAGTCGCTGGTGCGTTCGTCCGACGTCTGGTCGGTGTGCTCGCCGTCGCGTTGGGCGTTCCAGGCTGCGCGGTGCTCGGTGTCGTATTGGCTCGCAACATAGTTGATGTAGACGCGGTCCCACAGCTCGGTGGCTTCGTCGTGGTCGCGGGCATACCGACGACGCTGGCGCTTCTCGCGTTCGGCCTCGGAGTCGGGATCGGGCACCGCAACCTCGATCGGGCGCTGCGCTGGTTCGGGCGCGGCGTCGGGGTCGGGGATGGTGGTGCCGTCGGTGAACATGCTGCCGGTCACGTATCTGGTGATCATCGCCTCGGTCGTGATCGCATACGGCAGTAAGTGGGCACGGTGATCCCCGGGAATGCTCGGCGTCGGGATCGGGCGGGCTTGGGTGCGGGCGGCGACCTTGTCGACGGCGTTGCGGGCGGCGTCGGTGGCTCGCGCCGGGACGCGGTGGGTGATCAGCGGCCGGTAGCGGTCACGCACCGGCATCGGCGGGAGTTCGGCGGCGGTGTAGGAGACCTCGAAGATCTCCGGCAGTTCCCGGGTGTGCAGGCCGGGGTCGGTGTCGGGGGCGCAGCGGTTGATCAGCTCCCGCCGCTCGGCGTCGGCGGCCTTCCACATCGCGTCGAGCCGTTTGTGCGCGGTCTGGAACGGGTAGCGGGTGAAGGTGTCGGTGAGCTCGTCGAGGAACGCACGCTCGTCCGGTGTGGCGAGCGCGAGTACATCGGGGAACATCTCGCGCGCCAGGCGCGGGCTGTCGAGGTGGAAGAGGCGGTCCAGGTGGAACAGAGCATCGAGGAAAGCACTGGGCATGGCGAATGTCCTGTCTCGCGAGGAAAGAGGAAACCCACCCGGGAGATCGCGTGCGCTTTTCGCGACACGAGGGGTGGGCGGCTGGTCGGGTGACCCGCCTGAAGGGCGATCGACCAGGGTGGTGAACGACGCGGCGGAGGGAACGCGCCGAAACGGGTGGGCGCGAATTTCCTGCGCACACAACCGAACCCGCAGCCAGACCGCTGGGCGTCGCGCCGGAGGAAATTCGTGCACGCACGGGCGCGGGCCCGCAGGCGCGGCGCGCGCCACCCTGGTAGCCCTTCAGTCAGGCGGGGCGCTCGACCAGACGAACACCCCGGCCACCCCACCTGACCCTCTTGTCGTCTTCCTTCGCGAGGTCGGGGTCAGGCCACCAATAGCGGACGATCCGCGAAGTAGGCCTCGGCGTCGGCTTCGCTGCGGCGGCGACGTGCGGTGCTGCGTTCGTCGCGGGCACGGTGGCGCAGCATCACGGCCCCGGCAGGCCGGGGCGTGTGGCGGGCGCGGCGGCGCGCGATCGCCTCGGGCGTGGTCCGTGCCGCCTCGGTCGCCGCGGTCGGGATCGCGTGGAGGCGAAGGTCGTCGGCGAGATCACGGACCGGTGTCCGCGCCCACCGACCGAGTTCGACTTCCACCGGTACCTCGACGGCGTCAGCGGTCGCGTACACGCCGGTATCGCCGTCGGTGATCTCACCGGGTCCGACCTCGGGTGCGCCGAGACGGGCGCGTGCGATCGAAACCACCCGTGCCAGCGCCGTTTCCGGGCTGTGGGCGAAGGCACGGTGGATCAGTCCGAGAAACGCCCAGTCTTCGGCAGTGACGCCGTCGAGCGCTTGGCGGAACGCGAGGCGCGCCCGATACGGTTCGGTGTCGATCAGCTCGAAGAGGGCAGCGATATCGGACAGCAACGGAGTCACCGCGATCGCGGTGCGGCAAGGAGAGGTAGTCGTCACATCGGCTCCTGATACGAAAGTGGAAGGGATAGAGCGGGATTCGCGTCGGCGGGCGATACGGTGCCCGGTGTCAACCGCCGGGCACCGCATGGCGAGCAGGTAGATCAGAACTGGGGGTCGTCGTTGCCGGTACCGCCGCCGAAGGAGCCCGCGCCGTTCACCGCCCACGGGTCGTCGGTCCCACCGGTGCGGCTGCTGGCTGCTGCCGCGCCAACCAGCTCGCCGGACCGGTCATCGGAATTCGCGCGAGCGCCCGAGCGCCCGAAACCGTTGTCGCCGCCTGTGCCCCGTTTGACGCGGTTGACCTTCGCCGTGGCATAGCGCAGCGACGGGCCGAGCTCGTCGACTTCGAGTTCGGTGGTCGTGCGGTTCTGGCCGTCGAGGGTCTGCCAGCGCCGCTGCTTCAGGCGGCCGGTCACAATCACGCGCGAGCCCCTGGTCAGGCTCTCCGCGGCGTTCTCCGCGGCCTCGCGCCAGAGGTTGCAGCGCAGGAACAACGCCTCCCCGTCTTTCCACTCGCCGGTGTTGGGGTCGCGGTAGCGGGGAGTGGAGGCGACGGTGAAATCGGCGACCGCTACACCATTCGGGGTGAAACGAAGTTCTGGGGCGGCGGTCAAGTTGCCTATCACGGTGATGACGGTGTCTCCGGCCATGGTTGTGCTCCTTCACTATTCACGGGGGGATGTGGTGTGCGACCACGGCGTGGTGCGGTGGTCAGGGACGTGTGCGGGTCGCGGCGTCGACGGCGGCGATTACTTCGGTGACAGTGGTGACCACGCGGGCATGGTTGTCGCTGATGAGTCGGTGACAGCCCGCCGAGGCCGCCGCAGTGGCGGGTCCGGGCACCGCGAGGATCGGCCGCCGTAATTGGTGGCCCCACCCGGCGGCGTTGAGAGTGCCCGAGCGCTGCCCGGCCTCGGGAATCACCAGCAGTTGCGACAAAGCGGCGATCAACCGGTTGCGTCGGGGGAATCGGTCGCGGCTGGTGCCGGTCCCCGGTGGGTATTCGGAAATGACCGTCCCTGATTCGGCGACGGCTTCGAACAGTTTCTGATGGGTGTGGGGATAGACCCGGTCCAGGCCGGTCGCGGCGACGATCGTTGTTGCCGCCGAGCGTGCGAGCGCCGCGCGGTGGGCGGTGGCATCCACGCCGTAGGCTCCGCCGCTGACGATATGGCAGCCGTGATCGGCCAACGCCACGGTGATCTCGCGGGTGATCCGCTCGCCCCGCTCGGTCGAGGCCCGCGCGCCGACCACACCGACCCGTGGCGCGGCGTCAGTGTGGATCGGGCCATTGCCGCGCACCCAGACCGCGACGGGAGCGACGTCGGCGGCGTCGAGATCATCGAATCCCAGTGCAGCCCAGTCGAGGTCGTCGCGGGTGAGCAGGCGTGCGCCGATCTCGCTCGCGCGGTCCAGATCTCGCGCGGCCAGTTCCCCCACCGTCGCCCGCGAACCCGGGTGCAGGCATTGCCCGGCGATACGGTCGGCGGTCTCCCGGATCGTGCGCAGATAACGAAATACCGCGTGCGCCTCGGGAACGGGGCGCAGGACGGCACGAGCGAGAATCGCCCACACGAGCAGACGCGAGTCCGACGCTGTGGCAGCGGTATTCATGACCGACCTCCCAGGGGCTGGTAGTGAACGGCGAGGTGATGGGGATGATTCGGACCGAATCTGGTTGTGCTCGAATCAGATCGCGACGAATTCGAACCGGATGGTGCTCGCCGCAGCGATGGGTGAGGTCGAATTGTTCATGATCACCTCGAATCTGTATGAGCGGTCACCGTGTTGGAAGGCCGGTGATCGGCGGGAAGGTCCTCGCCGACCGGCGGCGCGGTGAGGGCGATGCTGGTGACGCGGTCACCGGCTCCGGGCGTCTGAAATGCGAACCTCGATGCGCGCTGTGAGCGCGCCGGGTGCCGGGGATCCGGTGTGCCAGGGTCCGAACCGGTCCTCATCGACAGGAGGTAGGTTCGCTCGGATCCACGCCACAAGTTCGGCGGCGCTACCGATCACCGCAGTGCGCGACGTTGTGAAGGGGTCTGACAGCTCATCGGCTGGCCGGACCGAGGTCGATGCCGAGGTCGGCGGCGATCCCCAGGCCGCAATAGGCCAATCGGCGAAGGGTATCGGGGCGCATTCCGGTGTGTAGCGCTGTCTCCAGCAGGATCGCCATGGAATGCGCTGGGTCGGCCTCCAGGGCGGCCTGAAGGGCGACACCCGCGAGTGGGCCGTCGCCGCCGATGTAGGCGCTGTAGGCGAGAAGTGTTGCGGCGTCGGCACGGTCGCTGCCTGAGAGGGCTCGCGTCAGTGCGGCCCACAGGTTTTCGGCGGCGGCGGCGTGCTCACCCACGGCTAGGGCGAACAGCGCGTCGCGCACGGTCCGATCGCGCAGCGCCGCAGCCAGTTCCGCGCATGCCATGGCAGTGAGCGCCCCACTGGATTCAGTGTCGGCGATCTGCCACAACACGAGTTCGAGTGCGCGCCGGTGATATTCGTCGGGATCACCGCGCCGCACCGCCGCCGCGTAGCGTTCGTGCGCGACAGCGTGGGCGCTGTCGAGAAGGGCGGCCACCTCCTCGACTAGGTCGTGGTCGGGGGCGACCAGATCGGTCAGCTCCGAGCGGGTGCGGCGGATCGGGCGCCCGTGGAGCACATGGGCCACCGTCACCATCGATGTGGCCGGGTCCGGCAGCGCCCCACGGTGATTCGCCTCCAGCAGGCTCCACCACCGTTGCCCAGCCTCGATCGCGCGCACGGCCCACGCGCCCTCGAGGAACACCCCTTCCTGCGCGAGCCGCCGCGCGAACGCGGCGATGAGCGCGGCCCACGGCCCGGTGCTCACCGCGCCCTGTCCGCGCGTGCGGCGCGATTCGCGCACCCGATCGTCGACGATCACCGCGAGCACCTGCGACGCCCTCTCCGTGGCACAGATCTGCGCCACAGCGTGTGCGTACGCCGCGGCCAGAGGACGGCGACTCCTGCCGTCGGGTTGCAGATCGAAGCGCAGCACCGCGTCGATGATCGGACTGTGCCCCGGATTCGGTGCATCCCGCAGCACAGCGACCACCAGGGACCGCTGCGGTACGAACCCGACCATCGCGGGAACCGCGACAATCAATTCCCCAGGATCATCGACATGCAACCCATCCGCCGCCGTGTGGTCCTCGGAGGTCTGGCCGGAGGCTGAGGGTGTCTCGGTGCTGGCGGGCCACGCGGCGTCGTCGGTGTTGTCGGGCATGGGATTTCGTCTCCTTCGGGATGTCGGTGATGGGGTGCGGTTCGCCAGGGGTTGGCCGTGCCGGTCCGGGCCCTCGGCGCGAGGAATGCGACTGGTTGTGTCGATGCCGGGGCAGGGGCCGCGGTGGCCTGCCGGCGGGGCGGATCAGGGGTGCCACGCGCCCGGCGGTGTGGCGCTCGACTGGTGGTGAGGATCAGCGGGCGGCCCTGTCCCATTCGGGCGATGTGGACGCCGCTGTGATGTGGAAGGTGGCCCGCTCCGGCGATATTCGGTGGAGGCGGGAAGCCCAGTCGTGGCCGAGGGCGTCGAACCATGCCGCGCCAACGGTGAGGCGATCACGATCGACGACGGCATGGAAGTCGGCGTGCGCGCCCGCCGCCCGCGCCTATCTGGACGCGGACGAGTTCGAGGTGTGGCGGGATTCGGACGCTCACACAGGCTGCTGGAAGACGGTGGACACCTCGGTGCACCAGGCGACAGCCCATCGCCGTACTCGCGCGGGCAGTATCCGGGTAAGACGCCGCACGAGCGGATGTGGGCGTGCGGGTTTCCCAATGCGGTGTGCTGTGATCGGGTCGTTGTCGAGGTCGACGCGGTAGGTGTGGCTATCGGGTTCGGTGACGTCGAAGACGGTGGTTGTAGTGTCGGGCGCGCGATAGATGTCGAACGCCGCGAAGGCGGCCGAGACGGGATCATCGGCGTCGACGTCGATCTCCCAACGGATGTAGTACTCGGGCACGGTGGGGCTCCTGATCCGATGGCGGGGATTCAGTGGCGCAGCCGTCGGGGCCGTGCGCGGCTGTAGCGGAATCCGTTGCTGACGGTGCGGTGGGCCTCGGCGGCGGTGAAACCCTCGACACCGATATGGGCCGCGGCGGCGTCGGTGAGGACGGCGCGGGCGTCGTGTTCGCTGACTTCGTCGGCGGCCACGAGCCGCCCGAGCACCAACGCCGACCGGAACAGGGTGTGGTTACGCAGGTGCACCCGCGCGCGGGCGACCCGCTCGGCCTCCCCAGCGAGGATCGCCGCCAGATACGAATCCGGCGCCCCCGCCACCGACCTGCTCCAGCCACCGGCCGGTGCCGAAACCGGCGGGGGCGGGGCAAGGACAGCGATCAGCATCGCGGGAAGATCGGCGACCGGCCGATTCTCGGTCACGGTGTAATCGCCGTGGGGCGTGCGGGATCCGGGGGCGACGATGTAGCCGCCGTGCCCGCGGGAATCGATGCCGTCGCCGATGCGGGCGACCGTGCAGGTGAGACGCGGTTGCTCAGGTGCGCGGTAGTACAGGTGCCAGCCGTGCGGGGTCGCGACGGTCAGTGTCGGTGGCGCGGGCCGGGGCAAACGAGCGGCGAGGCGGGCCAGGGCCTCGGTCAGGTCTAGCGCGGGTGGGGTCATGTGGCGTGGATCGAGATCGATCACGTGCAGACCAGCTGGGCCGGTCGCGATCGCCGGGTTGAAATGCGCGTTCCACGACCACCATTGAGCGATACGCGCGCGGTCGGTGCTGGCGAGTTCGGGCCAGCGTTTGAACACCGGCGGCTTCTTCGCTCCTGGGCGTAGCGGAAACACCGGCCAACCACGGGCAGCGGCAGCAAACGCCACCGCCCGCAGATCCAGGACAGCGGTCACGAGATGGACACCTCCTACATGTTCGAAGAAGGAAGGGCAGCCCCGGGTTGCCGGTGCGCGGGCCGTGATGAAACGATCCGCGCACCGGCATGCCGGGATGGTTGGACAGGTCGGTCAGGCGGCCTCGGCCTGCTCCTGCTCGTCGAGTTCGGTGACGGTTGCCGGGGTGTCGATGTCGATGTCGTCGGAGTTGACCTCGCCGAGGGCGGCGAGTTCGACGGGCACGAGCGGGTGACCGAGCTGGCCGAGGAACTTCAGGTAGCGGCGCACGCCGCGGTCGGCGTAGCGCCACAGGTCCTTGTCGGCGCGGCTTTCGTAGGCGCCGAGGACGAGCGCGAGCACGATCACCTGGGCGCGGGCCGGTTTCGCCGTGTCGAGGTCGGCGAGCACCTCGTCACGACCGCGGAAACCCTTGATGCCCAACAGTTCCAGGGCCGCGCTGAAGGCGTGGTATTCGCTGAGCAGCCCGCTGTCGGAGACCAGCGCCTGGGCCAGGAACACCGGAGCCTGCCCCGGTGGGGTCTTGCGTGTCAGCAGCCGCGTCACGAACTCGGTGCGGGTGGTCTTGGCCGCCGCCCCCTGCTTGTTGAGCTCGCGGACCCGCCGCCTGGCCAACCGCTCCTGCTCCCGCGCCTCCGCCTCGGCCTGCGCGGCGGCCTCCGTGGCGGCGCGACGCGCGGCGGCGAGCTCGTCGCCCTCGCCGTGGCCGTCTTGTTCGTCCTGGCCGAGGTCACTGGTGTCGGTGCCCTCGTCACCGGTATCGGTGTCTTCCTCGCGCTCACGCAGACCGGCCGCTTCCAGCAGGTCGCGGGGCAGGAAGTATTCGGCGAGGATCTGTTCGCGCTGTTCGAACTCGCGGGCGTGGCGCAGCCCTTCGGCGGGTTCGGTATCGGGGTGATCGCGGGTGTCCCAGTCCACGGTGTCGGGGTCGACGAGAGCGCCGGTGTCGACCTCGACCCACACCATGTCCTCGGACACTTCCAACCACACCAGCCAGAAACCGGGGTGGGCATTGATATGGGCGATGTCGACGGCCGCGCCGGCGGCGTCGACCAACTCGCCCGCCAACACCAGCGGCCCGTCGTCGCTGAATTGCCCGTCGTCGGGGTAGTCGGTGAGGATCCCGACCCCGGCCTCGGCGTAGGGCAACGCCGCAGCCAGGTAGGCGCGCGCTTCAGTGCGGTCGGCGGCGATGCGGTTGGCCTCGTAGGAGAACCAGTTGCGATTGGCGCGCATGAGCCGTTCGACGGCGTCAGTGTCACCGAGATTGTCGTATTCGGCGATGACCGCGGCCTGCTCGAGGTCGTACTGGCCCTCATCGACCAACCCGCGTGCGGTGGTAGAGGCGCCGATCTTGCCCGCGCGTTTGACGTCGTCGCGTTTGGTTTGCAGGGCCTTGCCGACCCGGGTGACGGTGGCACCGAGGTCCAAGGCCAGCGCGATACCAGCGGCGCGGTCGCCGTCAGTGAGCGGGATGCGGCGGTCGTTGACGGTGATCTGCTCGAGGATCCGGTCGATCTCGGCTTCGGTGGCATCCACGGCAGGGTCGAAGTCGGTGATCCACACCGGCACCTCGGTCTGCTCGAACGCCAGCGCGGTCAAGGTGCGGACCTGCCCGTCACGCACAACGAGCCGTCCGTCGGGCATCCGGATCGCCTTGATCGGGATCTCGACACCGTGCTCACGGATCGAGTCGGTGTAATCGGGATGGTCTTCGAGCCGAAAGTTCTTACGCACATTCTCCGCGACTTCGAGCAACGCCGGATCCAGATACATGGCCTGGGCCCTCGGCGCGGCGACCGTATCCTCCGAGCCCTCGGTGCCCATGACGGTGTCGGTGATCGTGTCGGTGTCGGGGGTGGGTGTGTCGGTGTCGTGCGACATCGAATATGGCTCCTATCGTGAAACAGGTAGGCACCGGCCAGCTTTGGACTGGTCGGTGCCTACCTGAGAGCGGATATGACAGGTGTGAACCGGTGGCGGGCCGAACGAGGGCCCGCGGCGCGGTGGATTCGGTTGCGAGGGTTAGTTCTTGGCGCGGGCTGCGACGTTGATCGGGCGCAGGAACCGCGCGCCGTGCTGGTCGGGATCGCTGTAGCCCCAATGCTTGGCTTTCCAGTCCGGGTGCTGCTCGCGCCAGCGGGTGACGGTGTTCTCACCGAGAGCGGTGACGGTTCCGGCGGCACCGAAATGTTCGGCGCTGTCGAACTCCGCGCGGGTCAGGGTCAGGGTTTCGGGCATGCGGAAACAACCTCCTCAAGGGTCTGGGCTGGTGAGGGCCCACAGGTACGGGTGGGGGAGAACAGCGACTAGATCCAGCCGACCGGGGCGTGCTGGGCCTGTTGCGCTAGTGGTTCAGACGAGGGACATCGCCTGCAGCGCAAGGTCGTCGAGGGTGTCGGCGCGATCGGCGTCGGGCACGGTTTGGGAGTAGCTGGTGACGGCGTTGGCGATGCCAGCAGCGGTGAGCTGACCGCCGGCGATGAAATGGCTGAGGATCCCGCTGCGTTCGTCCTCGGTGAACCCCAACTTCTTGGACACGACTTCGATGGTGCGTTCAGGGTGGGCGACCGGAGTAGCGGCATGCCGCTCCAACTCGGTGACACGGGCGGCCACGAACTCCGGAGACAGCCACTCGGCGACCTTGTCGCGAGTTTCAGCGGTGATCACCGCCAGCCGCTTGCGGTAGGTGTCTGGCGACCAGCCGCCGACACCACCGACCTCGAGGCGGTCCCCGACATGGCGTTTGGTGTAGGCGAACAACGGCAACGTCAATCCATTGCGGCAAATTTTTACCACCAGCTCGGGCTTCAGCGTGACCGCGTGATGGCCGATCTCGGAGTTGGAGAACCGGAACCCGGCGAACACGATCGGCTCCGCACCGGGTGCGTAGCCTTGGCCTTCGCGGGCAGCGATCGGGCGCCACCGCTCCAACTGCCCTGCGGCGCGGCGGCGTTCGGCCTCGAGTTCGGGGTTGGCGAACGGTGTCCGATAGTTCGCGAGGAATCCCGGTGCCAGCGCGGAGACTTTCGGTGAGTACACCTTGCAGTGCATGGAGGATTCGGTCAGATCACATGAGCGCACCGACACATCGGCATCCGCGGACCGGATGCCCTCCAGCACGGCGGTGAGGACGTCGAGGTTGTCGATGATTCCGTAGCGATCCGAGAGCACAGCTCGCAGGATCCCGGGCTCGTCGGGGACACCGGAGGTGAACAGCCGCAGCAGGAACGACCGGTCATCACCACTGCCGGGCAGGCGCGGGTCGTCGCAGCCGTGGAGCAGTCCGTTGACGTTGGCGTCGTAGAGATCAGTCCGCGATTCCTCGCGCAGCCACTTCAGATACCCGACGGGGATCTTCAGCTTCGCCCCGAGGTGCGAGTCGGCGGCGGCGGTCGGCCGATACAGGCCGTCGACGAGGGTGAAACCCCGCTCATCCAGGACCGGTTCGACCCCGGACAATTGCAGCAGACCATCACTGGCGCGCAGTGCCGACGCGGGGGCGACGACATCGAGTTTCGCGGCCTGCTGGGCATTCAGCAGCCCGACCAGATCCCCCAGTTCGGCGTGACGCACACAGGTAGCTATCGACATGAGTCAACACTCCTCTCAGACAGACAGTTACGGATCTCAGGGCAGGGAGCGCAGGCGGTGGCCGCTAGGGGGTTCAGTGCTGTTGGCGCAGTGCCTGCACCAACGCCCACGACGCATCGACCTCCGCGCGAGCCGTAGCGTGGCGGCGAAAGGCCAGTTGCTCGAGGGTTTGAATGGCCTCCAGGGCGCGGGCGGTGTCCTGGCGGCGCTGCTCAGCCGCCCAGTGCCGATACCGCGCAGCGCGGTCATCGGTGAGGAACTCGCCGGTGATCTCGATGACGGTGTCGCTCACCAGCTCACGGATATCCGCCTCAGCGGTGGCCAGCGGATACCCCAGATGCATGCTCAGATATCCGGATTCGCCCAGACACACCAGCGCTGCCGCCCCGCGCTCGGTCGTGCCCGGTTCGAACCGGACGGTGACACGCGGATTGCCGAGGCGCTCATCCTCGACGACGAGACCGAAGAACCGCAGCACCACCATCGGCCGGGTCTCGGTGATCCCGTCGACGACCGGGTGGTGTTCGGCCATGTCGGCGAACACCTGCCCACGGACGGGTGCGTCGTCGGTGGCGAACAGGGTGTAGGCGGATCCGTAGTCGGTGGAGTTGGTGTAGGCGCTGACGGCGAAAGCTGGAGCGGGCATGACGAATCCGGGTGTCCTCTCAATAACGGGGGTGTGTGGTCAGCTGGCTGCCCGGACAGGGTGGGTGAAGGGCTGCCCGATCTGGGTGACCGATGCCGGCGACCGGCGGCGGCGCGCGATCGCGGTGTCGGCGAAGTCGGTGGTGACGACCTCGGTCGCGATCGGCGGGTGATGCCAGTCCTGCGCGTAGTAGCTGGTGTCGATCCCGCAGGAGGGTTCCAGCGTGATCCCGGTGCCGGACTGGAACTGCGGCACTCGGCATCGGCACGGTCGTGTTCCATGCCAGCTCGGCCGCTGTAGCAGAACGGCGCGGAGGTCTGCGGGATCAGGAACACACCACGGCGGGCGATGTGAGCGGCGAGGGTTATCGCGCGGTATTCGAAGCGCGACCCCCGATATCCCGGTGCGTCGGCGCTGCGGCGTGTGCGCCGAAGGGCGGGTTGGCGATCGCGGTATCGAAGGGACGCCACCGGTTTCGGTGCACCTCGAGCATGTCACCGCACACCAACTGGTCGCTTTCGGGACGATCTTCATGCCGATCCGCGCGAACTCCGGGTTGCGTTCGACACACACCAGCACGCGTGCCGGGTCGCCGTTGGCTTGCCCGTTGCGACACTCGAAGGCCAGTGACCCGATCCCGACGCCGAGGTCGATGATGCGGGTGCTGAGGACCTCGATCGCCATGTTGTGCGCCAACCCGGGCGGGGGTGAAGAACGCCCCGTCCGGGCCCTGGGTCGCGCTGGTGGACTCCTGGAAAGCGGTGAGGACGAACAGTTTCTCGTCCCCGCTCAGGTCCCGGCGAAGACCGACCAACTCGGCCACCTCACGGTGCGCGGCGGCCTGGGCGCGTGAGAGTCTGCCCATAGAGTGACCTCCGGATACGAAAATCGCCGAGCCCCTGGGGGACTCGGCGAACTGCGTGAACGGCACAGAGACAATGGCGTCGCGACGCCGACAGCGCGCGGTGATGTGGATCGCGAGGGTGCGCCGTTCACTGGCATGCGCGTGATCGGTCGGGGTTGTGTAGGTCGGCCACCCGCAGGGCGACGCCCCGGTAGTGCCCGGTGCGGTCGCGACCTCGGCAGACGGGTCGTGTGTTGGGGTCGATGGGCTAGCGCTGGATGTGGAGGTCGCCGATGTCGAAGCCGCTGCGCCAGTTCTGCCAAGCGTCCTGGATGCAGGGCCGCGATCGGCGCGAGGCCACCAGCACGGCGAAGGCGTGCCCGAAGTCGATCGCATCGCCCGAACTGATGCCCAGGGCGTCGCAGTAGCCGCGGACGTAACCGATGGCTTCGAAGCACAACAGGTGCGCGTCCTGGCTCTCGAGCGCTGTGGACCACTGCGCGAAGTCGGGTACTCGGCTCACGACGCGTGCCCATCCAGCTCCGCGGCAACGTCGCCGCAGACCGGCCCCGCCCGCCAGCAGCGGCCGACCGGCTGGACGAAACTGGGTTGCTGGGTGAGGAATTCGGCGGTGTAGATCGCGCCGGGGGCGTGAGTGAACGTGGTGGGCTCCTCCCGAGCGCTGTCGCGTCGGTGAGCGGATTTGGGCATGAGGAGATACCCCCTTCTGATCGATGAACGAATGGGATAGGCGAGACGGGAAGTAGCAATGCCGGTAGTTGCTAGGCGACCCGGATGGTGTTCGAGGGCTTCACGAACTCGCAGATCACTGGCTCTCCGTGGTGGCGGCCCTGGCATTCGACGCCGGTGAGAACCCGGGTTGGTACCGCAAGTTTCTTGCGTGCCCAAACCTCCAGATCATCGATCTGAGCGGATCCGATCGCCTCGTAATGCGCGGCGTTGTCGCTCAGGACGTCGATGTGGGGGAACCCGGCCAGTGCCCACACTCGCGCGTACAACCCGAATGCGGAGGTGTTCAACGGTGCGGTGAGGCTGGCCTCCAGCAAGGCCACCGCGACTTCGGCCGCGGTGCCCTGTTTGGTGCAGCGCCCCTGCGCGACGCGTTCGAGCAGTTCGCGGCAGTGTGATCGGTAGACGAATTCCTGCCGCATCCGGGCGTGCGTGGGTGTGAGCAGCATGAACGAGTGATAGAGCGCGTTGCGCTTGCGACGGTGGCGGGCTTGGGCTCTCGCGATCTCGTCCTCAGCCCACTCGATCGGCGTGAACAGCGGCATCAAATCCTCGGTGAACTGCTTGAACACGATGTCGGCCGGCGACGACACCGGTGCAGTCCTTTTCCTTCCCATGATGGCTCCTCAATCGGTCGTGGTATCCGGGCGATGCGCGCCATACCCGAGGGCTGGGATCGCGGTGCTGTGTCAGTGGATCGGGCTCAATGGCCCGAGCCAGGTGTGCAGGATGGTGAGGTAACAGAACCGGTGATCGGCGCGGCAGTCGTCGTCCTGCTGGCGGTAGTCGTCTTTCTCGCGGTCCCAGATTTCGGCGACGACGATTCCGATCGCTCGTCTGATCTCGGGAGAAACCGCCTCGGCACCCGCATACGGTGTGATGGTGGGTATTGGCTGGCGGCGTGCTTCGACGTCCAGGACCGCACCGACGAAGCCGGTCAGGACGTGCAGGGTGTCGGCGTCGGTCGCGCTGCTGCGGTGGTAGTCGGTGAGCGCTCGGGTCATCTGCTGGCGGTAGGTCAGGTGGGCGACGTTGGCGACGACCGCCCGCAACGCTCGTTCGACAGGCAGGCGCGTCCTACGGCGGCCGGTGACCGGCGCCGCAAGGCTACTGCAGCGGCGGGGGTTCGGGAGTCCGGACGGACTTAGTCATGGTTGGGTTTCCGCTTTCCCGGGGCTTTGCGATGGCGAAATTCGGGTATTGGTACGAGGTTTCGACCTCGATTGCGGACGTGGATCGTGGGATAGCTTGTCCCACAACGCAATCGAGTTGTCTCATGCGCATTACTGCATTCATGTGTGCGGTTGTCGTCGCTCGGTCGAATGTGGTGGTGCGGATATCCGCCGTGGTGATCAGATAACGACGATCTGCTCGGGGAGGGTGGCATCGGCGGGCGAGCGGGTGGTCAACGCTTGGAGTTGGGCGGCGGTCAGCGACGCGGCCACATCGAGTTGCTCGGCGAGAGTGCCGGCCCACAGGTAGCCCAGTTGTTCACCGTCGCTGTAAAGGCCGAGGGTCCATGTCGGGGCGTCGTGCCCTTCCATGTCTCCGTTGGATGCAGCGACACTCAGCCCGTTGAAAAGCTGACCGCAGATGGTATAGCAACCACCTCCCGTGGATTCGACTTGCGCTGGCTGTGTACAGAATCCCGAGACCAACGACAGTTCCGTGCCGTACCTCTCGGCGAACAGGTCGGCGCGTTGCATGAAGAATCCTTTCTGCGAACAGTGTTCGGCGGATATGTGCAGCCGGTGATGCCAGCGAACGGTTCGTCTCTTCGGCGAGCCGCCGTGCATCGGCGTGCGTGCTCCAGCACCGGGTCGGGCCCGTGGCGGCGGCAAGGGAACGTATCGACGGCGGCTCAGGCCGCTTCAACTACAGAGACGATGGTTTGAGCGGCCTGTTCCAAGGCGATAAGCCGACCATCGGCATGTCCGTACCAGCGGGTCGCGAAGCCGGGCCGCTGTTTGTCGACCACGGAATCCGGTGCCGCGACGAAGAATTCCTCCAACCGCGGATACGTGGTCGACGGAGCGGTGAGCCACACCCGCGTGTGCTGCGCGTCGAGCTGTGGAATGATCTGCAATCGAGTAGCTAGTCGATCGAGAAATGTCGATGCCTCGGTGCGGCTACCGCGGTGGACGGCCTCGACCGATCGCCACGCGTCCGCCGGGCGGCTGTAGCAGCGGCGTACCTGGTAGACCGCCCACCGGCAACGGTCGAGCTCGGCCTCGGCCAGAGCGAGTACCTCCCCGGCACCATCGCGGCGCAAGCGATCGGTCAACGACTTGCCTGGCCCGAACAACCCGGAGTTGCGGTTGAGCGCCAGTGTGACAAACTCGTCGACAACATGCTTGAACGCCTCGGCGGGCGCGGTTCGGAAACGTTCGAGCTGTTCGGGCCAGCTGGGTTGAGAAACGAAACAGCACTGACGGCAGCACGATTTCGGCCACCACACACCGAACAAACCGAACAAGTACCCCTGGCAACGGGCACGTGACCAGCCCGCCGCGTGCAACGGGTATATCGGGCTGCGTCGACCTTTCATCGTCACCGAGGAATCCCGGTCGATGCGCCCGGTCTCATCGACGTTGAAACCGACCGCATGGATATACGGTTCATGCGCCAAATGCTGTGCGCGCCAGCCATCCAAAGGGACTCCCTTTGACTTGGCTGAACAGGTTCTCTGCCCGCCCAGCGTGGGCAGGACACCGTTGGCGCGGTGCTCGGTGCTGAGTGCGTAGTAGCCGTGCTCGTCGGCATCAGGGTGCAAACGCGCCGGCGTGCGAGTGTCTTGCAGCACCACGATGCCATCGGCAGCCGAAGGGCCCGCTCGTGCCACCTCGACGACTCGGACGCCATGTTCACGCAAGAGTGGGAAGACGTGGGTAGCGACGAGATCGCAAGTGCTGGACCATTCATCGCCGGTCTGGGCGACCATAACGATCAAATTCGACAGATCCGGTAGGAGTTGGCGCGGGCGGAAGTCCGGCTCCAGCAGCGTGCGCACCACCCCACAAGTGCTTTCCACCCCCATTCTTCTCCCGCTCGCTTCGGACTGTTGCACGAGGGCGTGGGACAGACGGCATCAACCCGTAGCTCGTCCTCGGGACTCGGACATTGTCGGGGTGGGGCGTCGTCGTGAGTTCGCCCGCCGGATGAGTTCGTGCTCCTCGCTCGGGCTCAGCTAACGCGGGAGTCGCCTGTCTCGACTACATGTCACACGGGGTCGGGGGGCGCCAGCTTCTGCTTATCCGGATGGAGGATTGATGACGAGTCCTGCGACACATGAGATGCGCGGGTAATCGGCGTGCACGACACCAGGCCCGATTTGGCGGCGCTCTACCTCAAGTACGGCGGAGCGATGCGGCGAAAGGCCGCCCAAGTACTCGGCGAAGGCGGCATCGCTGACCAGGCTGAAGATGTGGTGCACGATGCGTTCGAATCGCTGCTGAAGGCTCCGCCGACCGAGGAGATCCGCAGCTGGGAGGCGTTCCTGATCAGGATTGTCAGGAACAAAGCCACGGATCGGCTCCGTTCAGCCGCGTTCCGGCATGCCGGCCCGGAGTTCGATGTGCAGCTTCACGATGACGCAGAACGAGGCGACGACTTGGCTGATGACGTCGCTGACACCGTCGACCGTGACCGGGCTGCAGCGCGAGCCGGGGACGCTCTGTCTGTACTGAATGCCCAACAGAGAAGGGTCTTCGACGAGTACCTGGTCCAGAAGCGGCCTCGTGGAGAGGTTGCGGCGGGGCTGGGAGTGACTCCCGGGCGAGTGACCCAGATCGCGAACAAAGCGGCAGAGTTGCTGAAGGAAGCCATGAACCGAGAGCAGGTGGCAGATGGGTAAGAACGAGCGGGACAAGGCTCTCGAATATTTGCTGGACGCACGCACCGGCGATACGACCGGGGAGCGGCCTGCACTGAATGAAGAGGACGCTGCCGAGGTCGAAGCATTGATCGCAGCAGTCGATTTTGTGGCAGACGCTGTGCGTGCCACCGATTACATCCCAGCGGAGGAGGCTACTCCTCCGCTGGAGGAGGACCGTGTCGCAGCGATGCTGGGCTTGGTGCCCGACCCTACCTACAGCCTCGACTCCACTGCTTTGGCGCGGGTGAGAAAGAGCGCTGGCTATTCAGCTCGAGATCTGGCCGAACGCTTGGCTGCTCGGGGGTGGGACATTTCGCTCGGGGATGTTTTCCGTTGGGAGACTCGAGGCGGACCGGAGGTCTCGCCCGCGCTGATCCGCGCGATTGCCGAAGAAACAGCGACACAGCCTGACAACCTGGTCACCGACCGGAGCACTGCTCCGGAGAACGACGAGGTGGCAGCTGTCATGGCGTCGACGGACTTCCAGGAACTCGTCGCCCGATGGGCCGAGAGCCAACGAACGTCACAGGCGCTGGCCAGGTCGACACTGAAAGCTCGAATGCTGACAACGGTTCACCGAGGAGAAAAGCCGGATGCGGCTCAAATGCTGCACTCATTGGCCGCGTTCATAGAGGCATACGAGAAGGGTCGAAGTCGTTGAACCTCGATCAGTGCGTCGCCCGCCTTCTCGATCTACTGACGCCGGAGGTCCAGCAGCGGTTCGCCGAGGAACCGCTGCTGGCTCTGCGTGAGGACCTCAAACTTAAAGTCGCCCCCATCGAGTACCCGCCGGATACACGCCGCCAAGGCGGCGCGTGCGACGGCACCTCGTTCGTCGAGGACGGGGTGATCGTTTATGTGTCCACGCCCTATAACCGGCGAGAAAACTTCACCCTGGGACATGAGCTTGGGCATTGGCTCATTCCCCAGTCCGACGAGGTCATGGAGTGGATCATCGAGCAGGACCACGCCGAGCAGCTGGTGGAGACTGTGTGTGACCGGGTGGCTCAGCGTCTGCTGCTCCCGCCCGCATCTATCGCATCGGTGGTGGCGCGCCCGCCTGTTCGAGCCGCGCACATCATCGAGTTGTTCGATCGTACGCAAGCCAGCCGGCCGGTCTGCGCGATCGCGATCGCGACTCGGTTGCCGCACGTCGGCGCTGTGGCGCTCATCGATCGCACCGAGGGCAAGGTGCTGTTCGCCAGTGTCCGGCCGGATCCGGAAGAGGGCTGGCCCACGGTGGTTCCTTGGAAGGGACAGCTGTTGCCCGCTGGTCATCAACTGGCCGCCCTGAACTCCGGTGCCTCGGTGACCGGCAAGATGTTCTGGAAGGATCAGTGGGATCGCCGCGCCGAGTACTACGTTGACGCCGTGAGTGATCACCGCCGGATCATTGCGGTCTTCAGCGACATCGACCTATGGAATAGCGAAAGTCTGCACCTCGATGGCGCCCGAGATTTCGATCAGCGCCCCACTTCGACCATCCATTGTTGCGGGAGCACAAGTACGGTTCGTGGATATCCGTGCCCCGAGTGCAACGAGCAGTTCTGCCCTGAGTGCGGACGGTGTCGCTGTCAGCGTCGCGCTGCCCGTGAACAGGCCTGCAACGGCTGCTTTCTCCGGTTCCAGGCCCACCTGTTGGTCGCAGGGTTGTGTGAGGAGTGCCGATCCTAGCGTTCCGGTAACGGTCGGGCTAACTCTTGATCGAGCTGTGTCGACTACGTGATGACAGCGCAACAGACACCGGTCAAGCCCGGTCGCTGTCGGAGCGGAGGTGAGAACGGAAATGGCGAAGAACACCGGACACGGACATCGCGTCGGAGCCGTGAAGAATCGCAGCGAATTCAAGGTCGGTAAGACCTGGTTCAAGCGAGACACCACAACCGGCCGAATCCTCGACGGCAGCCCTCACCAGCACAAGGGCGTCCGCAACGAAAAGTAGCCGCTGTGCCCTGGTCCACCGGGCCAGGGCACAGCCCCTTTATTCCCAATCCTTCTGAAAGGCAGGAATTTTCATGACCAACAGACGAATGGTTCAGCGACGGGACGACGGTGACTGGGAAGTCCGCGCTCCTGGTGCCGACCGTGCCAGCGCGATCGTCCCCACCCAAGAAGCCGGCATCGACCGTGCTCGTGACATCCTCGGCAACCTTGGTGGCGGTGAAATGCAGGTCCGCGGTCGTGATGGCACTATTCGACGCCAGGACACGATCGCTCCGGGCAACGACCCCCGCTCTTCGAAGGGCTGAGAGCGCATGCGACTGACGATCAACCATCGCGGTATTTGGATCCCGTGGACGGAAGCGAATCCGGGCGTGCGCGCCGAGCACGAGGCAGCGTTGATCCGCAGGGTGAAATCTGAAGGCGTGAATCCGGCCGCCGCGATCCGTGTGGCTGGAGCCTTGGGCGGCAACCCTTTCGGGCTCGGTAACGATCGCACCGTGACGCCCAAATCCCGGAAGATGAACTTGCCCCGCGGGCTGGTGTTCGTCGACTATCCCACCATCAAGGAGATGGCGATGGCGGTGGACTGGGCACGCGGCGGCGTCCTGGCGGTCCTGGAAGGCCCGCCGGGCGTAATCAGGCTGCCGCTCGCGGGTTGGGCGGCGGCCGTGGGAGCCGTCGACGCGCTCACCGGCGAACCAGCACAGGCTGTTTCAGATGAGGTGCGCTCGCTGTTCGATCGACTCGTGCAGTACGGCAACAACGGTTATGGCGACCGGCGGGGCAACTACTTTGTCCGGGAACTGGTCCCTGAGATCGCGGCAGACATCCGCGCGGCTGGCTACACGAACGATTTCATCGCCAGCTACCTGCTCGCCTACGGGTTGGACGAGGACAACGAGAAGAGTCTGCGCAAGGTGATCGGCTCGATCACGGTCTGATCGCCGCCGGAGTCGCTGGTGGTAGCGCGCGGCGCCGAAACCAGGAGTACCGGTTGCGGGAGCGAATGCCAGGGTGCGACCGACAGCCTTTGTCGTCAGCTCGGATGCCGGGCTTGTCCGCCGAGGACCATGACGTTCGCCGGAGCGGCTGTTCGGAGGCGGGTGTTCTCGGTGGCGAGTTCGTGGATGAGCTGGGCGTAGGCGACAAGTTGCTGCTCGAGTTCGGCGTTGTCGGCGCGTAGTTGCTCGTTGCGTGCGGTCAGGTCGACGACGCGGGCTTGGAGGTGCTGATAGGCGGCGGGCACTCCGTTGGCCTGGGTTCGCTTGGACTGGAATTCTTCCCGTAGGTCGGTGTGTTTGTGGGTCAGCACCCAACGTTTGACCCCGGCTTCGGCGGCCAGTTGCAACACGGTCAACGCGCCGGTGGAGTTCGTCGGCGTTCCGGCCATCAGCCGTTCCATAGCCGCGCGGATCGCGGCGCGCTCCTCGTCGGTCATGGTGCCCTGGTGCCCTGGTGCTCGGCGATGATCTTCTCGATCCGGGTCAACTCCCGCCGTTCCCGCATGGACCGGATCGGGGGCGCGAGCGGGTCGGCCACGACGAGACGCAGTTGGTCGGCTTGCTGGGCAAGTTCGGCGATGTCACGGTCGGTGCGTGCGATGTTGGCGCAGGTGGGGCGACAATTGGTGATGTCGGGGGTGCGGCGGGTGCCCTGGTCATCGCCGACAAGCCGACAGGCCGCGCGGGCGGGGTCCAGGACACAGGTCATGGCGTTGCCTTCGTAGATCTGAAGGTCGGGATTGGCCAGCAGTGCTGCCGCGTCGCGGGATTGGCGTAGTACTCGCCCTGCGAAGCGGGTCGCTGATTCGACGCGTTGGCGGTAGACCTCGGCTGAGGGGCCGGAGACATGCTCGCCGTCGCGCAGACGTTGGTGGGCGTCGCCGAGGGCATCGAGCCGGGTGAGCCATTCCTCGAAGACGAGGTCGTCCGGGAATCCGGAGTCGTAGCTTCCGGCATAGCCGAGGGTCATGCCGGTGCGGACGTGGCCGTACTGGATGGCGGCGGCGACCAGGCCGCGTGGGCGGCGCACGATGAACCACGTCAGCGTGCGACGCAACCTGCCCAGGCTGATGCTGGCCTTGACCGGATCGGGTGGGATGGCGTCGGGGCGGCCGTGCTCGGCACAGTACTGGTTGACCCAGCTGATGAATCCGTCGATGTCTTTGGTCATCAGCTGGTCGTTGCGTGCGGCGTGGACGGTTCGGGCCTTGAGCCGGTTTGGCGAGGAGTGGCCGTTGACCTCCATCGTGTTGGGGAACAGCAGCGGCGAGTCGTGCAGCCTTCCCGCCACGTTGACGGCAGTCGCGACTGGTTCCACCACGACCCACGGGTCGACCCGCTCGATTCCCTCTGCCACCGATACGCCGTCCCTATCGCGGACCCCTTTGAAGTGCTTGCCGCGCAACAGAATAAGTCCGGTCGCTGGGTCACGTTGGATGCAGCCGCGTTCCAGGTTCAACGTCTCCCCGGGCCGCTGCCCGGACAGGTAGGCGATCACCACAAAACATGCGGCCGCGAGATGCCGTGCGAGCACGGGCGCCTGCGTGTAGCTGATCGACCGGTCCTGCCACCGACGACCGTCGAGCGTCGCCGTGACGGGTGTGAACAGGTAGGTGTCGTCATCGACCGGCATCGGGCCGTGCTCGGCGAAGATCGGCGCGAGTGACTTGTGCCTGATGGTGAGGCCGGTCTGGGCGCTGAGGAAGTAGGTGTTCACCACCAGTCGGCCATCGGCGCTGCGCTTGCCGGGTAAGGCCAGGCCCCGCCGACGGTACTCGTCAAGGTGCGCGAGCAGTAGCTGTCTCGTCTCACCGTATTGCCGCCGACGGCTGTAGATCTCGTCCTTGGGGAGGCGGGTCTGTTTCGAGCGGTAGGAGGCCCCGGACAGTTCAAGATACTCGGTGAACGCCGCGATGATGTCGTCGGCGAAGACCTCGACAAACCTCAGCGACCACGCCAGCAAGGCGGTCATTGTGTCGGGATACACTCGCGGCGTACGGTTTTCGCCGATGTCTCGGCCCGTGCCGAGAACGTCGCGGATTCGGTCGCCGTTCCACGGCGGGGCCTGCGGCAGCCGATCGGCGGGGCGCAGGCGCTCGCGCACCGACCATGCCCGTGCCACCGCCGCGAGAAGGTCTTCGCGCTGGCCGTGGGATATCTCCGCGGCGCGGACGTGGACAGCGTAGGCGTCCAGGTCGGCGTCGGTGACGTCCGCTAGTCGGACAATGCCGCGGGCGTGCAGCCACTGGGCGAAACTGCGCAGGAATCGGGCGGTCGCCGCGGCACTGGACACCGCCAGCCGTGCCGCCGTGAAGCGGTAGTTCACATCCTGGCCGGGCTCGCCGTTGAGTAACAGCCACACGATGTGCTTGACCGGCAGCCGGAGCTCGTCGGGCACCTGGACGAAATCGACCGACACCGCCTTGGTGTGGTGTTGCAGCACTGCGGGGCTCAGGTTCCATCGGTCTTCGCTGAAGCGGGACAAGCCATTCCGGTCGGTGCTGCTTCTGAGCGGTACGTTGAGCAACACGAGGGTATCGGGGCCGGGCAGATCATCGCTGGCAGGATTCAGGGCTGTGGTCACGGCATGTCCAGTCCACGGGCGAGGAAACGGTCGACAAGCAATCGGTGGAAGCGGGTGGCGTTCGCGCGGGCGTCGGCGACCGCCGCGGTTGAATGCTGGTCGAGCAGGTCGACCAGCTGGGTCACGGGTTCGGCGAAACGTTGAGCCCATTTCAGCGGTGTCATCTCGGGCCGGCGGGCGAGCAGGGCGTCGTGCACGAGGACCTGGACCGGCAGGTGTGCCGGTGTCGCCCGCGCGCATGGACACGACAGACACATCAGAAACGATGCCTGGCAAGGCTTTCCGGCGTGCGAGTGGGGGCTGTTGAGGTTGTCGGTGCACCCGGCCAGCACTGTGTCCAGTCGGCCGTCGACCAGCTCGGTCACTGTCTGTGTCGAGATGCCGAACCTGGCAGCGACGCTTGCCGGGTCAATGCGTGCCAGCGCGACATCGTCGGCGGACAACACCGGAATCGTTGCCGCGCGGGCCTTGCTGACCTGTTCAGTCAACACATCGGCAACGACCTGCTGATATTCGGCGAGGTTGCCACGATTGCGCGCCAGATACTCGTTCACCAAAGTGGTCTCGGTGTGCGCGACCGGCCGCTGATATAACTCCAGAAACGTCAGGCGAAGCCGACGAGACCTCACCCGCAGAGTGCCTGGGACACCCGTGCTGGGGTCGGGGGTGTCGGCAGGCAGCTTTAGCGCGTCGCCCCAGTGCAGCAGGATGGACTTGGGCACCTGCACCCGGAACCCGGCGACGTCGCGTCCCTTGCCGTTGCCCTTGGGGGTGAAGGCAACAAAGAGGCTGTCGCTGCCGGCCCTGGCCCTGGCGCGGGCGCCGAGCTCCAGCAGCAGCGTGTACAGCCCGAACGGTGTGGTGAGGTCGTCCCGCCCGGTCGGGCGCGCTCCATCGGGAGTGACGTCCTGCAACGGTACGGTCATGGCCGCACGCCGAGGTCCGCGACGTGGCTTGAGCCAATCGACAAGGATCGTCGGCGCACCGCCAGCCTCAGCGTCGGTGCGGTGATGATGGACGGTGGCCGCGCGGATCGTGCCGAGGTTGTGTCCGGTCAGCCCGATCATCAACGCGACCGCGGCACCGATTTCCATGTAAGTCGGATACAGATGCGCCGGCACGGCCGCGGCCCCGCCATGGCGATTCACGACATCCGCCTGATGCGGCTTCTTCGCGTTGGGCGCCACGGCTCGGGCCCGAGGAACATCACCTTCGCGGTCGACGTAGTCCAACAACCACCCCAGCTCCCAGCGCCGCGCATCAGTGGCCTGGTCGATCTGGCCGGCTCGCCACTGATCCAGGAGGCTGTTCGCGGCGCGGATTCGGGTCGAGGAGGCGCGGAGCTGGGTGCGCGCGTTACCGAGGATGCGGTTGAATTCCGTTTCGGTGTAGCTGGTTTCGCGTTCTTCCGCCTTGGCGACGCGCGCCGTGGCCAGCCGCGCGGCGAAGTCCGCAGGGACGTCGGGTGCGAATCGAAACACCGAACGCAGCGTTGGCAGATCCCGATGCAATGTGGTGCCCACGCCGCCGGTCAGGATGTAGCCATCCAGGTGGACAGCCCGCAGTCGATGCGGCGACTGGGGTGGATTGTCGAGCCCGGCGAGATAGCGGGCGAACCGAAGGAACGTCGACACGATGTCGCTGGCTGAAGTCGCGGTGCGGCGTGGTCCCGACGGCCCGGTCGCCCCGGCGGCCGCGGTGGCGAACCAGTCGCGCAGTTCCTTGGACACCGGCAAGTCCATGAAGTCGAGCTCGACCGGATCGCCGCCGAGTTCGGGGAAGAACCGAACCCGGCATTCGTCCGGCCCGAGAAACAGCCGTTCTGGCGGCCTGTAACCGGCGGCGGGTTGCACGGCCGCTCGACCGCGGGTCACGCGCCCGCCCCCGTCGGTCGGCTGATCACCTGCGGGTGCTCGGCGAACATCTCCGCGACCAACGCCGACATCGCCGCACCCTGCGCGTGCTCGATGAGCACCGACACGTCCAATTCACGGAACGGCTCCAAATACACGGACATCGTCACGGAGACATCCGCATGTCCCAGCAGCGTTTTCACCAGATACCAGGTGTCGCCGAACTGCGCCCGAAAGTCCCGCAACTCCTCACCGCCCAGGTGAGCGAACCGCCGCTCGTAGATCAACCTGCCCACCGAGAACCAGCGCAGCGCGAACGAATGCCGCAACATGTGCGGTGTCGCTGACACCGATCCCAACCCGGCGCGTGCGAGCCGCTGGTTGGCCTCGGTGAACGTATGCTCCCAGGCCGTCGCCAGGCGCGGAAGCCCATCTTCGTTGAGCCACAACGACACCGGCTCCAAACCTGTCCGCGTTTCGCGGAAAATCCGCGCCCGGGCAACGCCATCGAGCGCATCCAACGAAACTTCCGACACTGCCCCGTCACCCGCACGCAGGCGCACACGGCGGTTGCGGTCCTGCCCCACCAGCAACAATCGGTCGGGGACGCGGCCGTAGAGACCTTCCAACCGAGCACGGCGAACGGCAGCGGCGCGGCCGGACTCGATATAGGACAACACATCCACCAACACCGAGCGAGGCATCCAATATCGCCGCCCTCTGCCGCCCTTGCCGCACTCGGACGCCAGACGACAGGTGTAATAGCCGCGCGAGGCATCCTCGGCGGGAAGCTCGACCATCAAGACGGCGGCCCATTCCGACACCCGCAACCCCGTGCCATACAACCCATCGGCAAACGCGCAGTCGCGCTGAGAGTTTCGACCACGCCAGCCCCGGAGGCCGCGACCGTCGCGGTCCAATCCCCGCAGGCCGATATCCCGCCAGCACTCGTAACCGCCGGGATCTAGCCACTTGACGTCGCGATCCCGGACCACATGCGGCGTCGCCGCGAACGGTTCGGCTCGCACCTGTCCGTGCCGGTGCGGCGCTACCTCGCGTCGATCGACGGGATTGCGCACGTCGTGCCGCTCCTGCGCCCACTCGTAGAAGGCGCTGATCGCCTGGATGTTGTTGGCGACCGACGAGCCGGCCACGCGCATCGGGTTGGCCTCGTCGGTCATGCGCCAGAACTTGAAAGCGTCCACATCCTCGGACAGCACCTCACGCCAACATCGGCCAACGGCATCCAGATAGCCCAACCACACGCACAACCCGCGGGCGTACTTCTCACGCGTGCCGCGCCGACGGTTACGCATCCGCCGCGACGCGAAGAACTCGTTGACCTCCACAACGACGCGGCCGTCAGTGTTGATCAGGAACTCCTGCCCGTCGACAGTGCCGTTCCTCGCGAGCAACGCACCGACGTCCAACCCATCGGTCAGGCCGAGCTGGGCGTCAATGCCTGCCCAGTCGCGGTGGACACTGCATCGGTGCAGCCGCCAAAGGCCAAGCGGCTCAGCGGAGTAGTTGTCGGATCGCACGAGGGGAAATGCTTACACGGCGACCCGCGCGGAGACGCGCACTCGCCGACCATCGGCCCAGCAACAACTGGAAACCGGCCAAAGACCCCACCCGTACGACCAGCACACCGGCACAGCATCATCCCCGAACGCGCCAGGGAGAGGGAACAATCCATCGGCGTGATCGATCATCGCGGTGGCTCCTGTCCGGACGTCGGCATGCGCGACACTCGTGCGGGGCGATTCCGACGGAGGCGTCGTGCAGCGGTGAGTTGGTGAAGGTCGCATCTAGCGGGGACCGTCGAATGCTGGCCGGTGCGCCACGGCGGTGGTGTTGAGTCGTGGCGCCGATCGGGTCCGCGGCCACTGGGAATGGAGCTGTGCACATCGGCAGCCGCCGAAATTGGATAGGGAAAGTGGGCGCGGAGTGGAGGCCGATACCCCACGAGTCAGGAGACCTGCCAACAGCACTGACGATGCAGCTGCTCGAAGCTGGTCAGAATCAAGGATTTGAGAAACCTTCGACAGCCGATCAGCCGCGCCGTAGTTTGATGAAAAGACCGATGCAATGGGAGGAACCGCGATGCGTGTCGATGTCGAATTCACCAGTGGCGCAGTGACCTTGCGGGGTTGGCTGTATCGGCCGGAGCAGGCGTCGGGCGTCGTCCCGCTGGTGGTGATGACGCACGGATTCGCTGGCGTCAAGGAATGGGTTGCCCCGTTCGCCGAAGTGTTCAGCAAGGCCGGGTTGGCTTGCCTTGTCTACGACCACCCCGGATTCGGGACCTCCGATGGTGAACCACGCTACGAGGTCGACCCCGCCGCCCAGATCGAGGGTTACCGTGATGCGATCACCTTCGCGCAGACCCTGGACGGTATCGATCCAGAACGGATCGGCATCTGGGGAACGAGTTTCGCAGGTGGCCACGTGCTAGTCGTCGCGGCGACCGACCGGCGGGTGAGCGCCGTCG
The DNA here is from genome assembly GCF_048910785.1 of Nocardia nepalensis. Lineage (NCBI taxonomy): Bacteria > Bacillati > Actinomycetota > Actinomycetes > Mycobacteriales > Nocardiaceae > Nocardia > Nocardia nepalensis. The sequence goes on along the minus strand of NZ_JBKBET010000041.1, from coordinate 293,736 downwards.
TATCGCAGGTGCCACTTACCAACGGCTGGGCCAACTTTCGCAGTTTGGTACCGTCCATCATGCTGCCGGCTGTCCACGCGGCCATCGCCGCTGACCGTCTGGCTCGCGCATCCGGGAAGCCGTACGAGACGATCAAGGCGGCCTCCGATGATCCGACCGAACTCGTCGCCATGCCCGGTATCGAGGTCTACAACTGGTTGATGGCCAACGGCCCGCAGGTCCCCACCTGGCGCAACGAGGTCACCCTTTCCAGCATCGATAAGTTCCAGTCCTACGCTCCGGAAGCGTTCCTGCGCCGGGTATCTCCGACACCGCTGCTGATGGTGATCGCCGATAAGGACAGCCTGACACCCGCCGATATCGCCCTGCAGAGCTACGCCGAGGCACTGGAACCCAAACAACTGGCCCTGATCCCCGGCCCGCACTTCGCCGTGTACGAGGAGCAGTTTCAACGAGCTTCCGGCGTCGCTCGCGACTTTCTGCTCGCCAATCTGAGCGGATAACGCCTGGATCTGGTTCGGAATTTGCTCGCAATCTCGATCAGGGGTAAGCCGGATTAGCTGAGCGGCAAAAACTGCGGCGACCAGATCACAAGTGCTGGAGCACTGGTCGTCAGTTTGGGCGAGGCGTAGGAATCGAATTCGACAGATCATCGTTCAAATAGGACCGAGACTTGCCGCGCGAGTGCGGGAGTATGATCGATCGTGGGAGAATCAGCAGGCAGGCCCGACTAGGAGGTCGGTCATGTCGTTGCGTCGTCCGCGGTCACCGCGGACAGTTCGATCCCCGGAAACCCTTGAGCGACTGGAACGCTCGCGTGCGCGTATTCGTGAACGCCGAGAACAGGCACGTCAGCGGGAGCGAGCGATCACCGACGCGGTGAAGCGGTACCTCATCGATTGGCAGGCGATCAGGACGTGTGAAGCCAAGCGTGACCAGGAAATCGAGGCGCTGCGCCAGCAGATCAGCGCAGTCGAATCACGAGCCAGTGAGGAGATCGCCCGCCACCGCGCCGACCAAGCTGTTGCCGCCGCAGTGATCCGTGACCAAGATCAAACCGACGAAGACGTCGCTGATCTGCTCGAAATCAGCGTCAAACAAGCCCGGCAACTGATCACCGCCGCACGCGCAATGGGCGGCACAATATCGGCGAGTGCATCACCGAAGCCGTCCGCCACGCCGACCACCTCTTCCGACTCGATGGTGGATTCAGGCGCTGGCGTAACCACCGGCGTTCCACACGAACCACCGGAAGTGCTGTGGCGCGAAGGCTTGCCGTGAAGGAATGCCCGGCGCTGGAGACAACGGCCAGAACGCGACACCGCATCGATGGCAGTAGAAACCGGCTTGCCATACAGCGTGAGCGCGCCGACGTCCTCGTACGACCTTCCCGTTGCGCCGAATACGACGTACAGCAACGCTGAGCAGAAGGCCGCCAGGCGTGGTCAGGACCACGAAGAAGATCACGGTGGAAAGAGCCGCGACCCACGGTGATACGCCGGGATACGGATCGGCGACCGAGATGATCGCCGGAACGATCCAGCACATCGCTGGCAACAGCAGCACAAGCGCAAAGAAGATCAGGCGCCCGGCTGGAGTACGCGCGGGCTCGCGGGCCAGACTCCGTGCGAGTGATGTGGTGTGAGTGCGCTCAACCGTGGCAGTACCGAACACCGGGACCAGGCCAGTTGAAGCCACACCAACGCCGGAATAGACGTCCGTTCCGGAACTGGTCGACACACCATCCGCATTCAACGCGGGCACACTCTGAACCGAGTCGAGCTGGCGGCAGTGTGGACACGTGAGGTCGATGTCCATGCGGGGACCCCCTCCCAAGCCGTTGCGCTGTAGCGGCGCGTTTGTGGTGCTGGTACCTGCAACGAAAGCTCTGTGAGGTATCCAACACCTTCAGCGACCCGCTGTCGAGAGCTATTGGCGTGCTGATGCATTGATGAGTCCCTTCCTTGTGGCCGACGGTTGAGGCAGATTCGTTCGATCCAGCTGCACAAGCCCCAGGCCGACAAAGGGTCGATCACCGCCTCCTACTGCTGCGAGAAGGCGTGGCAGCCCGCCCGGCGGCGTCTCGACGTGTCGCGCTTGTGGCCTATGTCTTGTCCTGCTCGATCGGTGACACGAAGCCCTGGGGGGCGACTGTTGGGAGCGGCTGGAAGCGCCGCTCGAAACGGGTCTGCCGTGGGTGAGGTCGCGCCGGTGAACTGCCCGCGGTGAGCGCGGTGGGTGATGCTCGAAACACGGATCGGGCAGCGCATATCCGGCGTTGCCCCGAGGACCGGCATTCGCTGTGGACCAATGTCAAAGAGTTCGTCCCAGTGGCTATCGCCGGTCTCGGGGCAGGCAATCTGCCTGGCTGCGTCGTTTATGTCGTCATATGGTTCTTCTCTGCCTGCGTGACCGTTGTGGCTAGGGGGTGGGGTTCCCCGGTGAGGTGGGCGAGCGCGGTTGCGACTTCGTTGATTGTTGCCGTGGTGTAGACGCCGGTGGGTCCGGCGCTGCCGAGGGCATGGCGGGCGAATTCGCGTGCGATCGCGGCGCCGTAGCGGCGTTCGACCCAGGTGGTTGTGGTGTGGCGCAGCCAGTGGATGGAGATGCCGTGGGTGATGACCCAGGGCAGATATCGGCCGAGGCGCTCGAACAGGTAGTTGTAGCGACGGCGAGTGATGGGCTTGCCGTTGCGGGTGCGCAGCAGTTGCTCGTTCGGTGCGGCTCCGCGTTGTTCGGCGTGGCGGCACAGCGCGCGCATCAGTGTGGGCGAGACCGGCTGCCATTGTTCGGTGCCGCCTTTCTCCCGTAAGAGAATCACCGACTGCACGGGATCGAGATCTCGCGGACGCAAGGCCAGTGCACCGCCACGGCGACAGGCGGTTTCGGTGTGCAGGCGCAGCAGCAGGGTGTCGAGCTGCGGGTCGTTGCCGGTGGTGGCGGCCACGCGGTTGATCTCGGTGAGGATGTCTTCCGGGAGCGCGCGCCGATTGGATCGCATGCGCCGGGGTTTGGTCAGCCTCGCGGCCGGGTTGTCGCGCGGGTCGATGATCCGGTTGTCTTCGGCGTGCTTGTAGACCCGGCGCAACGCGTCGATGACGTGGCGCACGACTTCACGTCCGTCTCGCCCGTTGCGGCGGATCAGTCGCTGGGTTTTGATCACCTCGCACAGTCCCTGCAACTGGGCGGGAGTCGGCTCGTTCAATGCCCGCTCGGCCCACCCCGGCTGGGCAAGAATCTTCGTCCAATATGTCTGGTAGTGGTCGCGAGTCCGGCTCTCGGGCATGCTGTCGCGCACGACAGGGATGTAGTCACCGAAGGTCGGGACGTTTGTGGCCGGACCGGTGTCGTCGCTGATGTCGGCGACGGTGAGATCGAGCCGGTCCATCATCATCCGGACCGCGGCGATGTCGGCGTCGCTGCGCGCGCTCATCGGCCCACCCCCTCGCAGAAGCGGCGAGCGGCCATCTCGTCGAGGACATGGGGTGGGAATACCACCAGCAGGTGTTGATCAGGATCGGCGGCCAGCAGGACCCTGTCGTGATGGTGGATGCCCGCGGCGCGGCGTGCGTGGGCGGGCAGGGATAGATGCCCGTGCTTGGTGACCCCGCGGCGGCCGTAGCCGGGCCGGGTGATCACGATCAGCCCCGCGGCGATCCGCCAGGACAGCAGGTCACCGGGGTGCCAATCCAGTACTCGCAGAACGGCTTTGTCGACCACGCGCCCGTTGGTGTCGACCGGGCGCACGCTGTACACCGCGGTGTGTGCTGGTGGTTGCTCGATGGTCGCCATCGGCAGACCGGTACCGATTCCGCGGCCATCGCCACCGGTGAGCCCGATGGAGGAGAAGGAAGGGATCAGCGGAGATACTGTGTCGTCGGTCACATCGACCACCGCCGAACGGAGCAAACCCGCAGGTGGGGGGTGTACGGCCGGAACAGAGTGTCCAGGCGATGCCCGGACCCGGTTTTGGGGGCATAAATGCCACGATTTTGTGTCCGGAGGGGGACTTGAACCCCCACGCCCGATAAAGGGCACTAGCACCTCAAGCTAGCGCGTCTGCCATTCCGCCACCCGGACCGGTGTTGCTGAGCAAGGGTAACGGATGGGCGGGGCAGTGTTGAAATCGGTTGGGTGGGTTCGGTGTGCGGCGGCGACTCTTTCTATGACCGGGCGCCAGGATTGCACGGGGGCGACCTGGAGTCCGACGACCTTGCCAGCGTCGTCGGCGCGGCGCAGGGCGACGGCGGCGGTGAAGTCGGGATCGGCTCGGAATTCCGTGGGTCGCCGCTGCGGTCGGGCGTATCCCAGACGTCGGCGCAGTCGCTCAGCAATTTCATCAGCTCGTCCACGGTGGAGATGGACACGTCAGCTCCGATCTCGCGATGCGACGGCTCGCTGGACCTGCTTGCCGTCGATCACCGCCCGGTGGGTTGCTGGTGAGTGCCGTTTCGATGAATGCTCGCGGCTCGGGCGGGCACCGATATGGCAGGCTGGCCGCATGCGTGTTGCCGTTGTTGCCGGGCCGGATCCCGGCCATGCGTTTCCGGCGCTGGCGCTGTGTGAGCGGTTCCTGGCCGCCGGTGACGAGCCGGTGCTGTTCACCGGACCACGCTGGTTCGACGCCGCCAAGGAGGCGGGTATCGCGGTGCGCAGACTCAAGGGTCTCGCGCCGCGCACCGTCGACGACGACAGTGATGCCGGTCAGCGCATTCATGAACGCGCGGCGCATATTTCGACCGAAATCCTGCCCGATCTGAGCGCGATGCTGCCGGAACTGGTGGTTTCGGATGTGCTCACCGCGGGCGGCGGGATGGCCGCCGAGCGACTCGGGGTGCCGTGGGTGGAGTTGTCGCCGCATCCGCTGTATCTCCCGTCGAAAGCGTTGCCGCCCATCGGCAGTGGTCTCGCGCCGGGAGAAGGCGTGCGTGGGCGACTGCGCGACGGCATGCTGCGCGCCATGACCGCTCGCGCCATCCGCAACGGTCTGCGTCAGCGGGAGCAGGCACGCGAAAGCGTCGGCCTGCCCGCCACCGATCCGGGTCCGGCGGCCCGCCTGATCGCCACCCTGCCCGCCCTCGAGGTACCGCGCCCCGACTGGCCCGAGCGCACCTATGTCATCGGCCCGCTGCTGTGGGAGCCGACCCGGGAAACTCTCGACCTACCGCCCGGCGATGAACCCTTGGTCATGGTCGCGCCCTCGACCGCGCACACCGGCGTCGCGGGCATGGTCGACACCGTGCTGGCCGCCCTGGAGGGGTCAGGGGTGCGAGTGGCCGTCTCCATGCTCGACACCCCGCCTGCCGACCTCCCGCCCTGGGCAACCGCCGGACTCGGCCGCCAAGACGAACTGCTCACTCACGCCTCGGTCGTCGTGGGCGGCGGCGGGCACGGCCTACTGGCGAAATCCCTGCTCGCGGGTGTCCCGATCGTCACCGTCCCCGGCGGCGGCGACCAATGGGAACTGGCCAATCGTGCTGCCCGCCAAGGCAGCTCGATCCTGGTGCGACCGCTGACCGTCGACGCCGTTCGCGCGGCCATCCGAGACATCCTCGATACTCCCTCTTATACAACCGCCGCACAGAAGGCGGCCTCCAGCGTCGCGGAAGTCGCCGATGCGATCGGTATCTGCCACGACGTTGTGAGCGTTCGAGCTCGATAGTTCCGGAGATCGTCCAGAGCGCCCACTCGGGTGCGAATGCCACGAATCAGCTCGAGAATCCGCGTACCGGCGCTTGTCAGCGAGCGCGGCGACGCGAGTATCTTGAATACGGTGCGGTTGACCGAGTTCCAGGAGCTGTTGCACACCGAGTTCGGTGTGGCCCGTGGCGATACCCTGCTCAACGATCACACCATCCCGGCGTTGGGCGGACGGACGGGTGCCGCCGCCATCGAGGCGGGTGTCGATCCCCGGGACGTGTGGCGCGCGCTCTGCGCGGATTTCGACGTGCCAAGATCACGCTGGTGACCGATGGTGGATACCGAGTCGACGGGAGGCTGCGCATGATCGCCACCGATCATGAGCAGCTGGCTGCCCGCGTGGCCGCGGCCCGGCCCGTCGATTTCGCCGAATTCCGCAAGACCGGCATCGACCTGCTGCTGCTCGGTCGCTACGACGAAGCTCTCGATCACCTCGATCGCGCGCTCGAACTCGCGGACAGTGATCGGCTCCGGATTTCGGTGTGGATCAACCTCGGCGATGTCTACCGGTATCGCGGCGATGCGGTCACCGCCGAGACGCTGTATCGCCGGACCGTCGACCACGCCCGTGACTCCACGCCCGAGGTGCTTTCCTTCGCGCTGCAGCACCTGGGCAAGGCGCTCGCCGAACAAGGTCGGCTGTCCGAGGCCAGGGCGCTGCTGTCCGAGGCGCTGAGATTGCGGGTCGCCGAGGGTGACGCCGAACTGATCGAATCCACGCGCATCACATTGGACACCCTCGACGAGCTGCCGATGGCCTTGCCGTCGACGGTGGCCGCGCTACTGGGCGATGATCCCGCGTGGTCGGATGATCACGAGGGGCGCAGCGGCGGTGTCGCGCACGTCAACGGCACGTACTGGGTGAAGCGAGGCCCGCGGGCCGTTGCCGAGTACGAGCGCTTGAACTGGTTGCGCGGCAGAGGTTTTCGGCTACCGGATATCGCTGCGTTCGAAGATGACGTGCTGGTGCTGACGGATGCGGGCGTACCGAGCCTGGCCGCGCTCGCCGATCCGGCGGTATCGGTGGGCGCGATCATGGGTGCATTGCTGCGCCGCCTGCACGACATCCCGGCCGCGGAGTGCCCGTTCGACGGCGGGCTGGATGTCATGCTCGCTCAGGGGCGACGCCGCATGCTCGAGGGCTTGGTCGATGCCGAGAATTTCGACGATGACAATCGGGGGCTCACGCCCGAACAGGTGCTGTCGCGGCTGCTCGCCGAACGCCCACCGGACGAGGATCTCGTTGTCACGCACGGTGATTTCACCCCGTCGAATGTCCTCGAAGGTGGCCTGCTGATCGACGTGGGTGGTTTGGGTGTGGCGGATCGGTACCGCGACCTGGCCCTGGCCGCGCGCGATCTGTCCGAGGATTTCGGTGCCGAGGAACTGCACGCGTTCTATGCCGCCTACGGTCTGACCGAGCCGGATCGGCGACGGCTGGACTACTACCGGTTGCTCGACGAACTCTTCTGAATCAAGCCTTTTTGGCGTAGTGACGCGCGGCCTTGGTGCGGTTGCCGCAGGTCGCCATCGAATGCCAGCGGCGGGTGCCGTTTTTCGAGGTGTCGTAGAAGAACAGCACGCAGTCCGGGTGGGCGCACTGGCGGATCCGGTCCGGCGCATCGGCGAGCAACCGCAGGAGGTTGTCGGCGGCGAGCCACCCGGGAAGCCAGGCGGTTTCGGGTACGTCGACGATATCGGCGGGACCGGTGTCGGTGAGGGTGCGCCGGATCCGGCCGTGGTCGAGGAGCTCGTTCAGCGCGGTGTACGAGGTGTGTACGACGACGTCGTAGATCGCGGTGCGTGCCGCGAGCGTCGCCTGCAAGGTCTGTTCGTCGGCGTTCGCTCGCTCGGCCAGCCCGGCCGAGGTGAGCCAGATGCCCAGACCCGCCGGATCGATGAGCAGATCCTGCGGTCCGTCCTGGATCCACCGGGTGTTCAGCAGGTCGAGTGCCAGCGGTTCACCGAGGTGGGGGCGCGGATCGGGCATACCTGAGGGTAACGATCTCTCGGTCGTCTCCAGATCAACCACCGCCGTTCTAACTAGTTAACTTGATTTTAGAGGTTGACGCCTGTGTCGCGGCTCGCTATGTTCTAACCATTCAAACAATCTATGACGGTTATTCATTTCGAGGAGGATTCACGATGACGACAGCCATCGCGCCCCAGCTGGTCACCGGACATATCGGCCTGAACGTCTCCGATCTGGACCGATCGGTGAACTTCTATCGGCGCGCATTCGGTTTCGAACAGCTCGCGGCCAGCACCGACGACGGCAAGCGCTGGGCCTTCCTCGGCGTGAACGGCAAGCTCGTGGTGACCCTCTGGCAGCAGTCCGATGGCAGGTTCTCCACCGAAACCCCCGGCCTGCACCACCTTTCGTTCCAGGTCGACACCGTCGAACAGGTGCGCGCTATCGAGGCGCTGCTGCGCGAACTCTCGGTCGACTTCGCGCACGACGGTGTCGTCGCGCACGGTGAGGGCGTCTCCTCCGGTGGCATCTTCTTCACCGACCCCGATGGCATCCGCCTCGAGGTCTACGCGCCCACCGGCGCCGAATCGGCCCCCGCGCCCAGCGGTGCCGCGCCGACATGTGGATTCTTCTGAGTCCGAAATTCCGATCGGCCGCTCCGGGCGGTGAATTGTGCTGCGGCCGTTCGAATCCGTCGATCGGCAGGTTGTAGGAGGATCCTGATGACCCACTTCCATTCGGGCGAGGTCGCCGTACAGCAAAGAATGGGCCAGGCGCACATCGCCGACCGCGTGGGCCGGATGATTCGCGGGGACATCCCGGATGTGGCGGCGTCTTTCCTCGCCGAACAGTCGATGGTCGTGATCGCGGCCGCGGACGATGCCGGTCGTGTATGGGCCAGTGAATTGGTCGGTCCGCTGGGATTCGTGCACGCCGTCGACGCCCGGACCATCGCGGTCGATGCCTTCCCCGCCGCCGGAGATCCCCTGCATCAGGCACTGGCCCGCCCTGCCCGCCTCGGCATGATCGCCCTGCAGCCCGAGCGCCGCAGGCGGATGCGAGTCAATGGGTTCGCGATGCCGACGGGATCGGCCGACCGGGCACGCGATGGCGTGGGCGCGGGGCTGCGGATCGCCGTCGACCAGGTGTATTCGAACTGTCCGAAGTACATCTCGCGCAGGCGAATCGAGTCCTACCTGCCCGGCGTCGATATCCCCGCACCGCGGTACGGCTCGGAACTCGATGCGCGGCAACGGGAGCTGGTCACGGCGGCCGACGCGTTCTTCGTCGCTACCGCGGATGCCGATGGCAATGCCGACGCCTCGCATCGCGGCGGGAATCCCGGCTTCCTGCAGGTGCTTTCCGCTACCCAGCTGAGATGGCCCGACTACCACGGCAATTCGATGTTCATGACGCTCGGGAATATCGCCGTTAACCCGCACTGCGGCATCCTGATCCCGGACTGGACCACCGGCGGCACTCTCCAGCTCACCGGAACCGCCGAATTGGTCTGGGCCCCGGAGACCTTCACCGCCGGAGCTCAATGCTCGATCGACTTCACCATTACCGACGTGGTGGAAGTCCACGGCGCTGGCCCTCTGCGCTGGGGTCCTGCCGAACTATCCCCGGTCAACCCCTGACCGGATCCGCACCCGTTAAGGCCCGGATCCCGACAAAAGGTCCGAAACCCAAGAAGGAGCTTGTCATGCGACCCCCGCTGCCACCGTTCGACCTGGAATCCGCCAAGGCGAAGGTGCTCGCCGCCGAAAATGCCTGGAACACCAGGGATCCCGAGCGCGTCGCCGCCGCGTACACCGCGGATTCGGTTTGGCGCAACCGCGACGAGTTCTTCACCGGCCGCGATGCCATTGTCGAATTCCTCACCCGAAAGTGGTCCATCGAGAACGGTTATGTGCTGCGCAAGGACCTCTGGGCATTCGAAGGCAACCGCATCGCGGTCCGCTTCCAATACGAATGGCATGACGAATCCGGCCAATGGTGGCGCAGCTACGGCAACGAGCAGTGGGAGTTCACCCCGGAGGGGCTGATGTCGCGGCGCGAGGCCAGCATCAACGATGTCCGCATCGAGGAATCCGACCGCCGCATCTTCGGCCCGCGCCCGGAAGGGGACGAAACCGTTCTGCCGCAGCAGTAGCGGCGCACTGATCACTGCGCATGTGCCCGGAACCCCTCGATGCGATTCCGGGCACACGCGGGCGAACCTCCGACTATGCGGCAACGACCTCCCGCTCGGCCGGACCATCCGCGATCACCGCGCGCTGACGGTGGAACAACCCGAATGCGATCACCCCGAACACGATTCCGACTCCCGCGGCCACCGCGAGCGCCGCGTCCAGCCCATCCACGAACCGTGACAACGTCATCGGCCGATCAACATCGGCGACTTCGCGGAATACCGTGCCCAGCACCGCGACTCCGAGCGCGAGTCCGAGTTGCCGTGCGGTATTCACCGCGCCAGCGGCGATCCCGCCCTGCCGTGGCGGCACCGCCGCCATTCCCACCGCCACCAGCGCGGGCGAATTGATCCCGATGCCCGCACCGATCACCACGAACCCGGGAACCAACGCGGCCCAAGATGATCCGACGTCGATGATGGTGAGCAGTCCGGTCCCGATGCCGACCAACACCAGGCCCGCCCCGATCGTCCACTTCGGCGAAACATCGTGCAGCAGTTTGCCGAACGCACCGGCCACCACGAACGCGGTCGCCGCCATCGGCAGCAGCGCCAGTCCCGCATGCAACGGCGACATACGCAACTGCTGCTGCAGCCACAGCGATACCAGGGGAGTGGCGGCGAAGGCCGCGAAAGTCTGTCCGGAAGCCGAGACCAGCGTGGCCCCGAAGTTACGGTTGCCGAGCAGTGCCAGCGGGAACATCGGTGCCGCACTGCGGTATTCGACGAATGCGAAGGCCAGTACCGCGACCGCGCCGAGCGCCAGCGCGAGCAACGTCGCGTCATCGGACCAGCCGTGTTCACCGCCCCGGATGACACCGTAGGTGACCGCCGTCGCGGCGGTCGCGAACGCGAGCATTCCCGCCACGTCCACGGCTCGATCCTGTTGCCGCGGCGACGGCTGGAACACGATGGCGGTCAATACGATCGCCACCACCGCGATGGGCAGATTGACGAAGAAGATCCACCGCCACGACAGCGCCTCGGTGAGCACGCCGCCCAGTACCACACCGATTCCGGCCGCCGCACCCGCGACCGCACCCCAGACGCCGAAGGCGACGCCGCGGTCGCGGCCGGTATAGGTCGAGTTCAGCAGCGACAGCGTGGTCGCGAACATCGCCGCCCCGCCGACACCCTGAAGTGCCCGCGCCGCAATGAGACTCGGCGAGCTATCGGCGATGCCGCAGATCAGCGACGCGATCGCGAAGACGATCAGCCCGGCGAGATAGGCGCGCTTCGCACCCACTCGATCGGCCAGCGAACCGAGCACAAGTAGCAGCGCGGCCAGCGCGAGCGCGTATCCGTCCACCACCCACTGCAGTCCGGAGAGTCCGGTGCCGAGATCGGCGGCGATGTCGGGGAGCGCGACATTGACGATGGTGACGTCGATGAGCAGCATCAGCGTGCCGAGACACGCGGCGAATAAGGGGAGCCATTTCTTCACTGGTGCCTCCGAGGCGTTGGAAAGATATCGACACTCAGGGTGGGGCAGTCGCCGATATCCACATAGCCACGCGGGGATTTGCGTTAGATTCCTCCTATGCAATCCGAAGATGGTGCGGAATCCTCCGTGCTGGATGTGCTCGAGAAACAGATCGTGCACGCGCTGGTGACCGATGCCCGAATTCCCTTCGCCAAGCTCGGCGCCATTCTCGGAGTCTCGGAGCAGACCGTGGCGCGACGCTATCGGTCGCTGCGCCAGCGCGGCATCTTGCATGTATCGGGCCAGGTGAACGCCGTACCCCTCGGGCACGCGCGCTGGGTGATCCGGCTTCGGTCGACGCCGGACAAGGCGGCCCGACTGGCCGAATCGCTGGCCCGGTTTCCGGATCTGAGCTGGGTCACCTTGCTGTCCACCGGATCCGAGGTGAGCTGCGTGAGCAGGCCGCGCTCGGTCGAGCGGCGCGACAAACTGCTGTTGCAAACGCTGCCCCAGGCCAGCCAGGTGATCGGGCTGACCGCCCACGAGGTGATCCACCGATTCCCGCTGGACGAGGAGTGGCCGCATTTCGGGCACCTGTTCACCGCGGCACAACTGCGCGACCTCGGCTCGCGGCCGTCGATACCGTCCGATGCGGGACCGGAAGTGTCCGTTGCGCTTTCGGCGGAAGACGAGGCGATGCTGGCACTGCTCGGTCGCGACGGTCGCGCGCCCTACGCGCAGATCGCCGCCGAAATCGGCTGGAGCGCAACCAGGGTGGCGCGCCGCATGGCCGAACTCGTCGAATCCCGGGTGCTGTACTTCGATCTCGATTTCGCGATCGAACGGATGGGGTACGCGGTGCGGGCGGCGCTGTGGTTGCGCACCCGACCGGCCGATCTCGAGTCGGTCGGTGCGGCCATCGCCACCCATCCGGAGACCGTATTCGTCGGCGCCACCACGGGGCCGACCAATCTGATGGCGTCGATCATGTGCCGCGACACCGCCCACCTCTACCGCTACGTCACGCAGCGGCTCGGTGCGCTCGATGGAATCACCGATGTCGAGGTGACGCCAGCCCTTCGGGTCTTCAAGCAGGCGCAGACGCTGCTGGACACTGATCGGATATCGCTGGTGCGGTGAAGCCCGGTGCCCGGGCGGTGATCGGACCGTGCTGGCGGCAGCGCTGAGTGACGGTGCTGGGGGCTGTGGTGAGGGTCCAGCGGTGCTGGGTGCGGCGGCGGCGATTCGACGGTGCTGGGGCTGTGAACTGTGGTCGGAGCGGGCCGCGATCGGCCGTAGCGCGGCGGTTGCCGTGTTCGGAAAGTCGGGGCGCGTGTTGTCGGGCGCGTCGCTTGACTCGAACATCTGTTCGTCTAGGCTGGTCGCCAGAACTTGTCGGTGCCGCCCTCTAATGTGGGCGCCAACCAAGAACGAGACTTACCCGTCGAAAAGGGGATCAGGATATGGCACCACAGGCGTACGACCGTGATAAGGCGCTCGAGCTGGCGCTGGCTCAGGTCGAGAAGAGCTTCGGCAAGGGCGCGGTCATGCGTCTCGGCGAGGAGGCCCGCCAGCCCATCTCGGTGATCCCGACCGGGTCCATCGCGCTGGACGTGGCGCTCGGTATCGGCGGTTTGCCGCGCGGCCGCATCATCGAGGTCTACGGTCCGGAGTCCTCGGGTAAGACGACCGTCGCACTGCATGCGGTGGCCAATGCACAGGCCGCGGGCGGTGTCGCCGCATTCATCGACGCCGAGCACGCGCTCGATCCCGACTATGCCCGCAAGCTCGGCGTCGACACCGACGCGCTGCTCGTCTCCCAGCCCGATACCGGTGAGCAGGCGCTGGAAATCGCCGACATGCTGGTGCGTTCGGGTGCGATCGACATCATCGTCATCGACTCGGTGGCCGCGCTGGTGCCGCGCGCCGAGATCGAGGGCGAGATGGGCGATAGCCACGTCGGTCTGCAGGCTCGCCTGATGAGCCAGGCGCTGCGCAAGATGACCGGCGCGCTGAACAACTCCGGCACCACCGCCATTTTCATCAACCAGTTGCGCGAGAAGATCGGCGTGATGTTCGGCTCGCCCGAGACCACGACCGGTGGTAAGGCGCTGAAGTTCTACGCCTCGGTGCGCCTGGACGTGCGCCGCATCGAGACCCTCAAGGACGGCAGCGACGCGGTCGGCAACCGCACCCGCGTGAAGGTCGTGAAGAACAAGGTTTCCCCGCCGTTCAAGCAGGCCGAATTCGACATCCTCTACGGCCAGGGCATTTCCAAGGAGGGCTCGCTCATCGACATGGGTGTCGAGCATGGCTTCATCCGCAAGTCCGGCTCCTGGTACACCTACGAGGGCGACCAGCTCGGCCAGGGCAAGGAGAACGCCCGCAAGTTCCTGCTGGAGAACACCGACGTCCGCGACGAGATCGAGAAGAAGATCAAGGAAAAGCTCGGCATCGGCGCCGATGTAACCGCGGACGGAGCGACCGAGGTCCCCGCCGATTTCTGATCCGATGACCCCTCGGCGCCCAGCTCCACGCCCCGGTCGGCCCGCGCCCGATGCGGCGCGGCCCGACCCGGTCAGCGAGGCCCGTCGCCAACTGAACGAACTGCTCTCCGCTTCGGGTCGGCCAGTCCATCCGGGGCCCGTGGTCGAGTCGGAGACCGACGGATTCCGTTCGGATAGGTCTGATTCGGGCCGTGCTCGATGGTCTGAGACCGGCGCGGAGCACATCGGATCTCGATCGGGCGAGCTTGCGTCGGAACGTGGTCGATGGTCCGCGGTTGAATCAGGCCCTGTTGGATTTCGGTCGGGTGACTCCGAGTCGGGGCGTGCTCGGCGGTCCGAAATGGATTCAGAGGCCGACGGCTTCAATTCGGGTGAGCCCGAGCCGGGTCGAGTTCGGTGGTCCGAGGTCGAGTCGGCGCATGGGGGACCTCGGGTGGGCGAGTTCGAGTCGGGGCGAGTCCAGCGGCCGGAGGATGATTCGGTGGCCGGTGGGTTCCGGTTGGGTGAGTTCGAGTCGGGGCGGGCCCAGTGGCCCGAGGTTGAGTCGGACGCCGAGAGTTTCCGGTCAGGTGAGTCCGGGGCGGGGCGGAGGCGATCCGAGGTTTACTCGGCGCGCGTCGGATCTTTGTCCGGCGGGTTCGAGTTGGGTCGAGGCCGGTGGTCCGAGATGGATTCGGAGGCTGCGGGGTTTCGGGGGGAAGGGCGGGGGGATAGACGGGTCCGGTTGGCCGAAGGTGGTTTGGCCGATTCGGACATCATGGGAACTCGGTCGAGCGCGCCCGATCCGCAGCGGGCGCGTTCGACTGGGTCCCGGCGCGGTCGCGGGCGCCGGAACGAGTTCCGGCGCAACGACTCCCAGTCGGCTGACTTTCAGAGTTCCGAAGGCCGATGGGCGGATCCGGTGGCGGCCGGATCTGAGGAGGGTGAACCGGCGGGCATCGACACTCCCCACGCAGGTGGGGATGATCCGAGGTCTCGGTCCGAGCGCACCCCCCAAGGCGGGACGGTCGAGCAGGCGAAGGAGGCGTGTCTTCGCCTGCTCGCCGTCCGTGCCCGCAGCCGTGCCGAACTGGCCCAGCGCCTCGCGGCCAAGGGCTTCACTGCCGATATCACCGAACGCGCCCTCGACCGCTTCACCGAGGTCGGCCTGATCGACGACGCCGCCTTCGCCGAACAATGGGTCCACTCCCGCCACACCTTTTCCGGCAAGGGCAAACAAGCCCTCGCCCAAGAACTCCGCCGCAAGGGCGTATCCCAATCCGACGCCGCCTCCGCCCTCGAGGCCATCACCGCCGACGACGAGGAACAACGCGCCACCGAACTGGTCCGCCGCAAACTACGCACCATGCCCCCAAACCTGGACCGCGACAAAACAATCCGCCGCCTAGTCGGCATGCTCGCCCGCCGTGGCTACAACCAGTCCACCGCCTTCGCGGTAGTGAAAGCCGAACTCGCCCAAGCACAATTCGACGCACCAGACCTCGACTGAGCGTCTATGATGCGCCGCCTGGTCGGCAGCTGACCGCCGCTATATCAATCCGTGGCGTCCACTGTCGATGTCGAACCCGCGCAGTTGGGTACGCCGGACGTCGCCTGAGGGGCCCCGCACCTGGTCGGCAGACGAGTTGACCGCTGCCGCGCCAATCCACGGCGTACATGGCCAACTCGAACCCGCCCATTTCGACGCCGGTTCTTGCCGGAGTGGCGGAGATGCACTACTGGACAAGTGATCACGTGGAACTGGCGGCGGTACTCTCTCGGCCGATGCCGCCATCAGTTCCACCTGATCGGCCGACCAACAGGGCGGGCAGCTAGGAGGCTCAGGGGTGGGTGGCGGGGGCGAGGACTTCCTCGCACCATTGGCGGAAGGTGGTGGGGGTGGAGGATTGGGGGGTGCGGGGTTCGGCGTTGTCGAGGCCGTTGTTTTTGGCATCCAACATGTCGAGCATGCCCTGTGCCACCGCTTCGGACATGCCTGATTCGAGCAGTCTGGCCTTGAAGGCGGGGCCGGGGATCTGTTGGTAGCGGATCGGTCGGCCCAGCACTTCGGACATGATCTGCGCCATGTCGTTACCGGATAGGTCCTCGGGTCCGAGGACGGGAACGCTGTCCTGCCCGGTCCAGGAGTCATCGAGCAGCAGCTCGGCGGCGACGGCGGCGATATCGCGGGTCGCGCAGGTGGGGCGTTTGCGGTCGGGGGCGAGTGGCCAGAAGAACGCGCCCTGCCTTTTGATCGCCTCGATTTGGCCGAGCATATTGTCCATAAACGAGGGCAATGCCAGTGCTCGGTAGCTCACGCCGGTGCTCGCGATCAGATCGTCCATGGCCAGCGAGGCCGTGACGTGCCCGGCGTGTCCGGCCACCGCCGACCCGCGCCCGAGGGCCGAGACTCCGACCACTCGCTCGACGCCCTGGCTCTGGAATGCCTCGCATGCGGGCCGGGTGAAGTCGAGAAAGGCTGCTTCGAGGTTGGCGGCGCGATGGTTCGGGGGAAGCAGCCAGAATACGGCGTCGGCATCGGCGAACGCCTTGGTGGCGACATCGATATCCCCGTGCGAGCCCTGCACGATTTCGACGCGCTCGCGAGTCTGTGCGGGCAGGCGTGCGGGATCACGCACGATGACGCGGACCGGTGCGCCGCCGTCGAGCAGACGCTGGACGACCTGATGGCCGATGGTGCCGGTTGGGGTGGTGACAACGATCATGACGACCTCTGTTCGAGTGACTTGGCATCGGCCAGTCAACTCGGCACGGGACCGAACCTGAAGGACCGATCCGATACCCGTTGATACCGTGGGGATATGAGTGATCTGGAGGTTCGGCAACTCCGATACTTCGTGGCCGTTGCGGAGGAACTACATTTCGGGCGCGCCGCCGAGCGGCTGGGTATGGCGCAGCCGCCGCTGTCCCGGGCGATTCGGGAACTGGAACGTCAACTGGGTGTTCAGTTGTTCGAGCGCACCACCCGGCACGTCGTACTCACCCCGGCCGGGGAGGTTTTGCTCCGCGACGCCCGGACCGCGCTCGACGCGGTCGCCGCCGCCGCTCAGCGAGCCCGGCACGTCGGACAGCCCGCACCCGGATTGCGGCTGGCGCTCAAGGCCGACTACGACGCCGGACTCCTGCCACAGATCCTCGAGGCATACCACCGTGACAAAGCGGCGATTCCGGTCGAGCTGGTATTGGGTGGGCGGGGCGAGCAGGACCCGGCCCTACGCCAGGGCCGAGCCGATGTCGCACTCCTGCCCACCCCGTTCGACGACCGCGACCTTGATGTCGAACCCCTGCTGACCGAGCCCCGCCTGGTCGCACTGGCGGCGTCCGACCCGCTGGCCGCCCGCGCAACCCTGCGCCTGGCCGACCTCACCGGCAGAACGCTTCCCGACGGCACACCCGCCGATCGGGGCGACCTGATCCCCAACCCGCACAGCGGATCCCACAGCCCGACGCCGGACGCCGGACGGAAGTATCTGGACCTGGCACAGATCTTCAACCTGATCGAACTCGGCAACATCATCTGGTTCCCGCCGTCCTCGGTAGCCCGCCGCCACACCCGCCCGAATATCGCCTACCGCCCCGTCATCGACCTCCAGCCGACCACTCTCGCCGTAGCCTGGCCTCAGACCTGCAACTCACCCGCCGTAGCCGCCTTCGTCCGCGCCGCCACAACTATCGCAGCAGCCAGCTACCCACCCGAATCTGTCACGGCAGAAGAACCTTTCGCACCCGCCCGCCGCCTATTCGACACCGAAGAGCGTCGAGGCATCGTGGCCTCATCCTGATCACCGTGATCGACTGCGAGCAAGTAATCGGATCTCGACTGCGGTCCGATTCCTGACCCACCCGATTCGCGTCACCCGCTTGCTGTCGAATAGCGAACCGGCGTCACACCCGCCCGGAGCCGGGCGATTGCGAGAGCAGCTTCTGCACTCCGACCGCGCCGCTGATCGACGGTCGGGTGCGGCCGCGTTTCGTGCGCCACACTCGCGCGCCGCGCCGTCCGCGGACTGGCCGAGGGCCGGGTGCAGGCAAACACGGCCACACGCTCGGACCCATTGCCCATGCTGGGTCAGCCGCGACTCAAGGCTTCTGAGTGATGTCCATCCCCGGAGTGGCGTCCGTCAGAATCGAGGCGGCTGCGACGACCGCGGCCCCCCTCTTCCGCTTGCGCGAGCGCAATCGCTGCTCGAGCTTATTGGCCACGAAGGTCAGTGTGCTGTTCAGCAGAATCATCACGACCGCGACGATCATCAGCGCGGGCACCGTATTGCGTTCGGCCGCACCGAGTTGCGAGCCCTGACGCACGATCTCGAGGTAGGTGATCTGGTAACCGAGTGCCGAATCCTTCAGCGCGACAACCATTTGTGAGATCAATGCGGGCAGCATCGCGGTAATCGCCTGCGGCAACAGGATCAATCGCATCAGCTGGCCCTTGCGCAGACCCAGCGCCACCGCGGCCTCGGTCTGGCCCTTCGGCAGCGATTTGATACCGGCGCGCACGATTTCGGCGATGACCGAGCCGTTGTAGACGGTCAGCGCGATCACCACGGCCCACAGCGCGAGCTGATCGACCTTGAATACCTTGTAATCGGAGAAGACGTAGAACAGGAAGATCATCAGGATCAGCACCGGAATGGCCCGGGCCACCTCGACGATCGCGCCCGCCACCCAGCGCACCAAGCGGTGGTCCGAGAGCCGCAGGATGCCGAAGACCATGCCGATGACCAGCGCGAACACAATCGACAGCAGTGCCGCGACGAGGGTGCCCCGCAGACCGGGCAGCAGGTAGGTCTTCCAGACGTCCGGCTCGATGAACGGCTTCCACTTCTCCGCGGTGAACTGCCCCTTATCGGCGAAGCCGCGGTAGAACACCCAGCCGAGCGCCAATACGGCGGCGATCGCGATGACGGAATACAGGTAATTGCGGATGCGCGCCCGTGGGCCCGGCGCATCGAAAAGTACCGAAGCACCTGCACTCATCGAGCCACCTCGAATCGCTTGGCCAGCCAGCCGAACAGCAGGCCGGTCGGCAGGGTCAGGATCACGAAGCCGAGGGCGAAGATGAAGCCGATGGTGATCAGCGCGGCCTCGTTCTCGTTCATCTTGGCCATCAGGGTCGCGGCCTCGGCGACGCCGATCGCCGAGGCGATCGTGGAGTTCTTGGTGAGCGCGATCAGCACGCTGCCCAGTGGGGCGATGACCGAGCGGAATGCCTGGGGCAGCACCACGATTCGCAGATTCTGCGTGAAGGTGAAGCCCAGTGAGCGGCCCGCCTCGGACTGGCCCATCGGCACGGTATTGATGCCCGCCCGCAGCGATTCGCAGACGAATGCCGCGGTGTAGATGCTGAGTCCGAGTACGGCATAGCGGAAGTTGTTCTGCGCCAGCGAGTTCGGACCCTCCGGTGCGAGCTTCCAGCCCATCGTGGAGTACAGGCCCAGCGAGCAGAACACGATGATCAGCGTCAGCGGGGTATTGCGGAAGATGGTGACGTAGGCGGTGCCGAGGAATCGGGCGACCGGCACCGGGGATACGCGCATCGCGGCGACGAATGTGCCCAGGATCAGGGCCAGGACCGCCGCTGACGCGGTCAGTTTGATGGTCACCCAGAAGGCGCCGAGGACGTCATACCTCGAGATCAGGTCGAACACGGTGGGCGCGCCCTCCGATCGGATCGATGTGCGGCGGCCGGAGGTCGTCCTTCCGCGCGCGTGTACAGGGTTGCTCGTAGCGAAGAAATCGGGTGGCCCGGTCCGGACCACCCGATCACGAATCTCAGTAGCGGTTCACCGTCGGCGGTGTGGGCGCCTGGTACCCGGAGATGCCGACCGTGGTGTCGAACGCCTTCTTCCAGGACCCGTCCGCGATCATGGCCTCGATCGCGTCGTTGACCTTGTCGCGCAGCTCCTTATCGCCCTTCTTCAGGCCGATGCCGTAGTTCTCCGTGGTGAACGGCTTGCCGACGACCTTGAACGTGCCGGCGCTCTGCGCGGCGTAACCGGCCAGGATGATGTCGTCGGTGGTCACCGCGTCGTACGAACCGGCCTGCAGGCCCTCGAGGCACAGCGAGTAGGTGTCGTTGGTCTGCAGCTGGGTGTCCGGGTAGTTCTTCTCGATGTTCTGGGCGGGGGTGGAGCCCTTCACCGAGCAGACCTTCTTGCCCTTGAGGTCATCGGGGCCGTTGATGCTGTTGTTGTCGGCCTTCACCAGCAGCGACTGGCCCGCGACGTAATACGGTCCGGCGAAGTCGACCTTCTCCTTGCGCTTGTCGTTGATCGAGTAGGTGGCGACGATGTAGTCGACCTGACCGTTCTCGATCAGCGTCTCGCGCTGACCGGAGGGCGACTCCTTGAAGGTGATGTTCTCCGGCTTCACGCCGAGCTTGTCCGCGACGTACTTGGCGACCTCGACGTCGAAGCCGCTGTAGGAGCCGTCCTTATTGCGCAGGCCCATGCCCGGCTGATCGAATTTGATGCCGACGGTCAGCTTTCCGTCCTTGGCGTGGTCGAGCGCGGACTTGTCGCTGCCACCGCCACAGGCGGCGGTCGTGGCGGCCAGCGTCAGGGCTACTGCCCCGATGCCGAGTCGAAGCGAACGGTTGATCCTCATCGAGTTCCTTCTCCCTCTGGTGGTTTCGATGGCCGAAGTCTTCTACGGTTGCGGTGACTACCCGGTTCAGTGGCTCAGAATCTTGCCGAGGAAATCCTTGGCGCGGTCGGACTTCGGCGCGGTGAAGAACACCTCGGGCGTGTCGTCCTCGACGATCAGCCCGTCCGCCATGAACAGCACGCGGTTGCCCGCCTTGCGCGCGAACCCCATCTCATGGGTGACGACAAGCATCGTCATCCCCTCCTTGGCCAGCGACACCATGACATCGAGCACCTCGTTGACCATCTCCGGGTCCAGCGCGGAGGTCGGCTCGTCGAACAGCATCACCTTCGGGCTCATCGCCAGTGCGCGGGCGATCGCCACCCGCTGCTGCTGACCACCGGACAGTTGCGCCGGGTACTTATCGGCCTGGTTGGCGATGCCGACGCGCTCGAGCAGCTCCATCGCGCGCTTGCGGGCGTCGTCCTTCTTCACCTTGCGCACCTTCAGCGGCGCGAGCATCACATTCTCGACGATCGTCTTGTGGGCGAAGAGGTTGAACGATTGGAACACCATCCCGACGTCGGCGCGCAGCGCGGCGAGCGCACGGCCCTCGGCGGGCAGTGGCACGCCGTCGATGGCGATATCGCCGGAGTCGATGGGCTCGAGTCGGTTGATGGTGCGGCACAGCGTCGACTTCCCGGATCCCGAGGGACCCAGAACGATGACGACCTGCCCCTTGGGGACTTCGAGGTTGATATCGCGCAGCACGTGGAGTTCACCGAAGTGCTTGTCCACATTGCGCATCGAAATCATCGGCGCGCTTGTGGCGGTGCTGCCCATCTCAGAACTAGCTGCCCCGGTTTTGGCCAACCCGATTGTGTCGGGTGCGGTGGCGTCGTCGGTCATGGTCCAAGACCTTAAGGGGAAAACGAGGATTTGCCCCGGTTTCGGCGACACACCGTCACGCCACGCCGAAACGACACAGCGCCGTAACCCTTCCGATGCGGCCCGGCCGGGCCCCGGAGCCTGCGCCGATGCGCTGAAAACCCGCGTTGCGCGCCCCCGTACCCTGGACGGGTGGATTCGATCGGACAGGCAGTGTTGTCTCCCGCACCTTCGGCCGAGTACGGCACGCGCAGTTACGAGGTCCGCACCTTCGGTTGCCAGATGAACGTGCACGATTCCGAACGCTTGTCGGGCCTGCTCGAGGATGCGGGTTATGTGAAGGCCGCGCCGGGCGCGACGGCCGACCTCATCGTCTTCAATACCTGCGCGGTGCGCGAGAACGCCGACAATAAGCTCTACGGCACCCTCGGCCATCTCGCGCCGATCAAGGCCGACCGGCCGGGCATGCAGATCGCCGTCGGCGGCTGCCTGGCGCAGAAGGACCGCGATACCGTGGTGCGCAAGGCGCCGTGGGTGGATGTGGTGTTCGGTACGCACAACATCGGTTCGCTGCCGGTACTGCTGGAGCGGGCGCGGCACAATGCCGAGGCGCAGGTGGAGATCCTGGAATCGCTGGAGGCGTTCCCGTCGAGCCTGCCCGCCAAGCGCGAGTCGGCCTATGCGGGTTGGGTTTCGATCTCGGTGGGCTGCAACAACACCTGCACGTTCTGCATCGTGCCCGCGCTGCGCGGCAAGGAGGTCGACCGCCGTCCGGGTGATGTGCTCGCGGAGGTGCAGGCGCTGGTCGACCAGGGCGTGCTGGAAGTGACGCTGCTCGGCCAGAACGTGAACTCCTACGGCGCGTCCTTCGCCGATCCCGACGAGGCACGCGACCGCGGCGCGTTCGCCAAACTGCTGCGTGCCGCCGGACGGATCGACGGATTGGAACGGGTGCGCTTCACCTCGCCGCATCCGGCCGAATTCACCGATGACGTGATCGAGGCGATGGCCGAAACGCCCAATGTCTGCCCGCAGTTGCATATGCCGCTGCAGTCCGGTTCGGATCGGGTGCTCAAGGCGATGCGCCGCTCGTATCGCAAGGCGCGCTACCTGGGCATCATCGAGAAGGTGCGGGCCGCGATGCCGCACGCCGCGATCACCACCGACATCATCGTCGGCTTTCCGGGCGAGACCGAGGAGGACTTCCAGGAAACCCTGGACGTGGTCCGGCAGGCGCGATTCACCAGCGCCTACACCTTCCAGTACTCCAAGCGGCCCGGCACACCGGCCGCGGATATGCCCGACCAGCTGCCGAAGGCCGTGGTCCAGGAACGCTACGAGCGGTTGATCGCGCTGCAGGAGCAGATCTCCCTCGACGCGAACCGCGCGTTGATCGGCACCGAGGTGGAACTGCTCGTCGCGGAGGGCGCTGGCAAGAAGAATGCCGCGACCGCGCGCATGAGCGGCCGCGCCCGCGACGGTCGACTCGTGCACTTCCGTCCCGAAGGTACCGCCGAGCCGATCCGCCCCGGCGACATCATCACCGTCGACATCACCGCCGCCGCCCCGCACCACCTGATCGCCGACTCGGCCATCAAGTCGCACCGCCGCACCCGCGCGGGCGACGCCCATGAACGCGGCATCACCCCGAAGACCGAACCCATCGGCGTCGGCCTCGGCCTGCCCCGAATCGGCGCCCCCGCACCGGAACCGGCCACGTCGGGCTGCTCGACCGGTTGCGGCTCATGAGCGGCGAGGTCGGCAGCGGGGGCGCGAATTCGGTACCCGAGCCGGAGGATGCCGCGAGTACTACCGGACGTAGTGGGGCGGATGAGGGTGCCGAGGGCGGTGATGGCACAGTGGACGCGGGCAAGGCAGCGGACCACGGATCAGCCGAAGGAAACGAGGGCTCAGTGAACTCGGTCGAGAGCAGCAACGACTTCGAGCAGTTCAAGGATGAACTCGACGCGGTCGAGCGGCGCATCGCCGGAGAAATCGATCCCGGCGTGCGCGCCCTGATAGTCGCGGGCGCGGTATTCCTGTTGCTGCTGTCGCTGGTCTTGTCGCACGCCGGGGGCGCGCGCGGCTTCGACGTGCTGCTCGGCACCGACGTGGCGCGCGCCGAGCACATCGGCCTGCCGTCGCGGGTTTTCGTCTGGATCGCCGTCGTGTTCGGTATCGGCTTCTCGCTGCTCGCGCTGATGACCCGCCGCTGGGTGCTCGCCTGGATCGCGGTCGCCGGGTCCGCCGTCGGCAGCGTCTTCGGCGTCTTCTCCATCTGGCACCGCCAGACTCCCGGCCTGGGCAACTATCACGGCGCGGGCCCCGGCGTCGGCCTGATCCTCGGCACGATCGCCATCATCGTCCTGACATTCCACTGGATCCGCGTCGTCTGGAGCCGCACGGCACTGCAACTCGCCGCGGAAGAACAGCGCCGCAACGCCGCGGCCGCCGCAGAGGAGCGCGACCGCCGCCGGCTCCTCGGCGATTCCTGAACCGCCGCGCACGCCCGCAACTACGCTGAGCGTGCGCTTTTCGCGAGAATGCGATAAGTGCACCGTCAGCGTAGTTGGCTCGGCGAATCCTGAACCTCTCGAGCGCTCGCAGCGCCTGAGGCGCGCGGTCTGCGCGGCTATCCGACGAGCGAGTCGCATCCAGCTCGGGCCGCCACAATCGCATCCGAGGCCATCAACCGATCGGGCGGCGGGCCGATGCGACGCGGCGGACCGATGCGACCCGGCGGACCGATGCGACCCGGCGGACCGTGCCGACGCGCCGCGGAATCAGCGGTTGCTTACCGCGCCTTCAGCGGCCTCGGCCCACTCACGCCACTGCTTGGCCTGCTCCAGCGCCTTCTCCGCATCGCGCTTATTGCCCGCTGCGGTTGCCTTGGCGGCCTGCTCTTCGAACTGTGCCACCCGCTCGCGGAACTGCGCAGCCCGTGCCATCGCCTCCGGGTCGGTGCGGCGCCACTGGGCGTCCACGGCTTCGCGGACTCGCTTTTCGATAGTGCGCAGCTTGCCTTCCAGTTCCTGGATGCGCTCGCGCGGCACCTTGCCGATCGCGTCCCACTTGTCCTGCAGTTCGCGCAGCGCGGCGCGGGCCGCGTCCAGGTCGTGGGTGGGATCGATGTGTTCGTAGGCGCGCAGTAGCTCTTCCTTGGCGGTCGCGTTGTGCTCGAATTCGGCGTCGCGTTCGGAGACGGCGGCATTGCGCGCCGCGAAGAACACATCCTGGGCGCTCTTGAACCGCCGCCACAGCGCCTCGTCGGCCTCGCGCGGCGCCCGGCCCGCAGCCTTCCACTCGGCGAGCAGGTCGCGGAACACACCGGCCGTGCCGACCCAGTCGGTGGAGCCGGAGAGTTCCTCGGCCCGCACGCAGAGTTCTTCCTTGCGCGTCTTCGCGGCCGCGCGTTCGCGATCGAGTTCGGCGAAGTGCGCGCCACGGCGCCGGTTGAACGCCTCGCGCGCCTTGGAGTAGCGCTTCCACAGCGCGTCGTCGACCTTGCGGTCCACCCCGCGGATCGACTTCCACTCGTCCAGGATTTCGCGCAGCCGATCGCCGGCGGCCTTCCACTGGGTGGATTCGGTCGCGATCTTCTCGGCCTCCGCGCACAGCGCTTCCTTGCGCTCGGTGTGCTCGTGCCTGGCCTTTTCCTTCTCCTCCTTGGCGTGCGCCGCCGCCTCTTCGGAGTGTTCGGCAATGGCCTGCAGCCGTCGGGCCAGGCCGTCGATATCGCCGATGACGGCCGCGGTGGGCAGCGATTCGGCGATGGTGACCGCGGCGGCCTTGGTCTTGCGGGCATCCGCGCCCGCGGCCAGTCGCGCCTCGAGCAGCGCCACCTCGGTGGCTAGGTCGTCGAATCTGCGGCCGAAGTGCGCTAGGCCCTCGGCGGCGTCACCGGCCTGCCAGGAACCGACAATGCGCTCGCCGTCGGCGGTCTTCACCCACGCGGTGCCGTCGTCGTCGACGCGGCCCCAGGCACTGGGATCGGTGACGGTCGGGACGGCGACGGGATGCGGATGCTGTGCGGCCGGACCCGGCGCGGGCTTGACCGCATGCGGCTTCGGATGTGCCGCCGACCCACCCGGTTTGGGGGTCGCGGACGGTTTCGGGGTGGCGGAAGGTTTAGGCGCGGCGGCCTTCGGGGCATCCGAGGGGGGCGGCGTGCTGCCGGGGTTCGCTTTGGCCGTTCCGTTGCTCTCGCGCCCACCCGTCTCCCGGCCACCACCCCTCACTGAATCGCTGCGCGATGCTTGACTCATTGCTCCTCGTCCCTGCCGCGCGTCACGGCTGCCTGGTTACGCCCTAGCTCACTCCATTGAACCCGGTCCGAGCCCTGTAAACCATCGATCAATGCCCTCCGACTGATGATTCCCAGGGAAATCAACCCGTGATGACCTGGGTTGTAGCACCTCGAACACTATCAATCTCGGGCAGGTTTGCGGCAGAGACACTCGAAGCCGGGCCTTCGGGGCCACGGCAGCGGCGGTGTGGATCGCTCGTTCGGCCAACGACTACGGTTACGGCGTGTTCTCCATTGCGGCCCTGGTCCCGTCGCCGCCGATCCTGGTGCCCGAGCTCTGCGGCGGTATCGCGCACGCGGTCGGGACCGATCCCGGCGATGCGCCAGCCGTACTGCGTGCGGCCGCGCTCACCGCTGTGGGCGCGCTGGCCGCGACGACTCGACACTGGACGGTCATCGGAGTGGGCGACGCCGCGCAGGTCGTGGGCCCCGATGCGGTCGGCACCTTCCGCGGTTTCGGTGCGGACGTCCAGGTCGCGCTCTCCGACGACGCGCTATCGCGAGCCCGGCACACTCCCGGCACAGCGGATCCGCAGCAGCCGCTGCCCGCTCTGATCGCCGGGTGGTTGCGTGGACAGATCGCACCCGAGGCGGTGGCCCCGACGACCGTCGTCGCCGCCGACACCCCCGTCGATCGGTGCGCCCGGATCGGCGCGGAACTGCGTACCGCCCTGGACGGCTCACCCGAACCGGCGGGCGTTCTCGTGATCGCCGACGGCGCCGCGACCTTGAGTCTGAAGGCACCCGGCTATCTCGACGAGCGCGCCGCAGGCGTGCAGCGCGAGTTGGACCGGGCGCTGGCGCAGGGCGATACGGGTGGACTGCTCGCTTTGGACCCAGCACTGTGCGCCGAACTGGCACTGTCCGGGCGCGCGGCCTATCAGGTACTCGCCGGATTGTTCGCCGCCGATTCGAAGGCCCCTTCCGTCGAAACCCTCTACAGCGCCGCCCCGTTCGGCGTCGGCTATCAGGTGAGCGTCTGGCGGCCCAGTGCATCGGGCGGTGATTCGTGACCGACTCGCACTCGCATCCGTCGGAGCGGACGCACCCGCAGCCGGACCCGTTGTCCGGCAACGTGCTGACCCCGATCGCCGTCGTCGGCCCCACCGCCACCGGCAAATCCGATCTCGGCTTGGATCTCGCCGAACGTCTCGGCGGCGAAATCGTGAACATCGACGCGATGCAGCTCTACCGCGGCATGGACGTCGGCACCGCGAAACTCCTTCCGGCCGAACGCCGCGACATCCCGCACCATCAACTCGATGTCCTGGACGTGACCGAAACCGCGACCGTCGCCGCCTACCAGGCCGCGGCCAGTGTCGACGTGCGCGAGATCATGGCCCGCGGCCGCACCCCGATCATCGTGGGCGGCTCGATGATGTACGTCCAAGCGCTGCTGGATGATTGGGAGTTTCCGGCCACCGACCCCACGGTCCGCGCGCGCTGGGAGGCGCTACTGGCCGAGCGCGGCGTCGCCGCGGTGCACGATGCGCTGACGAAGGCCGATCCGGCCGCCGCCGCGACCATCCTGCCCACCGACGGCCGCCGCATGGTCCGCGCGCTAGAGGTCGTCGAACTCACCGGCCGCCCGTTCGCCGCCTCCGCGCCAGCCATCGGAAAACCGCGCTGGAACACCGTGATCATCGGCGTCGATCGCGAGACCGCCGAACTAGACGCGCGCATCGAACTGCGCACCGCGCGGATGTTCGAGGCCGGTCTCGTCGACGAAGTACGCGGTCTGATCGAACAGGGCCTGCGCGAGGGCGTCACGGCGCGCCGGGCGATCGGCTACGCACAAGTCCTGTCGTACCTGGACAACGAATACGACCTGAACCACGCACAGGAACGCACCCTGATCGGCACCCGGCGCTATGTCCGGCGGCAGCGCTCGTGGTTCCGCCGCGATCCCCGGGTGCGCTGGGTGGACGGCGCCGATCCCGATCTGGTCGCGACCGTGCTGACCCTGCTCGAGAAAGAACCGATGCCGCAGTGACCCGTCGTGTGAGTACCCGCAATGCCTCGGTGCAGGTGTGGCAGGCGTACCTGAACAACCGCACCAAACGCCACCGCGACGGTCGCTTCCTCGTACAGGGCGTGCGTCCGATCACCCAGGCGATCGCCAACGACTGGCCCCTGGAAACCATGCTCTACCGCCTCGGCACGCCCGAGCTGTCGAGCTGGGCGCGCGAACTGCTGGCGACCAGTGGCGTACCGCAGGTCGGCCTGGTTCCGGAGCTGATGGCCGAACTCGGCGAAAAGTCCTCCGGCATACCGGAATTGGTGGCCGTCGCGATATCGAAACAACCCGAGCTCGATACCTTCGAACCCGGCGAACCCGGTGACGCGGCGCCACCGGTCGTGGTGGTCTTCGACCGGCCCAATTCGCCGGGCAATCTCGGTACCCTCATCCGCTCCGCCGACGCGTTCGGCGCCAGCGGCATTGTCGTCACCGGCCACGGCGCCGACCAATACGACCCGCAGTCGGTCCGCGCGTCCACCGGTTCGCTGTTCGCCATGCCGGTATTCCGTGCCGCCGGGACCGCGCAGGTGCTCGAATTCCGCGACCGGCAGGTGCGGCGCGGCATCCCGACCCGCATCGTCGGTACCGACGAGAACGGCGCGGACGCGGTCTTCGACTACGACTTCACCGAGGCGACCATCCTGGTCGTCGGCAACGAGACCAGCGGCATGAGCGCGGCCTGGCAGCAGGCCTGTGACGATATGGTCTACATCCCGATGGGCGGCACCGCCAGCTCGCTCGGCGCGCCGTCGGCCGCGGCGGTCGCGCTCTACGAAATTTCGCGGCAGCGCCGTACGTTGGTTCGAGGACGATAAGCAGGGAGAATGCGCGACGTGTCGGATATCGAGTTCACCAAGGGGCATGGCACCCAGAACGATTTCGTGGTGCTGCCCGATCCGCAGGTCCGCCTGGACCTGACCCCGGACCGGGTGGCGGCGCTATGCGATCGCCAGCGCGGCCTCGGCGCGGACGGTGTGCTGCGGGTGGCGCGCGCGGGCGCGCTGCGCGATGCCGGTGTGCTCGCCGAGATTCCGGAGGGCGTCGCCGAGTCCGACTGGTTCATGGACTACCGCAATGCCGACGGCTCGATCGCCGAGATGTGCGGCAACGGCGTGCGGGTTTTCGCGCACTATCTGGCGGCGCAGGGACTCGAATCACGTGCGGACTACGTGGTCGGCAGCCGGGCCGGAGCCCGTCCGGTCACCGTGCACAGCGGCGGACCGGTCAACGGTGAGGTGACCGTCGGCATGGGGGTCGTGCGTGAGTTGGGCCCATCGACCGCGACCATCGGCGGCTGGGCATTTCCCGGCATCGGCATCGATGTCGGCAATCCGCACCTGGCCTGTGTCGATGCGAGCCTGTCCGTCGACGCGCTTGCCAAACTCGACCTCACCGTCGCCCCCGGATTCGATCCGGATCTGTTCCCGCAGGGCGTGAATGTCGAGATCGTGACCGGACTGGTCGACGGTGCGGTCGATATGCGCGTCTACGAACGCGGCGTCGGCGAAACCCGTTCCTGCGGAACCGGAACCGTCGCCACCGCGGCGGCCGCCTTGGCCGCCAACGGTTTCCGCATCGCCACCGACAGCGGCGAGGTTCGCGTCCGAGTGCCGGGCGGTGAGGTCACCGTCCGCCTCGCCGAGGGGGTCGCGTGGCTGCGCGGGCCTTCGGTGCTGGTGGCAACCGGTCGGATTGCCGAAAACTGGTGGGCGAGCACGTAGTTCGCTACTCGCGCGGTCTCGGTCCGCACCGGCCCACCGTGCTCCGCAGTGCTCGGAATCAACCAGCACTGAGAACGGAGACGATCAATGCCATCGGGACCGACGCCCAGCAGCGCACGTCGCGTCTTCCCGAACCACCCTGGACAACCTGAGCGGGGTTACGGCCGCGAGCAGGTTGGCCGCCCGACTCGCTGAGCCGAGCGACGATCTACCGCACCCGGACAGCGCGTCGATCGAGGCGCACCGGGAATCGAACTACGTGGTCCCCCCGGGATGATCCGGGGGTGCCGCGCGCGGGCCGCATTGCTGTGCGCGCTGAGGCCGGCCGGGATCACGACCTGCGGATTCGGGTCACGGTTTCCTGGTAGCAGAACCGCGGAGAACGTGTCGGAGTCGGCGGCTCGCCCGAACCGGGGTGAACCACCGGCGTCGGCCGTGTCCGGGATAACCGAATGCACATATGCGAGCTCACGTGGCAGCATGGATGGTGTATGACGAAATCGAAGACTTATGAATTCACTCCGGCCGACGACGACAAGGACCTCGTCGAGGCCGTCGAGGACACGACGGAAGACATCGGTGACGTAGTAGCCGAGCACGCCGCGCGGATGAAGCGGTCCGGGTGGAGCGCCGATCCCACGGTCGGCGAGATGCAGCTCGACGAACGCTCCTCGCTACGTCGTGTCGCCGGTCTGTCCACCGAGCTCACCGATATCACCGAGGTCGAGTACCGGCAGCTGCGCCTGGAACGGGTCGTGCTGGTCGGCGTGTGGACCGCGGGCTCGGCTACCCAGGCCGAGGCCAGCATGGCCGAACTGGCCGCACTCGCCGAGACCGCGGGTTCGGAGGTCCTGGAGGGCCTGATCCAGCGTCGCGACAAGCCGGACCCGGCCACCTACATCGGTTCCGGCAAGGCCGACGAACTGCGCGCCGTGGTGCTCGAATCCGGCGCCGACACCGTGATCTGCGACGGTGAACTGACCCCAGCGCAGCTGACCGCGCTGGAGAAGGTCGTCAAGGTCAAGGTGATCGACCGGACCGCGCTGATCCTGGACATCTTCGCCCAGCACGCCACCTCCAGCGAGGGTAAGGCGCAGGTCTCGCTCGCCCAGATGGAATACATGCTGCCGCGGCTGCGCGGTTGGGGTGAGTCCATGTCCCGGCAGGCCGGTGGTCGAGCCGGTGGCAGCGGTGGCGGTGTCGGTCTGCGTGGTCCCGGTGAGACCAAGATCGAGACCGACCGGCGTCGGATTCGCGAGCGAATGGCCAAGCTGCGCCGCGAGATTCGCGAGATGAAGACCGCGCGCGACACCAAGCGGGCCCGTCGCACGTCCAGCGGCATCCCGTCGGTCGCGATCGTCGGCTATACCAATGCGGGCAAATCCAGTCTGATGAACGCCCTGACCGGCGCGGGCCTACTGGTCCAGGACGCACTGTTCGCGACCCTGGATCCGACCACCCGCCGCGCCGAACTGGACGACGGCCGCGAGGTCGTCTTCACCGACACGGTCGGCTTCGTGCGGCATCTGCCGACTCAGCTGGTCGAGGCGTTCCGATCCACCCTGGAGGAGGTCACCGGCGCCGATCTGCTGCTGCACGTCGTCGACGGCTCCGACGCGCTGCCCGCCGAACAGATCAAGGCGGTCCGCGAGGTGATCACCGACGTGATCAAGCAGTCGGGCACGCCAGCGCCGCCGGAACTGCTGGTGGTCAACAAGATCGATGCGGTCGAACCGGTCGAGCTCACCCGGTTGCGCGCCATGCTGCCCGACGCGTCCTACGTGTCGGCGCGCAAGGGGACCGGCATCCCCGAACTGCGCGAGCGCCTGGCCGAGGTGCTCGGCGGCCTCGATGTCGAGATCAGCGTGCTGCTGCCGTACACCCGTGGCGATCTGCTCGCCCGCATCCACGCGGACGGGCGCATCACCACCTCCGAGCACGAGGAGGGCGGCACCCGGGTGCGCGCCCGAGTTCCGCACGCGCTGGCCGCGGCACTGTCGCAGTACGCGCACGCGGGTGGTTCGGCGCAAACCGATGGATCGGATTCGGTCGAGACCAATGGGTCGTCACGCTGAGCCGTTACGGCATCCAGCGACCGGCGAGCAGTCGGCCACGTCCCTGATGGTGGCCGGGTGGCGGACGCGTCGGCCCAGTTCGCTCACGGACCGGCCGGTCGGTAGCGCATCGCCGGCACATCCGGTGCGACACAGGCGAATTCGTTGCGCTATCGTCATCGAATCGACATCAGGAGGGTTCAATGTCGCATGACCACTCCGGTTCGGCCGATTCCGGTGATCGGCGCTCCGGTGATTCGTCGCTCGCCACGCCAGTGCTGAGTGACGGTGCGCCACTGTCGGTTTCGCTCACCGACACCGATATCCGAGTGCTCGACGCGCTGCTCGCGCCGTTGCGCGCGTGGACGAGCCCGCGGTTCTACGGCTTGGAGAACATTCCGGCCGAGGGCCCGGTATTGCTGGTCGGCAACCACAATCTGATGGGCGGTATCGATGCGCCGCTGCTGCTGCCCGAGGTGCTGCGCCGTCGCGGGCGACTGATCCGCGGGCTGGCCGAGAACGTGCTCATCAACGTGCCCGGCGTCCGCCAGTTGCTGCACCATTTCGGCGCGGTGCGCGGCAACCGCCGCAACTGTCTGGCGCTGCTGGCGCGCGGCGAGGCCGTCATCGTCTTTCCTGGCGGCGGCCGGGAGGCGGTGCGCCGCAAGAACGAGAAGTACGTCCTCAAGTGGGAGGGCCGCTCCGGCTTCGCGCATATGGCGATCGAGGCGGGCGCGCCGATCGTCCCGGTGGCGATGATCGGTGTCGACGACGCCTACGACATCGTCTTCGACGGCGACCACCCGGTCATGCGACCGCTGCGCTGGGCCGTGGAGGCGCTCGGCCTGAACCGGGAGCTGACCCCGCCGCTGCTGCGCGGTGTCGGCCCGACCGGCATTCCGCGCCCCGAGCGTTTCTACTTCTCCGCCGGTGCGCCGATCGACCCGACGCCGTGGCGCGATGCGGTCGATAAACACGTCGCTGCGGTGGAATTGCGCGATGTGGTGCGCAAGGAACTGGAGGAGGAACTGAGGTTCCTGTTCAGTGAGCGCGATCGGGATCCGGGCCGCACACTCCTGGGCCGGCTGCGCAGTCTGTTCTGAGTTCACTCTCGGAGTTGCCGCCGCTCATCGGAATTCCGGGCCGGTGGGGCACACTCGACTGCCCGCACGCCATGCCCGGGGTCGGCTGCCGCGCCAACCAGGTCGCCGTCGGCGGCGTGCTCGGGGCCGCGCGCAACTGTCGCGCGCACAAACCGCAGAACCGGCGGCATCTCCGCTACCTACGACTTCCAGCCCGCCTGAACCCACTCCGGTCTGGCAAGACACGCTGAAGGCGTCGTGGCCGGTGCTGGCGCAGGGCCCGGGGGTGCCTTCGTGATCGCCCGCGTTTGCCGATTTGCTCGCTGAATCGCCTCCACCGGTCCAGGTGAGACGACGATTTCGGGACCGGAAGTGAACGATGGTTCTCGTTCCGGGTACCGTATGTAGCAACGACGGGTCGGTGTGGACCGGCCGTGTGGTCACTAGGAGGTTGGCGTGGAGCGCACACTGTTCGAACCCGAACACGAGCTGTTCCGGGAGTCGTTCCGCAAGTTTCTCGATCAGCACGTCGCGCCGAATCACGCGAAGTGGGAAGAGCAGGGCATCGTCGACCGCGCTGTCTGGCTCGAGGCCGGTAAACAGGGATTCCTCGGCATGGCCATGCCGGAGGAGTACGGCGGCGGCGGGGTCAAGGACTTCCGCTACAACGCGATCGTCGCCGAGGAGTCCGTGCGCGGCCAGTACTCCGGTCTAGGCTTCGCGCTGCACAACGATGTGATCGCCCCCTACCTGCTCGAGCTCGCCAATGACGAGCAGAAGCAGCGTTGGCTGCCGGGCTTCTGTTCCGGCGAGATCATCACCGCCATCGCGATGACCGAACCAGGCACCGGCTCCGACCTCCAGGGCATCAAGACCCGCGCGGTCAAGGACGGCGACGACTGGATCCTCAACGGCGCCAAGACCTTCATCACCAACGGCATCAACTCCGATATCGTCATCGTCGTCGCCCAGACCGATCCGACCAAGGGCGCGATGGGGTTCAGCCTGCTCGTCGTGGAGCGCGGCATGCCCGGCTTCGAACGCGGCCGCAACCTCGACAAGCTCGGCCTCAAGGCCCAGGACACCGCCGAGTTGAGCTTCACCGACGTCCGCGTCCCCGGCAAGAACCTGCTCGGCACCGAGGGCATGGGCTTCATCCACCTGATGCACAACCTGCCGCAGGAACGCCTGTCGATCGCCGTCATGGCGGCCGCGGCCATGGAAGCCTGCCTGGATATGACCATCCAGTACGTCCGCGACCGCAAGGCCTTCGGCAAGCCGATCGGCGCACTGCAGAACACCCGCTTCGTGCTGGCCGAACTGGCCACCAAGACCACCGCCGTCCGCGTCCTGGTGGACCGCTTCATCGAAGATCTCAACGCGGGCAAGCTCTCCGTCGAGGACGCCGCCATGGCCAAATGGTGGAGCACCGAGGAACAGCTCGACCTCATCGACCGCTGCCTGCAACTGCACGGCGGCTATGGCTACATGAAGGAATACCCGATCGCCAAGGCGTACATGGACGCTCGCGTCCAGACCATCTACGGCGGCACCACCGAGATCATGAAGGAAATCATCGGGCGTTCGCTGAAACTGTCCTGACCGCAGCCGGTTTCGACTCCAGTCGGCGGCGCTCGCCCCGCCTCCGGCTGGAGTGCCCCCGCCGAGATCGACTCGGCCGATAGCGGATCGGTTTGCATCATCGGCCGAACTTGTCTAGTCCTGTAATCGGGCCATCGAGGCTCGAGCGGCAGGCACAGCGAGCTCCGCGGACCATCGACGGAAGACGGGTTGGGCACAGTGATCGAGCGGGTCGCCGGGCAGGGGCGCCAAGAGGTACACACCTTCGGGACAAGCGGATTCGCGACGACAACCGACGGCCGTCGGCTGCACTATATGGTGCGCGGAACGGGTGGGCCGACCGTTGTCTTCGAGTCGGGGATGGGATTTTCGCGCTCGATCTGGGGGTTGGTGCAGCCTGTGGTGGCCGAGCGCGTACGCGCCGTTGTCTACGATCGGTCCGGGACGGGGCGCAGCGATGACGATCCGCGACCGCGCACGCTCGACCGGATGGCCGACGATCTCGCCGCGGTTCTTCGGGAACTGGGGGATGGGCCCGTCATCCTCGTCGGGCACAGTTGGGGCGGCCCCATCGTGCGGGTCGCCGCGCGGGCGAATCCCGCAGGCGTTCAAGGCATCGTGCTGGTCGACCAGAGCGATGAGAATTGCGAACTGTATTTCCTGCCCTCGGCGCGGAAGCGGTATGCGATGACCCGGGTCCTCATGCCCGCGCTCGCCGGATCCGGCCTGTATCGGCTGCTCGGCAGCCGGATGGGCGGTAGGCAACCCGCCGACGTCGCCGCCGAGCATCGCGCCGAGGACTTCACGATGCGAGCCGCGCGAACCATGATCGCCGAACAGGACCAATTCACCGAGGGTCTGCGAAACCTCCGCGAACAGCCCCACGAACTCGGTGCGCTCGAGGTCAGCGTCATTACCGGAACGAAACTGCCACGGCTCGACAAGACGACCCGAACAGCGCTGACCGCCGCGCATCGCCGTACCGCGGCCGCCTTCCCCAACGGTCGACTGGTCCAGGCGCAGCGCTCGGGTCATCTCATCATGTTCACCGAACCGGAGCTGATCGTCGAGGAGATCCTGCGCATCACGGACACCGACTAGGACTACGGACCGATCGTCTCCGCCGCCGGCTGAGTGGGCTGACTGTCCAGCAGGGCAGCGATGGTCGCGGGCGTCCAGCCGAGATCCGCGCCGGGGCGAGTGGCGAGGTAGGTGGCGATTTCCTCGACGGCCCATGCGTGGGACTCGGTGAGGCCCGCCGCGAGATGGCGGATGTAGGTGGCAGCGGGCGGGTTGCCGGGCAGGTCGGTGTAGCGCCAGGGCGCGGTGATGGTGAAGACCGGATGGCCTTCGAAAGTGCCTGTGCAGACGAGGGTTTCGTAGCGGCCGGGCCCAATGGTCAGGCGGCCGTTGGTGATTGCCTCGGTCAGGTCCAGGTCGGTGCCGGGTGCTCGGTACATCTCCTGGGCGGCGATATCGGAGAACTGGGCGATGGTGACGAGGTGGGCGCGGGCGGGGGTCTCGCCGGGGGCGTCGGGGTCGTAGAAGGCTCGGCCGCCGGTCCAGGTCAGTGATTCGGTGGCGAAGTACTGCAGGCCCGCAAGTGTGATCGGGACCGAGCGCAGCGGTTCGGCCCGGTCACGACAGCCGGGCAGTGTCATTGCGCCGCCGTCGGGTGTGCCTCCGGCGAGGTAGCAGCGAAAGCGGCTCAGATGCATATTCGAGCCGTAGGACGCGTACCACACGGTGGCGGTCATGGCGCTGGTCCGGGCATCACACCCACCTTCGATTCGAAATCGCCTATGAATCGAGCATGCCACGCTTGGGCCAGCCGCGCCGGAGGGCGGGCTTTCTCAGCCGCGCCGGGCCACCGTGAGCACATCCGGCACCATCGAATTCGGCATCGGCCGACGCACCGGCCGCTGCTCGGTGATGGTGAATCCGGCCGCCTCGACCAGCGAGCGCATCTCGTCCGGCGGCGGGAAGTACGCCAGACCCTGCACCGCGGGCGGCTGCAATGCCATGGCCCACCGGCTGCGCGGGTTATTGATCACGATCGCGAGCAATCCGTCGGGAACCAGTATCCGATGGAACTCCGCGAGCGCCGCCGCATGGTCAAAGAAGTGGAACGCATGCGTGGACACCACCGCCTCCACCGCCTCGTCGGGCAACCCGAGATCTTCGGCCTGCCGAT
Organism: Nocardia nepalensis; assembly: GCF_048910785.1. Lineage (NCBI taxonomy): Bacteria > Bacillati > Actinomycetota > Actinomycetes > Mycobacteriales > Nocardiaceae > Nocardia > Nocardia nepalensis. The sequence continues at coordinate 257,506 of NZ_JBKBET010000041.1, read as the reverse complement.
TACGCCACTGCACTTGGTCCGAACGCGACCTCGCCTGCTTCAACATTCCCACTGACGCGTCGCAGCCGTACACCACCTCCGGCCGCAATTCGTATGCGATGCGCGAGGCGAGAATGCCGGTGCCGCAACCGACATCGGCGATCCGCCGCGCCCCGCTGCGCCGCAACTGAGCGATGATCTCGTCCTGCGGCGGGCGATAGGCCAGACGCTGCAGGATCGGGAAGTTGTAGAGCTGGGCGGCCCGGTTCCACCCGTGCGTCACCAGCCCGTTGAGGGCCCGCGCGGGCGCGTGTTGCATGGCAGACATCGTTGTCCCTTTCCGAAGGTTTAGCCCAGCCTAAGTTGTCTGAGACAGATTGGGAAGCCCCTGACCGGGGCGGATGCGAATTTTTCGCAAAGAGTGATATGTCAGTCAGGTAAGCGTTACTGTCTCAGCAGGGCAAGACGCAAGGTGGGGTCAAGTTGGCGCTCGTTGACAGGGTGGCTCGATTACCGGAGCCAATTATCAGGTGGGGGCTGGATCTGGTCTTCTCCGGGCTGCGTACCTTCGGCCGGGCGCTGCAACTCACAGTGGCGGCCTTCGGGTACCTGGTCCGCGACATTGTCGCGCTGCGCCATCCGTGGCGCGAGACGATTCAGCAGGGTTGGTTCATCGTCAGTGTCACCGCCATTCCGGCTGTGCTGGTGGCGATTCCGTTCGGTGTCATCGTCTCGGTCCAGGTCGGCAGCCTCACCCAGCAGGTGGGCGCGACCTCGGTGGCGGGCGCGGCGGGCGGGCTCGGGGTGATCCGGCAGGGCGCGCCGATGGTGACCGCGCTGCTGCTCGGCGGCGCGGCGGGTTCGGCGATCGCGTCGGATCTGGGCGCGCGCACCATCCGTGAAGAGGTGGACGCCATGCGCACCATGGGGATCGACCCGGTGCGGCGGCTGGTCGCCCCGCGCTTGGCGGCGATGATTCTGCTGACTCCGCTGCTGTGCCTGCTGATCATCTTCATGGGCGTCTTCACCGGCTATGTGATAGCCGTCGGATTCCAAGGCGTCACGCCGGGCAGCTATCTGTCCTCGTTCGCGGCCTTCGCATCGATGGGTGATCTGGTCGTGGCGATCGTGAAGTCGGTGATCTTCGGCGTCATCGTATTGATCGTGGCCTGCCAGCGCGGTCTGGAGGCGCATTCGGGACCGAAGGGGGTCGCCAATGCGGTGAATGCCGCCGTGGTGATCGGGGTGATGGCGGCCTTCGGCGTCAATCTCGTGATCACCCAGCTGGTTTCGATGTTCATCCCGCAGCGGGTGGGCTGATGGTCGAGGTACCCGCGCGCTATCAACCCTTCGGAACGGCGGGCCGGGTTGCCGCGAGCGGCGTCCGCGCGCCGATGACCGTGCTCGAATCCCTTGGTCATCAAGTGACTTTCGTCGCGCAGGTGCTGGCCGCGGTGCCGCATACACTGCGCGCCTATCGCCGCCAGACCATGCTCGTGCTCACCGATATCACCTGGGGCAGTGGCGCTTTGATCGTCGGCGGCGGCACCGTGGCGGTGCTGATCTTCCTCGGCGTCGCGGTCGGCGGTTCCATCGGGGTGGAGGGTTTCACGGCGTTGAATATGGTCGGCATGGGTCCGCTGACCGGATTCGTCTCCGCCTACGCCAATACCCGGGAGATGGCGCCGATGGTGGCCGCGATCGGCTTCGCCGCCCAGGCGGGCTGCCGGATGACCGCCGAGATCGGCGCCATGCGCATCTCCGAGGAGATCGACGCGCTGGAAGCCATTGGCATCCGGCCGATTCCGTTCGTGGTGACCACCCGGGTAATCGCGGGAGTCATCACCATCGTGCCGCTGTTCCTGCTGACGCTGATCCTCAGCTACCTGTCGTGCGCGGTGGTGGTGAATGTGCTGCACGGCCAATCCTCGGGCACCTACTACCACTACTTCGACGCCTTCCTGCAACCCGGTGACGTCCTCGCCTCGCTGGTCAAGGCGACCGTTTTCGTGGTGATGATCATCCTGATCCACGGCTACCAGGGCTTCTACGCCACCGGCGGGCCCGAGGGCGTCGGCCGGGCCTCCGGGCGCGCGATCCGGGCCAGCCTGGTGCTGGTGGTTATCGCGGACATGATCATGACGATCGCGTTCTGGGGACTCGATGTCGGCATCAGGATTTCGGGGTAGCCATGCCGGTCTTTCGTGATTATTCCGGACGGTCGGCGCGACCGTGGGCGCTGCGGGCGCGCGGGCTGCTCGTCGCCGCTGTCATTGTCGTTGCGGGCCTGGTCATTACGAACTACGCCCAGGGTAAATTCGCCGACCGCTTCACCATCACCATCGACGCGGCAACCCTCGGTGAGGGCCTCGCGCCGGGTGCGGAGGTGAAGTTCCACAGCTTCGCGATCGGCACGGTGCGCCGTGTCGATACCGTCGGCTACGGCCATCAGCGCATCGTGCTGGAATTGGATCGAACCCAGGCCGCGGCGCTCACCGACGATGTCTCCGCGCGCTTCAGCTCCTCGAATGTCTTCGGCTCCAGTGCCATCGAGTTGGTGACCGAGGGTAAGGGCGCGCCGCTGCGCGAGAACGCCACCCTCTCGATCGGCGAGAATGCCGCGAACGCGACGGTGGCGAGCGTATTCCGGCGCGCGGCCCGGCTGGCGCAGGTGCTCGACTCCGATGACGTGCGCAAGGTCTTCGACCTGCTGATCGACAATTCCGCGACGCTGGGCCCGACGGTTTCGGCCTTCTTCGATATGGCGCGTGTGCTCGCCGACAACCAGCGCGCGCCATTGGCGCACTACCTCGATATCGGCGCGCAGACCTCGGTCGGCGTCGCCGAGACCACGCCGTCGGCGGTGGATGTCATTCTCGGAGTCCTCGACCACAGTGCGTATTTCGGCGATTCGGTCAATCGGGAGCGCACCCGCAAATCGGTGTCGGGGGTGAGCGAGAAGCTGGTCGTCGCGGTCGCGGATCTGCTGCGGGACAAGAACCCGAATCTGGCAGAGATCATCGATACGCTGCTGGATCTGGTCGTGCCGATCGCCGCATCGATCGGTTCCGTCGCGCCCGCTTATCACCGCGTTCCCGAGCTCATCGACGCCATCGGCTCCGCCTTCCCGGTCGTCGACGGCCGGGTGCAGCTTCAGCTCGAGGTGATCGTGAAAAACATGCCCTACCTTGCCGAGTCGCTGATCGGGGGTGCGCGATGAACCCGGTGGCGAGTGCGTCGGTGAAGTTGGCGGTCTTCGTGGCCATTGTCTCGGTGTGTTCGGCATTCGTCATTGCCGCACTGAAGGTTCCGGTACCCGAGACCGATATCTCCTACAGCGCGCTATTCACCGATATCTCCGGACTATACGAGGGCGATACCGTGCGCATGTCCGGCGTGGCGGTGGGCCGGATCGAATCCGTCGAGCTGGCAGGCACGCTCGCCCGCGTCCGATTCACCGTCGACAAGAACCGCCCGGTCTACGACAACACCCAGGTGGCGGTCCGCTATCAGAACCTGATCGGGCAGCGCTATATCGAGCTGGTGCACCAGCAGCCCGCTGGCGCGCGGCTGGCCTCGGGAGCCACGATCCCGGTCGAGCGCACCATCCCCAGTTTCGATGTGTCCAAACTGTTCAACGGATTCAAGCCGTTGTTCAGCACTCTCGATACCGCTCAGCTGAATCAGTTCGGGCAGAACCTGCTTCGCGTCCTGAACGGTGACGGCACCGGCATCGGTCCCGTGCTAGCGGACCTCGACCACCTCACCGCCTACGCCAAGGATCGCGAGGCGCTGATCGTGCTGTTGATTCGCAATCTCGGCTCGATCTCCGGCGAGATCGGCGGAAAGTCCGCCGCCGTCGGCGATCTCGTGAAACAGCTCGGTGGCATCCTGCGCCAGTTCAGCACCAAGACCTCCACTCTGGTAACCGCCGTCGAGGAGGCGAATCGCACGATGGCGCCGCTGGTTCCGCTATTGGAGGAGCTACAGGGCGCCTACGACGACAGCTACGGACCGTTGGACGGGCTGCTGCGCAGGCTGCTGCCGCAGACCGACCAGATCGTCGAAGTGCTATCGCTGATGCCGGGACTGCTCACCGGTTTGAACAATTCGCTGCTCGGAAATAGCACGCCGCCAAGGACTTTCACCTGTAGTGCGGGCGAGGCCGCGATTCCCGGGATCGGTCGGGTCGTGCTCGGTAATCAGAAGCTGGTGGTGTGCCAATGATCCGGTATGCGGTCGCCACGATCGGCGAATTGATCGCCGCGGTGCTCGGCAAGCACGCCGAGGGTAAGCAATCGCGCAGGCAATTGCGCTGGGGGATCGCGGGTGTCGTGGTCAGCGTCGTCGCACTGTTGGCCGCCGGTGTCGTGTACGCGGTCCCATTCGGGGAAGACGCCTACATTGCGGACTTCCGCAGTTCCGGGGGTGCGCGCTCGGGCGATGAGGTGCGCATCGCCGGCATCAAGGTCGGGCAGGTGCGCTCGGTCCGGTTGGCGGGCGATCATGTCGAGGTGCGTTTCGGCGTGGATCGCGGGGTGCGCGTCGGCGATAAGTCCGCGGTGCAACTGAAGATGCTGACCCCGATCGGCGGGCACTATCTGTCGCTGAGTCCGGCGGGTACCGAACCCCTTGGCGATAAGCACATTCCGCCGGAGCGCACGCTGACGCCGTTCGAACTGACCGATGTCCTCGAGACCGCGACGCCGGCGGTGCGCGATGTGGACGGCGCGACACTGCGCGCGACCATCGCGCAGGTGAACCGGGCGCTGGCCGGTCAGCCGGATGCGATCCGCGCTATCGTCGGCAACTTCACCGAGCTCAGCGATGTGCTCGCCAACCGCTCCGGGCAGTTGGACGCGGCGCTGGCGGTCTCCGACGAATACATCGGCGCCATCACCAACGATCGGGAAGTGCTCGCCGATTTCGTCCGCCAACTCGGTGTCGTCGCGGTGGTGCTCGGCCAGCGCAAGGTCGAGGTGGTCAGGGTGTTCAACCTATTGAAGCGGCTGTTCCTGGTGGTGCACCGCCCGGTCATGGCGTATGGGGACTCGCTCGAGCCTTCGGTGACGCAGCTGGAGGAGCTGTTCAACAAGCTGGTCCAGGATCCGGCTCGCATCGATACCGTCGTCACCGGCATCAAGGATTTCATGACCAAGATCTCGGCCATGCTCGGCGTCGACGGCGTGACCGTCGACCAATCGGCCAGCGTGCTGCAGGGGCCGCAGCTCTGTATTCCGTTCGAAGGCAAGGCCTGCTGATGCGCAGACGAGGCAAGGCGGTAGTGGTCGCGGTGGCGTTCGCATCGGTGGTCGCGATCGGGGCGACGGGTGCGTCCTCGGTGTCGTACTTGTATCGGCCGCAACAGCAGATCTGCGCCGAATTCGCCGATACCGTCGGGCTCTATCCGGGCAATAACGTGACCGTGCTCGGCGTCGAGGTCGGCACGGTCTCGGCCATCGAGCCGCGCGGTGATCGCATGCGGGTCTCGATGAAGGTCGCCGACAGCATTGCCCTGCCCGCGGATGTCGGTGCGGTCACATTGTCGAGTTCGATCGTCACCGACCGCCGCGTCGAGCTCACCAAGTCCTATACCGGCGGCGCGAAATTCGATTCGGCACAGTGTATTCCGCTGGAGCGGACCAGGACTCCGATCGGCATCAGCGAGGCGCTGGACGCGGTGGGCAGACTCTCCTCCGATCTCCTCGGCGGACAGTCCGCGGCGGGCGGCCGTCCCGGCGACGCACTACTCGACGACACCCTCACCGCCGCCGACCGCGCCTTCGCTGGCACCGGTCAACAGTGGAATACGTTGATGGCCAGGCTTTCCCAGTTGGTGGGCAATCCGGCCGACCGCGATGTGGTCTTCCGCCGGCTCATCGACAACCTCGATCAACTCGTCACCATGTTCGTCACCAATTGGCCGGATATGCAGACGCTGCTGGACAATTTGAAGGACGGCATCCAGATGATCGACGGGGTCTGCACCGAGTTCTCCCAGGCGATCGACCTGGCCGTGCAGTTCCTGCCCGTTATTGCCCGCAATGTCGACAAATACGATCAGCAGGCCTACGGCTTCCTCGATCAGGCGATGCCGGTGATCGAACAGATCACCCGGCGCTCCGGCGATATCTCCGACATCCTGCTGCACGTGCCGCAGGTCGCCGGAGCCCTCGGCGCGCTCTTCGACGCGAATCTCGGTGCCGCCAGAATCGACTATCGCCCACCGCGATTCGAACAGACCGTGGGTGGCAAGACCAGCGAAGTCGGTCTGGCGCAGGTGATCCTGGGAGCTCCCCGATGAGACGAATGATCCCAGCCCTGCTCGCGGCCCTGTTCCTGGTGGCGGGCTGCGGTGTGCGCGCGACCGACATCCCGATTCCCGGAACCTATCTCACCGGCGATAAGTACACGATCACCATCGAATTCGGTTCCGTGCTGAATCTGCCCGACCGGGCCAAGGTGATCTCCGAGGGCGTGGAAGTCGGTGTGCTGCAACACATCGACCTGGTCGGTGATACCGCCATCGCGACGGTCGAGCTGAAAAGCGATGTGCAACTGCCGAAGTCGACCAAGGCCGAACTGCGCCAGAGCACCATCCTCGGCGATATCCACATCGCACTGGAGGCGCCGAAGAACGCGGGCGCCCCCTTCCTGCGCGATGGCGACGTGATCCCGATGTCGCAGACCTTGCCCGCCACCAATGTCGAGGACATCCTGCGCGCACTGTCGAATATCGTGACCGGCGGCCGCTGGGCCGATATGCAGGGCGTCATCACCCAGCTCAATGCCGCCCACCCGACCGATCCGGCCGAACTCGACCGCATCCTGGCCGGTGGGCGCAATGCGCTGCGCGATCTCGCCGCCAATACCGATGACCTCGATCGGATCCTGCGGTCCGCGGCCGCGGTCACCACCACGCTGGAGGCCGATAAGAGCGGCGTCGACCGCACCCTCACCTTCGGGCCCAGCCGTGCCGAAGGTCTCGCCGATGTCCTGCTCGGCGTGGTGGACACGATCGTGAAGGCCGGCGCGCTCGCCCACAATGTGGGCGATCTGGCGTTGCCGCTCGTCGGTGATCTGCACCAGATCATCGGCATCATCGCTCCGACCGCGCTCACCATCGCCTCGGCCGACACCACAGTCGCGATGAACGCCGAATTGGTGAACAAGCTGCTGCGGGACAAGCTGATTCCGTTCTTCAGCGCACCGCCCGATATCCGGGTGCGGCAGGTCAGCGCCGCCGCGGTGCACACCGATGCCGAAGTCCGTTCGGATCAGCTGATCCAGGTGCTGCGTTCGATGGGGATGGTCCGATGAAGCTGTCCGGCCCGGTCTCGCTGATCCTGCTGACGGTGATGACACTGGTATGCGCCACCTACATGATCGTCGGCGTGCTGGACATGGATCCGCGCAAGGACACCAATTCCATGACGGTGTTGATGGTTTCGTCAGGTGGGCTGATGCCGACCTCCGAGGTGGACCTGCGCGGCATGCCGATCGGGCGGGTCCGGGCGATCACCGCGACGGCCGCAGGGCTGGCCGTGCGGATCGAGGTGGACGCGAAATATCGACTGCCCCGCGACAGTGCGGTGCGCATCAGCAACCTGTCGGCGGCGGGGGAGCAGTTCATGGACTTCCGCCCGGCCACGACGAAGGGCCCGTATCTCGGTGACGGCAGCGTGATTCCGGCCGCGCAGGTGAAGATCGCCACCACGGTCAGTGACGCACTCGCCAATATGGACGCGCTCTCGGCGCAGATCGATCCGGATAAGGTCACCCGGCTGGCGAGCACACTGTCGGAGGGCTTCGCGGGGCGTCGGGCCGATGTCGAGAACCTCACGCGCGCATTGACTCTCGTGGGTCAGATGCTGCGGGACAAGCGCGATGCGCTGACCCGGCTGTACCTGAACGGGCAGACCCTCGGTGACCACTTCCAGGGCTACGGCCCGAAAATCGGTGACGTGCACGGCGATATCGACCGTGGACTGCCCAATGTGCTGCATCTGATCCGGTCCTTCCAGGACTACTCCTACGCAGGTGAAAACGTGTGGGACAACTCGATCGGACCGCTGGTGCAGAAGATCGACGAATACCTGGGGCTGCTCGGACCGGACCTGGCGTATCTGGCCACGGTGCTGAAACCGGCGACGTCGGTGATCAAACCGCTACGCGTGGACGCGGGTTCGATCATCGACCTCCTGTCGACCGTCTTCTCGGCGGGCGGCCCCGCGCGGGTCACGGTCGAGTTCCCGAAGTAGCGAAGTGAGGAAAGCCGTGAGCGACAACGAAAATGCGCCAGCGATCGATGTCCCGACGTCCGTCGAATCCCGACACGATGCCCGAATCTACGCCCTCACCGGCGTCGCGGTCCTCATGGCCGTCCTCGCCGCCATGCTCGGACTGCGCTGGCAGGCCACCGGCAACGACCTCGACGCCCTGCGGCAGCAGAACGCCGACCGCGACAAGGCCGCCGAGGTGGCCAAGGACTACACCCTCAAATCGCTGACCTACGACTATCGCAATATCCCAGCCTTCTTCGACGGCGTGCAGAGCGGCACCTCGGACGCTCTGCGCAACCGCTACCGGGAGGTGCACGACACCCTCGCCAACATCATGACCGGCGCCCAGGTCGTCGCGACCGGCGAGGTGATCGGCACCGCGGTCGAACCCAAGGACAACGACCAGTACGCGGTCACCGTCTTCGCGACCCAGCGCACCCAGAATGTTCAGCAGCCCGAACCGGCCACCGCCGCGAATCTGCTGATCGTCACGGTGTCGAAGAACGGCGGCGCCTGGCAGGTCGTGGATTACGGTCCGAAGCAGGCGGTCGCCTCGCGTTAGCGGAGCGCCCGCCACTCGGCATCGGCACGGCCGAGTTCGGTCGCGGGTGGCTCACCGCGTACCCATTCCCGCACGATCCGATGCCAATTCGCGCTCGCGCGCAGTTGGCCGATCATGCCGAAGGCGTAGAAATCCGCGCGCCGGGAAAAGAAGTGCTCCGGCGGCAGCGTCTGCCGGTGCATCCGTTCGAACGCCGCCGTGCGCGGATCCACGATCGTCATGAGCGCCCCGCCCGCGAGTTCGCCGGTGACCTCGAGTTCCTCATCGTCGAAGGTCCACGGCGAGGCGTCGTAGAAGTATTCGAGAATCTGCGCCGGAGTGATCGTCGCATTCGGTTCCAGGACCCCCGCGGTGCGCAGGAGCGCGTGCAATTCCTCCGCGCGCTCGTCGAAGGCCAGATCGGCACACGCCCGCTCGAAATCGACGCTGGCCGGATCCATTCGTTTGAACAGACCGAAGTCGAGGAAGGCCACCCGGCCGTCGGGGGTCAGCAGCAGATTGCCCGGATGCGGATCGCCATTGAATTGTGCGTCGAGGTAGATGCATCCGATGTAGAACCGGTAGATGATCTCGGCGACCCGGTCGCGCACCGCGGCGGATTCGCGGGTGATCGCGTCGAAACGCATGCCGTCCACGAATTCGGTGACCAGCACCCGCGGTGAGCACAGCGGCAGTACGGCATCGGGAATGCGCAGGAACGGATGTCCGGCGTACTGCGTGGCGATTTCGTGCTGGGTCTTCGCCTCGCGCAGATAGTCGGTCTCATCCGATATGTGAAATGTAAGCTCTTCAATGAATGCGTCGCTGCCCGCGGTCGGCAGCATCCGCTTCGAAAGTTTCAGCAGGAGGGCAAGATTCTTCAGATCGGCGCGCACGGCGGAGGCGATGCCGGGGTACTGGACCTTGACCGCCACCGCCATGCCGTCGTGCAACCGAGCGCGATAGACCTGACCGATGGATGCCGAGGCGAGCGGTTCGGTGTCGAATTCCGCGAACGCCTGCGCGAGGGTTTGGCCGAGGTCGTCCTCGATCACCGTGCGCATCCGCTCGAACGAGATCGCGGGCGCGCTATCGCGCAGGACGGCGAGTTTGCGCTGGAAGTCCGCGCGTTTATCGTGCGGAATCAGGGTGAGGTCGATGATCGACAGCATCTGGCCGACCTTCATGGCCGCGCCCTTCATGGTGCCCAGCATTTCGACCAGTTCGTCGGTGGCGCGCAGGAATTCGCGCGTGGTCGCCTCGTCGTCCGGATTCGACGGACGGGTCATGCGGGCGAATCGCGTGCGGGCATTGCGCACCGCCTGCCGCGCGGCGTAGCGCCCGACGGTGCCGCCACGGGCGATGCGCGAGGTGCGGATACGATCCGACATGGGAATCTCCATTCCGATGGGGCCCTCGCGCGTACGTCCGCGTTGATAGACTGACACATCAGTCCCAACTCATGGTCGATGGTAGACACCGGCCGATAAGTCTGTCGATGGGAGAAATGTGGCGGAGCAGCCGCGCACCGCGCGTCGCGGTCGCCCGCCGGAGGCCGGGTTGGCGCAGCGGCGGCGCCAGCAGATCATCGAGTCGGCCTACGCGGTCTTCGTCGAGAAGGGCTATGAGGGCACGGCCATCTCCGATGTGGCCGCGCACGCCGGCATCGGACAGGGCACGGTCTATCGGTATTTCACGAGTAAGCGCGAAATCCTGGACCATGTGGTCGATTTCGGCATCGAGAAGCTGAGCGTCACGGTGGACCCGAAGACCGTGATGGAACGGCCCGATTCGCTCGAGGCGCTGATGGAGAGTCTGCGGGCCGCGTCGGTGCGGCTCTACGACTTGGTCGAGCGTGAACCGGAATTCGTCCGGCTGCTGTTCGTCGAGGCCAGCGCCATCGATAAGGAACTCGCGGACCGGCTGCTCGGGTTGGAGATGGTGGTCGCCAAATTCGTCGCCAAGGAATTGCGCCGGGGGATCGAGGCCGGGTGGATCCGCGACGATATCGATGTCGATGTGCTTTCGCATACCATTCTGACGTTGGTGATGCCGGGACTGATGCGGGAGTTGTTCGGACCGGGCAACGCCGAAAAGCGTGAGCACACCGTGGCCGTCGTATTGAATCTGATGATGAAAGCGCTACGGCCGCACGGTAAGGCGGCGGCGAAGCGGGGTGCGGCCCGATGAGTACCGAGGCGGCGGTCGAGCGCAGTGCCAAGCGGCGTTCGGAGCTGGTGCTGGCCGCCTACGAGCTGTTCGTCGGCAAGGGCTATCGCAATGTCGCGGTCGCCGATATCGTCGCCCGGGCCGGGGTGAGCCATGGGACCTTCTACAACTACTTCGACAATAAGCGCGACATCCTCGACGCGGTCATCGACCACTATTACGCGCTGATCGGGGAGCGCGTGATCGGGCCGGATACCGAGGCGCCGACCACGCTGGACGAATTCTGCGCGATGTTCGGCCGTGCGGTCGACCGCTGCTTCGCGCTGGTCGAAAGCGAACCCGGTCTGGTGAATTTCATTCTGCTGGAGGTCTCCTCGATCGATGACCGGGTCATCCACCGTTCGGTCGAGAATATGGGCGCCTACGGTGACGCCGCGCGCGAACGCATCCGCGACGGCATCGCCCGCGGCTTCCTCGATCCGGATCTGGACCCGCGCATCGCCGGTGAGGTGATGCTCTCGGTCATCTTGTCGGCCCTGCTCTCCGCGATGCGCGGCGATGCGGACGGGCTGTCGCAGCAGCGCGTCACCGCCGAGCTCACCGCCTTCATCCGCGCGGCCTTCGCCCCGGAGCCCTGACCGGGTTACTTCATCGGCAGGCCGCCGCCGACATCGGTGATCTTCCAGTCGGAATTGCGGTCGACGGTGACGGTATAGGTGACCGTCGTTTGCGCGCCGTCGGGATTCTGGGCGTTGGTCGAACTGACATTGACGAAAACGTCGACCTGGTAGACGCCGTTGTTATCGGAGACCACCTTGGCGGTGATCGGATTGGCGGTGGAGGTCCACTTCAGCGGGGTGAGCAGTTCCTCGAGCTTCGGCGCGGTGGTGTCGAATTTGTTGGCCAGGGTCGGTGCGGTGTTCTGCTTGAGTCTGCCTACCCACGAAGCGAATTCGGCGTAATTGACGGTCGAGGCGCCGACGGCGTAGTCGGTGGCGACCTGCTCGGCGCGTTTATTGTCCGCGGCGACGGCGTCCCGGTCGGCGAGGTCGCTGCGGGCGGCGAAGAGGAATCCGGCGAGCGTCACGGCGAGGATGGTCACCGCGGCCAGCGCCGTGCCCCAGGCGACGGTTGCGATCGGAATCGAGATCGAACGGTGTTGTGCCGCACCGGCATCGGTGTCGGACTTGGTCGTATCGACTGTCATTGCTGCTCCGAAAGGTGGCTATTTGACGGTGATCTGGAAGTTCAGCGTGCCGTCGGGGCTGGTGGCGCTGAGCGCCTGGGTGATCAGACCGCCGATATCCAAGGGGCGCACGGCATTCGTCGCGAGCGCGGTCAGTGGCTGCAATAGCGGGATCATCGACGCGAGGTCCGGTCCGATCTGGTCGATCTTGGCGGCCAGCTGGCGCAGGAACGGGACGAGGCCGACGGTATCGGCGGTATCGGTGAGATAGTCGGCGGGCACATCGCCCTTGCGGATCACCCTGGCGATCGAGGCGGCGACCTCGCTGACCCGGGGCCCGAACGCGGCCCACGGATCGGCGGCGTCGTGCAGCGCCGGCCCGGACCAGGACATATCGGTGGCCTTGGCCTGGAATGCGACCAGCATGTCCCGGATGACATCCGAGCGGGCCAGCAGCGTCGCCGCGAGCAGATCCGTGGACCGGGACAACTGCGGAATGACCCCTTCGGTGCCCGCCAGCCCCTGGCTGAAGGTTTCGATGATCGCGCCCATCGCCTGCGGATCGAGCTGGTTCAAGATGCGCGTCGCGGTCTGGGCCACCTCCGCGATGGAGATCGGCATGACGATCTTGTCGGCGTCCACCGTCTGGCCGTCGCGCAGATATGGGCCCGCGCCACCGCCGCGCGGGCGGAAGTCCAGATAGGACTCGCCGAGTCCGGACAGACTTTCGATCCGCGCGATACTCGAGGTCGGGATGCGGTATCTGTCGTCGACGCGGAACCGCACCGAGACCTTATTTCCGGTGTGCGACACCGAAGTCACCTTCCCGACCTCGATGCCCGACAACAGCACCTTGGACCGGGGCAGTAGCCCGCCGGAGTCGGCGAGCACCATGGTCGCGTCGGTGTAGTTCTTCAGCCAGCCGACCTTGACCACGCCGAAACTCAGGTAGCTACTGCCGATGATCAGGATCGCGGCGATGGCGGCCAGGGAGACCACCGAACCGGGTTTGATGCGACGGGGTTTCAACGCACCGCGCCGATCATCCGCAGGTTCGCGATGATGCGATCGACCTGTTCGTCGGTGGAGACGGGCGCGCCCTCGACGCCGATGCGGGTCAGATTCACTTTCGGTCCTTGCTCCACGAACGGGATGACCTTGTCGCGCAGCAGTGCCACCAGGCGGTTGAGGTTGGACGGCGCGGACAGGTCGAGTGGGTTGGCCGCCAACAGCATTGGCACGAACGCCTTGGCGGCGGCGTCACTGGCCTGCAGGAAGGGGCCGAGCCAGTCGATCGCGTGTCCGATGATGCCGAGGGCGCCGACGACGCCGAGGGTGAGCACCAGCGAATTCGCGAACGCCGGGATATCGCGCGCACCGCGTTCGGACAGCAGGGCGTCCAGCTCTTCCTTATTGTCCAGCACCGCGCCGAGGTCCTGCTGGATCGCGTCGAGCAGGCGGCCGACCGAGTCCAGATTGTCGGCGACGTCCTGGGCGTCGTGGCCGAGCGTCTGGAAGATCCGCGCCGTTTCGGTGGACTGCGCGGGCAGTACCGCGTTGGTGCGGTTGATGATCTCCTGCATGCTGTGCAGCGCCCCGCCGCCGATGAAGGTGGACATGCCCGCCATCAGGTCCTCGATCTGGAGTGCGGGCCGCGTCTGTTTCAGCGGAATCGTGCCGCCCGGTGCGATGGTGCTGGCGAAATCGGCTGGGGGAGTGGTGAGTCCGATGTAGATATCGCCGAGGATGGTGTTCTGCCGCAGTTGCGCGGTGGTGGTGGTCGGCAGTTCGACTGAGCGGGAGATGTCGACGACGGCGTCGATGCGGCCCGAATTCTGTGCCGACGGGTCGACGACGGTGACGCTGCGCAGACTGCCGATCTGAGCGCCGTTGGCCACCACCTTGGCCTGCTTCGGCAGGTTCAGCGCGTTCGCGAATTCGATCCGCACCTGATAGGTCGGGCCCGCCACCGACGCCCCCGGCACTGGCACCGATGAGGGATCGAAAGCGCAACCGCCGAGCAGCATTGCGGCCGCCAACGCCGCCGCGAGACCGGTTCCGGCGCGTCGCACGAGTGTGGAATTTCTCATCGGGCACCTACCGGTCCGAAAACGAGTGCGGCCAGGTCGACTGCGGCCAGACCGTTCGCCGCGCCGCGGCACCGACCGGGCGTCACGGCATTGAGCGTGGCGCAGATCTGATCGGCGTTCTCTTGGGGCAGAGCGACTTTCGGTGGCGCATAGGTGAGTTTCATCTGCCCGCTCTGCGGGTCGATGGCATGTTGGAAGGCGCCGACCAGTGCCGGGATCATATCGACGATCTGTTGCAGCGTCGCGACATTGGCGCTGAGCAAGCGCAGATTCGGTGCGAGATCGTCGAGTCCGCGCAGTATTTCGCGGCCGTACTTGCGCGAGATGTCGTTGAACAGCGGCAGGTCGACGAGCAGCGAATCGACCAATTGCACCACTTTCTGCCAGATTTCGTTGACGAAGGCGATACCGGCTCCGGCGTTGACCAGCGCGGTCTTGATGTCGTCCCAGTTGGTCGAGATGCTTTTCGAGAGCTGACCGATCGCATCGATCAGCGCGCCGATATGTCCGATGGCGGCATCGGGGGCGCGCAGCGCGGTGCCGAGGTCCTTGATCAGGCCATTGATCGCGGGTCCGGTTCCGGCGGTGGCCCTTTGGAAGGCGGCGACGCTATCGCGGATGCGCGTCTGTTCGCCCGGTGCGCCGTGCGCGTCGAGCTCACTGGCCAGGCGCGAGAAGGCCGACAGGGATTCGGTGATGCTCTTGGGGGTGAAGGTCTGGGTGATGCAGGTGTCGCGCTTCCACGCGGGGCCGCCGGGCTCGCCGAGTACCGCGAGGTCGCGGTCGGCGACGAGGGTGTCGGAGACGGTGGTCGCGCTGACCTGACCCTGCAGCGGATGGTCGGCGTTCACCTCGAAATCGACGCGCACGCCGTCGCCTTGGGGCTCGACCGAGGTGACGTTGCCGACCGGCATGCCGAGCATGGTGACGTGGTTGCCGACGTAGAGGCCGACGGCGTCCGGCATGATCGCGCAGTAACCGAGTGATTTCTCCAGGGGCCGAAATGCCACCAGATAGCCCGCCACCGCGACGACCGCGATGACGATTCCGCCGATAATGGTGACGAAACCCTGCGAACCGAGTAGGCGTCTCACGGCCTCAGCACCCCTTTCCTGGGACCGGGATGCAGGTGGTGATCGTATCCGCCGACTGATCGATGACAATGCCGTCCTGCGGATCGACCGCGGTCTGCAGCTTCTCCTTGACACCGCGCAGCGTGTTGAGCGAATCGTCGAGCTTTCCGACGAGTTCGCGCAGTGCGGGCAGTGCCTCCATGAGTTTGTCGACCATCGGCTGTAGTTGTTCGCGCCAGGACGGTTCTAGGCCCGCGATCCTGGAGAGCAGTTCGGCGGCGATCACCAGTGCCTCGGTGATCTCGGCCTTCTTGTTCAGGCCCTGCACCTCCAGCAGACCGATCTTGCGGACGAATTGGCCGACCAGCGAACGGTTTCCATTGATGACGGTGAGGAATTCGTCGGTGACGGTCAGCGATCGCGACACCTCGGCGTTCTGCCTGTTGAGGATGGTCACGAAGGACTGCATGGCATTTCCCATGCGCCGCAGGCCATCCGGGCTCTGATCCAGCGAGGTCTGCAAGGCGGCCAGGTTCTCGCGCAGCGTCGTGGCATTGACGTCGGCGACCGGTTTGGCCGCATCCTGCAGGGTGCGCACCAGGCTGTACGGCAGCTTCACCCGATCGGGCGCAATCGCCGTCTTGCCCAACGGTTTCTGCCCGGCCGGAGTCATGGCCACGTAATGACCCCCGACAATGGTGAGCATCCGGATTTCCAGAGTGGTGGCGTCGCCGACGAAGACATTGCGGTCCACCGTGAACTTCATCTTCACCCGATCCGGCTGCAACTCCAGCGAAGTCACCGCGCCGACGGTGATCCCGGCGACCCGCACCTGATTGCCGACGCGAATCGACTGCGCCTCGGGCAGATAGGCGGTGTAGCTGGCCTTGCCGATCGGCAGCACGTAGATCACCGCGGTCGCGCCGAGCGCGAGGACGAGCAGAATCGCGCCGAGCAGGCCGAGGCGCAGTTCCCGGCGCTGTTTGGTGGTCTCGTGCCGGTCATGCCCGTGTTTCAGCTGTTGCATATCGAAATCCTTTGCCCGGCAATCAGTACCGCCACCATGGACGGCACCTGGGCTCGGCCCTTCGAGCAGGTGAGGTCGACCTGGACCCCGGTGCGGCTCGATGGCACCAGTGCGGATAGCGATTGCAGCAGGCCGGGGAGTTTGCCTAGCAGATCCAAGGCCGTCGCCGGATCCGGAAACAGCAGGTGTAGATCGTTTTCCAGATTCGGGTTGGCGACTTCGGTGAAGCCGAGAGTGGCCAGCAGGCTATTGAGCGGGCCCAGTGCGGACGGGGCGACATTGGCGAAGTCGATCAAGCCGTCGAGTTTCTCCTGGAATGCGGTGAACACATCGGAGAGGCCGCGCAGCAGGGTCACCAAATGCGGTGAGCGACCGCCGATCTGGTTTGAAATCGACTCCAGATTGCCGACGATCGTGGTGAGCACGGCTTGCCGATCCGACACATACGAGCTGAGCCGCCCGATCGCGTCGAGCGCGGGCCCGACCCCGGAACCATTGCCCTCGATCACCGCGAGGACGCTCTCGGTGAACTGATTGAGCGCGCCGGGAGAGAACTCCTGCAGCACCGGCTGCAGCCCATTGAAGAGCTGGGTGATATCGAAGGACGGGATGGTGCGATCCGTGCCGATGGTGACACCCTCGGCCTGTTTCGGCGTCGGATGTTCGGGTTGGCGGATATCGATATAGCGCTGACCGGTCAGCGATTGGTAGCGAATGGCGAGCACGCTCGCGTCGTAGACCGGCCGGTCCCGCTGCACCGTCAATTCGACTGCGGCGCGGCCGTTTTCCAGGGAGATATCGGCCACCTTGCCGACCGCGACGCCGAACATGCGCACGTCGTCACCGGTCTTCAAGCCGTTGGCGTCGGTGAATTCCGCACGATAGGTGGTGGTATCGCCGCCGACCGGCCGGACGATGGCCGCGGCGATCACCGCGAGCAGTGCGATCATCGCGGCCGCGAACAGTCCGAGCTTCCATGCCACCGCGATGGTCGAGGTCGGTTTCACGACGCGCCTCCCAGCATGGCGAATCCCTGCTGCCCGAGCAGCGGCACGGCAATACCCGGCACGCCGCGCAGGGTGATGGCGGCATTGAGCGTCGGTCCGTTCGCGGTGTCGGCGAACATGCGATCGAGGCGTTGGATCAGTTCGGTCAGCTCGGCATGGGACTGTCCGGGATTCGGGACGGTCGCGGCGAGGGCGGCGACCAAGGGCGCGAACATGTCGGTATAGCCGGAGAAGTGTTGGCGGGAAATGTCGCCGATGGTGCCGACGGCCGGAAATGCCTGGTCGGTGATCATGGTGATGGACGCGTCGTATTTGGGACGATCGTTTTGCAGGACCTCGATATCGAGCACCGACTTGAGCAGTTTGAAGGTCGAGGAGGTGAATGAGCCCAATCCGTCGTAGAACGAGGCGTATTGGTCGATCAGGAACGAGGACGGGTAGCGCTGGGTGTCGGCGATCGCCCGGCTCAGCATGATGACGGCCTCCAGTATCGGGGTGAAGGCCTGTAGCTCACCGCTGAAAGTCTGGAGTACCTGGGCGAATTGGGGCGTGAATACCTCGGTCGAGGTCTCGGTGAGCGCTCGCAGTAGCCGTCCCATCGTGGCATCGGCGACCCGGTTCGCATTCGCGCCCGCGAGATCGACCACCGAACCGGAGTGCAGCGGTGCGCCGCCGTCGACGCGCTCGAGGGTGACGGCACTGATGCCGAAGAGGTTCTCCGGTGTGTAGTCGACGGCGAGATCTTCGGTGAGTCCGGAGGTTTGGGACTTGTCGAGGTCGAGGGTGATGAGCTGGCGGCCTTGGCCGATGCTGGCGATATCGGTGATCGTGCCGATATCGACGCCGTCCAGACGCACCGAGGTGCCCTCGATAATGCCCTCGCCGATCTGCTGGGTGCGCAATTGCACCTGCATGCGCTCGCCGTCGGGTCGGTTCTGATATCCGGTCCAGGCCAGCGTGACTCCGACGGCGACGACCAATGCCGCCGCGCCGAGGGCGCGCGAGCCGCGCTTGCCCATGGTGACACCTGGCAATCCGTAATTGGGCATCTTCTTCTTATCCCGGGAATTCGATCGAGGAGTTGACGCCCCACAGCAGCAGGGTCAGCACCATATCCAGCGCGATGATCGCGACGAAGCTGGCACGCACCGCGCGTCCGGATGCGATGCCGACGCCTTCGGGTCCGCCGGAGGCGAAAAACCCGTAATAGCAATGGATCAGGATGACCGCGACGCCGAACACCAGGATCTTGACCACCGCGGCGAGGACATCGTAGCCGCTGGTGAACTGGAAGAAGTAGTGCTCGTATACCCCGCCCGCCTGGCCGTGCAGCAGTACCACCACCGTGTCGCAGGCCAGGTAGCTCAGGATCAGCGCGATGAGGAAGGTCGGCACGATCGCGATCGCTCCGGCGATCACCCGGGTGGTCACCACGAACGGAACCGAGCGCAGGCCGAGGGATTCGATGGCGTCGATCTCCTCGGAGATCCGCATGGAGCCGATTTCGGCGGTCATCCGGCAACCCGCCTGCGCGGCGAATCCGACCGCCGCGGCGATCGGGGCCAGTTCCCTGGTATTCGCGAAGGCCGAGACCACACCGGTGACCGGGCCGAGCCCGATCAGGTCGAGGGTGGTGAAGCCCTGGATGCCGACGCCCGCGCCCATGGCGATGCCGAGCACGATCAACATCGGCACCGTGCCGCCGCCGACGATGACCGAGCCGCGCCCCCAGGTCATATCGGTGATGGTGCGCATGGTTTCGCCGCGATAGCGCCTGAGCGTCAATGGAATAGCGGCCAGCGCCTGGAAGACGAAGCCCAGTGCGAAGCCCGCGTTCTCCAGCGGTGCCAGCACCCGGACCCGGTCGAATAGGCGGTTGGCCCAGCGAAATCCCTTGGGTACGTACGCGGTAGCGGTCATCACGCCACCCGCAGCGGCAGGAACATGGCCACGACCTGGGTGATCACCAGATTCACCACGATGATCGACGCCACCGACAGCACGACCGCGGCGTTGACGCCGTCGGCGACCCCGCGCGGCCCGCCTCTGGCCTCCAGCCCCCGCTGGCAGGCCACGATCACCACGATGAATCCGAACAGCACCGCCTTGATCATCGAAATCCACACGTCGGTGAGCACGGTGAAGGAACCGAAGGTGGCCCAGTAGCTACCGGGCGTGACATTCTGCGCGCCGATCGCGACGGCGTAGCCCGCCACGATGCCGACGAAGATGATCAGCACATTGAGCAGCGGCGCGACCAGCATCATCGCGGTCACCCGCGGAATCACCAGTCGATGCACCGGGCTGATGCCCATGGTGCGCAGCGCGTCGATCTCCTCTCGGACGGTGCGCGCGCCGAGGTCGGCGGCGATGGCCGACGCGCCCGCACCGCCGAGCAGCAGTCCGGTCGCGATCGGTGCGCCCTGCTGGATGACCCCGAGCCCGCCCGCTGCGCCGATCAATGAATCCGCGCCGAGCTGATGGATCAGATTGCCGACCTGCACCGAGACGACAACTCCGAACGGCACCGCCATCAGCACTGCGGGAATCGCGGTGACGGTCACCAGATACCAAGCCTGGCGCAGCATTTCGTGCCATTGGAACTCACGCGCGACGATATCGGAGACGGTGCCGCGCGTCGATTCCAGACCGAGGTCGACCACGCGACCGAAGGTGCGCAGGCTCGACAGCGTGGTATCGGTGAGATTCTTCCGCGCTATTCGCGTCGCCGTCGGTGCCGATGCTGCTATCGGCGTCAGCGTCGGCGCCGCGCTCGGCGCGTCGGAGTCCATCGATCGTTCCTCCCTGTACTTCCCCCAAAGGGCCACGCTAATTGCCAGGCCACACTGCCCGTTTGACGTGACACGTCAGTGTTTTGACAGTTCTCGACAGCCGTCGCCGTGATGATCGCGAGTGGCTGTGAACGCGGTCACCAACCGCCCCCGGTGTGATCGACACCATCGGCTGCCGGGGCAAACGCTAACATTGCGGAGCAGGGAAAACAACAGGATCAATTTCGATCGACATCAAATACAGCGGTGTAATATTCATGCCGACCCGGGCGACGTTGCCCGACGTCGGAAGGGCGTGACGATGACGGAGACCGAGGCGCGGACCGCGCCGGACCTGTGGTGGCGGCTGCGGACACCGCGCGCGCAGTTGGGCCGGCTGACCAGCATCGGGCCGCTGGCCTGGGCGGCTTCGCGGGCCGCGGGCGCGGTGACCGGCGGCGGGCGCGTGCGCGCCATCGAGGCCGTCGGGCTGACGCCGGGAATGGTCAAGTTCTACGGGCTGTACTTCGGATATGTGAACTCGTTGACCCGGCTGCGTCGCGCCGACAGTGAGTTGGTGATCCTGCGGACGGCGTGGAATTGCGGGGCGTACTACGAATGGTTCACCCATGTATACGTGTCGAGATCGGCCGGGCTTTCGGTCGATGATGTGGCGCGCGTCGGTGTCGGGCCCGCGGCCGCGGAGTGGTCGGCGAAGCAGCGGGCGCTGCTGACCGCCGTGGACGAATTGACCTCGCGCCGAGTGATTTCCGATGACACGTGGGCATCGGTGCGTTTGTTCTTCGACGATGCGCAGTTGGCCGATATCTGTCTGCTGACCGGCAATTACGCAATGCTGGCCATGTTGTTCAACAGTGTGGACGTCCGTCCGGAACCCGGTGCGTGGCAGGCCTGGCCGATTCGGATATTGCGACGTGATGCCGAACTCGGCGCGGTGCTGACCGGCGATTCCGTGCGACGCGAACCGGCGGGGACCGCCCTGAATAACGCTGTCCCCGTGTCGGATTCGAATATTCTGACCCGCTTGTGCGCTGCAGTGCAGCTGCGCGGCGCGCCGCCGGATCGGATCGCGCTCGGCGCCTTGCGTGCGGTCGGCCCGCTCACCTGGACGCTGTCCCGGCTCGGTGGATTCGCCACGGGCGCTGGGGTGAGAGCCGGGGTAGCGGCCGCCGATGCCATCGGCATGGATCCGCGAATGATGCGGCATTACCTGCCGTTCGCGGCGAAACTGGTACTCGGTTCACACCTTTCGCGGCCCGATACCGAGCTGGCCACATTGCGCATTACCTGGAACAGCGGGGTGGGCTACGAATGGTATTACCACGCACACTTTTCCCGGCTCAGCGGCGTCTCGCCGCAGACGGTCGAGCGGGTGGCGATCGGTCCGTCCGCGCCGGGCTGGAACGAGCGGCAGCGGGCGCTGCTGACCGCGGTGGACGAACTGCACACCGACCGATTCATTTCCGATGACACCTGGACCCGCTTGCGCGCGCACTACAGCGACCGGAAACTGGCCGCATTGTGCCTGCTGGTCGGGCATTACGACATGATCGGCATGTTGTTCCGCAGTTTCGGCGTCGAACCGGAGCCGGGTGCGCTGCGGCGCGGACCGCTGCGGTTGCTGCGGCCCGAGGACGACAGCGATCGGATCATGCCCGCCCGGCTTCCCGCGGTCAATCGAGCCGTGACGAACCGGCTGGTGCGGCCGCTGGCCGGACGGGCGCCCGGTCTCGGACTCCTCACCCACACCGGGCGCAAGTCCGGGAAGTCTTATCACACACCGGTACTCGTACTCCGCGACGGGAATCGCGTGGTGGTCCCGCTCCCGTACGGCGACACCGCCGACTGGGTGCGCAATGTGCTGGCCGCCGGTACCGCCGTTATTCGGTACCGGGGATCGACGCTGCTGCTCTCGGGTCCGCGCGTGTACGACAGGACCGGATGCGACGAGTTCGGGCTCGCGACCCGGTTCGCGGCTCGTGTCGCCAAGGTATTGCTCGCCGAGCTGGTCGTGGACGCGGCGGAATAGGAGCGAGGTCATGGCTGGGGTCACGATGATCAGGACCGTCGCCGCGCCGCCCGGGGTGGTGGTCGACGTGCTCACCGATCATCGCGGATACGCCGATATCACCCCGTTGCGGGCGGTGGATATGGAGTGCGACGCCGCGCCGGAGCCGAACGGCGTCGGCGCTGTCCGGGCGATCTACGTCCTGGGGCGGTGGTTTCCCGCGGTGCGCGAGGGGGTTACCGAATATGCGGCGCCATACCGGTTTTCCTACCGGATACTGTCCGGGTTGCCCGGTGATATCCGCGGTGCGGTGGACCTGGCCGATTCCGGTGGCTCGACCCGCCTGGAATACCGGCACGAGGTGAATCTGCCGTTCCCGATGCCCGCGCCGATCGTGCGGGCCGGGATACGGTTGGTCATCGGATTCCTCATCCGCGCTGTGGCCAGCGAATCCGAACGGCGCGCGGCAAGGCAATGAGGTATATAGCGCGCGCGATGGGAATGCGTACACTGGCCCAGCCGGAAGCAATCTGAAACAGGTGTCCGTCAGCCGACGTTGGGAGGAGCAAGTGTCAACACGACGTGACGACATTCTCGACGCGGCACGGGACCTCATTGTGCGCGAGGGCTATGCGAGCGTCAGTATGCACGCCATCGCGCGTGCCGCGGGCATTACCCGGCCCGCGCTGTACGCCGAATTCGGCGATCGCGACGAGCTGTTCGAGGCGCTGCTCGATCGCGAGGACCAGCGCGTGCAGGAGATGGCGGCCGCGGCGACCCCGGTGGTCCCGGAGGGTGTCGACCTAGCCGCGATGGCATCGGATGTGGCGGCCGACGCCGTCGATATCTATCTCGATCTCGTGGTCGCGGCGCCGGAAACCTGGCGGTTCGTGCTGATGCCCGGCGACGGTCTGCCCAAAGAGGTGCACCAGCGCGTCGATCGCACCCGCAATGCGATCCGTGAGCGCAGCCAGGCGCTGATCGCGGTGATGGGCGCGCTGAGCGAAAAAGATATCGACAGCGAATTGTTGAGCCACGCGGTGATCAGCGCGAGCGAGACCGGAGCCAGGATCGTCCTCGCCGAGGGTGGTGCCGAACGTCGCGAGGCCGTGGCGAAGACACTGCGCTGGGTGGCGCGGCGGGCGGTCGCCGCCGTCGGAGCCGGGGAGTCGTAGCGATGGCGAACGCGAAACAAGTGACGCCCGCCAAGAAGTCGGCGGCCGATAAGACCGGCGGACCCCGGCCTGCCAAGCGCAAGTACGCCAAACGACTCCAGCCCGCCGACCGGCGCGAGCAACTGCTCGACGCGGCACTGGCCATCGTGGCCGAGGAGGGTTTCACCAGCGTCAGCATCGCCGCCGTCGCCGAGCGCGGCGGAGTGACCAGACCGGTCGTCTACGACTCCTTCGGCAGCCGCGACGAACTGCTGGAAGAACTCATCGAACGCGAGACCGCCCGCATGGCCGCCGCCGTCGAACGCTCCGTCGCCGGTGATGCCACGACGCCCGATCCGGGTTCTGTCACACCGGAACAGCTGCCCGCGATGCTCGGACGCTTCCTCACCGAGGTGCGCTCGATGCCCGACACCTGGCGGCTGGTGTATTTCCCGATCGATGGGGTGCCGCCGGTGCTGCGGGAGCGGGTCGCCAAATCGCGCGACGAATTGCGTACACCGCTGGGGCACGCGATCGGCCTGTGGCTGGCGGATCAACCCGACGCCGACGAGGTGGATGCCGATGTGCTCACCCAGGTCGTGCAGGGGACCATCCAGACCGCGGCGCGGCTGGTGCTCGACGATCCCGAACAGTTCGATATCGATCGGATTCTGGCGCTGTTCGACTATCTGTTCTTTCGCGAGTCGTAGCCAGCGGCGACTGCTGGCGCGTTCGGCGTGACGGAGATGGGCTGCGGCCATGGATAATTCGGTCGGCCCGGCGCGCGCGATCCGCTCTGCCCAGGCGCGTTCGGGTCATCATGCTGCTGCTTCGGCGCCCAGTGTGGAGCGGACGAATTCGGCGAGGTGGGCGGCCACCGGTTCGGGTGTTCCGTGCGGGCTCGGGTCGGCGCCCGCTGCCAGGTCGCAGTGCAAATAGCCGGGGACCCAGTGCACCTGTTCCGGATATACGCCGAAGCGGGTGATGACGTTGGTGAAGCTGGATTCGCCCATTACGTTGATGTACGGCAGTCGAGATGCGCCGTCTTCGTGGCGGATCGGCGCGAGCGAGCCGGTGCGGCAGCCGCCGAGGACCGCGACGGCGTCGATGGTCTGCCGGGTCGGGAAGTAGTCCTCGAATACGTTGAGCCGCCCGCCCGCGAGGATCCTGGCCAGTTCGACGATATCGACGACCTCGCCGCCCGTCGTGGACGCCGGTTTGCCGCTGTTGGATAGTTGGATCGGTGCGTCCGGTGTGCCGCATCGGCGATAGCCGCGCCAGTGGTAGAGCTCGTCGAATGATGTTGGGCTGTACCGGGGTTGGGTGCCCAAACCGGCCTTGTACAGCGAGCGCAACCCCGGGAGGCGCCCGGCCTCGAAGGGCAGCGGGAAGGTGCGTGGCGCGACCGCGGCGCTGTCGAGGGTGCCGCAGCTCATCGAGAGAACGGCGAAATTGACCGAGGTGTGCGCGCCGCCGAGCAGACCGAGCAGCGCCAGATTGGTCAATCGCAGATCGCGGTAATCGGGTGTGCCGGTGAGGAATTCGCGCCAGGTGCGGGCGGTCGAACCGCGCAGGGCGATGCGGGTGGTGGTGTTTTCCGGGATCAGCCGCAAGATATCGGTCTCGTCTTCGGGGGCCATGGTCGCCGCCGCCGCGACGGCCGCGATGATCGCGAACAGTTCGGCATTTCCCCACCCGCCCCGCAGGAAGGCGGTGCTGCGCGGCATCAGTCCGCGGCGCATCGCGGCTGGGGTTCGCTCGAGGCCGCGTGCGAGAGGTCGCAGGGCGGTGCCGAGCGCCTTGCGTGAGCGCAGCCGCAGCGGATCGAGATGGGTGATGGTGTCCAGGGCGATCAGACCGGCGATCTGCTCGTATCCGGGTGTGCCGTCGAAATCCCATGCGGCATAGGCGCCCGCCTGAATCCCGCCGAGTGAATGTCCGCCGAGGAACACCCTTTCCGCGCGCATATCAGGATCGCGGATTTCGCGGACGAGCACCGCGTGCAGATCTTCGAGAGTGCGCGCCATGCCGAACTCGGCGAGGAAACCGAGTTCGCGGTCCTTGCGGAAACCGCCGAAAACCCTTCCGCCGACCTCGATTCCGCGATAGTAGTAGTCGAAGGGCAGCCGGTGATCGCTCTCGGCCAGCGCCACCTCGATAGGGCTGTGGTCCTCGACCCCATTGGCGCGGCGATCGATCGCCCAGCACTCGGCTCGGACTCCGGCAGCGTGCAAGGTGCGAATCGTATTGCGGGCCAACGGTTGTAGTGATCGAGCACCCGCGATGGCCCCCGGCAGCAAGACGATGATCGCGTCGGCGGTCGCGGGATCGGCCGGGCCGTCGGCCATTCGAACTCGCAGGTGCCGAAGCTGATCACAGTCTGCGGGATGCGCGGGGAACCCCTCGGGGAGCGGAGCCCGGTGGGTCACCATGCTCACTGCGATACCGTCGACAACTTCCAGCACCTCTTCCGCGCGCACCTCGAGCTCCTCACTGTCACAGACACTGCGAGCCTATGGCGGCTACCGGGCCTATCGGGCGGCCATGGACGGTGGTTGGCGGGAATTGCGAATCACGTGGCGGACGAAGCCTGTTACCGGCGATTCCGCCGTCAGCCGTTCAGGTGGTGGACAACCAGAACTCACCCGATCTCGCCTGCCGCGACCAGGGCCCGCGAGCGGGGCGGCTAAGATCGCCTACCTGTGTGTGCGGAAATCGAGATGGTCGCGGTCCCGGCGGGACGGGTGACGCTGTCGGATCGGCGGACTCAGCGGAGTTGGCCCGTCGAGGTGGCGGGGTTCGAGATGGCGGCGCTTTCGGTCACGCAATCGCAGTATGAACAGGTCATCGGTGCGCGGCCGAGTAGCGTTCGGGGTGATCGGCTGCCGGTCGAGGGTGTCTCGTGGTTCGATGCGATCCGGTTCTGCAATGGCCTGTCCTCGCTCGCCGGGTTGACGGTCGCGTACCGCGTGCACGATGACGAGGTCGAGTGGGATGCCGCCGCGAACGGGTATCGGCTGCCGACCGAGGCCGAATGGGAGTACGCCTGTCGTGCCGGTACCAGCGGACCGCGCTATGGCGAGATCGACGAGATCGCCTGGTACCGAGGCAATTCCGGGGAGCGCAGTCACGAAGTGGGCGGCAAACTGCCCAATGCGTGGGGGCTGTACGACATGCTGGGCAATGTCTGGGACTGGTGCTGGGATATCTACGATGCCGAGGTGTACGGCTCGTATCGGGTGCTGCGCGGGGGCGGGTGGTCGGACGAGAAGTGGAGCTGCCGAGCCTCGGTGCGGCGGCGCAGCCATCCGACCTACCGGATCGACGACGTCGGATTTCGTATTGCCCGTTCGGTATTCGCCTGAACCAGCGCGTTATCGCCTCCCGCCGAAGAACTTCGGCAGCTTGCGCTTGCCGCGTCCGTCGAGCGCTCGCATCAATCCGGCCAGGGCGCGCAATCGCACCCGCGAGGCCGGATACCACGCCAACTCGCGTTTCAGTGCCGGTCCGCGCGGCACCGTAATCGCCTGCTGGCGACAGTATTTCCGGATTCCGGCGGCACCGCCCCACCGCGCGCCGATTCCGGAGTCCTTCCACCCGCCCATCGGCAGCGCGAAGCTGAACAGATTCGCGAATGCGTCATTGACATTGACCGCACCCGCCTCCAGCCGCCGCGCCACCCGCTCGCCGCGCTTGCGGTCTCCGGTCCACACGGTGGCCGAGAGCCCGTATACCGAATCGTTGGCCAGGCGCACCGCCTCGTCCTCGTCGGCGACCTTCATCACCGGAATGGTCGGGCCGAAGGTCTCCTCGGTGATGCACGACATCGAGTGGTCGACATCCACCAGCACGGTCGGTTCGAAGAAGGTGCCAACGCCAGTTGCCTTGCCGCCGGTGGTGATTCGCGCGCCCGCGGCTACCGCCTGCTCGACATGACGGGTGACGATATCGCGCTGCGCCGTGGTCGCCATCGCACCGATATCGAAGTCGAACCCGCGCCCGTCGTGGCCCTGCCGCAGCTCGTGCACCTGTTCGGTCAGGCTGGCCACGAACCGGTCGTAGACCGGCGCCTCGACGTACACGCGCTCGATCGACACGCAGACCTGCCCGGAATTGAACAGCCCGCCGTAGGCGATGCCCGCGGCGGCCCGCTCGATATCGGCATCCGCGAGCACGATGGCCGGATCCTTGCCGCCGAGTTCCAGACTGTACGGGGTCAGGGTCGCGCCACAGGCCGCGGCAATGGCCCTACCGGTCTTCGTGGACCCGGTGAACTGCACATAATCGACCGCCTCGACGACCGCGCGTCCGGTATCCGCGCGCCCGGTCGACACCGCGAACACCGGCGGTGCGCCGATCTGCGACCACCCTCGCGCCAGCGCGAGCGCGCTCAGTGGCGTCACTTCCGACGGCTTCACCAGCACCGCGGCGCCGGCCATCAGCGCGGGTAGCGCATCGAAGCACACATTGAGCAGCGGGAAGTTCCATGGCGTGATGATCCCGACCACCGGATGCGGTCGGTAGGCCTTGACCAGACGCTTGGTCCGGCCGAGCGGGCTGTGTGGGGCCGGGTGCTCGTCGAGGAGGAATTTCGCGGCATTGCGCGCCCAGTACTTGATCAGGTTGACCGCGGCGGGCACCTCGATTTCCGCGTCGTAGCGGGTTTTGCCGGTTTCGGATTGGACCACATCGGTGAGCTCGGCGGAATTGTCGATCAGCCAATCCTGGAGCCGAAACAGCCATTCGGCGCGTTTATCCGGGCCGATCGCCTCCCATTCCGGCTGGAACAGGCGCAGTTCGCGCACGGTCGCGGCGACGGCGGCGCTCGATTCGTCGGGCACCCGGCCGGTGACGCTGCCGTCGGCGGGGTTGTGGACCTCGATCTCGGCGTGCTGTTCTGCCGTACTCATCCGGCTCACCTCCTGTGCTGAGTCCAGGGTTCCAGCGTGGCACCTCGACCGCACTCGATCGGCGGATTCATGATTTTCCTGCGGTGGAGAAGGAATGATTGATATGTTCCGCCAACAGCAAGAAGACCGGTTCGACGAGGATGCAGTTCAAGTGTTCGATTGGGATCTACTGCGGAGTACATCCAGCGTGCATGTGCTGATGCAATTGGCGCAGGAACGCGGAATGCCGGCGGAGATCTGCCTGCAGGGCACGGCACTGGTGCCCGATTCGGTAATTGATCCCAATGCCGAGGTGACCGCGCGCCAGGAGGTGCGCGTCGTGCGGAATCTGCTCGCGCGATTCGGCGATGAATCCGGTTTGGGTGTCGAGGCGGGGGACCGCTACCACATATCGCTGTACGGCCCGTGGGGGCTGGCGTTGCTGAGCAGTCGCACGGTGCGCGAGGTGATCGAGGTGTCGCTGCGCTACGTCGACCTCGCCTTCGTCTTCGGCCGACTGACCTTCGAGGAGGGGGCGACCGAGTCGCGGCTGATCTTCGACGACTCGGAGATTCCGGAGGACGTGCGTGCGTTCCTGACCGAACGTGTCATCACCGGGATCCAGACCATCGGCCGGGAACTGTTCTCCGCGGGGGTGCCCGCCACCCGGGTCGGCTTCCGGCATCCCGCTCCGGCGGATACGACGCGCTACCGCAACGTCTTCGGTGTCGAGCCGGTCTTCGGCGCGGCGGTCAACGAATTGGCCTTCGACAGTGCCTATCTCGATGTCGCACTGCCGCAGGCCAACGACTGGGCGCGCGGCACTTGCGAACAACTCTGCCGCGATCTGCTCACCGCGCGGCGTGCGCGCACCGGTGTCGCGGGTTCGGTGCGCGATCTGCTGGTTCGCAATCCGGGCGAGATTCCGGATCAGATCGCGGTCGCCGCAGAGCTTTTCATGAGTCCGCGGACGCTGTCGCGGCGACTGCGGGACGAGGGCACGTCCTTCCGCAA
This sequence comes from Nocardia nepalensis, assembly GCF_048910785.1. NCBI lineage: Bacteria > Bacillati > Actinomycetota > Actinomycetes > Mycobacteriales > Nocardiaceae > Nocardia > Nocardia nepalensis. The sequence continues at coordinate 228,295 of NZ_JBKBET010000041.1, read as the reverse complement.
TCTGCTCGACGAGGTCCGGCAGATGATGTCCGAGGAGCTGTTGAGCCATACCGATATGACCACCGAACAGGTGGCCGCGCGGCTCGGTTACGCGGAGGCGGCATCGTTCATCCGGGCATTCCGGCGATGGAAAGGCTGTCCGCCGCAGGAGTTTCGGGCGCGAGGTGGGCGGACGGTCGCGCCGATCAAAGCGGCACCCGCACTCGGCCGGGACCATCTGGTCGGCACCGGTTAGCCGACTGTCATTGCACCGCGGTCGAATTCGCGGCCAGCGTGATCAAGAGTTTGTGCCCGCCCGCGAGCAAATGGGGTAGCGGGTGGCCGGGTCGATGCGGCCGAGATAGCCGCCGAGCAGGGTGCCGAACCAGATGGCACCGTCGGGACCGGTGGTGATGCCGGTGGTGCCCGGCAGCAGACCCCCGGCCGGAATGCGTTCCAGCCGAAGTGCCGTCGTATCGAGGCGGGCTACATCCGCGGGTGGCAGGGTGAACCACAGCGCGCCGTCCGGTCCGGCAGTGAAGCGCTCGGCGAAACTTGCGATGCCGACCGGGTTTTGGGTGACGCTGATGGCCGGATCCTCGGTAGCAACATCGGCCGACGCGCCACCGTCGAGAATGGTGGTGGCCGCGAGAACGGCGGTGATCGTCGCGGCGCGGCGGACGAATGTCGATCTCATGGAAACCTCGTGTTCGTCGCAGTGGTCGAAATCTAGCCAGCGGATCTCCGACCGGGCCACGACCGCATCGGCCAGCTGTTCGACCATCGACGCCACGCTCGCGGCCGGTGGCGGAAAGTGTCAATTGGACGGCCCGGCCAGCCATGGCCGGTCCGGATCCGGCCGCCTAGCGTCCCAGGAAACACAGTTAGCGTGGAGGATTACATCGTGGCGGAGTCCCTATCGGGGATGGGGGAACGGAATTCGGCGGAATTCGATTTCGACTGGATCGTGGTCGGCAGCGGATTCGGGGCCAGCGTGTGCGCGCTACGGTTGTCGGAGAAGGGTTATCGGGTCGGCGTACTCGAACAGGGGCGGCGTTTCGGGGACGCGGATTTCGCGACGAGTGCGGCGCGGCTGCGCAAATTCCTGTGGCTGCCGACGTTCGGTCTGCACGGAATCATGCGGATGGCACCCTATAAGCACGCGACGGTGCTCTCCGGTGTGGGAGTGGGCGGGGGCAGCCTGGTCTACGCGAACACCATGTATCAACCGCAGGGTGACGATTTCTACCGACACCCGCAGTGGGCGGAGCTCGCGGACTGGCGCGCCGAGCTGGCACCGCATTTCGATGCGGCGCGACGGATGTTCGGAGTCCAGACCTATAAGGGCGGGCGGCCTGTCGATACCCTGTTGCGCGAGCTGTCCGCGGATCTCGGTGTGCCGCACGGGTATCGACGCACTCCGGTCGCGGTCTATTTCGGCGCGCCCGGAGAAACGGTGCCGGACCCCTACTTCGGTGGCGCCGGACCCGAACGCACCGGCTGCATTCGCTGCGGTCAATGCATGCTCGGCTGCCGCTACGGTGCGAAGAACAGCCTGCCGAAGAACTATCTCTGGCTGGCCGAGCAGGCCGGAGCAGTCATTATGCCCGATCGGAAGGTGGTCGATATCGCGCCGCTCGCAGACGGTTCCGGAAATCCGGGAACCGGCGAGCACGGCTATGTGCTCCGGGCACGGCGGCCGGGGGCATTGCGGTGGGCCACGCGGAAATTCACCGCACGCGCGGTGGTCGTCGCGGCAGGCGCGCTCGGCACGAACGAATTGCTCAGCGCCTGCAAACGCAACGGTTCACTGCCCGGGCTCTCCGACCGGCTCGGCGAGTTGGTGCGCACCAATGACGAATCCATTCCCGCGGCAACGACCATGGACCGCACGGCGGACTATCGCAGCGATATCGCCATCACCTCCAGCATCTTCCTCGACGAGCGCACCCACCTCACCAATAACACCTATGGCGACGGCGGCAACCTGCTCGCCCTGTTCTATGGACCGGCGGCGACCGGTCGTAACCGGTGGGCTCGGTTCCTGCTCGGGTATCCGGCTTATCTGGGCCGATTGCTGTTGCGGCGCAATTGGTCTCGTCGCACCATTATCTTCACCGTGATGCGGGGCACCGACGTCTCGCTGCGGTTGCGCAGGGGATTCGGTCCAGGGCGGTTGCAGACGGAGTCCGATGGCACCGTCGCGAAGGGAGAATCCGCCGTGGATCTCGCGCGCCGGGTCGCGCGGCTCGCGGCCGACCGGATCGGCGGGCAACCGCTCGCCTCGGTCGGTGAATCCCTCGGGTCCGCGCCGATGACCGCCCACTTTCTCGGTGGCGCGGTCATCGGCGCGGATCGCGAGCACGGGGTTATCGATAAGCGGCATCGAGTTTTCGGGTACTCGAACCTCTTGGTGTGCGACGGTGCGGCGGTGCCAGCCAATGTCGGGGTGAATCCGAGCCTCACCATTGTCGCCATGGCCGAAGCGGCAATGTCTCACATTGCCCCCGCGCCCTAGTCGGGCCGGTCCGCAGCGGCGTTTCGGGGCCGCTGCGGAGACTCAGCCTATACGGGTGGTCCGGGTGGTGAAACAGCCTGATCCGCCCCGCCAAAATGCGGGGGTGTCCGAATCCGCCGGATCGGCCGCGATCGGTGTCGGATTGCGGCGTCCGGCGGCCGATCGGTCGGCGGATCCGGGTCGGTGGCGCAGGGTGGAGTCATGACCTACGACATCCACGCCATCCACCACACCGGCATCCTGACCCGCGATCTCGACGGTTTGGAGCGCACATATCGGTCCCTGGGATTCACGCTCAGCCCGCGCTCGCGGCACCTGCTCGCACCGCAGCCCGGTGCGGAGTTGCAGGCGGGATGTACCGCCAACGCATGTGCGCTGTTCGGCGGGTCGTACATCGAATTACTCGGCATCGTCGACGAGTCGGCGCCGGATCCGTGGCATACCAAGGCGGTGGCCGATCAGTACGAGGGATTCCGAATTCTGTACGTGGATACCGACGATGCTGCCGGAGTCGCGCAGGGCCTGACCGCCGCGGGCCTGCGCACCTCCGGTGTCCTCGACCTCGAACGCGACGTGGAGACCGTAGACGGTGTACGCACCATGCGGGCCCGCTCGGTGCATATCGAACCGGGGGCGACGCCCGAGGGATACATCGGGATAGCCCAGCATCTCACCCGCGAGTATGTACACCAGCCGCGCTACCTCGACCATCCGAACGGAGCACGCGGTATCACCGCCGTGCTGACCGTGGCCGCCGATGACGAATTCGATGCGATCACAGACCGATACGTGCGGGTCTTGGGGACCGAGCCGGTGCAGGCCGGTCCGCTCGCCGTGCTCGAGCACAAGGATGTGCGCCTCGAGATCGTCCGCGCATCGGACGCGCAGAGCGTGTTGCCCGGTGAAAAAGCCCCCGCGCCATCGTATTTGGCCGCCATGACGATTCAGGTCGACGATGTCGCCGCCGCACGCACGATCGTCGAGACAGGCGGCATTCCGACCCGGACCACCGACAGCGGCTTCTTCGTCTCGGCGCGCGATGCGTACGGCGCCGGGTTGTTCTTCGCGGCGCGATGATCGTCGAGACGAACATCGGTCGCCTCCGCGGTGCCGCGATCGGGGAGATCACCGCCTTCCGCGGAATCCCGTATGCGCGCGCCGCGCGGTTCGCCGCACCACGACCAGTGCCGTCATGGGCGGGCGTTCGAGATGCGATGACGCCCGGTCCGGCAGCGCCGCAACCGCCGTCGCGGCTGCAGAATGTGATGGGCCCCTTCGAAATACCGCAGTCCGAGGACTGTCTGTCGCTGAACGTGTGGGCGCCGCGGGGCAGCGGTCACCCGGTGCTGGTATTCCTACATGGAGGCGGCTTCAGCAGCGGTTCGGGCGGTCTGGCCTGGTACGACGGCACCGAGCTCGCGGCGCGCGGCGACCTGGTCGTGGTCACCGTCAACTACCGGCTCGGCGCGCTGGGCTTCCTCCGGATGCCGGGGGTGAGTGAGGGCAATCTCGGTCTGCTGGACCAGCTTTCGGCGCTGCATTGGGTGCGCGACAATATCGCGGCGTTCGGCGGTGACCCGCACAACGTGACGGTGGCCGGACAATCCGCGGGAGCGATGTCGATCCTGGCGCTACTGTCCGGGCCGGCGGCACGCGGGTTGATGCACCGGGCGATCCTGCAGAGCACACCGGCGGGGATGCTCCCCGACGAAACGGATAAGGCGGCGCACACCGGTGGAATACTGTTGCGGGAGTTGGGCATCGAACCGAGCGAAGCCGCTCTTCTCGGTGAGGTACCCCTCGCCGACCTGCTGGCGGCTCAACGCGGTGTCGCGCGACGAACTCCGGCGAATCCGGTGCCGCCGTTCCAATTGGTGGTCGACACACTCGTCGCGCCCGATCCAGTGGCCGTGGTCGGCACACGCGGCGCGGATGGTGTGCCGATCCTGCTCGGCACCACCCGCGATGAGGCGTCGGCCTTCTTTCCGGACGGTCGAACCACCGCCGAGGCGGTGACCGTGCAGATGTTCAGCGAACCCAGCCAGCGGTTGGCGCGGCTGCTCACCGCGGCCGGAGCACCGCCCTGGCAGTACCGCTTCGACTGGCACCCCGCCGACAGCCCCTACGGTGCCTGTCACTGCATCGAGTTGCCCTTCGTCCTCGGCGACGCCGCCGCATGGCGGAATGCGCCGATGTTGCGCGGTCAGCGACCGCCCGATCTGGTCGACGAGGTCCGCGATAGCTGGATCGGCTTTACCCGCACCGGCGACCCCGGCTGGGCGCGCGGTACGAGCCATCGATTCACGAAAGACGCTGCTGCGATTTCGGATTCGAGGTGAACACACCGCTGTCCGGGGAGACCGGCGCGTCCCTTTTGACGAAGCGGGATATGGGGGCTGTATCGATGCGCTCGACGCCCGGTAGCGTGCCGACGCGGTCGGCGACATAGTCGAAGATCGTGTCGGCATCGCGGCAGACCACGATGGCGAAGATGTTGTGCGGTCCCGTCGTCGCGCCGACGAAGGCCGCCTCCGGATCGTCGATGAGCGCGCGCGCCACCTCGGCGAGCCGCAGTGGCGCGACGGTCAGCCACAGCATGCACTGGAACGAGTACCCCAGCAGCGCGGCATCGATTTCGACATCGAAGCGCATCAGGCCGGACCGGCGCAATTCATCCAGCCTGCGCCGAACCGCGGACTCCGACCAGCCGATCGCCCCCGCGAGGTGGGGGTAGGCCGCGCGACCGTCGGCCGCCAGTCGTGGCAGCATGCGACGATCCAGGTCGGTCAAGGTGACCGGCCCGGACGCCGCCGAGAGTGGCGCGCGCAGTGCCGCGACCTGGTCGGTGTTCAGGGCCGAGGTTCGGCCGCTCCATTGCCGAGTCATCAAGTGCCGCAGCAGTCGATGTGCGTCGCTGGCGACGACGGCGGGATGACGGGTCACCGCGGGCAGGGGCGCCGGGCTCTCGCCGACGGTCCGGAACAGGCACAAGATTTCGCAGCCACTGGATAGTACGGTGACCCACGCGGTATCCGGGCGCGCGGCGAGTGCGCGCGCGAGACCGTCCACGCCATCGGGCCGAACCCGCAGGCGGACAACCCATTCCGCATAACCGACGCGGTGCGGATCGGGGACACCGATAACCCGCAGCGCCCCCGCCTCGCGCAGCCGCGAGAACCGCCGGGCCACCGTCCGATCCGAGGCCCCGAGCACCTCGGCGATGCGGCTGAACGCGGCCCGCCCATCCACGTGAAGTGCGTGCAGTAGACCCAGGTCGATCGCATCCAGGTCCGGCACCGTCATTGGACCAGAATACGGTGCGCTATTGGGCACGGCTGCTGGCCGATCGGCTCGGCACGAACGAGGTCGCCAGCTGCTTCCGATCCCGTATGGCGACCACGCCTACGACTTCGTCTGGGGCGACTCGGGTACCCCGATCTCGCGCCAAGCGCCGCTGACTTCCTCGCCAAGACGTTCCCCGCGAACTGAGGCCCGCGCAGTCGTACCCGTTGTCAGGATCCGCACCCGCAGTTGGTGCGGATCCCGAGCTCTGTGCCGAACGTACTATGCGGGCTCCCCGATGACCGATACGGCGCTCGGGGTGACGTGGCGGACAAGGAAATCGGCGAAGGCGGTGGTGACCGGCTCGTCCGGGTGGTCGGAGCCGATGACCATATCGCAGTGGCCGTAGCCGGTGGCGAATGTCGCACCGGCCGGGGTGAGCCGTGTCATCCGAAGGGCCTGGGGTACAAGCCGATTCGGGTCGGACAGGGCATGCATGGTCGGGAGTGAGGCGAGTTTGTCGGCATGGGCGAGACCCCGCAGGTCTGCAGCGCGAGCTCCGGCCATGCACACCGCGCGCTGGGATCATTCGGTGGATCTGCGCGGAAAACGGGTGGCGGTCATCGGAACCGGAGCGACCGCGGTGCAAGTAGTACCCGCGATCGCACCGGAGGTGGCCCAGTTGTCGGTCTTCCAGCGCACCCCGATCTGGTGCTTTCCCAAACCGGATCGCGGCATATCGCCACTGGAGCAACGGATCTACCGGTATCTGCCGCCCGCCCAGCTCGCCATGCGGTACTTGCAATCATCGATCACCGAGACGGTAATGGTCGGTATCCGCCTGTACTACAAGCGTTTTCCCTGGGCCAACCACGCGGTCGAGCGAATCTGCCTGGCGCACTTGGCGCGACGGCATCGAACTCGGCCAGTTCTGGCACGACCGGCGATACCAGGCCTACCTCGGCGCATCGGTGCCGAAATTCCCGAACGCCTTTCTCATGCTCGGCCCGTACGGACTCACCGGCGGCTCCTGGTTCCAGCTCGTCGAGAACCAATCCCGGCACGCGGTCCGCACCATCCGCGAGGCGCACCGCCGCGGCGCGACCTGCGTCGAGATCAAACAGGAAGCGCACGACCGGTACTTCGCCGAGGTACAGCGCCGCCAACAGGGCACCGTATTCTTCAACCACAACTGCGGTTCGGCCAATAGCTATTTCTTCGATCACCACGGTGACGCGCCGTTCCTGCGCCCGGGTCTTGCGGTCGAAGCCTGGTGGGACGCACGCACTTTCGACCTCGACAACTACACCTATCGCAGCATGGCGAAGCGACCGGCCGCGCTCGAGTCGGCGCAGGCCCTGGCACGTCGATGAGCATCGGCCTAGCCTGGACTCCCACCGCGCGAAGAGGAGACGACCGTGCCCGACGTCCGTGAAGTGTGGCAGAGCCGAACATGGGGGACCCTCGGCGCTCCGGTATACGACTTCGTCCTCGACCATCCCGGGGTGGCCCGGCCCGCCGGACGGTTGCTCTGGGGCTGTGACACCCGTCGGATGTACGCGGGCATGGACATCATCAACGAGCTACCGGAGGGCTCCGCGCTACTGGATCTGCCGGTCGGCGGTGGCGTGACACTGCGCCGCCTGCGACCCGGTCACAAGATCCGCTATGTGGCGGCCGATATTTCCGACGACCAGCTGGCGGCGGCGCGCCGCGCGGCCGAACGCGCCGGACTGTCCGGCATCGACTACGTGCGCGCGGATGTCGTCGACCTGCCGTTCGGCACCGGCGAATTCGACCTGGTGGTGACCTTCGCCGGCCTGCACTGCATGCCCGACCCGGCCGCCGCGATCGCCTCGCTCGCACGGGTGCTCGCGCCGGGCGGCCGATTGGTCGGCAGCTGCGTGGTCCGCGGGGTCCGTCCGCGCTTCGACCTGCATATGCGGGTGATGCGGGCGATCGGCGTATTCGGTCCGTCCGGTACCGCCGCCGACCTGTCGCGCTGGTTTGCCGCGGCGGGTCTGCGCGAAGTGGAGCTGGTATGCAATGGCGCACTGGCCCAGTTCACGGTCGTGAAGGACTAGCGCGGCTGCTCGTAGCGGGGTCCCACGAGGGCGATGGCGGTCTCGACTGCCACGTCGATGATCTCGCGGATGTCCTTGCCCTCCTCGACGGTGGATGCGATGAGCTCGCGGTAGCCGCCGTAGAGGATGGTGGCCATCCGACGGGTCGGCGGATGCAGTCCGGGGGCTTCGAATCCCGTTGTGGTGGTGAGGCTTTGGATGAGATCGATGAAGGCCTCGCGCGCGTCGTGGTAGACCTGCCGGGCGGCCTCGCCGAGGGCAGGGGTGTCGCGGATCCAGGCGAGGGTGATCGTCGGGTCTTGTTGAGATGCGCCGATCCAGGCCTCGATGGCCTGCCGGACCTGGGTGCGCCAGGGCGCGCCGGCGTCGACGGCATCGTAGATCTGCTGGATCGTCTCGTTATTGCGCTCGGCCAGCAATGCGATGAAACAGTCCTGTTTGCTGTCGAAGTGTTCATAGAAGGTGCGGCGCGAGGTGCGCGCATTGCGAACCACATCGGCCACGGTCGTTTCGCGATAGCCGCGTTCGCGCACGGCATCGGCCATCGCGTCGAGGAGCCGACGCCGGAATCCGGATTCCGGCGCGGCCTCGGCGGAGATGCTGGCGGCGGGGTCGGCACGGGTCACGAGAATCAGGTTAGTTCGCCCCGCCGCCACCGCGATCATGACCTCACGCGCACCGGGACATGCTCGGAGGCCGCGGTCCGCCGCGCGAATCGGATGGTGCCGTCCTCGATTCGCCCGTGACGCAGCGCGAGCACATCGTGTGCGTAGTTCATGCCCAGCCGCCAGGGCCGACGCGAACCCGCCCGGGGGAACCGGTCGATCGAGCGCTGGACATATCCGGACTGGAAGTCCAGCAGCGGCGCGCTCTCGATATCCGGATCGGGCCACGGCACGCACTGGTCGTAGCCGTTGGCGTCCATATGCCGCAGCAGTCGGCAGACGAATTCGCCGACCAGGTCGGCCTTCAATGTCCAGGACGCATTGGTGTAGCCGATGGTGAACGCGAAGTTGGGGACGCCGCTCAGCATCATCCCCTTGTACGCCATGGTGTCGGGCAGCGCGATCGCCCGGCCGTCGACGGTGAGTTCGATCCCGCCGAAGGCCAGCAATTGCAGACCGGTCGCGGACACCACGATATCGGCCGGGAGGTCGGCGCCGGAGGTCAAGCGCAGGCCCTCGGGGGTGAACCGGTCGATGCGGTCGGTCACCACCGCTGCGCGACCGCCCCGGATCGCGCGGAACAGATCCCCGTCGGGTACCAGGCACAGCCGTTGATCCCATGGGTTGTAGGTCGGTTTGAAGTGGACGTCCACCTCGTAGCCGGTGGGCAGTTGCGCGGCCGTCTGTTTGCGGATGAGGTTGCGCACCATGTGCGGACGGCGCTGGCTGAGTTGGTAGATGATCGTGCCGATCAGCACGTTCTTCCAGCGGGTAATCGTGTAGGCCCGGCGCGGTCCGAGCCGTTCGCGCAGCCGGATGGCCACCGCGTCCTCGGTGGGAATGGACATGATGTAGGTGGGCGAGCGTTGCAGCATGGTGACCTGCGCCGCCTTTTCGGCCATGGCGGGAACGAGGGTCACCGCTGTTGCCCCGCTGCCGATCACGACGACGCGCTTGCCCTCGTAATCCAGGTCGGTCGGCCACTGCTGCGGATGCACCAGCTGCCCTTGGAAGTCCTCGATTCCGGGGAAGTCGGGGGTGTAGCCGTGGTCGTAGCGGTAGTAGCCGCTGCAAACGTAGAGGAAGTCGCTGGTGAACGTCGAGGTCGTGTCGTCGTGCTCGGCCGTCACCGTCCAACGCGCTTCGGCGCTCGACCAGGACGCGCCGATAACCTTGTGCCCGAATCGGATTCGGCGATCGATTCCGGCCTCGGCCGCGGTATCGCGGATGTAGTCGAGGATCGATGGTCCGTCGGCGATGGCCGCGGCCTGCGTCCACGGACGAAAACGGTAACCGAGGGTGTGCATATCGGAATCCGAGCGCACCCCGGGATAGCGGAACAGATCCCAGGTGCCGCCGATTGCTGTGCGCGCCTCCAGAATCGCGTAGCTGCGGCCGGGAAACGCCGTCTGCAGATGGTGTGCCGCACCGATGCCCGAGAGGCCGGCGCCGACGATCAGCACATCGAAATGCTCGCGCCCACCCGTCTCCCGGCCGCCACCCCTCATCGAATCGCTGCGCGATGCTGCACTCATATCGTCGCTCCCACCTTGGCGCGGGCCCGTAGCCGCCGCTCCAACACCGCGAAAATGTCGTAGTAGTGGGTCGGCGTCACCCGCGCGAGCGCGTCGAACACATAGGCATCCGGGCCGACCAGAATGCGGGACTTCCCGCGTTCCACTCCGCGGCAGATGATTTCGGCCGCCTTATCGGGCGAGGTCAGGGTGACCGCCTCGAATTCGGCCGCCATCTGTTCCCGCGAACGGCCACGTCCCTCGGGATCCTTGCGGACCCTGGCATTGCGCGCGATGTTGGTGGTGATGCCGCCCGGATGCACATTCACCGCGGACACCCCGGTACCCCGAAGTTCCTGGCGCAGTGCGTCGGTGAAGCCGCGCACCGCGAATTTCGCGGCACAGTAGGCACTTTGGTACGGCATGCCGACCAAGCCGAATACGCTCGAGGTGTTCACGATGACACCCTGATCCTGTTCCACCAGGATGGGCAGGAATGCGCGGGTGCCATTGACGACGCCGTCGAAGTTGATCTGCCGCAGCCATTCATCGTCCTCGGGGACCGCGTCGAGCACCGACGACGACACCGCGACACCGGCATTGTTGAACACCGCCGCCAAAGGCTCGGTCAACCAGTCGCGCACCTCGGCGGCGAAGGCGAGCTGATCGGCGGCATCGCGCACATCGAGGACCCGAGTGAGCACCGGACCGCTCAGCGAAGCGGCCGTCTGCTTCAATCCGGTCTCGTCGATATCGGCGATCGCCACCGGTGACCCACGGCGGGAAAGCGATTGGGCGAGACTGCGGCCGATGCCGGAGGCGGCGCCGGTGATCATGGCGGGACGGCCGGACAGCGGCCTAGCGGTGCGGGGCATCGGTGCTCCTGGCGGTGCGGATGTGGGTATCGATGAGGTCGGTGAGCGTCGGCCGGACGCCGACGGGCAGGTCGTGGCCCATGCCGGGCAGGGTGTGCAGGCGCGCGCCGGTGATGGCGCTTGCGGTGACGGTGCCGCCGGTCGGGTTGACCATCAGGTCCCGGTCGCCGTGCAGGATCAGGGTCGGGGCGACGACGGCGCCGAGTTCGGTTGTCCGGTCACCGGATTTGAGGATGCCTGCTAGCTGGCGGCCGACCCCGGGCGCGGGGTGCGGATCGCGATCCCAGGTCGTCGCCGCGGCGGTGCGTACGGCGGATTCGTCGAATGGGTAGCCGTGCGAGCAGATGTGCCGGTACATGCGCACCGAGCGATCGATGTGCTCGGTGCGGTTGCGTGCCGGTCGGCCGAACATCAGCCGCCAGGTGGACAGGGCCGGTCGCCCCACCCGCGCGGCACCCGTGGTCGACATGATCGAGGTCAGCGAGGCGACTCGGTCCGGATAGCGGGCGGCGACGGTCTGCGCGATCATCCCGCCGAGTGACATGCCGACCAGATGTACGGAGCCGAGATCTAGTGCATCGATCAGACCCACTGTGTCGGCGGCCATATCGTTGAGATCGTATTGCTCTGTGTGCCAGCGCTTTCGCAGAAAATCGAGCGGACCCGGCGGTGGGAAACCGAAGTGGGTCGACTTCCCGACATCGCGATTGTCGAAGCGGATGACGTCGTAGCCGCGTGCGACGAGCAGCTCGCACAAACCGTCGGGCCAATCGTGCAGTTGCTGACCGAGCCCCGCGACGAGCAGCAGTGGCGTGCCGCCGTTGCCGAGGCGTTCGTAGGCGAGTGTGACCCCGCGGCCCACATCGGCGAATTGTTCGGACCCACCCGTCGCCCGGCCATCACCGCTCATCGAATCGCTGGGCGATGTCATGCCGTCACCTGCTCGGCGCGCGCCGCCGCGGCAGTCGGCGAGGGCGCGCGGCGATACACCACGGCGCGGCCCTTCTTGGCGGGCACGAGCGCGACACCGCGGAAGTGCGTCCGCTCGTCCGGGGCCTCGGTCGGTGCGAGCGTGAAATCCCTTAGTAGCGTGCGCAATACGACATTCATCTCCATGGTGGCGAATGCCGCGCCGATGCAGCGCCGTGCGCCGCCGCCGAACGGTATCCAGGTGAAGGTGCCGGGCCGGACTCCGACGAAGCGGTCCGGGTCGAAGGCGCGGGCGTTGGGGAACAGCTCCTCGTTATCGTGCATGAGCCGGATGCTCACCAGGACGTTTTGCCCCTTGGGCAGCGTCCACCGACCCAGTTGCAGCGACTCCGCGCGGATGTTGCGGGCCGTCGCGTCGATGACCGGGCGGACCCGCTGCACCTCGAGCAGGGTGGCCTCGCGCAGTGCCGAACCGCCCGCGTCCACCTCGGCGACCAAGCGGCGCAACACTTCCGGATGGCGGCGCAACCGCTCGATGGTCCACGAGAGCGTGGTCGCGGTGGTCTCGTGTCCCGCGGTGAGCAGGGTCAGCAGTTCGTCGGCGATCTCGCTGTGGGTCATCGCGGTGCCGTCGTCGTAGCGGGACTGCAGCATCATCGCGAGCACATCGTCGCGGTCGGCGAGCTGTTCGTCGGCGGCGGCGCGGTCGATGAGTCGGCCCACGATTTCGTCGTAGTGGCGCCGATGCGCGGTGAAGCGGGCCCAGGGTCCGAAGCGCCCCAGGAACTTTCGCGGCACCGGTAGCGCCGCCAGCGCCGACCCGACCAGCACGAGTTTGGGCAGCAACTCGCGCAACTCGTCGAATTCCCGGCCCTCGGCGCCGAATACGGCGCGCAGGATCACGTTCAGGGTGATCCGCATCATCGAATCCATCGTCGCGAACTCCTGACCCTGCGGCCAGGTCGCCAGTTCGCGGACCGTCTCCTCCTCGATCAGCGCCTCGTATACGGCCAGGCGGCGGCCATGGAACGGCGGGGTCAGCAGTTTGCGCTGCTTGCGATGGTCGGCACCCCGCAGCGAGAACAACGAGCCGGGACCGAGGAACTGCCCGAGATTGACATCGACATTGTCGGCCACATCGGAGCTCGCGGTGAACAGCGCCTTCACCTCGGCCGGATCGGATAACACCACCATCCGGCCGAACCGGGGCAGATAGACGGTGAACGCCGATCCGTAACGGTCGTGCAGCCTGCGCCAGGCGCGGGTCCGGCCCGCCATCACCTCCAGGGCCTGAACGAGAGCCGGAGTAGTCGGCCCGTCGGGCAGTTTTACCGTGGTCATGCGGCACCTCCCAGCGTGGTACATCGGTGTACCATCAGCACGGTACGCTCACGTACCGACTGTGGCAAGGGTCACTTTCGAGCTATTCGACGGTTCGGGGCGCAATGCCGCGTCAGGTGAGGCGTCACGGTGCTCGGCGAGTGCCGCGCGGGCGTGCGAGTGGGTGCCCGATCGCGAGGGTGGCGCGCTCTGCGAGTGGGGCTCGGGCGGTGGGGTGGGTGCTCGAGTGTGGTGGTGGCGCGCTCCTGCAATTTGTCCCCGGCGCTGCGGTCGATGCCGAAGGTGACCTCGGTGCCGAGGGGCCGCCTGCTCATCGCGGCCGGCGCGCGGACCGGCAGCTGGTGTCGCGCAGGCGCTGGGCCAGCCCGGGCGTCACCTGCCCGGTCGCGGCGAGGATCGGGATCGGCCACGAATTCTCTCTGGCGATCAATAGTCAGACGGCCGAGCTGGCGGCGGTGTTGTTTTCGGGGTTTTGCTACCCGCTGCGGCGGTGTGGGTGACTACCGTGGGCCCGTGCGCATGCGTCGGTGGGTGATAGCGGGCGGGTGGATCGGTCTGCGTGCCTTGCCCGATCGGCTGGCGGCTCGAGGTTGGTTCGCCGTCCTGACGGCGGTGATCGTGCTGATCGGCGTGACGGGACCGGCTCCCGCCGAGCCGATCGCCGCCGACGTCGTCACCATCGAGACCGGTCAGTTGCGCGGCGTGCTGGCCGCGGATCATCGGTTGTTCGCGGGCATTCCCTACGCCGCCCCGCCGGTCGGTGAATTGCGTTGGCGGGCACCGGCTCCGGCCGCGTCGTGGCCGGGGGTGCGCGATGCCGTAGTGGCCGGGCCGAGTTGTCCGCAGGACAGCAGCGTCTTCGGAGTGGTCGGAGCGGGCGCGACGAAGTCGGAAGACTGTCTGTACCTGAACGTTTCGACGCCACGCGGTTTGCCCGCGGACGGCCGCCGGCTACCCGTGCTGGTATGGATCCACGGCGGCAGTTTCACCAGCGGCTCCGGCGACACCTACGGTGCGGATCCGCTGATCGCACGCGGTGACGGCGACCTCATCGTGGTCACGATCAACTACCGCCTCGGCGCGCTCGGTTTCCTCGCCGCCTCCTCGCTCGACGACGGCTCGGGGGCAGGGAATTACGGCTATCTGGATCAGCAGGCCGCCTTGCGCTGGGTGCGGCGCAATATCGCGGCCTTCGGCGGTGATCCGGATCGGGTGACCCTCGCGGGTGAGTCCGCGGGCGCGGCATCGGTGTGCGCGCAGATGGCCGCGCCGAGCTCGCGTGGACTGTTCCGTGCCGCGATCATGCAGAGCGGTCCGTGCTCGGTCGGCGTGCCGGTCGAGAAGGCGGCGGCCGACGGCGACGTGTACGCCGCACGTCTGGGCTGCGCCGGACCCGAGACCGCGGCCTGTCTGCGCGCGCTGCCGTTCGACAAGTTGGCGAGCAATCCCAGCACCGCGACCGTCTTCGGGGGACCGTTCCTGCCGACCGGCCCACAGGCGGCCCTGCGCAACGGTTCCTTGGCCGAGGTCCCCACCTTCGTCGGTGCGAACAACGACGAGATGGCGCTCTGGGTGTACCTGAAATACGGTGTGCCCCTGGGTACGCCGCTGACCGCGTCCGGCTACCGGGACGCGCTGGCCGCCGCCATGCCCGACCTGACGCCCGAGCAGATCGACCGCGTCGAGCAGGTCTATCCGGCCGCCGCCTACCCCCAGCCCGCGCTCGCCCTGTCGCGCGCCTGGACCGACCGCACCCTCACCACGCTGATCGGCGAATACGCCGCATTGAGCCCCCACAACCCCACCTACACCTACTCTTTCGACGATCCTGCGCCGCTCGCCCCACCGAACATCTTCCCGCTGGGCGCTTTTCACGCCAGCGAGCTTCCGTCGCTGTGGAGCCTGCGCGATCTCGGCTGGCTCTACGGCACCGCGCTGACCCCCGACCAACAACGCCTCGCCACCGAAATGCGCAGGTACTGGACGCGATTCGCCATCGACGCCCGCCCGAACCCAGCTGGCCTGGAACCGATTCCGGCCTACGATCCGTCGGCACCGCTGGTCATGTCCTTCCGCCCCAGCGGAAACCGCCTGATCGACTCCTACGCCGCCGACCACCGAGCCGAGTTCTGGGCCCCCTGCTGCCGCGCTGATCCGTAGTGCCGTCGTGCTCGAAATCGGTGCGCGCGAACTCGCGCCGGTGATCGAAGAAGCGAATATTGTCGCCCTCCTCTTCCAGCGGCCTGATCTCCGCATCGATGAATGCGTCCAATGCGTCCAAGGTGGCCCGGATATCACCAGGTGGGTTGTCGACGGCGAATCGGGCGGTAGGTCCGGGCATCGTCGCGCGGCTCCTTCATCGGGCGACCTCGAGTGGATATGCGAGGTCAGGCAGGTTGTAGGCCGCCGGTAGGGTCATGATACAACACTGTAAACTTCAGATCTCGGATTCGGAAGTGGGGTGTGGCGTGCAGTCGTGGTCGTCGATAGTGGCGGATGTGCGGCAGTGGTGGTGGATCTATCTGTCGATGCCGTTCATCGCGGGCGGGATCGGGTGGTTCACCAAGCTGATCGCCATCGAGATGATGTTTCGTCCGCTGGAGTTCGTGGGCGTGCGGCTGGGCCGAATCCCGTTGGGGTGGCAGGGGATGCTGCCGCGGCAGGCCGAGAAGATGGCGGGCATCGCCTACGACATGATCAGCACGAATCTGCTACAGCCGCAGGAACTTTTCGACCGGCTCGACGCGGATCAGCTGATCAAGGAGGTCGAGGCGCCGATGCGCCGGGCCGTCGACGATGTGGTGCGATCCATGGCGATCGACTACTACCCGGGACTGTGGGAGGCGATGCCGGAGGTGACCCGGCGCGCGTTGATCGGGCTGATCCAGTCCGAGACACCGAAATACGCCATCGCGGCGATCGAGGACGCCAAGCGCGATATCGTGCGCCTATTCGACCTGCGCGCCATGGTCGTATCGAATCTGACCGCGGATAAGGCGCTGCTGAACCGGATGATGCGCGATATCGCCGGGGCGCAGATGACGATGATTCCGAAGATCGGCTTCTGGTTCGGTCTGCTCATCGGCATCGGCCAGGCGATCATGTGGGCGTTGTTCCGCGAGCCGTGGCTGATGCCGGTGTTCGGTTTCGTCAACGGGTGGGTCACCGACTACATCGGGTTGCAGATGCTCTTCCGCCCGCACGAGCCCAAGCGGTACTTCGGAATCTTCACCTGGCACGGACTTTTCGCGAAGAACCGGCACGAGTTGATCCCGCAGTACGCGCACCTGATCGCCGCGGAGCTGCTGACGCCGGACAAGATCGTCGACGCGATTCTGAAGGGGCCCGCGGCGGACCGGGTATTCGAATTGGCCGCCAAATATGTCGATCGGGCCGCGGACGCCGCGCCCAGCCTGGCCAAACCGCTCGTGACGTTGACCGTCGGCACCGACCGGTGGCGGGAGATGAAAGCCACGGCGGCCGAACGGGTTTTCGCCTACGCCGAAGTCACCACCGCGCAGGCGCACGCCTACACGATGCAGGCCATGGATGTCGAGAACACCGTCATCGAACGGATGGGGGAGCTCTCACCCGCGCAGTTCGAGAATCTGCTGCGGCCCGCCGTGAAGGAGGACGAACCGACGGCGATCGCGGTCGGCGCCGTACTCGGCGGACTGGTCGGCGAGCTGCAGATTCTGCTCATCGAGCGGATCACGCTCGATCACTGGGCGTGGCCGCTGGGCCTGTTGCTGCACTGAACGCCGGATGCGCGGACCCGATGGCCCGCGCATCCCAACGACTTTCAGATCTTGCGGATGACCGTGACGACCTTGCCGAGGATCTGCGCGTCATTACCCGGAATCGGCTCGAACAGCGGATTGTGCGGCATCAGCCAGACCTCCTTGCCGGTGCGCTTGAACGTCTTCACCGTGGCCTCGCCCTCGATCATCGCGGCCACGATATCGCCGTTGTCGGCGACATTCTGCTGACGCACGACCACCCAGTCGCCATCACAGATCGCGGCGTCCACCATCGATTCACCGACGACCTTGAGCAGGAACAGCGAACCGTCGCCGACCAATTCGCGCGGCAGCGGGAACACATCCTCCACCGCCTGCTCGGCCAGGATCGGGCCACCGGCGGCGATCCGGCCGAGGACGGGCACGAAAGTCGGGACGGGCCTACCGGGTTCGACATCCTCGGTGGTGGGCAGGCTGGTCACCGCGCGCACCGCCTCGTCGAGGCCGCGAACATCCACGGCCCGTGGCCGATTCGGGTCGCGTCGTAGATAGCCCTTGCGCTCGAGGGAGCGCAGCTGGTGGGCCACCGAGGAGGTAGAGGTGAGTCCGACCGCATCGCCGATCTCGCGGATGCTCGGCGGATAGCCGCGCTCGCTCACCGAGGTGCGGATGACCTCCAGGACCTTGCGCTGACGCACGGTGAGATCCGCCCCGGTTCCGGACGGGTCGGTGCCAACTCCGCTCTCGTCGCCCGTGTCGTCTGTGTGGCTCACCGCAACCGCCCTTCGTGTGATGGATTTCGTCTACCGAATCTAGTCCGGTAACGCCGATGTATCAAACATCTGTTCGAGCATGTCGGCGTTTTCTGCTGACTTTGTCGTCCGGGCGTGGTAGAAATCGAACACAAGTTCTTCGAACATTTGATCGAACAGCTACCCCCATCGTCTCGCGACATACCTGAGCCCCCACCAACACCCCGTCACGGAGGTTTGTCCGATGAGCACAGCGATCAGCGCCCCGAGCGCCACCCTCGACGAGGCCGATGTCGACCTCGGCTTCGATTCCGTTCCGCGCGTTCAGCGCCCGCGTCGCGGCGGAGTTCGCGCCCTGGATAGCGCGCGCGTCACGGCGGATCGGGGGCCGCGCGGCAACAGGCCCGGCGCAGCGCTGGCGCTCTACGACCGAGGTCCGGTTCGAACGCCCGCGCTGCGCCATGCGCACGGGCCGCATCCGATGGAGCGGGTCGAACAGGCGCAGGTCGGTTTCGCGGTGCTGGCAGTGAGTGCGCTGTTGAGCGCACTGGTGGTGACGGCGTTGATCGGGTTGGCGCATTGGCGTGCCGGAACCTTCGGCGGTACGACCCCGGCGACGGTGCCCGCCGTGGTCGAACAGCAATCGGTTCCGGACGGCTCCGGTATCGCTGTGCCGCGGTAGCTCGTCGAAAGCCGGTGTGGCGGATTGGGACCGGTTGATCGGCCATGAAGGGTGGCCGAATTTGTCGATTGCAAACTAGAACATGTTGTTACTGTGCCTGAAAACGTGACCTAGGCAACTATGCCGACGAACGATTTCGGGACACCACGCAATGACGCATCGCCGCACCGCTGAACACGCTGTCCGCATTCTCGCCCGGCTCACCGGGCTGCTCGCCTGTCTTGTCTTCGGCCTCACCGTGATTCCGGCCGCGCAGGCGGCGCCCGCATACCAGGCATATCTGGATCTGCCCGCGCTCAACGGTGACGGCGCGGGCGGCGGTGGTCTGAATCCGGCGCTGCCACTGGATGAATCGACACTGCGCGACGCACTCGACCAGGCCAGGGCCGACGGGGTGGCGCCGAGCCGGTACGGCACACTGCTGCACCAGTATTGGCTGGTGGTCTCGACCCGCAATGCCGATATCGACCTCGCGGCCTGGGATCCGGCCCTCGGCGTGCGCGCCAACCAGCGCACCTTCAGCCAGGTCTACGTCAACTACTTCCGGTTGGCGAACCAGCATCAGGACTACTGGTGGGCGGGACTGGCCGGGATCGCGGGCGGCTCCTTCGCCTCCGGTTTCTTCGACCTCAGCGATATCGGCACGGTGCTCGATGTGCCGGGCATCCACCAGCTCGGCGATGCGGTCGCCGACCTGTTGCGCAGCACCCCACCGGAATTGGTGGCCAAGGTGCCCGCCGATATCCGGCTGCTGGCCACCGAGGGTTCACGGCTCAGCGCTGACGATGTCGCCTGGTACCAGACCCGGCTGATGATCATGCAGAAGCACATCTTCACCGACCTGGTCCCGATGCACGAGGCCTATGCCGCACTCGGGATGGCCGGAATCGACGAAATGTACGCGGCCGGGGTGATCGATGCCGATATCCGCACCGCCTGGCAGTCGATCGATTCGCACACCCGAGGCGGATATGTCGATGCGCTGATCCGCATGACCGATCGTGAGCAGAACCGCGTCATCGCCGACCAGTGGGACGTGACCTCGGCCGGTCGCGGCAAGATGGGCCGGGTGCTGACCTATGTCAGCACCGTGGCGGGTAAGCCCGCGGTTCCCGGCGTCCTCGCACCCGGTGTCTTCGCGCCCGCGACCGTCAGCGCCGATATCGGCGGGCGCACGGTCTCGCTGCGCACTCCGCTGCCGGACTTCAACTGGGCCGACCGCGACACCCGCTGGACCTACATCATGGGCGACCTGGCGCCGCGCCATATCGACATGGAAAGCAACCGCCCCTTTGCCGAGGTCGTTCTCGGTGAATCCTTCTGGAACAAGCTCGCGAACGGCCGGATGATCGCGCGGATTCCGGAACTGATCGCCGATCTCACGACGCAATGGCGGCTCGGATAACCGCCCGCGGACGGTATAGGTGGGACGGGTGAGACGGCTGATGACCCCTCCCGGGTATCCTGGAACCGATATGGACGTATAGGTCTAGACCCCTGTACACGTGCTCGCCGGATCGGACCGCCGAACCGGAGCCGATTCGGACGCGGGCGCGCGCATCGACGAAGGATCTCTCGGATGCATTGCCCCTACTGCCGACACCCCGACTCGCGGGTCGTCGACTCGCGTGAGGCCGAGGAAGGCGCGGCCATCCGCCGCCGGCGTTCCTGCCCGCAGTGTGGGAGACGATTCACCACGGTCGAGACCGCCATCCTATCGGTGGTCAAGCGCAGCGGCGTGACCGAACCGTTCAGCCGGGAAAAGGTCATCCGCGGTGTGCGCCGCGCCTGCCAGGGCCGCGAGGTCGCCGAAGACGCTCTCAACCTGCTCGCCCAGCAGGTCGAGGACGCGGTGCGGGCCAAGGGTTCCCCGGAGGTCCCAAGCCACGAGGTCGGCCTGGCCATCCTCGGCCCGCTGCGCGACCTGGACGAGGTGGCCTACCTGCGCTTCGCCTCGGTGTACCGCTCCTTCACCTCCGCCGATGACTTCGAACGCGAAATCGCGAACCTGCGCAAGCATCGCGAGGAAGCGACGGTCGCGGCGAGCGCCGACTGACCTTTTGGTCAGCGGCAGATGCCCCGCGGGCATGTGGCGCCGCGCCCACGCTCGGTCGTGGCCGCAGAACTGGCGCGCCTAGTGAGCCATGCGTTTGTGACGGGCCGTCAGCGACGGATGGCGGCGATGGCCTTTTCGATGCGTTTGGTGGAGACGGGGTAGGGGGTGCCGAGTTTCTGCGCGAAGAGGCTGACGCGGAATTCCTCGATCATCCACCAGATTTCGGTGACGTCGGGGGCGTGTTTGCGGGTTTCGGGTAGGGCGTTGACGAGGCGATCGTAGGCGGTGAGGGCGCGGTCGATCTCGACCATGCCCTGGCGGTCGCGGACCGCGGATCCGGGAAGCGATTCGAGGCGGGTGCGGGCGGCCTGGAGGTAACGGGGGAGTTCGCGCAGACGCGCGCTGCCCCATTCCGAAATGAATCCGGGGAAGATCAGATCGTCGAGCTGCTGGCGCACATCGTCGGCGATATCGCGTTCGGAGGTATCGGCGAGGGCGGACGAAACTTCGTGCGCCCCGGCCAGAACCGGCACCACCAAGCGCACTATGCGCGCCACGGCGGAGACGAATTCGGGACGTATCTTCGCGACCAATGCGTCGAATTGGCCCGGATTGCGCACCGGGCCACCGGCGGCGGCGATAAGTTCGTCCGCGGCGGCGGCGCGGCAGTCCTCGACGAGTGCGTCGAGCGAGCCGTAGGGATTCTGGCTCAGCGCAAGACGATCCCGCGGCGGCAGACTCGCGGTGACGGTGCGGACCGAGGTGGGAATCGCGGCCAACACCAATGCACGTGTGCCCGCGCGCATGGCGGCCGCCTGCTCGGCGGGGGAGCTGAGCACGCGGACCGCGACACCCTCGCCCTCCGGGACCAATGCCGGATAACCGGTGACCGTCTGGCCGGCGACCTCGCTGCGCACGGTCGGTTCGACCGTCCCCAGAGATTCCGAGGTCCACACCGTGGCCGGGGCTCGCTCCGCACCCGCGGTCGCGCGGGCGACCGAGGCCGAAACCTGCTCGGACAGTTTGGTCTTCAACTGGGTGAGATTCTTGCCGCGCGCCAGGGTCTGGCCGCCGGCGTCGATCGCCGCGAAGGTTATGCGCAGATGGTCGGGGAGCGCGGTCGGGTCGAGATCGCTCGGGGCGATGGTGACCGAACCGAGGCGCGACAGTTCCCTGGCCAAGCCGGCGCGCAGGGGTTCGGCGCGCGGGGTGAGCGCGGCGAGGGCGGCCGCCGCGAAGTCGGGTGCGGGAACGACGGTGCGGCGCAGGGCCTTCGGCAGTGTCTTGATCAGTGCGGTGGCCAACTCTTCGCGCATGCCGGGGACCAGCCAGTCGAAGCCGACGGCGCGCACATGCGCCAGTTGTTCGACCGGGATCCGCACCGTGACACCGTCATCGTCATTGCCGGGCTCGAACTGATAGGTGAGCGGGAAGCTCAGCTCACCTTGGCGCCAGGCGTCGGGGAAGTCGGTCGGGTCGAGCACCGCCGCCGCGTCATTGACCACGGTGTCGGTCGAGAAGTCGAGCAGCCCAGGGTCTTTGCGCTTGGCAGTGCGCCACCAGCTGTCGAAATGGCGCACCGAGACGATATCGGCGGGCAGGCGTTTGTCGTAGAACTCGAAGAGCACCTCGTCGTCGACCAGGATGTCACGGCGGCGGGCGCGATGCTCCAAATCGGCTACGTCGTCGAGGAGTTCGCGATTGCGATGGAAGAACTCGTGGCGGGTCTGCCACTCACCCTGAACCAGGGCATGGCGGATGAACAGTTCACGCGACAGCTCCGGATCGATGCGGCCGTAATCGACGGCGCGGCTGACGACCAGCGGCACGCCGTACAGTGTGACCCGCTCATACGCCCGCGCCGCGCCGCGTTTGGATGACCAATGCGGCTCGGAGTAGGTGCGTTTCACCAGATCCCCGGCCAGCCGCTCGGCCCATTCGGGTTCTACTCGCGCCGCCATCCGGCCCCAGAGCCGGGAGGTCTCGACGAGTTCGGCGGCCATCACCCAGCGGGGCGGCTTCTTCGCCAGCGAGGAACCGGGGAAGATCATGAACTTGGCATTGCGCGCACCGAGGAATTCGCGGGATTCCGCCTCGCGGACGCCGATGTGGGAGAGCATGCCCGCCAGCAGTGCCTGGTGGATGGCGGTCGAATCCCATGGGGTGCCATCGCTTTCGAGTTCCTCCGCGGTATCGGCACCGCGTCCGCGTTGCGTCGCCTGCGATCTCGATGCGGCGTTATCGCGTGCGCGGCCGCCCCGTCCGCTCCCACGACGGTTCGTTCCAGCGCCAGATGAGTCGGCCCCGCGCTGTCCGCCGCTCGAATCTCCCGCCCGAGCGGCCAGGGCGGTCCCGCCGGATCGCTTACGGCGCGAGCTGGTTTCGTCCCCATCCGAGCCTTCGCCGGACCACCCGAGCCCCCGAGTGATGGTTCGCAACTGCCCGTGCAGATCCTGCCACTCCCGGATCCGCAGGTAATGCAGGAACTCCTCGCGGCACATGCGCCGGAATTGATTGGACGACAGCGACTTGCGCTGCTCGGTCAGGTACTCCCACAACCGTAGGTAGGCGAGGAAATCCGAGCCCTCGACCACGAACCGCGCATGTTTGGCATCGGCGGCCTGCTGATTGTCCGCGGGCCGCTCGCGCACATCCTGAATGGACAGTGCCGCGACGATGATCAGCACATCCGCCAGACAGCCATTGCGGTGCGCCTCGACGAGCATCCGCGCCATCCTGGGATCGACCGGCAGCTGCGCCATTTCGCGCCCGGTAGCGGTGAGCGTCAGCGCGGCCGCGGCGTCGGCGCCGGCCTCGGGCCTGGCGAGCGCGCCCAATTCCTCCAGCAGCGCGATGCCGTCGCGAATGGCGCGCCGATCCGGCGCCTCCACGAACGGGAACTTCTCGATATCGCCGAGCCCCAGCGCGGTCATCTGCAGGATGACGGCGGCCAGATTGGTCCGCAGGATCTCCGGCTCGGTAAAGGCGGGCCGGGATTCGAAATCGTCCTCGGAGTACAGGCGGATGCAGATGCCGTCGGCGACGCGGCCGCAGCGCCCCGAACGCTGGCGGGCCGAGGCCTGCGAAACCTCTTCGATGGGTAGGCGCTGCACCTTCGTGCGCATCGAGTAGCGGGAGATGCGCGCGGTGCCGGGATCGATGACGTAGCGGATGCCGGGCACGGTCAGCGAGGTCTCGGCGACGTTGGTGGCCAAGACAACTCGTCGACCCGGATGCGGGGCGAACACTCGATGCTGTTCCGCTGTGGACAGGCGGGCATAGAGCGGCAGGATCTCGGTACGCGGAATCTTCAAGTCGCGCAACGCATCCGCGGTGTCGCGGATCTCGCGTTCACCGGATAGGAATACCAGCACATCGCCGTCGCCCTCGGCGAACAGTTCGCGTACCGCGTCACCGATGGCGTCGACCGGGTCGCGGTCCACGATCCGGGTGTCCTCATCGTCGTCATCGGCGGCGCCGGGTAGTTCGAGCGCTAGCGGCCGGTACCGGATCTCCACCGGATAGGACCGGCCGGAAACCTCGACAATCGGTGCGGGAGTTCCCGATTCGTCCGAAAAGTGCCGCGCGAACAACTCCGGATCGATGGTTGCCGAGGTGATGATCACCTTGAGATCCGGTCTGCGCGGGAGCAATTGCTTCAGATAGCCGAGCAGGAAGTCGATATTGAGGCTGCGCTCGTGCGCCTCGTCGATAATGATCGTGTCGTAGCGGCGCAGCAGCCGGTCGCGCTGGATTTCGGCGAGCAGGATGCCGTCGGTCATCAGCTTGATGAGCGTGCGATCGGAGGCTTGGTCGGTGAAACGCACCGTGTAGCCGACGATATCGCCCAGTTCGGTGCCCAACTCTTCGGCGATGCGCTCGCCGACGGTGCGCGCGGCCAAGCGTCGTGGCTGGGTATGCCCGATCGTGCCGCGAATGCCCCGGCCGATCTCCAGACAGATCTTCGGAATCTGGGTGGTCTTACCCGATCCGGTCTCGCCCGCGACGATCACGACCTGGTTTTCCAGAATCGCCTTGGCGATATCGTCGCGGCGCGCGGAGACGGGCAGCTGCTCGGGATAGCGGATTTCGGGTACCGCGGCGCGGCGGGCCTCGACGCGCTGCTCGGCCGCCGCGATCTCGGCCGTGATGCCGGTGAGATCGCCGCCGCGGGCCCGGTCCAGGCTTCGGCGCAACCGGTGTTCATCGCGGAGCGTTACGGCGGCCAGGCGGGTTCGGAGCTCGCGGAGATTCGCATCGGCTGTCCTGGTCATTGCGTTCACCAGGGTAGCGAAACGGATGCGTCGAATCCGAGCCGGGCGCGAGGATCCAGTGCGCACACCCTCAATCCGGGTGGTGACACCATTTGTCGACCGGCTCGGTCCACCGATCGCAGCGGTACTGATGTGGGAAGATCCGATGATGACAGCCGGTACCGCTCAACGGTTGATTCGTATCGCGCGCTTCGCCTTTGCCGTACCCGGCATCATGGCATGGTCTGGATACCGATCCGCAACGGCTTCTCCGCGGCCAGCTACTTCAGCCACTTCACCATCTAATCCAATGTGCTCGGCGTCATAGTTCTGCTGATCGGGGCCGTGCGCGACCCGCGTACGCGCCGCTGGCAGGTGATCCGCGACGCCGCTGCCCTCTATCTGCTGATCACCGGCGTCGTCTATGCCGTGCTGCTCGCCGAGGTCGACGCCATGCTCACTGACAGTGGATCAATGACGTCCTGCACCGCATTCTCCCGATCGTCGTGGTCCTGGACTGGATCCTGACCCTCGGCATACCCGCGCAGTCATCGGCGGCTGGCTCATCTACCCGGCCGCCTACGGCGCATACACCCTTATCCGCGGCCCGATCGTCGATTGGCGCCCGTACCTGTACCTGTGTATTAGCCCCCGTGAACAGGGCTGCGGCTCCCTCATCATCGGCTTGGTCATTCTTACGGGCGTCTTCGCCCCTACTCGCCGTAGGCGTCGCTGCCCTTGGTGAGCTGAGCGACCGACGACGTGATGTGGATGAGCGGGCACCGACGAAGCTACGGAGTTGTCGAGTCAAGGTGGAAACGTGGTGAGCAGACTCGCGGCTTTAGCCATGGGGTAGGCGCATCGAATCGAACATGTGAGCGATATGTAGTTGGAGGTCGTATAGTGTCGGGGTGGCCGTGACGCTGCGCAGCAACTCAAACGCGGTGTTCCAGTGTGCATTTCATGTGCAGATCATCAACGAAGTCGTCATTGAAAATGGAGCTTGGCTGGTCGAGTTCGAGACTGCGCAACGCTACGTCGAGCAGCAGAAGACCCGGTGATCCGAATGCTCGTTGGCCGCCGGTATCGTCTCGAACTCACCTGTGAACAGGCCGAATACGCCGAGCAGGTCGGTTCTATATGTCGGGCGGTATGGAACACCGGCCTCGAGCAACGCCGCGAATACCGTCGCCGTGGCGCCTGGATCAACTACGCGGCCCAAGCCGGTGAACTTGTAGAGGCGAAGCGGGAGCACCCCTGGCTGAAAGACGCGCCGTCGCATGTGTTGCAGCAGACGCTGATGGACCTGGATCGGGCTTGTCGGGAGCGTGGGACCTTCCGGGTTCGATGGCGTTCGGGCCGTGGTTGGTCACCGTCGTTTCGGTTTCCGGATCCAAAGCAGATCGTTGTGGAGCGGCTGAACCGCCGTTCGGGTCGAGTGCGGCTGCCGAAGTTCGGGTGGGTGCGGTTGCGGTGGTCCCGCGCGCTCGGTGGCACAATCCGGTCGGCGACGGTGAAGCGCGACGGCCAGCACTGGTATGTCACGTTCCTCGTCGAGGATGGGTGCGCCACCCCCGGTCAGCACGCACACCCGGACGCTGTAGTTGGCGTGGACAGGGGGGTCGCGGTGGGTGTGGCGCGGTCGGACGGCGTGATGCGTGACCGCCGGTTCCGTACTCCCGGTGAGGAGCGTCGGTATCGGAGATTGCAGCAACGGTTGGCTCGGCAGCGGAAGCGTTCGGGTAATCGTCGTAAGACGAACGCCGCTATGAGGAAACTGAAGCGGAGGGAACGCGACCGCCGTACCGACTTCCTCGCTTGGACCGCGAACCGGCTCACCGGCGGTTACGCGCTGGTGGTGTTAGAGGATTTGAGGACGCGGAACATGACGCGCACGGCCCGGGGCACACTCGACCAGCCGGGTGTGCATGTCCGGGCTAAGGCCGGCTTGAACCGAGCGATCCTCGACAAGGGCTGGCACGCCTTCGAGCTCGCCCTGAACAGCGCCGCCCGTTACACGGGTACTACGATTGTCAAAGTCCCGGCCGCGTACACGTCGCAAACGTGCTCGCGCTGCCGCAGCGTGGACCCCGAATCGCGTGAGAGCCAAGCACGGTTCCGGTGTACCGGCTGCGGGTACAGCGAAAACGCGGACGTGAACGCGGCCCGCAACATTCTCGCGGCCGGGCTGGCCGTGACAGCCTGTGGAGACCTCGGCGCCAGCCGGTCCGTGAAGCAGGAACCCCAACTCTTACGGGTTGGAATCCCTTAAGCAAGCGTGGGAGGAAGTCAAATGGGTGCGCTATGGCACGGGTTCGCCGATATGGGCGCCGTCGAACGCGATGGCGCGTTCGTTGTCGCGCGTGGTGAGGGTGCCTACATCTACGACCAGGCCGGTACCAGGTATCTGGACGCGACGGCCGGTCTGTGGTTCACCAATGTCGGGCACGGTCGTGCCGAGATCGCCGACGCGGTCGCCGCGCAGCTGCGTACCGTCGCGCACTACTCGAACTTCGGTGACTTCACCGAACCCGCCACCCAGGAATTGGCGGAGAAGCTGGCGAGCATCGCACCGGTGCCCGGCAGCAAGATCTTCTTCACCTCCGGCGGCTCGGATTCGGTGGACACCGCCGCGAAACTCGCCCGCCGCTACTGGCACGAGCTGGGCCGCCCGGATAAGACCATCGTGGTCGGACGTCAGCGCGCGTATCACGGAATGCACGTCGCGGGAACGGCTTTGGCAGGCATCCCGGTCAATCGGGAAGGCTACGGCGAGCTCATGCCCGATGCCCGCACCGTCGCATGGGACGATGCGAAGGCGCTGCTCGCGCTCATCGAGGAGATCGGCGCGGAGCGCATCGCCGCCTTCTTCTGCGAACCCATCATCGGCGCGGGCGGGGTGTACCTGCCGCCGCAGGGCTACCTCGCCGAGGTCCGCCGCATCTGCCGCGACCACGACATCCTCTTCGTCATCGACGAGGTCGTGACCGGTTTCGGCCGCATCGGCGGATCCTGGTTCGCCGCAACCCGTTTCGACCTCCAACCCGACCTCATGACCACCGCCAAGGGCCTCACCTCCGGCTACGTCCCCATGGGCGCGGTCTTCATCGCCCCCCACATCGCCGACCCCTTCTTCAGCGGCGGCGTCTGGTGGCGGCACGGCTACACCTACGGCGGCCACGCCGGAGCCGCCGCCGCGGCCCTGGCCAACCTCGCCATTGTCGAACGCGAGGGTTTGCTGGACGAGGCGAAGCGCCTGGAATCCACTCTGGACACCAAGCTTGCCCCACTCGCGGACCACCCGCGAGTCGCCGAGGTCCGCAGCGGTCTCGGCGCGGTCGCCGCGATCCAGCTCGCCGACCCCTCCGAAGCGCTGCCGCTCGTGAAGACCCTTCGCGTACACGGTATTTCGGGACGAGCGGCAGGCCAGGGCGCAATGCAGATCTCGCCGTCATTCGTAATGACCGACGACCAGGTCGACGAACTCGTCGAGGGATTCACCCGCGCCCTGGGCTGAGCCCACTCGATGCGGTTTACCGCAGCCTGTGGTGGGCTGTCGGTCGTTGCCCGAGCGACGAACACCAAAACAGCAGGTCGAATAGCTGCTGATCAACAACGCCGGAACCCTGCCCTGCCCGCTGACGCTGGAAGATGAAAGAGTGGATAGACAACCGAAATTCCCTCGACTAATCTCTGCATGGCGGGGCTGTGCTCCAAAGGTGTTGCGCCGCATTCGATGTCAGTTTGGGAGGGCGAATGACATTCTCGGTCGATGTTGACGACCTTAGGAGTTGGGCCGATCAGGTCGGGCGCGCGGGCACTGATCTTTCCGCGGCAACCGACTATGCGAAAAAGAACGTCAACGATTCGAACTTCGGAAGAATTCTCGATACCATCACAGGCGAGTATGGAAATATTCTGCCGAAGGTTCACAATACCCTATCGGTGGATGGCGACAGCATGGACAAGACGCGTAACGCACTGATCTATGCGGCTGATGAGTATCACCAGCGAGACCAGAACTGGGCGAAGTCGATCGCCGGGTTGGACGATACGATCTCCATCAACGACGACGGCGCGAAAACCAATGAATTCAGGGACCTCGGCTCGGGTTCGGCCGCATTGGTCACGCCAACGAACAACAACGAGCAGCTACCCGAGGTCTCGCTCGGGATCATCTACGACAGAGTATGCGAGCTGATCTCCTGGGTCGGCGGACCGGATATTCGAAAGGAAATCACCGATTTCATTGCCGGTGATGTCGGCAAGGCAGCGACCCAGGCGTCCGCCTGGCAACACCTGGCGGAATGCATCGAGACCGTTCGCAAGAACCTCAGCGACGGGGAAACAAATATCAACAAGACATGGTCCGGGAAGGCATCGACAGCTGAGGCAGACTATTTCCGCAGATGGGACGGGGCGCTGACCAACCAGAAATCGGCGATGGACCAGATGTCGAAGTATCTCAAAGACTCCGTGACCCAGGCGATCTCGCTCGCGCAGGTTCTGGTCGACATCGTGCTGACGGTTGTCCAATTCCTCAGCGCCGCATGGACCTGCGCAGCCATCCCGCTGTGGGGCCAGTGGAAGCTGATCAAAACGGTGAAAGAGGGCATCAAGACCGTCTGGAAGGCCTACACGGCACTGAACGTCTTCATTCTCATGCTGAAGACCATCGTGGATTTCATCAAAGCGTCTAATTCCGCATTCAATAGCGAAGCCCTACCGGCCGCGCCCTCCGTCTGAGGATCACCATGGCAGCGACGAACCCTATTGATTTCGCGTCTCGGATGGCGACCGCGCTGGAAAAGGTCAAGACGGCCATCGAGCAGGCGGATCAGCAACTCGCAGTATTCAAGGGTGCCAACGAGGTACCCGCCGACGTCTTGCAGAAACTCCAGACGAAGGCGCAGTCCGGTGAGCTCGGAGCGGATATGCAGGCCGCCGCCGGCCTCGTCTCGGGCGGAGAGACCTGGGCGGCACTCTTCAGCGGAAAGTCGTCCAATTCCGGATTGCTATTGAGTCACCTGGACAAAATGCGTACGGAGCACGGGGATGCGGTACGGGCAGCGGTATCCGGCGACCCCGACTGCGCACGCCCTTCCGTATGAGGACCTGTAGCCCGAGTTCTGGAGGAGCCGAGATGGCCGCGGAACACGATCAGAGCAATCCATCGCCAAGTGAGTTCGGCAGTCGAGAATCGTTGTCCCGCGGTCAGTTCGCACGACAGATAGGCCGGGGAGCAGTCGCACTGGCCGAAGCGGCGGTGCGGACCAAGGCGCTCGAGGGTGCGGCGGTTTTCGCCATCATTCTGATGATCTTCGGTGCGATGTCGAAGTATCCAGCGATGACGGTGCTGTGCCTCGCCGCCGGTTTATTGGGCATTTCGCTCGTCGTCCTGGCATTGATACGACGCTGGCCGATCGGCCGCCAGTGGCTGGTCGGTGTGGCAGTGTGGGCAGTGGACGTCTCGCTGATCATCCTGACGTGGCGGCTGGGCAAATAACATCAGCCTGTGGTGGGCTGTCGGTCATCGCCGACGAGTGGCGAACGAGATGCGATGCAAGCCGTGCCACTCGTCGGCAATGCAGCTATGCCGTGGTGACGACCTCGTCGTAGGTCAGGCGGGGGGAGCGGGGGAACCAGGCGTCGGGGCCGGGGAGGCCGATATTGACCACCACCAGTGAATTGTGGTTGCCCTCGGGGAAGAAGTCCTGGTCCAGGGCGGCGGCGTCGAAACCGTTCATCGGGCCCGCGGCCAGGCCCGCGGCTCGGATGCCGAGGATGAAGTAGCCGATCTGGATCAGCGCGTTGAAGCGGGCGGATTCGGCGCGGTAGCCGGGGTCGACGAAGTAGTCCTTGGCCTCGGGGGCGTGCGGGAAGACCTTGGGCAGGTTTTCGTGGAAGTTCAAGTCGGCGGCCAGGATTGCGGTCAGGGGTGCGGCGGCGGTCTTCGGTTTGTTGCCCTCGATCATGTGGGTGACCAGGCGGGCCCGTGCCTCGGGGCTGCGGACCAGCACGATGCGCAGCGGTTGCTGATTCATCGATGTCGGGCCGTATTTGACCAGTTCGTAGATGTCGCGGATCTGGTCGTCGGTGACCGGTGCGTCGGTGAAGGTGTTCGCGGTGCGCGCCTCCCGGAACAACAGGTCCTGGGCCTCGGCGGCAAGGGTGAGCAGGGTTTCTGGCTGCACGGTGTTCACGTGGTTCTCCTCGAAATATGGTCGGGGACAGCGGAATCAGTCGTGGGCTACGCGCCGGGACAGCGTGCGCAGATTGCCGTCGACGCGGACGAGCACGTCGTGCACGACGCAGCTCGGCGCGATTTCGGGCTTGCTGTTCGGCCGGATCTTGACCACCAGGCAGTAGGCCGTGGAGACGATGGTTCCGTCGTCCTGCGGCTGCAGGTTGATCATGTTGAACCAGTGCCTGCGCTGCATCGGGTCGGCCTCGAAACGCTTGTGGAATTCGACCAGGTCCGAGATGATGCCCGCCCTGGTCCGGGCCGGTGGCCGACCCGGAGTGTGCTCGAATTCCGCGTTCTCGGTGAAGGTTTCGGCGTAGCCCGGGATGTCGCGATTGTCCAGCCGCTGCATCTGATCGGCGTAGAACTGCTGGACCTCGGCGTACAACTCGGTGCGGCTGGCGACGGTGGTCATGGTGGCTCCTTGGTTGCGGCGGGGCGCGGCTGCACGCAACGGTCGCCGATACCGCTCGAGACTGGCTCGAGCCGGGCGCGGGTTGACCCGGGCTATAGGTCCCGCGGCGAGTCTGGAGGTCGAACAGCCCGGCGAGTACGGAAAGACCGATGGAGGAGTCATGGCGGAAAATCAGCGCGTCGCGCTGGTCACCGGAGCGACCAGCGGTATGGGCCTGGAAATCACCAAAAGCCTGGCGGCCCAGGGCATCGCGGTGTTCATCTGCGCTCGCGATCAGCAAAAGGTGACCGATACGGTGAAGCGCCTGCAGGATGACGGGCATGAGGTCGACGGCACGGTCTGTGATGTCGTCGATGCCGCGCAGATCCGCGACTACGTCGACGCGGGGGTACGCCGGTACGGCCCGATCGACATCCTGGTCAACAATGCGGGCCGCAGCGGCGGCGGTGTCACCGCGAAGGTCACCGACGAGCTGTGGTTCGACGTCATCAATACCAACCTCAACAGCGTCTTCCTGGCGACCAAGGCGGTGCTGACCGCGGGCGGCATGCTCGAGCGCGGCAGCGGCCGCATCGTGAACATCGCCTCCACCGGCGGCAAACAGGGCGTCGTGCACGGTGCGCCGTACTCGGCCTCCAAACACGGCGTTGTCGGGTTCACCAAGGCGCTCGGACTGGAACTGGCCAAGACCGGGATCACGGTGAACGCGGTATGCCCGGGTTTCGTGGAAACCCCGATGGCGGAACGGGTTCGGGAGGTGTACTCGGGCCTGTGGGGTGTCGACACCGATGAGGTGCACGCCAGGGTGAGCGCGCGGGTGCCGATCGGGCGTTACGTGCAGCCGTTCGAGGTGGCGGCGATGGTCGACTACCTGATCGGTCCCGGCGCCGGCGCGGTCACCGCGCAGGCGCTGAATGTCTGTGGCGGACTTGGCAATTACTGAGAGGCGGGGACAATGACCGCAGTGGAGCAGAACACATCGGGCGCGCTCGACGGCGCCACCGGGCACGACGAGTATCTGCGGGTTCTCGAGGCCATCCAGACCGGCGCGCTGCAACTGCTCGCGGGCTTTCCGCACCAGCCGAGTGCGTTGCGGGTCCAGGTGGGTGAGGTGACGATCGAGGCCGAATGGCAGGTCTCGGCCGCACCGGTCGTCGCGGCCCCGGTTGCCGGTGGAACGGTCGAAGTGGCGGGAGGATCGGTCGAAAGCCCTGCCGCACAGGATGATCCGCCACTCGGTGCCGTCTTCCGCGCACCGAGTGTCGGGGTCTTCTACCGCAGCTCCGAGCCAGGCGCGGACCCCTTCGTCGAGGTGGGCGACCGGGTCACGGCCGGACAGCAGATCGCCATCGTGGAGGCGATGAAGTTGATGATCCCGGTGACCGCGCAGGCCAGTGGCGTGATCACCGAAATACTCAAGGAAAACAACGATCCGGTCCAATTCGATGAGCCCCTGTTCTCGTATTCTCCGGAATGACGGGGGTTTTCAGGCCTGTGGGTAGGCGCGGCGCCAGGTCAGCACCCGGCGCTGCGTCCGCCCGCCGACCTGGGCGGCCCCGATCAGCGTCAGCACGTCGCCGTTCAGCGACATCTGACGCACCTGTTCGGTATCGGCCCAGGCCGGATTGGAGCACACGGTGATCGCGTGCACCATTTCCGTGCCGCGGCGGCGCCAGGTTCCGGCATAGCCCATGAACGGTGGTGTGCCCGTGGCCCCGTCGGTTCGCATCATGCTCACCGACATATAGCCGTGCGCGCCGTAGATCAGCAGGCCGCGCGGTGAATCGCCCAGTGGCCCAGTGCTGGTCGCATTGTTTTCGTCGATGTCGAAGTAGGACATCAATTCCCAGGTTCCGACGAGATCGGTCGCGTTCATGACTCCCACGATGGCGGCGGCCGCTCTAATCACGCTGTAGCCACCCCGCGCGCGAACCGGTGGCTGAGCCGCACCAGCCGCCAGGCGACCTCGAGCTCATCGAGATCCCGTGGCCCGTAGACCATTACCAGCGTCTGCGGCAGGAACCGCTGGCGTGCCATCGGATGCAGCTCCGCCCAGCCCTGCGCGATCGCCTCGGCCGCAATATCGTTCGGCAGGCACATGTGCAGGCTGCCGTCGCCGTGTCCGTGCAGATGTGCGAATTCGGTGCCGACCAGGTACGCCTCACCCGGTCCCTTGGCAATTGTCGGCCGCAGATGCAGCGCACGGGTATCGGGCAGCGAAACGCCGCTGCGCCCGAGCAGCACCCCGTTCAGCGTGGTCATTCGCGACCACAGGGTCTCCTGTAGATCCGGTGGCGCCAGCTGGGTGAGCTGCTGGTGCGGATTGTGCGCCCTGGTGTGCGGCCGTTCGCCGGAGCGGCGCGGCAGATCGATGCGTCCGTCCACGGAAATCGTCGTCATGACTGTGCTCCCTTCGGTTTTCGCTAGCGGTCCTGCTCGCTCGCGACCCCTGGTTTCACAGTACTTTCCAAAGTATAGTAGTTACCAAGTGGAAAGTGACTCGCTGGGAGAAACAAATGAATGCGGCATCGCATAGCGATTCGATGACGGGTGGGTCCACAACCGTCGATCCCTGCCCGATCACCCCGGTGATCGACCTCGTTTTCGGCCGCTGGTCCACCCAGGTGCTCTGGGTGCTGACCCACGACGGCCGCCTGCGCTTCACCGAACTCCAGCAGCGCATTCCGGGCCTCACCCCCAAGGTGCTGACCCAGCGTCTGCGTCAGTTGGAACGCGATGGCCTGGTAGCCCGCACTTACCATGCTGAGGTGCCGCCGCGCGTCGAGTACGAGGCCACCCCGCTCGCGGTGACGCTGACGCCGGTCTTCATGAGCATTGTGGATTGGTCGAGCGAACATCTCAGCGAGGTGCTCGCGGCCCGTGCCGCTTTCGACTCGGCGCAGTTTTGAGCGGATTCGCCTGGACGGCACGCGAATTCGTCATCAACACGTAATGGTCGTCGAGCGGTCTCATCGCTAACGGGAGCCAGCCCACTTCCCGACCGCCGACAAACCGATCTTCACCTACCCGGACGGCGCGCAGGTGCTGTCGGAAGGGCAAAAGGTCTCCCTGGGCGGCACCACCTGCGGCGTCGGCTATCAGGGCACCGTGACCTGTGCGGCCGGAGACCACGGGTTCACCGTCGCGGCGACCTACGGTGTTCTGTGCTAAACGAGACCGGTCGGCGCCGGTCGCGGCGCCAAAGCCAGCAGATGCCCGGCCAATTCGCGCGGCATGGTGATCATGCAGTCGTGCCCGGTCGGCAGCACGTGCAGGCGCTCGGGTGGCAGGTCGGCGGGCGGCAGGGTGCGCGGCATCGCGGCGCGCATGGCCTTGAAATCCTCGCCGCCCTCGCTGCAATGCACGTGCGTCACCGGAATCGCTGCCAGCGCTTCGGGATTCGTCAGCAGGATGCGCTGCCGAAAGGTTTCCAGCGACTGCGGGGTCTGCATCGAGGCCACCCAGCTGAGGTCGGGTTCCTCGGTGACGCCGTAGAGCCCACCATCGCCCATCGGCTCGGTCTGCGGCGGCACCCGCCAACCGTCACCGTGCGCGTCGGCCGCGGCGGTGAAGGCCTCGACCATGCCGGGCATGATGTCGGCGACCGCCTCACCGTCGCGTGGGACGAAGGTGTCGATATAGACGAGTTCGGCGATGCGCTCGGGCACGGCGTCGGCCACGGCGGTCACCACGATGCCCGCATAGCTGTGGCCGACCAGGATGACATCGGTGAGGTCCTCGAAGGTGAGCAGGCCGACCAGATCCTCGACGTGGGTGTCGAGGCCGACCTCGGGGGTAAGCTGGTCGGCGCGATCGCCGAGGCCGACCAGGGACGGCGCCAGCACGCGATGCCCGGCATCCTCGAGCAGCGGTGTCACCCGCTGCCAGACCCAGCCGCCGTGGAACGCCCCGTGGACGAGCAGATAGTTCGACACGATCAGTTCTCCCTGAATTTCGGTAGGGCAGTGAGTGTTCCGGCGACCGCGCCCGCAGGCGGCACCTGCTCGGGCCGGATGCCGAGTCCGATCACGCGGGCCACCAGCCGCGGCAGGCGGGGGAAGCGGCGCAGCAGCCGCACGAGCAGTGGTTTGTCGGTGCCCGGGCGTCCGGCATTCGGATACAGATCCGATAGCAGTCGCAGCTGGGCGAATTGGACTACCCGCATGGGGAATTCGCGCCTGCTCTGGACCGTGCGCAGCTGCGCGATGCTCGGTCGAGCACCGGTGCCGAGGATGGGTGCGAGCAGGCGGGCGGCCGCGATCGCATCCTGCACCGCGAGATTGATGCCGACCCCGCCCGCGGGCGACATGGCATGGGCCGCGTCGCCGATGGCGAGCAGACCGGGCCGATACCACCGGCGCAGCCGATCCACCCGCACGTCAAGGGGTTTCACATCGTCCCAGGTGCGAATCTCCGCCGCCAGGTGCGCGGTCAGGCTGGGATAGATCGCGGCGAGTCCGGCGCGGAATTCGGTGATTCCGGCCGCCTTGACGGTCGCGAATCCGCCCTTCGGGATCATGTACGCGACCTGGAGGTAGTCGCCGCGGTCGATGCAGACGATGAAGAACCCCTTGCCGCTGCGCACGGTGGGTAGCCGTTCGCCCTCGGGCTTGCTGACGCGGAACCACAGCACGTCCATGGGTGCAGCGCTGGCCGCGACCTCGAGTAGGCCGCGCACGATCGAATTGCGCCCGTCCGCGGCGATCACCAAGTTCGATCGCACCTCGAAGGGGCCCTGCGGTGTGTGAACTCGCGCGCCGACCACCGTGTCGTCCTCCTGGATCAGCTCGGTGACCTCGGCCTGCTGGATGAGCCGAAAGCCCGGATACCGCCTGCCCGCGTCGGCGAGGAAGTTGAGCACATCCCACTGCGGCATGAACGCCACGAAAGGAAAACGGCCTGGGAGAGTGCGGAAGTCGGCGAAGACAACCGGACCGCTCGCGGTGGCCATCGGCAGCTGCGGCAGTTCGACGTGCGGTAGCGCGAGGAACTCCGTCGCGAGTCCGAGCTCGTCCATGGCCCGCAGCGTGGAGGGATGCACCGTGTCGCCGCGGAAGTCCCGCAGGAAATCCGGATGCTTTTCCAGCACAAGCACTTCCACGCCGGAGCGAGCCAACAGCAGACCGGTCATC
The DNA here is from genome assembly GCF_048910785.1 of Nocardia nepalensis. Lineage (NCBI taxonomy): Bacteria > Bacillati > Actinomycetota > Actinomycetes > Mycobacteriales > Nocardiaceae > Nocardia > Nocardia nepalensis. The sequence goes on along the minus strand of NZ_JBKBET010000041.1, from coordinate 191,833 downwards.
AGCCCGGCCGGTCCGCCGCCGACGACGCAGACCTGCACCGATTCGGTTGTCACGCTAGACATGTCGGCACCCGCCCGTGGTTGTACACGATCATCTCATCGAATATCGACAGCACATCGAGTGGTTCGCCGAGCGGACCGCCCGCCGACTCCGCGTTGGCCCGATGCAGATTGCCGACAATGCGTTCCTCGTCGACCAGGTCGGCGAATTCGCCGTGATCGGCCTCGAGTGCGATCGCCAACGGGGTCAGGCCCAGGGACCTTCCCTCGGCGGCCAGATCCTGCACCCACCGCAGATATCGCAGTGTCTGGTCGAAGATTTCGGGTCCGGTGACCGGACCGTGCCCGGACACCACGGTCTCCGCGCCCAGTGCGGCCAGCCTCCTGATCGCGCTGATCGATCCGATGACCGATCCCATGAGGCAGAACGGCGCGGCACCCGACATCACCAGATCCCCAGCGAAGAGCACCTTTTCCTCGGGCAGCCACGCCACCACATCATTGGTGGTGTGCGCGGCCGGTCCGAGGTGGATGAGCTCGACACGTCGTTCGCCGATATACAGCGTGACCCGGCTGCTGAAGGTGATGCTGGGCAGCGTGACCCGCACATCGCCCCACTGCACTTGCGGCCACAGTTTGGTCAGGGCGAGTCCCGTCTCGATCATCTCCGGGCGGATCCGGTCGTGGCCGATGACGACCGCGGTGGGGCCGAACAGGTGATTGCCGAAATTGTGGTCGCCGTGGTGGTGGGTGTTGACAATCGTTCTGGCGGGGCCGATATCGAGCCCATCGACGAATTCGACAAGCGCGCGGGTGCGTCCCTCAGTCGCCAGCGTGTCGATCACCACCGCGCCATCCGGACCCGCCAGCACGCCCGCATTGCTGACACACCAGCCGCCGCGACTGTGCGTGTACGCGTAGACCCGGTCGGCGATTTCGCGCACGACCGGGGCCCCGGCCACCTGCGGTAGTTCGGTGGCTGTCATGTCGGTGACTTCACGGACTCGGCATACCGCACGGCGCACAGCAGCGTGTTGCGGCTGTTGGTCGAGAGCGCATCGGTGAGATATGCGCGTGCGTCGGCGAGATCGGTATCGGCCCCGAGGATTTCGCGGGCGGCGACCGGATTGATCGCCACGGTGTGCCGTGCCGTCACCGATGCGCCGTCGGGTCCGTCCGCGAACTCCCATGCGCCACTGTGTCCGAAGAGCATGGCCGGTGGCAGCAGTTGTTTGTAGTCGATGCGCTCGTTGGTGAAGCAGACGCGCACCGATCTGGTCGTGTGTGGGATACCGCCTGCGGTCACGGTATCCATCTCCATCAGCTGCACTCCCTCGTCGTCCTCGGTGAGCTCGATCCGGCCGACATGCGGGACGTGTTCGGGCCAGCGCTGGCTGTGGTAGACGAAGTCGTAGGCCTCGGCCGCCGAAATATTCAGCGTGACGGTGTCTTCGAAGGTGTGCACGACATCCTCGACCGGATGGCCGAGCTCCGCGATGCGCACCAGCGCGGCCAGTTCGGTTTCGCTATTGCGATCCACCGCGCCGGCGACCACATCCGGATCGACGCCGTCCACCACCGTGAAGCGATGATCGAGTATGACCTTCGTTGTGCTGGAGTCGATTTCACGAAATGTCCAGGCGCCGCCCATGGACGCGAACGGCGCCTGACTGCGTTCCTGCTCGAATGCGATGTGGCGTTGCGCCGCATCGAGCACCCGCCGGGAGGTCCAGTTCTTCACCTCGCCATTGACGGTGGCCCACAACCGGAACCGCTCCTCATCGGCGCCGCGGTGCAGATGGCGCACCAGCACGCTCGGCGCGAAGATCACCGGCCACTTGGTCACATCGGCCACCAGGGCGTAGACGACCTCGGGCGGTGCTTGCACCACCTTGGAATGGCTCATCACCTGGGTATTCATGCCGCACCCGGTAATTGGCTGTTGACGATATCGATCAACTCCTGTGGCGTCTTGACGTCGATGAGCTGCTCTTCCGGGATCATCACGCCGAAATCGCGCTGGATCCGCGAGGCCGTCTCGATGAGCGCCAGGGAGTCGTAGCCGAGCTGTTCGAAGTCGAGGCCGGCGATATCCTCGGCGATATCGTCGCCGCCCGCGCATTCCACGAGGATCCGGCGTAATTCGGTGATGGTCATGGTCATGATCGGCTCCCTAGGTTTGATCGACGGCGCGTACGACGACCGCGGAGTTGAAACCCCAACGGCCACGCGCCAGGACGAGGGCGCCGCCGACGGTGGCGGGCCGGGGTGCGCCGAGAACCAGATCGATCCGGTAGTCCTCGGCGAGTGTGGTGGTGTAGGCGGTCGGCGGGATCACCGAATCGCGGATGGACAGCAGCGCGGTCACGATGTCGAGCGGGCCCGCACCCGAGAACAACCGTCCGGTCAGCGGTTTCGACGCCGTGACCGGGACGCCGTCGGCGCCGAAGATGGCTTCGATGGCCGCCGCCTCGTCCCGATCGCGGTCGGGCACACCGGCCGCGTCGGCGAAGACGACATCGATATCGCCCGGCTGCACACCGGCGTCGGCGAGTGCGAGTTCGGCGGCCCGGCGCAGGCCCGAGGGCTTCCCGGAGTCCGGCGGCGGGTCGAATGTCGAGGCGTACCCCGCGATCTCGCCGTGCACCTTCGGCACACCGCGGGCTCGGGCCGCCGTCGCGTCCTCGACCACCAGCATCGCCCCGCCCTCACCGGGTACATATCCGGCTGCCTCGATATCGAAGGGGAGGTAGGCGCGTTCCGGTACGGGCGTGGTGCTGACCGCGCCACTGGCCAGATGCGAGGCCCAGCCCCACGGATCCAGCGCCGAATCCACCCCGCCGGTGACCACCAGCGGGGTTCCGCGACGTACCGTGCGCCTGGCATGCCCGACCGCGTCCAACCCGCCCGCCTGCTCTGCGACCAGCGCGCTGCTCGGTCCGCGCATGCCGTGCCGGATCGAGATCTGTCCGGTGTTCACCGCGTAGAACCAGGCGAACGATTCGTAGACGCTCACATGCTCGGAACCGCGCGACCACAGCTTGTTGAACTCCCGATGGGTGAATTCGAAACCGCCGGAGGCATTTCCGGTGACCACGCCCATGTCGTAGTCGGTCAGCGCCGCCGTATCGACCTTGGCGTCGTCGAGAGCCCATTGCGCGGCAACCAGCGCCATCCGGGTGGAAACGTCGGTCTGCGGCAGCAATCGGCTCGGCAGATGTTCGGCCGCGTCGAAATCGGCGACCTGCCCGGCCAATTGAGCGCTGCTGTTGCTCGCGTCGAACCGGGTGAGCGGCGCGATACCACCGCGACCCGCCAATACCGCATCCCAGAAGCGTTCGGCGCCCTGGCCGTTCGGCGCGAGCACACCCATTCCGGTCACCAAAATCATGCCGCCACCTCCTGCGGTTTGCGCAACACCATCGCGCTCTGGAAGCCGCCGAACCCGCTGCCCACGGTGAGCACGGTGTCCATGCGGTGCTCGCGCGCGGTGAGCGGCACGTAGTCCAGATCGCATTCCGGATCGGCCTCGTGCAGATTCGCCGTCGGCGGCACCACCTGGTATTCGAGTGCCAGCAGGGACGCGGCGATCTCGACCGAACCGATCGCACCGAGCGAATGTCCGACCATCGACTTGATCGAGCTCATCGGTGTCGCGTAGGCGTGATCGCCGAGACTGCGCTTCACCGCGGCGGTTTCGTGCCGATCGTTCTGCCGGGTGCCCGAACCGTGCGCATTGATGTAGTCCACGCCGGTGGGGTCGATGCGCGATTCGTCCAGCGCGACCCGGATCGCCTCGGCCATCTCGCGACCATCGGCCTTGAGACCGGTCATGTGGTAGGCATTGCACCGCGTGGCGTAGCCGGTGATCTCGGCATAGATGTGTGCGCCGCGCTTGCGCGCGCTCTCGTACTCCTCCAGCACGAACATCGCGGCGCCCTCGGCGAGGACGAAGCCGTTGCGCGAGTTGTCGAACGGCCGGGAGGCGTGTTCGGCATCGTCATTGCGGGAGGTGGTCGCCTTGATCGCATCGAAGCAGGCCACCACGATCGGCGTGATCGGGGTATCGGCGGCCCCGGCCAGCATGACATCGGCCGAACCCTCGCGAATCAACTGCACCGCATGGCCGACCGAATCCAGGCCGGATGTGCAGCCGTTGGAGACCATGGCGACCGGGCCCTCGGCGCCAACGCTCCAGGCGACCTCGGCCGGCATCACGCTGGGCACCATGTAGTCGAACATGTGCGGGGACAGGTAGGTCTGGTCGACCAGCCAGTTCTTGCCGGAGTCCGACAACACCAGATACTCCTGCTCGAGGCTGGTGGCCGCGGCGACCGCGCTGCCGAGGCTCACGCCGAGCCGGTGCGGATCCAGCGACCCGATATCGATGCCGCTATCGGCCACCGCCTCGCGTCCGCACACCACGGCGAACTGCACCGCCCGGTCCATGCGGCGAATTTCCCTGGGCGAGAGCCCCTCCTGAACCGGGTCGAAGTCGGCCTCGCCCGCCACCTGCGATCGGTACGGTGCGGGGTCGAAGAACGAAATCCGGCGCGTGGCGGTGCGGCCTTCGGACAGCAGCTTCCAGAACTCGTCCTTGCCCGAACCGCCGGGCGCGCGGACACCGAGGCCGGTGACGACAACGCGGCGGCTCATGCCGCACCACCGGATGTGTTGGGGTTCATGGCGTTATCTCCCTTCGATCGTGGCACCAAGCATCGAAGGCGATCCTCGAACCTGACTCGAGCGCCGGAGTCGAGCTGTTCTCTAGCGGGCGCGCGCAGGCTGTGCTCAGTGATCGACCGACAGCGAGGTCCGGATCGATCACCCGTTCCCCGAGCACAGGAGACATGCGTGATGAAGTCAGCACACGGCCTGGACGGTGCCGCGGACTGGGTGCTCTGCCCGGCCTGTCTGATTCCGCTGTACGGCAAGCGGTTCGCCCGCGACCTCGGCGTCTGTGGTGAATGCGGCAGACATACCCCGATCACCGCCGAACAGCGCATCGCCCAGCTCGCCGACGAGGGCCGCTACGAACCGCTCGCCGTCATTCCTACCGACGAGGACCCGCTGAGCTTCACCGATACCAAGCCCTACCCGGACCGGCTGGCCGCCGCGCGGGCGCGCACCGGCATGCACGATGCCGTACTGTGCGCGCTCGCCTCGATAGACGGCAATCCGGTGATCATTGCGGCGATGGATTTCCGTTTCCTCGGTGGCAGTTTGGGTACCGCCGTTGGGGAGATGATTACCGCGGCCGCGGAAACCGCGCTCGCCGAACGGATCCCACTGCTCATCGTCACCGCATCCGGCGGTGCGCGGATGCAGGAGGGCCCGCTGTCGCTGATGCAGATGGCGAAAACCAGTGCGGCACTGGAACAGTTGGACCGCGCCGGGATCCTCACCATCACCCTGATCACCGACCCGACCTATGGCGGTGTGGCGGCCTCGTTCGCGACGTTGTCGGATGTGCTGATCGCCGAACCGGGCGCGCGGCTGGGTTTCGCGGGGCGCCGGGTGATCGAGCAGACCATCCGCCAGGAGCTGCCGCCGAAGTTCCAGACCGCCGAATTCCTCTTGGAGCGTGGGCTGATCGATATGATCGTGCCGCGCGCGGGGCTGCGGCAGGCGCTCGGTTCCCTGCTGCGAATCGCCGGTCCGGTCGACCCGACCGGCGGTGCGGTGACCGAACTGGACGCGGGAACCATCACCGACCCGGCTCGGGTCGCCGACAGCGATCCCTGGACCCAGGTCCGGCGCGCGCGGACACCGAGCAGGCCGACCGCGCTCGACTATTTCGCCCTCGCCTTCGACGGCTTCCACGAGTTGCGCGGGGACCGTATCTCGGGGGACTGCCCGGCCATTGTCGGTGGCACCGCCTGGTTGGGTGATCAGCCGGTCGTAGTGATCGGACACCAGAAGGGCCATGAGCCGAAGGAGATGATGGCGCGCAACTTCGGCATGCCGACGCCGGCGGGATACCGAAAGTCCGCGCGGCTCATGCGTTTTGCCGAGAAGCTAGGGCTGCCCGTGATCACTCTGATCGACACTCCGGGGGCCTATCCCGGTGCGACCGCCGAGGAGCAGGGGCAGGCGGTGGTGATCGCGGAGAATATCCGGCTGATGTCGGCGCTGCGGGTGCCGGTGATCAGCGTGGTGATCGGCGAGGGCGGCAGCGGTGGTGCGCTGGCCTTGGGTGTGGCCAATCGGGTGCTGATATTCGCGAACGGCACGTACTCGGTGATCAGCCCGGAGGGGTGCGCGGCCATCGTCTGGAACGAGGCGGCCGCCGCGCCGAAAGCGGCTGCCGCGCTGTCGCTTACGGCCGGCGAGCTGCTGCGGCTGGGCGTAGTCGACGCCGTGCTGCCCGAACCCGGTGACGATGTCGGTAGTGCGCCCTTGGCGGCGGCGAATCAGCTGCACCGGGCGCTGGTGGCGAACCTGCGGGAGTTGACCGGGCGCAGTGGGGAAGACCTCGCGACCGAGCGGCGCGCTCGCTTCCGCCGATTCGGCGCGCGGCACCAGGTTCCGGTCCGGTCGGTGGCGTAAGAGAGTGCGGGACACCATGTTCGAGAAGATTCTGATCGCCAATCGTGGCGAGATCGCGCTGCGGGTCGCGCGCACCTGCCGGGAACTCGGCGTGCGCATCGTCGCGGTGCATTCGGTCGCCGACGCCGAATCGGCGGTCGTGCGGTTCGCCGATGAATCGGTGCAGATCGGGCCCGCGGCGGCCAAGCGCAGCTACCTCAATGCCGCGGCCGTGCTTGCCGCCGCCGAGCTGACCGGAGCAGATGCCATCCATCCTGGATACGGATTCCTCTCGGAGTCACCGGATTTCGCCGATGCCTGCCGTGCGGCCGGGGTCACATTGATCGGCCCGCCCGCCGATGTGATGGCCGAGCTCGGCGACAAGCAGTCGGCGCGCACACTGATGGCCAAGGCGGGGTTGCCGCTGCTGCCGGGCAGTCTCGATCCGCTCGAACCCGATGCGGCGCACGCGCTCGCCGACTCGATCGGCTATCCGGTGATCATCAAGGCGGCCGCGGGCGGTGGCGGGCGTGGCATGCAGGTGGTGCGCGAGAGTGCGGCGTTCCCGCGCGCCTACCAGGAGACCCGCGCTACCGCGCGAATGTTGTTCGGGGACAGTCGAGTCTATCTGGAGAAGTACCTCGAGGGCGCGCGGCATGTCGAGATCCAGGTGCTGTGCGACGGCTACGGCAAGGGCGTGCACCTCGGCGAACGCGATTGCTCGGTGCAGCGCCGACATCAGAAGCTCATCGAGGAGTCGCCCGCGCCGCGACTGCCGGACGGACTCGCGGCGCGGATGGGCAAATCCGCAGTGGACGGGGTGCTGGAAGCGGGCTATGTCGGCGCCGGAACCGTGGAATTTCTGGTGGATCGGGAGGGGAATTACTATTTTATGGAGGTGAACTGCAGAATCCAGGTAGAACATCCGGTGACCGAAATGGTCACGGGCATCGATTTGATCGCCGAACAGATTCGGATAGCCGCTGGGCAACCGCTCGGCATCGCTCAGGACGATATTTCCCTGCGCGGTGCTGCAATTGAATGCCGGATCAATGCTGAGGACCCGGCCGCCGAATTCGCACCGGCTCCGGGAATTGTGTCGGAATTCACACCGCCGGGTGGTCCGTTCGTACGCGTCGATACGCACGTGCACGCCGGTTATTCGATCCCGCCGCACTATGATTCGCTACTGGCGAAACTGATCGTCTGGGCGCCCGACCGGGACCAGGCGCTCGCGCGCATGCGGCGAGCCCTGGCTGAATTCCGGATTTCCGGGGCGCGGGTCGAGACGACCCGGGATTTCCTACGCGAAGTACTCGACCATCCGGCCATGCGATCGGCCACGCACTCGACCGCGCTGGTGGACGAGTTGTTGCGGGAGGGTTAAGCGGGTTCTGCTCGAGCCGAGCGGAATTCGGGGGAGTACCAGCCGATGAGATATCCCGCGTGGCGGCTGTTGAGCATGGCGCTCACCGATACGTCGGAGGCGGCGAGTATGTCCTGATGCAGTTTCTGCAGCTTCTGGCACGGGTCGAGGCCGAGTTCATGCTGCATCAGCTTGCTGAACCGCTGGTAGGAAGCCAGGGCGCTGGCCCGCTGGCCCGAACGGCACAGGGCGAACATGTAATACGCCTGCAGACGCTCGTGCAGCGGGTGCTGCATGGTGAGTCGGGCCAGGTCGGGGCAGGCCTCACGGTATCTGCCGAGCCGCAGCTCGGCCTCGACCCGCAGCTCCACATTGGTCAGCCGCAGGTGATCCAGATGCGAGATCTCCGCGGCGAGCGGGATGCCGCCCTCCACATCGACCAGCGCCGGACCGCTCCACAGCGCCTCCGCGGCGGTGAACAGGTCGACCGCGCGGTAGTCGTCGCCGGTCTTGGCGGCACAGCGGGCGGCCTCGGACATGCTCTGGTAATCGCGCAAATCGAAGAGGCAGTCCTTGACGTCGAAGGAATAGCCTTTGCTGCGGGTGCGCAGAAAACGCTCGGCCACCTCGGCCTGTCCGATGCCGAGTTGTTCGGCCATCTTCTTGCGAATTCCGAGCACGTAGGTCTGCACGACGGTGACGGCGCTCCGCGGCGGATCGTCGTTCCACAGTTCTTCCACCAGGGTGGTGACCGGAACGACGGTATCGTGTCTGACGAGGAGTAATGCGAGCAGTTGGCGTTGCTTTTGAGCAGTTGGCGTGGCGTTCTGATTATTCAGGGCAAGCGTCAATGGACCTAACACGCGAGCGCACACTGGATACTTCACTTGGAGCTCTCCTCCGGGCGTTATCCCCCCGACCGACGTGAGTTCTCGAAATCCCACCTCGCTGTAGGCAAGCTCAACACTATCGAAAATCGAGTAGCGACTCGATGAAAGTTGAGTTATATCGGAGTTAATTCACATTGATAACGTATCGAATTGTCCTACGTCCCAAGGAGATTCATACGCTGGGTGAATTCATGGGTTGACAGCACGCAGGGGTGTCGGTACGCGCCGACTCGGTCCGCTGCGTGCATCCGCCGTGCCTGTTCCCGGCCGTCGCCGTCCCGGCTGTGACGGAGTATGCCACTGAACTTGCAGTTTCTGAAAAATTGCAGTTTGTGCTACTTTGGCGGACATGTCCAAGGCCACGCGCGACGAGCGCCCGATCGGGTTGCGAGAACAGAAGAAGCGTCAGACCGAGCTCGAGCTCTGTCTTGCCGCTCGACGGCTGGCGGTCGAGCGCGGGCTGGACGCGACGACCGTCGAGGACATCGCAAGGGCGGTCGGGGTCTCGCCCCGCACGTTCTTCAACTACTACGAGACGAAAATGGATGCGGTAGTCGGGCCGATCGGGGAGATCGGCACGCCGGAGTTGCGCCAGCGGTTCATCGCTGGCGGACCGAGCGGTGTGCTGATGGACGATCTCACCTGGTTGTTCGCCCACGGCTTCGAATCCGAGAGCGAAGTCCGCGAGGGCATCGCCCTGGTTACCGAGATCATCAAGACCGAGCCACGGGTGCTCGCGGCCTTCGTCGCCTCGGGCGCCCGATTGCAGAGCGTTATCTCCGACCTGCTCGGCGCTCGGCTGGGTAGTGCCGTCTCACCCGAATTCGCCGGTCTGGCAGCGGGATTCATGACGACCATCACCACGAGGGCAGCGATGACCTCGGCCGAGGATCCGAACGTATCGCTGGCAGCGGCGGTACACCAACACTGTGTCATGGCCGCCCGGCTGTTCGAGCAGCCGGCGACCAGAAAAGGAGACGTGACCGATGACCATCACGGCTGAATCGCCCCCCGCGCCGATCGTACTGACGCAGAAGCGAATCTGGCTCATCTTCGGCGCGCTGATCGCGGGGATGTTCCTGGCCAGCCTGGATCAGACGATCGTTGGCACCGCCATGCCGACCATTGTCGGCGACTTGGGCGGCATCTCCCATATGGCTTGGACCGCAACGTCATATCTGCTCGCGACCACCATCATGATGCCGATCTACGGCAAGTTCGGTGACCTGTTCGGCCGTCGCTGGCCGTTCCTGTTCGCCATCACCATCTTCACGGCCGCATCCATCGGCGCCGCCTCGTCGACGAGTTTCTGGGAGTTCATCACCTTCCGCGGCCTGCAGGGTGTGGGCGGCGGTGGTCTGATGATCCTGGCGCAGGCCATCATCGCCGATGTGGTGCCCGCCAAGGACCGTGGCAAATACATGGCCCCGATGGGTGCGGTCTTCGGCATCACCTCGGTCGCCGGTCCGCTGCTGGGCGGCTTCTTCGCCGATCACCTCGGCTGGCGCTGGTGCTTCTGGGTCAATGTGCCGATCGGTATCGCCGCGCTGTTCATCGCCTTCCGCTACCTGAGCATCCCCAGCCACCGGCCCAAGACCCGGCCCGACTACCTCGGTGTCGTATTGATGTCGGCGGCGACCACTCTGCTGATCTTGATCACCGACTGGGGTGGGAAGCAATACGCCTGGGGCTCAACGGTTATGGTCACGATGATCGCCGCGTTCATCGCGGTGGTGGCCGCCTTCGTGCTCGTCGAGGCACGCGCCGAGGAGCCGATGCTGCCGCTGTGGTTGTTCCGCAACCGCACCTTCGTGCTGACCTCCGCGATCGGCTTCCTGGTCGGGCTGGTGATGTTCGCCGCCTTGTCCTTCATTCCGACCTATCTCCAAATGGCAACGGGCGCTTCGGCTTCGGTATCGGGTCTGCTGCTGATCCCGATGATGGTCGGCCTGATGATCGCGCTGATCGCGTCGATGACGATGGTCACCAAGACCGGCCGCTACAAGGCGTATCCGCCGCTCGGCGCGGCGCTGATGTTCGTGGACATGCTGTGGTTGACCCGCCTGGACGCCGACACCGCGATGTGGGTCGTCTCCGCGATGCTCTTCGTCATGGGCGCGGGCCTCGGCCTGATCATGCAGATCATCGTTCTTGTCGTACAGAATGCGGTGGCCCCCAACCAGATCGGCACCGCGACCAGTGCCAACAACTACTTCCGCGAAATGGGCGGCGCACTCGGCGTAGCCATCTTCGGCTCGATCTTCACCAACCGATTGACCGAAGGTCTCACCGACGTGTTCGTCTCCCACGGCCCCGAAGCCGCTGCGGCGAAACTGGATCCCGGCGCCCTGGTTCCCTCGGTCGTGAAACACCTACCCGATGGCTTGCACGACGCAATCGTCGGCGCCTACGTGGACGCCCTGGTTCCCGGCTTCTGGTACCTCATCCCGGGCGCGATACTCGCCTTCCTGCTCGCCCTGTTCATCCCCCAGATGAAACTCTCCGACGAGGCGGGCATGGTCGCCCGCGGCGAAGCGGTCATGGAAGACGACGCGAATCTCGCTCCCGAGCTCGTCGGCGAACGGTAAGGCCGCGGATCGACACGAGAAAGGCCCGGGCGGTGATTTCCGCTCGGGCCTTGCTCGGTGACCAAAGACGTTGTCAGCGTACGACTTCGACTACGTCACCGGGCTCGAGCCAACGGTAGGTCGCCTCGGCGCCCTCGGGGGTCATCCGGATGCAGCCGTGCGACTGTTCCTCGATGGGGCCGATGTGGGTGGCGATATCACCGTTGAAGAAGACGGCCCACTTCATCGGAGCGTTGTGCATGGTGCTCCAGAAGTCCTCCCTCTTGAAGGCGACCTTGAAGACGCCGGGCGGCGTCTCGTATCCCGGCCGCCCATGCGAGATCGGGGTCGGGCCGTAGGTGACCTTGCCGTTGTCCATCAGCCAGGCTTCGTTGGTCGAGAGCCGCATACACATCCGTGCCGAGGTGCCGCACGGTGCGTAGACGGGAGCTGGTGGAATGGGCGGAATGATCGCCGGTGTGCCGATATCCGGTCCACCGGGCCACAATGGTTCGGCCTGCGCCGTGCCCGCCATCAGGAGCCCGGCCGAAACGGCACCGACTAGCACTGCGGATCTGACCGACCAGTTTCGAAAACGCTTGCTGTTCTTCACGTTTCTGACCCCTAACCTTACCGGCACCCTGTGCGCGACCCGCCAGGGTGATGATGGGACCAACCTCGTCGGCTAAGCATAGGTCCGCCGCGAGTTGAAAGTGATCATTTTCGCACCGCTACCTCGGTATCTGCTGCGAAGTGCCGGTGTCGCACAAGCGCCAGCGGAAGCGACATAGACTCCATCGGAACACAGGATCGGGCGCGCATTGTCCGGGTCCCAAGTACGCTCGGAGTGTCGAAATATAACGCGACAGATTGGTTTCCGTATTTATCAAGGGGGAACAGTGGACGCGCTGAAGCTCGACCCGGCGGCGATGGCCGCCTACACCACGATCGCGAATACGGTGTCGCAACAGCTGGCCTCGGCGTCGGCTGTCGCGGGTGGCGCGGTGAATCCGGAGCGGCTGGCCGCCGACCTCGGACCGATCGGCGCCGGATTCGTGGCCCGTTTCACCGAGAAGGTGAACGAGCACGTCCAGGCGCTCTCGACCGCAGGGCAATTGGTGGCCGCCTATGGGCAGGTGCTGCGCGATTACAGCGCGGATATGCAGGACATCGACGTCGATTCCGCGGGCGCCCTTGCCCGGCAAGGAGAAGCGCTGTCATGAGACGATTACTGCGACGACGGCCCGCGAACACCGCGGCCGACACGCCCACCACGACCGTCGACCCGAATGTGGATCCGCCGATTGTGGCCGCGCTGGTCGAGCCGCTGCTGCAGCTGCGCGCCTCGCTCGGCAGCGGTGTCGCGACACCGGACCAGTCCGTTGTCGACGCGCTGTCCGCGGCCTCCACCCAGGTCGCCGATACCGAGGGTCCGCACCGCGACGGCCTGCACGCACTCGAGTCGACCTGGACCTCGCGCGCCGCCGACGACGCCGTTCCGGCATTGCGCACCACCCAAACCCAGATCGGCGACATCTCCGACCGCGGACCCGAATACCTGTCGGTGCTCGGGGATGCCCATGCCACCAGCTCCCGCGCCGCGCAGAAGGTGGACCAGATCATCGCGGACTTCCGCCGCGACGCCCGGCAGATCATGAGCACCGCGAGCGCGTCCTCGGATACCGATGCCGTGATCGCGCGGGCCACGCAGGCGCTGCGTGACGCCGTCACCGCGGTCAGTACCGCGCGGTCGGAAATGGACGGCCATACCGCGCGGCTGGACGCGATGGGGCCGCTTACGGTGACCACACCACAGGGCGTCGGCACCTACCAGCAATCGGTCGTGCCCACTACCACGGACGGCACCACCACCGCGGGCGTGACGACGACAACGCCGCTGGATCCGGTGCAGGCCGCCCAACTCCAGTTGCAGCAGTACCTGATAAACGCCGGTGTTTCGGTCGGCACCGCGGCCATCGAGGCGGGGGTCAATATCGGCACCCACCTCATCGACAAGATCGCCGAGGTCGGCACGCACGCCATGGATACCGTGGCCACCTCGGCCGATAAGGTGATCGATAAGGCGATTCCCGAACTCATCCATCCCGGCAGCACCACGAACTCGACCACGGGCGAATCCTCGAGCAAGCCCTCGAACGTGATCGACTTCGGCGGCGGATCGGGTCAGTCGGCCAAGCCCGCGCCGAATGCCGGGACCAGTTCGGTGATCCCGCCCAACGGATCCACCGCGACGAAACCGGCGCCCGCGCCGACGCCGGCGCCGCAGCCACCGGCCGCCAGCACGGAAACGCCGCCGTCGCGACCGTCCGCGCCGGAGCCGGCGAACCAGCCGGGCACCACCGGTGGTCTGGCGATGCCGCCGTCGTCGCAATCGGATGAGGACCGCCGCCCGCGCGACGGCCAGCTCGGCGTCACCGTGCCGACCGCGATGGCGACCGTCCCGCCAGCGGTGATCGGCGAATTCGACGATGACGAGCTCTGATTCCGGCTCCCCGAGCCAGAACCAGGGCAATCCGTTCGACACCGGACTGCCCATGGTCCGGCCCGCCGCCCCGGATTCGAAGCGGCGACGGCGCTCGAACCCGCGCCGCGGTTCCGGTCAACGGCGGGCACCGCGGGTCGATCCGCTCGACCCACCCGAGCGGCCGCGTCGCGCCAGGCCGGCCGGGGATTGGCAGGAGTGGCTCGAACCGCGCCGCCCCGCCGAAGCGCCACCGGAGGCGGATCGGAGCCGGACTCGAACGCGGGCGGCCGAGGCCGAATCCGCCCTACCGGCGGAGACCAGTTCCGTCGTGCCCACGATCATCGATCGGTCCGGTGGGAATCCTGGTCCGGCACTGCGGCATCCGCCGCGGCGTCGCGATCCGCAACCGGCAGGTGGCGGCAATCGGGTGGTCGCGGTGCTGATCGTGCTCGGTGTGCTGCTCGCGGTGGTCTCGGTGGTGATGTTCGTCTTCGGCGGCTCGGGTGACCCGAAGCGACCTGCCGCCGCGACCACTCCGGCCTACCCACAGGGCACCGCCGGGCGCGCCCCTGGAACCACCGCCCCCGGCGATCAACCGTCGGCGGTCGCGACTCCCGGCTGCGAACAGCGGCGCACCGGCGATGTCATCTCCGGCACCGATCCGGGCGGCACCAGCGATGGCCCCTCGGCGATCCTCGCCTTCGAACGCGCCTATTACGTGCAGCGTTCCGGATTCGCGGCGCGCGGCGTCGTCGCCGATGACGCGAATGTACCCGCCGCCGATCAGATCCAGCGGGGCATCAACCAGGTCCCCGTCGGCACGCTCTACTGCGTGCAGATCACCCGCGCGGGCACCGATGCGGGCGAGGCCCACTGGGAAGTCCGCCTCACCCAACAGCGTCCCGGCGAGCAGCCACAGACATTCACCCAGATCATCACGACCCGAACAGCGGGCAATCGAACGCTGATCACCGCGATCAACGCCGCCTGAGTTGGACCGGCGATCACGCCGATCCGGGCCGTGCCGAACGATCAGAGGGCGCGAGTCATGAAGACGCTGTGCGGGTCCTCGAGGTAGTCGGCGAAGGGGGCGCAGACCTCGAAGCCGTGGCGGGCGTAGAGCCGTTGCGCGGGGGCGAAGTAGTCGGAGGCTCCGGTTTCCAGGCTGAGCCGGTGGTAGCCGCGTGCGCGGGCCTCGGCGATGAGGTGGTTCAGCAGGGTGGGGGCGATGCCGCGGCCGGTGCGATCGGTGGCGGTGCGCATCGACTTGATCTCGCCGTGCGTGGGGTCGAGCTGTTTGAGTGCGCCGCAGCCGGCGAGTTCGCTGTTCTCCCAGGCACTCCAGAATGTGACGTTCGGTCCGCGCAGGGCGTCCAGGTCGAGGGCGTGCACGCTGCCGGCGGGTGAGTTGTCGTACATCTCGGCCAGATGCTGAGTCAGCAGGGCCGCCACCTCGGGTCCGGACAGATCATCGATCACGATCCGCAGGGTGGCGGTGGGGCTCGGCAGGTGCTCGTCGACTTCGCTGGACATTGGACCATCATGGACCGCGCGCCCGGCCCCTGCTGTCTGGGTCGGCACTCGACGAACTCCTTCGGCACGCTTTACTGTGAGGGCACTCGCCCTCACCTTAGGTGGACAACGATGCCGATATTCGAGAAGTTCGCGCAGCGCACGAACAATGCGCTGATCAAACCGCGTCGCCTGCCCGCGCCCTGGGTGCCGTCGCTGGCCGATCGGGTCGCGGGACGCACGGTGCTCATCACCGGCGCCTCCAGCGGAATCGGCCGAGCGTTGGCCGAGGCGGTCGCGGCGGCGGGTGCGACGACCCTGGTGGTGGCGCGGCGCGCGGATGAATTGGCGGTGCTGGTGCGCGAGATCGGCGAGCGCGGCGGGGTGGCGCACGCGATCGCGGGGGATCTGTCCACCGACGAGGGCATCGATGCCGTCGCCGACCAGGTGCTCGCCGAATTCGGCGCACCGCAGATCCTGGTCAATAACGCGGGTCGTTCGATCCGCCGGTCGGTGGCGAATTCCGAACGGCGCCTGCACGATTACGAGCGCACCATGCGGGTCAACTACCTCGGCGCGGTCGGACTGACGCTGCGCCTGCTGCCGGGCATGCGGGCCCGGGGTTCCGGCTATGTGCTGGCGAGTTCGTCGATCGGGGTGCAGGCCAACCTGCCTCGTTTCTCGGCGTATGTGTCGTCCAAGGCCGCGCTGGATGCGTTCATGCGGGTCGCCGCCGTCGAATGCCTCAGTGACGGAGTCCGATTCGGCACCGTGCACCTGCCGCTGGTCGACACCGACATGATCGGCCCGACCGGCTGGGGTGGCTTCGCCCCGCTCACGGTGGACGAGGCGGTGGCCTTGCTGATCGACGCGCTCCGACGGCAACCGGACCACGTCGGCGTGCCATTGGGCGCCCTCGCCGCGACCGGCAGTCAGTTGATGCCGCGGACCGCGCGACTGCTGCTGCACTACTTCCACCGTATGGTCCCCGAATCGGCTGCGGCGAAGGGTATTCAGCCGGCTGCCCCGTCCGGAAACCTCGACGGCACAAGCACAATTCGGGGCGACCGGGGCGACCGGGGCGACCGGGGCGACCGGGGCGACCGGGGCGACCGGGGCGACCGGGGCGACCGGGGCGACCGGGGCGACCGGGGCGACCGGCGCGGCGGATCGGCGACAGTCGACGTGCGATCGGACGCGGACGACGTGAGGATCGAATCATGAAGTTTGCCAACAAGGTCGGGACGCTGGCCGCGACCGCGGCGCGCCGGGCCGCCGATGAGACCTACTACGCCGCCCTGACCGTGCGCGCCGGACTCGCGACGCCCGAACGCCCGGATCGGATCGCCCGGATGGGCGTGGCGGTGCTGCGCTCGGGACTGCTCGGCGGGCTGACAACCGTTGCCGCCCTGCGCTATCGCGATCGCACCGCCATCATCGACGAACTCGGCCGCGTCAGCTTCCGCGAACTCGACGAGCGCAGCACCGCACTGGCGAATGCCTGGCGCGCACGAGGTCTGCGTGATGGCGAGGGCGTGGCGATCCTGGCGCGCAACCACCGCGGCTTCCACTACTCACTCTTCGCGGCGGCCAAGTGCGGCGCCCGGATCATCTTGCTCAACACCGACTTCGCGGGCCCGCAGCTGCGTGAGGTGGCGACCCGCGAGGGCGCGGATCTGCTGGTCTTCGACGACGAGTACGCCAGCATGCTCGGCGACTTCTCGCCGCGGCGCGGCCGCTACCGCGCCTGGGCCGATAAACCGGGTGTCGACACCTTGGACAATCTGATCGCGGGCGCCGCGCGCACGCCACCGCGCAAACCACGCACCACAGCCCGAATCATCCTGCTGACCAGCGGGACGACCGGTACGCCGAAGGGTGCGCCGCGCAGCAGTGAACCGACCTCGCTGTCGCCACTGGGCGCCATCCTCGGCAAGGTGCCGTTCCGGGCACGCGAAATCACCGAATGCCCGGCGCCGCTGTTCCATACGCTCGGCTTCGCGCATGCCATTCTCGCGGTCGGCTTCGGTTCGACGCTGGTCATCCGGCGCCGGTTCGATCCGCAGGCGGTGCTGGACAGCCTGGACCAGCACGGCGCCACCGCCATGATCGCCGTGCCGGTGATGCTACAGCGGCTCGTCGACGCCGGTCCGAAAGCCTTTGCCGGACATGATCTCTCGCGATTGCGGATCATATTCGTCGCTGGATCGCAGCTCGGCGCCGACCTATGCGTTCGGGTGACCGAGGCCTTCGGGCCGGTGGTCTACAACGTGTACGGATCCACCGAGGTGGCCTACGCGACCATCGCCACGCCCGCGGACCTGGCGATAGAGCCCGGCTGCGTCGGCTCCCCGGTGCCGAGCACCACCGTGAAGATCTTCGACGACAATGACCTGGAGGTGGGCCCCGGCACCACCGGGCGGATCTTCGTGGGCAACAACTACCAGTTCGAGGGCTACACCGGTGGCGGCGACAAGCCCCGCATCGGACGGTTGATGTCCACCGGCGATGTCGGTCACTTCGACAGTGCCGGAAGGCTTTTCATCGACGGGCGCGATGACGACATGATCGTCTCCGGCGGCGAGAACGTCTTTCCGGGCGAGGTCGAGGAACTCCTGGCCGCGCATCCCGCGGTGGCCGAGGTCAGCGCGTTCGGCGTGCACGATGACAGGTACGGTCAGCGCCTGCGCACGGTAGTCGTTGTGCGAGAGGGGTATTCGCTCACCGAGGATGAGGTGCGCGAGTACGTCAAGACGCATCTGGCGCGCTTCAAGGTGCCCCGTGATGTGTTGTTCATCGACGAACTCCCGCGCAACCCCACGGGCAAGGTGCTCAAACGCGTGCTACGGGAGCTTCCGGCCTGAGCGGGGTGAAGTGTCTGAGGTGGCGGTGTCGATTCGCAACCCTGATGGGGTGCGACTGAGCGTGTTGTGTGGAAAGGGTGGCCGGTGGACATGCTGGGTGCGAGCATGAATGGTGGGTAGTGCCGGGTCGGGAGGTGGTGGGTGTGGTGGAATTCGCGCAGGAGTATGCCGCTTTGCGGTGGGCGGTGGTGCTGGCGTTTCTGTTGGCGTCGGCGGTGGTGCTCGGGCGGTTGGCGGCACCGGCCGGTGAGCTGCGGCGTGTGGCAGGGGAGTGCGGGGCGGTTGTGGTCCCGCTCGTTGGCGGCTCGAGTACGGCCGATTTCGGTTGCGCGCAGGCGAATTCGATGGGCAAAGGCACGGCGGCATGTCATGAATCCGATGCCGCGCATCTGATCATGTGTTTGGTCATGCTCGCGATGCTGGTGTTTCCCGCCGGTGCGGACCCGGTTGCGTTGCGCGGTGTGCTGATCGCGATGATCGTCGTATTCGCGGCGTTGCTGGTGGACCGGATTGTGCAGTGGCGCAGTGCGACTCGGTTGGTGCCCGGCGCTCGGATGGTCGCGCTCGGATATCACGTCGTCGTCGCGTCCGCGATGCTGTACGCGATCTCCGGGCACGGTGCGAGCGGACATGCCGGTGGACCCGCACGTGTTCCCGCGCTGGCATTGGCCGCGTTGTTCACCGCGGATGCGATCGCGTCGATCGTCGCCGCGACCACCGGACGTGCTCAGCACTGGCTCGGGCATCCGATCGGCCTGCCGGCCGGCTCGGCTCAACGGGATTCGGTTGAGGCTATTTCGATGCCGGTCGATATGGCCCGGTCCGGTTCGATACCGGGTCAGCCCGGTTCCACACCGACCGCTCCGGTCGTAACCGGCTCAACGCAGACTGGCTCCGTTGCCGGTCGTGCGCTGTCCTCGGCGATGGTGCCCCACATCGTGATGGATCTTGGCACCGCCTACATGCTGGTCGCCGCCGTATCCGGATGATTGCGACCCCATCCGGATGATCGCGGCCGACGGGCTTGCCTACAGCTCGATGACCGAGTCGGCGACGACTCGACCGCCGAGGCGGACCCATCCGTCGGAGTCCCATCCGGTGAACAGTTGAGAGCCCCTGCCCTGGGTGATGATCAGGCTGCGGCGCAGTAGGGCGGTGAGGGCGACGGCGGCGGCGCCGGTGGCCTCGTCCTCAGCGATGCCCATGGCCGGGGCGAACATGCGGGAGCGTACGGTGCCGCGGTGTTCGTCGGTCCAGGTCCACACGTAGTGGGAGCCCTCGGTGAAGTCGTCGGGGCGTAGCTTCGCCAGTTCGTCGGGATCATCGAGTTGGTGGAAGGTGAAATCCGGTGCCCATTCGCCGCGCGCCGTGATCCAGATGAGGCCGTCGGTGAGTTCGACGGCGACCGGTCCCGCGGGCACCTGCAGGGTCCGCACCGGGTGGCCCTGCTCGGCGAACCACCATGCGGTACCCACCGAGGGGTGTCCGGCGAAGGGCAGCTCCATCGCGGGGGTGTAGATCCGCACCTTGGCGACCTCGTCGACCGGCTCCTCGACGACGACGGTCTCGCTGTAGCCCGCACGCGCGGCGAGTGCTTGGTGGTCCACCTCGGCGACATCGCTCGCACGGGCGATGCCGAGTTCGTTACCGCCCCGCCCGGCCGGGTCCGTGAAAACGCGCACGACCTCGACCCGCGTACCAATGGCCTCCGGTTCACCTTGTGTGCCCATGATCGCGAGCCTACCGGGCGGCGAAAAGTGCTCCTATGCGTCGCCGCAGAATTTCTGTCTGGGACGAATTGTCCTACGACCGGCAAATTTGCCCGTTATGTCCCAAATTCCCGTTTGGGAGTTCCGACGGTTCGAAGGGTGCGGCCGTTGGCGCTTCAGCTCCGATCGGTTTTCGACTACCAAGCGGTGGGTACCACCCAGGCGTCCGCATCGGTCGGCGGTGTGCGGACAGCCATTGGCCCGTCTCCCTTGTCCACGAGGTGCGTATCGCGGACAGGCTATCGGGCCGCTCCGACATGTACCGGTCGACGCGGAAACGGCAACGGCCCCGCCCTTTTGGGCGGGACCGTTGCTCGGCGTAACGAGGTGTCAGACCGCGACGGCCGCCAGCGCCTCCGTGGATTGGACGGCCTGGCCGACACCGGCGACGATCGCCGCCGCGCGCAGCGATTCGAAGATCACCTCGCGCGAGATACCCGCCTCACGCAGCGTCTTCTCGTGCGCCTCCAGGCAGTGCGCGCAGCCGTTGATCGAGGAGACCGCGAAGGACCACAGCTCGAAATCGGCCTTGTCGACACCCGGGTTGCCGATGATGTTCATCCGCAGACCGGCACGCAGATCGTCGTAGCGGCCCTCGAGAAACGCCTTGCCCCGGTAGAACACATTGTTCATGCCCATGATCGAGGCCGCGCCGAGTGCGGCGTTGTACGCCTCCGCCGAGAGGTTGTCCGCGGCTTCCTCGGCGATTTCACGCAGCGTCGTCGCCGACCGGGTCGCGGCCGCCGACGCGAGCAGGGTGCCCCACAGTTGCTGTTCGTTCAGCACAGTGGTGCGTGCGATGGACGACAGATTGAGCTTGAGGTCCTTTGCGTACTCGGGAAGGGAGTTCTTCAGGGTCTCAATGCTCATTCGGCGAATCCTCTTCTCGTTCGGGGGTTTTCAGGTGTTTCGGATGGTGCTCAGACGCTCGCGGCGAGCAGTTCGCCCGCGTTGATCGTCGGATCGCCCTTCTTCCAGTTGCAGGCGCACAGCTCGTCGGACTGCAGTGCGTCGAGCACGCGCAGCACCTCGTCGACATTGCGGCCGACCGAACCGGCGGTCACCGAGACGAACTGGATCTCGTTGTTCGGGTCGATGATGAAGGTGGCCCGGTCGGCGACGCCGTCGGCATTGAGAACGCCGGTGGCGGAGGCCAGTTCACGCTTCAGGTCGCTCAGCATCGGGAAGGGGAGGGTCTTGAGATCCTCGTGCTGGGCGCGCCACTGGAAGTGCACGAACTCGTTGTCGACCGAGGCGCCGAGCACCTGCGCGTCGCGGTCGGCGAACTCCTCGTTGAGCTTGCCGAAGGCGGCGATCTCGGTCGGGCACACGAAGGTGAAGTCCTTGGGCCAGAAGAAGACGATGCGCCACTTGCCGGCGTGGTCGTCGGAGGTGATCCGGGTGAAGTAGTCGTCAGGCTGCTGAGCGTCGACCTTCGACAGGTCACCGCCGATCACCGCGGTGAGGTTGTATGCCGGGAATTGGTCGCCGATGGTCAGCAAAGCCATGCTTGTCTCCTCGTCAGTCGGGTTGCTAGAGCGAGTGGATCGAAAAGCTCACAAGTGATCTTGCCCAAAGGCCGGTGAAAGGTAAACGTGATCAGTCGCACTACACTGATAGGCGTGACTGATCAGACTTATCAGCCGACCCTGTCGCAGCTGCGTGCGTTCGTAGCGATTGCGGAGTACCGCCACTTCGGCACCGCGGCAGCCAGGCTCAGTGTGAGCCAGCCCACGTTATCGCAGGCATTGGCCGCATTGGAACACGGGCTCGGGCTGCAGCTGATCGAGCGCAGCACCCGCCGGGTGCTCGTCACCGCCGCGGGCATGCGGCTGCTGCCGCAGGCGATGGCAACGCTCGAGGCGGCCGATCGATTCGTCGCATCGGCGACCGGTGACAGTCTCGGTGGCACCATGCGGATCGGCATCATCCCGACGGTTGCTCCGTATGTGCTGCCGAATCTCCTGCCCGAGTTGCGCAAGGTGCTGCCCGCCTTGATACCTCAGGTCGTCGAGGACCAGACCGCGCGGCTCCTGGAGGGTTTGCGCACGGGTGTCCTGGACGTGGCGCTGCTCGCGCTGCCGACCGAGGCGCCGGGGCTGGTCGAGATCCCCCTGTACACCGAGGAATTCGTGCTGGTGACCCCGCGCGGTCACGAGCTGGCCGGCCGCACCGATATCGCCCCCGCCACCCTCGACACGCTGCCGCTGCTGCTGCTCGACGAGGGGCACTGCCTGCGTGATCAGACCCTCGAGTTCTGCCGTTCCGCCGACGCGCACCCGGGCGCGGTCGGGGATACCCGCGCTGCCTCGCTGGCGACCGTAGTCCAGTGCGTCGCCGGCGGCCTCGGTGTGACGCTGATTCCGGAGATGGCCGTGGCGGCCGAAACCTCGCGCGGCACATTGGAAACCGCGCATTTCGCCGCGCCTGCTCCCGGGCGCACTCTTGGTCTGGCCTTCCGGGGATCGACGGCGCGCGCCGAGGATTACGAACGCCTCGCGGAGATCATCCGATCGCAGCGCCCCGGAGCGAGCTGAATCAGCGCTGCTCCCAGGGGAATAGCCGCGCAGCGGGAGCCTCGACAGTCCGATAGGTCTCATGTCGGCCGATGCCCGCCGCAATTCGAAGCGTCGGCCGCCGGTGCGGGCTCACCATGACTCGATCCCGTACCAGCGCGTTCGCGGTGCGCCGCTAGCGCCGGATCAGGGTGCGGAGTCGCCGAGCAGTTCGGACGCGGTGTGGTGGATTTTGCGCAGGGCGGTCATCAGGTGGCGGCGTTCGGCCGGGGTGAGATCGGCGGTTACCTTGTCCTCCAAGGCTTGTCGCTGTGCTTCGATCGGCTGCTGGAGGGCGCGGCCCTTTTCGGTGAGCCAGAGGCGCACGAGGCGGTTGTCGTGCTCGTCGCGGCGTCGCTCGAGCAGGTCCGCCGCACTCATGCGGGTGGCCATTTTGACGACGGTCGGTGTGGCGACGTTCAGCGCCGTGGCAACCTCGCCCGGGGTCCGGCCGTCGCGCTCCCACAGCAGGGCCAACAGGTGATTCTGGCCCAGATGTAGTCCGTGCGTGCGCATCTCGCGATCGGCGAGTGCGCGCAGCACCTTCGAACTGCGGCCGTGCAGGTCGAGGAATTCGGGCACGATCGGCCTCCTTGTCGCGGGCGGCGGGCATTGACGGATCAATCGTTAGCCGTCTAACGTTCTCTTCGTTAGACGGCTAACGATGTGGAGATCTGATGATAGTGGTTACCGGTGGCACCGGAAATATCGGCCGTGAACTCGTCCACGAACTCGATGCCAGGGGCGCGGAATACCGTGTGCTCGTGCGTGATCCGGCCCGCGCTGCGGGTCGGGGCGAGCTGATCGTCGGTGACCTCGACGATGCAGCGACCCTGGCGCCTGCGTTTGACGGCGCCGACGCACTGTTCCTGCTGGTGCCGGGCATCGGCTCGGAGCACACGGTGAATGCGGTCGCCGCGGCGCGAGCGGCCGGGTTGCGGCATATCGTGCAACTGTCGTCGATCAACGCGATGGGCGATCCCGTACCGGCCATGGGTCGTTGGCATCGCGAGCGCGAGCGGATCGTCGCCGAATCCGGCATTCCGGTGACGGTGCTGCGGCCCGGCGGCTTCATGACGAACGCGCTGGAATGGGCGCGGACCATCCGTTCCGGCGGCGCGGTACTCGATCCCACCGGACCCGGCCGCTACGCCCCGATCGATCCCGCCGACATCGCCGCCGTGGTGGCCGAAGTGCTCACCACCGACGGGCACCAGGGTATGACCTATACCCTCACCGGCGCGGAAACCTACACTGTCGCAGAACAAGTCGCGATCATCGCCCGCGCGGTCGGCCACGCCATAGAGGTGCGCGAGGCGGCCACACCGCAGGAGGCGTTGCAGTCCCGCTACCCAGGCGGTGCGCCACCAGCGCTGGCCGCGGCGATTATCGAGGGGTTCGAATTGATGCGCGCCGATACGGTGGGATTCCGCACCGACACCGTACGTCAACTGCTCGGCCGCAGTCCGGGTACATTCGCCGAGTGGTGTGCCCGCAACATCGACGCATTCCGTGCGACAGCGTGAAACGGGTCTTATCGGGTCACAGCGGCGGCGGTGCGCCGCGCCCGCCGACGTATCCGGCCCATCGGGTGTGCTGGCGGTTTCGGTCCCGACCGGCGGCGCGTAGCCGGCATCCGTCCGAAGGCGGCCCGGAATCAAAGCTCCAGTGGCTGAGTCGGTTTCGCTGACGTCGGGGCTCGACGGATCACTGGTATCGCTCCGGGTCGCCGCGTGTCGCGCGAGGGGTGTGGATCGGTCCGTCGGTGTCGTGCCGGTCCCGCCGGGCGCACATGACCTATCGGGCGTAATCTCCGCTCGTGGGCAGTTCCGAAGAGTTCGCGGTGGAGTCGGCGGCGATCGTGTCGGTCACGCGCTCGGCGACCGAGCGAGCCGTCCGCGCGATGGCGGACGACGATCGGTTGTTCGTCTACGGGACGCTGCAGTTTCCCGAGGTACTGGTCGAGTTGATCGGTCGGCGTCCCGAGTGCGTCGCGGCGGAGCTGGCCGGGTGGCGGGTGGCGACACTTCCCGGGCGGGTGTATCCGGGATTGGTGCCCGCCGTAGGTGGGGTCGCGCGGGGTGCGGTGCTGTCGGGGCTCGACGCGGCGGAGCGGGCGGTGCTCGATGCGTTCGAGGACGATGAGTACGAATTGCGACAGGTGCGGCTCGATTCGGTGACGTCCGCGTGGACGTATGTGTGGACTTCCGGTGTCGCCCAGGATGACTGGTTCGCCGAGCGCTTCGCCGCCGAGCATCTCGAATCATTCGTCCTTCGCTGCGCCGGTTGGCGACGGCGGCTCTGAATCGAGCCTGGTCATGGCCGGAATTTGCCATTCCAAGACGACCGGTCATATATTAATCGCATGGCGCGACCGCGACGCAGTGACGATACTCGGCAGGCTCTGGTGGAGGAGGGGGCCGCCGGGTTCTTGACGAACGGCTATCACGGCACCGGAATCAAACAGGTGCTGGATGCGGTGGGCGTGCCGAAGGGGTCGTTCTACAACTACTTCGACAGCAAGGAGAGCTTCGGGCGGGCGATCATCGACCATCACTCGCTGTGCGTGCAGCGGAATTTGGCCGAGGCGCTGGGGAGTACGGCGGATCCGATCGCCGGGTTGCGCGCGTTCTTCGCGCGGCTCATGGACGACTTCGTCCAGGCGGAGTTCACCGGCGGGTGCCTGATCGCGAATCTCGGTGGGGAGCTCGAGGGCAGTGAGGTGCTGCGGGAATCCCTGGCCGGTGCGTGGCATTCCTGGCGAGACGGGGTCGCGGTGGCGCTGCGTGGGGCGCAGGAGCTCGGGACCATTCGCGGCGATATCGATGCCACCGAGCTGGCCGATCTGCTGCTGGAGTCCTGGGAGGGGGCGGTGATACGGATGAAGATCGAGCGCTCGCTCGAACCGCTGCACAAGTGTCTGCGTCGACTGCTGGACGATTACTTCCGACCCTGAGCTGCGGATTTCCGCTTTGCGTCGACGCATATCCATTCCAAGACGACCGGTCGTATCGAAAAGTATCACGAGGAAGAGAGAGAAATATGGTCAGCGCGAAGACGGTCATCGTGACCGGATCCTCCAGCGGGATCGGGCGCGATATCGCCCGGGCCTTCGTCGAGCGCGGCGACAATGTCGTGCTCAACGGACGGGATGCGGACAAGCTCGGCACGGTCGCGGACTCGTTGGGCGCACCGGAGCGGATCGCGGTATTCGCCGGTGATATCGGTGCTCCCGCAACGGGATCCGAGCTAGTGCGCCTGGCGGTGCAGCGGTTCGGCCGGGTGGATGTGCTGGTGAACAACGCGGGAATCTTCGGGGCCACACCGTTCGTCGATGTCACCGAGGCGGAGCTCGACGGCTATCTGAACGGGAACCTGAAGGGCACCTACTTCACCACGCAGGCGGTCGTGCGGCAGCTCCAGGCGCAGAAAACCGGTGGCAGCATTGTGAATATCGGGACGGTCCTGATCAACCACGCGCTGGCGGGCCTACCCGCATCGGCGGCGCTGGTCAGCAAGGGCGGCGTGCACGCCCTGACGACGAGCCTTGCGGCGGAACTCGCGGCGGACGGGATCCGAGTCAATGCCGTTGCGCCAGGGATCATTCGCACGCCACTGTTCGGTGACGGCGACGAAAGCGCCTCGGGCCGACTGGCTTTGCTCAACCGGATCGGCGAGGTGAGCGAAACCACCGCGGCGGTGCTGTATCTCGCGGACGCCGCCTTCACCACCGGTCACATCTTCCCCGTCGACGGCGGGTTCATCTCGGGAAGGGCCGCGTAATGCCTTACGTCAATATCAAAGTCACCAACGAGGGTGTGACCAGGGAGCAGAAGACCCAGCTCATCAAGGGCGTCACCGACCTGCTGCGAGATGTGCTCGGCAAGGATCCGGCGACAACGTTCGTGGTGATCGACGAGGTCGAGCTGAGCGACTGGGGCATCGGCGGCATGAACGTCGAAGACTGGCGCAAGCAGTCATAGGTCGACCTATGCGCCCATTCTTGCTCGGATTCAGTGGGATCGAGGCCGGAATGGGCGCCGAGGCCACTTCGGTCCTGGCCGGGTACACGGCAATGGCCAGGCATTCCTCGGCGATCCACCCTGCCCCACGCGGCGCTGTTAACCTGAGATCCGATGTATCCGGTCCAGGAGCAGCTATGCCCGGTGAGGTTCGAGCCGAGATCGGTTGGAGACGGGCGATTGTCGAGCGTGACATTCCGTCCGCACTGATCGCGCGGACGCGGCGCAACGGCGGGATCATGCGGGTCAGGATGCCATTGCCGGGCCGGTCTTGGCTGATCACCGACAGCGATCTCATCGACCGTGTATTGCGTACCGGTGCGGGCGAATTCGACAAGGGTGGTCCGATCTACCGCATTATCCGTAAGGCAACCGGCGACGAGGGCTTGTTCGTGATCAACGATCGGCAACTCTGGCGGACCTTGCGTGAACACACGAATCCCGCGTTCGCGGCTGCCGAGCTGGCGCCGCTCGCGCACGAGAGTGTGCGCCGACTGAACGACCGCGTCGACAGCTGGCGGCCGAACCGAGCCGTCGACGTGTTCACCGAATTCAAACTGCTCAATGTGGAGCTACTGGCGCAACACCTTTTCGGTCAGACCGTCGACTGCGCGACCCTGGTGCGATTGGCCCAGCCGATCTTCGACAGCCAGCGCAAGCAGTGGTTCCGGATCGGCGGCGGCAGGTATCGGCGCGCCATCGCGGCCATGGACGCCGAGGTCCACGCCATCATCGACCGGCGTCGCGCATTGAACGATTTCGGGGGTGACCTGCTCGGACATCTACTGCGGGTGCGTCCGGAACTTCCGGTTCAGCGGATACGCGATCAGGTGATAAGCCACTTGATGGCGGGTTTCGACAGTACGGCATGCGCTCAGGCGTGGGCATGTGTGCGGCTGGCCGACAATCCCGCCGAGCTGGCCGAATTGCGGACCGAGGTCGAACAAACGCTGGTGAATCGGGTACCGGCCGCAGCCGACCTCGCCCGGTTGCCGCTGCTCACATCGTTTTTCGGCGACGTTGTGGCACAGCGGCCCTCGTTCCCGCTCATCTTCCGTCATGTCGTGGTCGATACCGAATTGGCCGGTCGCCCGCTGCGTCAGGGCGACCAGCTGTTCATCGCCCTCGGACCCGCCCGCCTGCCCTTCGGCAGCGGCAAACGAAAATGCATCGGCGAACCGATGGCGCTGCTGACCGGCGCACTGTCCATCGCCGTACTCGTACAGCGGTTCGGTCGGTGGCAGCGCACGCGGCCGGGCAACCAGCAGATCCGCTACGCGACCACAGCTCCGCCCCGACACAGCGAGATCCGCTTCACGCCATAACCCCGGCAACCGTGGCGCGATGGCCTGGTTTGCGGGCCCGACGGCGAGACGCCCGTAGCGGAACCAGCGAAGACCTGACCCCGCAACGCCGAAGCGCACCGGCTCCATGGGAAATTCCTTGGGAGCCGGTGCGATTCGAGGTTACTGCGATACGCGCAGCGCGTGCGGTTCGATCGCGCCACGCACCAGCGCCCGCGCGTCGACCGTCTCGGCGCGGTAGGGCAGCGTGACCAGTCGATCGGTCATCGCGGGCACCGGGTCATCGATCCGCTCGTTCAACCCGAACAGGAATGTCCACTCGTGCTCATCGCTGCCGTACTGCACCACGGTGGCGAACTGTTCATGGAAGCGCTTCCAGGACCGCTTCAACGTCTCGTTGCGCCACATCGTCGCGCAACCGGCCTGCGCGCTGAGCACGCCGCCGGGCGCGAGCAGGGCCCGACATCGCGACAGGAACTCCGATTCGTAGAGGCGGTTGTGCTGCGCGTCCTCGACCCGCTCATCGGGCAGATCGATGACGATGACGTCGTAGCGGGTGCCCGCCTCGGCCGCATTGGCCAGGAAGTCCCAACCATCGGCGTAGTGCACCTTGATCGGGCCGTCGCCGCGCACCGCGGCGGCCAGCTCGTCGCTGGTGTAGCCGTAGGGCAGGTGCTCGGCGCACAGCTCGACCTCGCGCTGGTCGATATCGACGTGATCCACCAGCGTCGCGCCAGCGGCGACCGACATCTGGCTGGCCACACCCTCACCCGAACCGATGATCAGGACCTTCTCCAGCTTCGCGGCCAGCGCGAAGGCGGGGACCATCATCGCCTCGTGATAGGTCAGCTGGGAGAACTCCGTGGACTGGCGATCGTCGTCGGAGAACAGGCTGATGCCCTGTTCGGTGCGCGCGATCACCATGTGCTGGAACGGAGTATGGGTGTCGACGATGACCTCGTGCAGATCCCAGATGCGGGTCAGGCCGTTGCCGACCGGCTCCTCGATCCGCGTGGAGCCGTGCCCACGCTGGATGACCTGCATGCGAACATCCTTGGGAGACAACTTATCTCGCAGTAGCTCGACAGCTTTCGACGCGCCGGCGCCGATACTTCCGCAGGTGAAGACGTCGACAAAGATGTCGCCGGACTCCGGATAAGTGTGAATCGAGGCGTGAGACTCCGACAACAGCGCGAGGACAGTCACCCCCTGCGGATCGAACTTCTTGTGTACGACATCGCAGATGGTGACGCCCGCGGCGATCAGAGACTCGCGCAACGCCGATTCGAGTCGTTCGAGGTCGTCGCAGAGGGTCGCGTCGACACCACCGAACTCGGCCAGCACATGCCAGCCGGTGAATTCCGCCGTCATGGGCAAACTCACTCTCGCTCAGCGCCCGAGACATGAACGGTCAAGGGCGGAAAACCATTGAAGGACACCGACGAATAGCTCGCGGTATAGGCGCCGGTATCGAGGATCTGGATGCGATCACCGGCTCGCAACGAGGTCGGAAGAAGGACCTTCGTGCGTTGATACAGTACATCGTCGCCATCACAGGTCGGTCCGGCCACCACCGCCTCGTCCACGGGATCTCCGTCACGTTCGGTGACGAAGCGGTATGCGATGTACTCGTTCTCGGTCTCGGCCATTCCGTTGTAGCGGCCGATGTCGAGATACACCCAGCGCCGTCCGTCCGGCGCGATGCGCACGCCGATGACCTCGGCGTGAATGGTGCCCGCCGAACCGACGAGCGCGCGGCCGGGCTCGACGACGAGTCCGGCGGTCTCGGGGAGGAATTCGGCGGTGGCCGCGGCGATGACGGCCCCGATCTCGTCGAGTGCGGGCGCCGCCTCGACGTAGGAAATGGGCAGGCCGCCACCGATATTCACCGAACGCACCCGAATATCTTTGTCCGCCAACGCTTCAGCGATGCGACCGGCCTGTTCGATGCCGATCCGCCAGGCACTCGGGTCGGTCTGCTGGGACCCGACGTGGAAATACGGACCCCCGACGATCAGTCCGAGATCGCGGGCGCGCACCAGCAGGCGCAGCGCCTCGGTCGGGGAGCAGCCGAATTTGGTGCCGAAGGGCGTCGTCGACTGCGGCGCCGAGGACAGGAACCGGCATTCGACCTCCGAGCCCGGCGCGTGCTCGACGATGCGCAGCAGATCGTCCTCGGTGTCGAAGGCGTAGCGGCGCACGCCCGCGGCGTAGGCGGCGGCGATATGGGCAGCCTTCTTGATCGGGTTCCCGTAGCACATGCGGGCCGGGTCGACGCCCTCGCGCAGGCACAGTTCGATCTCGCCGACGCTGGCGACGTCGAACTCCGCGCCATGCTCGTCGAGCAGCCGGATGAGTTCTGGGACCGGGCTCGCCTTGACCGCGAAGCGAATTCGTGCCCCGGGTACCGCGACCGCGAGTGCGCGGTAGTTATCGCGCACTCGCTCCGGGTCGATGACCAGATAGGGCGATTCGGGCATGTTTGAGCCGGTCAATCTAAGGGAACTCTCCGTCGTTTGGGGGGCGGCCTTCGTTCGGGCACCGCGCGAGAGAGTATCAGCGCGATGCCCCGGTTAACTAACTCGTTGACGACACCTTGACCATGATCACCCCGCGACTACCGTGACCTCGTCGAATACGATCTCGCCCGCGGCGTCGGACTCGGCGAGATCGACCACTGCCGCGAGCGCCCAGCCATGCTCGTCCGCCGGATCATCGAGCACCTGGCGCACGTGCCAGAAACCGGGGCGTTGTTCCACCTGGAACAGTTGCGGACCGCGGGCGTCGGGACCGGTGCCGATGCTCTCGTATTCGTCGAAATAAGGCGTCAGCTCCGCCTCCCAGTCCGGTCCCGTGCCCAACTCGGCCAGGGCCTCCCAGCGGCGCAGCGCGGCGAGTTCGACGCGGCGGAACATGGCATTGCGGATCATCACCTTGAAGGCGCGTTCGTTGGCCGAGATCGGGCGCACCGACTCCGCGCCGAAGGCGAGCTGATCCGCGTCGGTCTCCGCGCCCGGGTTCGTCAGCTGCTCCCATTCGTCGAGCAGACTCGAATCCACCTGGCGGACAAGCTCGCCCAGCCATTCGGTCATATCGTCGAGGTCCTCGGTGCGCGCGGATTCCGGCACGGTGCGGCGCAGCGCGCGGTAGGCGTCGGCGAGGTAGCGCAGCACCACACCCTCTGAGCGGGCCAGTTCATAGTGCGAGATCAGCTCGGCGAAGGTCATCGAGCGTTCGATCATGTCGCGGACGACCGATTTGGGGGATGGGGCGAACTCCGACATCCAGGGGTGCCCGGCCCGGTAGGTCTCGAAGGCGGGTTCGATGAGTTCGGCCAGGGGTTTGGGCCAGGTGACCTCCTCCAGGAGTTCCATGCGTTCGTCGTATTCGATGCCGTCGGCCTTCATTTCGTTGATCGCCTGGCCGCGGGCCTTGTGCTGCTGGGCCATGAGCAGCTGGCGCGGATCCTCGAGTGTCGATTCGATCAGGGAGATGACATCGAGGGTGTAGCTCGGGGCGTCCTGGTCCAGCAGCTCGAGTGCGGCCAGGGCGAACGGGGACAGGGGTTGGTCGAGGGCGAAATCGCGTTGCAGGTCGACGGTGAGCCTGGCCCGGCGGCCCTGTGCGTCGGGTTCGGGGAGTTGTTGCACCACACCGGCATCGCGCAGGGCACGGTACAGGCGGATGGCGCGCAGGATGTGTCTGCGTTGGGCGGGGCGGGGCTCGTGGTTGTCTTCCAGGAGGTGGCGCATGGCGTCGAAGCAATTGCCCGGGCGGGCGATCACGTTGAGCAACATGGAATTCGTCACGTTGAAGCGCGACACCATCGGTTCGGGGGATGCGGCGACGAGACGGTCGAAGGTGTCCTCGCTC
This sequence comes from Nocardia nepalensis, assembly GCF_048910785.1. Lineage (NCBI taxonomy): Bacteria > Bacillati > Actinomycetota > Actinomycetes > Mycobacteriales > Nocardiaceae > Nocardia > Nocardia nepalensis. The sequence continues at coordinate 160,099 of NZ_JBKBET010000041.1, read as the reverse complement.
CAGGAGACGAAGCCCTCCGGCGGTTTCCGGCGCACCACCTTGCGTTGTTTCTTCGGATCGTCGCCCGCCTTGGCCAGCAGCCGGGTGTTCTCCACCTCGTGATCGGGGGCCTGCACGACGACGGTGCCCATGGTGTCGTAGCCGGCCCGGCCCGCGCGGCCCGCGATCTGGTGGAATTCGCGCGCCTTGAGCCTGCGGGTGCGCACACCGTCGTATTTGGTCAGGCCGGTGAGTAGCACGGTGCGGATCGGCACGTTGATGCCGACGCCGAGGGTATCGGTGCCGCACACCACCTTCAGCAGACCGTCCTGGGCCAGGCGCTCGACCAGGCGGCGGTACTTGGGCAGCATGCCCGCGTGGTGCACGCCGATGCCGTGGCGGATCAGCCGGGACAGGGTCTTGCCGAATCCGGAGGAGAACCGGAAATCGCCGAGGGCCGTTGCGATGGCGTCCTTTTCGGCGCGAGTGGCGAAGTTCACGCTGGTCAGCGCCTGTGCGCGTTCCAGTGCCGCTGCCTGGGTGAAGTGCACGACGTACACCGGTGACTGGTTCGTGGTGACCAGGTCTTCCAGGGTTTCGGTGATGGGCGTGCGCGCGTAGGAAAAGCTCAGCGGGACAGGCCGTTCGGTGCCCGCGACGATGGCGGTCGGGTTGCCCGTGCGGCGTTCCAGATCGGCCGCGAAGAAGTCGACCTCGCCGAGAGTGGCCGACATGAGCAGGAACTGGGCGCGCGGGAGTTCCAGCAGCGGCACCTGCCAGGCCCAGCCGCGGTCCGGATCGGCGTAGAAGTGGAATTCGTCCATCACGACCTGGCCGACATCGGCGGCCGATCCCTCGCGTAGGGCGAGGTTTGCCAATATCTCGGCGGTGGCGCAGATGATCGGCGCTTCCGGATTCACCGCCGCGTCACCGGTCACCATGCCGACCCGATCAGCGCCGAACACATCGCACAGGGCGAAGAATTTCTCGCTGACCAGGGCCTTGATGGGGGCGGTGTAGTAGGTGCGCAGGCCGCGGGTCAGCGCGAACAGATGCGCGCCGACCGCGACCAGGGATTTACCGGACCCGGTGGGGGTGGCCAGGATGACATTGGACCCGGACGCCAACTCCAGCAGCGCCTCGTCCTGCGCCGGATACAACGCGGTGCCCTGCTCGGCCGCCCACGTCCCGAAGGATTCGTAGAGCGCGTCGGCGTCGGTTCCCGGTATCTCGAGCAGTTCGGTCAGATCCACTCCGACCACCCTACGGGCAGCCGTCTACGGCGCCGTTAGGGTGATCGGGTCAGTTGGACTGTTCGTCCCCGTCCCCGTCGTAGCCGCCCTGTTCGGCCAGGAACCGCTCGAACTCGGCGCCCAATTCATCGCCGCTGGGCAGTTCGCCGTCACCGACGAGCAGACTCGACTGGCGTTCCTGTGCGGTGACGAAGCTGTCGTACTGGCGCTCGAGCGCGTGCACGACGGTCTCGACCTCGGAATTGCCCGCGATGTGCTCGTTGACCTGCTCACGGACCCGCGCGGCGGCCTCGCCGAGCGCTGCCAGGGGAATCTCGAGGCCCGCGTTGTCGGCGACGTGCTCCAGCAGGGTCTGCGCGGCCTCGGGGTAGGCGGTCTGCGCGAGATAATGCGGCACGTGCACCGAGAAACCGACGGACTCGTGGCCGTGTTGGGCCATCCGGTACTCCAGCAGCGAGGACGCGCTGCCCGGCACCTGTAGCTCGCCCGGCCAGCGCTGGTGGTCGGCGATGAGGTCGCGATCGGAGGAGTGCGCGGTGATGCCGAGCGGGCGGGTGTGCGGGATCGCCATCGGAATCGCGCTCAGGCCGATGCTGCGGCGCACGCCGAGTTGTTCGGCGAGCAGACGCACCGCGGTGGTGAACTTCTCCCAGCGCAGGTCCGGTTCGAGCCCCGATAGCAGCAGGAAGGGGGTGCCCGAAGTATCGCGCAGCGCCCATAGATTCAGTTCGGGCTCGGCGTAGTCGGAGAAGTGATCGGTCTTGAACGTCATCAGCGGACGACGCGATCGGTAGTCCAGCAACTCGTCGACATCGAACGAGGCGACCAGTTCGCTTTCGAGGCTCTCGCGCAGGTGCGTCGTGGCCAGCCGCACCGCATGCCCGGCATCGGTGAAGCCCTCCAGTCCGTGTACCAGGACCGGACCCAGGCCGTCGTCATTCGACAGCCGTGGAGCTGGGAATTCCAACTCGTACATTCGCGACTCGTGGTCCATCGCGTACTCCCTTCCTGCGCGGTTCACCGATGCGAGCCGCTTGGTGCCGAGAACTTCCAGGTCCTAGGCCTGTTGGGCAATTCGCGGCGGTCAACCACTGTCCATTGTCCCCCATGAGACCGACACCGGTTACCACGGGCGACACCGACCCATAAGTGGGGGCAACATCGGTGATGCCCCACGCATTCCCGCCCCGGGCCGTAGCGACTGCTGGCAGGTCGCTCGAAAGGGTCGGCTAGCGACTGCTCGCGAGTCGCCCGAAACGATCGGCTAGCTACTGCTTGCAGGTCGTTCGGGACGATCGGCGTGGCATCCGCGGGCGGGCACGGGGAGTTTGGCACAGTGGACCGGTGAATGTGCCGAATTCGACGTGCAGGCGGCCACGCGGATTCGCGGCATCGGGTTGGATAGCCCTCGCCGCGAGTGCTGCGCTGCTCACCGGGTGCGCGTCGACGGTGACCGGGCATCCGGTCGGCTCCGGACCGAATTCGGTGACCCAGCATGTGGCGGCGCAGCTTTCGACGTTATTGCCCGATCCGGGGCAGTTCCCGGCCCGGTACGAGGCGGTGGTGCTGCCACCGGAGGCGGCCGCGCAGGCGTCGGGGGATCTGACCGGGGTCGGGCGCGGTTCGACGGTGCAGCCCGATGGATGTGCGCCGCCCGCTCAGCAATTCGGCCCGAATCAGACCGCCGTCGCGGTGGGCACCGACAACGAGACGCGCGTCACGATGACCGTCGAGCTGACCAGGTCCGCGCAGCCGCTGTCGGCACTGCGTGATCAGTTGAAGCGGTGTCAGCAGGTTCGGGTCAGCCGGGCGGGCGCGACGACGACGGTGAGCACCGAACTGCAGGCGCCGCCACCGATCGACGCCGACGACACCCTCGCACTGCGCCGGACGGTAGTGCCGCAGGTGAGCACACCGGGGCTGACACAGTCGATGCAGACGCTGACCGGGCAGGTCGGGGATGTGCGAATCGCGGTGACCTACATGTCATTCAGCGATGCGAAGCCGGATACGGCGGCGTTGGACGAGCTGTTCACGACGGCGGTGCGAAAGGCGAAGAAGGGGTGAGACTTTGCCGATCGGCGGCAGGGGCTCGCGGCGGGACAATAGCAGATAGCACCGACACGGTTATCGGGATTTCTTCGTTCATGGGCCAATTCGTACACAGACCAAGCGATTTCCACAGGGCAGAATAATCCCCAGATAAGCCCAGGTCGCCGCCTCGGCCGCGGTGGCGGGGGAGCGCATTCTCGGCGCATGACAACTTCGACGAATCCCGCTCCCGCCCTCGGAGATCCCGGCGACGGCGCATCGCCTCGCGACGGTCTGTGCGCGAGCCCAGCCGTTCACCTCCGCAAATCCCCTCGTCCCCGGGGTGGCACACGGTCCAGGATCGACTCGGTACCCTTCTTCGACCCCGATCTCGACGAGGACGAATCATCGGAGTGCACAAGGGGTTTCGGACGCGCGACGGGTACCTGCGCGGAACCGCCGCCGGTTTTCGGGGATCGCGGTCCGGCCTGGGCGCTACATGTCGATGATCCCGGCGAATTGATTGTGGCGGTGCCCGCGATGGTGGGGTTCGTGCCGGAGCGGTCGCTGGTGGTCGCCGTGTTGCGGGGCGCGCCCGATCCGGGGCACAGTCCGATCATCGATGCCGTAGTGCGCTTCGATCTGGATCAGGAGGGCGGTCGCCGGGGTCTCGCGGCGGCGTATGCGGAGTGCGTCTCGCAGATCTGTGCCGCGGAGGGCGCGACCGAGGTGCTCGCGGTGATCATCGATGACCGGGTGCGCGAACCGCGTCGCGCGCGCCGAGGCGGCACGGCGAGTCCCGGGGCGTGGGGCACGCTCATCGCCGCGTTCGGGCGGCGGCTGGCACAGGCCGAGGTATTCCTGGAGGGCGCTTGGGCGGTGCGCGCGATCGAGGCGGACCAGCGGTGGTGGAGTCTGCTGGATGCGAATCATCGTGGGACGCTGCCGGATCCGGCCACCTCGATGGTCACGGTGGCGCATGTGCTCGAGGGGCGGCCGATCCGCGGTGCCCGCTCGGAACTTACCGATCTGGTCGCTACCGACGATGAGCTGGCGCGGCAGGTTGCGTCGCATCTCGACAGCGCCCGCGCGGCCGCGCACGAGCGGTATGCGGCCGCCGTGCGGCGCGGCGATCCCGACGGCTATCACCGGCGGGCGCTGGAACACGTGCTGTGGCACATCGCCAACACCGACTCCGGGGTATCCCTCACCGCCCGGGAATACGCGGAAGTGGCTGCCGCACTGCGTGCTCGGATGGTCCGCGACTCGCTTTTCGGACTCGCCGTCTCCGACCACGCCGCCGCCGCGGAAAACCTGTGGGTGGCACTGGCACAAGCACTTTCGGGCAGCGACCGCGCCGATGCCGCAACCCTGCTCGGCTATAGCGCCTACATCCGCGGGGACGGCCCCCTCGCGGGCATTGCCCTGCAAGCCGCTTTGGACGCCGACCCGGCCCATTCGATGGCGATCCTGCTCGAGATCTCCCTGCGCACCGGAATGCGCCCGGACACCCTGCGCCGCTTGGCCTACTGCGGCCTCGGCATCGCCGCCGACCTCGGCATCGATCTGGGCCCTGTCGCCCGATGACGATCAAGGTGAGTCGAATGGTGGTTGGTGCCGGGTGCGGACCACCATTCGACTCGGGCCCGGCGCCCTACTCGGCGCTGTGTGCCCGCGGACCGAGGTCGCGCAGGAATTCCCAAGCGTCGGCGACGATTTCGTCGAGGTCGTTGTGCTCGGGCCGCCAGCCGAGGTCGGTGATGGCGCGGTCGCTGGAGGCGATGAGGGTGGCCGGATCGCCGGGGCGGCGCGGCGCGTCCTGGGCGGTGATCGGAAGGCCGGTGACGCGTTCGCAGGCCGAGATCACTTCGCGGACCGAGAAACCGGTGCCGCTGCCGAGATTGAAGATGCGATGCGCGCCGGATTCCGCGGTGGCCAGGGCCAGCAGATGGGCCTCGGCGAGGTCGCGGATGTGGATGTAGTCGCGGACCGCGGTGCCGTCCGGTGTTGGCCAGTCGGTGCCGAAGACCGAGATCGCCTTGCGATGTCCGAGGGCGACCTGCAGTACAAGGGGGATGAGATGGGTTTCCACCACACGGTTTTCGCCGAGGCCGCCATAGGCGCCCGCGACATTGAAGTAGCGCAGGCTGGTCGCGGCCAGCCCGTGCGCGATCGAGTAGGAGGTGATGGCGTGGTCGATGGCGAGTTTCGAGGCGCCGTAGGGATTGGTCGGCCGGGTCGGCGCGTCCTCGGTGATCGGCACCTGGTCGGGTTCGCCGTAGACGGCGGCGGTCGAGGAGAAGACCAGCTTGGGCGTGCCGGTGCGCCGCATCGCCTCCAGCAGCTCGAGGGTCTTGACCACATTGCCCTGCCAGTACTTCTCCGGCTGCTGCACCGACTCGCCGACCAGCGACTGCGCGGCGAAATGCAGGACACCGTCGAAGGATTCGGCTTCCAGCAGTGCGGGCGCGGCCAGGGCGACATCACCCTCGACGAACCGCGCTTCGGCGGGCACGCCGTCGGCATTGCCGGTCGACAGATCGTCGACCACCACGACCTCGTGCCCGGATTCCAGCAGAACCTGTGCGCAGACACCACCGACGTAGCCCGCGCCACCCGTGACCAGAAGTTTCACGCCTCAGACCAGCTTCACCTGGACGGCATGGGCCATTTCGTCCGAGAGCTCGAAGCCCTCGTGGCCGGGCACGGTGATGACCGCCGAGCCGGGCTTGGTCTCGACCGTCACGCGGGCATCGGGCACCACGCCCGCCTCCCGCAGCTGGCCGATGACCTCGGGATCGGTCTGGATGTGCTCGGCGAGGCGGCGCACCACGACCGCGTGCACCTGGCCGTGCGGCAGATCCGACAGGCGCACCAGGGTCTCCTCGGCGGCGGACGGCGGGGCGATGCCCAGCTCGTCCAGGCCCGGAATCGGGTTGCCGTAGGGCGAGGTGGTCGGATGGTTGAGCACCTCGACCAGTCGCCGCTCGACGTCCTCGCTCATGACGTGCTCCCAGCGGCACGCCTCGGCGTGCACGTTCTGCCAGTCGAGCCCGATGATGTCGACGAGCAGCCGCTCGGCGAGGCGATGCTTGCGCATGACCGCGACCGCCATGCTGCGGCCCTTCTCGGTCAGCTCGAGATGGCGGTCACCGGCGACCAGCAGCAGACCGTCGCGTTCCATCCGCGCGACGGTCTGGCTGACCGTCGGACCACTCTGTTCGAGGCGCTCGGCGATGCGCGCGCGCAGCGGCACCACGCCCTCTTCCTCGAGGTCGTAGATGGTACGGAGGTACATCTCCGTGGTGTCGACCAGATCCTTCACCTGTTAACCCTTCGTCGGCACGAATTCTACCCACGCACGTCGGCACCCCCGTGTGCCGCGTGGTCTCGCGCTACACCCGTGACTGCGCTGTGGGAATCCTGTCGGCGCACGGCCTGCCGCCGTGTTCGCACTTGCTTGTATTTCTACTGCATACGAACGCTCAACGGGGCGGTTAGCTTCCCGCGTAGCGTTGCGAGCATGGCCACTGCACCGCGCGGCGAGTACTCCGCGCCGCTCGACGAAGGTGATCTCGGGTCGCGATCGGGGACGGTTGTCTGGACCGACCGATTCCTCGACTACGCGTGGACGCCGGAACACCCCATGAAACCGGCGCGCCTGAAGTTCACCATGGCGCTGGCGCAAAGTCTCGGATTACTCGACGGTGTCGAGCGATTGGCGCCTGAGCAGGCGCAGGTATCGGATCTGCTGCGCATCCACACCGCCGACTACATCGATGCCGTCGAACATGCCACGCCGCCCGCCGGTGCGCCGCTCGCACCGCCGTACGGCCTCGGTTCCCCGGACAATCCGGTGTTCCCCCGGATGCATCAGGCGGCCTCGGTGATCGTCGGCGGCACGTTGAGCGCCGCGCGTGAGATCGCCCAGGGGCGGACCCGGCGCGCGGTGAGCATCGGCGGCGGCATGCACCACGCGATGCCGGATTCGGCCGCCGGATTCTGCATATACAACGATGCGGCCGTGGCCATCTCCTGGCTGCTGGACAACGGATTCGATCGGATCGCCTACATCGATGTCGACGTGCACCACGGCGATGGTGTGCAACGCGCCTTCTACCACGACCCGCGGGTGCTGACCATCTCCATCCACCAGCATCCGGCCACCCTCTGGCCCAATACCGGCTGGCCGGAGGAGACCGGTCACGGCGCCGCCGAAGGCACCGCGATCAATCTGGCGGTGCTGCCGGGCACCCGGGATCCCCAGTGGCTGCGCGGGTTCCATGCGATCGTGCCCGGCGCGCTGGCGGCGTTCCGGCCGCAGATCGTGGTCAGCCAATGCGGTGTCGACACCCATCGCGAGGATCCGCTCGCGGATATGGAACTGACCGTCGACGGTCAGCGCGCCGCGTTCATCGCGATGCGCGATCTGGCCGACGAATATGCCGAAGGCCGTTGGCTCGCCGTCGGGGGCGGTGGTTACGGCGTGGTGCGCGTCGTGCCGCGCGCCTGGACGCATCTGCTGGCCACCGCGCTGGATCGCACCATCGCACCCGAAACCGCGGTGCCGCAGGACTGGATCGATATGATCCGCACCGCGGCCCCGACCGTCGACCCGCCGCGCACCATGGGTGACGGTGCTGACATCTCGTTCCGCCGTTGGGACGGACCCGGCGGTACCGGGGAAACTGGGGACGCGCGCACCGACCGTGCGCAACGCGCTATCGATACGGCCGTATTGGCCACGCGCCGAGCCACCTTCGGGTTGCTCGGACTGGATCCGGAGGACGCCCGTGACTGAGAACCCGCCCATCCCGGATTCCCCGAGCACACCGCTGGTGCCGCCACCGCCGCCGCAGCACTGGTTCGCCGATGTGCTCGCCTCCGACGGCGGCGTGGTGCGGTTGCGCCCTATCACGCCCGATGACGCCGATCGGCTGCAGGAGTTCCATGCGGCGCTGTCGGATCGCAGCCGGTATCTGCGCTACTTCGGCCCGTATCCGCGCATTTCGCCCAAGGACCTGTACCGCTCCACCCATGTCGACCATCACGACCGGGTCGGGCTGCTGCTGGTGCTGGGCGAGGCGATCATCGCGGTCGGCCGCTACGAACTGCTGGCGGACCGCCCGGGTCCGCGCGCCGCCGAGGTCGCGTTCGTGGTGGCCGACGAACATCAGGGGCGCGGACTCGGCTCGATCCTGCTCGAACATCTGGCCGGAGCCGCCGCCGAGAACAAGATCGAAACCTTCGTCGCCGAGGTGCTCGCCGAGAACACCGTAATGGTCACCGTCTTCCGCGACGCGGGTTATCAGGTGGAGCGCAGCAGGGACGGCTCGGTGCTGCATCTGGAATTCGCCATCGATCCCACCGAAGCCCTGCTGTCGGTGCGGGATTCACGCGAACGCGCCTCCGAGGCGCGCAGTGTGGGCAATCTGCTCGCGCCGCGTTCGGTCGCGGTGATCGGCGCCACCATGGGCCCGGCCCGGGTCGGCGGGGTGATCTTGGCCAATCTGCTGTCCGGGGTGTTCCAGGGGCCGGTGTTCCCGGTCAATCCGAACCGCCGCTCGGTGCGCGGGGTGCGGGCCTATCCGACGGTGCGCGATATCCCCGACGAGGTGGATCTGGCCGTGGTCGCGGTGCCCCCGGAGGCGATCGGCTCGGTCCTCGACGACTGTATGGCCAAGGGCGTCAAGGGGTTGATCGTGTTGACCGCGGGCTTCGGGGAGACCGGCGCCGATGGTGTGGTCGCCGAACACGAGCTGGTCGCCGCGGCGCGCGGGCACGGGATGCGGGTGGTCGGGCCGAGCGCGCTCGGCATCGCCAATACCGATGCCGCGGTCTCGTTGAACGCGACCCTCGCCTCGGTTCTGCCCGGGCGCGGGCGCATCGGATTCTTCTGTCAATCCGGGCCGTTGGGCGCGGCCATCCTCGGTGAGGCCGCGGCGCGCAACCTGGGATTGTCGACCTTCGTCTCGGCGGGCAATCGCGCCGACGTATCCGGCAACGATCTGCTGCAGTACTGGGATACCGATTCCGCCACCGACGTGATCCTGCTGTATCTGGAGAGCTTCGGTAATCCGCGCAAGTTCTCCCGGATCGCGCGTCGCGTCGCCCGCAGTAAACCGATCGTCGCGGTGAGCAGCGGCCGGTTGGCGGCGCGGGCCCAGCCGACCGGTGATATGGACCGGTCGATCGTGCGTGACTTGTTCGCGCAGTCGGGAATCGTTCAGGTCGACTCGATTTCGGAGCTGTTCGACTGTGCGGCACTACTGGGCTATCAACCGCTGCCCGCCGGTCCCCGGGTCGCCGTGATCGGCAATAGTGCGGCATTGAACTGGCTGGCCGTCGACGCCGCGCGCGGTGAAGGTCTCGAGGTGCGGCGGCCCGCCGCCGTGCCGCTGGAGGACATTCGCCGTCCCCGCCCCACCGAGCGGGTGGTGGACGAGGAGTCGGTCGGCGATCCGGTGAGTCTGGGTCCGGATGCGACGCCGGGCGCCTACCTGGACGCGGTGGTCGCCGCCCTGCGCTCGGACGAGATCGACGCGGTGATCGTGGTTTTCGCGCCGCCGGTGCCGCTGCCGATGGCCGGATTCGCCGATGCCATTCGCGCGGCGGCGCAGGCCGTACCCGATTCGGGCAAACCCATTCTCACCACTTTCGTTGCCGAACAAGGGATTCCGAACCTGCTGGCGATGCGTGGTCCGAACGGCGCTGCCGTGCACGGGTCGATCCCGTCCTATCCGGATCCGGAGCGGGCCGCGCGGGCGCTGGCCAGGGCGCGCCGGTATGCGCAGTGGCGCACGAGACCGGTTTCGACGGTGGTGCGTCCGGCGGGCATCGATGCCGACCGGGCCAAGCGGTTGGTCGCCGGATGGATGCGGGAGTCCGACGGCCGGTGGCTGACCGACCTGGAGGCGGTGGACCTGTTGGACTGCTATGGCATTCGCGTCGTCGAGTTCCGTGAGGTCCGCAGCGCCGACGAGGCGGTGGCCGCGGCCGAGGAACTCGGCTATCCGGTCGCGGCGAAGGCGACCGGCGAAATGTGGCGGCGTCGACCGGATCTAAGCGGCGTCCGACTCGACCTGTGGCGCCCCGAGGCAGTACGGCAGGCCTATTCGCATCTGGTGGAGCTGTGCGGTGATCCGGCCGTGCACATCCAGAAGATGGCCAATCCCGGTGTCGGCTGTGTGCTTCGGGTACAGGACGACCCGTCCTTCGGCTCGGTCATCGAATTCGGCCTCTCCGGCATGATCATCGAACTCCTCGGCGATCGCGCCTACCGCGCGCTCCCACTCACCGCCGACGAGGCCACCGCCCTCATCGACGCCCCCCGCGCGGCCCCCCTCCTATCCGGCACCCCCGCCAGCCCCCGAGTCGACAAACCTGCCCTAGCCGAACTAGCCCAACGCGTCTCGGCCCTCTTCGACGACCTCCCAGAAATCCGCGAACTATCCTTCGACCCCGTCCTCGCCTCCCCGAACGCCGCCGCCATCCTCTACGCCCGAGCCCGCTTCGGCCCCGAACCCAGCCGCTTCGACACCGGCCCACGCCGCCTCGGCTGAGCCTGTTGGCGCTCCGGGCGGGCTCGCGCCGCCGTGGCTGAGCCTGTTGGTGCTTCGGGCGGCTCGCGCCCCCTCGGGTGAATCTCTTGGTGCTTCGGGCGGGCTTGCGCCGTCGTGGCTGAGTCTGTTGGTGCTTCGGGTGGGGCTCGCGCCGCGGTGGCTGAGCTTGTTGGTGCTTCGAGTGGGGCTCGCGCCGCGGTGGCTGAGCTTGTTGGCGGTTCGGGCGGGCTCGTGCCGTCTCGGCTGAGCGTGTTGGCGGTTCGGACGGGCCGCGCCGCCTCCGCTGAGCTCTTGATGCTTCGGGCGGGCTCGTGCCGTCTCGGCTGAGTTTGTTGGCGGTTCGGGCGGGTGTCAACTCCGGCCGAAGCCTGGCTCTGGCACACATTCCGTGATCGTCGGCCGCTGTGCACTACTGGACAAGTGATCACGTGGAACTGACGGCGGCACTCTCTCGGCCGATGCCGCCACCAGTTCCACCTGATCGGCCGACCAACAGTGCGGAGGGTGATCTGGTGCAGAGGGGAATCCTGTTGAGGGAGTGAGGGATCCTGCGGAGTCACGGAATGTGTGCCAGATCCAGTATTGAGCCGGAATCGACACCGCGTCGCCTCCGCTGAGCTCTTGGTGCTTCGGGCGGGGGCGTGCCGTTTCGGGTGAGTGTGTTGGTGGTTCGGGCGGGGTCGCGCCGGCTCGGCTGACCGTGTTGGCGGTTCGGGCAGGGGCGTGCCCGGCTCGGCTGAGGTTTTGGCGGTTCGGACGGGCCGCGTCGCCGCCGCTCAGCTCTTGGTGCTTCGGGTGGGCTCGCGCCGCCTCGGCTGAGGCTTCCGCCGCTCCGTAGCGACCGCCGGGATGGGTGCGGGGGCCACTCGCGGGGCTCCGAATTCGCTGCGACCGCCAATAGCTTTCTGGGGCCGGCTCGGCCTGGCCTCAGGGGCGGGGTGGGGCGGTGGAGCCGCGGACGACGAGGGTCGGGGGGAGGAGGACCGAGCGGGGGGTGCGGTCTGGTTCGGCGATGGACTCGAGGAGCATGCGGGCGGCTTCGCGGCCGATGTCCTGGTGGGGGATCGCGATGGTGGTCAGCGGGGGACGGAGTTTGTCCAGGAAGGGCATGCCGTTGAAGCCGATGACGCTGATATCGGTGGGGCAGGTGATATCGCGTTCGGCGAAGACGTCGTAGCAGCCGAGGGCGATGAGATCGTTCCCGGCGACCACCGCGGTAAAGTCGTCGCCGGAATCGAGTGCGGTGCGCAAGGTTTGGGCTCCCGCGTCTTCGGTCCATCGGTCGCACACCATGATTCGAGCGGTGTCGTCGAGATCGTATTCGCGCATGGCGGTGCGGAAGGCGCGCAGGCGTTCGACGCCGGTGGAGGTGTGCTGCGGGCCCGCGAGGTGAATGATCCGGCGATGGCCCAGGTCGACGAGATGTCTGACCGCGAGCCCGATGCCCGTGGCGTCGTTGGCGGCGACCGATCCGATATCGAGGCCTTCGGTGCGGCGGTTGACGAGCACCATGGGCACGCGCTGCTCCTGCAACTGCCCCAGCAGCGGGTGCTCCAACAGCGCGGTGGCGATGATCAAACCTTCGGCTCGGCGCGAGCGCAGCGAGGTGATCTGCGCCTGCTCGCGATCGGGCCGGTCGTCGGTATTGACGATGAGTGTGCTGTATCCGGCGGGGGCCAGCACATCCTCGATGCCGCGCACGATCGGCGGAAACAGCGGATTGGTGAGGTCGGGGATGACCAGCCCGACGGTGCCGGACTTCGCGGTCTTCAGGCTCCTGGCAATCGGATTCGGCCGGTAACCGAGCGATTCCGCCGCTCGCAGCACCCGGCGCGCGGTCTCCGGATTCACCAACGCACGGGCATTGGGATTCAAAGCGCGCGACGCCGTGGCGGTATGCACACCGGCCGCGTTGGCCACATCGCGGAGCGTGGGTCCCTGCATTACAGAAATACTATGCGGCCGTCGCACCGACCCGCGCCGTGTCATCCCGCCCCGGCGGCGGGGTCGAGTGCGCGGGGCAGCCCCACCGCGGCGTCCATGGCCAGCCGATCCCCAACGCCCGCAGCGGATCTCGCGAGCCGTCTCGCGCGCACCAACGGGGTGCACACACCCAATGTGAGTTTCGTTGACACGGTCTTCCTTTCCAGCCGCGCAGAGCGCCGCTGCGCGTGCTGTAGCGCGGGCGTTGGCGGTCGATGTGCCGCGGTGGCGATCGGGCGGGCAGACACCAAGGTCGATCGCCCTACCTAGTTAACTGCACTCGTTTGCAAGATCGGACAAATTCATACCTGGCCTGATGTCTATACTAGGGCATTATTGACTGCAAACGATTGCAAGGAGCTAAGTTGGATCCAGAGGGATCACCCCAGAACCACACCGTCGGCTGGATCGGCGCAGGCCGCATGGGCGCCGCCATGGCCGTTCGCCTGGCCGCCGCGGGCATTCCGATCACGGTGTGGAACCGCACCAGAAGCAAGGCCGAACCACTGGCCGACCATGGTTGCGCCATCGCCGCCACCATTGCGGACCTGCGCACGCTCGACGTGGTGTTCACGATGGTCTCCACATCCGCCGACCTGGAACAGGTGCTGCTCGGCGATGATGGCCTGCTCGCCGATGCGGACACCGCGCCCGCGGTCGTGGTGGATTGCTCGACCGTCTCGACGGAATCATCCGCCGCGATCCGCACGGCCTGTGAGCTGCGTGGCGTCGGCTTCCTGGCCGCACCGGTCAGCGGCAACGCGAAAGTGGTTAGCGCGGGCGGACTTTCGATCGCAGCATCGGGCCCGCCCGACGTCTACGAGCGGGTGTCGCCGCTGCTGCACACCATCGGAAGATCCGTCACCTATGTCGGCGAGGGCGATGTGGCGCGACTGGTCAAGATCTGCCACAACCTGTTCCTCGGTGTGGTCACCCAATCGATGGCCGAGGTCACCGTGCTCGCGGAAAAGGGCGGCGTATCGCGCGCGGCATTCCTGGACTTCCTCAACAACAGCGTCATGGGCTCCGTCTTCACCAGATACAAGACCCCGGCCTTCGTAAACCTCGACTACACGCCCACATTCACCCCGATCCTGCTGCGCAAGGATTTCGACCTCGGCCTCGGCGCGGCCAGACGGCTCGACGTGCCGATGCCGCTCGCCGCGGCCACCGCGCAACTCGTACAGGCCAGCGTCGGCAGCGGCCGGGTGCGGGAGGATTTCGCGATCCTGCTCGATCTGCAGGCGCGGAACTCCGCGCTCGCGTTGAAACCGGAGAACGTCACGGTCGACGATGGACTCGGCGGGGAGAGCTGATCATGGTGGATGCCGCGCCGATGGCCGCACCCGGCCACATGGGCGTCGACTACGAGCAGCGCGTCGATTCAACCGCCTGCGCACCCATCGGCTGACCCGCGCACGCGAGCCGCGCTCGAAGGCAGCGAGCGCGGCGCCTTCCTGAGCGATCTGGTCGCCGAGGCGTGATTCTTCGGCGACGAATTGGCGCTGCCGCACCAGCTCGGGCGATCGAGGATATTTCGCTGGAACTGCTTGACGGCGAATTCCTCGTACCAGGGCTGCTCGAGACGCAATGACCTGGTCGCGAAGGCTTTCGGATAGGGGCGCCGACCGGCTCGCGCGAAACCCGGAGGGGGCGGGACGCGCGGACACCGGTCGGCGTTTCGAGGTGACCGTCCCCGGTCACCAAGCCGGACGCCGGACCGGCCTCGGATGTGATCCGGCGTCTTGGGCACGTGCCGGGGTCGCCAGCACGAAGTTACCGCGGGATTGTTGTGATCAGCTGGCGTAGGCGCGCAGGCGGTCGGCCCGCTCACCCTTGCGCAGCTTCGACATGACCTCACGCTCTATCTGACGCACCCGCTCGCGGGAGAGTCCGAAGAGCTTGCCGATCTGGTCGAGGGTGCGCGGCTGACCGTCGTCCAGGCCGAAACGCAGGCGGATGACCTGCTGCTCCCGCTCGTCCAGGGTGGCGAGCACGCTGCGCACGTCGTGGTGCAACAGTCCGGCGATCACGGCGGACTCGGCCGAGGTGGCCTCGGAGTCCTCGATGAAATCGCCGAGCGGCGCCTCTTCGTCATTGCCGACCGGCATGTCCAGGCTTACCGGATCACGGCTGTGGTCGAGCAGATCGGAGATCTTGTCGACCGGAATGCCCGATTCGTTGGCCAGCTCCGCGTCGGTGGCCTCGCGCCCGAGCTGCTGATGCAGTTCGCGCTTGATCCTGGCCAGCTTGTTGACCTGCTCGACCAGATGCACGGGCAGGCGGATGGTGCGGCTCTGGTCGGCCATACCGCGGGTGATGGCCTGACGGATCCACCAGGTGGCATAGGTGGAGAACTTGAAGCCCTTGGCGTAGTCGAACTTCTCCATCGCCCTGATCAGGCCGAGATTGCCCTCCTGGATCAGGTCCAGCAGCGGCATGCCGCGGCCGGTGTAGCGCTTGGCGAGCGAGACCACGAGACGGAGGTTGGCTTCGAGCAGATGCGAGCGCGCGGTCTGACCCTCGCGGACGATGGCGGCCAGATCGCGCTTGCGGGTAGCCGACAGCCGTTTGCCGGTCTCCAGGAGATGCTGCGCGTAGAGGCCCGCCTCGATGCGCTTGGCCAGCTCGACCTCGTCGGCTGCCGTGAGCAGTGCGGTACGGCCGATCCCGTTCAGGTACACACGTACCAGGTCGGCGGCAGGGCTCTGGGCGTCGAGGTCCGAATCGCTGGTGCGCACACGAGTGGTGGCGGGGCTTGTCATGACTTGCCTCCTGTCGGTGGTGTCTCACTCCGATCAACGGACCCGACAGGTAGAAAGTTCCCCGCTATTGCTCCGATAAACCGCTCTGAACTGCGGTTTCCATCACTCGCGTCTGAGAAGTTCCTGAGAACCCCACCCTGTCGGAACAGCCCGTGCGCGAAGTGCCGCCACGCGAAGCATGCGGTTGCCGCTTCGTTACACGGGCCGCACCAAACCGTGGCGAACCAATCCGGCCACCACGGATAATGCGTCGGCCGCGAACTCCTTTGTCATCTCACCCGATCCGTGGGCGAGCGCAAGCAGTTCGATCAGTTCTTCCAACGGCAAACCGTCGGCACGCATTCCCGCGACCAGTGCGATGGTGGACTCATCCACCTCGTGCTGCCAGCGCGGACCGTCGCCGCGGTGCAGCCGCGCGACCTGCTGGTCCCAGCCGAATTCGCCGTGCAGGTAGACCCGTTCGAGCGCGGTGGCCGGATCGACGACGAAACGTGAAGTCCAGGCCAGGTTTTCCTCGGCGGCGGCGCGGCGCAGCCAGGCCGAGCGCGCGAAATACCCGGTGGCCTCGGCGCCGAGCGGATCGTCGAAGCCGTGCGTCAGATCCTCGGCGAGCAGTTCGGTCGGGCCGTCGATGGCGTGCAGGTAGACGAAGCCGAAGCCGATGCCCTCGACATCGGCGGCGGTGAAGGCATCGAGCCACTGTTCGGCGCGGGCCTGTGCGGCCGGGTCGCGCGGATCCAAACCCGCATCGCGCAACCAGGTTCCGACATAGAGGGCCGGATCGGCGATATCGCGCTGCACCACCCAGGCGTCGACGCCGTGTCCGGGCAACCAGGACGAGACCCGCTGGCGCCAGTCCTCGCCGTCCACATGCACCCACGCCGCCAGCATCGCCGCGGTGCCGCCCGGTGCGAGCAGGTCCGGGGCCTGCGATATCACCAATTCGCTTGCGCCGTCGAGGGCGAGGCCGGAGTCGCGGTAGGTGTGTTCGATGCGGGCGGGACCGACGACGAACGGCGGATTGGCGACCACCTGGTCGAAGCGGCGACCGGCCACCGGCTCGAACCAGGAGCCTTCCAGGAGTTCGATATCGAGTTCGTTGAGTGCGGCCGTCGCCTCGGCCAGCCATAGCGCGCGGGTGTTCACATCGGTGGCGGTCACGCGATCGGCGTAGGCGGCGGCGTGCACGGCCTGGACGCCGCAGCCGGTGCCCAGATCGAGGACGGAACCGACGCGGCGGGTCGGTGTGGCGCGCAGCAGCGAGAGGGAGGCGTGGCCGACGCCGAGCACGTGATCCTCGGTCAGGGTGCGCCTGCGCATCGAATCGTCGAGGTCGGACAGGATCCAGCGGGTGCCTTCGCCCGCGTCGAGCGGGCGCAGATCCAGGGCCGCGCGCACGTCGTCGTCGTCGCGGGTCAGCAGGCCCGCCGCCACCGCGCGGTCGATATCCAGCGGCGCCAGCGCGGCCGCGACCTCGCGTTCGGGCAGCGGGTCACCGAGCAGCAACAGACGGATCAGCGTGCCGAGCGCTCCGGCCTCGCGCGCGGCGCGGCGCACCGGTACCGGTTCGGAGCGGCCGAGTGCCGCGTGCACGTCCGCGCCGAGCACTTCCAGCAGCGTGTCGGCGTCGTAGCCGACGCGGGTCAGCGCGGCGCGCAGATCCGGGCACAGCGCGGTGAGCAGCGATCCGGTGGTCGTCTGGTTGGTAGGCACACGGGTACTCTGCCACCGCAACTCGCCAGCACTCGAAACGTGTCCGTCGTGTCACATGTCCGGCAGGACCACCCCGTGCGGATCAGACGCCGTTCGGGTCGCGGCCGGTGATGCAGTAGGGCGCGTCGGCCGGATCGGACATGACGATCCAGTGTCCGTGGCGTTCGACGAGGGTCGCGCCGAGGGATTGGTGCCAGGCGGCGGTGGCGTCGATATCGGCGGAGGCCAGGTCGATATGGGCGCTGGTGGTGCGGTCCGTACCGAGGCGCTGCAGCAGAAGTTGCACGGGCATCGGCTCTTTCGCGCGCAGGCGGGCGAATTCGGGCAGACGGCCCTGGGTCAGGTCCCAGTTGGTGAGGGTGGTCCAGAAGCCGGTTTCGGCGGCGTGGTCGCTGGGGCCGATATCGAGGCAGACCTGGTCCAGGCGGGTCACCGTGCCGTCGGGGGCGCGAACGGCCGGCGCGGGGGTGCCCTTGGCGCGGCCGCTGGGGGTGAAGCAGAAGATCTGACCGCCTGGCGAGCGCAGTACGGCGTGGCGCTTGTGGTTGGCGACCAGTTCGGCGTCGAGGTCCAGTGCGATGCGGACCGCGGCCGCGACGTCGTCGACGTCCAGATCCAGGTGCACACCGCCGAGTCCGGTCACCGCCTGCATCTTGACGCCGGCGGCCGCGAAGAGTGCGGGATCGGGCAGGAGCGTAAGGAATTCGTCGTTCTCCCCGCGGCGTTGCGACAGCTGGGTGCCGGTGATCGTCGCCCAGAACGTCGCACACTCGTCGAAACGTTGTGCCGGGCGATCGAGGAAGGCCCAGACCCACCGAATCATGCTGTGTCTCCTGTTTCCTTGCGGATTCTCCCTGCCGAAAGCGCCGTGCGATGGTGTCGCACCTTCCGCGCTTCGACGGCGTCCCGCGCCCGGTTCGGCGCAGGTGTGTCGCACATCACTTGGGGTGAGGGAGTTCCCGTCTCGTACCCCCGCCACACAGTAGGTGTATCGCATGATGCTGTCGAGCGGGTTTCGGAACCGCCCTGACTGGCACGATCTTGTCGGTTTATGGCATTCCGGCCACTCGTTCGGTGCGCGAAATTCCGGCAGTCTCAGCTAGTGACTGAGCGCAGCGAAGGAACCATCAGCAGAGCACCAACGGTCGCGGCGGAGCCGAGCGCCAGCGAGGCGGAGCTGTGACCGAACTGCAGACGCCGACTCCGGGACCTGTCGATACCGAGACGCGGCGGCTGCATCCCGCCTGGATCGTCGCCGGCGTGGGATTCATCGCATTGCTCGGTGCGGCCGCGTTCCGGTCGGTGCCCAGTGTGCTGCTGGATCCGCTGCACGAGGAGTTCGGCTGGTCGCACGGCACCATCGGGGCGGCTGTCTCGCTGAATCTGCTGTTGTACGGCCTGATTTCGCCGTTCGCCGCGGCACTGATGGATCGATTCGGCATCCGCCGGGTGGTCGCGTGCGCGCTGGTGCTCGTCGCGGCGGGCAGCGGGCTCACCGTATTCATGACCCAGCCTTGGCATTTGGTGGCGACCTGGGGGCTGTTGGTCGGTGTCGGCGTCGGCTCGATGTCCATGCCGTTCGTGGCCACCATCACCGGCCGCTGGTTCGTGCGCCAGCGTGGACTGGTGACCGGCGTACTCACCGCCGCAGGTGCGACCGGCCAGCTGATCTTCCTGCCGCTGGTGTCCGCGGTGGCGCACGCGCACGGTTGGCGGGTGCCCTCGGTGATCGTCGCGGGCGTCGCGCTGGCGGTGGTGCCGCTGGTCTTGTTGTTCATCCGCGACTTCCCCAGTGACGCAGGCGTTTCCGCCTACGGCGCCGAACCCGGCAGCACGGTCGGGCTGCGCGTTCCCGCGTCCGGCGGCGCGAGCCGGGCGCTGACGGTGCTGGCCACGATCGCGCGCCGACCCGGATTCTGGTTGCTCGCTGGCGGATTCGCGATCTGCGGTGCCTCCACCAACGGACTGGTCGGCACCCACTTCGTCAGTGCCGCACATGATCACGGCATGCCGCCGACCACCGCGGCGGGCCTACTGGCACTGGTCGGTGTCTTCGATGTGGCGGGCACCATTTTCTCCGGCTGGCTCACCGACCGGGCCGACCCCCGCTACCTGCTGGTCGGGTACTACACCCTGCGCGGACTGTCGCTGCTGATCCTGCCGTCGCTGTTCGCGCCGGACACCCAGCCCAGCATGTGGGTGTTCATCATCTTCTACGGCCTGGACTGGATCGCCACGGTGCCGCCGACGGTGACGCTGTGCCGCGAACTCTTCGGCGCCGACGGGCCGGTCGCCTTCGGTTGGGTCTTCGCCGCACACCAGATCGGTTCCGCCATCGCCGCGACGGGCGCGGGCATCATCCGCGACGTTCAGGGCTCCTACAACCTCGCCTGGTACATCGCCGGAGCCCTCTGCGCGGCAGCGGCCCTGATGTCGGCGGGTATCCGCCGTCACGCCTGACGGATGGTCAACTATCGATCGCCCGGTGCGGCCGGGACTCGATGGCGGTGCGCGGGTGATCCCAGCGGCTGGGTTCGTCCTTGCGGCGCGGCGGGCGGTCGTTGGCGATCAGGACCGCGATCCAGGGCAGCGGGATGGAGGCGGCGATGATCAGAATCGACAGCAGGGCGCTGTTGAACATGCTGTAGGCGACCGCAGCCAAGACCAGGCAGGGGATGCGGAACGCCATGATGATGGTGTAGCGGCGGACCCTGGCGCGGTGCTGGTCGTCCAGCGACGGCGCGGCCTCGGTGATCAGCAACGGATGCTTCTGGTCATTGCCGGGGAAGTAGCCGGTGGACTTGCGAGGCGGCGTCGGCATGGTCACGTCCGGGCGATCACCGCTGCCGATGTCGTCGGCGTCGGGGTTGTCGCCGTGCTGCTGCATACCCTGAGTCTTCCACTGTCGCGACCGGACCGCACATGGCCTGGTCAGCTGGATGAAGGCGCGCGGCACAGACCGTGCCGAGCCGAGTTCGCGCCGATGCGGCATCATGGAATCCGTGAGTACCGACACTCTGGTTCGCCCGGATACGACCACCGACGAGACGACGGGCGACGACACCCCGAAGTTCTTCCACTATGTGAAGAAGGACAAGATCGCCGAGAGCGCCGTCATGGGCACCCACGTGGTCGCCCTCTGTGGTGAGGTCTTCCCGGTGACCCGCTCCCCGAAGCCCGGTTCGCCGGTCTGCCCGGAGTGCAAGAAGGTCTACGACGGCCTGCGCAAGGGCGACTGAGCCGACTGCGCCCGCGGTGACGGACCGTCCGGTGCGCCCAGGCGTGCGCGGGCGGCATCGGCGTCGATATCGTCTGCCCGCTTGATCAGCCCCTGAGCTCCCGGTGAGGTCGGGGGCTTCGCTGTGTCGAGATCGTCGTGGTCGGCACTCGATGCCGGGTCGGTGTCCGCGTCATCGGATCCTTCGCCGCCCAACTGGTTCGACAACCATTCCTTCACCTGGTCGATGCGGGTGCTGCGGGCCGGCCAGAATTCCTGGACCGCGGCATTGAATTCGGCGCCCAGGATCACCGCGAAGCCCAGGAAGAATGTGAACAGCAGGAAGGCGATCGGCGTGGCGAGCGCACCGTAGCTGACACCGGTCTTGGCGACCCAGGCCAGGTAGCGGCGCAGCCCCTCGCTGGCCGCCATGAAGAACACGCCGGCCACGAGCGCGCCGCCGAACAACCGGTGCCACGGCAGCGATTTGTGCAACGCCAGCTTGTAGAGCGTGGTGAGCCCAATGATCAGCAGCAGTCCGACACCCGGGTAGTAGAAGAAGTCGATCAGGCGCAGCCCAGGTTCGCGCCACGAATCCGGCAGCACCCGTCCGATCAATGTCGGACCCAATGCGATCAGCGGCAGCAGGAACACCGCCACCACCAGGAACAGCACATATAGCAGCAAGGCGAAGATGCGCTGCCACACCGGATGCCGGGCGTCCTTCTGCCCGTGCGCCTCCACGATCGCATCCACGAAGGTCGACATGGCCGAGGATCCGGCCCACAGCGACAGCACGAAACCCACCGAGACGAAGGCGGCGCGCCCGCGGCTGAGGACGTCGGTGACCGTCGGTTCGATCAGATCGCTCACCACACTCGCGCTGAACAGGTCCCGGCTGAAGGCGATGATCTTCTGCTCGACAATCTGCACGGTGTCGGGTCCGAACCATCCCCCGACGTAGCCCAGGCTGCCGAGCACCCCGAGCAGCAGTGGCGCCAGCGACATCGTCTGCCAGAACGCCGCGGCCGCGGATTTGGTGAAGATCGAATCGTTCCATGCCTTCACAGCCACCCGCACGACGAGTTTGCCGCCCTGTCGCGCGCCGTGCGCCACCCGCGTGGCGGCACGTCGGGCGTGGGTCGCCGCGGTGGGGTGCGCGCCGCCACCGCCGCTGTGGATCGGCTGGTCGCCGGTGCCGCGGGGGTCGCGCGGTAAGGCACTGTCGTCGGTCATGGTGCCTACAGCATCGCGCATCGGAGCATATTGTTCTGGTTTGCCATCGCATCGAGTCGGCGGGCAGCAGATGAACACGGCGTGGCGTGCGGTTCCTGTGTGACGCCTGTCGCCCACGCCGCGTCGGTTTGGCGACACGCCATGGGGGACAGCTAGGGTCGTCTTCGTGACTGTGTCGGGTGGCGCCGCTGTGGCGGGAGAAGCGGAAACACCGGGCGATTCGCAGATATCGAACGCCGCGAGATCCACGGGTGGTTCGCTACGTGCCTGGCAGCGCCGGGCCCTGATGAAATATCTGTCCACGAAGCCGAGGGATTTCCTCGCGGTGGCGACGCCGGGCGCCGGTAAGACCACCTTCGCGCTGCGGGTCGCGGCCGAATTGCTGGCCGACCGCACCGTCGACCAGATCACCGTGGTCGCACCGACCGAACACCTCAAACACCAGTGGGCCCAATCCGCGGCCCGCGCGGGGATTCAGCTGGATTCGCGCTTCTCCAACGCCACCGGCGGAACCTCCGGCGATTATCACGGTGTCGTGGTCACCTACGCACAGATCGCCTCACATCCCGCGCGGCACCGCGTCCGCACCGAAAGACGTAGAACGCTGGTGATTCTCGACGAGATCCACCACGCGGGCGATGCCAAGTCCTGGGGCGATGCGACCGCCGAGGCATTCGGTGACGCGACTCGGCGCCTAGCGCTGACCGGAACCCCGTTCCGCAGCGATGACAGCCAGATCCCGTTCGTCACCTACGAGCCCGATGAAGCGGGCTTCCCGCGTTCGCGCGCCGATCACGCCTACGGCTATGCCGAGGCATTGGCCGACGGCGTGGTGCGGCCCGTGGTCTTCCTCGCGTACTCCGGTGAGGCGCATTGGCGCGACAGCGCGGGCGAGGAGTATTCCGCCCGCCTCGGTGAGCCGCTGAGCGCCGAACACACCGCCCGCGCCTGGCGCACCGCATTGGACCCGGCCGGGGACTGGATGTCCAAGGTGCTGGTCGCGGCGGACACCCGGCTGCGCCAGCTGCGTGCGACCGGTATGCCCGATGCCGGTGGCCTGGTGATCGCCACCGATCAGGAGCGGGCCCGCGATTACGCCGAGCTGCTGGAACATATTTCGGGTGAGAAGCCCGCGGTGGTGCTGTCGGATGATCCGTTGTCCTCGAACCGGATCGCCGAGTTCAGCAAGAACACCCAGCCGTGGATGGTCGCGGTGCGCATGGTGTCCGAGGGCGTCGACGTGCCGCGCCTGGCGGTCGGCGTCTACGCGACCAGCGCCTCGACGCCGCTGTACTTCGCCCAGGCCATCGGCCGATTCGTGCGTGCGCGCAAGCCCGGCGAGACCGCCAGTGTTTTCCTGCCGTCGGTGCCGGTGCTGCTCGATCTGGCGGCGCAGCTGGAACTGCAGCGCGACCACGTGATCGGCAAGCCGCACCGGGAGAAGAACGGCCTCGAGGACGAACTGCTGATCGAGGCGAACAAGCAGCAGGACGAGCCGGGGGAGGACGAGCGGCCCTTCGTCGCGCTCGCCGCGGACGCCGAGCTCGACCAGGTCATCTACGACGGATCCTCCTTCGGCACCGCGACTTTCGCGGGCAGCGCCGAGGAGGCGGACTACCTCGGCATTCCCGGGCTGCTGGACGCGGACCAGATGCGTGCGCTGCTGCGGGAACGACAGTCGCGGCAGTTGGCCGAACGCGGTACGGCCGCCGCGCCCGACCCGGGGCCGCAGGTCGCCTCGGCCGCCGAGCGTGTCGCGACCGCCGACAAGCTCGGTGAGCTGCGGCGCGAGCTCAACAGCCTGGTCGCCATGCACCACCATCGGACCGGCAAGCCGCACGGTGTCATCCACGGTGAGCTGCGGCGCGAATGTGGCGGTCCGCCAACGGCATTGGCGACGGCCGATCAGCTCGGAGAGCGCATCGCGGCGTTGCGCCGCAAGTAGTTCCCCGTCAATGGGCGGTGGCGGAGACCGGCCATGCCGCCATGGCGCAGTCGATGGATTGGGTGAGTTCGGTGTGGGAGGCGCCGTCGCGGGCCCGGATCGATAGGCCGTACAGGACCGTGGTGTAGAAACTGGCCAGAGCGGCGGTATCGACGTCCGGGGATAGATCACCTTCGACGACACCACGATCCAGGCGTTCGCGGATGTCTTCGGTTGTCTCGCGCCGCTTTTCGATCAAGAAGTCGCGGATGCTCTCGCTGCGGGTGGTGTAGGTGGAGCCCGCCAGCACCACCATGCAGCCGTGCGGTTTGTCCGCGACGGTGTAGGCAATCGCGTTGTCGCGCAACATCGCTTCGATGCTCGCGCGTGCCGTGGGCTCCTCCCGCAACGCGCGCGCGGTGTAGCCGCCGTCGGTCCGGCCGTACAGGCCGACGGCCGCACGGAACAGCTCTTCCTTGCCGCCGAAGGCCGCGTACAGACTCGGTGAATTGATGCCCATCGCCGCGGTGAGATCGCTCATCGACGAGCCCTCGTAGCCGTGCTCCCAGAACACCTCCATGGCGCGGCGCAGCGCGACCTCGCGGTCGAAAGCGCGGGGGCGTCCTCGTTCGGCCATGGCTCGATCCTTTCTGTGTCGATCGTTAAATATACCCCTTGACGCGATCCGCACCCGTGCGCTTAGCTATTTATGTACTGATCGACACAGAACTTGGAGGAGTTGCGATGTCGGATCTCGCGGGCAAGGTGGCGCTGGTGACCGGGGGTAGCCGGGGGATCGGTGCGGCGATCGCGCGGCACCTGGCCGGTGCCGGCGCGGATGTGGCGCTGACTTACCAGAACAATGAGCTGCAGGCGAAAGCGGTGGTCGCCGAGTTGGAGTCGTCGGGGCGGCGTGCGGTCGCGATTCAGGCGGACAGCGCCGATGCGGGCGCCGTCGTCGCGGCCGTGCATCGGGCCGCGGCCGAGTTGGGCAGGCTCGATGTGTTGGTCAATAACGCGGGCATCTTCCCGGCCAAGCCGTTCGAGGAGTTCACCGTCGAGGAGATCGACCGCGCGCTCAATATCCACGCGCGGGCGGCGTTCGTCGGGGCGCAGGCGGCGATCACGCATATGACCGAGGGCGGGCGGATCATCAGCATCGGCAGCAACCTGTCCGAGCGCGCCGCATTCGGCGGACTCTCGCTCTACAACCTGAGCAAGTCCGCGCTCAACGGATTCACCAAAGCGCTTGCGCGCGAACTGGGTCCGCGAAATATCACCGTGAATCTGGTGCAGCCCGGCTCCACCGATACCGACATGAACCCGGCCGACGGCGACCATGCCGCACACCAGATCGGCCTCACCGCGCTGGGTCGCTTCGGCACCGCCGACGACATCGCCGCCACCGTGGCCTTCCTCGCCGGTACCTCCGGACGCAGCATCACGGGCTCGATCTTCACCGTCGACGGTGGCACCAACGCCTGATCGTCAGGTACCGCCGAATCCCTGCGCGGACTGGTGACGAACTCGCCGAGGCGCACTGGCGTCGAGAGCCTCGAAGTAGTCCGCAGGGTCGAGGGCGTTGATCGGGGTCCACCAGGGTGACTCGACCGGCGCTGCCGGATCTTGCGGTGCCGCCCGGAAATAGCCCTGGAGGTCGAGGGCCAGGCGAGGGTCTTCGTCGACGCGGCGGGCCAGGTCGTAGTACACCGCGAGGATGTGCACGCAGCGGGCGGAGCGGGCCGAGCAGGAGCAGTCCGTCCCGGCCAGGATAGGGGCCGGGCTGGTGCCCGCGGTGACCAAGGCTCGGTGCATATCGTCGGTGAGTACCGTTGGGTCCGGAATGATTTCGGCGATCGCGGTGATGGCCGGTCGGGGGAGTGGCGCGACTTCGAGATGGGTCACCGAGGCCTGGCCGCCACGGTGGATGGCGGCGCGGATGACGCGCCCTTCGATCGTCGTCTGGACGCCACTATTGCGAGCGATACTGCGGGCGCGGGGCAGCAGCGGGTCGGGGCGGGTCTGGCGCAGGGGTTCGGCCAGGCGAACCCAGTCCATACCCCAGGCGGTGTAGCCGAATTCGTTATCCGCCATCAGTTCTCCCTCTTGCGTCGCAGGATCTCGATGAGCTGGTCGTCGTCGAGTCGGGCCAGCGCGGCGATGCCCGCCGAATCGCCGAGGTCCGCGAGGGCGGATTTGCGGTCGTGCATGCCCGCGATGTGCTCCTCGACGGTGGTGCCCGAGGTGAGCGTGGTGATGGTGACGGTGCGGGTCTGGCCGATGCGGTGCACCCGGTCGGAGGCCTGGGCTTCGACGGCCGGATTCCACCATCGGTCGAAGTGGATGACATCGGCGGCGCGGGTCAGTGTGAGTCCGGTGCCGGCGGCGCGCAGACTCAGAATCAGCACGGGCGGACCATCTTCGGCTTGGAAGCCCGAGACGATCTCGGCGCGCTCGGCCTGGTCGAGGCCGCCGTGGAAGAACGGGGCGCGCACGCCGAACTGCTCGTCGAGGTGGCGGACCAGCAGGTCGCCGGTGGCGCGGTACTGGGTGAATATCAGTGTCGAGTCACCGGTTTCGAGGTTATTGGCCACGATATCGGTGCACAGGTCCAGCTTTCCGGACCGGCCCGCCAATTCGTCCAGCTCGCCGGTGATCAGGCCCGGATGGTTGCAGACCTGCTTGAGGGCGGTCAGCGCCGCGAGCACCCGGCTCTGCCGTTGCGCGCCATGGCCGAAGCCGTCATCGATGGCCCGGTCGAGCAGTTGGTCGTAGAGCCGTTCCTGCTCGGTGGTCAGATCGCAGAGCAGATCGCTGTGGATCTTCGCGGGCAGTGACGCGGCGACCTGGGCCTTCTTGCGCGCCAGCAGCACCGGCTCCAGGGTGTCGCGCAGCCGGGCCGCCGCGGCCGCCGAACCCTCGTGGATCGGCCGGACGAACCGCCGCCGGAACTGGGTGCGATGCCCGAACAGCCGCGGCGCCACCAGATTCAGCAGCGCCCACAGCTCCTCGAGATGGTTCTCCACCGGCGTACCGGTCAGCGCGACCGTGGCCTGCGCCGAAAGCGCCCGCGCGGCCTTGGATATCTGGGTGCGCGGATTCTTCAACGCCTGCGCCTCATCGAAAACGACTGTCGCCCAGGCCTGATCGGCCAGCACGCGGCCGTGCAGCCGCAACATCGGATATCCGGTCACCACAACCGTGCCGGCCGCGCCCGAGACCTCGCCGCCGCGCCACACCACCGGCCGCAGCCCCGGCGCGAACCGCGTGATCTCATGCGCCCAGTTCCCGACCAACGACGTCGGACAAACCACGAGCTGCGGACCACCCGCACTGCGCCCGAGCAGAAACCCGATGGTCTGCACGGTCTTCCCGAGCCCCATCTCATCGGCCAGCACCGCGCCGCCCTGCGCCGCGACGGTCTCGTGCAACCACCCGACCCCACGCGCCTGATAAGGCCGCAACTCCGCCTGCAACCCCACCCGCAATTCCGCCTCGACGGAACATGTTTCGCGTAACACCCGTACCGCCCGCGCGGCGGACACGATCGAAGCGCCGGTGGCATCGGGCACCGCATGCGCCGCAATGGGTAGTGGAAACGTGTCGACTCGCGCTGCGGCCGGTTCCCGAGATGCGTTCGCCGGCACGTGCACCGGGGACCTCCATGTGTGGGGGGTCGGCACCGATCTGACGGCCCTCGGCGGTGCGGTGGCAGCCTGCGTCGTCCCAGTGGCGTCCGAAGCCGCATCATCGGGCCCGCATCGGCGTGCACCGGGGGAATTCTTATCGCCCGGTGTCAGTGCGTCACGCGGACCGACTCCGTCCAGCAGAACCGCGCGCCAAGCATGTACCGACGATCCGGCATCGTCGAGATCCGGGTTCAGCAGCGCGTCCGGATCGACCAGCGCGCAGTGGACGTCGGCGACCTCGATCGCGCCGTGCGGTCCTGTCGGGACCGCGAGTGCGATGGTTTGCCGATCGCCCTCGGGCGCGCGGCCGGGGGCGGATCCGGTCCAGGTCCAGAGGGCGAACATATGGCGGTCGGGGAGGTATGTGGCGTGTGTGCTTGGCAGAGCGGACCCCTAGATCATCGTATCGTGTACGGAGTATTGTAATAACGTACACCGTACCGGGTTAATTCCGAGAGGACCACGTGACCGATCCCGACCAGGCGAAACAGCTGATGAGTCTGCTGTGGCGGCATGCCGTGCCGCCGCGTCCCGGCGGGCGTGGGCCGAAGCAGACGGTGAGTGTCGACGCGGTGGTCGCCGCCGCCATAACCCTCGCCGATCGCGACGGGTACGAGAAGGTGTCCATCCGCGCGGTCGCCGCCGAACTGGGACTGCGCCCGATGAGCCTCTATACCTATGTGCCCAGCAAGGACGCGTTGACCGTCTTGATGGTCGACGCGGTCGCCCAGGATGACGCGCCGATCCCGGCCGACCTGCCGGTCCGCGATCGCATGGCCGCGATCGCCGATCAGGTGCGCGCGGAGCTGATCGCGCATCCGTGGCTGCTCGAGGTACCGCCGTGGCGATTGGTGCTCGGGCCGGGCCGGATGCGTCGCTACGAACGGCAGCTGGCCGCGATTGAGGGGATCGGATTATCGGATCTGGCGATGGATCGGGTCATCGCGGTGCTATCGGAATTCGCGACGGGTAATGCGCGGATGGCGATCGCCGGAATCCGCAGTACGGCGGAGTTGACCGATGCGCAGTGGTGGGAGCAGCACGGTCCGCTGCTCACCGAGGTCATGTCGGTCGAGGAGTTCCCGATCTCGTCCCGGGTCGGTGCGGCGGTAGGCGAACGCTATCAAGCGCCGTCGGACCCGGAGGGCGCTTTCGCCTTCGGACTGGCGAAGCTGCTGGACGGCATCCTCGCGGACCCGGGCGCGGCGCTTCGTCGAACGCCGACAGCGGGCGACTTGTAGGTCGCCCGCTGTCGGTCTATCAGCGATGTTCTGTTGTTCGATGCTGTTGTGTCGGGACGCGAGGACTGGTCAGAGCGCGGGAGCCGATTCCGTGTCGATCACGGCTTCGAGCTCACGCAAGCGATCCATGTGTTCATTCGCGTGGTGCTGGCAGAAGAGCAACTCGCCACCTGCGGGCAATACGGCACGAACTCGTGCGGCAGCACCGCAGCGGTCGCAACGATCGACCGCGGTCAGTGGGGTGCTTGTCAGGGTTCCTGGCATGACTCCTCCGTCCTGGCTCCCGGCACTACAGTCCGTTCACCTGGTGTGGGGCCCGTGGTCACTCCGCGGGCTCGCTACCGCTACTTCCCAGCAGGGGTATGACTACTCTGTCAGACGTTCGGGACGGGGGCTTTGTTCCCGGAAGTGATTCAGTGTGTTTTCGATAACACGACCTGGGATTTCGCTACTGGCGAACACCACTGGTTACGTATCGAACTCCACTCGACCACGATCACGAACAGGCCTATCCAGTTGTCTACCGGGAGATTACCCGTGATCCACGACACTCACACGCTCGTTCACATTTGCACCCTCGCCGAATGGTTGACCGCGCGGCAAACCGGCGAGTACCGCCCGGAGTCGTTCGAGGAGATCGGCTTCATCCATCTCTCCACGCCGCAGCAGGCGCATCTTCCGGCCAACCGCCTGTTCGCGGGACGGCGCGACCTGGTGCTGCTGCGCATCGATCCGGCCCGCGTCGGCGCGCCGGTGAAGTGGGAGCCGGGCGTGCCGACCGACCCCGAATCGATGCTGTTCCCACATCTGTACGGTCCACTGCCGGTCGGCGCCGTCACCGCGGTCATCGAGTATCAGCCCGGTCCGGACGGCACTTTCGCCGCACTGGACCCGAACTGCGCCGAGTCGTGAGCTATCGGTTCCTGGCCCCGCGCGCCACGATGGCGGCCTGAACCCGGGACCGCACACCGAGTTTGGTGAGCACCCGCGACACATGTGTCTTCACCGTCGTCTCGCCGATGAACAGCCGCGCGGCGATCTGCGCATTGGATAGGCCTTCGCCGAGACAGTCGAGCACCTCGCGCTCGCGTTCGGTCAGATCGTCCAGACCGTGCGGCGCTGGCTCGCTCTGCTCGGTATCGGTCGAGGCGAACGCGTTGATCACCGCGGCGGTCACTTCCGGCGCGAGAACGCCGTCGCCGGCGGCCACCGCGCGCACCGCATCGACAAGTGCTTGTCCCGACGCGGATTTCAGCACGAATCCCGACGCGCCGGCGCGCAGTGTGCGGAAGACGTACTCGTCCAGATCGAAGGTGGTCAGGATGAGCACCCTGGCCAGGCCGTCGGCGGTGATGCGGCCGGTGGCGGTGATGCCGTCGACGCCGGGCATGCGCACATCCATCAGCACCACATCCGGGCGCAGCGCTTTGGCCTGTGCCACCGCGATATCGCCGTCCGCGGCCTCACCGACCACCTCGATGCCGTCGGCGGTTTCCAGGATGATGCGCAGGCCGGCCCGGATCGCGCCGTGATCGTCGGCGATCAGCACGCGGATGGGGCCATCCGTCACCCTCATGACACCTCCGAGATCGGCAGCCGTGCAAGCACTTCCCAGCCGCGTGCGGCCGGTCCCGCGGTGAAGGTGCCGCCGAGGGCCGCGGCCCGCTCGCGCATGTTCATCAGTCCGCGATGGCCCATATCGTGCGTTTCGGGCCGATTGCGTGCCGGTGCGGTGGGATTGCGTACCGCGATGGCCAAAGCCGTTGCCTCCGCGCGCACGTCGATATCGACCTCCTGGCCGGGGGCATGTTTCATGGCATTCGTCAGCGCTTCCTGGACGATTCGATAGGCGGCCTGGTCGACCGCGCTCGGCAGGGGCGTCCCGTTCAGCGAATCACGCACCCGCACGGTGATGCCGGCGGCGCGGGCCGCGTCGACCAGGATGGGCAGCTGGGCCAGTTTGCGTGGCGCGGCCGCGTCGTCCTCGGCGCCGTCGTCGCGGCGCAGCAGACCGATCATGGTGCGCATCTCCTGCAGGGCGCTAACACTGTTGGACCGGATCGACGAAATGATCCCGGCGACAGCGGGATCGCCGTCTCGACCGCCCGGCGCTGTTTGCCGTGCCAGCACACCCAATGCCGCCTCGGACTGGATCGCGATGGCGGACAGATGACCCGCGATCACATCGTGCAGATCCCGCGCCATCGTCTTGCGTTCATCGGCGATGGCGGCGCGCCGATCCAGTTCGGCGACCAAGGTCATCGCTTGTGCGCGTTTACGTTCGGCCTCGGCGATCTCCTTGTGTCCGCGCACCGACAATGCCCACCACAGCGGCGTCGCGACGAATGCGAACAGGGCCGCGATGGTGATGACCGCGATCCGCCAGTCGCCCAATACCAGCGCCAGCACGGTCAGTACGACCGACAGCACCCCGCACACCGCGACCACCAAGCGCGAGCGCACGGGCTCGGCGTACAGCACGCCCGCGTAGATCAGATCCGAATAGATAAGCCAGATCGGCACCGTCGGACCCAGGAGAACGTCGATGACGAACGGAAGCAGACCGACGCCGAGCGCGAGCACCGGCATGCGCCGCCGCAGGAAGGTGGCCACGCAGATCAACGCCAGCACCCCGAACCGGGCCATCAGCGGCGGGTGGGTGCTGAGATCGCTGGCCATCTCGAACAGGCCGGACAGAAAGAGCCCGGCGCCGAGCGCGAACGCGAACGCGACGACCAGCGCGTCCTGCGCGGTCGCCGACAACGCCTCCCACTGCCGCCTCACCGACTCATCACAACACACGCCGCGGCGTCCCCGGATCAGCCGAAGGAAGGAGGTGCGGTCGGTCAGCCGCTATCGCCGGTTAGGGTGGATGGTGTGAATGTCGATGTCACCGCCCTACCCGGGATCGGGGTACGCAAAGACTTCCAGCTGCGGTCGGGCCGTCGGATCGGTGTGGTCGATCACCGCGACGGCGGCATCGATCTCATCGTCTCCAAACCCGATGATCCGGACTCCTGCGCCGCGCAAGTGCCGTTGACCCCCGACGAGGCATCGGTGCTCGCCAATCTGCTCGGCTCGCCGCAACTGGTGGCGAAGCTGCGCGAGGATCACCGCGACCTACCCGGGATCACCACCCGCCAGCTACCCATCGCCGAGGAATCGCCGTACGAGGGTCGCACCCTGGGTGAGACCGGAATGCGCACGCGCACCAAGACTTCCATCGTCGCCGTGATGCGCGCCGGGCAGCTGCACCCTTCGCCGGGACCGGATTTCACCTTCACCGCCGATGACATACTCGTGGTCGTCGGGACGCCCGACGGTCTGGACGCGGCCGCGAAGATCCTGACGCACGGATGAGAGCGTGAACGCAACCGCGCTCGCCCTCATCGAGCTCGGGGCGGTGTTATTCGCCCTCGGCATGCTCGGGAGAGTGGCGGCACGCTTCGGCATGTCCCCGATTCCGCTATACCTGCTCGGCGGGCTGGCATTCGGCCAGGGCGGACTCATCGAACTGGGCGCGGCGAACGAATTCGGCCATATCGCGGGCGAAATCGGCGTTGTGCTGCTGTTGCTATTGCTGGGCCTCGAGTACACCGCGGCCGAATTGGTGACCGGACTGCGCCGATCGTGGGCCGCCGGTGTGGTCGATATCGTCGCGAACGCGACGCCCGGTGCGGTGGTCGCGCTGATGCTCGGCTGGGGGATGACCGGAGCCATCACCCTGGCCGGAGTCACCTACATTTCGTCCTCGGGCATCGTCGCCAAGGTGCTCAATGATCTCGGACGGCTCGGCAACCGGGAGACCCCGGTGATCCTGTCGATTCTGGTCTTCGAGGATCTCGCGATGGCGATGTACCTGCCGATCCTCACCGCGATTCTGGCGGGCACGAGTCTGCTGAGTGGGCTTACCGTGGTCGGTCTCGCCTTGGCCGCCGTCACCGTCGTGCTGGTCGTGGCATTGCGCTACGGCCGTTATGTCTCGGCGATCGTGGACAGCGCCGATCGCGAAGTATTCCTGTTGAAGTTGCTCGGTGCCGCGCTGCTGGTCGCCGGGCTGGCCTCGGCAGTGAACGTCTCGGCGGCGGTCGGCGCGTTCCTGCTGGGGATCGCGATCTCCGGCTCGACCGCGCACGAAGCGACGAAGCTGCTGGAGCCGATCCGAGATCTCTTCGCGGCCATCTTCTTCGTGGCGTTCGGACTCAGCACCGACCCGCTGGCGATTCCGCCGGTGCTCGGCTGGGCGATCCTGCTCGCGGTGGTCACCGTGGTCACCAAGGTCGCCACCGGCTGGTGGGCGGCGAGTCGGCAGGGCATCCGCCGGATGGGTCGGGCGCGCGCGGGCGCCGCACTGGTTGCGCGCGGTGAATTCTCCATTGTCATCGCGGGCTTGGCGGTGGGCATGGGCGCGGTCGACGGCCAGCTGGCCGCGCTCGCCTCGGCCTATGTGCTACTGATGGCCGTGCTCGGCCCGATCGCGGCCCGCGTCGTCGAACCGGTCATCGGCATGGTGCAGCGCCGATTCAGTCCGGCCGCCAGCGCCTGATAGGGGCTGGGCCGCAACGGAGGACGCCTCGGTGGCAGTCGTGCCATCAGCCACCGCCAAGATCTCAGCTGCCGGGTTCGCCGGAACCGGGGTCGCCGCGGCGGAACTCGCATCGCGGGCGGCACGCCGGCGTTCGATGCGACGCCAG
Source organism: Nocardia nepalensis (assembly GCF_048910785.1). Taxonomy (NCBI): domain Bacteria; kingdom Bacillati; phylum Actinomycetota; class Actinomycetes; order Mycobacteriales; family Nocardiaceae; genus Nocardia; species Nocardia nepalensis. The sequence continues at coordinate 126,812 of NZ_JBKBET010000041.1, read as the reverse complement.
AGGGTCGAGGCCAGGAATCCGACGGCCAAACCGATCAGGGCCGCGCACATATGGCCGTAGTCGGTGAAGGTCGGTCCGATCAGCAGCGCCGAGCCGAGGACGACGATGATCACGCCCGCCCACACCACGCGCACCGCCCCGCGGAAGTGGAAGGCCATGGCGGCCAGCACCGCGGTGAACCCATAACTGGTGCCGACATCAGCTGCGTACTGCACGCGAACCGGAATGACGTGGCGGTCGATGGCGTGGGAGATGGCGGTGACGGTGAGCAGCGTCGCGCCGATATGCCCGGTCGCGAACAGCAGAATCCAGCGGCTGGTGCCGAGCCAGCGTTCGGCGAAGCCCATGACCAGCAGAATCTCCGCGATGGTGATCCAGGGGAACTGGCCCTGGGTCCAGAACGCCGACGCCACCAGCACCTGGACCGGATTGTGCTGCATGTTGTAGAGGTTGGTCGAGGCCGAGAAGATCAGCCTGCGCTCCACCGAATCGCCGACCCCGCGCAGCGTCCACCAGGTGACGAACAGGGTGAACGCGTAAGCAGTGCTGGCCGGTGCGCTCGACAGGTGCTGGCGCAGTTCGGGCAGTAATCGGCGCGCCAGCCCGGGGCGACGCACCCACGTCCAGACCGCGCGGAGTTCGTCGCGGAGGTCGACGGTCCGCGTCCAGGGTGAATGGATCCGGTGCAAAGTGGGGGCAACCACAATGCACAAGTCTGCCGGGCGCAGGGCGGTCATGTCCGCAGACCCGCCAAGTCTGTGGCCTGACTCACCTGACCTGGTCGTTCGGACGTAACGCCGATTCACATCCGGGCAACATCGGCTCCGAAGAATTGGTCTGCCGACCAAAACGTCGGCAGACAGGAGCGCGCAGCAATTATCACGATCGACGAGGTGCGGATCACCGCACCGACCGGGGACGACTATCGCTACTTCGCGCTCTGCGGCCGCCACCGTCTGGTCGCGAACTCGCCAGAGTACGCCGTGCTCGCACGCACGGAGGAGGTGCTGGAATGACCCGCTACGCACAGGATCTCGGCGGGACGAGGTATGTCTTCGACGGGTTGGTCGAACTGCTGGCCAAGGCCACGCCACAGCGCAGCGGTGATGAATTGGCCGGGTGCGCAGCGGCTTCCGACGCGGAACGGGCTGCCGCGCAGTGGGCGCTGGCCGAGGTGCCGCTGACCACGTTCCTGCGCGATCCGATCGTTGCCTACGAGACCGACGAAGTCACGCGGCTGATCATCGATTCCCACGATCGCGTTGCGTTCCAGCCGATTTCGCATCTCACCGTCGGTGGACTGCGGGACTGGCTGCTCGCCGTCGCGGCGGGCGATCACGCGGCCTGTGGTTTGCGTAGTCCCGCGGACGTCTTGGGCGCGGTTGCGTCGGGTCTGACGCCGGAAATGGTTGCGGCGGTGAGCAAGATCATGCGCAACCAGGATCTGATAGCGGTCTCCCGCGCCGCCGTGGTGACCGCGGGATTCCGCACCACCATGGGTCTGCCCGGACGATTGGCGACGCGGCTGCAACCCAATCACCCCACCGACGATCCGCGCGGCATCGCCGCGGCGGTGCTCGATGGTCTGCTGCTCGGCTGTGGTGACGCGGTGATCGGCATCAATCCGGCGACCGACTCTCCGCAGGCGACCGCGGATCTGCTGCACCTGCTCGACGAGGTGCGCACCCGCTTCGATATTCCGACGCAGTCGTGCGTGCTCTCGCATGTGACCACCACGCTCGGACTCATCGAGGCCGGAGCTCCGGTGGATCTGGTCTTCCAGTCCGTCGCGGGCACCGAGGGGGCGAATGCCGGTTTCGGCGTGAATATTTCGCTGCTGCGCGAGGCCGACGAGGCGGGTCGTTCGCTGGGGCGCGGCACGGTCGGCGATAACGTGATGTATCTGGAAACCGGCCAGGGCTCGGCACTTTCGGCGGGCGCGCATCTGGGCGTCGGCGGGCGGCCGGTGGACCAGCAGACCCTGGAGGCCCGCGCCTACGCGGTGGCGCGGGATCTGGACCCGCTGCTGGTCAATACCGTCGTCGGCTTCATCGGCCCGGAGTACCTCTACGATGGCAAGCAGATCATCCGCGCTGGCCTGGAGGATCACTTCTGCGGCAAACTGCTCGGCCTGCCGATGGGCGTGGACGTCTGCTACACCAACCACGCGGAGGCCGACCAGGACGATATGGACACCCTGCTCACGCTGCTCGGCGCGGCGGGTGTCGCCTTCGTCATCGCCGTTCCCGGCGCCGATGACGTGATGTTGGGCTACCAGAGCCTGAGCTTCCACGACGCGTTGTACGCCCGGCGCGTGCTGGGTCTGCGTCCCGCACCGGAATTCGAGAATTGGCTATCCGGACTCGGGATGATCGACGACACCGGTCGGGTGCTCCCGGTCGAAGCACCGTCGTCGCCGCTGCGCGCACTGGCGGGGACACGATGACCGCCGGGACTGCGCACTCGGCCGCCACGGATCTCGCCGAGTCGGATTCCGCCGTGGCCACTCCGGATTCGGGCGTGGGCGCTGGCACGGCCGCGGAATCCAGCGCTGTCGTTGCCGAATATCCTGCGGTGCAGGGGTTCTGGGAGGACTTGCGGCGAACGACACAGGCCAGGATCGGGCTCGGCCGGACGGGCGACGCATTGCCGACGGAGCGGGTGCTGGAGTTCCGGGCCGCGCATTCGGCGGCGCGTGACGCGGTGCATACGCCCTTGGATGTGGACGGGTTGGCCGCGCGGGTCGCGGCTGTCGGGTTGGGGAATGCCGTCCATGTGCGCAGCCGGGCGCGCGATCGGGCGGAGTACCTGCGTCGTCCGGATCTGGGTCGGTTACCGGAATCAGTTGCGGCGCAAGGGAAATTATTGGCGAAGCTACCGCGTGGTGGAGCCGAGATCGGGTTCGTGCTCGCGGACGGGCTCTCGCCGCGCGCGCTCACCGACCACGGTCCCGCACTGCTCGCGGCCCTCGTCGCGGAACTGGCCCCCCGCTACTCCATCGCCCCGCCGGTGATCGCCACGCAGGCCAGGGTGGCGCTCGGTGACCATATCGCCGAGGCCATGGGCGTTGCGACGGTGGTGGTGCTGATAGGTGAGCGACCCGGGCTGTCGGTGGCCGACAGCCTCGGCATCTACCTCACCCACCTGCCTCGACCGGGCCGTACCGACGCCGATCGCAACTGCGTCTCCAACATCCATCCGCCGGAGGGGTTGGGTTATCGGCAGGCGGCGAAAGTGTTGGCGGGCTTGATATCCGGCGCGCGTGCCCTCGGCAGGTCGGGTGTCGACCTGAAGGACACTTCCCGCGCTGATGCCGTGATTTCCGCCGACGTCGTCGCTATCACCGCTGGTTAGGGCGAACACCTGTCACTGGCGGGTCTGAGCGCGCACTCGCCCGCCGGATCTGGCAATTTCTGCCATCTCCACACGAAAGTGTGCGCTCAGACCCGCCAGTGGGAACACGGCGTCGGTCAAGTCCGGTTACCGGACGCGCGTGATCGCGCCCGGTGGTGTTGGGCCGCAACAGGACTCGGAATGCGTACCGAAATCGCGCACCGTTCTTGCAAATGTGCGAACGCCTGTTGCCGATCGGCGAGCTCACCAGATCCATTGTGCCCCAGTGAGATCGGTGCTGATTGGTTGCCGGATGGCGTGTTCGACAAGATCGGGCGGTTGGGGACCGATCGGTATGGACGGGTGATGGGCGGTGACTGCCGCATCGCACCCGCGATCCCACTGGCTGGATTCATCCCACGACAAATTTAGCGGACGGTAGTACTGTAAATCGCCTACCTGCTAGTTCGATACAAGTTGGCGGGCTCGCGCTGTCGCGGTGACGGCCGACGTCCGCCCCGTGAGGGAGGTCGCGTGCTGCAAATCGACCACTTCAGCCACGGGTGGCTCACGCCCGTGCTCGCCTATCTGATGTCGTTCACCGGATCATTGCTTGGACTGCGCTGTGTGGTTCGTGCGCGGGCCGGTAACGGTCACGCGGGATGGCTTGTCGCCGCGGCCGTCGCGATCGGCGGCACCGGCATATGGGTCATGCATTTCATTGCCATGCTGGGCTTTTCGATCCGCGGCGCGTCGATCCGCTATGACGTGCCGATCACCCTGCTCAGCGCGGTGATCGCGATGGCGGTGGTGTGGATCGGACTGTGGGTCGCGCAGCAGCGGGGATTGGAGCCGCTGGCCCTGTTCATCGGCGGTGCGATCACCGGTGCGGGCGTCGGTGCCATGCATTACTCCGGCATGTACGCGATGAAATCGGATGCGGTGATCGAATACGACGGGTGGATCGTGAGCCTGTCGATCGTGATCGCGGTGTTTGCCGCGACCGCGGCGCTGTGGTTCGCGCTGCACGTACGCGGCACCATCGCCACCATCGGTGCGGCTCTGGTGATGGGAGTGGCGGTCTGCGGCATGCACTACACGGGCATGTTCGCGATGCATGTGCAGAACGGCCAACATATGCACCCGCCCTCCGGTGCGGGCGCGGCTCAATTGCTGACACCGCTGACCGTCGGCGTCGGCATGGTGACGATGATGCTGCTGCTGCACATCGGCATCACCGATGTCGATGATCCGGCCTACGACGGCGCTCGCGGCCCGCGTACGGCGCGATACTGGCCGACCCGGGACTGAGTCCATATCGCCTGTCAGTTTGTCGCACAGGCGATTTCGATGGGTTCAGTGGCGCGGTACCTCGGTCCGCGTCGGCCAGTAGGCGGTCGCGGGCGACAGTGCCTCCGGCTCGACCGGTGGCAGCGGCGGTAGCGGATCGGGCTTGGCGCGCGGAGCGATGCGCAGTGGCGGCAACTCGATATTGCGCTCGATCTCGGTCAGGCTGACGCTGATGAGCAACAGCATGGTGACCACGCTGATCACCACGATCAGCGGTGCGATCAGCTCCATTGCCCCCGCACCCTCGGGTTCATGGGTATTTCCGGTATGTGCGTGCATCGCCGACATCCCGGTGTAGTGCATGCCGCAGACCGCCACACCCATGATCAGTCCGGCGCCGACGGTGGCGAAAAAGCCCTTGACCCGCAACGTGAACCACAGCGCAACCGTCGCCGCGACCACCGCGATGACCATCGACAGCACAACTCGGCGCACGTCATAGACGATCACCGCATTCGACTTCATCGCGTACATGCCCATGTAATGCATGGACCCGACACCGATTCCGGTGACCGCACCCCCGGCCAGCAGGCCGAGCAGCGACGGTTCGGGTTTGACCACGATGAACAGCCCGATACCGACCACGGCAATCGCGGTGACAGCGCTGAGCAGGGTGAGCGGAATGTCGTACCGGATCTCAGTGCCGCGGATCGAAAACCCCAGCATCGCAATGAAATGCATGACCCAGATGCCCGTGCCGCCGATCGCGATGGCCGCGGCGAGCAGCCAGCCGATCCGGTCCTTGCCGGTGCGGGCGCGCGCGGCGCACTGCAAGCCGAGCAGGCATCCGGTCACGGACACGGTGTAGGCCAGCAGCGGGGTCAGTAGACCGTAACTGAAATGGTAGATGTCGAGCACGCAACGTCCCCACTGCCGAGAACTTCGGCTATTGAAACAACGGCGGGTCAGACGATACGACAGCTAGCGGTCGGATGGGCATCGAAATCTGTTTCCGTGGAAGTGGTTTCGGTCACTTTTAGGTTTGATTGAAACGTGAATTGGTTAGCGGGCCGGACGCTGCTGCGGTTGCCATTGCGTGGCTGGTCGATTGCCGTTGGGAATGCCAAAAAGTGCTGTCGCAGAAGGAGTTCGGATAAACTCAAGCGAAATTGCCAACGCGCACTGCCGGATTCGATGGTAGCGGGGCCCAAGGCGGAGAGAGTGCGGACGAAGTTGCCGGTCCGCATACCCGGCAACACCAGTGTGTGCAAACGACAAAGCGCCCGCGCTGTTCGGCGCGGGCGCTTGGCGAGAAGTGAGCGGAAACGAACTCAGTCGAGGTAGTCCCGCAGAACCTGCGAGCGGCTCGGGTGGCGCAGCTTGCTCATGGTCTTCGACTCGATCTGCCGGATGCGCTCACGGGTGACCCCGTACACCTGGCCGATCTCGTCGAGGGTGCGCGGCTGGCCGTCGGTCAGGCCGAAGCGCAGTCGGACGACGCCCGCCTCGCGCTCGGACAGCGTCTCCAGCACCGACTGCAGCTGATCCTGCAGCAGCGTGAAGCTCACCGCGTCCACCGCGACGACGGCCTCGGAGTCCTCGATGAAGTCGCCGAGCTGGCTGTCGCCCTCATCGCCGATGGTCTGGTCCAGCGAAATCGGCTCACGCGCGTACTGCTGGATCTCGAGGACCTTCTCCGGCGTGATGTCCATTTCCTTGGCCAGCTCCTCCGGGGTGGGCTCGCGGCCCAGATCCTGGAGCAGCTCGCGCTGGATGCGGCCGAGCTTGTTGATGACCTCGACCATATGCACCGGGATGCGGATGGTGCGGGCCTGGTCGGCCATGGCGCGGGTGATGGCCTGCCGGATCCACCAGGTGGCGTAGGTCGAGAACTTGTAGCCCTTGGTGTAGTCGAACTTCTCCACCGCGCGGATCAGACCGAGGTTGCCCTCCTGGATCAGATCCAGGAACGCCATGCCGCGGCCGGTGTAGCGCTTGGCCAGCGAGACCACCAGGCGCAGGTTGGCTTCCAGCAGATGGTTCTTGGCGCGGTTGCCGTCGCGCACGATCCAGGTGTAGTCGCGCCGCATCGCGACCGGCAGCTTCTCACCCTGCTCGGCGAATTCGCGCACCTTCTCCGCCGCGTAGAGCCCGGCCTCGATCCGCTTGGCGAGCTCGACCTCCTCCTCGGCGTTGAGCAGCGCGACCTTGCCGATCTGCTTGAGGTAGGCACGCACCGAGTCGGCCGAAGCGGTGAGCTCGGCGTCCTTGCGGGCCTGGCGCAGCGCCTCGGATTCCTCCTCGTCCCAGACGAAGTCGCCGGAGGCCTTGTCGGCAGCGGTCGGCTCGTCGGCCTCGCCCTCCTCGACTTCCTCGGCGACGTCCTCGACCAGATCCTCGGCGTCCTCGGTGAGGTCGTCCTCGGACACCTCGAGATCGCCGAGATCCTCCAGGTCCAGATCCTCGGCCTCGAGGTTCTCGTCGCCGCCGGGCTCGCCGTCGGGTCCGGCCTTCTTCGGTCCGGCCTTCTTGGCGGGGCCCTTCGTCGCCTTCGCGGCGGCGGCCTTCTTGGCCGGCGCCTTCTTGGCGGCGGCCTTCTTCGCCGGAGCCTTCTTAGCGGCAGCCTTGCGGACCGGCCGTGCTTCGGTTACATCTGCGGAGTCGGCATCGGCCGATTCGGCGGTCTGACGGGTCGTGGCTACCACGTACGCCCTTTCGTGACGGTCTCGTGCGGCGTCACGCCAGAGTGGTGTTCCGGCGGAGCGGTCTGTCGGGTTTCACCGGCTGAGCGCCGGGGTGGGGGTTTCCGGCTCGCGGCCGGAGTACGTTCCATTGTAACGATCGAACCAGGGTACCTACGGCACGATCCCGGCAACGGCTAATGCCGCACCCTCCGCGCGCCTCCCGGATCCGCTGATCTCGGTCACGGCTGCGCCTCGCTGTCGCTCGGCTCCGCCGTGCCCGAAGGGGCCTGTGCCTTTGGTTCACTCGCTGCGCTCGCTCACGGCGCGATGCCCGCGTCGATGGCCATCGCCGCACCGACGATACCCGCGGTGTTCTCCAGGTGGGCCGGGATCACCTGGGTTCGATTGGTGAGCAATGGGATCCACTGCGCCGCGTCCCGGCTGATGCCACCGCCCGCGACGAAGACCTTCGGCCAGAAGAGGTTCTCGAGTCCGCTCAGCACGATGCTGACCTCGGCGGCCCACTGTGCGTAGGTCAGGCCGTCGCGATCCTTGACCGAGGCCGCGGCGCGGTGTTCGGTCTCCATGCCGCCGATCTCGAGGTGGCCGAGTTCGGTGTTGGGCACCAGCGTGCCGTGGAACAGCAGCGCCGAGCCGATGCCGGTGCCGAAGGTCAGCAGCAGCACCAGGCCGTCGAAATCCTTTGCCGCGCCATAGTGGTCCTCGGCGAGTCCGGCCGCGTCCGCGTCGTTGAGCACGGTGACCGTGCGGCCGTCGAGCGCCGCGGAGAACAGGGCGCGCGCGTCGGTGCCGATCCAGGCCTTGTCGATATTGGCGGCCGTCCGCGCGACGCCTTCGAGCACGACCGAGGGCAGCGTGATGCCGACCGGACCGTCCCAATCGGCCTGGGCGACCAGTTTGGCGACCGCGTCGGCGACCGCCTGCGGTGTCGAGGGATGCGGTGTCGCGATCTTGATCCGCTCGTGGACCAGATCACCGGTGGCCAGATCCACCGCGGCGCCCTTGACGCCGCTGCCACCGATATCGATACCGAATGCGTGCCCCCGAGCGGACATGACGTTCCCTCGCTCCCTGTGCTGGCCGATGTGATGAACGCACCGCCGCACAGAGGCCCCCGCTGGTCCGAGCGCATGCGGCGGGTGTGCCCGACGACGGCGTTGTGTCGTGCACGACAAGAGTAATGGGCGTTGGCCGGTTCCCGTTCGATGAGGATCTGTGATGGCATGGGGTCATGCCGGAGACCAGAGCGTCAGTTACCGACCAGCCCAACGCCGCGGATTCCGCGGAGGTGGCCGAATTGCGCCGGATCGCGGTTCAGCTCGCCGAAACCGCGGCGGCGCATGTGCGTTCGCGCCGCCCCGAGGTGTTCGGTCCGGACGGCGCGCGTGACGGTGCGGTGCAGGCCAAGGGACACCCCACCGATCCGGTGACGATCGTGGACACCGAGACCGAGGATCTGATCCGGCGGCTGCTGGGCCAGGCGCGCCCCGGTGACCCGATCCTCGGTGAGGAAGGCGGCGGCAGCCTGGCCGACACCGACGCGGACACCGTGCAGTGGGTGGTCGACCCGATCGATGGCACCGTGAACTTCCTGTACGGCATTCCCGGCTACGCGATTTCGGTGGCCGCGGTGCGTGACGGACGACCGGTCGCCGGCGCGGTTGTCGACGTCGCGCGCGCGGCGACCTACAGTGCCGCGTCGGGTCTGGGCGCCACCCGGGTGGCCGCGGACGGCTCGGTGGACCATCTGCGCTGCACGCCCGTGCGGTCGGCGGCAATGGCATTGGTGGCCACCGGATTCGCCTACGGCAAGCACCGCAGGGCCCGGCAGGCGGCGCTGGTCGCCGAGATCCTGCCGAATATCCGCGATATCCGCCGCTTCGGCGCGGCGGCCCTGGATCTGTGCTTCGTCGCCGAGGGCCGGATCGACGCGTACTACGAGCACGGACTCAACGCGTGGGACTGGGCCGCGGGCGCGTTGATCGCCGCTGAGGCGGGTGCGGTACTCCGGTTGCCCGCCGCCACCAGTCCGGGCGCGGCCGGTGAGTTGGTCGTTGCCGCGGCGCCGGGCATCGCCGGCGAATTGACCGAACTCTTCGGGCGGGTCGGCGCGACCGCGGCGATTCCGGACGCCTGATTCGTCGCCCGAAAATGCGGATCGCCCCGGCGCCGAAGCGGCGCCGGGGCGATGGAGGTTGGTCTAAGTCCGACTCAGCAGCGGGCCGTGCGCGCCGCGGAGAGCAGTTTGGGATCGATGGACGGCGAGCCGCCCGGCGCCGGATTCTTCAGGGATTTGAGCACTTCCTCGGCATCCGGACTGGGCCGCAGCGACTCGCCGAACACCGAACCGAGCACCAGATCGACGGAGTCGTCATTGCGCTGATCCTCGATCAGCTCGGCGCACGGCGCGACCAGCTGGACCGATGCGGCGGCCGGTCGGCCGTTCACGCCGAAGCGGATCTGGCCGGTGCAATTGAGGTCGCCATTGACGTAGACCGAATCGTTACCGAATTGCTGCCCCGACGGGCTCGCGAAGCCCAGATCACCGAGCGCGGAGGCGATGTGGGAGGCCTGACCGCTCTTGTTGTTCGCGTTCAGTACGCGGACCTTGGCGGAGGCCAGCGCCGCCGGTTCGACATCGGTCAGCCGCGATTGGCCGACCCGCTGACCCAGCGGAGCCGGTTGCGGCGACTTCGCGTCGGTGGCGGGGCTCGGCGAGTTGCACGCCATCGCGGTTCCGCTGCTGTCCTCGGTTGTCAGGGCCTTGATCCACACCACGGTGCAGATCAGGAACAGGACGCCGACCAGGATCAACCATGGCTGATTGCGCCGCCGGAGGAAGGGTTGCCCCTGACGATCGGTCGCGCTGCCTTCGGTGATGAGTGAAACCACGGGCATACTCTACGAAAATGTCTGCGCGGCCGGGCGATGGCGGGCCGGCGGAGCCGGCCGGGGTGGGGTGAATTCAGCGCCAAGGTCTCGGCGAGTTGCAGGGTTGGTGTCGATTGCCCCTCAGTTTCGAATCGTCTGTGTTTTGATTGCGACTTTTGCCGTGTCGTCCGCTATTGTCTGGCGGCCCAGATCGAATCATCCAGCCAGAAATCGGTGGTCGGTCGCGGGAACAAGAAGGGCATGTCCTGCGTTTACCGAGCGCTATCAATGGTGGGTCCGCGCGATCCGCCCTGATAGGGGACCGGTGTACGTGTGACGTGCACCACCGGCGGGGCGGGCTGATCATTCCGATTCCCAGTGAATCGGTTGGGCGGCCCGGTCCGGGATATACGGATTAAGGACGAGGGGAAGACGACATGGCAACCGACTATGACGCACCGAGGCGCACAGAAACCGACGAGGTGTCGGAGGATTCGCTGGAGGAGCTGAAGGCTCGTCGCAACGAGGCACAGTCCGCCGTCGTGGATATCGACGAATCCGATACCGCGGAGTCGTTCGAGCTTCCCGGCGCGGACCTGTCCGAGGAAGTGCTGACGGTTCGGGTGATCCCGAAGCAGGCGGACGAGTTCACCTGTTCCAGCTGTTTCCTGGTCCATCACCGGAGCAGACTGGCCAGCGAGAGTGGCGGCCAGATGATCTGCATGGACTGCGCAGCCTGATCCGCGGCGCGAGATCTGATCTCCAGCCCGAGATCGACACCATAGCCCGCGCTCGGCACGCCCGGCTTTCAGCCAGGTATGCCAAGCGCGGCCAAGACCCGGTCCGGCCGTCGCGTACTGACCAGCCAGTACGGCGTCGGGTCGTCCGGGTCGTCGAGCACGAGCAACACCATCGGCCCCACCCATGGCCGATGTTGAACAAAGGCGGCGGGGTCCAGCTGGCGGCCCAGTGCCGCACTCTTGGCGGTGGGGGCCACGGTGGCCGCCTTGGCCACGAAGTTGACCGGCAGATGCGCGCGATCGGCGCGTAACTCACGCACGCCGGAGGAATCCTGGGCCACCTCGACCCGATGGCGGCTCAACCACACCAGCACCCACACCGGTACCGGAAACAGCAGCGCGTAGGGCAGCCAGGCACGCAGACCCGGTGCGCCCATATGGATTTCGGCGGCCAGCAGACCGGCGATGGCGAACGCGACCGGCCACCACCACAGCGGCACCCACAGGCGCTCGCGGTAGGGCTCGAAGCCGCTCTGTTGTTCGTCCATAGTCACTGGGTTGGGCTGGTCCGACACGACTCAACACTAATTCACTGAGGTCGAGGGCGTACGCGTAGGCTCGATCAACGTGAGCGAGCGCAGCGAGCGAATAATCAACACAGCAGCATGTGCGGTCATGACGGAGCCGAGCGGCAGCGAGGCGCGGTCATGAGCGCACTTTCACCGATACCTTTGCTGCGGCTTGATCCCGGCATCCCCATGCCCACGCGTGCCCACCACGGAGACGCGGGCGTGGATCTGTGCACCACAGAGGACGTCATCATCGAGCCGGGCGAGCGGGTGCTGGTCGGCACCGGTGTCGCCGTCGCGCTGCCGGTCGGCACGGTCGGCCTGATCCATCCGCGTTCCGGTCTGGCCGCGAAAACCGGCCTGTCCGTGGTGAATACCCCGGGCACGGTGGACGCGGGATATCGAGGCGAAATCAGGGTATGCCTGATCAATCACGATCCGCGCACCCCGATCGAGCTGCGCCGGGGCGACCGGATCGCGCAGCTATTGGTGCAGCGGGTCGAGTTGGTCGATTTCGTCGAGGTCGACGTGCTCGACGACACCACGCGAGGTGCGGGCGGTTACGGGTCGAGCGGTGGCCACGCGAGTCTGGCCGCGGCGGCCGACGGAGTGGGCGCCCCCGGCAAGGAGGCATGACGGGAATGTTCGGAAAGAGACGCAGGTCCGGCGGACGTGACCAGTTCGCCGAGGATCAGTACGACGACGACTACGCGGGCGACTACGACGCCGACTACGCCAGCTACGGCCATCCGGGCTACGACGACGAGCCGATCACCGATGAGAATCCGATCATCGATCCGATCACCGATGAGAATCCGGTCGTACCAGCCGATTACGCCGCCGCGGCCTACGCCGACGAACCCGGCTACGCCGACGAACCCGGCTACGCCGACGAACCCGGCTACGACGAGACCGACTACGACGATGTCGACGCGGAGATGCCCAAGTCCGGCCCGTACGACTACAGCGAAGTGGCCGAGCTGCTGGAGAATGTGTCCGATCAGCGCCTGGATCTCGGATCGGTGATCCTGCCGGTACCGCCGGGCGGTCAGCTGCAGGTCGAGATGACCCCGGACGGCACCCCGCAGGCGGTGCACCTGGCGACCGAGCACGGCCGGATCACCGTCGCGGCCTACGCCGCGCCCAAGTCCGCGGGCCAATGGCGTTCGGTGGCAGCCGATCTCGCCGAATCCCTACGCAAGGACGGCGCCAGGGTCGCGGTGGAGACCGGACCGTGGGGCCGGGAACTGCTCGCCATCACCGAGGGCGCGGATCTGCGCTTCATCGGGGTGGACGGGCCACGGTGGATGGTGCGTCTGGTGGCGGCGGGTCCGCAGGGCGCCGCCGATGACGGCGGACCACTGGTGCGCGCGGCGCGAGCCATCTTGAGCGAGACCGTGATCCGACGCGGTGACGACCCGATGCCGGTGCGCGAGCCGCTGGCCGTCGTGCTGCCGCCGGAGCTGGCCGAGCAGTTGGCCGCCGCGCACCAGGCGCAGGTAGAGGCCCAGCAGCAGGCGGTGGCGGCACAGCAGGCCGCCCAGGCCGCACCGCAGGCCGTGATCCCGCCGCGCATGCCGAATGAACCCCGCCGCGGCGCGGACGGTTCCGCCATGCAGCAGCTCGGCCTGAATTAGCCGACGCCCGACCGCAATTCGTGGCCCCAGCCCAACGCTGGGGCTTCGTGGTTTCTGAACGAGCGCACGGCCGCACGCGGGGGCGCGGACGTCAGGCAGTTGGGTAGAACGCGGCGATACCGGAGTGTCCGAGAATCGCGGGGTCGGCGCCGAGTTCGTCGAGGGTGATCCGGATCAGCTCGGAGCGCGGGATCAGTTCGGCCCATTCCTCGGCGACCGCCAGCGGATGCACCGGATCGTCGATCGCGGTGACGATCGCGACCGGTACATCGATGGTGCCGAGTCGTTCGGCGCCGGGCCATTTGTAGTCCGCGGCCTCCTGCAGGGCATCCGGCAGCCGCGGCCATTGCGAGCGCCAGGATTGGGTGAGCGCGTCGGCGAGCCAGCGCGGGCTGCTCGCGCGCATCCGTTCGACGACCGCGTCGAGACCGTCCGCGCGCAGCTGGGCCGCGGTGGCCGCGGCGCTGAGCGCGGCCGGGCAGGCCGCGGTATCCGGTCCGGTCCAGCCCGGTAGCGCTGCCACTACGCCGATTGCCGACTCGGGGTGCTCACCTGCCCACTCGAGTGCGATTGCCGCGCCCAGGGAGATGCCAGCGGCCAGGACGGGGCCGCGCCGGGCGGCGGCGTCGAGCGCGGCCCGGTAGCTGGCAACCACCGCGCGCGGGTCGGGTTCGACGGCGATGCATTCGAGTCCGCGTGCCGCACAGGCCGGTCCGAACGCGCGGCGCGCGAAGTCGGCATCCGAACCGGTTCCCGGCAACGCCACGGCGATCGGGGCGCGGTCGCCGTGGCCCGGCGCTGAGTGTGGGGAGTCGAACACCGGTCCGAGCGTAGCGGGGGGAGGGTTGCCCATCTACAGTGGCGGGTATACGGCCTACAGCCGGTCGTAACCGGAACAACCCCGATGGCGTGTGGATCCACGTCGTCTTGCTCCAAGCAGGAGAGCGTCACATGTCATCCGCCGCCTCAGGTTATTTTCGCCGTCTGAGCCGCAGGCTGACCGAGGACATCGATCAGTTGGACGCCGAGGAACTGGCCGAATCGGCCGACGCGTCGGGTGCGTGCCGGGCCTCGGAGTGCCGTCGCGGCGAAGAGGCCACGATGCTCGGACGACTACGCAGTGTCGAAGCGTGTCCGAAGTCCGTCGGCGCCAGTGTTCAGGCAGAATTCTTCGACGGCACCGATGCCATCAGTCTGGTGTGGATCGGTCGTCGACGGATCCCCGGTATCGAACCGGGCCGCAAGATCCTCGTTCGCGGTCGGGTGGGTGACCGCGATGGCCGTAAGGTGATCTACAACCCCTACTACGAATTGCGTGAGAACAGCTGACGTATGCCATCGAGCAACGAGAACGCCGCCGAGATCCGCGCCGCGAGCCAGACCGGAAGGCGTAATTCGATCGACCCGGCCGAGGCCGTCGATCTCCCTGTCGACGCCGAAACCGACGTCGAGATCGAAGAGGCCGAACAGACCCTGCTCGAGCAGCTGGGCGGTTTCAGCGGCCTGATCTACTCGACCCTGCCGGTGCTCGTCTTCGTGCCCGTGAACACCTTTGCCGGGCTCACCGCGGCGATCTGGTCGGCACTCGGCGTGGCCGCCGCGATTCTGGTGTGGCGCCTGGTGCGGCGCAGCCCGATCCAACCCGCGATCTCCGGCTTCCTCGGAGTCGGCATCTGCGCGTTCATCGCCTATCGGATGGGTGAGGCGAAGGGCTTCTTCCTGTTCGGCATCTACACCAGCCTGGTGTACGCCGGGGTTTTCCTGGTGTCGATGTTCGTGCGCTGGCCGCTGGTCGGCGTGATCTGGGGCGTGCTCAACGGTCACGGCACCGAATGGCGGTCCGACCGCCGCGTCGTGCGTCTCTACGACCTCGCGACCACCACCTGGGTGGTGGTATTCGGTGCGCGCTATCTGGTGCAATCGCAGCTCTACGACACCGATCGCACCGGCTGGCTGGCCTTCGCGCGCATCGCGATGGGGTGGCCGCTGACCGCGGTCGCGCTGGCCGTCACGGTGTGGGCGGTGCGACGCGCCGGACACCTGCCGGCGCAGCGTGGGACCGCCGCCGAAGCGGCCTAGGGATTCTCGCCCCGATGTCGTCGGGGTGTTAACAATTCGCCGCCGGAGGTGCAGGAGTACCCACCCTGGGGTGCCTGGTTGGGCGACCGAGTTCATCAGACGATCAGTGCAAGCAAATAAAGCACGATCGGCTAGGAAGGACTCGGAAGTTGGCTACCGAGCACAACACTGCGACATTGTCGAAGAAGCAGGCCCACCACAACCCGGCACTGTCGGAGAGCCGCCGGGTATCGGCCGAACTGGATAAGTTGATCGGCCCGGCGGCCGCGGGCGATCGCGCGGCGGTCTCCGAGATCGTCCGGCTGGTGCATCCGCTGGTCCGCCGGTATTGCGGTGCGCGCCTGGGCAATACCGCTCATCTGCACGTCACGGCCGACGATGTGGTGCAGGAGGTCCTGCTGGCCACCGTCAATGCCATTCCGCGTTACCAGGATCAGGGCAAGTCCTTCCTGGCCTTCGTCTACGGCATCGCGGCCAACAAGGTTGCCGACGCGTTCCGGCGCTCGCAGCTGCACCCGATGTACCCGGTCGACGAGGTCCCCGATATGGCCTCGACCGCGGCCGGCCCCGAGGAGTGGGCGCTGGCATCCGAACGTCGCGCCACCACCAGGGAATTGATGAAGATCCTTGCGCCCGCGCACCGCGAGGTGCTGGTGATGCGGATCGTGCTGGGCTGGACCGCGGCGCAGACCGCCGAGGCCATCGGCACCAGCCCGGGGGTGGTTCGCGTCATGCAGCATCGCGCGCTGAACAAGTTGCGCGCGCAGCTGCAAGCCGCGGCCTGAGGGCGATCAGGCGCTGAGCCGCATCGGCCTTGTCGGGGAGTCAGGGTTTGATGCCGTGCGTGGCCAGTGCCACCCGCAGGTCCTCCTCGGCCTCCACGGAGGTCACGAACAACAGCTCGTCGTCGCCCTCGAACGGGTCGTCGGGCTGCGGCACGATCACCCGGCCGCCGCGCAGAATCGTCACCAGGGCGGCGTCGCGCGGCAGGGTGAGCGTGCGGACCGGCTTGCCCGCCAAGGCGGTATCGCTGGGCAGGGTGATCTCGACCAGATTCGCCTGACCCTGCCGCAGCGTCATCAGTCGCACCAGATCGCCGACCGAGACGGCCTCCTCTACCAGCGAGGCCAGCAGCCGCGGCGTCGACACCGCGACATCGACGCCCCAGGACGCGTCGAAGAGCCATTCGTTGCGCGGATCGTTGACCCTGGCCACCACCCGGCGCACCCCGAATTCGGTCTTGGCCAGCAGGCTGTGCACCAGATTCGCCTTGTCGTCACCGGTGGCGGCGATGACGACCTCGTAGGTCTCCAATCCGGCATCCTCGAGCAGTGCGAGCTCGCACGCGTCGGCATGCACCCAGACGGCATCCGGGATGGCGGCGGGGTCGATATGGTCGAGCTGACGCTCGAGCAGCATCACCCGATGTCCGCCGCGCAATAGCTCCTTGGCTATCGAGCGGCCGACGGCACCGGCTCCGGCGATCGCCACTTTCATGTTCAGTCCTCGCTTGCTGGGGGCTTACCGGCCAAGGCGACGGCCTCGCCGACGGAGCCGGAGGTCGCGGCGACATAGACGATGTCGTCGGCTTGGACCACGGTCTTGCTCTCGGGCAGCAGGCCCTGACCGAACCGGATGATGAACGCGACGCGGGTGCCGGTGGTCCGTTCCAGATCGCGCACGGTACGGCCGTACCAGTCCTCGTGCAGCGTCAGCTGGGCCACCGCGACGGTGCCCGTCGGATCTCGCCAGGTGGTGGTGCCGCCGTCGCCGATCAGCGTGGTGAGGAAGCGGTCGGTGGTCCAGGGCACGGTGGCGATGGTCGGAATGCCGAGACGCTCGTAGACGGCGGCGCGCTTGGCGTCGTAGATGCGCGCGACCACGCGCTGCACGCCGAACATTTCCCGGGCCACCCGCGCGGAGATGATGTTGGAGTTGTCGCCGGAGGAGACCGCGGCGAAGGCGTCGGCCCGCTCGATTCCCGCGCGGGTCAGCACATCCCGGTCGAAACCGACGCCGATCACCCGCTGGCCGGGAAAGTCCTCGCCGAGGCGCAGGAAGGCGCTCTGGTCCCGATCGATCACGGTGACCTCATGGCCGACCCGGACCAGGGCGCGTGCCAGCGACGAGCCGACTCGTCCGCAACCCATGATCACTACGTACACCGTGCAACCTCGTTCCTGGAAACCGTGTTCAATCGGCGGCACTCGCAGGCCCTGCGTGGTTACGCAAGCTACCTCCTCCGGGCCGCGAACTCGCGCCGCGCGGGGCGTTCGGTTTGCTATCTCCGGCTTCGAACCGTACCCGCCAGATGTGTCCATGCCCCAACTTCCCCCTCTGCGCGCCGACCAAACATACGACGCGGGCCAGCCGGGGCAGCGGACAACCCTGCGGGGATCTATGCTCGCTCCAGTGTCCAAGTTGACGACGGCAGCCAAACGTGTGCTGCTGGGCAGGCCTTTCCGTAGCGATGCGCTGGGCCATACCCTGCTGCCGAAGCGAATCGCGCTCCCGGTGTTCGCCTCCGACGCGATGTCCTCGGTGGCGTACGCGCCGGAAGAAATCTTCCTCGTCCTTTCGGTGGCCGGTATCTCGGCCTATGTCTACGCGCCCTGGGTGGGTCTGGCCGTCGCGTTCGTGATGGCGGTGGTGGTCGCCAGCTACCGGCAGAATGTGCACGCCTATCCCTCCGGTGGCGGTGACTACGAGGTTGCCACCACGAACCTCGGGCCCAATGCCGGACTCACCGTCGGCAGTGCGCTGCTGGTCGACTATGTGCTCACGGTGGCGGTGTCGATCTCCTCGGCGGCGTCGAATATCGGATCCGCGATTCCGTTCGTGGCCACCCACAAGGTGCTGTTCGCGGTGGTCGCCATCGTCGTCCTGACATCGATCAATCTGCGCGGCATCCGGGAATCCGGTGTCGCCTTCGCGATTCCGACCTATGCCTTCATCCTCGGCATGTTCGCGATGCTCGGGTGGGGACTGTTCCGCATCTTCGTACTCGGTGACCAGCTGCGGGCCGAATCGGCGGGCTTCCAGCTCAATGCCGAGGACGAGCACCTCTACGGGCTCGCGTTCGCCTTCCTCATCGCGCGGGCATTCTCCTCCGGCTGTGCCGCGCTGACCGGTGTCGAGGCGATCAGCAATGGCGTGCCCGCATTCCGGAAACCCAAGTCGCGCAATGCCGCGACCACACTGCTGATGCTCGGCAGCATCGCGATCGCATTGTTGATGGGCATCATCATCTTGGCCCAGAAGATCGGGATCGTATACGCGCACAACGAGTCCGAACTCATCGGCGCGCCCTCGGACTACCATCAGAAGACGCTGATCGCGCAGTTGGCCGAGACCGTATTCCACGGCTTCCCGATCGGGTTCTACTTCATCACCACGGTGACCGCGCTGATCCTGGTGCTCGCGGCGAATACCGCGTTCAACGGGTTCCCGGTGCTGGGTTCGATTCTGGCGCAGGACCGTTACCTGCCCCGACAGCTGCATACCCGCGGCGACCGGCTGGCGTTCAGCAATGGCATTCTGTTCCTCTCCGGGGCGGCCGTCGGGTTCGTCGTGGTGTTCGGGGCCGAGGTGACCAAGCTCATCCAGCTCTACATCGTCGGCGTCTTCGTCTCGTTCGTGCTCAGCCAGACCGGCATGCTGCGGCACTGGACCCGATTGCTGCGCACCGAAACCGATCCCGCGCAGCGGGCCAGGATGATGCGCTCGCGGGTGATCAACGCGATCGGTCTCAGCGCGACCGGGACGGTGCTGGTCATCGTGCTCATCACCAAGTTCTTCGCCGGAGCCTGGATCGCGATCTGCACCATGGTGGCGATCTTCGTTGTGATGAAACTCATTCGGCGGCACTACGATTCGGTTTCCCGTGAGCTGGACGAGCACGAGTGGGACGGGGTGCTGCCGAGTCGGTCGCATTCGATCGTGCTGGTGTCCAAACTGCATCTGCCGACGCGCCGGGCGCTGGCCTACGCCCGCGCCACCCGGCCCGACACCTTGGAGGCGGTGACGGTGAACGTCGACGAGGCCGACACCAGGGCGCTGGTGCGGGAGTGGGAGCGCAGCGACATCACCGTGCCGCTCAAGGTGATCGAATCGCCCTATCGCGAAATCACCAAGCCGGTACTGGATTACGTGAAGCGGGTGCGGCGGGATTCGCCGCGCGATGTGTTGACCGTATTCATCCCGGAATACGTTGTCGGACACTGGTGGGAGCAGATTCTGCACAACCAGAGCGCCTTGCGGCTCAAGGGCAGGTTGCTCTTCGAGCCCGGTGTGATGGTGACGAGTGTGCCGTGGCAGCTGACGTCGTCCGCGAAGGCCAGGCAGGCCGGCGTGGTGAACGCACCAGGTGCGGTGCGGCGCGGGTACGAGGACCGAGGGTGACCGACTGGCGCTCGCACACCTTCGAGGTACGGCTCGGGCCACCCGGGCACGGCGGATTCTGTGTCGCCAGGCACGAGGGGCGCGTTGTCTTCGTGCGACACGGGTTGCCCGACGAGCTGGTACGGGTGCGGGTCACCGAGGACCGCGGCGGTTCGTTCTGCCGGGCCGACGCGATCGAGATCCTCGAGGCATCTGCGGACCGCGTCCCGGCCACCTGTCCCGTCTCCGGTCCGGCCGGCGCGGGCTGCTGCGATTTCTCCTTCGCCACTCCGGCCGCCCAGCGCGCGCTGAAGGCGGCGGTGGTCGCCGAACAGCTGCGTCGCATCGCCGGAATCGACCGCGACATCACCGTGGAGCCGATCACCGGATACCCCGCCGACACCACCGGCGGCTGGCGCACCCGTGTCCGACTCGCCGTCGACGCCGATGGCCGAGCCGGGGTCCACGGCTACCGCAGCACCAAGGTGATCACCGACCTGCGCTGCCCCCAACCTGTTCCGGGCGCGATGGACGGCATCGCGGAGCGTCTGTGGACGCCCGGCGCGGACCTGGTGATCGCGGTGGACGGCGATGGGATGCGGCATATCGTCGAGTTGGCGCCGTCGGCGGTGGGCGGTGGTGATGAGCGTGGTCGTCGTGGTGGCGAGCGGCCTGCGTCGCGTGGTGGCGATCGGCACGGTCGGTATGGTCGGCGTGGCCAGGATCGGCGGGGCGATTCGGGGCGCAGTCGTCGTGGCGCTGAGCGTGGGCGCGATGGCGAGTGGGATCGCGACGGCGGCGGTCGGCCGCGAGGTGACCAGTTCGGTGGTGGCGGGGGTTCGCGCGGGACGGATCAGGCCGGATCGACTGGGCACGAGGGGGATCGGCGGCGCGCTTCGGCTCGGCGGGCGGCGACGCATGCGGCTCGGGACGAGTGGGTGCTCGGGGGTAGTGGGCGGACGGTCGAATATGTGGCCGGGCGGCGGTGGGAGTTGTCGGCGACCGGGTTCTGGCAGGCGCATCGCGGTGCGGCGCAATGCTATTCGGATCTGGTCGCAGGGTGGGCCGGGCTCGGTCATGGGGAACGGGCATGGGACCTGTACAGCGGGGTCGGAGTGTTCGCGGCCCGGCTCGCCGACCAGGTCGGTCAGACCGGCTCGGTGCTCGCGGTGGAATCGACGCGGTCCGCGGTGGCCGACGGCAGCGCGGCACTGCGCGACCTACCCTGGCTGGACCTGCGTGCCCAGCGCGTCGAGCAGTGGCTGGCCGAACACGCCAGTAGCGCCGCACCGGATGTGGTCGTGCTCGATCCACCGCGCGCGGGCGCGGGTAAGGACGTCATCACTCCGGTGACCACCAGCGGCCCCGCTCGCATCATCCACATCGGTTGCGACCCGGCCTCTTTCGCTCGCGACCTCGGCCTCTACCAGGCGGCCGGCTACCATCTCGCCGACCTGCGCGCCTTCGACGCCTTCCCCGCCACCCACCACGTCGAATGCCTCGCCCTCCTGGAACGCTGAGCGTCGCCCGGTCGTGCCACCTCGGACTTCGGCGGCGCCGAGGCTCTGTGGATGGTCCGAATCGGCGTTCGCGCCGCCTCGACTTCATATCCCTCGATCGCCGAAGCCGCGGCGCCGCTTAGAGTCTGACCATGACCGTTTATGTCGTCGCGCAGCTGAAGTTCACCGATCGCACCGCCTACGATCGCTACCAAGCGCGCTTCCTCGACGTATTCGCCCGTTACTCCGGCACCCTGCTGGCCGCGGACGAATCCCCGCAGGTGATCGAGGGCGATTCGGATCGCGAAAAGGTGGTCCTGATGTCGTTCCCGGACGAACCGTCCTTCCGGGCGTGGGCGGATTCCCCTGAGTACCTGGAGATCTCGAAGGACCGCCACGCGGGTGCCGACACGGTGACACTGCTGGTCAAGGGCATCGGCCAGCAGTCGGCTCAGTCCTCGTAGACCGGCCGGCGACGGTCGCGGCGGGCGCGGATGGCCTCGTCGAAATTCTCGGTGGTGAGGCGAACGTAGAGCTGGGACATGCCCTCGTGCTGCATATGGGATTCGAAGCCGCTGGCCTCCATTCCGCTCCACAGCATGCGTTTGGTGAGTTCGGTGCCGACGCGACTGAAGCTGATGATCCGTTCGGCCAGGTCGTAGCAGGTGTCGAGGAGTTCGGCGGTGGGGACGGTGCGCGAGACGAGGCCGATGCGCTCGGCCTCGACGGCGTCGACATCGCGGCCGGACAACATGATTTCGAAGGCGCGCGAGGCGCCGATGGCGCGCGGCAGGAGATAACTGATGCCCAATTCCGCAGAGGTGAGGCCGTTATTGATGCCGGCCGCGCGAAAGTAGGCGTCCTCGCCCGCGATTCGGATATCGGTGGCGACGCTGAGGCAGAATCCGCCGCCGATGGCCGCGCCATTGATCGCGCCGATGACCGGTTGGTTCATCCGCCGCAGGGTGATCATCACATCGTTGAGCAGATCCATCGAGCGGCGTGCGACGCTGGTCTTGGTCAGCCCCTCGGTATTGGGGACCTTGCCCGCGTGCTGGAGGTCCGCGCCGGAACAGAAGCCATCGCCCGCGCCGGTGAGCACCACGACCCGCACCTCGTTATCGGCACTCACCTCTTCGAGCGCCTCCCGCAGCGGGATCATCACGTCGAAGGCCATCGCGTTCATCCGTTCCGGCCGGTTGAGCGTGACCAGTGCGACCTGCGGCCGCGGTTTGTCGATGAGCACGAATGGCATGCAGACCCCTAACCGGACAAGATGAGGCCCTCACTATACCCAAGCAAGCGTTAGGTTACCTGAAATCAGGTGAGCTGCCAGGTCGCCCGGACGGTCGCCGAGATCTCGGATTCGCCGAGTTCGACCGGAACCGAAGCGCCACCGTAGCCCTCGTTCATCGGGGCCGACATCGCCATCAGCCGGGGCGCGGCGGGCGCTGCGGAGGTGGTGTTCTCGGTGATCTCGACGACCGATCCGAGGGTGCCCCCGGCGCGGCCCGCGTACTGCTGGGCCTTGGCGAGCGCGTTGTCCCATGCCGCATCGCGGGCCCGGGTGAGCAGCCCCTCCTGATCGGCGAAGCCGAGATTGAGGCCGCCGAGGCGAACATCGTCACCACCCGCGTCGACGCAGTTGGCGATGATCGTGGCGGGCCCGGGATCGGCCGTTTCGCCGATATCGCGCAGCACGACGGTGAGGTCGGTGGTCGCCACGTAACCAGTGATCTTGGAGCCCCCGCCCTCCAGCCAGACGGTTTCGGTGCGCACCGTCAGCCCGCTGGTGGCGATATCGGTGCCGGGAACGCCGTCGGAGCGCAGCGAATCGGTGACGGCGGCGACGCGCTCGCCGGCCTGGCCGTAGGCGAGGGCGACCTTGCTGGCCCGGGTTTCGATGGAGATGGTGACCCGCATCAGATCCGGGGTGGCGCGGGCGGTGCCGTATCCGAAGGTGGTGACCGTGCCTGCGGCGGTACCGGTGTCGTCGGACTTCTTCTTGCTCACGGCGTCTCCTGACTTCGTCGGTTTCAGATGAGAACGGTCGATGCTTCGGAAATGTCCCCTCGGCTCGACCGAAGCCGGTCGACAGTCGCCACCGCGAACGGCGAATGGTGGCGACGCGGCAGCCCGCGGCGGTGAGTTCGGTGGGTTTCGCGATCGACCGGATGGTGAACTCGGTGGTGACGTCACCGGTGCCGTACACCTGTCCGTCCGAGGTGGTCTGGCACGACCCGAACGAATCGGGTTGTACCGCAGCCAGTTCGGGGACGCGGACAGCGAGGTCTGCGGAATCGTCGGCGCGGCAGAGTTGGTGGACATCGGTGACGATGCGTGCCACGACGCCGGGGTCGATCGTTCGCGGAACCATCTGCTGGGGCAGGGCCACTGGTCCACTCTAAGCTTGGGTAGCGTTAGATGGACCGGTGAACTCGTCCGCCCGAGCGTGTCTTCGGACGGGCTGGCGATTCGTGTGGAGGCTCACACTTCCGCGCGAAGTCGGCTGGTGGCGGGGCATTGTCGTGCGGAGCCACTGGCACGGCTCCGTAGACTGATCGGGATCAGATGCGCTATCCGGAGGGAGCGAGTTCAGGTGGGAGTGCTTTCCCGGGTCGATACACCCGAAGACCTGCGACGGCTTACCGTTGCCGAATTGGGTGAACTGGCGGAGGAGATTCGCGAGTTCCTGGTGCAGAAGGTCGCCGTCACCGGCGGGCACCTCGGCCCCAATCTCGGTGTGGTCGAGCTGACCATCGCACTGCACCGGATCTTCGACTCGCCAGCCGATCCGTTGATCTTCGACACCGGTCATCAGGCATACGTGCACAAGATCCTCACCGGCCGCAAGGATCAGTTCGACACGCTGCGCAAACAGGGCGGGTTGTCCGGCTACCCGAGCCGATCCGAGAGCGCCCACGACTGGGTCGAATCTTCGCACGCCTCGGCGTCGCTGTCCTATGCCGACGGTCTGGCGAAGGCATTCGCGCTGACCGGGCAGGACCGGCATGTGGTCGCGGTGGTCGGCGACGGCGCGCTCACCGGTGGCATGTGCTGGGAGGCGCTCAACAATATCGCCGCCGCACCGGACCGCCCGGTCGTCGTGGTGGTCAACGACAACGGCCGCTCCTACGCGCCGACCATCGGCGGCCTCGCTGACCGGTTGACGGCGCTGCGCACCCAGCCCGCCTATGAGCACGCGCTGGACGCGGGCAAGCGGATCCTCAAGAGCATCCCGCGCGTCGGCGAGTCCGCGTACTCGATGGTGCACGCGGTCAAGGCCGGGATAAAGGATGCGGTGAGTCCGCAGGAGCTGTTCAGCGACCTCGGACTGAAGTACGTCGGACCCGTGGACGGCCACGACACCGTCGCGCTGGAGGCCGCGCTGCGCCGGGCGAAGGATTTCGGCGGGCCGGTGGTCGTGCATGTGGTGACCCAGAAGGGGCGTGGTTACACGCACGCCGAGAACCACGTCGCGGACCAGATGCACGCCTGCGATCCGATCGACCCGCTCACCGGACGCCCGCTGGGCGGGCCGAAGGCGCTCGGCTGGACCTCGGTGTTCTCCCAGGAGCTGATCGCGCACGCGGAGAAGCGCGACGATATCGTCGCGATCACCGCGGCCATGCCGGGACCGACCGGTCTCGCGGCCTTCGGGGAACGCTTCCCGGAGCGGATGTTCGATGTCGGCATCGCCGAACAGCATGCGATGGCCTCGGCGGCCGGACTCGCCCTCGGCGGCATGCATCCGGTGGTGGCGATCTATTCGACGTTCTTGAACCGCGCCTTCGATCAGTTGCTGATGGATGTCGCGCTGCTGAAGCAGCCGGTGACGGTGGTGCTGGACCGCGCCGGAATCACCGGGCCGGACGGCGCGTCGCACAACGGGATGTGGGATCTATCCGTACTCGGCATCATTCCGGGTATTCGGGTGGCAGCCCCGCGCGATGCGGCGACGTTGCGTGAGGAATTGGCCGAGGCGCTTGCGGTGAGCGACGGACCCACCGCCATTCGGTTCCCGAAGGGCAGTGTGGCCGAGGATATTTCGGCCGTCGAGCGGCTCGATGGTGTCGACGTGCTGCGCCTGCCCGAGCGCGAGGGCGGCTCCGCGCAAGCGCAGCGCGGCGATGTGCTGCTGGTCGCGGTCGGCCCGTTCGCCGCGACCGGGCTCGAGGTCGCGGATCTGCTTGCGCCGGAAGGTGTTTCGGTCACCGTTATCGACCCCCGCTGGGTGCTGCCGGTTTCCGACACCATCGTCAAACTCGCCGAAAACTACCGTCTCGTGGTCACCCTGGAAGATGGCGGCGTGCACGGTGGCATCGGTTCGACCGTCTCGGCGCGGTTGCGTGCCGCGGGATTGGATGTTCCGACGCGCGATCTCGGTGTGCCACAACACTTCCTGGACCATGCCTCGCGCAACGAGGTTCATGAGGAGCTCGGGCTGACCGCGCCCGATATCGCGCGCCGCATCTCGGGCTGGCTCGACGCACGCTGATCCCGAGCGATATCGCTCCGGCCCCGGAGCGACACCGTCGGTGCGTTCGTCGCGGCGGATCGGTCGTCGAGCAGTTGCCGTTCCCGAGGAACGATGGTCTGCTCGCTATCCATGGGCGACAGTCTGTGCGGTTCGGTGCCGCGCGATTGTGTCGTCGACTAGCGTGCGGTGTTGCGTCGATGGGACGCACGCACTTTCACGCGATTGCCGCAGACGTCCATGGAACACCAAGTGCGGCCGCGGTTGCGGGAGTGATCGTAGAAGGCCCAGCGGCAGCTCGGTTCCCGGCAGGTTTTGAGGCGCGGCCAGGTGCCCGCCGCGACGGCGGTGGCGACATCGGCCAGCAGGGTGGCCAGGGCTCGGTCCACGGGTTCGTCGGTGCGCGGGACGAGGCGGGGCGGGGTGCTCGTCACATCCAGGGCCAGTGGCAGTGCCTCGGCGAGGGCGGCGAGTTCGGTGCGTGCCGCGGGGTTCAGGCCGTCCGGGCGGGGGCTCGTGACGGGTTCGGCGTTGTTCGACGCGAGCAGGGCGCGCAGACCTTCGCGCACACGTTCGGCCCGGTCGCGCGCGGCGCGGTCGGCGGTGGCGTCATCGGACAACAAGTGCTGAGTGCGCAGCCATGTCGTCAACTGTTGCGGTGTGCCGATCAGGTCGGCATCCGCGCGGCGGGTGTTCACGAATTCCACGAGACGTGCCACTGCCGCGGTCTCGATTCCACTGGACATAAATCCACCATAACCGGCCATTGACGATAGGCAGTTACCTAACTACCGTCTTGATAACGGGAGTTACCCACGTATCAGGAGGATCGGACCATGGCATCGGTCAAGAAAGAGCTCATCATCAAGGCGCCGGTTGCCGACCTGTGGGCGATCATCCGCGACTTCGCCCAGGGCCCGATCCGCATGGCACCGGGCTTCGTCACCGACTGCGCGCTCGACGCCCCCGACCTGCGGGTTGCCACCTTCGCCAACGGAACCACGCTGCACGAGCGCTTCATCGCACTGGACGAACCGGAGCACCGCTTCGTGTACTCCATCGTCGGCGGGAGCGTCACCCCAACGCACAACAACGCATCGATGCAGGTCTTCCCACACGAGACCGGCAGCCGATTCGTCTGGATCCACGACGTACTGCCCGACGAACTCGCCGAAACCTTCGGCGCAAGCATGGAACACGGTCTCCAGGTCTTCAAACAGACAGTCGAGGGTGCAGTCGCGCCCAAGCCCTGACCGCCGACTCGGGCCACAGCCATCGCCAATCCCACACACCGACAGCGGCGAACCAGCCAGCCTCCGACATCAGCCAAATGGTGACTGCGACCACCACACCCACCATTCGACTCCCCTCGAAAACGCTCGAGAACGCAACCACAGCCAGTCGACCAAGCTGGAAGCCGCCTGCCTACCCACCCGACTGCGGAAGGTAAGCCGGGTACGGCACACGACGCGCCCAGCACTGCCCCCGGCAAAACCACAGAACGCCAAACCATCCGGGGTCCGCACCCCCTAGAAGTCGGTGCAGAACAACAGGACCCACCGCAGCCCACCCAACCCGAACGCCACCACCCACCCCCTCAGTTGGACATGTGATCACGTGGAAACCATGGCGGCATCGCCCGAGAACCCCCCGCCACCACTGCCACCTGATCTTGATCCCTGTGCGACTCGCCTCGACACTCTCGAGAACGCAACCACAGCCAGTCGACCAAGCTGGAAGCCGCGGGCCTGCCCACCTGACTGCGGGAGGTAAGTCGGGTACGGCACACGACGCGCCCAGCACTGCACCGGCAAAACCACGGAACGCCAAACCATCCGGGTCGAGCACCCCCGAGAAGTCGGTGCAGAACAACAGGACCTACCGCAGCCCACCCAACCGGAACGCCACCACCCACCCCCCTCAGTTGGACATGTGATCACGTGGAATCTGTGGCGGCATCGCCCGAGAAGCCCCCGCCACCAGTGCCACCTGATCTTGATCGCACGGCTCTGGGGTGAATTACTCGGTCGAGCGAGCCTGATGGTGGCGCGAAGACGACCTAGTGAACGCCCCTTAAACTCGCCTCGGCGCGGGGCAGGGTCCAGCGGCGGCGATTGGTTTGGCCCGGCTGTCAGCCCTCGGCAGGAGCGAGTCGACCTTCGAGTGGAGTCGAATGGTGGCTGCGAGGACCGGAGGTACGCCCCTTTAACTCGCCCGTTGAGCTGCGCGCCCACAATCCGGGGCTTACTCCTCAGGAATGGGTGTCAGGGCTGTGGTGAGTCGGGGGACCGCGAGTTCACGCTGCCATGGTCGGGCGCCGCCCGATTTCAGGAATCCATCGATCGCGGCCGATAGCTCCGCCAGGTCGCCGACCTTGTCGTAATCCGGCAGTCCGTCCCAGCACAATCGGCGCACCAGGTCGGGGGAGAGCAGGTTCTCCACCGGGATCGCGTACTCGGTGGACAACTCGCCCATCGCGGCCCGCGCACGCACCAGCCGGGCCGCTGCCGCGGGGTCGCGACGTTCCCAGCGGTTCACCGGGGGCGGTCCCTCGAAGGGCTGGGTCAGCGGTGGCAGTTCGGTATCGGGCAGGGTGCGGCCGCGGTCGACGGCGGCGAGCCAGTCGCGGGAGTAGCGGCGTTGGCGGGGTCCGCCGAAGACCGGCAGCGCGCGCAACTGGGCGATGGTGCGTGGTTCCGCGTTCGCGGCGGCGATGATCGCCGCGTCCGGGAGGATGCGGGCGGGTGCGACGTCGCGGGTGCGGGCCAGGGTGTCCCTGGTGTTCCACAGTTCGCGCACAACCGCCAGCTGGCGGGTGCGGCGCAGGGTGTGGATGCCGGAGGTGCGTCGCCACCGGTCGGCCTTCGGCGTGCCGGGTTCGGTGATCCGGACGTGCTCGAATTCCTGTGCGGCCCAGTCGCTCTTGTGTTGAGCCTCCAGCGAGGTGGCCACCTCGTCACGCAGCTCGAGCAGCAGTTCCACGTCGAGGGCCGCGTAGTTCAGCCACTCCGCGGGCAACGGCCGGGTGGACCAGTCGGCCGCGCCATGACCCTTGCGCAGGGCCCGGCCGAGCAGCCGCTCCACCATCGCCGCCAGCCCGACGCGCTCGAAACCGGCCAGCCTGCCGCCCAATTCGGTGTCGAACAGTCGCGCGGGGCGCAGGCCGAGTTCGGCGAGTCCGGGCAGATCCTGGTCCGCGGAATGCAGCACCCACTCCAACTCGTTGATCGCGGCGGCCAGCGGTTCGAGCGCATCGGCGACCGGAATCGGATCGATGAGGAAGGTGCCCGAGCCCGCGCGCCGCAGCTGGATCAGATAGGCGCGCGCCGAGTACCGGAAACCGGAAGCGCGTTCGGCGTCCACGGCCAGTGGCCCGGCGCCCGCGGCGAGGCGGGCGGCGGCCTCGGTGACCTCGGCGGCGGTGACGAGCACAGGGGGCACACCTTCGGCAGGCACCAGCAGGGGTTCGGCTGTGCTGTCTTCGGCTGTGTTGCCCGGTTCGGACTCATCTGCTACCGACATAAACCTGAACTTTACGTGGCGATCAGGTGTGGTCGTTGGTGGTATAGGGGTCCGGCCTCAGATGAGTGATTCCGGCGGGCGGCAAACCGGCCGCATAGGCGAGCACTTCGCAGAAGCCTTCCACGTGCGGGCGCATCTCGGTGGACATCGCGGTCCAAGAGGCGCGCAGCTCCAATTGGTGCGCGCGCGGGGGTCCGGCGATATCGCCGTAGCGCACCGAACTGGTGGAGGTGACGGTGCCGCCGAGCGCGGTGAACGGTTCGCCGCGGGACTCGAGCGCGTCCACCAGCCAGCTCCAGGCGACCTCGGGCAGCAGCGGGTCGGTGGCCAGCGCGGCATCGATATCGGCCTGGATGTAGGCGACTAGACGGAATACGCCGTGCCAGGCGTCGTCACCGTCGGGATCGTGCAACAGGATCAGCCTGCCGAAGGCATCGCCCTCGGAATCGACCGGTACCACATTGGTTTCGGGATGTTTGACTTCCGCGCCTAGTGCGTACGAATAGGGTGCCAGGCGTTGTGGGGGCCGGATCGGTGCCAGCTCGATTCGAGGGTGCACGGTTGCGGTGCCCATCGCATCGACCGCGGCGCGAAATTGAGCTGGCTCGCCGTTGGGTCCTTCGGTCGGTGCGGCTCCGTCGCGGAAGTCGAGCGGTGTCACGGAAGCGACGGTAGACCTTGCGCGCCCGGGGCGCTCGGAGGCGCGCCGGGTACCCGCTCCGAGCGGGCGAACATAGCCCTTCCGTGACCCGGTACCCGGCCGAGCGAGGGCGGGTCGAGAGCCCGCATACGATAGCGGTGATGAGCACTCACACCCGCCGTCGGTTGACCGATGCCCCCTTCCTGGCCGCCGCCACCGGCGCCGAACCCACCCGTCGGCCGGTGTGGTTCATGCGTCAAGCCGGACGGTCGCTGCCCGAGTACCGCGAGCTGCGCAAGGGCATCGGGATGCTCGAGTCGTGCTTCGATCCGGAATTGGTGTGCGAGATCACCATGCAGCCGATCCGACGCCACGGTGTCGATGCGGCGATCTTGTTCTCCGACATCGTCGTTCCGTTGAAGGCCGCGGGCATCGACCTCGATATCGTGGCCGGTGTCGGTCCGGTGATCGCCTCGCCGGTGCGCACCATCGCGGATGTGCGCGCGCTGCCTCGGCTGCGGCCCGAAGAGGTGGGCGCGGTCGCCGACGGGGTGCGGCTGCTGACCGACGCACTCGGCCAGACACCGCTGATCGGATTCGCCGGTGCGCCGTTCACGCTCGCGTCGTATCTGGTCGAGGGTGGTCCGAGTAAGAACCACGAGCGCACCAAGGCGATGATGCACGCCGATCCGACGACCTGGCACGAACTGCTCGGTGTCCTCACCGACATCACCATCGCTTTCCTGCAGGCGCAGCTGGCCGCGGGTGTCGACGCGGTGCAGTTGTTCGATTCCTGGGCCGGGGCACTGTCGCTGGCCGACTACCGCGAGTTCGTGCTGCCGCATTCGGAGCGGGTCTTCGCCGAGGTCGCCGCCGCCGGTGTGCCGCGGATCCACTTCGGGGTCGGGACCGGGGAACTGCTCGGTGCGATGGGGGAGGCGGGCGCCGATGTCGTCGGCGTCGACTGGCGGGTACCGCTGACCGAGGCGGTGCGCCGGGTCGGACCCGGAAAAGCGTTGCAGGGCAACCTGGATCCCGCGGTGCTGTTCGCCGGATCCGCCGCGATCGAGGCCGAGGCGCGGCGCATCGCACGCGAGGCCGACGATGCGATCACCATGGGCGCGGCCGGTCACATTTTCAACCTCGGGCACGGTGTGCTGCCCGATACCGATCCGGGTGTGCTCACCGCGTTGGTGCAACTCGTCCACGAGCTGTGACCGACTAGCCGTGGGTGCGGATCCTCGACCGAGCGGCCGACCCCTGCCTGCCGCGCCGGGCGGGGCGAGTCCGACGATGGAGGAGATCGTGGGCCGGGTCGCCGCCAGCGCGCCGCGCCTCGGATCGACCCGCCTGGTGGCGGTGGACGGGCCGGGCGGCGCCGGAAAGTCAACGTTCGCAGCGTCTTTGGCGGCGCTGTGCGATGCGCAGATCGTGCACACCGACGACTTCGCGGACGGGAACAACGAGCTCCCATGGTGGCCCCGGCTCGAGCAACAGGTGCTCACGCCGATCGCCAATGGCCGCCCCGGTCGATACCAGCGCTACGACTGGAACAGGCGAGCCCTGGCCGAATGGCACGATGTCGCGCCCGGGGGAGTGCTCGTCCTCGAAGGGGTCTCCTCGGCCCGGGCCGCCGTCCGCGATCGAATATCGCTGGCAGTGTGGATCGAAACCCCGCGCGTGGTGCGTCTGGCCCGCGGTCTCGAACGCGACGGTGCGCACACACTGCCGCTATGGGAGCAGTGGATGGCCGCCGAAGATGCGCACTTCGCCACTGACCGCACCCGCGACCGGGTGGACCTGATCATCACGGGCGAGGCTTGACGATGCGCTCGAATGCGCGGCGCGACAACGTCTTTCGCAAACAAATGAGGGTGTGGCAATGCACGGCGGTAAAATGCTGTGCGACAGCGTAATTCCGGAGAGCGGCTAGGGCTTGGCTTGTCCGATCACCACGTCCAGTAGGCGGGCGGCCTCGGTGGCCAGACCATCGGCGGCATCGCTGTGCCCGGCGAGCTTGTGCAGCAGTGCCTGTTGGAACAGGCCGTCGAAAATGGCGTAGGCCGCTGCCGATGGCACCAGCAAGGGCCGACCCGACAACTCGGCGAAGCGGTCGACGACGTTACGGATCATCTCCGCACGGTGACCGTCGATCTCGAGTACGTCATCGCGGAAAGACTCCTCGAACAGACTCTGGTTGCGCAGGTCGTACCAGAGCCTGTGCAGCGGCGCGTCGGCGTCGAGGGTGGCCGCCATGGCCGCGCCGAAGTCGCGACGTAGCTGTTCGGCCGTTGTCGCGGCGGCGACGATGTCGTCGTATCGGGTGACGCAGACCTGCTCGTATTGCCGCACCGCGTGGGTGATCAGCTCGACCTTGTCGTTGAAGTAGTAGTGCAGCACCCCGTGGGTGAACTCGGATTTCTGCGCGATCTCGCGCAGGCTGGTTCGGGCGTAGCCGAGTTCGGCGAGGGTGTGCAGCGCGGCGGCGGCCAACTGTGCGCGCCGCTCGCCGAACTTGTCGACCTGTCGGCGCGCGATGCGATCCCGCCTGGTCTCGACGATTTCGGTCATCGTGCTTCTCTCCGTCACCGCGTCCTGTGAATTGGCCCAGTGTATCGCGGGACGGGACCCGGGCGACCAGCCGATTTGACGATTGTGCAAGAAAAACTTGACGACTGTCAAAAAAATTCTTGACGGTCGTCAAGGTTGCGGGCACACTGTGATCCACGTCGCATTCGGACCGAGTGTCGGATGCGATGCAGGCCAAATGGACCATCTCGAGGAGGAGATGCCCGATGAGTGGGTACGACCTGACCGGGCGCACGGCCCTGGTAACCGGTGGCGCGCGAGGACTCGGCGCGGGTATGGCCGAGGCGCTGGCCCGCGCCGGGGCGGCGGTCGCGATCGGCGATGTGCGCGAGGATCTCGGCAAGGACACCGTGGAAGCGCTGCGGGCGACCGGCGCGACGGCCGAATTCGTGCCGCTCGACGTCACCGATGACGCGCGCTGGGCGCAGGCGGTCACCGACACCGTCGCCGCGCTGGGCGGCCTGGACATAGTGGTGAACAACGCTGGCGTCGAAATCACAAGCCTCATAGTCGATCTCGATCCGGAACAGGTGCGCCGGATGCTCGAGGTGAATGTGCTCGGCACCGCGCTCGGCATCAAACACGCGTTGCGCGCGATGCGGCCCGGCGGCGCGGCGGGCCGCGGTGGCGCGATCGTGAATATCGCTTCGGTCGCCGCGACCATCGCCTTCCCGGGCATTTCGGTGTACTCGGCGACCAAGTCCGCGGTGGATCGCCTCACCAGGGTTGCGGCGATGGAGTCCGGGAAGCTCGGCTACGGCGTGCGCGTGAACTGCGTATACCCCGGACTCGTCCCGACCGAGATGGGCGCCCAACTGGCCGACGATGTCGCTCGGATCGGATTGTTCCCCAGCGCGGAAGCCGCGGTCGGCGCGGTCGTCGAACAGACGCCGCAGGGGCGGCTGGGTGAGGTTGCCGATATGGCCGACGCGGTGGTGTTCCTCGCCTCCGATGCCGCGCGGTTCATCACCGGCGCTGGTCTGCCGGTCGACGGCGGCATGGGCATGTGAGCAGCTACGACAGCGAAAGGTTCGAGATCTG
Source organism: Nocardia nepalensis (assembly GCF_048910785.1). Taxonomy (NCBI): domain Bacteria; kingdom Bacillati; phylum Actinomycetota; class Actinomycetes; order Mycobacteriales; family Nocardiaceae; genus Nocardia; species Nocardia nepalensis. The sequence goes on along the minus strand of NZ_JBKBET010000041.1, from coordinate 93,440 downwards.
ATGAGTACTGATAAGCCCGTCGTCGTCTACGGCGCATCCGGATACACCGGCCGACTGGTCTGTGAATACCTCCGCGAGTTCAACATTCCGTTCGTCGCCGCGGGTCGGGACAAAGCCCGGCTGCAAGAGGCGATCGACAAGATTCCCGGCATCGACACCGTCGAGCACGAAGTAGTCGAGGTCGCACACGAGGTCGCACCGCTGACCGAACTGTTTCGCGGCGCCGCCGTTGTCTGCAATACCGTCGGCCCGTTCGCGCAGTACGGCCACGAGGTGGTGCGGGCCTGCGTGGCCGCGGGAACCCACTATCTCGACACCACCGGCGAACAGGATTGGCTGATCGACTGCGACGAGCAATACGGCGCCGAAATGGCCGCGCGGGGACTGCTGCTCGCGCCGGGCGTCGCGCAGATGTACACCACGGGGGAAATCGCCGCGAACATCTGCCTGGAAACCCCCGGTCTGGACACACTCGATATCCAGGTCTTCTGGAAGGGCTTCCCGACGGTCGCGTCCACTAAGACGATCCTGGTCAATGCCGCGCTGTCCAAGGCCTACTACCTCGAGCAGAACCAGTATGTGGAGTGGCCGGCCGACGGTGGACTCTACGACGTGGTGGTGCCCGGCCAGCACGAGATCGGGCTCGCACTGCCCTGGGGCGGCACCTCGCATCCGGTCTGGTTCAAGCGCGATCCGAGGGTCGCGAACGTAAAAGTGCTCGGCGGCGTGTTCAACCGGCCGTTGATGCAGGGCGTGCCGCAGATCGTGCAGGCGGTCGTCGAACAGGTGAAAGACCTTCCGGTGCAGGAGAAATACCGTGTCCTCGCCGAACAGGCCGCACTGGTCCGAGACGAGATGCCGCCGCGGGAGAATCCGCGCGTCAATACCTCGCTCGACTCCGTGTACGCGTCCGGACCGCTGGCGCGTGCCCACTGCGTGATCTACGGGAACTGCAACTACAAGCAGACCGGCCTGCTGCAGGCGTTCGCCGCGAACGCGCTACTGCAGGCGCCGCCGAAACGGACCGGGTTCGCCTCGGCGTGCCAGGCCTTCGGTCATCGGGAACTGCTCGGGGTGCTGCGCGGTTTCGGATTGGTCGGTGAACCGGTGCTGAACGTGCACCAGTGATCGCGGACTCGGGCCACCGGCGGACACCAGCCTGTGGCCCGAATCGCCGCTCCCACAACAGCTTCCGTAGAGGATTACCGTGCGTTTGACCGACTATCTCGACAAGGGCGCCTCGCTCGGCGCCGCCGCACCCTGCCTGACCATGAACGGTCACACGCTGACCTACGCGCAGGTACAGCAGTCGTCGTGGCGGATCGGCCGCGCGCTGGAGCGATCCGGGGTCCGGCCCGGCGATCGGGTCGCGATCCTGTCGGCGAACGACACCCTGGCCTTCGCATGCGTTTTCGGCATCGCCCGCGCCGGTGCGGTGTGGTGTCCGATCAATCCCCGCAACGAGGCGGCGGAGAATCGGGAGCTGCTCGACCTTTTCGACTGCACCTGCCTGATATTCCAATCCGCCTTCGCGCCATTGGTTTCCGTCATCGCACCGCAGCTTCCAACACTGCGAACCTTGGTCTGTTTGGATGGAAACGCCGCCGGGGCACCATGTTTCGACGACTGGGTGCGCGACTGTCCAGCGGACCCGTGGCAGGCCGAGCCGATCGACGAGCTCGCCATGCTGGTCGGCACCGGTGGAACGACCGGACGTCCGAAGGGTGTCCGGCTCACCGGCCACAATATCGAGGCGATGACCGCCTCGACCCTGATGAGTTATCCGTTCGAACCTCGGCCCCGCTATCTGGCGCTGGCGCCCCTGACCCACGCCGCGGGCGTGCTGTGCTTTCCGATCCTGACCCTCGGTGGTGAGATCGTCGTGATGCCCGTCCCGGATCTCGGTGAATTCCTCACGTTGATCGAGCGGCACCGGATCACCCACACCTTCCTGCCGCCGACGCTCATCTATATGCTGCTGGATCATCCGGCGCTACCGGCCGCGAATCTCGGCTCCCTGCAATGTCTTTGGTACGGAGCAGCGCCGATGTCGACGGCTCGGCTGGCCGCTGCGCTGGACCGGATCGGGCCGGTCATGGGGCAGCTGTTCGGGCAGTCGGAGGCGCCGATGATGGTCGCCACACTGGCGCCGAAGGAGCACTTCCGCCCCGACGGCTCGATCGCCACCGAACGACTGTCCTCGGCCGGACGGCCCACCCCGCTCACCCAGGTGGCCATCATGGATGACGAGGGCCGCGTGCTGCCCACCGGTGCGCGCGGCGAAATCGTGGTCAGGGGCCCGTTGGTCATGGCGGGGTATCACAAGAATCCGGAGGCGACCGCCGAGGTGTCGCGGTTCGGCTGGCATCACACCGGGGACATCGGCTACCTCGATGCCGACAACTATCTCTACGTCGTCGACCGGGCCAAGGACATGATCATCACCGGCGGATTCAACGTGTACTCCGCCGAGGTCGAGCAGGCGCTGCTGACCCACCCGGCCGTCCAGGACTGCGCGGTCATCGGACTTCCCGACGATAAATGGGGCGAGCGGGTCACCGCCGTCGTCCAATTGCATCTCGGCCGCACCGCCACCGCCGACGAACTGCGCGAGCACGCCAGGGCACGCCTCGGTGGGGTGAAAACTCCCAAGCAGGTGGAGATCTGGCCCGATCTGCCGCGCTCGAAGATCGGCAAGGTGCTCAAACCGGAGATACGGGCAACTCTGGGGGGCGGCCGCTGACCGCGGATGACTCGCCGTCCGGTGCTCGGCCTCGGCCGGTGCCGACCGTGGGCTCGGCCACGTTGGCGAGGGGCGTGCAGGGCGCGGATCCGTCGGCGGGCTACGGTCGCGGCATGAGAATCGCGGTTGTCGGGGGCGGGATCAGCGGGCTTGTCGCGGCGTACCGGTTGCGGGTGCTGTTGGGTGGGCGTGCGGAGATCGTCGTCATCGATCGGGGCGCGCGGGTGGGTGGGATTCTCTATACCGGCGAATTGGCCGGGGAGCCTTTGGATCTCGGGGCGGAGGCGTTCGTCGGGCGGCGGCCCGAGGTGCCGGAACTGCTGCGGGAGCTCGGGCTCGAATCGCAGTTGGTGGTCCCGGCGGGGTTGCGGCCGCTGCTCTGGTCGCAGGGCCGTGCGCATCCGCTGCCGGAACGCACCCTGATGGGGATTCCGTCGAATGCCGAATCGATGCGCGGCGTGGTCGATGCCGAAACGCTCGAGCGGATCGACACGGAATCCCGGCGGCCGTTCGCCTGGTATCCGGACGCCGATATCGACGTCTACAGCCTGGTCGCCGACCGGTTCGGCGCACAGGTCGCCGAGCGCAGCGTCGATCCGCTGCTCGGTGGTGTCTACGCGGGCAGTTCGCGCTCCATCGGCGTGCGCGCCGCGCTGCCGACCCTGGCCGCCGCGCTCGACGACGGTGCGCCCAGCCTCACCCACGCGGTGGTTGCCGCCATGCCGCCGCCCTCGAACGCGCCCGTCTTCGGCGGCCTGCGCGACGGCTATCGAGTGCTCCTGGACGCATTGGCCGCGAAGTCCGAGGCGGAATTCGTCACCACGACCTCGGCCACCCACCTGACCCGCGCGACCCACGGCTGGGTACTCGAACCGGTCGGCGCGGTGGACGCGGTGGTGCTCGCCACCCCTGCCCCAGTGACCGCGAACCTGCTGCGCTCGTTCGCCCCCGCCGCCGCATCGGCCGCCGCGGGCATCGAGCTGTCCTCGTCTGTCGTTGTGGCCCTTGCCCTCCCGCGCGACACCGCGCTGCCCCAGAATTCCGGCATCCTGGTCGCCACCGGAGAACCACTGCGCGCCAAGGCTTTCACACTGTCGAGCCGCAAATGGACCCACCTGGCTGAACGTGAGACCGCCGCGGTCCGAGCCTCATTCGGCAAATTCGGCGACGACTCCACCCAGACCTGGTCCGACGCCGATCTGATCGCCGCCGCCACCGAAGACCTCGCCACGGTCACCGGCACCACCATCGAACCGATCTCCGCCCTCGTGCAACGCTGGCCGGGCGGCCTCGCCCAATACGCTCCCGGCCACCTCGACCGAGTAGCCGAAATCGAATCCGTCACAGCCGATTTCGACGGCCTCGCGATAGCTGGCGCCTACCTTCATGGTGTCGGTGTCCCCGCTTGTGTCGCCTCGGGCACCGCCGCCGCCCACCGCATCGCCACCGCCCTGAACCGAACCGCCGCATCCTGATCGAGTCCGGCGCGACGGCGGACCGCCGCCCGGCGGGCCGGACATCGCGGCGTTGTCGCTGCGCAAAAAACCGCACGATATGACGTAATTAAGGACACGGCCGCTGGGGGATGTGGCGGTGGTTGCCCGCCGGTAGCGTCGGGCTCATGCAGCTCTCACGGTTCACCGATATCGGCCTGCGGGCCATCATGCGGTTGGCGGTGAGTGACGAGGCCGACGGCCGGGTGACGACGCGCTTGATCGCACATCAGGTGAATGCCTCCGAACGCCATGTGGCCAAAGCGGTTTCGCGACTGATCGAACTCGGTCTCGTGCAGGCGCAGCGCGGTCGCACGGGCGGGTTGTTCCTCACCGAGGCGGGCCGCTCGGTCTCGATCGGGTGGTTGATCCGCGAACTGGAGGGCGATCGGGAGGTGGTCGTGTGCGAAGGCGACCATCCGTGCCCACTGATTGCCGGTTGCCGATTGCGCCGGGCACTGGCCGAGGCCAAGGCGGCGTTCTACCGGGAACTGGACCGGTACACCCTCGACGAACTCGTCAGCGCGCCGACGGCCGGATTGCTGCGTCTGCTCGCCACATCCGCGGCGGGCGGTTCAGTGAACAAGGAGTTGTCATGAACACCGCGGTCCGTAGCGAACCGGAACTCGAAGCACACCACGCCGAAATCATCCGCGCCACATTGCCTTTGGTGGGTGCGCAGGTGGACGCGATCACCACGGTCTTCTACCGCACCCTGTTCGGCAATCATCCCGAACTCATCCGCGACCTGTTCAATCGCGGTAACCAGGCACAGGGCTCCCAGGCGCGGGCCCTGGCCGCCTCCATCGCGACCTTCGCCACATATCTGGTCGACCCGCAGCTCCCGCACCCGACCGCCATGCTCGCGCGGATCGGACACAAGCACGCCTCGCTCGGCGTCACCGCCGAGCAGTACCAGGTCGTGCACGACAATCTGTTCGCCGCGATCGTGGAGGTGCTCGGCGCGGACGTCGTCACCGCACCGGTGGCCGCGGCCTGGGATCGGGTCTACTGGCTGATGGCCGATGCACTGATCGACCTGGAGAAACAGCTCTACGTGGCGGCCGGAGTCGAGCCGGGCGATGTGTTCCGGGATGTCATCGTGGTCGAGCGCACCGACGATCCGTCCGGTGTCGCGGTCTTCGCCGTCGAATCCGCCGATCCATCCGCACCACTGCCGAGTTTCCTGCCGGGCCAATACATTTCGGTCGGCGTGCGGCTCCCCGACGGCGCCAGGCAGTTGCGTCAGTACAGCTTGGTGAACGCCGCGGGCGGGGGCACCCTGGCCTTCGCGGTGAAACGGATCGATGCCGCGGGCGGCTGCCCGGCGGGCGAGGTCTCGTCATGGCTGCACCAGACCGTGCGGCCCGGCGACGCGCTGCAGGTGACCCTCCCGTTCGGCGATATCGTCGTCGACACCGCTGCCACCACCCCGCTGGTGCTGATCTCGGCCGGTGTCGGCGCGACACCGATGATCGCAATCCTCGAACAGCTCGCCGTCGACAACCCGGACCGGCCCACCGTCGTGCTGCACGCGGACCGTTCCCCACAGACCCATCCACTGCGGGCACGCCTGCGTGAGCTCGGCACCCGGCTGCGCGCCGCCACGGTCGAACTCTGGTACGAACAGGAAGCCGGGGACGCCCACCACGGGCTACTCGACCTGGCGGTGGTCGACCTGCCCGCCGACGCCGACATCTATGTCTGCGGCGGCTCCGGATTCCTCGACTCGGTGCGCGCCCAGTTGCTCGCCGCCGACGTACCCGAGGAACGCATCCACATCGAGCAGTTCACGCCGACCGACTGGCGCCTGGACGGCTGCCCGGTGTAGCGGCGCGATCGGCTCGCGCCGGAAACGCCGGCGCGAGCACCCGCGTCGGGAACGGCCCGCGCGGATACTCCCACCCACCGCAGTGGCACGATAGGAACCATGGCGCGACTCGACTATCAAGCACTCAATTCCACCATTCGCTACCTGATGTTCTCGGTGTTCCAGGTGCAGCCGGGCGTGCTGGGAGACGACCGGGAAGGTGCCATCAAGGAGGCGCGGGCGTTCTTCGATGGGCTCGCCGAGCGTGATGTCGTGGTGCGCGGCATCTACGACGTCGCGGGGATGCGCGCCGATGCCGATTTCATGATCTGGTCGCATGCCGAGCGGGTCGAGGATCTGCAGTCGGCATACGCGGACTTCCGTCGCACCACCGAGTTGGGCCGGGCCAGCGCGCCGGTGTGGAGCAATGTGGCGCTGCATCGGCCCGCCGAGTTCAACAAGAGCCATATCCCGGCGTTCCTGGCCGGTGAGGATCCGGGCAACTACATCTGCGTCTACCCGTTCGTGCGCTCCTACGAGTGGTACCTGCTGCCCGATGAGGAGCGTCGCAAGATGCTCGCCGACCACGGCAAGGCCGCGCGCGGCTACCCGGACGTGCGCGCCAACACCGTGAGCTCCTTCGCCCTCGGCGACTACGAGTGGATCCTCGCCTTCGAGGCCCCGGAACTGCACCGCATCGTCGACCTGATGCGCGACCTGCGTGCCACCGAAGCCCGCCTGCACGTCCGCGAGGAAGTCCCGTTCTTCACCGGCCCCCGCGTCGAGATCGAAAACCTCATCGCCGCCCTGCCCTGACCCGCTCCGATCCCGCAGACCAGCACGTCGGGTCGGGACCCGCGTGCTCAATCGGGACTGGTGTTCTGTCGGAGCCCGCGCGCTCAGTCGAGGCTCTGTCCGGATCCGCCCCTTTGTCGGGATCTGCACTCCCCGTGTGCGCCTACAACAAGTGCGAATCCCGACAAAGCGCGCGGCTTTCGCTTGCGCGGTGGGGAACTCGGCGAGCCGGAGCGGGTGGGGTGGTCGGTGGCACTACGGTGCGTGCAGGGTTCCGACGAGCGGGAGGTTTGGCGAGTGTCCGGTGGGAGATGCGCGGCCGGTTTCGTTGCGGCGGTATTGATGTCAGGACCGTTGGTGGTGGGCGTGCCGCCCGCGGTGGCGGCCCCGGATTCGGGTTCGTCGCTATTGGCGGATGCGCCCACCGGGTCCGCATCCTCGTGGGCGGGAGTGCCGTCGGGCTCGTCCGATGCCTGGGGTGAGGCGTTTTCCCCTAGCGGCTCAGCGCAGCGCACCCGCGGCATCATGTTTCTGTTGTGCCGGGTGTTCATTGATCTACCGCTGGGCAGTCAGCAATGCAATTACTGACCGCTTGCGCATGCCCCAGCATTTCGGGGCATGCGCAACAAGCCGGTCGGTCTGTATGTTTCGCTCAGCGCCGCAGGTGAATTACTCCGCTGCACTGCCCGAGGGGTGCAGTTGCAGGGCGATGGAGTTGATGCAATAGCGCTTATCGGTGGGCGTGTTGTATCCCTCGCCCTCGAAGACGTGGCCGAGGTGGCTGTGGCAGTTCGCGCACAGCACTTCGACCCGGCGCATGCCGAGGGTGTCGTCCGAGCGCAGGATGACCGCCTCGGACTTCGCCGGATCGAAGAACGACGGCCAACCGCAATGCGAATCGAATTTCTCGGTGCTGCGGAACAATTCGGCGCCGCATGCCCGGCACACATAGACGCCTTCGGTCTTGGTGTCGGTGTACTCGCCGGTGAACGGGCGTTCGGTCGCGGCCTGTCGCAGCACCGCGTACTCCTCCGGATTCAGCTTGGCCTGCCACTGCTGTGGGGTCAGCTGGATGCGCGGCGCGGGTAGGGACGTGTCGGCGTCGGAACTCATTGCTCCACGCTAATAGGTTTCCCGCGGCAGCGCCGCACACTCCGCCACTACTTCAGCGCACTCGCTTGCGCTTCGCTCCGCAGCTCGGGCTGCTCGACCTCCACGCCGTTCGTACCGGCGTCGGCTTCGTGCACACCGGCCTCCTCGATCGCGCGCGACGCTTCCGCGACCGCATCCGGTGCGTCCGGCGCCGGCCGCATCCATTCCGGGTCGATCCCGAACCGCAGCCGACCCTCGCGCCGCGCCGCCAGATACCGGTCACCGAGCACACAGGCGATGACGATCAGCAGCAGGCCCCAGCCGAAGGTGATGCGCAGGTACTCCAGGTTGCGCCCGACGCCCTGCCAGCGGTCGGAGAGCCACTTGTCGTAGGACATGAACCCGAAGACCGCCAGCCACGCTGGCCAGTTCCGCATCACCGAATTGCGCAGCACCACCGACATCAGCAGCGGGAACAGCATCATCGAGTAGTACATCTGCCCGAGCGAGTTCAGCAGAAACTCCGCGGTCATCAGCACACCGGAGGCGGTGGTCACGAAGAACAGCTCGTCGTCGCGGTAGTAGCGGTACAGCAACCACAGCGAGATGAGCACCAGTGCGCCCATCAGAATGCGAATGCCCCAGGTCAGCCACAGCGGCAGGCCGTAGTACGCCGCATTGCCGACGATGGCGCTGTTGAAGTAGTCGCGCGGGTCGGCGAGGTAGCGAGCGGTTCTGGTGAAGAATTTGTCCGGATCGGCCGACAGCGGCCATGCGATCGCGGTCAGCGCCAGCGGGACGCCGATGGCGGTGTAGAAGACCTTCCACTGCCCGCGGGCCGCCGCGATCAATACCAGCGGCGCGAGCGTCGGTTTGACCGCGATGCTCAACCCCAATAGCGCACCGGCCCACAGATCTCGCCGCGCCAGCAGCAGCATGATGAAGGCCACCTCGGCCACCAGCACACACCCGTTCACATTGGTGAAAACCAGTGTGTTGATGACGGTTTCGGAGCTGAACATGGCCAGCAGCAGGATCGGCGCGGCCATCGACGACAGTGTGAACTTGAACAGCTTGAGCAGCAGGTACCAGGCCAGGATGATGGCGGCGGCATTCAGCAAGATGAAGCACCAGCGCGACTTCTCCGGGTCGATCAGCGCCAACGGCGCGATCAGCAGGGTGCCACTCGGCGGGTACAGGTAGTGCGGATCCACCAGATCGTAGTTCGCGGTGTACACCGGGCGGTGGTTGAGGAACGCCAGCGACGCGTTGTAAACGGGTTTGAAGTCATCGGTGATGAACCCGTTGACGGCCTTGATGAAGACCCGGTTGAGCACGGTCATGACCGCGAGCGGCCAGAGTGCGAACTTGATCACCTCGGCGGTGGTGCGAGCGGTGCGAGGCTCGAGCTGTCGAAGTAACACTGGGGCACGGTACACCGGATCCGCTCGTGACGGTTGCCGGGACCTACCTGGCGCGCCGACATTAGGGGATCATGACTACCCCTCGCTGTCGCTCGCTTCGTCATTCCCCCTAGGGGGCTGTGCCTTCGCTTCGCTCGCTCATGTGCCTACCCCTCGCTGTCGGTCGGCTTCGTCACTCCTCTAAGGCCGTGCCGTTGATGCGCTCGCTCATGCGGGGCATGCGGTGCCGTCCGCAGGAAGCTTGGCCTCCTTCAGATAATCGATGAGAGCCCGTTGCGCACAACCGGAATGGGCGAAAACCGGGTGCCCCCAACCCTGCCAGGTGATCGCGGCCTTGCGCGCGCCCGCAGCCCCGAGTGCACCGGTGACCGAGGCCTGGCCGCCATCGCCGACCAGCGGATCAGCGGTCCCGCCGAGGACCAGAACCGGCAGGTCCAGCTTCTCCGGCAGCGGCGGCGCGGCACTGACCGGCCAGGCGACGCAGGCCATCATGCCGATCGCGGCCGTCCTGCCGAAGACCGGATATTTCGTGCCCCAGGTGTCCGCGAGCTCCTTGGCCTTGGTCGGGCTCGGCGGGAGTTGGTTATCGGTGCAGCGGTTGACGAACTGGCCGTCGGCCGCGGTGGCGGCGGATTCGCGCTGGATCAGCGTCCCGAGCGGTCCGCGATCGCCGCGTCCGGCCGCCGAGAGCGCGTCGGCGAGTTCGGCGATGTGCGCGGATTGGTCGCGCGGACCGGCGAGGAATCCGGACAGCCCCGTCAGCAGCGCGTTCGCGGAGATGTCGCCGAGTCCGCCGCTGCTCGCCTTGCGCACGAGGTCGATGATCGCGGCGCGCGGGTCGGCGCCGAGTGAGCAGCCGATTCCGGTGCAGCGCTGCGCGAATGCCGTTACGGCCGCCTCCGCGCCCTGGACGTGCTGTTCGGTGCGGGTGACGGCATCGGTGCCGACGGCCTCCGGCGAATCGAGCACCAGTCGCGCCAGATGGTCGCCGAACTTGCGTGCGTAGCTGAGCGCGACCTTCGCGCCGTTGCCCGAACCGAGCAGATCGATCCGGTCGACCTGCCACTGCCTGCGCAGCTGTTCGATGTCGTCGGCGGCGTGCGGTGCGTCGAAGGTGCCCTCATAGGGCTGTAGGAAATCGCGGCAGGCGATGGTGGCGTCCTGGCTGAATCCGGTCACCGCCTCGACGGGATCGCTTGCGCCCGGCCCGAATTGTCCGTTATCGGCCAGGCCGCGGCGCGCATCGACCGGCATGCAGTCGATCGGCTGCGATGTGCCCAGCCCACGCCGGTCCACCGCGACGATCGGGCGGCTGGCCAGCAGCCCGTTACCCCCGCCGACCGCGAGACCGGCCAGCGTGGCGGTGGAGGATCGGTCCGCGCCGGAGGTAATGACAAGCGGCGCGACATCGGTCGGGGTCTGCGGCATCCGGGCCCGCATGGCGCCGGTGCGGAAGTTGCCGAGCACCCCGCCAGTCGAGTCGATCGGGGTCGTGTATTCGGCGCAGTCCAAGACCAAACCGGACGGTGCGGTACCGAGACCGAGCAGGTCGAGCGTCGGTGTGGTGCAATCGTGCCAGGTCAGATCGGTTTTGGGGACACCGGCAGCCGGCGGCGGCGCGATCACCGTGGTCGGGCTCGGGCCCGCACCGCCCTGGGGCGCGCGCTCGACGGCAACGCCGGGGCGATCGGAAGGTCCCGCACCGCATCCGGCGATCATGATCGAGAGTGTCGAGGCCAGCACGACGGCCCGAGTCCAGCGCATGCGCTACAGCCTGCCAGGTTCGTGCGGTTGTTTCACAAAGCAGGCGTAGATGCGGCAAAGCGTGACGGCGCACCGCCCGCGAGCGGGTATGGCGCGGTCCGTGAATTCGGGTGTCGTGTAGGTCATCGGCGCGTCCAGCGGGTCAACATGGTGCCGTCGTCGTCGAGCAAGATGTGCCTGCGCACCATCGGTGCGCGGAACTCGTGTCCGGACAGCGAGATTCGGCGGGCGGTGCCGCCGACCAGGATCGGCGCGGTGGTGAGGCACAACTCGTCGACCACATCCGCCTCCAGCAGCTCACCGAACAGATGCGGTCCGCCCTCGAGCAGTACGCGGCGCAGTCCGAGGTCGGCGAGTGTGCGCAGCAAACCGGATGGCGTCACGGCGACGCCGCCCGCCTCGACCACCTGCGCGCCGGCATCGGCGAGTTGCTGTTTGCGGTCCTGCGGTGCGGCGGCGGTCGTAATGATCAGCGGCGGCACTTCGGTATCGGTGAACAACCGCGCGCCCGGTTCGAGCGCGGCGCTCGCGGTGACCACGGCGATCGGCGGCGGCGCGCCGTCGCGATGGCCGCCGATACCGCGGTCGTAGAGCGCGCGCCGCAGCCGCGGATCGGTGCGCGCGCCGCCGTAGTTCTCCGCGCGCGCGGTACCCGCGCCGACCACGATCACATCGGCCAGTTCACGCAATATCGAGAACACGGTTTTGTCGGCGGGGGTGCCGAGTCCTGCGGAGAGATCGCCGCTGGTGGCGGATCCGTCGATGCTGGCGACGAAATTGGCGCGGACCCAAGGGGCCTGGAGGTCGGTGGGGTAGGCGTACAGCTCGGCGAGGTCGTCGCGGCTCAGTCCTGTGAGCTGGATCGCATTGTGGATACGCTGCATGAAGGAAGATCACACCACGTCATTAGGCTTCGCCCATGCAAGAACGCCTTGTCGATCGCCATCCGGAGGTTCCGGCGGACCAATTGGTCGCCCAGATGGTGCCACCGCCCATGTTCGACGAGGTCAGTTTCGCCTCCTACATTCCGGACCCGAAGGAGCCGAGCCAGGCGGCCGCGGTCGGCAAGGCCGAGGCTTTCGCCGGGCAGGTCGCCAAGATCAACCAGGCGGCCAACAAGAAGAGCCTGTTCGGGAAGAAGAAACCGATCAGCGGCGCCGGGCTGTACCTCGACGGCGGCTTCGGCGTCGGCAAGACCCACCTGCTCGCCTCCATCTTCCACAGCGCTCCCGCGCCGAAGTCCTTCGGCACCTTCGGTGAACTCACCAATCTCGTTGGCGCACTTGGCTTCAACAATGCCCTGGAGCGGCTATCGGCGAACAGCGTGCTGTGCATCGACGAATTCGAGCTCGACGACCCGGGCGACACCATGCTGGTCTCGCGGCTGCTGACCGAGCTGTCCGCGCGCGGCGTCTCGATCGCCGCCACCTCCAATACCCTGCCCGGACAGCTCGGCGAGGGCCGTTTTGCCGCCCAGGACTTCCTGCGTGAGATCAAGAAGCTCGGTTCGATCTTCGAGCCCGTGCGCGTCGATGGTCCGGACTACCGGCACCGCGATCTGCCGCCCGCGCCTGAACCCACCTCGCCGGACCTGCTGACCGAACGGGCCGCTGCCACACCGAGTTCCACGCTCGACGAGTTCGACGCGCTGCTGAAGCATCTGAGCACGCTGCACCCGTCCAAGTACGGCGCGCTGATCTCGGGGGTGTCGTCGGTGTTCATCTCGGATGTGCATCCGGTGACCGATCAGGCAGTCGCGCTGCGGATCGTCGTGCTGGCCGACCGGCTCTACGACGCGAGCATTCCGGTGACGGTTTCCGGTGCGAAACTGGACGAGATCTTCTCCAAGGAAATGCTCGACGGTGGGTACCGCAAGAAGTACCTGCGCGCGATATCGCGTCTGCTGGCGTTGTCGCGCTTCGAGGTCGCGGCGTAGCGGTCGAGGAGGGTCGATGAGACCGGGTTACACCGATGATCGGAGCACTGCGATGGTCCGCCGTTCGATTCGCGTTCCGGTGGCATTGGCCGCCGGTCTCACCGTCGCCTTCGGGCCGGTGGCAGGCCTCGCCCCGGCCGATCCGGTCAGTATCGCCGATCCGGTCGCCTTCGACCGCTCGCTGAACCTGCAGGGCGTGCAGAACGGCCGTGACGCGGGTGGCTACCGCACCGCCGACGGACACTGGGTGCGCACCGGGCTGGTGTACCGCACCGGCCAGCTGAACAACGCGACCCCGGCCGATCTGGCCGTGTTGAGCGAGCGTCGGGTGCGCGTCGTCGACGATCTGCGCACCGTCTACGAGCGCACCATCGCCGCGGACCGCGTCCCCGGCGATGCGGTGGCCAACTGGGACGACGTCATCGGCCAGGCTCCGCCGCAAACCCTGGTCACCACCCTCACCGGCGGCGGCGACCTGTACCGCGCGTTCATCACCGCGCCCGGTGCGAATCAGGCCTTCGCCTCGGTGCTGCGCGACATCATCGACACCGATGGCGCCGTACTGTTCCACTGCACCGCGGGCAAGGACCGCACCGGCTGGACCGCCGCGGTCCTGCTGACCATCCTCGGCGTCGACCGCGATACCGTGACGCAGGATTATCTGCTGTCCAACCAGTACCGCAACGCCAGCTCGAACGATCCGCTCAACGGCGTCTCCGCCGCGTGGCTGGATGCCGCCTTCGACCAAGCGAACCGGACCTACGGCAGTTTCGAGAACTATGTCCGCGATGGACTGAAGCTGTCCGCCGACGACGTCGCCGCGCTGAAGGCGAAACTGCTCGTCTGAATCACGCTGTAACACAGCAGATCCCGGGCCTCGGGCCGACAGCGTGGGCAGACGCTCGCGTGCGGTATCGCGGCGCGGATGGTGGTGGACTTGCCGGCACAGACAGAACTCGTAAACCCCTCGGGGCGGCGCCACTACGATCCGGTCATGACGAAGTTCACTACCTGGGACGGACTCGAGCTCAACTACCGCATGTGGGAGGGCGAGGGCATCCCGGTTGTTCTGCAGCACGGAGTCGTGGCCGATACGAATGCCAACTGGATGGCCACCGGCGTGGTCGCGGCGCTGCAGGCCGCCGGGCGCACCGTGGTCTCGCTGGACGCGCGCGGGCACGGCCGTTCCGAGAAACCGCACGAGGCGGCCAGGTACACGTGGGCCGGGATGGCACGCGATGTCAGCGCACTCTACGACGAACTCGGCTTCGATCGCGTTGTGCAGGTGGGCTATTCGATGGGCGCGATCATCTCGCTGCTGGTGGCGGGTGCGGACGAGCGGGTGCGCAAGCTGGCCGTCGGCGGCATCGGCTCCGGCGTGCTGGACTGCGGCGGCGTCGACCGGCGCGTGATCGATATCGACGACCTGCGCACCGCCATGCGCGGCGACGGCGCGGGCGCGCCACCGATCGCGATGATGTTCCGGATTCTCGCCGATGCGGTGCGCGCCGACCGCGACGCCATCGAGGCGGTCGCGACCGGCCTGGACGAGGAGCCGATCAAAACCCTGGCCGACATCACGATGCCGAGCCTGGTGCTGGCGGGCGATAGGGACCCGTTCGCCGCCGAGCCCGATCGGCTCGCGGATGCGCTACCGGACGGCACTTTGCGGGTCGTCCCAGGTGATCATCTGATGGCCGTGGTGGATCCGGCCTTCCATACGGCGCTGGTCGAGTTCGTGGACTGAAGGCGTCAGAAAGCCAGCCGCATAACTAAGTCGTGATGCAACTGACTGCCGACGGTGAACGTCTTGGTGCCGACCCGCTCGAATCCGTGCTTGAGGTAAAACCGCTGGGCGCGCACGTTTTCCTGATTGACCCCGAGCCACACCCCGGCCATGCCGTCCTCCCGGCCCCGCTCGAGGGCGGCATGCATCAATGCCTTCGACACCCCGGCGCCGTGGTGGCCGGGCAGCACGTACATCTTGCTGATCTCTACGACCGGCCGCAGACCGACCGCCTCGGCGACCTCGGGATCGGCCGGATCGCCGTAGTGCAACATCGCGTAGCCGACGATATCGCCGTTGGTGACCGCCTTGAGCACGATCCGGGTGGGGTCGCTGAGGTACTCGCCGAAACGTTCGCTGGAGAGCACCTCGGATATGAAGATCTCGATATCGTCGGGGGTGGCGTGCGGCGGGCACGCGAGCGGAAAGGTCGCGGCCGCAACATCACTGAGGGCCTCGGCGTCCCATAATCCGGCCCGGTCGACGGTGACTGGGATGTTGCTCATATGTCCAGTACAGCATGACCTTCGCTCGACGCGGAAAGTTCATCCGGTTCGGAACGGGAATGGAATACACGCGCGAGTCCGATAACGATCGCCATGAACAGCACCGGGATCACGAAACCGATCCGGTGTCCGAACCCGGCGGCGATGGCGCCGACCAGCCCACCGCCGACGAGTGTGCCCGCGTAGTTGAACAGGTTCAGGCGGGCGATGAGCGCGTCGAGCTGGCGTCCGCTGGTGAGTTGTCCGGCCTCGCTGAAGCACAGCGGCGCGACCACGCCGGTCCCGAAACCGCCGATCAGGAAGCCCGCGATCGCGACCGCAGGCCCCGGCGCGACCACCGCGACCGCCAGCCCGAGCACGCCGATCGCACCCGCGACGCGCACCACCCTGCGTCCGCCGAGCCGGCGCACCCACAGATCCCCGGACAGCCGCGCGGCCAGCGAGGCGCACTGATAGACGGCCAGCGCCAGCGCCGCGGTGGACGAACTGGCCAGCAGATCCTCTTTCAGATACAGCGCCGACCAGTTGCTGACGGCGAGGTCGATCGCGAAGACGAGCGAGGCCGCGATGCCGAAGGCGAGGTACCTGCGCACCGGAACCATCGCGGATGCTGCGGATTCGCTGGCTTCTACCTCCGCGGGACCGGCCTCGGCCTCGCGCGCGCCCAGCAGGCGCGGACCGATCACCAACCCGACCACCAGGACCAGCCCCGCCGCCGTCAACAGCGATTCGCGCAGTGTGACATCCAAGGCCTCGCAGGCGGAGACGAACAGCGCGCCGATGATCGATCCGGCGCTCCACACCGCGTAGAACGAGGACAGGATGAATGTCCCGTACCCGTGCTGGATGAAGACACCCTGCATATTCGTGCTCGCGTCGACGATGCCGACCGCGATCCCGTAGAGGCCGAGCGTGATCAGCAGGACAGGCGTATTGGGCGCCATCGCGATCGCGCATCCGGTGACCGTGATCCCCAACAGCCCGACCCGCACCGTGACCCGGCTCGACCAGCGCGTCGCGACCTGCTCGGCCGCCACGCTGCCGACACCGGCCAGGATCGACACCAGCACCACCGAACCGGCGATCAGACCGTCGGACAATCCGAAGCGATCCTTCTGCTGGGGCAGTTCGGTGAGTACGACGGCGAAGAAAAAGCCCTGCAGCCCGAATGCGAAAGAATTCGCGATCCGGGCACCACGCAGGACAGGAGAAATCGGTCCCATCTGCGGAGAGTATCGGCCAGGCTGCCGCTGTGCCGAACGAAACGGCCGCGATCATACTTTCGTCGGATGTGGTGCGCGCGACAGTCATCCTTTGGTCAGCTACGGCTGCTACCGTCGGCGCGCGGGTGGTCGAGATCGTTGCCGCGTGCCACTATCGAAGGGGCGCAAGACAACTCGCGAACGGGGAAGGGCCGTCGAATGAGAAAGCTGCCGCAGGACTTCTTTCATACACCGTATGCCTTCTATGAAGAGCTACGCGCCGAAGGCCCCGTGCACGTCATCGAGCTGAATACCGGTGCCCGCGCCTGGCTGGTGGTCGACCTGGACGCCGCGCGCGAGGTGCTGCGCCATCCTGCCATCCGCAAGGATCCGCGGACCGACGCCAGCCGCAAGGCTCGTGGCCTGCCCGCCGATGACACCGGCGTCGGCGCGGTGAATACGCGGATCAGCTACCACCTGTTGAATACCGATCCGCCCGCGCACGCACGGTTGCGGCGCCTGGTCACCCCCGCGTTCGCGCCGGTCCGGATCGAAGCGCTCGCACCGCGCGTGCTCGCGATCGCCGATGAACTGCTCGACCGGATGGCCGCGGACGGCGCCGGACGGGTAGATCTGTTGTCGGAGTATGCGTTTCCGCTGCCCATTACCGTCATCTGTGAGTTGCTCGGGGTGCCGGTGGCCGATCGAGCGGAGTTCCGGGAATGGTCGCGGATCATCGTCGAACTGTCCACGGCCACGCAGGAGGAGATCCGGCACGCGACCGACGCCATCGCCGACTACTTCGAGCAGTTGATCGCCCGACGTCGCGCCGAGGGTTTGGGCGAAGACCTCATCTCGGACCTGATCGCCGCCAATGCCGACGGTGACCGCCTCACCGACGACGAGCTGATCTCGATGGTGTTCCTCATCCTGGTCGCGGGCCACGAGACCACGGTGAACCTGATCGGCAATACCGTATTCGCCCTGCTGTCGGATCCGGCACGCTACCGTGCGCTGCACGGCAATCCGGAGGACGTGCCCGCGCTGATCGAGGAGATGCTGCGCTACGACGGTCCGGTGAACATCGCGACCCTGCGCTACACCACCGCCCCGATCACGCTGGGCGCCACCGAGATTCCCGCCGACCAACTGGTGCTCGTCGCATTGGGTTCGGCCAACCACGACGAACGGCACTTCGACGGCGCCGCCGAGTTCGATCCCCAACGGCCCGCCTCCGGCCATCTGGCCTTCGGTCACGGGATCCACTACTGCCTCGGCGCGGGTCTGGCCAGGCTGGAGGCACGCATCGCCATCACGCGGCTGGTCGAGCGTTGTCCGCAGCTGCGGCTGGCGGCCGACGGCGGGGAATTGCGCTGGCGGGAGAGCACGCTCATCCGCGGTCTGCAGGATCTTCCGGTCGAACTGACGGGTGCGCCGGCGCTGCGTTGATCAGGCTTTGCGCTCCAGGGGCTTCCGTCGCGCCCGGAATCTATGGAACATTGCATAGAACCGGTCGTAACGAGGCGTCCGGCGCCGGATCCGGAGGAAACGATGACTGCCGCGTATCCACCCGGCCCGCCGATCCCGGCATTTGTGCAGGGCTTGCTGTACTTCCGCTACCGCGCGCAGTTACTGACCCCGCTTCGGCGGCGCTACGGTGATGTCTTCTCGGTGCACGTGCCGCCGTTCGCGGACAATCTCGTCGTGTTCACCCGCCCCGAACACATCAGGGAGGTCTTCGCGGGCAACCCGCGCGACCTGCACGCGGGGGAAGGCAACCAGATTCTCGGTCCGGTCATGGGGCAGCATTCCGTGCTGATCACCGACGAGGCCGAACACGCAAGGGCCCGGCGGTTGCTCATGCCCGCATTCAACGGCGCGGCACTGCGCGGCTACCGCGATCTGGTCGCCGAAATCGCGGCCGCGGAGGTCGAACGCTGGCAACCCGGCTCGACGGTGATCACCCTCGACCGGATGAACGCGCTCACCCTCGAGGTGATCATGCGGGTGGTTTTCGGCGTCACCGATGAGCGAACCCGCGCCGCGCTCGCACCACGCGTCGGCCGCATCGTCACCATCGGTCCGCTGCAATACATCGGCCTGCTGAAGCCCGCGCTGCAGAAGTACCCGCCGTGGAAGTCCTTCCACGACAATATGGTGGCCATCGATGACCTGCTGTACGCCGAGATCGCGGCCCGGCGCACCGCACCCGACCTCGCCGAACGCACCGACGTCCTATCTCGGCTGCTGCAGGCGGGCGGCGATACCGACGACGAACCACCGCTCGCCGACGCCGAACTGCGCGACCAACTCATCACCCTGCTGCTCGCCGGTCACGAAACCACGGCCGCCGCGCTGTCGTGGGCGCTGTACGAACTCTCCGTCAACGCGGACGTACAGCGCGGCGCCCACCAAGCGGTCCGCATCGATGACGACAAGGCACTCGAGGCCGTCATGAAGGAGGCGATGCGGATGCGCACGGTCATTCCCGGCGCGGTCCGCAAACTCACCAGGGATATGACCATCGGCGGCTGGGAACTGCCCGCGGGCACCGTGGTCAGTTGCTCGATCCTGCTCGCCCACCGCAGTCCGGCGAACTATCCCGATACCTGGACCTTCCGCCCGTCGCGCTTCCTCGACGGCGAAGTCGAACCGAATACCTGGCTGCCCTTCGGCGGTGGCGTCCGCCGTTGCATCGGCGCGGGATTCTCGCTGATGGAGGGCACCACGGTGCTGCGCGAGATCCTGTCCCGCTACAGCTTGGCGGCGCCAGCGGGCGCGAAACCCGAGCGCGGACGGGTGCGCAATATCACCACGGTCCCGCGCGGCAGGGCCAGGATTCTAGTCACCCCCCGTTCAGGTTCGTGAAATCGCACCGAGGCTTTGCCGCATTCGCGCGAGCGACGTAATCTCCGTCCCATGACGAGCGGGAACCGCATCGCGATCGTAGGTGCGGGCATCGCAGGCCTCGCCTGCGCGAAGGTGTTGCGCCAGGAGGGGTTTCCGGTCGAGGTATTCGACCGGAGCCCGGACGTCGGTGGAGTGTGGAGTGCGACGCGCCGATACCCCGGCCTGCGCGCACAGAACAGCAAACACACCTATCACTTCTCCGACTTCCCGATGCCCGAGGACTATCCGCGCGTGCCCGACGGGCAGCAGATGCAGGAATACCTCGACGGGTATGTGCGTCACCACGGCTTCGGTGAGAGCCTGCGCCTGAACACCGAGGTGGTCGCCGCCGATCCGGTGGACAGCGGCTGGCTGCTGGAGATCCGCGACCATATCGGCATCCACCGCACCTCCTGCGATCACCTGATCATCGCCAATGGTGTGTTCAGTGAGCCCGCGGTGCCCGACTATCCCGGCGTCGATCGGTTCCGGCAGGCGGGTGGGCAGATCGGGCACGCCTCGGAGTTCCTCGATGTCGAATGGGCGCGTGGCAAATCGGTTGTCGTCGTCGGCTATGGCAAGTCGGCCTGCGATATCGCCGAGGCGATCAGCCATGTCGCGGCCTCGACGAATGTGGTCGCCCGCAGGCTGATGTGGAAGATGCCGCGCAAGCTGGCACGTGGGCTGAACTACGAACGAATGATGCTGACCAGGTTCGGGGAGGCGCACTTCCGCTATCGGCAGCTCAATCGGATCGAGCGGTTCCTGCACGGCTCCGGACAGAGCTTCCGTGACAGCAACTTCGATGTGATCCAGGAACTCGCCACCAAGAAGTCGCATCTGCGCGAACTCGGTCTGGTGCCAGAGGGGCGTTTCGAGGAGATCGCCCAGAGCACGATCAGCTTGGTGACCGAGGACTTCTTCGAGCGTGTGGGCATGGGGCTGATCACGGTGCACCGCGACAGCACCATCACCGAGATGTTCGCGAATCAGCAGGGCCCGGCGGTGCGGCTGTCCGACGGCACGACCGTGCAGGCCGATATCGTCGTGTGCGCCACCGGGTTCCATCAGCGGGTGCCGTTCCTGACCCCGTATGTGCAGCGTCAGCTCACCGACGACGACGGCAATTTCCGGCTGCACCGGCAGATCCTGCCCATCGGCGTCCCGAATCTGAGCTTCATCGGGTACAACTCCTCGGTCGTCAGCGCGCTGAGCGCCGAGGTCGGCGCGCATTGGACCGCCGCCTTGCTGCAGGGCCGTCTCGCCTTGCCGACGCACGAGGAGATGGCCGCGCAGGTCGATGAGCGGCTGCGCTGGATGGCCGAACGGAGCGGCGGCCACCATGCGCACGGCACCGCCATTACTCCGTTCTCCATTCACAACCTCGACGAGATGCTCGCCGATCTGAAGTTCCGCCTGCCGCGCAGAACCCGTGCGGCGCAATGGTTCCGCACGATCCGGCCGTCCTCGTATCGCGGGCTCGCCGATCGGTCGAAGGGGGCGGTGGTGCCCCCGGCGCGGGATACGGCGGTCCAGGTTTCCGCGGAGCAGCGCACCCCCTGAGGGGCGTCATAGATCGAGAGCTGTGACCCGATGCGGGCCCGCGCCGGATTATCACCGGTGCAATGTTGGTTGTCGGTCATTACATTCTGGATAATCCACGAGTGGACGCCCTCGATATGAATCTGCTGGTTGCTCTGGATGCGCTGCTGGACACCAACAGCGTCACCCAGGCCGCCGAGCGGCTGCATACCTCGGCGCCCGCCATGAGCCGGACGCTGGCCCGGCTGCGTCGCGTGCTCGGCGATCCGCTGCTGGTGCGCGCGGGCCGCACGCTGGTGCCAACGCCGCGCGCATTGGAATTGCGTTATGAGGTGAGCGTTCTGGTGGAGCAGGGCCGCGCGCTGCTCACCCCGCGCGGTGCGCTCGATCCGACCACCTTGAAGCGCAGTTTCGCGGTGCAGGCCGACGATATGGTGCTCGGCGAGTTGGCCACGCCGCTGCTGAATGCCGTGCGCGCGCAGGCGCCCGGTGTGACGCTGCACTTCCTGCCGGAAAGTCTGGAAGGCACCGCCGGCCTCCGCGATGGCCGCGTCGATATCGAGGTCGGCGTCATCGACCACACCGATCCGGAGACCACCGTGCAACGGGTACTCCGCGACCGCGTGATCGGCGTTGCCGCACCGGAGCATCCGCTGATCACCGACCGCGTCACGGTGGCGCGCTTCGCCGCAGCGGCCCACCTCGGCATCTCCCGCCGCGGCCGCGCCCGCGGCCCCATCGATGACCGCTTGGCCCTGCACGGCCGCACCCGCCGAGTGGTAGCCACCGTCCCCAATCTGACCACCGCCCTACTGGCGGTCCGCTCCACCGATCTCATCTGCCCCGCACCCGCAACCCTCACCGCGACAACCCTCGCCGCATTAGGCCTGCGCTCCTTCGAAATCCCGCTTCCCCTACCCGAAGTCGCCATCGCAATGGCCTGGCATCCCCGCAATACCGCCGACAATGGCCACCGATGGCTGCGCGACTTGATCCGCATCACCCTCATGGACCTGCACCCGTCAGGAGGTCGGCAGCGATGAGGGGGCGGGACGGGATTTCAGCCCTCGGTGCGGATGGCGAAAGTCGGGTCTACGCCGGGTAATTCGTTGGCGGAGGGGGTCGAGTCGGGGCGGCCGAAGGGGCCGTTCGGGTTGCGCTTGAGTTCGTCGAGCATGGCTTGCAGCTTGTCGACGTGGGAGGTGTCCTCACCGGTGCTGGCGCGGTGCGCGCCCGGGGGTAGGGCGCCATTGTCCTCGGCGCGGGGGGTCGTCATGCCGGAATCCGGGCGGGGAGTGGGGGATTCGTAGCCGTTGCGGGGTGCGGAGGTGAGCGGTTCGAGGCGGCCATTGGTCGAGCCGATCGAACCGTAGTCGAGGTGGTCTCCGGTGGTCGGAGGCTCGAGGCGATTGGTGTATGCGGGTGCCGCCGATTCGGCCGGGGTGGCCGAGTCGAGCCATTCGGCGCGGGTGGTGGGTGCGGCGAGGGGTTCGCTGCGGTAGGTCGGGGGGACGGCCGGCGGTATCGGCTGGGGAGTCCGCGACGGCAAGGGGACGGGCTCGTTCGGTGTCGCGGGGCCGAAGGGTTCAAGGGGGTCGGGGCGGGATACCGGCGCGGTGAATTCGGTCCGAGCGGGGCGGGGCGCGGGTTCGTCGGGCGCCCCGAGACGTTCGTTGCGGCCGGTCACAGCGTCCGGGCGGGCATTGCGTCCAGAGGTGATATCGAGGCGTTCGCTGTGCCCGGTCGCGGCTTCGTGCTGTGTGGTCGCGGTGCTGAGGCGCTGGTTGCGTCCGGTTGCTGTATCGAGGTGTCCGTTGCTCGTGGTCGCGGTGTCGATGCGTTCGTGCTGTGTGGTCGCGGTGTCCAGATGTACAGCCGTCGTTTCGATGCGTTCGCTGTGGCCGGTCACCGTGTCCGGTCGATTGTCGCGTCCGGGTGTGGTCTCATTCCGCGCGGTCGCGGTGTCGAGGCGGCCAGCGTGCCCGTTGACATTGCCGAGGCGGTCCCGGCGTGACGGAATCGGTTCACGCCGTTCGCGCTTCGCGGGCACCGGCTGGCTGTCGGGCGCGGGCTCAGCCGATTCGTCTGCACCGGTCTCGACCTGCTCCAACCGCGACCCGATCTTGGAAACATCCTCCCCGGTACGAAATGCCCACGCCTCCAACTTGGCCAGGCGGCCGGCCAGGTTGCGGTCGTCATCCACGTGGGCGGCGACCGCGTCGAGCTTATTGCTCACCTCACGCAGCGTCGTAGCGAGACTCGACAAGAGAGCGCCGATCGATTCGCCGCTGTGCTCGTCGTGGTCCATCCCATACCTTCTTCCCCGTATTGCCCCGAACTCCGCTCGTGGCGGGCCGATTCTATCCGTCGATCGCCAGGTGCGGCGGCTCGAGTGCCGGCAGCGCCCGCGCGATGGGGCATTCGTCCGATTGCACAGTGGCTTTCGTCGGTCGTTCTGCGTCATTGGTCCGTTTCCGCGGGCGTCGGGCCGTGTCCCAGGAATGGCGGCAATTATCAATCGCCGGAAATATCTGTGGTAATGCTCTCGCGTGTCGCGCTGAAATCGCTTGTGAGACAGCGCACATCGGCTGGTCGAGGACGGTTCTCGGGTTGTGGCGCACCCGAGCGCGGGGTATAGGGGGCTGGCGGGCTCGCAAAAGCTGACGCACTCTTGATCTATGGCGTAGGTCGTACCTGACCTGCGGTGGTTTTGGGCAGGGGTGTGGTCGCGTGAGAACGAAGCAGCGCGTCGAGCGGGCGTGCGGGCGTCGGACGATGCTCGCCGAATTGGGATTGGCGGACAGTCGTGTCACGGACACCCGAATATCGGACGGCCGAGCGCCGGAGGGGAGCACGGGGTACGGCTGCACCTGTCCGGAATGCGCGGCCGCGCAATGGGATATCCAACGGCTGAAATATTGGCTCTGCGGCAGACTCGCCGCGTACGGCGCGGATGCCGCCGAGGTGGACCGCCGCGTGGGCGATATCCCGGTGGACGTGCTCTGGCGCCGCGGCGATCGGCAGTTCGCCATCGAGGTCCGCACCGGACCGCTGGATCGTGAATCGGCGCAGCATCATACGGCTCGCCTGCGCTCCTCGGGCTGCGACGGCGTGCTGTGGCTGTGCCCCTCGGGCTACTGGGTCCCGCACCTGCCCGCGCTGGGTATCGCGGACTTCGCGCCGCCCGCCTGCGACTACCGGACCGAAATGGGAATGTTGGACGCCTCGAACAGCGCGGTCGCCGTGCCGCGCCGTGATCCCTACGAACTGCGCGATTTCCTGCGCGGCTGGGTGCGGGGCGAGATCGCGTGGGGCTACCGCGATGTGATGACAGGAGGATGGGCCACCGTGACCGACTGGGAACACCACACCAGGACGCAGGCCAGCGTCATCGCCCGTCAGCGCCAGGAGTTGGTCAACCAACGCACCACCCTGGCTCTGTCCCGAAAATCGGTTCGGGACAAGCAGAAGCAGATCATGAAGCTCGCCACCCGCCTGGAACGCGCCGAGGAGTCCGCGCAGGAACACGCCGATTCACTGGCCGAGGTCAGGCGCAAGCTCGACGATCACCACCGCATCGACACCTCGCTGCGCGCCAATATCGTCAGTTTGCAAAAGGCGATCGGCCACTGGCAGCTGATCACCTACTGCGCGATGATGCTGATCGTCACGTTCGTGGCAGGGGCGATATTCGTGCGCTGAGGGGTGAGGAGGCCCGCGGGCCCGCTACTGGGCGCCGTCGGGCCGTCCCAGGCCGGACCTGATCGGGCTGGCGCGACCGCCGGTCAATCGGAACGGCGCACGGTCCCAACGCCATTCGTTGCGCAGCACCAGTGCGACGAGATCGAGCAACTCGAGCTCGACCTCCTCCCGTAGTTGCCGCAGCGCGGGCCAATACACCGGTCCGCGCTCGACCAGCTCCCACAGCCGGTTCTCGGCGTGCGCATCCACCTTGCGCCGCAATAGATCTGGGATTCCGATCCGGCTGCCGGTCCACCCGAGCCAGCCCCACCCGTTGGCATGCGCGTGCGCGCGACCAGCCGCGGACTTGATCCGATTGATTTGGAAGCCGACATGTCCCAGCGGCTCGACATCGATCAGGATCACCCGGCCATCGGCCAGCCGCGTTGCGATGCTGGGGTAGAAGATCCGTTCCGCGCCGTCCAACTCATAGGTGACCGCACTCGGCTGTTCCTGGAATGTCTCGATCAGATCGCTGGCGTTCAACGTCCGCAGCAGCCGAGCCTCCAGCCCGGAGTCGAACCCGACGTCGCGCCCGACCTTGCTCAGGTAGAACCGCCCGCGCCCCTCGTCGTCCCCGTCGACGGTGCGCGCCGATTCGGTCGGCAGGGCTGCGGGACCTTTTCCGGAGTCCGGCCAATCGACCTGTGCCAGCCAGGAATTCACCTCGCCGCTCGCCAGTGGCTCCGCATTGTGCAGCTTCGCCAACCGCCGATTCGTCTTCTTCTGCCAGGCCATGATTCGCTGCATGACGAATCCGGCGACCCGCTTCGCATCCTCGCCCGCATGCCCCGCCAACCGTAGCTTCAGATACGACAACTCATTGGCGGCCAGATCGGTATCCGTCGCGTACGTCTCCACCAGCAGCGCCCGCACCAACTGCTGATCCCGCGTCCCCGCCGGATACCGCGCTGCGAACACCGCCGCCGCCCGATGCCCGCTCAACTGCGCTTCCCGCAGAATCTGCGCCACCGCCCTGGTGTGCAACTGCCGAACCCGATCCCGAGACAGGTCGTAGCGCGCCCCGATCCGCGCCAGCGTCTCCGGCGGCTCGCCGCTCACACCCAGCCGAAACCCGACGATCTCCGCATCCCGCCGCTTGCGATCCCCCCGCATCTCGATCAATTCCCCGAGCAGCTCATTGATCTCCTCGAGCCCGAACGACACATCCCCAGCGATATCGTCGAGCAGTTCGGGGTCCGCCTCGTCAATGGCCCGATCGGGCCCGGTCCTCTCGCTAGCCGTCACCCTGCACCCCTGACCCCGACTCGACATGTGCGCCAAAGCCTAATGCCGTCCACCGACAACCCAGCCCATCCCGCAGGTCGGGAGCCGAATCGGCGTCGAGACGTCGACACCCGCGAATGCGGGCCGGCACCGATATTCGCTGATCATCCCGGGAAACGGTTCTAAGCTGACGCCGTGGGCCGATTCCGCATGAACGCGGTGGTGGCGTTGTGGATCATCGTGGCGGCGGTCGCGTACTTCGCGGCCGCTGAAGTCGGTTTGCGGATGGCCCTCGTCGGCGGCCAAGTCACGCCACTGTGGCCGTCGACCGGGGTTGCGCTGGCGTGTCTGTTCTTGCTGGGGCTACGTGCCCTGCCCGGAATCACCCTGGGCGCGGTAGCGGTCAATGCCCTGATCGGGCCGAATCTGCCCGCCGTCCTGATGATCGCGGTCGGGAATACCATCGCCCCGGCGGTTGCCTACCTCTTGCTGAAACGGGTGCGGTTCCGTAGCGACTTCGACACCGTCCGCGATGCGCTCGAACTGGTATTCCTCGGTGCCTTGGCCGCGATGCTGATCAGCGCGACGATCGGCAGCGTGACGCTGGTCGTGGCCGGTACGGTTCCCTCGCACGGTTTCTGGGGGACCTGGTCGGTGTGGTGGACCGGTGACGCGATGGGCGTCCTGCTGATCGCACCGCTCATCCTCGTCGCCGAACGTGCGCGAATACCGAAGGCGCTGGTGCCATCGCGAGTGCTCGAGGGCGCCGTCCTGGCTACCGGGACATTCCTCGTCGCGGTATCTGCCACGGCGGTGTCGGCGAATATGCTCTTTCTGGTCTTCCCATTCCTGATCTGGGCCGCGATGCGCTTCCACCTGGCCGGCGCCCTCCCGTGCGCGCTGATCGCATCAATCGTCGCCATATTCGCCGTCGCCCGCGACCTGCCCGCGTTCGCCGGACTCGACCTCACGGCCAAAATGATCACCCTGCAGGCCTTCAACGGCTCGGTCGCCCTCACCGCCCTGCTATACGCGACCATCGCCGCCCAACGCGACCGCGCCCGCCAGGCCGTCGACGACACCTGCGCCGAACTCGCCCAAACAGTGCTCACGATCAGCCAGGGCCGCCCCTTGGACGGGGTCATCGACACGGTCCGCCGAGTCCAGTCCCGAAACCCCGCATCGGACAGTCCGCCGGAATGAGCAATCGGCCATCGAGGTGGCGACTACGTGTGGTGGGTTTCGGAAATCCGAGTCCAGCGATCTGGCACAACACCCGAAAGCCCCGGCGGAAACCGGGGCTGATCTGCGAGAACGGTGGCGCGCGACTTCGCGGTGACTACGACTGGCCGGCCGCGGTCTGCGAGGGCTGGTTCTCTTGGGGATACTGCTCGGGCTGGGTCTGCTCGGGCTGGCGGTGCTCTGGGGGATAATGCTCCGGGTTGATCTGCTCGGGCGGTATCTCGGGCGGAGGCTCGGGGGCCCCAGGCAAGCCGACCTGGAGGTAGTCGGACTGCGCCACCGTGGTGGACCAGGTGGGCGCGGCGTTCGTAATTCCGCCCAGCACGAGTGCCAGCGGAACGGCTCCAGCCACGACAATCGATGCCATCTGCTGTCGACGCGGGCCGGGAGCTCTGCGTGTGCTTGTGTTCATGGATAACCTCTTCGCAGAAAAGGTACTTCGACTCCCACATTCCCCTGGCCACACGTATCAGCGCATACGCCAGAGGCGTGCTACCAGCATAGCTGCTCGTTTGCCGTGCGGATATGGTCGTGCCGGGGTTAGTCGCCTACCACGAGCCGGACGACTTTCCGACTCATTTGCTCGCTACCGTTGCCGCGGAAATTTTCCTTCGAATCCGTCCCATGGCCGCATCGAACTCGTGCTGCTCGCGCAGCGGGCCGGGGTCATCATCCGCGGGACCAGCGCCACGGCCAGCACCACCGGTATCAGCGTGAGCAGCCAGCGCTACCCGGCCAGGCCACGCCGCAGGGCGCCGGCGAGTTCGGCGTTCTGCCGCTGTGAGATATCGGCGGACAGGATCGCCTGCGATCCGTGGAACGTGCCGGGCCACTGGTGCAGCTCGACCGATACGCCCGCCCGCATCAGCCGCAGCGCGTACTCGATGCCCTCGTCGCGGTTCGGGCAGAACTCGGCGGCCGCGATGTAGGCGGGTGGCAGGTCGGACAGATCGCTCGCCCGCGCCGCGGCGGCGTACGGCGTGGCGGGCGTGGAACCCAGGTAGTGCCCCCACATTTGGGTGACTTTGCCCCGAGTCAAGAAGGGCGTATCGGTGAAATTCCGCGCCGACCACGCCTGCTGTCGGTCATCGAGGCCGGGCTGGTGGAGCAGCTGGAAGCGGATCGGCGGCCCCTGCTGGTCCCGCGCCCGCAACGCCACCGCCGCCGCGAGTCCAGCGCCCGCGCTGTGGCCGCCGATCGCGATCCGCGCCGGGTCGATGCCCAGCTCGACCGCGTGCTCGGCCGTCCAGGTCAGCACCGCGTAGATGTCATCGTGCGCGGCGGGAAACGGATGTTCGGGGGCCAGACGGTAGCCCACCGAGATCACCGTCGCGCCGGAACCATTGGCCAGCAGCGTGGCCCACGGATGTTCGGTGTCCAGATCGCCCATGACGAATCCACCGCCGTGCAGCCAGACGATCGCGCCCTGCGCCCCCTGCGGCCGATAGATCCGCACCGGCACATCGGGATCGCCCGGCACCGTGCGATTTTCGATCTCCAGGTTCGCGGTGTCCGCCGGAATCCCGGCGGCCAACTCGACGAGTTGCTTACGCGCGGTGTGCGGATCGGACAGGTCGGCCGGAGGGAACAGTGCGAGGAATGGTTCGAGTTCGGGATCCATAACAGCTATCGTCGCGACCCGGCGACCGAAGATCATCCGCCGACCGTCGCGCATTCCGGTCCGATAACGCGACGATCGCCGCATATCCTCCAGACATGGATGCCTTGGTCTTCAGGCTGTCGCAGTTGGATGCGGAAGCGGAAGGCGCGCTGCGCGTTGTGATGTTCTACGACACGCTGATTCGCCGCCGCGTGGATCTCCCGGCGCTCGCCCGCGCCTCTGCCGGCCTGGCCGAATCCGTGGCCGGGATCAGGCTGCACGGCACGGGACAGGTGATCCGATTTTCACCTGACGGCCGGGAAGCCGCGTCTCCGCCAGCGTCCGCGTCCACCACCGTGGCGATCACGCTCGACGAGGAGGAGATCGGCACGGTATGGCTGGAACGTACCGCCCCACCCCGCTCGCTCGACGACCTGCTGCTGGACCGGCTCGCCATCGCCGTCGCGGCGGTCGTCGAACGCTACGGTCCCGCCCGCACCACCATGGCCGATCCCGCCCTCGTCGAACTGGTGATCAGCTCCGACAGCGACGAGGCGGCCAGAGATCGCGCGTTGCGACTCCTGGGTTTCGCCCCCGACCTGCCCGTGCGCGTCGTCGCCGTCCGGTCCCGGCTGCCGCTGGACCAGCTCGGCGGCCTCATCTGCCCGGCTCGCCCGGTGAAAGCGGCAGCGGTGGCCGACGTCGGCGTCATCCTCGCCACCACCGTCGATCCGGCCAGGTTTCCGGCAGATGTGCGCGCGGGCATCGGCGCGGCCGAAAGTCCCGACCGCTCCTGGCGGGAAGCCCGCACCGCCCTGCGCTTCACCACCGCACGCCAGCCGGTCATCCACTACCACGACCTGGGGTCGTTGGCGCTGCTCGCACAGATACCCGGTGACGCCGCGCGAGATAACCCCGACGTGACCGCGATCACCCGAATCGCCTGCAACCCAGAGGATCTGGATACTCTGGACGCCTACTGCGCCACCGGCTCCCAACGCCGGGCCGCCGAACTGCTCCACCTGCACCACAGCAGCGTCGCCCGCCGAGTCGAACACCTCGGAAAAACCCTGGGCATCGAACTCACCGCCCCCACCGGACTGATAAGGGCCAGACTCGCCCTCACCGCCTGGCGGCTGCTCGCCGACTGAGGGGCGGACACCAACTGATCTGGCACATATCTCGCTGCGCGAGGGGCATCGGCGGCGGCGGTACGCGATAACCGGCCCGATGAGGCCGACGAGATGATGAGGCTTGCCGCCGCCGGTGCGGTCGCAGTGCGGCCCGAATCCGGCCCCTATCACCAGTACTGGACGACGTTCGACCCGGCCACGGTGGCTATGAAGCGGGTAGAGAACGCCGTGGTCGACGACCGCCCGGTGGTGCAGCTCGAATACTAACGGCCACAATCGCGGCGGGGCCTACCAACGGCATCAGGGGAAGGTGGGGAAGGGACGACGCGCTCGGATGGGTAGACCCGTGTTCGCCGACAACGGAATGGGATACCGGAGTTGCTCCCGCTGGCGCGGAGCTACTCAACCTTGTGTGTGCTGAGTGTGCGTTCGGAGGCTGAAAAGCAGAAGAGGCACCTTCCGAGTTTCCTCGAAAAGTGCCTCTGACCTGGCAAAACGGTGGTGCGCGATACTGGGATTGAACCAGTGACCTCTTCCGTGTCAGGGAAGCGCTCTCCCGCTGAGCTAATCGCGCGAGGTGGAGACGGGAATCGAACCCGTGTGCACGGCTTTGCAGGCCGTTGCCTCACCACTCGGCCACTCCACCGTGCGAAGGGGGAAGGCTTTAATTACTGCCTGGCCCTACTCCTCGAGCGGATGACGGGATTCGAACCCGCGACCCTCACCTTGGCAAGGTGATGCGCTACCAGCTGCGCTACATCCGCATTTGCATCTCCGGGGGGCTCGCTGCCCTCCGTGGTGCGAGACAGAACATTAGCCGACGTTCGGCGCAACCTACAAATCCGCTGGTAGAACGGCATGAAGTTGAATTACACGGGTGTTGTTCGCGGGTGCGGTCGATGCATCCCGAGCAAACTTGCCCGAATCGGCGGGTTGGGCGCATCGCCGCGCCTTTACCTTCGGTTGCGCAACATCCGAACCCGCCGTGGACGAACGTTGGTTGGGACATTGGTTGTCGGTGCGGCCATGATGCCGCCCGGTGAGTTCGGCGCCGTCCGGTCGGGCCTTGACGCTCCCGTGGTGGCCCGTTTGTGCGGCCCCGTGTTCGACGTGAACAACCCTTGCTCCAGGATCTGTTGAACCGCTTGGTGATTCACCGGCCTGCACTCGGGGCCGGCGCATCGGCCGGGATTCGAGCACCGCTGGTGGGGTGGTGGCGATTTGGTGGGACGCCGGTGGTGCGTGCTAAGGTTCCATCTCGTTCGAACGGCCGCTTCGGCCCCGGTCGAACATCGAGTTCGGTCCCATAGCTCAGTGGGAGAGCGTCCGCCTCACACGCGGAAGGTCGCTGGTTCGAAACCAGCTGGGACCACTCATTTGGAACCAAGGTCGGCGCACTGTGAGTGCCCGGCCTTTTTCATATCGGCGCGGAATCCGCCGTCATCGGCCCAATCTCCTGACCGGAACCAACTTTTTGCCCTACTGTGACTTGGGTCACAGTTTGATAGCGGTTGGGCCTATTTGCACAAGAAAGCTTTCCGTTCACTTTGGGAAGTCTTTACTATTGCGTCTGACCTTCGCGTCACGGGTCCTGCTCCACGAAGCCGCTCCATGGCAAAGCGCATGAGAGCGTTCCCGATCCACCAGCTTCGCCCGCCGCTCGCTTTCGATGCCAGTACATGTTCGACCGATGAACCGGATCGGCTTCGCGCCGTTTCGGCGAAGGAGAATAATGTCCACCGACACCGATCTCGCACCACGGACGTCGCCGCTTCGCGCAAGTCTCGCCGCCGTCGGCCGCCACGATGTACCCGCCTCGGTTGTGGTTTTCCTTGTCGCACTACCGCTTTCGCTGGGTATTGCGGTCGCCTCGGGCGCACCCGTCGCCGCCGGGCTCATCGCCGCAGTCGTCGGTGGTGTGGTCGCCGGGCTACTAGGCGGCTCGACTGTGCAGGTCAGTGGGCCCACCGCGAGTCTCACCGTCGTCGTGGCCGAGAGCGTGCACCAATTCGGCTGGGCCGCTACTTGTTTCATCACCGTCGGGGCGGGGGTGCTGCAGATTCTGTTCGGGGTCAGTCGTATTGCGCGCGGTGCGCTGGCGATCGCGCCGGTCGTCGTGCACGCGATGCTGGCCGGTATCGGTGTGGTGATCGCGCTGCAACAGGTGCATGTGCTACTCGGCGGCAACTCGCTGAGTTCGTCGTTCGCCAGCCTCACCCAGTTGCCGCACCAGCTGATGTCGGTGCATCGCGGCGACCTGTTCATCGGCGTGGTGGTGATCGTCATCCTGATCACCTGGAAGTTCGTGCCGCGCCCGATCCGCGCCGTGCCGGGACCGCTGGTCGCCGTGCTGGCGGCGACGATGCTGTCGCTGCTGCTGCCGACGCATGTCGAGCGCATCGTGCTGACCGGATCGCTGGCCGATGCCATCGGTCTGCCCGAAATCCCGTCCGGCAGTTGGTTCGCCGTCGCGATAGCCATGGTGACCATCGCGCTGATCGCCAGTATGGAGACCCTGCTCTCGGCGGTCGCCGTGGACAAGACGCGGCCGGGCACGCGCACCAATTTCGATCGTGAGCTGATCGGGCAGGGATCGGCCAATATCGTATCGGGCCTGCTCGGCGGCCTGCCGATCGCGGCCGTGATCGTCCGCAGCATCACCAATGTCCATGCGGGCGCGCGGTCCAGGGCCGCGACAGTGCTGCACGGTGTATGGATTCTGCTGTTCGCGGTCGCGTTGGCGGGATTGGTGCAGCAGATTCCGAAGGCGGCGCTGGCGGGGCTGGTGATCCTGATCGGTGTGCAGCTGGTGAAGCTGGCCCATATCCGGTTGGCTCGCCGCACCGGCGATCTGTACGTGTACGTGGCGACGATGCTCGGTGTGGTGTTCCTGAACCTGCTCGAGGGCATGGTGATCGGATTGGTGCTGTCGTTCGGTCTGCTGCTCTGGCGGGTCGTACGGGTGACGATCGTTGCCGAACCGGTGGCCAGCGCTCGGCGCTGGGTGGTCACCATCGACGGCACCTGCACCTTCCTGGCGCTGCCCAAACTGACCGCGGAACTGGCGAAAGTCCCCGCCGGTGCGGAGGTGACCGTCGAGATGACGGTCGATTTCCTCGACCACGCCTCCTGCGAACTGATCACCGACTGGGCCCGCCAGCGCGAAGCCCACGGCGGCACAGTCGATTTCGTCGAGATCGGCAGTGCGCGGATGGCGACCGCGGTGACGGGTCCGCCGGAGCGTGGGCGGTCGCGCCAGATCCTCGATGAAGTGATCGCACCCTGGCGGCGCACAGGCAACCGAGAGGATCCGATCGCGGCGGGTATCGCCGCCTATCACCGCAGTCACGCGCATCTGATGCGGCCGCATCTGCACGGGCTGCGCAACCGGCCCGATGCCGATACGTTCTTCCTGACCTGCGCCGATGCCCGCATCGTGCCGAACGTCATCACCAATAGCGGGCCCGGCGATCTGTTCACCGTCCGCAACGTGGGCAATCTGGTCCCGGCCGGGGGCAGTGACGTTTCTGTGGAGGCCGCGCTGATCTACGCGCTGGAGAAACTCGATGTGCGGGCAGTGGTCGTCTGCGGGCACTCCGGTTGCGGTGCGATGGAGGCACTGCACCGGGAGGTGCGAACCGGGCCGGGGCTCGGCGACTGGCTCGCCTATGCGCGGCCGAGCCTGGAGCGGTTCCGGCTCGGACATCCGGTCGCCGATGCCGCGGCGTTCGCTGGATTCGGCCCGGTCGACCAACTCGGCATGGTGAATGTCGCGCTACAGCTGGAGCGGCTTTACGAGCATCCGGCGGTACGGCGTGGGATCGAGGAGCGGGGCGTCGCGGTGTCCGGGCTGTTCTTCGATCTCGCGACCGCCCGGGTCGTCGAGGTGACCGTGCACGGCATCGCCGAGTTCGCCGATGAGGCGACGGTCGAGGATTTTGCCGAGTTGGCCGATGCGCGCGGTATCGCGGCGGAACCCGTCTAGCCGCGGGCGTACCGCAGGAGCGCGTCGAATGTCCCGGCGCGGTAAGCGAATTCGGCACGAATGTGGTCAGCATCACACACGGGACGCATGGATCCGGCCGCTACTTCTTAGGCTTTGCTAAGCCTTTACTAATAGCCTTGACTTGGTTTACCTCTCGACCCACCGCCGCGTCGAGAACTGCTTCACCGCGAGATGCCGGTTCGCGGTCTGTGCCCCTGCTGGACATGTTGATCGTCAACCGACCTCGGCGTTCGCGCCGAGTCGGCGAAGGAGAAGTCAATGGCTATTGATAGCGCTGTAGCCGCACCACCGATACCACCCACCGAATTGGGCAAGGGCAGTCCCAGTTCCGAAACCCTATCGGATCGACTGACATCGATCCTGCGCCTCGATCTGCCCGCCTCGATCGTGGTCTTCCTGGTCGCATTGCCGCTGTCCCTCGGCATCGCCGTCGCCGCCGGCGCGCCGGTCGCCGCCGGACTCATCGCCGCCGTCATCGGTGGCATCGTCGCTGGCACGCTGGGCGGCTCGTCGCTGCAGGTCAGCGGACCGGCGGCGGGTCTAACCGTCGTCGTCGCCGAATCCATCAACCAATTCGGTTGGCGGATAACCACATTCATCGTCGTCGCGGCCGGTGTATTGCAAATTCTGTTCGGGCTCAGCCGGATTGCGCGAGCCGCGCTGGCCGTCGCGCCGGTTGTGGTGCACGCGATGCTGGCCGGTATCGGCATAACCATTGCGCTGCAACAGATTCACGTGCTGCTCGGCGGATCGTCGCACAGTTCCGCCTGGAACAACATCACCCAGTTGCCGTCGCAGCTGTTGTCGCTGCACGGCGATGACGCGATCGTCGGCGCCGTGGTCATCGCGATCTTGCTCGGCTGGCGCCGGGTGCCCGCCAAGCTGCGGGCCGTTCCAGGCCCGCTGGTCGCGGTCCTGGTCGGCACGGTGTTGTCGCTGGTGCTGCCGTTCGAGGCCGAGCGAATCGTGTTGAACGGCTCGCTGTTCGACGCGATCGGACTGCCGCAGATCCCCAGTGGCAACTGGTCCGCCGTGGCGATCACCGTGCTCACCATCGCGCTCATCGCCAGCGTCGAGAGCCTGCTCTCGGCGGTGGCCGTGGACAAGATGCACACCGGTAAGCGCACCAATTTCGACCGGGAGCTGATCGGCCAGGGCTCAGCCAATGTGGTCTCCGGTCTGCTCGGCGGTCTGCCGGTCACCGGCGTGATCGTGCGCAGCGCCACCAACGTTCAGGCCGGTGCGCGCAGCCGCGCTTCGGCTGTGCTGCACGGCCTTTGGATTCTGGTCTTCTCGGTCGCGCTGGTCGGGCTGGTGCAGCAGATTCCGAAGTCCGCACTCGCCGGTCTGCTGATCGTCATCGGCATGCAGTTGGTCAAGCTGGCCCATATCAAGTTGGCCAGGCGCACCGGCGATCTGCTCATCTACGCCGTGACCGTGGTCGGCGTGGTCTTCTCGAATCTCCTGGAAGGCGTGATCATCGGTCTGGCATTGGCTTTCGGGCTGCTGCTGTGGCGTGTGGTGCGGGTTGCCGTGGCGGCCGAGCAGATTCCCGGTTCGCAACGCTGGCTGATGACCATCGACGGCTCCTGCACCTTCCTCGCGCTGCCGAAGCTGTCCGCGGAATTCGCGAAAGTGCCCGCGGGCGTGGACATCACCGTCGAGATGACGGTCGACTTCCTCGACCACGCCGCCTTCGAGGCCATCGAGGACTGGGTCCGGCAGCAGGAAAGCGGTGGCGGCGCAGTCGATTTCGTGGAAATGGGCAGCGCGAGGATGGCGCACGCGACCGCGGGTCCACCCGCCCGCGGATTCGGGCGCGCGGTGCTGGACGAGATCCTCGGCCCGTGGCGCGGCGACGACAAGTCCGCCGACCCGGTGACCTCGGGTGTCGCCGCCTACCACCGCAGCCACGCCCATGTCGTGCGTCCGCACCTGGACGAGCTGCGGGACCGGCAAGATCCCGACACCTTCTTCCTGACGTGTGCGGACTCGCGAGTGGTGCCGAACGTCATCACCAATAGCGGTCCCGGTGACATGTTCACGGTGCGCAATGTGGGCAATCTGGTGCCGCTGAGCGGCGACGCGTCGGTGGAGGCCGCCCTGGTTTTCGCGCTCACCGAGTTGAATGTGCGCTCCGTCGTGGTGTGCGGGCATTCGTCCTGCGGTGCGATGAAGGCGCTGCATTCCGGCGCCGACGCCGGTCCTGGGATCGGACCGTGGCTCGCGCACGCGCATCCGAGCCTCGAGCGGTTCCGGCTCGGGCACCCGGTGGCGCGGGCGGCCGCTGCCGCCGGATTCGGCGAGGTCGACCAGCTGAGCATGGTCAATGTGGCCGTGCAGTTGGAAACTCTGCACCTGCACCCCGCGGTGCGGGCGGCCATCGCCGAGCGTGGTGTGACGGTATCGGGTCTGTTCTTCGATATCGCCAGCGCGCGCGTGGTCGAGGTGACCGTGGACGGGCTCGCCCATATCGACGACACCGGAGCGCGCAGTACACCGCAACTCGTCTGAGGCGATGACACCGGACCCGCCCGACGTCGTTCGGGCGGGTCCATTCCTGCCGCTTGCGCTCGTACGCTGGTGGCGATGAGTGTCGAGTTGGAATCCGAAGCAACCGCCCAGCGCAGCCGATGGCGCGCCTTCCGCGCCCGGGTGGCCGGGCGGCCTACGCTGAACCTCGCCTACCGGATCGGGGTCGCGGTGATCGGCATCGCGGTGCTGGGTGTCGGAATCCTGGCGATTCCCTACCCCGGACCCGGCTGGGCGATCGTATTCGCCGGGCTTGGCATCCTCGCCACCGAATTCGCCTGGGCTCGCCGGGCGCTCGGCTGGCTGCGTGACAAGTACCGGCAGGGTATGGCGTGGTACTCCGCACGGGGTCCTGCCGTACGCGTGGTCGCGGCGGTCGCTACCTTCGCGCTGGTCATCGCGACGCTATGGGTATTGGGAACATTCGGAGTGGTCGGCGGCTGGATCGGAGTCGATTGGCAGTGGTTGCGCAGTCCCCTGAAGTGGTGAACATGGTCCCCGGCCGGACCCTGACCGAGCCGGATTGGCTGTCCGCGCGCATCGCGGAAATGGGCCGCTCCTGGGGCGCCACCGAACCACGGGTCTCCGGCACGCTGTGGTGGTGCATGGTCGCCTCCGCTCTGGTCGAACAGCTCGCGCGCGCCTATGCGAACGATGAAGTCGCGCCGGAGCCGTTCCTGGACCGCTTGGACTGCGAGGTCCGACCCGACGGCGGCATAGAACGAGTCCGCATCGTGCCCGCCGCCGATATCGAGACAGCCGCTCCGCCGCCTACCACGGAAGGTTCCGAGCTCTCGGGTGCCCACGTATGCGAGACCGCCGATGCCGACCGAGATCGAGGCGCGCTGGATCGGACCGATGCTCGCGC
Source organism: Nocardia nepalensis (assembly GCF_048910785.1). Taxonomy (NCBI): domain Bacteria; kingdom Bacillati; phylum Actinomycetota; class Actinomycetes; order Mycobacteriales; family Nocardiaceae; genus Nocardia; species Nocardia nepalensis. Next base: position 56,109 of record NZ_JBKBET010000041.1, on the reverse strand, counting down.
ACAGCACGGTCCGGAGGCTGTGGCGCTGCCTGGATCGGAGACCGGCCCACTATCCGGGCCTGATGCCGACCTACACGAGGCTTCGGACGTGCTGCCCGATGCGATCAGTCCCGCCCGCGAGCTACCCGGCTCAGCAGCCGTGATTCAGGGTGATGTGGATGTCAGTGCGCCGCGTGAGGCGGATGATGCCGCGCTGAGTCAGGCGTGCGCGAACGCGCTGCGAGAAACGTTGGCCGCGGTGATCGGGCCCGTCGCGGCGGTATCCGGCGCGGGCGTGCCGTCGTTGTGGGCGATAGCCGCCGACGCCATCGGTAACCGGGCGCTCGACGCCGGGAATCCGCAGGCCGGGGTGCGGCTTGCGAGTGAGGTCGGCGGGAAGCTACCGGTGCCGCGGTTCGTGGAGGTCGGTGGGCGCAGTTTTGTGCGCCGCATCTCCTGCTGCCTGGTCTTCGAGGTGCCCGGATGTGAGATGTGCACCAGCTGCCCGAAGCGGCCCGCCGCCGAGCGCAAGGCTCTGCTGGCTCAGCTTGCCGCCGAAAGTTGATCGCCCGCAACGCATTCGACATCGGTCCTCGCACGCCAGCCCGACACCTGCGCGGAGCCGCACCTTTCGCGCGAATATGATCGCCGGGCCCGGCTCGAAAGCCGCGGTCGAGCAGTTCCCGCGGGAATCACCGGACCGAGAGATGCACGCTCAGCGCAGTCGATCGAACTCACGCACCGTCCGATCCCGGCATCGGATCCGATCTCGGCCGAGCGCCGCGCGCACCGCATCGAAGGGGCGGCGGTTCGGATGACGGAACCGCTTGCCGAACGTCACGTTCGGGTCTCGCATATGCACACCGGCCGACCCGCGACGCGGCGAGCCCGGTCCATCGACGCGGGGCTGCCAGGGTGCCGATAGCATGGTCGCGCCGGAGCAAATTCGCCTCCGACGATGACCCGTGGGCAACCGCCCGCACCAGCGCGGGAACACGCCCGCCAGCGAACGCCAAGGAGTCCCTCGCCGTGACCACCTCAGCACCTACCAGCCCTGTCGCGCTCGTCCGGGTGCCAGCAGGGACGACGGCGGGTGCCGCGGTGCGCGAGGCGGGACTGCCGACGAAGGGGCCCGAAACCATCGTCGTCGTGCGCGATGCCGAGGGGCTGAAGGATCTGTCGTGGACCCCGGAAACCGACGTCGAGGTCGAGGCGGTCGCCGCGAACACCGAGGACGGCCGCAGCGTGATCCGGCATTCGGCCGCGCATGTGCTGGCCCAGGCGGTGCAGCAGGAGTTCCCGGAGGCCAAGCTCGGCATCGGCCCGCCCATCAAGGACGGCTTCTACTACGACTTCCAGGTGGATCGGCCGTTCACCCCGGAGGATCTGGCCAAGCTGGAATCCCGGATGAAGAAGATCGTCAAAGGCGCGCAGCGGTTTTCGCGTCGGGTGGTCGAGATCGACGACGCGCGCGTCGAACTGGCCAAGGAGCCGTTCAAGCTCGAGCTGATCAGCGATAAGTCGGGCATCGACGATCCTGAGGTCATGGAGGTCGGCGGCAAAGAGCTGACCATCTACGACAACCTGGATCCGCGCACCGGCGAGAAGGTCTGGGGCGATCTGTGTCGCGGCCCGCACATTCCGACCACCAAGTTCATCCCCGCGTTCAAGCTGACCCGCAGCTCCGCCGCCTACTGGCGCGGCGACCAGAACCGCGAGGATCTGCAGCGCGTCTACGGCACCGCCTGGGAGTCGCAGGAGGCCCTCGAAGAGCACCTGCACCTGCTCGAGGAGGCCGAACGCCGCGACCACCGCAAACTCGGCCTGGAACTGGACCTGTTCAGCTTCCCGGACGAGCTCGGCTCCGGCCTGCCGGTGTTCCACCCCAAGGGCGGCATCATCCGCAAGGAGCTCGAGGAGTACTCGCGCCGCCGCCATATCGCCGCGGGCTACGAATTCGTCAATACCCCGCACATCACCAAGGGCCATCTGTTCGAGGTCTCCGGTCACCTGGACTGGTACAAGGACGGCATGTTCCCGGCCATGCACCTGGACGCCGAACTCAATGAGGACGGCACCGTCCGCAAGCCCGGCCAGGACTATTACGTCAAGCCGATGAACTGCCCGATGCACAACCTGATCTTCCGGTCCCGCGGCCGGTCGTACCGGGAACTGCCGCTGCGGATGTTCGAATTCGGCTCGGTCTACCGCTACGAGAAGTCCGGCGTCGTGCACGGCCTGACCCGCGTGCGCGGCATGACCCAGGACGACGCGCACATCTACTGCACCAAGGAGCAGATGCACGCGGAGCTGACCAATACGCTCCAGTTCGTGCTCGGCCTGCTCGCCGACTACGGACTCGACGACTTCTACCTCGAGCTGTCCACCAAGGACCCGGAGAAGTTCGTCGGCTCCGACGAGATCTGGGCGGAGGCTACCGAAACCCTGGCGAGGGTGGGCGAGGCGTCCGGACTGGAGCTCGTCCCGGATCCGGGCGGCGCCGCCTTCTACGGCCCCAAGATCTCCGTGCAGGCCAAGGACGCACTGGGCCGCACCTGGCAGATGTCGACCATCCAGCTCGACTTCAACCTGCCCGAGCGCTTCAACCTGGAATACACCGCATCCGACGGCACCAAGCAGCGGCCGGTAATGATCCACCGCGCGCTGTTCGGTTCGATCGAGCGCTTCTTCGGTGTGCTGACCGAGCACTACGCGGGCGCCTTCCCCGCGTGGCTGTCGCCGGTTCAGGTTGTCGGCATTCCGGTTGCGGAAGCCTTTGCGCCGCACCTGGATTCGGTGATCGAGCAGCTGCGGGACGCGGGCGTCCGCGCACAGGTCGACCGCAGTGACGACCGGATGCAGAAGAAGATCTTCAACAACACCGCGCAGAAGATTCCGTTCATGCTGCTCGCCGGTGAGCGCGATGTGAACGCGGGCGCGGTCAGCTTCCGCTTCCGCGACGGCACCCAGGTCAACGGCGTGCCCGTCGCGGCGGCGGTGGCGACCATCGTGGAATGGATCGCGAACCGGAAGAACGCCTCGCCGACCGCCGAGGGTTTTGTGGTGAAGGGCCAGGCATGAGTGAGCGCACGGTGCCGGACGGGCTCGCGGATTTGAACGCGGACTCGGACGAGCAGGGGAGCCTCGTGGACACCGGGGCCGGTGAGCCGGATCGGTTGCAGCGGTTGTGGACTCCGTACCGGATGTCCTATATCGCCGAGGCCGCCACTCCGAAAGATGCTACGGGCCATCCGTTTACCGATATCCCGAAGATGTCGGACGAGGACGGTCTGGTCATCGCGCGCGGTGAGCACGTCTACGCGGTGCTCAACCTGTACCCGTACAACCCGGGGCACATGATGGTGGTGCCCTACCGCAAGGTGGCCAACCTGGAGGACCTCACGCCACAGGAGAGCGCCGAGCTGATGGCCTTCACCCAGCAGGCGATTCGGGTGATGAAGCGGGTTTCGCGGCCCCACGGTTTCAATGTGGGCCTGAATCTCGGTGGGGTGGCCGGTGGTTCGCTCGCCGACCACCTGCATCAGCACATCGTGCCGCGCTGGGGTGGCGACGCCAATTTCATCACCGTCATCGGCGGGGTGAAGGTCATGCCGCAGTTGTTGCGGGAAACTCGGGCGCTGCTCTCGGCGGCGTGGAAGGAAGTCGAGTAGGGTGCTCAGCTTCTTCGGCCGCGAGACGTTCTCCAAAGCGACTGCGCCGCTGGGTAGAGCGCTTGTCAGCACCGGGCTCACTCCGGACGCCATGACGGTGATCGGCACCGTCGCCTCGATCACGGCCGCGGTCACCTTGTTCCCGACCGGACATCTGTTCTGGGGGACCATGGTGATCTGGCTGTTCGTCATGTTCGACATGCTCGACGGCGCCATGGCGAGAGCCCGCGGCGGCGGCACGAAATACGGTGCGGTACTGGACGCCACCTGCGACCGGGTCGCCGACGGCGCGATCTTCGCCGGGCTGGCCTGGTGGGCGGTGTATCACGAGAACAGTAAGCCGCTGTTCTTCGCGACCCTGGTGGTTCTGGTTACCTCCCAGGTGATTTCATACGCGAAGGCGCGCGCCGAGGCGAGCGGACTCTCCGCCGACGGCGGGCTGATCGAGCGGCCGGATCGGCTGATCATCGTATTGGTGGGCGCCGGATTCACCGGCATCGGCGGTTATTGGGGGATCGAATGGCTGACCTGGGCCGTCCACGTGGCGATGTGGATCCTGGCGGTGCTGAGCATCATCACGGTGTTCCAGCGGGTGCTGGCGGTCCGGAACTCGCCGGGCGCGCGGGATGTGATCCCGCCCGCGCAACCACAGAATCCCGCGGACGCGACGGAGTTGCCCTCGTGAGCTCCCAGCCCGGCGCGTCGGGGGATTCCGCGCGGCCTGTCGGCGAGTCGAGCCAACGATCTGGTGCGGATGCGCACGGCGGCCTTGGATCTCGGATCAAGGCTGGACTGACGGACTGGGCCTATGCGGCCGGTTGGCGGGTCGTGCGTACACTGCCCGAATCGACTGCACGGCGGGCGTTCGATTGGGGCGGCAATCGAGTCGCGAACAAGGCCAATCGCGCATTCCGAGCGGGTGGTCCGCCGAATCAGTTGCGGCGCAATCTTGCTCGCGTCCTCGGTGTAACTCCGGCCGAGGTGCCCGACGACCTCATTCGCGCGAGTATGCGTTCCTACGCGCGCTATTGGCGTGAGGCATTCCGCCTTCCGACAATGGATCACTCGGCGTTGACCGGGTCACTCGTCGAGGGCGTGGAGAATTTGGATGCCGCACTGGCGCAAGGACGCGGTGTGGTGCTGGCGCTGCCGCATTCCGGGAACTGGGATGCGGCCGGGGTCTGGTTGGTCAACCACGACGGCGCACTCGCCACCGTCGCGGAACGGCTGAAGCCGGAGTCGCTGTTCGAGCGGTTCGTCGCCTACCGGGAGAGCCTGGGCTTCGAGGTGTTCCCGCTGACCGGCGGTGAGCAGCCGCCGTTCGCCGCGCTGGCCGCCCGCCTGCGCGAGAACACGGTCGTCTGCCTGATGGGCGAGCGGGATCTGACCGGTAAGGGGGTGCCGGTAACCATGTACGGCGAGCGCACCTGGCTGCCCGCGGGCGCGGCGAAGCTGGCCATCGAGACCGGCGCCGCGCTGATCCCGGTGCACGTCTGGTTCACCGTCGACGCCGATGGCCGCGAGGGCTGGGGGATGAAGACCGAAGCGCCGCTGGATGTTTCGGGCGGTGTCGCGGCGGCTACCCAGGCATTGGCGGACCGGTTCGCGGCCAATATCGCCGAGCACCCCGCCGATTGGCATATGTTGCAGCCACTATGGGAACAGGACCTTTCGGCGGAGCGGCGCGCCAGGATCGCCGCGGCGCAGGCCGGGATCGGCAGGTCCGCAGGGGAGAAGACACCATGAAAATCGGCATGGTCTGCCCCTATTCGTTCGATGTCCCCGGCGGCGTGCAGGCCCATGTCGTGGAATTGGCGCGGGTCTTCATCGAACGCGGTCACAAGGTGAGCGTGCTGGCGCCCGCGTCGGAGGACACGCCGCTGCCGGATTTCGTGGTGTCGGCCGGTCGCGCGGTGGCGATTCCGTACAACGGTTCGGTTGCCCGGCTGTCCTTCGGGCCCATGGCCTACACCAGGATTCGCCGCTGGATCGACGGCAATGACTTCGACGTGCTGCACATCCATGAGCCGAATGCGCCGAGCCTGTCCATGCTCGCGCTGAAGATCGCCGAGGGGCCGATCGTGGCCACCTTCCACACCTCGACCACGAAATCGTTGGTGCTCAGCACCTTTCAGGGTGTGTTGCGACCGTATCACGAGAAGATCAGTGGCCGGATCGCCGTCTCCGAGCTGGCGCGGCGCTGGCAGGTGGAGGCCTTGGGCTCGGATGCGGTGGAGATTCCCAATGGCGTCGACGTGGCCGCCTTCGCGCGCGCCCCGATGCTGCCCGATTATCCGCGCGCGGGTGGGACTGTGCTGTTCCTGGGCCGCTACGACGAACCGCGCAAGGGGATGGAGGTGCTGCTCGGCGCGCTGCCCGAATTGGTGCGCAAGCATCCGGATATCGAAATCCTCATCGTCGGGCGCGGTGATGAGGACCGGCTGCGGCGGGACGCCGGGCCGCTCGCCCGCCACCTGCGCTTCCTCGGCCAGGTTTCGGACGAGGAGAAGGCCTCGGCGATGCGCAGCGCGGATGTCTACGTCGCGCCCAATCTCGGCGGCGAGAGCTTCGGCATCATCCTGATCGAGGCAATGGCCGCCGGAACCGCCGTAGTGGCAAGCGAATTGGACGCCTTCCGTCGCGTGCTGCGCGACGGCACCGCCGGAATGCTGGTCCCGGTCAGTGATTCGGCCCGCCTCGCCGAGGCGCTGGACACCCTGCTCACCGATGACGTCCGCCGTGAGGCCCTGGTCTGCACCGCCAATCAGGTGGTCGGCGAATACGACTGGCCGGTGGTTGCCGAACAGATCCTGCGGGTGTACGAGACGGTCACCGTTGGTGACACCAGGGTCCGGGCCGCCGGATGATTACTTTCTCTGCCACAACTGTTCTCGTTCTAGCGCTCATCGCGGCGTTGATCGTCGCGATCGGTCTGTGGGCGGCCTCGACCGCGAATCGGCTCGACCGGCTGCATGTGCGGTCGGATCAGTCCTGGCAGGCGTTGGATGGGGCGCTGGCCAGGCGGGCGGTGGTGGCGAGGTCGGTCGCCGGGGCGATCATGGGGGCGACCTCCGATGCGGCGCGGTCCGAGCAGGCCAAACGGTTGTCCGCGCTGGCCGATCGGGCCGAGCGGGCGAGTCGCGCCGATCGCGAAACCGCCGAAAACCAGCTCTCCACGGCGCTTTCCGCGATCGATGTCGCCGAACTGCGCCCACAGCAGGTCGCCGAGCTCGCCGACGCCGAGGCCCGCGTGCTGATCGCGCGCCGCTTCCACAACGACGCCGTCCGCGACACCCTCGCCCTGCGCACCCGCCGCCCGGTCCGCATCCTGCACCTGGGCGGTACCGCGCCGCTGCCGACCTACTTCGAGATCAGCGAGCGCACCACCCCCGCCGCCTCCATCGGTCTGGCCGTCGACACCGTCCGCACCTCCGCGCGTGTGGTGCTACTCGACGAACAAGATCGTGTGCTGCTCATGCGCGGCAACGACCCCAAGACTCCCGACGTCTCCTTCTGGTTCACCATCGGCGGCGGCGTGGAACCGGGGGAGACCCTGCGCTCGGCCGCCGTGCGCGAACTATGGGAGGAAACCGGATACACCGCGGACCCGGCGAGCCTGCGCGGTCCTATCTGGCGGCGCGTCGCGGTTTTCCCCTTCGACGGCGAACTCATCCGCGCCGAGGAGCTGTTCTTCGCGCTGCGCGTCCCGGCCTACGACCCGAAGCCCGGCAACCTGACCGCCATCGAGCGCCGCAGCATCACGGGCAACAAATGGTGTACCGGCTCCGATATCGTCACCCTCGACCACACCGGCGAGACGGTCTATCCCTACCACTTGGACCAGCTACTCCCCGAAGCCGCGGCCGCCGCCTCCGCAGCCGCCGACCCCGAGGTTCGCTCCATCCGCTGAGCGCGCCGCCTCGGGCGTCGGCAATGTGCCGAGCGTTCGCTCGAATGCCGAACTGTCGCACGGGAATCGGCGCAGAAATGCGCGCTCGGACCAACGGCATCCGCTACGCCGCGATCCCCGTGCGCGCCTGCGGCTCTCACCTGTGATGTGTTTCACGATCGTGATAGCGTCGCGACTGGATTGATGCCGCCTGGGTAGTGCTTACGGGAGAGCGCTGCTCGGAATTCGGTGGTGATTCCACTGCAGTGAGATGTCCATTGGTGCGTGGAGGTAAGCAGTACATGTCCTACCTGTTGTTCGATTTCCTGTTGCCGTTGCTGGGCCCCGCCGCCGCGGAGTACTGGGCACAACTGCTGGTGATCGGCCCGCTCTAGAACGAAAACCCGGTGTTCGCCGGGTCGGCGAAATAATGCGTCGACCCGGCGGCTCCGTTTTGCATCGGTCCGCGCTCGCGCCGCATATGCCGCCTCCCGAGCGCCGCCCGATCGGTCCAGTCGTGACCGACCTCACGCAGACTCGCTGGTCGGGGCAAGGCCAGTGGACTCCAACTGGCTATCAAGTGGCCTGATCGGCCCGCCTAGAATCGGTGTCGTTAGTTCCAAGCGACCCGATTGGCGCACATGACTCAGGAGTTTGCCGTGACCACGCCCGAGACCACCAACACCATCGGCACCGCCCGCGTGAAGCGCGGGATGGCCGAGATGCTCAAGGGCGGGGTGATCATGGACGTCGTCACCCCCGAGCAGGCCAAGATCGCCGAGGACGCCGGTGCGGTCGCGGTGATGGCGCTGGAGCGTGTTCCGGCCGATATCCGCGCGCAGGGCGGCGTTTCCCGGATGAGCGATCCGGACATGATCGACGGCATCATCTCCGCCGTCTCCATCCCGGTCATGGCCAAGGCCCGCATCGGCCACTTCGTGGAGGCGCAGATTCTGCAGAGCCTCGGCGTCGACTACATCGACGAGTCCGAGGTGCTGACCCCCGCCGACTACGCGAACCACATCGATAAGTGGAACTTCACCGTGCCGTTCGTGTGCGGCGCCACCAACCTGGGTGAGGCGCTGCGCCGAATCACCGAGGGCGCGGCCATGATTCGCTCGAAGGGTGAGGCGGGCACCGGCGACGTCTCCAATGCCACCACCCACATGCGCAAGATCCGCGCCGAGATCCGCAAGCTGTCGTCATTGCCCGAGGACGAGCTGTTCGTCGCGGCCAAGGAGCTGCAGGCGCCGTACGAGCTGGTGAAAGAGGTCGCCCAGACCGGCAAACTGCCGGTCGTGCTGTTCACCGCGGGCGGCATCGCCACCCCCGCCGACGCCGCGATGATGATGCAGCTCGGCGCCGAGGGCGTATTCGTCGGCTCCGGCATCTTCAAGTCCGGCAACCCGGCCGAGCGCGCCGCCGCCATCGTCAAGGCCACCACCTTCTACGACGATCCGGATGTGCTGGCGAAGGTTTCGCGTGGACTGGGCGAGGCCATGGTCGGCATCAATGTCGAGGAGCTGCCGGTCGATCACCGGCTGGCCGAGCGCGGTTGGTGATTCGGCGCTACCGCTGAACTGAATCGACGCCCGCGGCAAGGGATTTCACGATCCGCTGCCGCGGGCGTCGTTCGTTCTCCGCTCAGATGAGTCCCTGGTCACGCGCGTAGATCGCGGCCTGGGTGCGGTCACGTACGCCGAGGCGGCTGAGGATGTTCGAGACGTGATTCTTCACGGTGCCCTCGCTGAGATACATCGTGCGTGCGATCTCCCTGTTGGCCGCGCCATTAGCGACCAGCCGCAGCACCTCGACTTCCCGCGGCGTCAACTCGATGGTGGGGGTGGTCGGGTGCGGACGCACCATTGCCGCGAGTCGCCCGGAGACCGTCGCCGAATACTGGTCGACGCCCGCGTTGACCAGGCGCACGGCCTGCGCGAGTTCGGCGGCGGGTAGGTCCTTGAGCAGATAGCCGGACGCTCCGGCCCGCAGTGCGCGCACGATGTAATCGTCATCGTCGAAGGTCGTGAGCATCAACACCTTCGCCCGCGCCCGCAGGATGCTCGCCGCCTCGACGCCGTCCATACCCGGCATCCGCACGTCCATGAGCACCACGTCGGGGCGCGGATCCCAGTCCAGTTCTATAGCGTCGGAACCATTCTCGGCGACGCCCACCACTTCGATCCCCGGCTGCAGGGCGAGCAGCGCAGCAATACCCTCCCGTACCAGGCGCTCGTCGTCGACGATCAACACCCGGACCGCGAGCGTGCCGTCCGTTGCATCGCAATCGTGGGGCTCGCGTCGTGACGAGTAGTCGGTCGGCCTTGCGTTCACTGTGCCGACTCCAGGTGCGGCACCAGGGCGACCAATCGCGTACCCGTTGGCCCGGTGGTGATTTCGACGATGCCGCCCACCAGATCCAGTCGCTCGCGCATGCCGGTCAAGCCATGACCGGTGGTCGATCCAGGGGCGAAACCACCACCGTTATCGGTGATTTCGAGTGTCGCGGTCGGGTTGGCGAGATCGGCGCGCACCGTGACGGCCGTTGCGCCGGAGTGGCGGCGGGCGTTGGTCAGTGCTTCCTGCGCGGCGAAATACAGTGCGAGACGGGCAGGTTCGCGGATGTGCTGTTCGGCGCCGATCAGGTCGAGGCGCACCGTGAATTCGGGTTCGTCCAGGCGGTCGACCAGGGTGGTGAGGGCCGTGCGGAGGGCGAATTCCGTGTCGGTGCGGCGGGATTCCAGCGCACGGCGGACCTCTTGGAGTGCGAGTCCGGCCGAATCTCTGCCGTCGGTGAGCGCCTGATCGGCGACGGCCGGGTCGAGCGTGCGGTAGGCGGCGGACTTCTCCAACTGGATAGCGGTAACAACCAGGTGGTGGCCGACGGTGTCGTGGATGTCGCGCGCCATCCGTCTGCGCTCGGCCACGGCCGCCAGGGCTGCCGCCTGGTCGGCGTATTCGCGCAGTCGCGCATGGGCGTCCGACAGTTCGGTGAACAGCATCTCGGCGCGGCGGCGACCAGCCTCCTCGCGTTCGGCGATCACCGCGATGGCCAGCGCGAACACCACGCCGATCGCGAACATCAGCAGGTCCGACACGCTTTCCGGATCGTGCCGCAGCGTTGGCCGGACGAGCACCAAGCCGGCCAGGGTGATCAGCCCCAACGCGGCGATGCCGAACGCGATCCGGCGACCGAGCGTGCAGTACGCCATGAGGGGCAGCAGTGCGAACAGGACCTTGGCATTGCCCTGACAATCCAGCGCCGTGGCGAGCGCGAACAGCACGGCACGTGCGAGGAGCCCGGCGACGGCCGTGACTCTGGTTGCGGTCCTTCGGCTTTCGACGAATTCGAGGCCGCACAGCACCGCGAGCACGCCGACGAAACCGAGCAGCCCGGCGTCGATGGGGCAGACGCCCATCCCTGCCATGGCCACCCCGGCGAGCAGGACCGATGCGTAGAGGAAGCACGCCACCCAGGTCAGTGCCCGCGGACGGATCATGCCCCGAGCGTAGGGCGGGACCGTTCACCGCGACCAGTCGTGCGCCGACAGTATGGCCGAAAGTCATGGGTCGTACGGCACTTACCAACGTGACCACCGGATTCCTAGCGTCGGCCGCACCTCGAGAAAGGAATTCGATATGGACACCCGAGCGCTGCTTCGCCTCGGCGCCGCCGCGGGCCTGATCTGCGGCTGCGCCATCGCACTCGCTGGCGGCACCGAACTCGTCGTCGGCCACAAAGCCGCACTCACTCAACTACTCAATGGTGGCGCCGTCCCCTTCGGCATCGGGCTGCTGGTGGCGATCTACGCACTGCTGCACCGGAAACTCGGCCGCTTCGGTGCCATCGCCTTCGTCATCCAGTTCCTCGGCTTCGGCTACTTCGCCGGCGTCGCGTATACGAAGAACTTCGTGCTGGTCCATCTGGATCGCCCGATTGTCGACGAATTGCTCAGGAGCCCAGCGCGATTCGCCTTCCTGGCGACCGCCGCCATCGCCCTCATCGGCACTGTTCTGTTCGGCGCGGCACTACTGCGCAGCGGTGCCGTGTCGCGGTTCGCCATCGCGCTGTACACGGTTGGGCTTTCGGCCCTCTGCCTGACCTTCCTGCTCCCGGCTCCCATCGTGCGGACCGGCCATATCGCCGCTGGTGTCGGCATGATCTGGTTGGCATCGATCGTGTGGTCGAACGCGGGGCGGAGCGAACCCGTTGCACATCCCACACAGTTGTCTTATTCCCACCACAGAGTTGGTGGCTAGCTTCGGGATTCGGTGCACGTCGGCGACCGCGCGGGCAATCGAATGCGGCGCCGGCGCGGTCACGGACCTATTCGAACGGCAAAGGATGATCAGTTGAAGCTTCGTAAGACCGGGCGTATCGCGATTGCGGGTCTGGCCGTCGTGGCCGCGCTCAGCCTGTCGGCGTGCAGCAGCGATGACTCGAAGACCACCCCGACCAAGCCGTCCAAGGCCACCACGTCGGCGGTGGCCAACCCGAACCTGCCGCCGGTGCCGACCGCGGCGGAGTTGAATGCCGCACTCGCCCGCGCGCTGGATCCGTCGGTACCCGGTGCGGAGAAGCTCGAATTGGTGCAGGGCGCACAGGCCGATCCGAATCTGCCGAGCCGCCTCGCGGAGGCCGCCAAGGGCGCCAATTTGCAGGTGACGGTCACCGAGGTCACCTCATTCGGTGACAGCGTGAATGCCAAGGCGAAGTTCGTCGTCAATGGCCAGGAGAACGTCGTCGACGTACCGTTCGTCGCCGAGGACGGCAAGTGGAAGGTCGAGAAGTCCTGGGCCTGCACCATGCTGACCAACCTCGGCCAGCAGTCGGTGGCCTGCGGATAGTTCGCTGTTGCCCGGCCGGGTTCGGCCGGGAACAGTTCATCGCCGGGTGGCGGGCGCGTGCGGCGCTCGCCACCCGGCGTGTTCGTGGAGGTGGGGTCGAGTGGTTTCGTGCCGACGGTGGGGGAGTGGCGATATTCGACTTACCCTCGGCGACAACGGGATTCGTTTCGGCCGGGCGTGTGGCACCTCGGCGGGCCCGGACATTCGGCAGGGAGCCGAGTGCGTGTGCATCGGGAGGTCGGGTCAGTCGGTTGGTAGCGGACTGCCGAACAACTGGTAATCATCTACCTACTTAGATATGCGCACTTAAACATGAATCCCTCCCTGAAATCAAAGTGCGAAACCGTACGTCAGAAAGAAATTGCAAGGAGGCCTCCGAGTAGGAAAGCCTTCATCTGCGGGCGTTGTCGTCGATCCGAAGCGCGGGCCGATCGGGATGATCCCAGCGGATGAAAAAGGTTGGGGCATAAGAGCTGTCGTGGTCGTGTCGCAGGATTGCGGGAATCGTCCACTGCGCCTCGGCCGGGGTGCGGCGACGGAGTGCGGGCTCGGACATCTCGAGCCGCACCGTCAGATCGAAGCTCAGGCCCCGCCCGAACAGCATGGGCCCGGCAACCAGCAAGACCGTGTCGGCCGTGGCGCTGCGGATGGAGGAGCGGGCCGACCGGTCACTACCCTCGTCCCAGAGAGCCGGCAGCCAGCGCGCATCCTCGCGCAGCGCGCGAATGACCTCGCGGTCCAGCGCCGCATAGTCGAACCAGGCGGTGCGATAAGACATTTCGTCGGTGCGCCCGAATTCCATCCGGAGCGAGGCGGGCCGGATGTAGTCGTGCAGCGAGACCACCTCCGCGGCACGTCCGGTATCGCGCAGCGCGGTGGCGATGCGGTCCGCGATCGCCACGGGTTCGGCGGCGTCGGCTCCGTCGATCGCTATCACCACGCGCGCGCTCAGCTCGAGGATGCGGTTGGTCAGTAATTCGACAAGTCCGTCGCGGGTGATCGGATCGAAATGCGGCATCGGCCCATCCCATCAAACCGCGCTGTCGCACCCCATTGTGGGCGGCGGCCGCGGCCGTTGCCGATGGATCACCGGCCAGCCGGGCGGAGCCCGCGTCGGCGGGCGGGATAATGTCAGCGCCATGGCGACAATCGAAGAGGCGCTGGAGATAGAGCGGCTCGAGCGGGATATCTTCCGTGGCGCGTCCACCAAGACCCAGCTCCCGCGCACATTCGGCGGACAGGTTGCCGGTCAGGCACTGGTGGCGGCGGTACGAACGGTGGAGCCGCGGTTCCAGGTGCATTCGCTGCACGGATACTTCCTTCGCCCGGGGAATCCGGAAGAGCGGACCGTGTACCTGGTGGAGCGGATCCGTGACGGCCGATCCTTCTGCACCCGTCGGGTGACCGGCGTGCAGGACGGAGCCGCGATTTTCACCATGTCGGCGTCGTTCCACATCGGTGACGCCGGTCCCGAGCATCAGGATGTGATGCCGCAGGTGCAGGGCCCCGATGAGCTGCCCGATGCCAGCACCACGATGAGTCCCGAACGACTGTGGGCGATGCGCGAATGGGAGCACTGGGATATCCGCACCGTGCCGCAGGATGTGGTGGCCCGCCGCGACGGTGTCGTCTCCCAGCAGCAGGTGTGGTTCCGCTACCGGCACCCGCTGCCCGACGACCCGGTGGTGCACGTCTGCACCCTCGCCTACATGAGCGATATGACCCTGCTCGGGTCCTCCAAGGTCACTCACCCCGATGAGCCGACCCAGAACGCCTCCCTCGACCACGCCATGTGGTTCCTGCGCCCGTTCCGCGCGGACGACTGGCTGCTCTACGACCAGTCCTCCCCGTCCGCTGGCTTCGGCCGGGCGCTGACCGGCGGCAAGATTTTCAACCGTCAGGGCGAGTTGGTCGCGGCGGTCGTGCAAGAGGGCTTGATCCGCACATTGCGCGACGACTGACGGCAACAGTCCTTAGCCCGCATACGGCTCAGACCACCTGGACGCGTAGGTGGCAGACCACGGTGTCGCTCATCCGACGCAGTTCGCGTTCGAGTTCATCGCTGCGGTGGCTGGGCAGCACGCGGTCCCAGCCGATCGGCGGATCGATCTCGGCAATGACCACGACCTTGCGCCGTCCGGGGAAGTTCTCCCGGACATACCGAGCGACGGGACCGCCGACCGTGGCGTCGCTGTCCGCGAGCAGCACCAGCCTGACCTCGGGATGCCATGCCTCCCAGGCCTTGGTGAACGCCTTCACCGATTCACCGGGCAGACAAACATGCACGGCGACAACGTCTTTGCCGATGGACATGGCGGCCGAGAGCGCCTCGCGGCTCAACTCGGAGACCTCGGAGATCGGCACCACGATCGCGGTACCGGTGGCCTGCGGCTGATCCGGAATCGCGCCGTTGCCACGGCGGCCGCCGATTCTGGTGTAGGCGCCGCGGATGCGTTCCATGCCGAGCACCAGCATGGGCAGCACCAGCACGATCAGCCAGGCGCCCTCGGTGAATTTCATTGCGGTGGTGACGATCGCGGCGACGAAAGTGAGCAGCGCACCGAAGCCGTTGAGCGCGATCCGCCAGCGCCAGCCCGCCGCACGGGTCAGCCACCAGTGCCGGACCATACCGGTCTGGGCGATGGTGAAACCGACGAAGACACCGATCGCGAACAACGGGACCAGCGCATTCATATTGCCGCGCGCCGCTATCAACAGCACGCCCGCCGTCACGCCGAGCGTCAGCACACCGTAGCGGTACACCTGACGCGGTGAGCTGACCGCGAACCGGTGCGGAAGGCAGTTGTCGTCGGCCAGGATCCGGGTCAGTGTCGGCAATCCTCCGTAGGAGGTATTGGCGGCCAGCGCGAGCAGTACGACGGTCGCGAATTGCACAACGTAGTAGCCGATTCCGTGTCCGAGCGCCGCCTCGGTGAGCTGGGAGAGCACCGTCGTCCCCTCGATCGGCCGCAGCGAGAACTTCTCGATCAGCACCGCAAGCCCGATGAGCATGACGCCCAGTAGTGCCCCGAGCGCGACCTCCGCGCGTTGTGCGCGTTCGACTTTCGGCGCGTCGAAGCTCGGCACCGCATTCGCGATCGCCTCGACACCGGTGAGCGCCGCGCAGCCGCTGGAGAACGCCTTCAGCAGCAAGAGGATTCCGACGGTGTGGATATCACTGACCGCCCCAACCCCGGTGGTGACGCTGGCCGGTTCCGAGCGCAGCAGACCGCCGATGATCACCGCGAAGATGCCCGCGACGAACACAATGGTCGGAATCATGAAGGCGCGGGCGCTTTCTCGGATGCCGAGCAGATTGAGCGCGGTGATCCCGACCAGGATTGCCGGGCAGATCCACACCGTGTATCCGTGCAATGCCGGGAACGCGGAGGTCAGTGCCGCGACACCCGCGGCGATCGAGACCGCGACATTGAGGATGTAGTCGACGATCAACGAGGCCGCGGCCACCAGGCTGGTGCGATGGCCGAGATGCCGCTTGGCCACCGCGTACGCGCCGCCGCCGTCCGGGAAGGTCGCGATCACCTGCCGGTAGGAGGCGACCAGCACGGCCAGCAGTGCGGCGATCGCGAGGGTCACCGGCAGGGTCATGCCGAGTCCGACGCCACCGGCGGTGGCCAGCACCAGCACGATCGCTTCCGGGCCATAGGAAACCGATGCCATCGCATCGAGGGAAAGCCCCGCCAGACCGGTCGAAACCGTCAACCCCCGGCGCTTCGCGACAGCATTCGCTTTTCCGCTCGGCGCTGGCGCCTTGCGCGGCAACACGGCAATCACATCTGCGAGTGTCGACCGGCTTCGGGCGAATAGGACCGGTCTTGACGCAACATTGACGGCCACCGTGAGCAGGACCACAGCGCCTCGCCTCGTAAGCTCGTGGCGTGAACGCATCGGTCGCCTCGCCCGCTCCGGGCGCGCAGCAGACTCCCGCCCGGCCCACCATCGGCGTGCTGGCGCTGCAGGGTGATGTGCGCGAACATGTCGCGGCGCTGGCGGAATGCGGCGCCGAACCGGTGCTGGTGCGCCGCGCCTCCGAGCTGGCCGCGGTGGACGCGCTGGTACTGCCGGGTGGCGAATCGACCGCGATCAGCAAGCTGCTCGAGGTCTTCGAACTCCTCGAACCACTGCGCGCGCGGCTGCGTGCGGGCATGCCCGCCTTCGGATCCTGCGCCGGCATGATCCTGCTCGCCTCCGAGGTGCTCGACACCCGCCCCGATGCCCAGCATCTGTCGGGTATCGATATGACGGTGCGCCGCAACGCGTTCGGTCGGCAGGTCGATTCGTTCGAAACCGATCTGGAATTCGCCGGCCTGACCGGCGGCCCGATGCGCGCGGTGTTCATCCGGGCGCCGTGGGTCGAGCGCGCCGGCGCTGGCGTCGAGGTGCTGGCCACTGTCCCGAGCGGCCCGTTCGCCGGACGCATCGTCGCGGTGCGGCAGGGCAAGGTGGTCGCGACCTCGTTCCACCCGGAAGTCACCGGCGATCTGCGGGTGCACGAGATGTTCGTCGATCTGGTGCGCGACGCCCAGTAGTTGCCCTCGGAAAGTTGTCCTGACCGGACGAGTAGGCTTACAGAGTTGTCTACCCGGCCGGTGCGGGTAACGTGCGCACGATCAGACGTGCTGTCGACTGGAGGAAGTAGGGAATGAGCGGCCACTCCAAATGGGCCACCACCAAGCACAAGAAGGCGGGGATCGACGCGAAGCGCGGCAAGCTCTTCGCCAAGTTGATCAAGAACATCGAGGTGGCGGCCCGCACTGGTGGCAGTGACCCGGGGGGAAATCCGACGCTGTACGACGCCATCCAGAAGGCGAAGAAGTCGTCGGTTCCGAACGACAACATCGAGCGTGCCCGCAAGCGCGGCGGCGGTGAAGAGGCGGGCGGCGCCGACTGGCAGACCATCATGTACGAGGGCTACGGCCCCAATGGTGTCGCGGTGCTGATCGAATGCCTCACCGATAACCGCAACCGCGCCGCGGGCGAGGTGCGCGTCGCCATGACCCGCAACGGCGGCAATATGGCCGACCCGGGCTCGGTCTCCTACCTGTTCCACCGCAAGGGCATCGTGACCCTGGACAAGAACGGTCTCTCCGAGGACGACGTGCTGCTGGCCGTGCTCGACGCGGGCGCCGAGGAGGTCAACGACCTCGGGGAATCCTTCGAGATCATCAGCGAACCGTCCGATCTGATCCCGGTGCGCAAGGCGCTGCAGGACGCCGGAATCGATTACGACTCCGCCGAATCCGGCTTCCAGCCGTCGGTGTCGGTGGCGGTCGACCTCGACGGCGCGCGCAAGGTGTTCAAACTGGTCGATGCGCTCGAGGACAGCGACGACGTGCAGAACGTCTACACCAACGTCGACATCCCCGACGAGGTCGGCGCCCAGCTGGAAGAGGACTGACGCAGTCCATCGGGTAACTCGGGGCGGTTCGCAGGTCTGCGGGCCGCCCCGAGTGCGTCACGGGTCCGGCGGGCGCGGCCGTGACGTCGGCGTTCGCCTATTCCGCGATTTTGGTGCGGTCGGACCACTGGTAGACCGGCAGTCGCCCCTCGGGCGTATCGGCCTCCCGGTTGGTGACCTTGAAGTGCTCGTATCCGCCGCGGAATTCGACCTTGAGCTCGACGCCGGGCGGCGTGATCGGAACGATGCGCGCGGGCAAGTCTTCCGGCCCACCTTCGAGGACAGCCTTATTGCTCATGCTTCGGATGGTAGGTCTCGAATGTGAGGCATGCCACAAACGCGGCCGTATGGCTCGGTCTGTCCTGTGGAAGTTTCGCTTCCGCGACTCGGCTCGACAGGCGAGATGTCCGGCGGAACCGCGTTGAGATTGCTGTGGGTTAGCTGATTGCCGGTGCGCGAGGACTGGTCGCAGCCGTCTAGCTCGGCAACGTAACGATTGCGGCTCGATTGGTTATACAAAATTCGAGTGCCGCGACAACAACCGCCGCGGCGACGCGATCAGGCTCCAGAACACCGAGAACTTGTCCCCGGAAAGAGACGCACCATCATGAGTCGATCCCTTGCCGACGAGCATCCCGGCCATTCGTCCGACCTGAATATCACTCTTGCCCCGCTCGCGGTCGCGACGGGACTGGTCCTGCTCATCGCCGCGGTCGCGACGATGAACCGGATGCCCGGCTGGGCCGACGATTACGGCGCGAGCCTGGTGTACTTCGCGATCTTCCTGTACTTCGCGATCACCGGGCGCTTGACCTGGTGGGGCGCCGACATTCTGATCGGCCACGCAAGAAAGCGCTGACCCCGCCGGATCACGGCACCGTGAGGACCAATTTGCCTACGGTGCGGCCGGTTTCGCCGAGTGTGTGCGCCTTCGCGGCGTCGGCGAGCGGGAAGACTCCGGCGACGGTCGGCCGCAGCGCCCCGGATTCGGCGAGCCGTGCGAGTGCGGTCATCCCGGCGTGGTCGTGCTCGACCAGCATGCGCACCGCCCGGACGCCCGAATGCCGGGCCTCGGCGGTCAAATCGGTCGCGCCGAAGGCGCGCAAGGAGACCAGCAGACCGCCCGGGCGCAGCGTGCGCATCGATCGCACGCTGTTCTCGTCATCGATCGAATCCAGCACGACGTCGACATCGCGGACCGCCTCGGCGAAATCGGTTGTGCGGTAATCGATCGTCTCGTCGGCGCCGAGGCCGCGCAGGAATTCGTGGTTGGCCGCGCTCGCGGTGCCGATCACATGGGCGCCGCGCGCCTTGGCGATCTGGACCGCGAAGTGCCCGACGCCGCCCGCGGCGGCGTGGATCAGAATGCGCTGTCCGGCTTGGAGTTTCGCGGTGTCGACGAGCGCTTGCCAGGCGGTGAGGGCGGCCAGAGGGATTGCGGCGGCCTGAATGTGGTCCAGGTTCGACGGCTTCGGCGCGAAGGCGCGAGCGGGACCGGCGACGTATTCGGCGAGCGCGCCGTGGCCGTGCGGGTAGGGGAGCATGCCGAAGACCTCGTCGCCCGGCTCGAACAGGGTGACGCCGATGCCTGTCCGCACCACCTCACCCGACACATCCCAGCCCAGCACGAACGGCGGTTCGCCGAGGAACAGCCCGGCGACGCCGCGATGGCGCCAATCGGTCGGATTGAGGCCGGCGGCCCGCACCCGGATGAGGATCTGGCCCGGGCCGGGCGTCGGAATCGGCAGTTCGACCTCGGTCAGGACCTCCGGGCCGCCGATCACGTGCTGGCTCATCGCGCGCATGGTGGTGTCGTTCATGTCCCTCAGCTTGCCGAGGGCGGCGGCTCCGAAAAATGGCACGATTGCCAATATTCGATACGATCGTGCCATGGTCGCTACGTCGGATGCGCGGAAACATCGTGTGGTCGTGCTCGCCCTGGACGGGGTGTATCCGTTCGAACTCGGCATTCCGAGCCGGGTATTCGGCACCGCGTCGGACCGCTACGAGGTGAGCACCTGCTCGGTCGACGGCGCACCGGTGCCGAGCCGATCCGATTTCGCCATCGCCGTCCAGCACGACAGCCGGGCGCTGGCGAGCGCCGATACCGTGGTCATCCCGGCCTGCGATATCGACATGACGCTCGGCGGCACGCTGCCGCCGCCACTGGCGCAGGCATTCGCGCGCATCCGGCCCGGCGCACGCATCGTCTCGATCTGCACCGGCGCGTTCGTGACGGCCGCCGCCGGACTGCTCGACGGCCGCCCCGCGACCACGCACTGGAATGTGGCCGAGCTGTTCCGGCGCACCTTTCCCCGGGTCCGGCTGAATACCGATGTGCTGTATGTCGATGACGATGACGTGCTCACCTCGGCGGGCGCGGCGGCCGGCATCGATCTGTGCCTGCATCTGGTGCGCCGCGATCACGGCAGCGCGGTCGCCAATACGGTGGCGCGGCGCTGTGTCGTGCCGCCGTGGCGCGACGGCGGCCAGGCCCAATACATCGAACAGCCGGTGCCGCCCTCGACCTCGGTGGGCACCGCCGCCGCCAGGCACTGGGCCCTCGAGAACCTCCAATTGCCCTTGACCATGGACGATCTCGCGGTGCAGGCCCGAATGAGTAAGCGCACCTTCGCCCGCCGCTTCCGTGACGAGGTCGGCATGAGCCCGGGCCGCTGGCTCATCCAGCAGCGCGTCTTCCGCGCCCGTCAGCTCCTCGAATCGACCGATCTGACGGTGGACCGCATCGCTGGCGAGGTCGGTTTCGCCACCGGCGGTTCGCTGCGCCAGCACCTGCACGATTCGATCGGCGTCGCCCCCTTGGCGTATCGGCGGACCTTTCGCGCCGAATCGGCGGATTCATCGGACTGAGCCGCGCAGCCGCGGCTCGATTCATCGACCGCGCAATCGGTTTCAGGTCGCGTCCGGCACCGCAAGCCCGACGCGGGCGACGATCCAGGGGAAGGACGAGGTGAACGCGGCCGAGGCGAACTGCCAGGTGTGGCCGCCCTGGGTGGTGTGGATGGTGCAGTCGATGCCGACCTCATGTCCTGCGGCGCACAGCTTTTCGGCGGCGCCGACCTCGCCGGTATCGACGACGCCGTCGTGGCCGCCCATGCCGACGGTGTCGTCATCGTCGGCCGCGGACCGGCGTGCGCCACGGGATCCCGGACCGGATTTGGGTGGGGTGAGATCGTCGAACAAACCCGCCATATCGGTGTAGGGGCCGTGTTTCGCCATGACGGTGAGCGGGTCGAAGGCGGCCCATTGGTCGGCATTGCCGCCGAAAAGCCTGCGGATCGTCTGCTCTTTGGTGCCCGAGACCGGGCCCAGATCGCCCGCGATATCGACGAAGGTGCGCACCAATTCGGGGTGCATGACGGCCAGGTCGACCGCGCAGGTGCCGCCCATCGACCAGCCGACCACGGCCCAGTTCGCCGGATCCGCCGAGGCGCCGAAGCGAGATTCCAGGTAGCTGGGCACATCTCGGGTCAGATGGTCGGCGGCATCACCGCGCGGACCGTTCACGCATTCGGTGTCGTTATTGAAGCTGCCGCTGGAATCGACGAAGACCAGGATGGGGGCGCGGCCACCGTTGGCGGCGGTGAACTTGTCCACCTCGGGCATGATCTGGCCGCTGCGAATCCAGTCGGCGGGGGTGTTGAATTCGCCGCCGATCATCATGACGACCGGCAGGGTCGGCGGCGTCGGACCGGCGAACCAGGCCGGTGGCAGATATACGTACTCGGTGCGATGCGGAAAACCGCTGCCCGCGTCGGGAATTCGCACCGGCACGATCTTGCCGGTGGTGACGTTGGTATTGCGCAGTTCGGGCAGTGCGTCGAGATCGGTCTGGTTCGGCAGCGGACCCGCGGTGAGCGCGTTCCAGGCCGACTGCACGGTGGGGTAGTAACCGACCCACTGATTGAGCACGATGCCGGTGCTCAGCAGGGCGAGGGGGATGGCGAGGAATGAGACCGCGCGCCGCCACCAGCGCGCACTGCGCCAGCCGAGTGCCGCGACGGCGATCGCGGCGACCGCGCCGCCGACACAGGCCCACAACTCGACCGGCGCCGGATCCGATGCCAGCCCCTGATCGTTCACATACGCCCACGCGGCCATCGCGCCCGCCGCCCCGAGCAGCGCGCAGACCGGTAGCAGTACCAGCCGCCAGCGCCGGGTTCGCCAGCCGATCGCCAGGATCAACGCGGCCACCGCGGCCAACTCGACGGTCAATGGCAACCAGCCGTGCAGCAGTGAAATCCCGTGATAGGAGCCGTGCTGGTAGTTCGGATTCAGATTCGCCGACGGCAGCCGTGGCGGCGGTGGCGGTGTCACGGGGGTCGCGGGCGCGGCGAGCGGGGCACGGACTACGGGCACCTACGGCATTGTCGAGACCTTTCCTCGAGAAACCCTGTGAATCCGCTCCAGCCGACCTGTGGGCCCGAACGATGCCGTGGTGGTCGGCGCTGAAACGCTGATCGGTCGCTGGTCGATTAGTGCACAAGTGAACCGGACTCCCAGCCCTGTTGTCCGGTAAGGTCCTATAGCCGGTTGTGCAGGATTCAGGAGGGGTGCACATGACCTATCAGCCACCGCCGCAATACCCGGGTTATCCCGGACAGGGGTATCCGGGCTACCCGGGCTATTCGCCGCAGCAGCCGCCCAAGGGAAAGCCGGTGTGGCCGTGGGTCTTGGGCGGCATCTTCCTGGCCATCGTGCTCATTGTCGGCGGATGCGTCGCGGTGTTCGGATCCATCGCCTATCGGATCGACAAGGAGTCGAAGAAAGAAGTCGCGGTGACCTATGAGATCTCCGGCACCGGCACCGCCGATATCTCCTACACCAGTGGCGATTTCGAGAGCTCCAGCGATAACCACGCGTCGCTGCCCTGGACGAAGGCCGTGACCCTCACCGGATTCGTCCGCTCGGGCCGGGTGTCGGCGACTGTCAGCGGGTCCAATGGCGGCACGGTGAGCTGCCGCATCCTGCGCGACGGCAAGGTGGTCGTCGAGGAATCCGATTCCGGGTCGTACGCCTACGTGAGCTGCTATCACTCGTTCGACTGACCCTCGACGAGCCGAATCCCGGACGGGCGCCGTGTCGTTGGCGAACGGCGCCCGCGGCGTCCACTAGACTCTCGAACAGTTGTTCGTGTGTTCGAGAGGGGATCGTGTGCGGGTGATGGGCGTCGACCCCGGGCTCACCCGGTGCGGCCTCAGCATCGTCGAGGGCGGGCTGGGTCGGAAGGTGACGGCGCTCGACGTCGACGTGGTGCGCACCCCCGCGGATATGGACCTGGCCCACCGGCTCATGGGCGTCGCCGATGTCGCCGAAAACTGGATGGACATCCACAAACCCGATGCGGTCGCGATCGAGCGGGTGTTCGCGCAGCACAATGTGCGCACCGCGATGGGCACCGCGCAGGCGGGCGGGGTGATCGCGCTGGCGGCGGCGCGGCGGGGGATACCCGTGGCATTCCACACCCCGAGCGAGGTGAAGGCCGCGGTCACCGGAAACGGCACCGCGGACAAGGCTCAGGTGACCGCGATGGTGACGCGTATCCTCGGCCTCCAGGTCGCGCCGAAACCGGCGGATGCGGCCGATGCGCTGGCCCTGGCGATCTGTCATTGTTGGCGGGCGCCGCTGATGGCGCGGATGGCCGAGGCCGAGGCGCGGGCCGCCGAAGCGCAGCGGCGGTACACCCAGCGGCTTGCCGAACAACGGAAGGTGGTGCGCCCGTGATCGCGTCGGTACGCGGTGAGGTGCTCGAGATCGCGCTCGATCATGTGGTGCTCGAGGCGGCGGGCGTCGGCTACCGGCTCAATGTCACCCCGGCGACGCTGTCGACGCTGACCCGCGGCGAGGAATCCCGGCTGTTCACCGCGATGATCGTGCGCGAGGACTCGATGACGCTCTATGGGTTCGCCGATACCGAATCCCGTGACCTGTTCGGCCTTTTGCAGACCGTCTCCGGCGTGGGACCGCGGCTGGCCATGGCGGTGCTCGCCGTGCTGGAACCCGAGGCGCTGCGCAAGGCGCTCGCGGAGAGCAATGTCGCGGCGCTGACCCGGGTGCCGGGCATCGGCAAGCGCGGCGCCGAACGCATGGTGGTCGAGTTGCGCGACAAGGTGAATCTCGTTCCGGTGCAGGCGGGCCCGCCCGGTAGCACGCCGACTCCGGTGCTCACGCCGGTGCGCGAGCAGGTTGTCGAGGCGCTGATCGGGCTCGGTTTTCCCGCCAAACAGGCCGAACCGGCCGTGGATGCCGTGCTCGCCGAACAGCCCGCCGCCGATACCTCGGTCGCATTGCGCGCCGCACTCGGCTCGCTCGGCAAGAGCCGGTAAAACGTCATGGATTACGACGACACCGAACCCGAATCCCAGGTCAGCGCAAGCTATCTGAAGTCCGACGGGGAGATCGAGGCCAGCCTGCGCCCGAAATCCCTGGACGACTTCATCGGGCAACCGCGGGTGCGCGAACAGTTGGCGCTGGTGCTGCGCGGCGCCAAACAGCGCGGCGGCACCCCGGACCATGTGCTGCTGTCCGGCCCGCCCGGCCTGGGCAAGACCAGCATGGCGATGATCATCGCCGCGGAACTCGGTACGGCACTGCGCATTACGTCGGGTCCGGCGCTGGAACGCGCGGGTGATCTCGCCGCCATGCTGAGCAATCTGGTCGAGGGCGATGTGCTGTTCATCGACGAGATCCACCGGATCGCCCGGCCCGCCGAGGAAATGCTCTATCTCGCGATGGAGGACTTCCGGGTCGACGTGGTCGTCGGCAAAGGCCCCGGGGCCACCTCGATTCCGCTCGATATCGCGCCCTTCACCCTGGTCGGCGCGACCACCCGCTCGGGTGCGCTCACCGGCCCGCTGCGCGATCGCTTCGGCTTCACCGGCCACATGGACTTCTACGATCCCGATGAACTCCTGCGCATCCTGCAGCGTTCGGCCCATATCCTCGGCGTCACCATAGACCGCGACGCCGCCGCCGAAATCGCCGGACGTTCCCGCGGCACCCCGCGCATCGCCAACCGCCTGCTGCGCCGCGTCCGCGACTATGCCGAGGTCCGCGCCGACGGTCTGATCACCCGGCCGATCGCCCAGGCGGCGCTGGAGGTCTACGACGTCGACGTGCTGGGCCTGGACCGCCTGGACCGTGCGGTCCTCGGCGCCCTGGTCCGCAGTTTCGGCGGTGGGCCCGTTGGTGTTTCGACCCTCGCGGTCGCCGTCGGCGAGGAGGCCGCCACCGTCGAAGAGGTCTGCGAACCGTTCCTCGTCCGCGCCGGCATGGTCGCGCGCACCCCCCGAGGCCGCGTCGCAACCGCCGCCGCCTGGGAACACCTGGGCCTCATCCCACCCCCCGATCTCGTCTTCGGCTCCATCGAAGTCCGCGGCCGCGACCCCCACCCCACCCTGGACCTCTTCGACTAACCTCCCCAGCGCGGTATGAGATCAAGATCAGGTGGAACTGGTGGCGGGGCTTTCTCGGGCGATGCCGCCATAGATTCCACCTGATCTTGACTTGGGTTAGTGGGCGTGTTGGAGGGCGGTGATGACGAGGTCGAGGAAGGCGTCTACCTCGTCGCGGGTGTAGCCGCGGGTGCCTAGGCGGGCGTCGGTGAAGCGGACGGCGCGGACGTCGGCGATGGTGAGGCTGCCGGGGGCGCCGTGGGCGAGAGTGGCGGCGACGAGGTCGAGGAAGGCGTCTACCTCGTCGGTGTCGTAACCGCGGCGGCCGACCGCGGCCTGGGTGAACTGCATGCGGTGCACGTCGTCGGGGGTGAGCATGGCGGCGGGACCGGAGCCGTTGCCGCCCGCGGGAACCGGGCGGCTGCCGCGTTGCCGGAATTCCAGCTCGATGCGGACCCGGTCGAGGAATTCGTCGACCTGGTCGGCCTGATAGCCGCGGCCGCCGAAGCGGGGGGCGTCGAAGGCGACGTGGCGGATATCGTCGGCGGTCAGCACGCCGTGTCCGCTGAGTGTGGCGGAGACGAGTTCGAGGAAGGCGTCTACCTCGTCGGCGTGGTAGCCGCGGTGTCCCATTGGCGGCATGGCGAAATGGATTCGGCTCACGTCTTCGGGGGTCACTCGCGACATTGTGTCAGGGGCGCTGCCCTGCTCTGGTCGAATACGCATTTTTCGAACTCGGCGGTCTCTACCGAACACGTGCTGCCCCCGTTGGCCACAGTCGATCTGGCTACACCCTAGCGCTGATCGCCGCGGCAAACCGGTGGAGAATTATCGTTTTCGCGCAGCCGGATTCAGTCCTTGCGCACGCCGTCGATCAGCAGTCGCCGGATCGCCTCGTTCAGTCCGTCGACCGCGGTCCGGTCCGGATTGCGCAGTCCCTGCACAATCCCCGCGATCAGCATCCCGGTGACGGCCTTGGCGGTGTTCTTGGTGTCGAGGTCCGCGCGCAGGTAGCCGAGCTCGACGCCGTGCGAGAGGTAACCGGCGGTGAGCGCGTCGGCCATATCGAGCAGGCCGTAGAGCCGGGCGGTGAGTTCGTCATCGATGCCGGTCGCGTGGAACAGCAGCAGCTGGGCGACCCGACGGTCCTCGACGAGGATGTGGGTGAGCGCGGCGCCGATGCGGTCGATCTGGGCGCGGTATTCGTCAAGGGAGGTGGCGGCGTCGGGGGCGTTATCGGTGCCGAGCGCATCGATGATCCGGGCGGCCAGATCGTCGACGACCACGTCGATGATCTCGCGTTTATTGCTGAAATACCGGTAGAACGTGCCGTGCCCGATGCCCAGCTCGTTGGCGATATCGGCGATGCCGGTGGCGTGATAGCCCTTTTCGGCGAAGCAGACGAAGGCGGTGTCGATGATCTCCTGGCGCAGCTCGGCTTTGCGCCGCTGGATCGCATTACCGGCCGCTGGTCGGGGCGCACGCGTGGATGGCTTCGTCACGCACCCGATGATACTGTGTTCATAAACGGAATGAGATGTCATTCTGTGAGAGATGATTCCTACATTCCCGTTGGAATGTATATAGCAGGAGGTTCGACGTGGCGCCTCAGTACGACGCTGTCGTGGTCGGTGCGGGATTTGGTGGAATGGGCGCGGGTATCGAGCTCGACCGGCTCGGTCTGAGCAATTTCGTGATCCTCGAGCGCGAGGACGACCTCGGCGGCACCTGGCACGTCAATCACTATCCTGGTCTCGCGGTCGATATCGCCTCGGTGACCTACTCGTACTCCTTCGAGCCCAACCCGAATTGGACGCGGCTGTTCGCGCCGGGCAAGGAGCTCAAGAAGTACGCCGAGCACGTCGCCGACAAGTACGGCCTGCGCCGCCGGATGCGCTTCGGCGCCGTGGTAGACGGCGCTCGCTGGGACGAGGAGCACCAGCACTGGGTCGTGTCCGTCGCGGGCGGTGAAACCATTACCGGCCGTTACCTTTTGACCGCTACCGGCTTCCTGTCCCAGCCCTACACCCCGCCGTTCCCCGGCATCGAGTCCTTCGCGGGCAAGATCATCCATACCACCGCGTGGGAGGACGATTTCGACCTCACCGGCCGCAGGGCAGCCATCATCGGCACCGGCGCCACCGCCGTGCAGTTGGTACCGGAGGCGGCCAAGAAGACCGAGGAACTCACCGTCTTCCAGCGCACCCCGATCTGGGTGGTGCCCAAGATCGACACCGCGATTCCGGCACCGGTGCAGAAGCTGTTCGCCCGCGTGCCCGCCACCCAGAAGGCCGCACGGCTGGTCAACACCAGCATGCTCGAGGCGCTGATGGTGCTCGGTGTGCTGCACTTCAAGCAGGCCAAGCCGCTGAACAAGGCCGCGGGCGTGCTGGCCAAGGCGCATCTGCGGGCGCAGGTGCGCGATAAGGAGATTCGCAAGCAGCTCACCCCGCACTACGACTTCGGCTGTAAGCGTCCCACCTTCTCCAACGCCTACTTCAAGACGTTCAACCAGCCCAATGTCCGGCTGGAGACCAACTCGATCGATCACATCGAGCCCGACGGCATCGTCACCGCCGACGGCCACAAGACCGAGATCGACACCCTGATCCTGGCCACCGGCTTCAACCTATGGGATGTGAACTTCCCGGCCATCGAGATCATCGGCCGCGATGGCCTCGACCTCGGAAAGTTCTGGCGCGACAACCGTTTCCAGGCCTATGAGGGCATCACGGTGCCGAAGTTCCCGAACTTCCTCAGCCTCAACAGCCCGTACTCCTACAGCGGCCTGTCCTACTTCACCACGATCGAGGCCCAGATGAAGCACATGGGCCGCCTGCTGAAGGAGACCTTCCGTCGCGGCGAGACCACCTTCGAGGTCACCGAGGAGGCCAACCGGCACTTCCTGGAGCGGGTCACCGACAAGCTCGGCTCCTCGGTCTTCTACGGCGGCGACTGCTCGACCGCGCGCAGCTACTACTTCAACCAGCACGGCGAGGCCGCTCTGCTGCGCCCGACCAGCACCATCAACGCCCACCGCGAAGCCGTCGCCTTTCCGCTCGACGATTACACCTACGGCAAGACCGCTTAGGACGTCCCGTTGCGCAGCCCCGCGACCGCACCACGGTCGCGGGGCTCGCTCGTTAGCTGCGACGTTTCGGCCCATATGCGGGGCGGCGTCGACCAGTGCGTATCGCGGAATACCTCGGATGACCGGTCCGCGGCCAGCGCCCCGATGCCCGCCGAAGCGGCGTTCTGGGACGTCAGGGGGTGTGCCGGTGTGGTGGCGATGACGCGAACTGGCAGACTGTTGGTGTACTTGTCCATCCCACCCACAGACTAGGGACTGACTTCGACGATGGAACTTCTGTTTCCGCTGCTGCTGGTAGCCCTGCTCGTGCCCATGTTCCTCGGCGTGCGCCGCCAGAAGCGCGAGGCCGAGAAGGTCACCTCGATGCAGGAAAGCCTGAAGGTCGGCGATCAGGTCACCACCACGTCGGGGCTCTACGGCACCGTGGTCGATATTGATGACGACACGGTCGATCTCGAGATCGCCGAGGATGTCATCACCACCTGGCTGCGTCAGGCCATTCGCGATGTGCGCACCACGGACGAGACCACGGATGAGACCGTGGCCGACGAGATCGAGGCAGGTCCCGTCGAGGAGTCCGCGCAGCAGACCGAGACCCGGCTGACCAAGGACTGACTTCCGCGGCGATCGCTCGCAGGTCGCTCGAAACGGTCAGCTCCACCGGCTACCGTAGCGACTGCTTGCAGGTCGCTCGAAAGGGCCAGCCCGCGTGCTGACGAGCGCCGCGGGCTATCCGTCCGGGTGCTGTGTGCCCGCCTGTTCCATCCTCGACTTCCGCCTAGGAGATGACGAACTGTGCCACCTTCCCAGGGATCGGCGCATCCGCTCCGGTTGCTCGGCGTCTACGCCTTGCTGCTGGCCGTGATCTATGCGCTGGTGTTCTTCGCCGGTGACCGCCCGACCGCCAAACTGGGCATCGACCTGCAGGGTGGTACCCGGGTCACGTTGACCGCCCGCACCCCCGACGGCAGCAAGCCGAGCCAGGACAGCCTGCGCAGGGCGCAGACGATCATCGAGAACCGGGTCAACGGCCTCGGTGTCTCGGGGTCCGAGGTCGTCATCGACGGTGACAACCTGGTGATCACGGTTCCGGGTGACGACGGCGGCCAGGCCAAGGCGCTCGCGACGACCGCCAAGCTCTACATCCGTCCGGTGCTGCAGGCGACCCCCGCGGTCGGCGGCAAGGGCACGCCGCAGACGGCGGGCGCACCGGGGACGACGCCGGGCACGATTCCGGACACCACGCAGCTCAACCCCGACGGGACGGTGCCGACCCAGCCCGCGCCCGCCACCGGTGCGGCGCCGACCCCGGAGTCCGCGCCCCCGGCGGAGTCGGCCCCGCAGCCGCGCGTCTTCCCGGCGCAGGCCCCGACCTCGCCCCCGGCCCCGCCCGGCGGCCTGACGCCGCAGGAACAGGCGAAGAAGGAGATCGCGGACGCGAAGGCGACCAGGCAGAGCACCGATCCCACGGTGCAGGCGGCCGCGATGGCGGCGATGGACTGCACCAAGGCCGACCCGCTGGCCGGTAACGACGATCCGAACCTGCCGCTGGTCGCCTGCGCCACCGACGGCAAGGAGATCTTGCTGCTCGACAAGAGCCGCATCGACGGCCAGGAGATCAAGGACGCCACCTCGGGACTGAACCAGCAGCAGGCCCGCCACGAGGTGAACCTCGAGTTCAAATCCGGTGGTAGCGATGCGTGGGCGACGCTGACCGGCGAATACATCAATAAGCGGGTCGCGTTCGTGCTCGACTCGAAGGTGGTCAGCGCGCCGGTCGTGCAGTCGGGTCCGCAGCAGGGCGGGCGGACCACGATCTCCGGTAGCTTCACCGCGGCCAGCGCCAAGGAGCTCGCGAACACCCTGAAGTACGGTTCGCTGCCGCTGTCGTTCCAGACCTCCGAGGCCGAGACGGTTTCGGCGACGCTGGGTCTGTCCTCGCTGCGCGCCGGTCTGCTCGCCGGTGCGATCGGTCTCGCGGTGGTGCTGCTGTACTGCCTTGCCTACTACCGGATGCTCGGCTTCCTTGCCGGATTCTCGCTGGTTGCCTCGGGTGTCGCGGTGTACGGCATCATCGTGCTGCTCGGGCGGTGGATCGGATTCACCCTCGATCTGGCCGGTATCGCCGGTCTGATCATCGGTATCGGTCTGACGGCCGACTCGTTCGTGGTGTTCTTCGAACGCATCAAGGATGAAATGCGCGAAGGACGCAGCTTCCGCTCGGCGGTGCCGCGCGGTTGGCAGCGGGCCCAGCGCACCAACCTCTCCGGTAAGACCGTCAGCCTCATCGCCTCGGTCGTGCTCTACATTCTGGCCGCCGGTCAGGTGAAGGGCTTCGCGTTCACCCTCGGTATCACCACCGTCCTCGACGTGATCGTGCTCTACCTGGTGACCTCGCCGCTGATGATGCTGGCGTCGCGCTCGCCGTTCTGGGCCAAGCCGTCGGTCAACGGGCTCGGCGCGATTCAGGAAGTGGCCAGGGAACGCAGGGCTGGCGAGGCTCTGGTTAAGGAGACGTCACGATGAGTACAGCATCGCGTAGCGATTCCATGAGGGGTGGCGGTCGGGCGACGGGTGGGCCCAATTCGACCCTGGAGCCGTTCGCCGACCAGGTGAACGATTACGAAGCGCCCAAGCACGGCATCTTCGAGCGCCTCTACACCGGCACCGGCGGTTTCAAGATCGTCAGTCGCCGTCGCTTCTACTACGCGCTGACCGCGGCCTTCATGCTGATCTCGTTGCTGAGCATCGGAGTTCGCGGATTCACCCTCGGCATCGACTTCGCCGGCGGTTCGCGCATCCAGCTGCCCGCGGCCGGGACCGCGACCACCCAGAAGGTCGAGGACGTCTACTCCCAGACCATCGGCCACGCCCCGGTGACGGTGCAGAAGGTCGGGTCCGGTTCGGCCGAGACCATCCAGGTCCGCTCGGACACACTGAACGCCACCCAGACCGACGCGCTGCAGACCGCGCTGTTCAACGCCTTCCAGCCGAAGGACAAGGACGGCAACGTTTCTCGCAATGCGATCAGTGTCGCGGAGATCAGCGAGACCTGGGGTAGCCAGATCACCAAGAAGGCCTTGATCGCGCTGGGAGTGTTCATCGCGCTCACCATGGTCTACATCGCGATCCGTTTCGAACGGGATATGTCGATCGCGGCGATCGCCTCGCTGTTCTTCAACATGATCGTCACGGCGGGCATCTACTCGCTGGTCGGCTTCGAGGTGACACCCGCGGCCGTGATCGGTCTGCTGACCATCCTCGGTTATGTGCTCTACGACAATGTCGTCGTCTTCGACAAGGTCGAGGAGAACACCCGCGGCGTGGTGAACACGAGTCGGCGCACCTATGCCGAACAGGCGAATCTCGCGGCGAACCAGACGCTGATGCGTTCGATCAACACCACGGTCATCGGCATTCTGCCGATCGTCGGCATGCTGGTGATCGCGGTATGGCTGCTCGGCGTCGGCACGCTGAAGGATCTGGCGCTGGTACAGCTGGTCGGCATGATCGTCGGCGCGTATTCGTCGATCTTCTTCGCGGTGCCGCTGCTGGTGTCGATCAAGGAACGCTGGGGTCCGGTCGCGGCGCACACCAAGAAGGTGCTCAACAAGCGGGCCGGGCTGGCGTCGGCGCGTGCGGGTGCCGAGGCGGAGCGGCGCGCGTTCGCGGCGACCGGCCGAGATCTGGGTGCACGCCCCGAGCGCGAACCCGGACAGACTCCGCGTCCGGGCGCCCGACCGAGCGGAAAGCGGAACAAGCGCAGGCACTGACAGCCGACGGCAGGGGTTTTCGTTTATGAAGCAGTCGCTAGCGGCACGTCTGATCGGAGCGGTGGCTGCGGGGACCGTGGCCGCCACGGTGGCGGCCGGGTGCTCGAGCCAGAACCAAGTGCCCTCCATCGGTTATGCCGTCGACGCGGTGATCGCCAGCTACAACGGGGGGACCACGCTCGGCGCGAGCAGCGGCTCGGACGCGGTGTTCGCGCGGGTGCTGACCGGGTTCTTCTACACCGGACCCGACGGCCAGCAGGTCGCCGACACCGATGTGGGCACTGCGAAAGAGGTGCCCGGCGAGGCGCAGACCGTGCAGTACCGGCTCAATGCCGACGGGGTCTACTCCGACGGGGTGCCGACCTCATGTGACGATCTGGTGCTCGCCTGGGCCGCGCGCAGTGGTCGCTACACCAAACCCGGCGACCGCGGCCAGGTTCCGCTGTTCGATGCCGCGAGCACCGCCGGATACGCCGATATCGAACGGGTGGACTGTCAGCCCGGCTCCAAGGACGCCACCGTGGTGTTCCGGGCCGACCACCATTACCTGCCGTGGCGCAATCTGTTCAGCGCGGGGGAGTTGATGCCCGCGCATGTCGCCGCTCGGGTGGCGAATGTGCCGAATGTGGTGACCGCCGTGCAATCCGGTGATCAGGCCTCGCTGCAGCGGATCGCCGACTTCTGGAACAACGGGTGGACGATCGGCGCGGACAAGGTGGATCTTTCGCGGTTCCCGTCTTCGGGGCCGTATCGGATCGATTCCTACTCCGCAAAGGACGGGCTGGTCCTGGTCGCCAACGAACGCTGGTGGGGCAATAAGCCCCAGACCGGGCGGATCGTGGTGTATCCGAAGACGGCCGATCTGAAGTCGAAGGTCGGCGACAACGCGGTCGGGGTCGTCGATATCGGCGCCGGATCGGTGAAGGACATCAACCTGGACGGGTTCTCGGTGCGGACGGTGCCGGGGCGCGGTGCCGAGCAGTTGGTGCTCGGAACCTCAGGGGTCTTCGCCTCGGTCGACGCGCGGCGCGCCTTCGCGCTGTGTGTGCCGCGCCAAGCGCTGTTCGACAAGCTCGGCAAGGCCAAGGACGCGCCGAAGACGGGACTCGGTACCGCGGTGCTGAATTCTCGTATCACACAGCAGGATTCGCTGTACTACCCGGCCGTGATCGGCGCGGCCGAGAAGTATCGGGGCGGTGACGCGACCGCGGCGGCGGCCTCCGGTGCGGCCAATTCGACCATTCGGGTCGGGTATGTGAAGCCGGACGAGCGGCGCACACAGACCGTGCAGATGATCGCGGATGCGTGCAAACCGGCCGGTATCAACGTGGTGGACGCCGGATCCCCCGATTTCGCGCCGTCCCAGCTCACCGAGGGCAAAGTCGACGCCGTCCTCGGTAGTACCGCATCGGCGCCGGGTCCGGCCGGATCCGAGACCGGTGTGGCCGCTACCAGCGCGTTGCGCACCGGTAGCGGGCTCAATTTCGGTCGCTTCGGTAATGGCCGCTACGATTCGATCACCGATCAGCTTGCGGGCGACGACAACTCGACCACAACGCTGAATCTGCGCACCGAGGCCGAGAACCTGCTGTGGGCGGAGATGTCGAGCATTCCATTGTTCGTCACACCCCGCACCATCGCGTTCGGCAACGGTCTGCAGAACGGCATAGCCGGACCCACCCAGGCGGGAACCGGCTGGAACATGGACCGCTGGGTGTTGAAGCGGTGACAGGTGTTGGTGGGTGAGTAACCATGGAGAGGTGTCGATGAGCAAGCATGCGGCGGTGGAATCGGATGACGTCCTAGCCGAGCGGACGGGCAAGGCGGCCGAGTTGGTCGAACGCCTCACCCGCTGGCGCGACGATTTCCCCTCACCCGGCATCCGGTTTGCCGATCTGACCCCGGTCTTCGCTGATCCGGAGGGTTTCCGGGCGGTTATCGACTGCCTTGCCGCCTGTGCTCCCGATGCCGATCTGGTGGCGGGGGTCGATGCGCGTGGGTTCATCCTCGGTGCGGGGGTGGCCGCGACGTTGGGCACCGGTGTCATGGCAGTGCGGAAGGCGGGTAAGCTGCCGCCGCCGGTGATCTCCCGCGAGTACAGCCTCGAGTACGGCACTGCCGCTCTGGAGATTCCCGCCGATAGTGTCGAGCTGAAGGGGCGTCGCATCCTGCTCCTCGACGACGTGTTGGCAACCGGTGGGACGTTGGCCGCGGCAGCGGATCTGTTCCAGGCCGCAGGGGCCGAAATTGTGGCGGCCGCAGTGGTTCTGGAGCTGGGTTTCCTGAACGGGCGCGACCGCCAGGGTGATTACCCGTTGACGTCGGTGGTGCGCGTCTAGTTCGCGAAAATCGGTTTGCCGGTTGGGGTTGACCGATGAGGCACGGCGGATCCGTGAACTGGTGGCCGCCGGGCAGTTGGATGCGGCGGCTGGGGCGCTGCCTGTTGAGCGGCCTTATCCTGTGCCGCCGGAGATCTCGGCTGTCATCGGTGCTGGTGGGTAGGCAGGGCTCGTGTGATCCAAATATCACTGGCACAACATCCGCGGTTGTGGTTAACCTAGTCGGGTCTTATCCCCGTTGATCGGAGTCATGCCGTTGCTCTCATGAGGTAGCCACTCGGGCGGCCCGCATCCCGCGCGTCGCGTTCCGTGCAACCTCTGGGGTCCGCATGACCAATCTTTCACTTTCCGATCTCACTTTTTCCTGGCCCGATGGCACACCCGTATTCGACGGGCTCGATGCCGTGCTCGGAACCGGCCACCTCGGCCTGGTCGGCGGCAATGGCGCGGGCAAGTCCACGCTGCTGCGGTTGATCGCGGGTGAGCTGACGCCCGCACGCGGTTCGATCACGGTGACCGGGCGGCTCGGTTATCTGCGCCAGGATCTCGGCCTCGGCGCTGGTCGGCGGGTCGACGAGGTGCTGGGCATCGCCGCGACACGAAAGGCATTGCACCGCATCGAATCCGGCATCGGCGACGAGGCCGACTTCGATGCGGTCGGCGGGCAGTGGGACGTCGAGGAGAGCGCCATCGCCCTCCTCGGTCGACTGGGTCTGCATTACCTCGCCGATTCGATCGAACAGCTCGACCGCCGCTTGGAGACGCTGTCCGGTGGGGAGACGGTTCTGCTCGGTCTGGTCGCGGAGCTGCTGCGCGATCCGGACGTGCTGTTGCTCGACGAGCCGACCAACAACCTGGATGACGTTGCCCGGCAACGCCTCTACGAGGTCGTCGGCCAATTCTCCGGCACCGCACTCACGGTCAGCCACGATCGCGAACTGCTGGAGCGGATGACCACGATCGCCGAACTCCGCCAGGGCGAATTGCGTTTGTTCGGCGGCAATTTCAGCGAATACGAACGGATCATCGCGGCGGAGCAGGAGCTCGCACGTGCCACCATCCGGGATGCGCGCAGCGACGTTCGCAAACAGGCGCGCGAACTGGTCGAGGCCCGGATCAAACTGGATCGCCGAGCGCGCTACGGGCAGAAGATGTTCGAGAACAAACGCGAGCCGAAGATCGTCATGGGCGCACGCAAGCGGGCCGCGCAGGTGTCGGCGGGCAAGTTGCGCAATAACCACATCGAAAAGCTGGACACCGCAAAGGAACAGCTGCAGCACGCCGAAGAGCTATTGCGTGACGACCGGCAGATCCGGGTCGACCTACCCGACACCCGGCTCTATCCGGGGCAGGACGTCATCGATCTCGACGGGGTCGAGCTGGCCTGCGGGCCGACCGTGACGCTGCGGGTGTCCGGCCCCGAGCGGATCGCACTGACCGGCCGCAACGGCGCGGGCAAAACCACGCTGCTGCACCGCATCGCCGCGGAACCACCGAAGGTCCCGTGGCGCATGTTGCCGCAACGCCTTGACATCTTCGACGAGCACCGCACCGTCTTCGACAATGTCGCGGCGACCGCGCCACACGCCCGCGCCGAACAGATCCGAGCCCAACTGGCCCGCTTCCTGTTCCGCGGCGCCGACGCCGATGTCGCGGCGGCGGCCCTCTCCGGCGGCGAACGCCTGCGCGCCGCCCTGGCCATGCTCCTACTCGCCGACCCCGCCCCCAAACTCCTGCTACTGGATGAGCCGACCAACAACCTCGACCTCCCCAGCCTCGACCACCTGACCCAGGCCCTCGCCAACTACGAGGGCGCACTGATCGTCGTCAGCCACGACCCTCGCTTCCTCGACGACATCGGGATAACCAGGCGCGCCGAACTGACCGCCGACGGACTGGTGGAAACGCTGGTCCGGTAAAGCGGAACGTCATCCGCGTGCGGCACGCCGCATGACACCCGGATGGCGCAGCAGGCGCGGTCCGAGCTTCACGGCGAGGAAGGTGAGGGGAAGCCAGGGCCGCAAGTGCGGCTCGAGGCGGCGGATGCGGCCGTCCTCGGCCAATTCGAGGATCATGGCCTCGGTCATCCGGAATGGGCCGACGTCGGCCTCGGCCAGCAGAACCCGGCGTGCGCCATCGCCGATGTGTTCGGTCCAGCGCAGCCGGGCGAGGCTGCCGTAGGCGGCGGTCAGCAGGATGCGCAGATCGTCGTGACCGCGGAAGACCAAGCGCCCGGACAGCGGTGAGGTGAGTTCGGCGTCGGGTGCGAGGGTGGTCATCAGCGCGTCGATATCGGCGGTCTCCGTCGCCTCGCGGAACCGTGCCACAGCGTCCGGCATTGTCTCGATCACCCCTTCGCACTCGCGTCCTTCTGACGCATCGGAACGTAGCTGAGTCACTTGCAAAAAGCAATGGACTACGATGGGTCTGTGCCCAAGGCTGCTATGTCCGACATTGTGTGCTCGATCGCGCGAACGCTCGACGTGGTCGGGGAGCGGTGGACGTTGCTGATCCTGCGTGACCTGTTCGTCGGGGTGAACCGGTTCGAGGACATCCGCCGCGATCTGGGGATCGCCTCGAATGTCCTCACCGCGCGTCTGGATGTGCTGCGCCAGTACGGGATCGTCGAGGCCAGGCAGTACCAGTCGAATCCGGTGCGCAACGAGTACTTGCTCACCGAGCAGGGCCGCGATCTGTATCCGGCGCTCACGATGATGATCTCGTGGGGTGACAAATGGCTGGCCGGGCCAGCGGGCCCACCCGCATTGGTCGTGCATCGAGAGTGTGGGCATGCGACGTCGGGTGTGGTGGTGTGCCGCGACTGCGGAGCGCCGCTCACCGCCGACAATGTGTCCTGGCGGCACGGGCCCGGCGCGCGACGTGGCCCCGGAACCATGCTGATCGGCGACCATTTGGAACCCGCGCCGTAGCGCTGCGGGGCATGGCAAGGGTTTCGCTCGAGTTGAGCGACTTGCCCGGCTGCAGCATGATCAATGCGGTGGACCAGGTGCTGCGAGCGATAGCCGATGTCGATTGGGCCGAGTTGGAACATGCTTATGGCCCGGCGGCGGATGCTCCGGCGCATCTGCGGGCACTGATCGACGGTGATGCCGAGGCCTGTGTCGACGCCGTCGGCTATCTCGATGCCGCGCTACTGCATCAGGGGAGTGTGTACTCCGCGACCGCGCCGTTCGTCGCGATCGTGGCGCAACTGCTGTCGCGCC
This sequence comes from Nocardia nepalensis, assembly GCF_048910785.1. NCBI lineage: Bacteria > Bacillati > Actinomycetota > Actinomycetes > Mycobacteriales > Nocardiaceae > Nocardia > Nocardia nepalensis. Next base: position 18,461 of record NZ_JBKBET010000041.1, on the reverse strand, counting down.
CGCATACCGCGATGACGATCGAGGACATCCTGCCGTGGGATCCGGAGCCGCGGGCCCTGCGGGTCGCGCTGCTCGATTACCTCGAGGTCTTCGCGCAGGGCTGTTGTACCGGACTTTCCGATGCGCAGTTGTATGCCGAGGCCTATCCGCCTGGTCGCACCGAGGAGGATCTGCAGCGGGTAAAGGCGAATCGGCGCGCGGGGCTGCTGGAACTCGGTCCCGATCCTGCGAATGCCCTACTGGTGGAGCATGTTCCGACGCCACCGGGCCTGCTGGCGGCGATCGACGACAACGAATTCCGCGCGGCGATGCGGGCGCGGGACGAGATCGCTTGTCGCGCGGTGATTCCCGACGTGATCGAGGCGGTCGAATCCCTGGTGGACGATGCGGACGCGGCGGTGCGTATCGCCGCGTTGCGCGCGCTGATCGAGCTCACCGCGCATCCGGCCTGCGCCGCGAAGCGGACCGCATTGCTCGACCGGCTGGACATCATCGCGCCGATGATGCCGGACCCGGCCGAACGTGCCACTGCCGCAAGGATTTCGGGTATCAACGGCGGTCGTCCGGAACAGCTGCTCACCGACGACCACCCCGGTGTCCGTACCTGCGCCGCCTTGGCGCCCGCCTTCGCCACCGAGCAACGCGCCATCGACGAACTCCTGGCCGCACTGGAGCGCCCCGAGGTCATCGACGAGTGGTTCAACCGTCAGCTGCCCGGACAGGACGGCTGGCTTCGCCACGATGTCATCCGCGAACTCGTCAGCCGCGTCGACGATTTCGAGACACTGCTGCCCGCCGCGATCGAAGCGGCGTGGGCCGCGAACGAGCACACCGTGCGCAGCGACTGTATTTCCTTCCTGCACAGAGCCTTTCCCGATCCGATCGACGCCGAATCGGAGCTGTCCGCGGCCCAGTTGTCCTATCTCGCGGTGCTGGCGGAGATCGAGACCCTGTGGCAGAGCGGTCAGCTCGAACGCTGGTTCAGCGCGGCGGGTCTGCCGGGCGGGCGGGCCGGCTGTCGTCGTCTCGTCGAGCAGTAGCCGATTCAATCCGGCATATCGCCCCGGATCCGCGTCAACGGGTCCACGTCCGCAGTTTAGGTGTAGGGTCCTGACTTTCGCCGCCGGACCGCGGACACAAGGATGTGTATCCATGGGAATCGAGTTGAATGTGGCGGGGGTGTGCCGCGCGCCCACCGAGGACTTCCTCGATCAGGTCGGGGCGTGGCTGCGGACCGGTCCGGCCGGTGCCCGGGTCGGCTGGATCGCCACATCGGCGCCGATACGGAACTCGGTGGAGGTCTCCGGTGATCGCCTGCTGGCGGTCCTGCATCCGGCGGCGGAGCCGGTCGATCTACGCGCGGCGCATGGCCAGGTGGTGGTGAGCGCGGGCTGCGCCGCGGCCGGGCCGGGCTATCACCGACACGTTGCCGCGGTACTGCGCGAAATGGGCCGGCGATTCGACATCGTGTGGGACGAGGGAACCGAGGATCCGCTCGGACTGGCCGATAACCGCGCCGAGGTCGAACGCGACTACCTGATGTGGATCCGCACCCTCGCGGAGACGGTGTTGACCCAGGTGCCCGCCGAGGGCGCCTGGGTGTCGATCGGATTGTCGCTCGGCAGTGACCGTTTCGACTACGACGGGCTGGCCGCGAGCTGGTTGGGGCCGCGCGACCGCGACTGGTTCCAGGCCGTCTCCGATGGTGACGAGGCGGCGGCGCGCGCGTTCTTCCCCTGGTGGGAGGACGGCTGGACCGCCCGGACGCTTCGCAATACCGCGGTCGGCATCATCTGGAACGATGTGCGCTGGCGCGCACCGTCGGACGCCGATGACACCCCAGCGCTGCACCAGGCCGATGCGCTGCTCGCCGAGGCACACCGGCTCGACGCGGCGCTGGACCTGCCATGGGCGGCCTGGCACGAGTTACGGCTGCTGCTCGCGGATTCGCTGCCTACCGCAGCCGATGCGCCCGCCGATCTGCCGGCGCGGGCCGCCGCGGATCCGCCGGCGCGGCTGGGTTACCGCCGCCGGTCGGTCCGCACCACACCCGTATCCGGTTGGAGCCTGCGGATCCCCGGCGATTTCACCTATGGCTGGGACGGCGACCGCTGGTGGGCCTGGGACGGCATCCGCCAAATCGAGATCACCATCCTGCGGGTCGGCGACACGAAGACCGGCCCGCCCCCGGCCGCCATGCTGCAATACGGCGCCAACGCGACCGAGGGGCATCGCGGTGAGCCGGTCATCGGCGGGCCCGGTGACGGCTGGTGGTTGCCATCGGAGGACGGCGAGGATGTCGGGGTGCAGGGGATCGCCAGCCGCCGCAACGGCGAACTTCTCCTGGTCACCATCACTGTTCCGGAGCCGCAACTGGATTGGGCGATCGAGGCCTGGCGCTCGTTGCGCTATGGCGAGGACTGATCGCACGTTTCCGGAAGCGGGTATGTGCTCCGGTCGACCATGCTGGCCTTGCGACTCGATCAGGAGGCTACCTTGGCAACTGCCGTCAATATCGTCATCGGCTTGTTCTTCCTCGCGATGGGCGGATATGCCCTTGCCGCACCCGCCCCGCTGATACGTCCCTTCGGCATGCGCCTCGAGCACGCCGCGGCGCGCTACGAGATCCGCGCCGTCTATGGCGGATTCGGTCTGGCGATGGCGGCGATGCTGGGGGTCGCGGCGACGCACGACGGAGCGCTGCGCACCGGAATCATGTTCACGATCGGTATCGCGCTGGGCGGAATGGCGTTGGGCCGGATCATTTCAGCGGTAATCGATGATCGAATCTCCTTCTACCCCAACTGGTTCTACTGCATTCTCGAGACGGTCGCCGCGGCGGCCTTGATGTCGGCTTCCTGAGCTGATCGCGCGGTCGCGACGGTGACCGGGGGACCCTTGACGAGCAGAGTTTTAGTCTCATACACTAAAACTAGATTCACGAGAGGAAGTGACGACATGGGATACGGACATTGGGACGACACCGCCTACCGCGCGGCCAAGACCTTCCGTGCCAGCCGGGGGCTGGACGACTTCGGATATACCGCCGAGATGCAGGGCCAGCCGTATACGAGTTGGCAGGCGCATCCGGCGCTCGACCCGCTCGGCGTCACCGTGCGCGAATGTCGGGATTCCGACGAGCACGGGAATTCGCTGCCGATCGCGGTGCTGTTCGACGTCACCGGATCGATGGGACGGGTACCGCGGATCATGCAGGACAAGCTCGGCAAGTTGCACGGGTTGTTGCGGCGCAAGGGATATGCGCAGGATCCGCAGATCATGTTCGGCGCCATCGGCGATGCGGATACCGACCGGGTGCCGCTGCAGGTGGGCCAGTTCGAATCCGACAACCGGATGGACGAGCAGTTGCGCAATATCCTGCTAGAGGGCGGGGGTGGCGGGCAGAAGTCCGAAAGTTATGAGCTGGCCGCGTATTTCATGGCCACCCATGTCGCGACCGACGCCTGGGAGCAGCGCGGCAAGCGCGGCTACCTGTTCATCATCGGCGACGAGCTGAACAAGGCGAAGTTGGCCGGGCGGCACATCCGCGGCGTCATCGGCGACCATGTGCGCACCGATATCGAGGTGGCCTCGATCTATCGGGAACTGGCCGAGCGCTGGCATGTGTACTACATCTTGCCGAACCAGTCGAGTTATTTCGATGATCCGGAGATCGCCGAACACTGGCGGGGATTGCTCGGCCAGAACTTCATGAAGCTCGACGATCCGGCCGCGGTCTGCGAGCTCATCGCGCTCACCATCGGGCTCGAGGAGGACCGCGTCGACGTACATACGGGACTGGCGGATCTGCGCGATGTCGGGTCGGTAACGGAAGCGGATTCGGTCGGAAAGGCCTTGGGCGCCAAGGCGGGACCGAGTATGCGCGCACTGTCCCGGGGCCGGAGCTGAATTCGGACTCGGTCCTTGCTCGAAAGGTCAGGGGTACAAGGTGATCCAGTCGCACATCATAGTGCTCGACCTCGGGTTCGGGGATGCCGGGAAGGGGGCGACGGTCGATTGGCTGTGCTCGCCGGAGGCGGGACTGGGCGTATCGGCGGTCGTGCGGTTCAACGGCGGTGCGCAGGCGGCGCACAATGTGATCGCCGAAGGACGGCATCACACCTTCGCCCAGTTCGGCTCCGGCGCCTTCTCCGGTGTGCCGACGCTGCTCTCACGGCACATGCTGGTCGAGCCGATCGCGCTGGCGAGCGAATCGCTGCGGCTGGCGGCGGTGGGTGTGCCGGAGCCGCTGTCGCTGCTGCGGATCGACGGGCGAGCGCTGCTCACCACCCCGATCCATATCGCCGCCAACCGTGCGCGCGAGGACGCGAGGGGTTCCTCGCGGCACGGTTCCTGCGGCCGCGGCATCGGCGAAACGGCCCGGTACGCACTCGAATACGACGCCCCGACCGTGTCGGATTGCCTGCGCCCCAACGTTTTGCACGCCAAGCTGCAGGCGATTGCGGCACACTATGGCCCGCTGATCGCGCCGAGCGCGCACCGCTACGAACCGATTGGCGATCTGGTCGAGATGTACCGGGAATTCGCCGCCGCCGTCCGCATCGTCGACGACACCGAACTCGCCCGCCTGGCCCGACGCGGCCGCCTGATCTTCGAAGGCGCACAGGGCGTTCTCCTCGACGAATGGCGCGGTTTCCACCCACACACCACCTGGTCCACCGTCGAACCACGCAACGCCCGCGCCCTACTGGCCGAAATCGACGCCCCCGCACACACACTCGGCGTCACCCGCACCTACATGACCCGCCACGGCGCGGGCCCGTTCCCCACCGAGGATGACACCCTGACCATCCCCGAACCCCACAACACCACCGGTCCGTACCAGGGCCCGTTCCGCCGCGGCCACCTCGACCCGATCCTGCTCCGCTACGCCATCGAGGTCTCCGGCGGCATCGACGGTCTCGCCCTCACCCATCTCGACATGCCCGGAACAGGCTACGCCGCAACGGAATACGCGACACCGACCGGCATAGTCGACCACCTCGAACCAGGCCCATGGCAAGACCTCGACCACCAACGCCACCTCACCGAACTGCTGACCACGGCCACCCCGACCCTCACACCCATCCCCGCCGACCCGGTCCCATGGCTGGAACGCCAACTCGGCGCCCCGATAGTCCTGACCGCCGACGGCCCGGACCGCCGCAACCGCACCCCGACCCACACCGCGGCCGCAGTCGCCTAGGGCTCGAAAGCCGTGTCCGTACAAATGGCTGCGGTGCACGTCGAGATCATCGCTACCTGGCGTGCCACTCGGCGGCGGGTGGCGGGTGTGGGGCAGGATGGGGTGGCGTGGAGCAATCCGTTGTTTCGGTTGATGTGGTGGCGTTGCGGTTCTGGGCCGATGACGCGGGGTTGAGCGTCGGGATCGCGCCGCGGGAGATGGAGCCGTTCACCGGGCGGTTGGCGTTGCCGGGGGTACTGCTCGGGCGGGGGGAGCGGTTGGTCGCGGCCGCGCGGCGGGCAGTGCACACCAAGCTCGGGGTGCCGGAGGCGGCGATCGGCGCGGTCGGGCAATTGGTGACCTTCGACGAACCGAATCGCGATCCGCGCGGGCCGACCTTGTCCATTGCCATGTGGGCGGTGGTCGGGCCGCATGAGGGGCCGGCGCAATGGGTTTCCTTCGATCAGGTGCCCGAGCTGGCGTTCGACCACAATCGCATCGTCGAGGCCGCCCGCGGCCTGCTTGCCCGATTGCTCTGGAAGGACCTGGCTTTCACCCGGGCACTGACCGGCGACGAATTTCCGGCCACTCGTGCGGTCGAACTCAGCGCCGCCATCCACGGCACTCGCCCCGATCCCGCGAACCTCAACCGAACTCTGGCCGCCATCCCTGGCTTGGAGCGCACCACCGAACGCCGCCGCGTCAAGGCGACCGGCCGCCCCGCCGCCGTCTGGGCCTTCTCCCCCGACGAATAGTCGCGGGGGCCTGCACGGCGATGTCGATCAGGCAATCGAGGTAATCCCTGCTGTTCACCTCGCCGATACGCGCTGGTGAGCAGTGGGAATAGCTATGGGCTATCGCGAATTCAGTGGTTGTTCAGCGAGGCGACCAACGATGGCGATACCGATGAAACGTCCATGAACACTCGCGCGGTGAACTACCCGAAAGGCACAGCCGTACCGGATCGTTGGCGGATATGAGCGAGCGAACCGTAGCCATCACGTCCCTCGCCCGCAGGCAACTGTTCTCCAGTGCCGTTGCCGTAGCGGCCGTTTCGACCGTCCTCGCCGCCGGCCGCGCGCAGGCCGTCACCCAAGCCGACAAGGTCGTCCTCATCGGACTCGACGGCCTGATGTACCGCAAGATCGAGGAGGTGCGCGCACCGAACCTGTTGCGGCTCAGCGCCGAAGGCACCCTCGGCCGCGCCTCCATCGCTCCGCACGTCAGCATCTCCGGTCCGTCCTGGGCCACCGTGCTCACCGGTGTCTGGGGCAGCAAACACGGCATCACCGACAACAACTTCGACGCCACGCCGTTCGCGAAATATCCGACGATCTTCACCCGGCTCGAACGCTGCGATCCGACCCTGAAGACACAGTCCATCGCCACCTGGGATCAGATCGCCACCATGGCGGGCAGCGGTAACCCCCGCGCCGACGTCGTCATCTCCACTGCGCCCGTCCCCGGTGACGACGCCGAGATCGACACCGATGCCGCCACCGCCGACAGCGTCGTCACCGCCATCACCAAATACGCACCCGATTTCCTCTTCACCCACCTCGACCAGGTCGACCGCGCCGGCCACCGCCACGGCGGCGCGTCCAGCGAATACCGCGACGCCGTCACGCGCATCGACGCCCTGGTCGGCCGCATAGTCGCCGCCGTCGACACCCGCGCCCGCACCAACCCCGCCGAACGCTGGACCATCCTGGTCACCACCGACCACGGTCACCGGCCCAGGGGTGGACACGGCGGCCAAACCCCCGACGAGACATCCAGTTTCGTCATCGCCCGCGGCCCGAACTTCATCGCGGGCGCCACCAGCTCCAGCTTCTCCCTGGTCGATATCACCCCCACCGTGCTCGATATCTTCCACGCCCCGCTCGATCCGGACTTCGACGGCCAGTCCCGCATCCGCCAGCCGGTCGAACCCTTCACCAGCCGATAGGGCAGCTTTTTCCGCACCTCACACGTTGGCGTTTCCGGGGTCGTCGGCGACTCGGCAACCTCGGACCGGACGCGTGACCTGCGCTCGGACTAAAGTTGTGTTCTGGGCGGTTGCAGCGGTCGGATAGGGTGGTCCGATCGCGGCGTGGAGAGGTGGTGGCATGACTCAGCATCTTGGCGAGGCGAATGTCGAGCAATCGGCAGGCGCCCCGCAGACGAATGGTGCGGCCACCCCGGCTGTATCGACGTCGAAACCGCAGGTGAGCGGCAATTCCGCACCGGCACGCCAGCCCGGGACCACGGCCGCCGTCCCGACCTCCGCATCCCGGCGCGTGCGGGCCCGCCTGGCCCGCCGCATGACCGGTCAGCGCGGTATCGCGGCGGTCAAACCGGTGCTCGAGCCATTGGCCAGTGTGCACCGCGAGCTGTACCCGAAGGCGAACCTCAACCTGCTCCAGCGTGCCTTCGACGTCGCCGACGAGCGCCACGCGCACCAGTTCCGCAAATCCGGTGACCCCTACATCACCCACCCGCTCGCGGTCGCCAATATCCTGGCCGAACTCGGGATGGATACCACCACGTTGGTCGCGGCGCTGCTGCACGACACCGTGGAGGACACCGGCTACTCACTCGAGCAGCTGACCCAGGATTTCGGCTCCGAGGTCGCGCATCTGGTCGACGGCGTCACCAAACTGGACAAGGTCAACCTGGGCGCCGCCGCCGAGGCCGAGACCATCCGCAAGATGATCATCGCGATGGCGCGCGACCCGCGCGTGCTGGTGATCAAGGTGGCCGACCGTCTGCACAACATGCGCACCATGCGTTTCCTGCCGCCGGAGAAGCAGGCGAAGAAGGCCAAGGAAACCCTCGAGGTGATCGCGCCGCTGGCGCACCGGCTGGGCATGGCCACCGTCAAATGGGAACTCGAGGACCTCGCGTTCGCGATTCTGCACCCGAAGAAGTACGACGAGATCGTGCGACTGGTCGCCGACCGGGCGCCCTCGCGCGACACCTACCTGGCCCGGGTGCGCGCGGAGATCGTCAACACCCTCGCGGCGTCGCGGATCAACGCGATCGTCGAGGGCCGCCCCAAGCACTACTGGTCGATCTACCAGAAGATGATCGTCAAGGGTAAGGACTTCGACGATATCCACGACCTGGTCGGCATCCGCATCCTGTGCGACGAGGTCCGCGACTGCTACGCGGCGGTCGGCGTCGTGCATTCGCTGTGGCAGCCGATGGCGGGCCGCTTCAAGGACTACATCGCCCAGCCCCGTTACGGCGTCTACCAGTCGCTGCACACCACCGTCGTCGGTCCGGACGGCAAGCCCCTGGAAGTGCAGATCCGCACCCAGGACATGCACCGCACCGCCGAATTCGGCATCGCCGCGCACTGGCGCTACAAGGAGACCCGCGGCAAGCATTCCAACGACTCCACCGAAGTCGACGATATGGCGTGGATGCGTCAACTCCTCGACTGGCAGCGCGAGGCCGCGGACCCGGCGGAGTTCCTGGAGTCGCTGCGCTTCGACCTGAAGTCGCCGGAGATCTTCGTATTCACCCCGAAGGGTGATGTGATCACGTTGCCGCAGAAGTCGACTCCGGTCGATTTCGCCTACGCGGTGCACACCGAGGTCGGCCACCGCTGCATCGGCGCGCGAGTCAACGGCCGCCTGGTCGCATTGGAACGCCAGCTCGAAAACGGTGAAGTCGTCGAGGTATTCACCTCGAAGGCGCAGAATGCCGGACCCAGCCGCGACTGGCAGAACTTCGTGGTCTCCCCGCGCGCCAAGGCCAAGATCCGGCAGTGGTTCGCCAAGGAGCGCCGCGAGGAGGCCCTGGAAAGCGGTAAGGAGCAGATCTCCAAGGAGGTCCGCCGCGTCGGGCTGCCCCTGCAGCGGTTGATGAGCGTGGACGCGATGACCGCGGTCGCGCACGAACTGCACTACACCGACATCTCCACGCTCTACACCGCCGTCGGCGAGCACCAAGTCTCCGCGCATCACGTCGTGCAGCGGTTGATGGCCCAACTCGGCGGCATCGGCGATGTGGAGAACGAACTCGCCGAGCGCTCCACCCCGTCGACCACCCCGGCCCGTCAGCGCGTCACCGGCGATGCGGGCGTGCTGATTCCGGGCGCGCCCGGCACGGTCGCCAAGCTGGCCAAGTGCTGCACCCCGGTGCCCGGCGACGAGATCATGGGCTTCGTGACCCGTGGCGGCGCGGTCAGCGTGCATCGCACCGACTGCACCAATGCCGGCTCGCTGCGGGAACAGGCCGAACGCATCATCGAGGTGGAATGGGCGCCGTCGCCGTCCTCGGTGTTCCTGGTGGCCATCCAGATCGAGGCCCTGGATCGCACTCGGCTGCTCTCGGATGTGACCAAGGTGCTCGCAGACGAGAAGGTCAATATCCTGTCCGCCTCGGTGGCCACACACGGCGACCGGGTCGCGATCAGCAAGTTCACCTTCGAGATGGGCGATCCGAAACACCTGGGCCACCTGCTGAATGTGGTGCGCAACGTGGAGGGCGTCTACGACGTCTACCGGGTGACCTCGGCCACCTGATCGACCCTGGTCAAGCTCGCTGAACATCGGCGGAAGCCGAACCCGGCGTACCCGTACGTCGTGGTGGTCGCTGTGCGCGGTTCCGAGATTCGCCGGAATGTGAAGTCCACGTTGATGATTCGGCTCTCCGCAGGATCGCGTGCGGATTGCCGGGCGATTTCCGCTATCGGAAACTTGTCGCAAAATCCATGGTGTCGTGCGGGGAACTGCCGTCTGCCCGCGGCGGTTCGCGCAAACTTTTCGTCGAAGCCGCAGTAGGAGCCGGAATCTGTTACGGTCTATTGCGTTTCATGGCGTTTGGGTTAGTTGCGGCCACACGGATTGATTGCGGATCGCTATGATGAACTACACGGCACGGATCTCGGGGATGCTGGTCGCATTCGCCGTAGCTGTGGCGACCGCAGGCACCGCCGTCGCGGCACCGTCCGATCCCGCCGGCCCGACAACGAATGTCGCCATCGGTACCTGTCCGGCACTGTACGCGTTGGGGATTCAGGGCACCGGAGAATCGTCGCCGGATGCCGCGCCGACCACCGATACCGGCATGCTCTCCACCGTCTTTATGCCCATGCTGGCCAAGGCATCCCAGCCAGGACTGGTCGATCGGGCCTATGTCCCTTACGAATCCGGCTTCGGCGGCGCGACCGCCGGTGGCGCGGTGCCGTACGCGCAGTCGGTGATCGGCGGATTGGTGCGGCTGCGTTCGATGGCCAAGGATGTCGCGGACCGCTGCGCCGAGACCCGTTTCGCGATCGTCGGCTATTCGCAAGGCGCGCACGTGGCCTCGATGTTCGCCCAGGAGGTCGGCCAGGGCCAGGGCGTGATACCGCCCGAGAAGGTCGCCGCGGTCGCGTTGTTCGCCGATCCGACTCGCAATCCGGGCGCGCCGCTGTTTCCGGGTTCGCCGGGCAAGGCGACACCGGATCCCGCACCGGGCACCTCCGGCGATCAGATCGCGTCCATTGTGGCAATGCCGCAGCAGCCCGCCAGCGGCGGCGGTATCGGACCCGAACGCGATAAGGCCGTCAACTTCGCCGCGCTGACCGGCCGCGTCGCCAGTTTCTGTGCCGCAGGCGATCTCGCGTGCGACGCACCGGAGGGCGCGCCGATCCTCAAGGCGGTAGCCAGCATCGCGGGCCAGGCCAAGTTGAGCGGCGGCGACCCGATCGCCTCCCTGGTTTCGATCGCGCAGGCGCTGGCATTCACCTCGATCAAGACCGCGACCACGGTCGCCAACGAGGACGTCCAAGGCAACTCACTGGCGAATCTGTCCATTTCGCCGAAGAAGTCGATTTCGCAGCGTCTCGCCGACGCCGCCGACCCGCGGACCCCGCTCGATGCCCCCGCGGCGCTGCGGGCGCTGCTGAAGGTCGGCATGATCGGTATGAACGCGGTCGTGACGGTGGTCAAGACGGTGATCAATCCGGCGACCATCACCCAACTGGCCACCGCTGGCCTCTCCGATCCGGTGTCCGGAATCCTGCTGCTCGGCACGAAATTGCTGGGCGCGGTGACCCAACTGGTGCCGCCGACTACCGGCGTCCGGCTGGTCACCCAGGCCTTCGACGCGGTCGTACAGAACATCACCGATAACAGCGAACTGCTCAATGCGACGACCTGGGTGCGGTACTGGGATACCGTGCAGCGCCACGGCGCCTACAGCACGGCAGCGGTCACCGCAGCCGGGGAGGCGCCCACCCGATTCGTCGCGGACTGGTTCGCCGCGGTGGCACGCGATCTGGCCGATAAATTCGGCCGCGGAGCTGTGCCTATCGGTGGCGGCACCAAATCGACCACCGGATTCTTCGGAGAAAGTTCCGGCGCGTCGACTACGCCGAATTCGTCCGGTACGGGACAATTTCCGTTCGGGACAGGAGCCAATGGCGCCTCATCCGGCGGCGCGACGTCGACTCCGCCCACCGTGGTACCCGGCACCCTGAACAACACCTACCCGTTCTCCACGAACTGATCGCCGAGAGGGTCCGATGATGCACGTGCCTCACTCTGCGGGAATGGGGGAATGTTGAAGTCGTACAAACAGCTGTCGCGCTGGTACGGCGCGCTGGAGCCGGAGGCGAGCGTGGTGACGCCGCCACAGTGCGACGAGGCGGACTTGCAGACCCCCGGCGACGAGGACGGCCCCGCCCGGTATCCGCACTACATTCGCGAAGAGGATCCCGACGACGTGCGCGCGCGCAATGAGGTTCCGGCCGACTTGGCCTCCAATCGCAGCGAATTCACCGGTGGCTGGTCGGATTGGGTGGCCGGGCACGCTCCCGGCCCCGATGACGACTACACCGGTCCGGGCGATGGCGAACTTGTACAGTTCCCGTGGCCCGAAGACGAATACGACCACGATCGAGCCGGGCGGTCGGTACGCGAGACGCGGGCCCTGCGCCAGGAGGCGCGCAATCACCCGACCTCGCGTCGGGCCCGGGTGGTCGTCGTGCTCATCGTGGCCGTGCTGCTGCTGGCCGGTGCCGCCGCGGGCGCGATCTATCTCCTGCGTTCCGCAGGTGATCACGGCGCCGCCGCACCGGTCGTGCCCTCGATGCAGTTCACCGCGGGCAGCGTCCAATCCCGGGGTATCGCCGATTGCCCGACCGAACGCGCCGACCGCATCGTGCGCAGCGCCGAACCCGGTGGCACCGAATCCGGCCCGGACGCGATCCTGGCGTTCCAGTACGCCTATTACGTGGAACGCTCCGGCGAGCGGGTGCGGGCCGTTGTCGCACCGGATTCGAATATCTCGCCCGCGGCGGTGATCCAGCACGGCATCGACACCATCCCGGTGGGCACCACGCACTGCGTGCGGATCCAGACCATCACCGAGGACAGGTATTCGGTCGAGGTTACCGAGTATCGGCCCGGCGGCGCGCCCGCCACGTACAACAAGCAGACCGTCACCACTGCGGTGGTCGGCGGCCGCACGCTCATCACGGGCATTGCGGCCGGATAGTTAGGGAGAGCTGATAGCGATGGGAGACGACTGGAGCCGCTGGCTCGATGAGGCACCCGAGGAGGGTGATCCGTCGAGCCGGCACGCGCCTTCGAAGGCTCCGGTGGTGCGACTGCGGCGTGGCAAGCGCGGTGAGACCGAGTCCGCGGAACCGGCGCAGCGCTCGATTCTGGTGGTCGGTGGCTGTGGCGGTGCGGGAACGACAACCACGGTGCTGGGCTTGGCGGGTGAACTGGGTATGGCGGGTACGCCGACGGTGGCGGTGGACGCGACCGCGGCGGGTAGCGATCTGGCGCTGCGCGGGGCCGATGAGCACCTGCATCCGATCAGTCTGCAGTCGTGGTTGTACGGCCGCGGCAACGACGAACCCGCGCCGCTGAAGGAGTGTCTGTCGCAGGCGAGTTCGGGCATCGGACTGCTGTGGCGCGACGCCGCGCCGCTGCGTCGGCGTGCCACGTACCTCACAGTCTCGCGGGCCGTCTATGACGCCGGGTACACCGCGGTCTACGACGGTGGCAACCCGATTGCCGGACGGCAGCTGCGACCACTGCTCGACGACGCGGATGTCGCTCTGGTGCTTGCCATTCCGGCGCGCGCCGATGCGGCGAATCGGCTGCGGGTGACCCTGGAATGGCTCGACGACCAGTTCGGCGACTCGGCCGAGGGGCAGGGCGCCGGCATCGTCGGCGATACCACAATCGTTGTCTCACACCAGATGCCGGGCGCGGACTCGCATGTTGCCGATCATTTGCGTGAGCATCTGTCCGGCTGGGTTCGTGACATCAGGGAGATTCCCTACGATTCGCATTTGGCGCGTGGTGAACTCGTGCGCCACGCGTCGCTGGCTGCCGAGACGCGCCGGGCTTATGGGCGGCTGCTCGCCGGAGTGGCATCATGACGGCCGCCATGAAACTTCGCCGTCAGTCCGAAGCCGCCCAAGCCGGTGTGGTCGCCCCACCGGAGTCCCGTCGCGCGCCCATTTGGGACCGTCCCGTACCCGGCGTCGGCCGGGCGCCGCTGTGGTGGCTGCTAGGCGTGCACGGCGGTGCCGGAGCCAGTACCCTCGCGCATGTGCTTGCGCCCGCGGCGGATTCGGGCCGCCGCTGGCCCGGCGTCTTCGACCGCGAATCACCCTTCGTCGTCCTGGTGGCCAGAGAGACGATCGCCGGGCTCACTCGCGCGCATGACCTTCTGCGCCAACATCATTCGGGTTTCGCCGGATCGTGTGAGGTGCTCGGGCTGATCACCGTCGCCGCCCGCCCCGGTCGCCTGCCCGCCGAAATCCGCCGCTACCGTGACGTCGTCGGCTCGCTGGCCGGCCAGGTGTGGCAGCTCCCGTGGTACGAGGAATGGATCCTGGTCGAACCGGAGAAGCTGCCCATCTGGACTCCGGGCGACGAGATTCCGCAGAAGAAGAAAAGGATCGATCCGCTCGAGGAAGTTCCGCTCGAAGTTCGGGAACTCGGTGCCGATATCGTTGCGGTGGTACGCGAAAACCTGGACAGCAGTGGATCTTTCGAGGAGGACCACCGATGAACATCGCACTGACCGCCGGACCGGACCGTTGACCACCACTGCTACCCAGAAAGGCAGCCGATGAGCATGATTCTCCTCGCCGTGCAGGACACGTACGGCACTGTCCTGGCTCAGGTCGGTAACCCGACGCCGGAGGCGCCTCCCGGCTCGGAGAAGATCCTGCAGCTGGTCCGGTACCTCACCTGGTTCGTATTGCTCTCCGGCATCTGCGGAATCACCTACGCGGGCGGCAAGTTCGCGTGGGAGAAGTGGACCGGCGGTGGGCTCGAATCGCCGAAGATGGTGGCCGGAGCCATGATCGGTGGCGTGGTCGCGACCAGCGCGGGCACCATCATGAACGCGGTCATCGGAACCTGATGTCCGCCATGTCCACCGTGCGAATGTCGGCGGCGGAACTGCTCGCCTACAAGCAGATGCCCGCCGAAGTGCTGCAACCGCTGATGCAGCTGCTGAACTGGTTGCTCTGGTTCGTGCTGCTGGTGTGCCTGGCGTGGATGATCGTCTCCGCGGGCCGCCTGTGGATCGCGTTCCGGAGCGATCTGGCGATGAACGACGCCTCGCACGGCGTATTGATGAGTCTGCTCGGGGCGGCGGTGGCGAGCACGGCGTCGGGGATCGCGTTGGCGTTCCTGCCGACGTGAACGGGGATGGGTACGGCCCTGGGATGAATTCGACACCGCTGGCGACTGCTCGCAGGTCGCGCGAAACGGCAGCGCCGAGGCAGCATCCACGAAAGCACCTCATCGCGCGGCGGCGGCGCATCCGCACGCCCGCGGCCGGTGCGTTCGGTGCCGCCCTGCTGCTGGCGGCGGTCGGCTGCGGCGGCGGGGACGGCGATTCCGGCCCGAACCTGTCGGCCGCGCCGACCCAGGTGCGCTGGCAGCCTTTCCAGGGTGTCGCACTCCCTTCGGCCGAACAGGGACCCAAGAAGGTCGCCGACGGCGCCGCAACGGGTTTCGAGCATTCGCCGACCGGTGCGGCGCTGGCCGCGATCGTCCACACGGTGCGATTGTCGATAGCCGCCGACAGCCAGTGGGCCGATATCGTGCGCCTCGAGGTGGTGCCGAACCGAGCCAGAGACGAATGGTCGGTGAACCGGCTGCAGCTCTCGGTCACCGGCCCGGCGTCGCCCGATTACGCGCCCAGACTGCTCGGTTACCGAATCACCAGCTACACCGAGGCGGTATCCGCCGTCGACGTCTATACCGAGTATTCCGACAACTCGAAGGCGGTGAACCACACCACCGTCGAGTGGTTCGGCAACGACTGGAGGTTACGGCTGCCCGACCCGGACGCCACCGCTCGTCCCATCGAGTCGGTCGACGAATTGCCCACGGACATAGTGAAATTGGAGGCACCGAAGTGAGTGAGAAGGAGTCGTACGCGCGCGATCGCGTCTCCTTCGGTGTCATCGCGTCCGCGGCCGTGGTGGTGCTCATCATTGTCGTGGGCATATTCGTGTACCTCGGCCGGGACAGCTCGGGTTCGAGCGGCGAAAAGGCTACCGCCGCAGCGGGTTCTGGCGCGGACGGCTTCGCGACGCCCGAGGTCGACATCCTCGGCAGGCGCGTCGACATCCCGAACAACCCTGCCGGACAACCACTTCCGCAGGATCCGTCCCGCCAGCGCAAACCGTCCGACCCGGACTGGCTGACCGCCGCACCCGAAGGGACCACCGCACCGCGCGGCTGGCAGCGGGTCTACGGCGCGTCGGTCCCGTTCTCCACCTCCGACGGACCCACCCGCATCGAAGACGGTCTGGCCGTCGGCTATTCGCACACCCCGCAGGGCGCGGTGCTCGCGGCGGCCCAGATCACCTACCGCCTCAACGCCCGCCCCGCCGACCGCGACCTCTACGTCCGCCAGGTGCGCGTCTCGGCCCAGCAGATCGCCGCCTACGACAAGGCCCTGTCCCAGGACAAACTGCCGGAACAGCAGCCGGAGAAGGTAACTCGCTACTTCGTCGCCTCGGACGCGTTCAAGGTGGAGAACTATGCCGATGATCTGGCGATCATTCAGCTGGCTACTCGCGGTCCCGTGGTCGACGGCAAGCAACTGTGGGCAGCCCTGCGACTGGTCATGGTGTGGGACGCGGGGGACTGGCGGCTCAAGCCCGCCACCTCCAACAACACTCAGACCGAATACGCCGAATCGCTGAACGGGTGGACCAAATGGTGACCATGGGCCCCGGATCCGGTCCGGCACACAAACGTTCGCCGGTCGCGATGCTCGGCGTCGGCGCGTTGCTCGCGGTGGCCGTCGCGGTCGCCGTGACCGTGGTCGCGATGCGCGATAACGCCGCCGGGGGCGACCAGGTTTCGAAGACCGGCACGAACTCGGAAAGTGTGCCTGCCAGCGCCTCGTCGACCGCCGGAGCGGCCGGATTCAGCGGCTCGGATGTGGATTCGTTCGGTCATCGCTTCGATATCCCGAACAACCCTGCCGGACAACCGCTTTCGGAGTCCGTCACACCGCGCAAGCCCACCGATTCCGACTGGCAGTCTGGTGCGCCGGGCGGTACGGGTCAGCAGGGCGGATGGCAGCGGGTGTACGGAGGTCCGGTGATCCCGTTCTCGACCACCGACGGACCCATTCGAATCGACAATGACATTCCGCTGGGATTCACCAAGACCCCGCAGGGCGCCGCACTCGCGGCCGAGCAGATCTACTGGCGCACCGCGGCACGCCCGACCGATCGGGCCCTGTGGCAGCAGCTGGTGATCCTGTCCGCACAGGAGCAGGCCGAGCGCGACCGAAAGATCGCCGACGGCAAGATTCCGAACGAACTACCCGACAACATCAAACCGTTGTTGTTCGCTTCCGACGCATTCCGAATCGAAAGCTATGGTGACGATTTCGCTGTGGTACGTATCGCCCGCAAGACCCGTGATTTCCTGCACGGCGGGCGCAGTTGGGTGGCCATGAGACTGAATGTGCTCTGGCGTGATGGTGGTTGGAGACTCAAGTCGTCCACGAGTGATGCACAACCGCTCGAGACGATCGACTCGATCGATGGGTGGACAAAATGGTGAGGCGAGTTGTCACGATTCTCGCGGTCATCTTCACTGTCATGATCGCGACACCGACGGTGGCCTACGGCCAGGGTTACGGATTCGACGAGACGTGCAACGAATTGCACGACACTCTCGACAACGTCGGCCTGCCTGGCTTCTCCCTTGGTGATGCCGCGTCGGCCGCGTGCAAGGCGGGCAACGCCGCCTCGCACCCGGGCAGCGCCGCGAACGCGGTCAAGGACAAGGCCTGGGATTCGACCTTCGGCAAGGTCGTCGATTCGCTGATGAACGGCCTCGGCGAGGCCATCATCCTCGCGCTGACCTTCTGGATGAAGGTTCCCAATGAGGCGGCCAGCGATAACGGTTCGTTGTTCGTGAAGATCAACGATTACACCTATCAAGCGCAGATATTGCTGCTGATAGCCTCGGTGATCCTGTCCGGCGCCAGACTGGCCGAGGCCAGACGCGGCGCCGCGATGAACGAGGCGGCCGAATCGTTCCGCATGTTCGCCCGGGTGGTTTTCAGCTCCTGGATGCTCGGCGCCGTCATCGTCGCGGGCACCCAGGCCTCGGATCGCTTCTCCGAGTGGATCATCAACGATTCGACCAATGGCAATGCCAAGGACCTGGCCGAGCTGATGGTGAAAACCAGTAAGCTGCAGGCATTTTCGCCAGGTCTGGTGCTGATCATCGCGATTGTTGGATTGCTGGGCGCGCTCGCGCAGATCGTGCTCGCCATCGTCCGTCAGGGTCTGCTGCTGATCGCGGCGGGTGTGCTGCCGTTGGCGGCGGCCGCGTCCGGGATGAATGTCGGTAAGCAGTCCTATCAGAAGCTGATCGGCTGGATCATCGCTTTCATGCTCTGGAAGCCGGTGGCCGCCATCGTCTACATGATCGCGTTCACCACTGCGGGCCATGTGGATTCGCTCACCGATACCGGCGGGCTGCCCGAAGGTGAACAGGCGCAACGGATGCTGGTCGCCATCGTGCTGCTGTGCAGTGTCGCGTTCGTGCTGCCCGCGCTGATGCGACTGGTCACGCCCGCGGTCGCGATCGTCGGTAGTGGTGGTTCCGGTCTGACCGCGACCGGTGGAACCTTGCTCGCGGTGGGCGCTTTGGGTGCGATGGGCACCAAGGCTGTCGCGGTCAAGAGTGCCGCGCCGGGTTCGGCGGGTTATGTCAGCGGCTCCTCCACCGGTCCGCGGCCGCCGGGCGGCGCGGGCGGTCCGCGCGGTGGCGGTGGCGCGCCGCGT
>NZ_JBKBET010000040.1:572324-597542 GCF_048910785.1 Nocardia nepalensis | reverse complement strand
TCGGCGCGACTGGCGAATGCGTTGCGCGGGTTGGGGATTGGTGTCGGTGATCGGGTCGGCACCTTCATGTGGAACAACAACGAGCATATGGTCGCCTATATCGCGGTGCCCGCGATGGGTGCGGTGCTGCACGCGCTCAACATTCGGCTTTTCCCTGAGCAACTGGTCTTTGTGGCCAACCATGCCCAGGACCAGGTGGTGATCGTCGATGGCACGCTGGTGCCGATGTTCGCCCAGTATCTGCCCAACCTGAAGACCGTCCGCCACGTCATCGTGGCCAACGGTGACGCCGCCGCGCTGGCGGCCCCTGAGGGTGTGCAGGTGCACTCCTACACCGAACTGCTCGCCACCCAGCCCGACACCTACGACTACCCGGTGATCGACGAACGATCCGCCGCCGCAATGTGTTACACCTCCGGTACCACCGGTGACCCCAAGGGTGTGGTGTATTCGCATCGCTCGAACTGGCTGCACGCCATGCAGGTGATCTCGCCGGGCAGCATGGGTTTCAGCGAGGCCGACTATGTGCTCGCGATCGTGCCGCTGTTCCACGCCAACGCTTGGGGCCTGCCCTATGCCGCGTTGATGTCGGGCGCGAATGTCCTGATGCCCGACCGCTTCCTGCAGCCCGGCCCGCTGCTGGAGATGATGGCTGCCCAGAAGCCGACCTTCGCCGCGGCGGTGCCGACCATCTGGGGCGGTGTGCTGGCCGGACTGGCCGCGAAACCGCAGGACATCTCCCACCTGCGTTCGGTGGTCGTCGGTGGTTCGGCGGTGCCGCCGTCGATGATGCGCACCTTCCAGGAAAAACACGGCGTGCGGATCCTGCACGCCTGGGGCATGACCGAGACCTCCCCGCTCGGCAGCGTCGCCCACCCGCCCGCCGGCGTGAGCGGTGAGGACGAGTGGGACTACCGCTTCACCCAGGGCCGCTTCCCCGCCAGCGTGCAGGCGCGTCTGGTCGGCGACGACGGCGCCGTGGTGCCCAATGACGGACAGTCCCTGGGCGAGTTGGAAGTTCGCGGTCCCTGGATCACCGGCTCCTACTACTCCCCGGACGGCGCGCAGATCGACCCCGACAAATTCGACAACGGCTGGTTACGCACCGGCGACGTCGGCAAGATCAGCCCCAGCGGCTACCTCACCCTGGTCGACCGCTCCAAGGACGTCATCAAGTCCGGCGGCGAATGGATCTCCTCGGTCGATCTGGAGAACGCGGTCATGGGCCATCCCGCCGTCGCCGAGGCCGCGGTCATCGGTGTGCCCGACGAGAAGTGGGACGAACGCCCCCTCGTCGCCATCGTGCTCACCGAGGGCGCCGAAACCAAACCCGAAGAACTACGCGAGTTCCTCGCCGACAAATTCGCCAAATGGCAACTGCCGGAACGATGGACCTTCATCGCCGAGGTCCCCAAAACCAGCGTCGGCAAATTCGACAAAAAGCGCCTACGCGCACAGTACGCCGACGGCGACCTCACCATCACCACGCTGTCCTGACCGAACGGCCCCGCGTCACCACTTCAACATCGGCAGTGGCGACGCGGGGTTGGTTCGGATTCGCTTGGCGGCCAGCTGTACCAATCGGCGGTGGAAGCCTTTGTCGGGGTACCGCTCAGCCAGTTCGCGGTAGGTGGAGCGAGCTATTCCGAAGCGTCCGAGCAGGCCGTATTCGACGTCGATCGCATCGGCTCGGCGGAAGATCTCGATCGGGTCGCCAGCGTCACCCGCGGGTCGAATCTTGTGGTGCTGGTGGATCATTGCGACGACCAGCTCGGCCAGCTCGGATCGGTCGATCTGATCGAGCCACTGCAGCGCGAGACCGGCGGAAGGCGCCAGGTAGTCGAAAGTGCCCGCCGTCCAGATGCCCAGGTCGTGAAAGGCCGCGGCCGTCAGATACTCCTCGCGCGTACTCGGCGGCGATCCCGAACCACCGGCGAGCAGATTGCACAGCTCCAGCACGCGCAGCACATGATTGGTATAGGCCACGCGATCCGAACCGAGTTGCGGCAGCCATGGATTCAGCCGCCGGTCGATCTCGTCCCGAAGATCGTTGCCGCTCATGCGCGCCCACACTACGCGCTACACCCCGGCGCGGCCGGGAAAGTCCGTGCCGCGCCGGGGTTTTGCGGTGATGATCAGCAGTTGCGCAGCTCCGGGCTCTGGTTGAGGAGTTGGGCGCGGGTTCCGATGAAGGTGGTGTAGGTTTCGCCGCCGACGGCGGCGAGTGGGAAGGCTGCTACTCGGTGGCAGTTCTGGAAGGCGAGTTTTACGTTGAAGTGGCGTTCCAGGCCGGCGCGGATGGCGTCGGAGGCCATGGCGCGCAGCAGTTGTCCACGGGCTACCTCGTCCGGCGGCGGAACGACGTTGTCGGCGAATTCGGCTGTGCCGGAATGCAGCTCACCGGCCACCCGGCTGACTACCTCCCAGGCGTACGGGAGCGAGACCCGCACAACCTCGACGAAGTCGGCGTCGTCGACCTCGCCGCGTTGGGCGCGTTCGAGTAGGGCGGTGGGAACATCGAGGGACATAGCGCTCTCCTGACGTGGATGGCTGTTGCGATGCTCCTCGATTCTAAACGGAAACTGTTGTCAACAAGACTGGATTCGTCCCGAAAGTGCTGTGGTCAGCGCGGTTTTCGCATCTGCGGCCAACTTGCGGAGCAGTTCACCGGCCGGTAGCTCCGGTGCCAGCGTGTGGGTCTGGCCGGCCCACAGGTTCACCTCGTCCGGATTGCCCGCCGATCGGGCGGCGGCCCGCAGTGGCGCTGTGGCGTAATGGATTTCCGGGTAGGCGGCGGGTGCGAGCGCCGAGTACTCGTCCATGAATCGATTGCGCAGGCCGCGGGCCCGGCGGCCGGTGAAGGCGCGGGTCAGCATGGTCGGGGTGTCGGTGCTCAGCGCGGCGCGGTGCACCGGATTGGTGCCCGCCTCCGGACAGCGCAGGAATACGGTGCCGAGCTGGACGGCCGCCGCGCCCGCCGCAAGTGCCGCCGCGATGCCCGCGCCCGTGGTGATGCCGCCGGTGGCCACGATCGGCCGGTCGACGGCGGCGTTGAGCAGTTGCAGCAGGGCGAGCAGTCCCAGCGGATCGGTGGCGTCATCGGCGACGCGATCGACGAAGGTGGCGCGATGTCCGCCCGCCTCCGCGCCCTGTGCGATGAGCACATCGGCGCCCGCCTCGACCGCGATGCGGCCCTCGGCGGCCGAGGTGACCGTTACCCACACCTCCGAACCGGCCGCGTGCAACCGGGTGACCTCCGCGGCGGTGGGACAGCCGAAGGTGAACGTGACCACCGCGACCGGCGCGTCGACGAGCAGATCCAGCTTCGCGTCCCAGTCGTCGGTGTCGTACTTCGCGGTGCCGACCTCGTGCGTGCGACCCAACTCGGCCAGATAGTCGGCGAAGTCCTCGGGTCGTGCGGCGGCCCCCGGGGTGAAGAGGTTCACCCCGAACGGCGCGGTGGTGAGTTCGCGCGTCTGCGCGAGTCTTGCCGCGGTATCGGTCGCGGTCAGATATCCGGCGGCCAGCAGTCCCAGTCCGCCCGCCGCGGAAACCGCCGCGGTCAACTCGGGAGTGGAGGGTCCGCCCGCCATCGGCGCCAGCACGATCGGAACGCTCAAGTCGTCGAGGATCACCTGCACAGTCTGGCCCATGGTCACGGCTCCGTGACACCGGCGTGGCCGTCTGATCTGGCCTTGACCTGGAACTTCGGCGCAGAAGGTTGCGGAATGGTCACGACGGGGTAGAGTTCCCATCACAACGGACACCGAAACGTTACATAGTTCGGAACCGGCGGATCGTTACAGAGCGGCCGGCACCGACTCGGAAGCCGTTGAGCCACTGTAGGTCGAGCGCAAGGACCAGCTTTGTCGCAGCATCGGGTAGGCCCCAGTTCTATAACCGTCATGAGCCTGATCGGTGAAGGCGTTGCGGGTCGGCCGACACGGCATCGCGCCGAGCCGTCGGCCACCGACCGGGTGAAGGTCGCGGCCGGTGTCGCGGTCGCCGCCGGCGCCCTCATCGGCACCGCCGCCCAGGTCGCTCCGGCCATTGCCGCCCCGCTGCTGCCGGGTGCGCACGACGCGGACGAGGAAGTCGCCGCGCCGATTACGTTCAAGGGCACTGCCGAGCTCCCCGTCGAAGAGGTCAAGGCCGCGGCTCCGGTCGCCGACGTCGCACAGGCCGCCGCCACCCCGGTGGCCGCGCCGGTCGCGGCTGCGGTCGCCAACCCGTTCGGTATCGGCGGTCTGCCGCCGGAGATCGCGGGCCCGCTGGCCCAGGTCGAGGAGATCCTCAAGGGCGCGCAGCAGCAGATCGCCCCGGCCCCCGCGGTGCGCCCGGTCGCCGGTGAGATCAGCTCCGGATTCGGTTCTCGCTGGGGCGAATTCCACTACGGCCTCGACTTCGCCGACCAGCTCGGCGCTCCCATCCACTCGGTCAGCAACGGCACGGTCATCGAGGCGGGCCCGGCCTCCGGCTTCGGCCTGTGGGTGCGGGTCCAGCAGGACGACGGCACCATCGCGGTCTACGGCCACGTGAACGAGATGTTCGTGCACGCGGGTCAGCGGGTGAACGCGGGCGACGTCATCGCCACCGTCGGCAACCGCGGCAATTCGACCGGCCCGCATCTGCACCTGGAGATCTGGGACCAGGGCGGCAATAAGGTCGATCCGATGCCGTATCTGGCCGCGAAGGGTGTCCCGCTGCAGTGGGGCCCGTCGGCGCACTGATTTTTCTTGCCCGGCTTGATATTCCGACGTACACAAGGCCCCCACGGCGAACGTACGGTCGTTAGGCTCGGGCGCGTGAGCGATCGCAGCGCCGGCGAGGCGCAGTCGTGACTGCCCTCGGCGACATCTTCGAGCCTGGATCACCCCATGGGCGCACCTACGCCGTGCTGGTGCATCATCCGCGATCGACTCTGGCCGAGATCGCCGGCTATCTCGGCGTCTCGACGGAGGTTGCCGCCGCATCGCTGGAGGTGCTGACCGGCCTACAGGCCGCGGTCGGCCAGCTGTCCGCCGACGGCGAGGCGATCTGGGACGCGCATGCGCCGGAATCGCTGTCGGAGGCCGAGGCGCGGCGCAGGCAGCACGAGATCAACCAGATGCACGCCGCGGCAGCGCGACTCAGCGAGACCTTCCGATCGGTGCGGCGCTCACCGCGCACCAATGGCGCGATCGTCCCGGTCTTCGAACGCCTGGAGATGCTGGCCGATTTCGAAGAGGTGCAGACCTCGGCCCGCAGCAGTGTCAAGGTGATCGAGCGCGGCCCCTACCTCAGCGAACCGGAGCGCGAGCGACAGTTGTTCCTGCTCAAGCGCTCTCGGATCGGCGACGGCATCCGCTATCAGACGCTCTACCAGGACACCATCTACCAGGATGCCGAGCGTTTGCGGCACGCGCTGTCCACCAATGCCAGTGGCGCCCAGGCGCGTACGCTGCCCGAGCCGCCGTTCAAGCTGATCATCAGCGATGACGAACGGGCCAGCCTGGTGCTGCACGCCGACGAACGGCGGCCGGATCCGATGGGGCTGCGCATCACCGGATCGCCGGGACTGCGGCTGCTGGTGAAGACGTTCGACGTGCTGTGGTCGCTGGCCGCACCGATATCGGTGAATCCGGCGGCGGACGAGCTCGACGAGCGGGATAAGGCGATCCTGACCCTGATGGGTTTGGGCGCGACCGACGACACCATCGCCCGCAGGCTCGGCATGTCCCGCCGAACTGTGGTCCGGCGCACAGCGCGGCTGCTGGAGCGTCTCGGCGCGAGCACCCGGTTCCAGGCCGGTGTGCAGGCGACCAGGCGCGGGTGGTTGTGAGCCGGGTAACTGAACCCCTCGAGTGGACATCACGGGACGAATGCTGAACTATCAGTGACCCGGGACGTTTGAGGGCTTGTGTCTCAAAGGGTTCGGAGGTAACAGGACACCCTCCGTAATTCGCGGAAAGTTAGCTCTCTACGATGTCCCGATTGCATTGCGCGGCGGCGAGCGCGGCAGCGGTATTCCGCGTCCGACAGCTCGGCACCGCGATGTTTTTAATGTGAAAGGCGAATGGTTTTGAATGGATAGGGCGCGTCAATCTGTTCGGACCAGCCGTCGACGCCGCGCGAGCGCCCCACTTTTCGGGCAGCTGCTCACGGCCGCCGTAGAGGCCGCCGATGCGGTGGCCATCCGTTTCAATCCGACCGGTGATCAGGCCGAACAGCGCGAGCTGACCTATCGCGAATTCGACGAGGCATCCTCGCGACTGGCCAGGGAGCTGATAGCGCGCGGCATCGGGCCCGGCGACATTGTCGCCACCGCGCTGGCCCGCTCGGTCGAATCCGTCCTCGCGGTGTGGGCGATAGCGAAGACGGGCGCGGCCTACGTTCCGGTCGATCCGGCCTATCCCGCGGAGCGGATCGCGCATATGGTGTCGGATTCCCGCGCCGTGCTCGGCCTGACCACCTCGGCGCATCGTGCCGCGCTCGGCGATGCGGTCGACTGGATCGAACTGGACGATCCGGTGGTGGCCGCGCGGATCGCCGCCCGGCCCGAACGGCCGATCTGCTATGCAGATCGGGTTCGCCGCCTGGATGAACGGCATCCGGCCTATGTCATCTACACCTCGGGATCCACCGGTCGGCCGAAGGGCGTCGTGGTGACGCACGCCGGGTTGGCCGGGTTGGCCGCGGTCGGGCAGCGGTACGGGCTGACCGGTACTTCGCGGGTCACCCATCTGAGCTCGCCGAGTTTCGACTTCTCGCTGATGGAACTGCTGTTCACCTTCTCGGCGGGGGCGACGCTGGTGATCGCGCCGCCGACGGTATTCGGCGGTGTCGAGCTCGCGGATCTGCTGCGCCGGGAGCGGGTCACGCATTTGCTGATCACGCCGGGTGCGCTGGAATCGGTCGATCCGACCGGGTTGGACGAGCTGCGGGTCGTGGTCGCCGGTGGCGACAAGCTGGGCGCCGAACTCGTCGACCGTTGGGCTCGCGATGGCCGTGCCGTCTTCAATGCGTATGGACCTACCGAAGTCACGGTCATGGTCACCACTGGGCAGATGTTGCCCGGCGAGACGGTGACGCTCGGCGGCACCGTCGCGGGCGTCGGCGCTTTCGTGCTGGATTCCCGACTGCGTCCGGTGCCCTCGGGGGTCGTCGGCGAGCTCTACCTGGCCGGGCCCGCGCTCGCGCAGGGGTATCTCGGACGTCCGGGGCTGACCGCGGAAAGGTTCGTGGCCAGCCCGTACGGTGCGGAAGCCGATAGTCCGGGCGCGCGTTTGTATCGGACCGGAGATCTGGTGCGGCGAACCGACAGCGGCGTTCTGGAGTACCTGGGCCGCTCCGATTTCCAGGTGAAGATCCGCGGTCTGCGTATCGAGCTCGGCGAGATCGATAACGCCCTGACCGCGCATCCGGATGTCGACTTCGCGGCCACCCTAGGCCGGACCTTGCCCTCCGGTGTGACCGCGCTGGTGTCCTATGTGCTGCCGCGCGCCGGGGCCGTCGTGGCTACCGCCGATCTCGCGGCCGTGCTCGAGCGGTCGCTGCCCGGGTACATGGTGCCCGCGGCGATTGTGGTGCTCGACGAGATTCCGTTGACGCCAGTGGGCAAGCTGGATCGGGCCGCACTGCCGGATCCGGTTTTCCAGGCGCGCGAGTTCCGCGCACCGTCCACCCGGGAGGAGCAGGTCGTCGCGGAGGTGTTCGCGACGCTGCTGCTCGCCGACGGTGCGCAAGTCGGTGTCGACGACGACTTCTTCGCGCTCGGCGGCAACTCGCTGCTGGCCGCGCAGGCCGCCGCGCGGATCGGAACCGCGTTGGGGGCTCGGGTGCCGGTGCAGTTGGTCTTCGAGGCACCCGGCGTCGCCCAACTCGCTCAGCGCGTATCGGCGCATATCGGCGCGTCGGCCGGGCATGTCCTGGGTGCGCAGCCGCGGCCGGAGCGGATTCCGTTGTCCTATGCGCAGCAGCGGATGTGGTTCCTGAACCGATTCGATCCGGATAGCGGTGTCAATAACATTCCGCTCGCGGTGCGGTTGTCCGGTGCGCTCGACATCGAGGCCTTGCGGGCCGCGGCGCACGATCTGGTGCTGCGGCACGAGGTGCTGCGGACGGTGTACCCGGAGATCGATGGCGAGGGCACACAGGTCGTGTTGCCCATCGACGACGCCCGCGCGGTACCGGAACTCGAGATCGTCTCCGCGACCGCGGCGGACCTGCCCGAACTCGTCGCCGCCGCGGCCGTCGCCGGTTTCGATGTCGCCGCCGCGCCACCGATCCGCCTGCGACTGGTACGGCTCGGCGAATCCGAGCAGGTGCTGGTGTGCGTGGTGCACCACATCGCGGCCGACGGATTCTCCATGGGACCGCTGGCCCGTGATCTGATGTTCGCCTATTCGATTCCGGTGGGCGGTGCGCGGTCGCTGGAGGGTTGGTCGGGCTCTGCCGCGATGACTCCGGTGGGCGGTGCGCGGTCGCTGGAGGGTTGGTCGGGCTCTGCCGCGATGACTCCGGTGGGCGGTGCGCGGTCGCTGGAGGGTTGGTCGGGCTCTGCCGCGATGACTCCGGTGGGCGATGTGCGGCCGTTGGAGGCATGGTCGGGTGCCGCCGCGACGACCTCCTCCCGGCCCGATTCGGTCAGGTGGCAGCCGCTCGAGGTGCAGTACGCCGATTACGCGATCTGGCAGCGGGCGGTGCTGGGCGCGCAGGACGATCCGGAATCGCTGCTGGCCCAACAGATTGCCTTCTGGCGCACCGAATTGGCCGGACTGCCAGAGCAATTGGCGCTGCCCACCGATCGGCCGCGACCCGCGGTGCTGTCCAGTCGTGGCGCGGTCGTCGCCTTCGAGATCGATGCCGAGGTGCATGCGGCGCTCGAACGGCTTGCGCGCAGCCATAATTCGACGCTGTTCATGGTGGTGCACGCCGCGCTTGCGGTACTGCTGTCGAGACTGGCCGGAACTACCGATATCGCCATCGGCACCCCTGTTGCCGGTCGTGGGGAGTCCGCGCTCGACAATGTGATCGGGATGTTCGTCAATACGCTGGTGCTGCGCGGCGAGGTCGATCCCGACTTATCGTTCGACGAGCTGCTGCGTGCCTTCCGTCGCGCCGATATCGCCGCCTTCGGACATGCCGACGTGCCATTCGAGCGATTGGTCGAACTCCTCGATCCGGCGCGGTCGATGGCACGGCATCCGCTGTTCCAGGTGATGCTGACCTTCCAGAACATGGAACAGCCGGAGCTGGAGCTGCCCGGGTTGGCCGTATCGGGCATCGATCTCGGTGTCGTGCAGGCGAAGTTCGATCTCGAGCTGACCGTCGTGCCGCGCGATGACAATGGCGCGGCGAACGGTCTGGCCGCGTCGTTCACCTATGCCACCGATCTTTTCGACGAGACGACGGTGGCGGGCTTCGCGCAGCGCCTGAGTCGCGTGCTCGCCACGGTGGCCGACGATTCGCATCGGGTGGTGGGGGAGATCGAGTTGCTGGCGCCAGCGGAGCGGCAGCGGATCCTGCGGGACTGGAACGACACCGCTCACCCGGTTGCTCCGGAACTGCTGCTCGACGGCTATCGGCGTGCCGCGCTGGCGTATCCGGATGCGGTCGCCGTGGCGTACGAGGGGTCCGAGCTCACCTATCGCGAATTCGACGAGCGGGTCAACCGGCTCGCGCGGCTGCTGATCCAGCGCGGCGTCGGAGCGGAATCGCTGGTGGGACTTGCGGTTCGGCGTTCGCTCGATCTGGTGGTCGGCATGTACGCGATTGTCACGGCCGGTGGTGCGTATGTGCCGTTGGATCCGGATCATCCGCGGGAGCGGATCGCGCACATCCTGGACATTGCCGCGCCCGTCTGTGTGCTGACGACATCGGATGTTGTTGGAGTCGCGGACAATATGCCGGTCGTGTACTTGGATGCCGTTGAGCTGACGGGATTCTCGGCTACACCGGTAGCAGCGGATGAACTGCTGCGACCGGTATCGCAGGACAACCCCGCCTACGTGATCTTCACCTCGGGCTCTACCGGCCGCCCGAAAGGCGTCGCGGTCACTCACGCCGCCATCAACAACCAGATCGAATGGATGCTCGCGCACTATCCGCTCGGTCCCGATGACGTGTATCTGCAGAAGACCGCCACCACATTCGACGTATCCCTGTGGGGGTACTTCATGCCGCTGCGGGCCGGTGCCGAGCTGGTTGTGGCCACGCCCGACGGTCACCGCGACCCGGCGTACCTCGCGGAAACGATTGCCGCGCAAGGCGTTACCGTCACCGACTTCGTGCCGTCGATGCTGACCGTATTCGCCGCACACCTGACGCCCGGTTCCTGCCCGACGCTGCGGGATGTCTTCGTGATCGGCGAGGCGTTGCCGCCGGAGACGGTGACCACATTGCACGCGGTATCGGATGCGGCCGTGCACAACCTGTACGGGCCGACCGAGGCGGCGGTATCGGTGACGGCCTGGCGGGCGGAGGCGGGCGACCGGACCACCGTGCCGATCGGACTGCCGCAGTGGAACTCTCGGGTCTACGTGCTGGATTCGCGGTTGCGTCCGGTGCCAGTCGGTGTCGCTGGTGAGTTGTATCTGGCCGGTGATCAGTTGGCGCGCGGCTATGTGCGCCGACCGGATCTGACCTCGGATCGGTTCGTGGCCAACCCCTTCGGTGACGGCGCACGCATGTATCGCACCGGCGACTTGGTCGTCTGGCGCGAGAGCGAGGCGGGCGGTGTACTCGACTACATCGGCCGTACCGATTTCCAGGTCAAGTTCCGTGGCCAGCGTATCGAGCTCGGTGAGATCGAAACCGCGTTGCTCGCTGAGCCTTCGGTGAGCCAGGCCGTGGCGGTGGTGTTGGGTGACCAGTTGGTGGCGTACGCCGTGCCCACGCCTGGTCACCGGATTGATCAGGTCGAACTTTTGGCCGCGGTCGCGGAGACCCTTCCGGCGTATATGATCCCGGCCGCCGTCGTGGCGCTGGACTCCTTCCCGTTGAACACCAGCGGCAAGCTCAATCGCAAGGCGCTGCCCGCTCCGACCTTCACCGCGCGCGAGTTCCGCGCTCCGATCACACCCGTGCAAGAGATCGTCGCGACCGTTTTCGCCGCGGTGCTCGGTGTCGAGCGGGTCGGTCTCGACGACGACTATTTCGCGCTCGGTGGTAATTCGCTGTCGGCCACGCGAGTCGTCGCGCGGATAAACGATGCTCTCGATACGAATGTCGCGGTGCGCGATCTGTTCGAGACCTCGACCGTCGCCGCGCTGGCGGCCGGGATCGTACCCGGCACCGGCCGTGACGCGCGCGCACGACTGCCGCTGACCCGGGCCGAACGACGGGCGTGGGCGCCGCTTTCCCTTGCCCAGCAACGGATGTGGGTGCTCAACCGGATCGCCCCGGAATCCCCGGCGTACAACCTGCCGTTCGCGATCCGGATGGCCGGGAAGCTCGATGTCGCGGCGCTGCGCAGGGCCGTCGAGGACGTGCTCATGCGGCACGAAGCGCTGCGCACCCGGTACCCGACGGCGGGCACCGGCGGGCAGGCATACCAGGAGATATTGCCCGTCGCGGAGGCGCTGCCCGGCGGACTCCAGGTGGAGACCACCGCGGATATACGCGGTCGGGTCGTCGAGCTGACATCGGCCGGATTCGACGTCACCGAACACGCGCCGGTGCGGGCTCGGCTGCTGGCCGATGTCGCGGCCGACGAGCACGTACTTGTCGTTGTCGTGCACCACATTTCGGCCGACGGCGCCTCCCTCGCGCCGCTGGCACGGGATCTGGTGACGGCCTATCTCGCCCGCGTCGGCGGCACCGCACCGGGTTGGTCGCCGCTCGCGGTGCAGTACGCGGACTACGCGCGCTGGCAGCGCGCGGTCATCGGTACCGATGACGATGAGAACTCCGTGGCCGCAATGCAATTGGCGTACTGGCGCGACCAGCTTCGCGGACTGTCGACCGCACAGGTGCTGCCGCTGGATCGCCAACGCCCGCCGAGACCGTCGGGTCGTGGCGCGTCGGTCGGCTGGACCGTATCCGCCGAGGTGCACGAAGGTCTGGTCCATATCGCGCGCGAGCACCGATCCTCGCTGTTCATGGTGGTGCACGCCGCACTGGCGATACTGCTCGCCCGGCTGTCGGGCGGTTCGGATATCGCGATCGGCACGCCGATCGCCGGGCGCGGTGACCGGGCGCTGGATGATCTGGTCGGCATGTTCGTCAACACACTGACACTGCGCACAGCGGTCGACCGCGCCATGGCATTCGACGAGCTCGTCGAACACACGCGTGCGACGGATCTGGCCGCGTTCGCACATGCGGACCTGCCGTTCGAGCGGGTGGTCGAGGCGGTCGCACCCGGCCGTAGCGCGGCGTCGCAGCATCCGCTGTGCCAAGTGATGCTGGCGTTCCAGAATCTGGAGCAGCCCGGTCTGGAGCTGCCGGAGTTGACCGTCGCGGCATTGGACGTGGGCGATATCGTCGTGAAATTCGATCTGCAGGTGGTCGTCGAACCGCGTCAGCTCGCGGACGGAGCGCCCGGTGAGCTGGTCATCGTATTCACCTATGCCACCGACCTTTTCGAGGAATCGACGGTGCGCGGGCTCGGGCGCATGCTGGAGCGCATTCTGGCCGCGGTGGTCGCCGATCCCGGGGCGCGCGTCGGCGGCATCGATATTCTCGACACCGACGAGCGGTACGAGGCGCCGACCGCGACCGCCGCGCAGGCCGACGCATCCACCGGCGGCACCGAACTGACCCATCTGCTGACCGCCGCGGTGGAGGACGATCCGGACGCGCCGGCACTGGTATGGGGCGAGCGGGAAATGCCGTATCGCGAGCTCGATGCCCGATCCGCACAGCTGGCCAGGATACTGATCGGCTACGGCTGCGGGCCGGGCACCGGTGTCGCGATCCGGTTGGATCGCGGTGCCGACTGGGCGGTGGCGGCCTGGGCGGTGCTCAAGGCGGGCGCGGCGCTGGTGCTGCTCGCCTCGGCCGAGGAGTCGATGCCCGCCGGGGTCGCGGTGCGGATCGGGTTGACCACCGGCGCCGATCCGATCGGCGGCGACGGCATCGAATGGCTGCGGCTCGACGATCCCGCGATCAGCGCCGTCATTGCCGCGCAATCGTCGCGACCGGTCAACCACGCGAATCGGACCGGGGTGCTGAGCGGATCCGATCCGGCTCTCGTCGTCGCGGCGACCGGGACGCGGATGAGCTATGACGAGGTGGCGACCGCGGCGGACCGGTTGCGCATTCGCACCGGGCTGACCTTCGAATCACGCACCTTCCAGCACGGTCGGTCCGATTCGGCGGCGGCGCTGCTCGAGCTGGTGGTCGCGGGCGCGACCGGGGCCGGTCTGATCGTGGTGCCGGGTGTCGAGACCGATCTGGGTGCCTCGCTCGCCGAAGAGTGGGTCACGCATCTGATCGCCGATCGGGCCGCGCTGGATGCCATCGATACGACCCGGCTCGCGGATCTGCGGGCGGTGGTGCTCGAGCGAGGATCATCGGCCGGGGTCTCGCTGCCCGGGTCGTCCGAGGTTGTTCTGCTCGATGAGTTGCTGTCGGTGGGGTGGCGCTGAGGGTTCGACAACGCGTGGGGGTGGTGATCTTGCGCGGGGGTGGTGATGTAACGACAAACCCGAGGAAGTAGCTCCCTGATGGTCGGCCTGTTCGAATGTGTGTTGGTGGCGTGCGCGCGCGACGCGTGGCAGGGGTTCGGCGCGTGACGCGGCCGAATCGCGAGCGGCCCAACCGGACTCGTCGCCCGCGGATCAAAACCCTGCCGCAGTTGATGACCACCGCCGTTGAGGCCGATCCGGCCGGCGCCGCGGTTGTCTTCGCCGATGCGTCGACGACATTGGCGCAGGTGAGCTACGCCGAACTGGATGATCGGTCGACCCGCTTGGCGCGCTTGCTGATCGACCGCGGCGTGGGTCCGGAGGATCTGGTCGCAGTCGGTATTCCGCGGTCGGTCGAGTCGGTCGTCGCCGTGTGGGCGATCGCGAAGGCCGGCGCCGGATTCGTCCCGGTCGACCCGAACTATCCGGCCGATCGCGTAACCCACATGCTGTCGGATTCCGGTGCCACACTCGGCCTTACCTTGGCATCGGTAGACCTTCCAGACGGGCCGCAGTGGCTGGCCATCGATACCGCGGAGTTCGGGCAGCGGCTCGCGGCGTATTCGGCGGAGCCGGTCACCTACGCGGACCGGGTGCGGCAACTGCGTGCCGAACATCCGGCCTACATCATCTACACCTCCGGATCGACCGGCACGCCCAAGGGTGTGGTCGTCACCCAGGCCGGTCTATCGAATTTCTGCGATGAGCAGCGCGAGCGCTATCGGCTGACATCCGATTCGCGCACACTGCATTTCGCGTCGCCCTCATTCGACGCATCGGTGCTGGAATTGCTGCTCGCGCTGAGCCGGGGCGCGACGATGGTGGTCGCCGCGCCCACGGTGTACGGCGGCGCGGAACTGGCCGCGCTACTGCGCCGGGAGCGGGTGACCCACGCCTTCATCACCCCGGCGGCGCTCGCCGCACTGCCGCCCGAGGGGTTGGACGAGTTGCGCGTGGTGGTCGCGGGCGGCGAGGCGTGTCCGCCGGAGTTGGTGCAGCGCTGGGCGGTGCCGATCGCGAATGGCGTGACTCGGGAATTCTTCAATGGATATGGCCCCACCGAGACCACGATCATGACCAATATCAGTGCACCGATGGCACCCGGACAACCGGTGACCATCGGTGCGCCGATCCGCGGGATTACCGAATATGTGCTGGATGAGGAGCTTGCGCCGGTACCGGGCCGGGTCGTCGGCGAACTGTATATTTCCGGTGCGCAGGTGGCCCGCGGCTATCATGGCCAGCCGGGATCGACCGCCGCCCGGTTCGTGGCCGATCCGTTCGGCGCGCCCGGCGGCCGGCTCTACCGCACCGGCGATCTGGTGCGCTGGACGGCCGATCGGGAGCTGGAATACCTGGGGCGCAACGATTTCCAGGTGAAGATCCGCGGGTTCCGGATCGAACTCGGTGAGATCGATGCGGTGCTGGCCGGGCACGACAGTGTCGGATTCGTGGTCACCATCGGACACGAACATGACAGCGGCGCAACGATTCTGGTGTCCTATGTGCGCGCCGCCGACGGCATGGCGGTCGATACGACGGAATTGGCCGCGCTGGCCGCGCGGAAGTTGCCCGCCCATATGGTGCCGAGCGCCATCATGGAGCTCGAGGAGATTCCGCTGACCCCGGCCGGCAAGTTGGATCGGCGGGCGCTGCCCGCACCTCGATTGGGTACCAAGACCTTCCGCGCGCCCTCGGGTGCGGTGGAGCCGGTGATCGCCGAGCTTTTCGCCGAGCTGCTGGCACTGGATGCGCCGGTCGGCGCGGATGACGACTTCTTCGAACTCGGCGGCAACTCGCTGATCGGCACGCAGTTGATGGCGCGCCTCGGGGAAGCGCTGGATGCCAGGGTGCTGGTGCGTCTGCTTTTCGAGGCACCGACCGTTGCCGGGCTCGCCGCCGCGGTGGCGCAGTACGCGGGGACCGGGGACCGCAGGGCATTGCGCGCCGACCCGGGACCGGAGTCCCTTCCGCTATCGCTGGCCCAGCAGCGGATGTGGTTCCTGAATCGGTTCGATACGGCGTCGACGGCCTACAACCTTCCGATCGCGGTGCGGCTGACCGGTGCGCTCGATGTGGCGGCGCTGCGGGCGGCGGTCGGGGATCTCGTCGCGCGTCATGAGGTGCTGCGGACGGTGTATCCGCAGACCGAAGCCGGTCCGGTGCAACGGATCCTGCCCTGGCATGACGCCGAACCAGCGCTGATGGTTCGGACGGTAGCGGCCGAGCGGCTCGAATCCTCAGTGCGCGAACTGCTTTCGACAACCTTCGATGTGACCGCCGAAGTGCCGCTGCGGGCCACGCTCTTCGAAGTCGAGAACGCCGATGCGCCAGCCGAATTCGTGCTGGCCCTGGTGGTGCACCATATCGCCGGTGACGGGTCCTCGATGGGTCCGTTGACCAGGGATCTGATGACCGCCTATGCCGCTCGATCAGCGGGCTTCGAGCCGGGCTGGGAGCCATTGCCGGTGCAGTACGCGGATTACAGCATCTGGCAGCGCGAACTATTGGGTAGCGAGGACGATCCGGAGTCGTTGGCGGCCGCGCAGATTGCCTACTGGCGTGACGCGCTCGCGGAGCTGCCGGATCAACTGGAGCTGCCGACGGATCGGCCGCGGCCCGCGGTGCAGTCCTTCGCCGGTGGCAAGGTCGCGGTAGCTATCGATGCCGAAACGCACCGGGCCCTGGTCGAATTGGCGCGTGCCGAAGGTGCGACGCTGTTCATGGTCGTGCACGCCGCATTGGCGGTATTGCTCGCCCGGTTGTCGGGGACCGACGATATCGCCGTCGGAACGCCGATGGCCGGTCGCGGTGAGGCCGCGCTGGACGGGCTGATCGGCATGTTCGTCAACACCCTGGTGTTCCGGACGCGGGTGGACGAGTCCGCGCCGTTCACCGAACTGCTCGCACGACAACGTGAGACCGATCTCGCCGCATTCGCGAATGCCGATGTGCCGTTCGAGCGACTTGTCGAGGTGCTCAACCCGGTGCGCTCGACCGCGCGGCATCCGCTGTTCCAGGTGGGATTGTCGTTCCAGAATCTGGCCGCGACGCATCTGGAACTTCCCGGACTGACCGTCTCGGGTGTGGACTTCGACGCCGCGGTATCGCAGTTCGATCTGCACTGGATCGTCGGCGATCACTACGACGAGGCCGGTCGGCCCGCGGGTATCCAGGGCGCGGTCACCTTTGCGCGCGATCTGTTCGACGAGGGGACGGTGGCGGGTTTCGTGGCGCGGTTCGCGCGGCTGCTCGGCGAGATCAGCGCCGCGCCGCGCACTGTCGTCGGTGACCTGGAATTGCTCGACGCCACGGAACGGGCCGAGCTGGTATCCAGCCGGAACGCGACCGACCATATGGTGGACGCGACGGCGACCCTGGTCTCGTTGCTGGATGCGACCGTCGCCGCGACACCGGGAGCGTTGGCGCTGATGGGCGCCGATGGTGAGCCGGTGACCTACGCCGAGTTGGATGCGCGGGCGAATCGTCTCGCGCGGCATCTGATTTCGATGGGTGTCGCTCCGGAGTCGCGGATCGCGCTGGCTTTGCGGCGGTCGGTGGATCTGGTTGTGGCGATGTACGCGGTGGCCAAGTCCGGTGCCGCGTACGTGCCGCTGGATCCGGACCAAGCGGCGGCGCGGACCGACTACATTCTGGGCACCGCGGCACCGGTCTGCGTATTGACCAATGCCGAAACATCTTTCGCTACCGAAATCGCGCCGGTGGTCCGAATGGACCGGCTCGACCTCGGTCGGTTGGCCGCGACACCGGTCGGGGACGGTGATCGGATCGCGCCGCTGCGCGCGGCGAATACGGCGTATGTGATCTTCACGTCGGGTTCGACCGGCCGCCCGAAGGGCGTGGCGGTATCGCATGCCGCGATCGTCAACCAATTGCTCTGGAAGACCCGCGAATTCGGGCTCGGTCCCGGCGATGCGGTACTGCTGAAGACGGCAGCCACCTTCGATCTGTCGGTGTGGGAGTTCTGGTCGGCGGCGGTCTGCGGCGGCCGATTGGTGCTCGCCGCACCGGACGGGCACCGCGATCCGGCCTATCTGAACGACCTGATGGCACGGGAATCGGTGACCACCCTGCACGTGGTCCCGTCGATGCTGGATGCGCTGCTGACCGGTCGGTTGCCATTCACGCTGCGGCGAGTTCTGGTGATCGGTGAATCGCTGCCGCCGGGGGTGGCGCAGCGGTTCCGGGCTACGTATCCGCAGAAGGAACTGTTCAACCTGTACGGGCCGACCGAGGCGGCCGTGTCGATTACCAGTCATCGGGTGACCGATGCGGATGTGGTGTCGGTGTCGATCGGTGCGCCGGAGTGGAACAGCCGGGTCTACGTGCTGGATTCGCGTCTGCGGCCGGTGCCGGTGGGTGTTTCGGGTGAGTTGTATTTGGCCGGTGCGCAATTGGCGCGAGGCTACTTCGGGCGGGTCGGCCTGACGGCGGAGCGGTTCGTGGCCAACCCGTTCGAGTCCGGTGCGCGTATGTACCGCACGGGTGACCTGGTGGCGTGGAATGCGGACGGCGGGTTGGAGTACCGCGGCCGCACCGACTTCCAGGTGAAGATTCGCGGGTTCCGGATCGAGCTCGGCGAGATCGAGGCGGCATTGACCGCATTGCCGCAGATCGCGCAGGCCGCTGTCATCGCCGACGCCGATCCTCGGACCGGAGATCGGCTGGTCGCGTACCTGGTGCCCTCGGCTGCCGATGTCGATGTGGCGCAGGTGAAGTCGGCGCTGAGCCACTCGCTGCCGTCCTACATGGTGCCCAGCGCATTCGTGGTCCTGGCCGCGCTCCCGCGCACGGTGAACGGCAAGCTGGATCGAAAGGCCTTGCCCGCACCGGAGTTCGAGGCGCGGGCCTTCCGAGCGCCGTCGACGCCGATCGAAGAGATCGTCGCCGGAGTGTTCGGCGATGTGCTCGGGGTGGATCGGGTCGGGATCGACGACGACTTCTTCGCGCTCGGCGGCAATTCGCTGATCGCCACCCAGGTGGCGGCGCGTCTCGGTGCGGCACTGGATACGCAGGTGCCGGTGCGGATGTTGTTCGAGGCGACCACCGTCGCCGCGCTTGCGGTCCGGGTCGAGCAGCGGACGGGATCAGGTCGGCGGCAGCCATTGGCCGCTGGTCCGCGGCCGGAGCGGGTGCCGTTATCGCTGGCACAGCAGCGAATGTGGTTCCTGAACCAGTTCGATACCGCCTCCTCGGCATACAACGTGCCGGTGGCGGTGCGGCTCTCCGGTGCGCTGGATGTCGACGCGCTGCGGTTGGCCGTCGCCGATGTGGTTGCCAGGCATGAGGTGCTGCGCACTATGTACCCGGCCCGCGACGGCGTCGCGTATCAGGTGATTCTGCCGGTGGGGCAGGCGGTTCCCGACCTCACTCCGGAAGATGTCACGGCAGGTGAGCTGGGGGATCGGATCGCCGGGCTGGTCGGTGCGGGCTTCGATGTGACCGCCGAGGTGCCGGTGCGTGCCGCACTGCTGCGTTGCGCGGGCGAATATGTGCTCGTGCTGGTGGCACATCACATCAGCGCCGATGGGTGGTCGATGGGTCCGCTGACCCGTGACCTGATGCTCGCGTATGTCGCGCGCGGCGGTGGGGCGGCTCCGGCCTGGAAGCCGTTGCCGGTGCAATACGCCGACTTCGCGTTGTGGCAACGCACCGTACTCGGCTCGGAATCCGATCCGGATTCCCCTGCCGGACAGCAGCTTTCGTACTGGCGCAAGGCGCTGGCGGAGCTGCCGGACGAGCTGAACCTGCCATCGGATCGGACTCGGCCCGCGACCCGCTCATTCGCCGGTGGCCGGTGCGATATCGCGATCGATC
The DNA here is from genome assembly GCF_048910785.1 of Nocardia nepalensis. NCBI lineage: Bacteria > Bacillati > Actinomycetota > Actinomycetes > Mycobacteriales > Nocardiaceae > Nocardia > Nocardia nepalensis. Next base: position 578,094 of record NZ_JBKBET010000040.1, on the reverse strand, counting down.
CGCGGCTGCATGCGGCGCTGGCGGATGTCGCCCGCCGGCACAATGCGACGCTGTTCATGGTGGTGCACGCCGCCCTCGCGGTTTTGCTGGCGCGATTGTCGGGTACCGACGATATCGCCATCGGTACGCCGGTCGCCGGGCGCGGTGAATCCGAGCTCGACGACGTCGTCGGCATGTTCGTGAATACGCTGGTGCTGCGCACCGAGGTGCCGGGCGCAATCACGTTCGCCGAACTGCTGGCGCACGTCAAAGACGTGGACCTACAGGCATTCGCGCACGCGGATATACCCTTCGAGCGTTTGGTGGACCTGCTCGATCCAGAGCGGTCGACGGCGCGGCATCCGTTGTTCCAGGTGGCGCTGTCGTTCGAGAACCTGCCGGAGAATTCCTTCGAGCTGCCCGGATTGCGGGTCGCACCGGTCGATTTCGATATCGCGACCGAGAAATTCGATCTATCGTTGGCGATTCGCGAGTCGAGTTCGGGCTTGGTGGCCGCGTTCTCCTACGCGCGTGACCTTTTCGACGAGTCGACGGTGCGGGTGTTCGCGGACCGGTTCGTGCGGCTGTTGGCGGGGATCGTCGCGAGCGCGGATGCGCCGGTTGGTGATCTGCCGATTCTCGCCGAATCCGAGGTCGAGTTCCTGACCCGGGTGCACCCGGACGGTGTGATGGCCGGTGGGCTGTTGCCGGATCTGCTGGTGCGGGGCGTGCGCTATGGCGCGGATCGGATCGCGGTGCGCTATCAGGGCCGCTCGATCACCTATCGCGAGCTCGATGAGTATTCGTCGCGTTTGGCCAGGGTGCTGATCGAGCGCGGTGTCGGTCCGGAAAGCCTTGTGGCGGTGGCTTTACCGCGGTCGTATGAGATGGTCGCGGCGGTGTTGGCGGTCGCTAAGGCTGGTGGCGCGCATGTGCCGATCGATCCGAATTACCCGGTGGATCGGGTGCGGTACCTGCTGACCGATTCCGCTGCGGTCGTTGGGCTCACGGCCGCCGAATACCTAACTGCTCTTCCCGATGACGTGCAGTGGCTCGCGCTCGATGATCCCGAAACGAATGCGTTGTGCGCCAAGCGATCTGCCGCGCCCGTCACCGACGTCGACCGAATCGCGCCGCTACGGCTGAACCACCCGGCCTACGTCATCTACACCTCGGGCTCGACGGGTATGCCCAAGGGGGTCACCGTCACGCACGCGGGTCTCGGCGGACTGCTCGATCACGCGGTAGAGCTGTACCGCATCGAGTCGAAACATCGCTTCCTGCACATCTGCTCGCCCAGCTTCGACCCGTCGGTGCTCGAATGGCTGTGCGCCTTCTCGACCGGTGCGACACTGGTCATCGCGGCGTCGAACGTGATCGGTGGGCACGAACTCGGCGACCTGCTGCGCACCGAGCAGGTGACGCACGCGATCATCACCCCGGCGGTCCTCGCGACGGTGGATGCGAAGGATCTCGGCCATCTCGAAATGCTCTCCGTCGGCGGCGATGTCACCACGCCGGAGTTGCTGGCCAAGTGGCAGCCGGGCCGCAGGTACTACAACGGCTATGGTCCGACCGAGACGACCATCATCGCCTCCTATGCGGAATTGACTGCGGGACAGCACATTACGATCGGCAGGCCGGTGCACGGCATGTCGGCCCTGGTGCTCGACGCACGGCTGAATCCGGTGCCTCCGGGTGTGACGGGTGAGCTGTATCTGGCGGGCGGTGCGCTGGCGCGCGGTTACCGGAATCGGGCCGGACTTTCCGCGGAGCGCTTTGTGGCCAACCCGTGGGGCGCACCCGGCGCGCGGATGTACCGCACCGGTGACCTGGTCCGCTGGTACGCGGGTACCGAGCTAGATTATGTGGGGCGCAGTGACTTCCAGGTGAAGATCCGCGGCTTCCGCGTCGAACTCGGTGAGATCGACGCGGTGCTCGGCGGTCACGAGGACGTCGAGTTCGCGGTCACCATCGGCCGCGAAACTGCCGCTGGTGCAACGGTGCTGGTGTCGTACGTACTCGGGGCCATCGTGGATCCCGACCGGCTCACGGAATTCGCGGCACGCATGCTGCCGTCGCATATGGTTCCGTCGGCGATCGTCGTCCTCGACACAATCCCGTTGACCTCCAACGGCAAACTCGACCGCAACGCCCTGCCCGAGCCGCAGTTCACCGCCGCGGTGTCGCGCGCACCGTCCGGCCCGCTGGAATCGCGGATCGCCGAACTCTTCGCCCAAGTCCTCGGCGTGGAACAGGTCGGTGCGGACGACTCCTTCTTCGCCATCGGCGGCGACAGCATCGTCTCGATCCAGCTGGTCTCGCGGGCCAAAGCGGCCGGAATCGGCTTCACCCCGCGCGATGTATTCGAGCAGAAGACCGTCGCCGGGCTGGCTAGGGTAGCGGTCCTCGGCACGTCCCCCGCGCCAACCGTATTGGCCGAGCTACCCGGCGGCGGTGTCGGCGAATTCCCGCTCACCCCGGTACTCGCCGGATTCCTGGAAGCCGGTTCATTCCGCCGCTTCGCCCAGACCATGGTGCTCGCACTGCCGGACGGTATCGATCGCGCCGATCTGATCGCCACGCTCACCGCCGTGCTCGACCACCACGACATGCTGCGCGCTCGGGTGTGGCAGAGCGACGGTGGGTGGCGAGTGGCGGTGCCTGCATCGGGAACTCTCGACGCTTCGGCATTGGTGTCGGAGGTGCATGCCGATAACCGAATCGGCGACGCCGCCATGGCCGCTGCGCTCGCGACGCTGGATCCGGCGGCCGGCCGGATGGTCGGGTTCACCTGGCTGCGCAGGTCGGGCGCGCGCGATCTGCTCGTCGTCGCGGCGCACCACTATGTGATCGACGGGGTGTCGTGGCGCATCCTGATCCCGGATCTCATCACCGCGTGGGCTCAGCGCGCCGCGGGGATGCCGGTCGCGCTGCCCGTGGTCGGCACCTCCTTCCGGCGCTGGGCGCACGGCCTGGTCGAGGCATCGGGCGCGCCGTCGCGCGTCGCCGAACTCGACTACTGGCGCGATGTGCTGGCCACGCCGGATCCCTTGCTCGGCGGCCGCGCACTCGATCCCGCCATCGATACCAATGCGACCGTGCGACAGCTGACGGTCGAGGTGCCGGTCGAGGTCGCCGACGCGGTACTGACCACCGTGCCCGCGCTCTACCGGGGCGGCGTCAATGACGGTTTGCTCGCGGCGCTGGCCATGGCGGTGCGTTCATGGCGGGCGCGCCGCGGCATCGACGCTCCCATCACCAGGGTGCGGCTGGAGGGTCACGGTCGCGAGGAAGCCACCGTGCCCGGCGCGGATCTGACGCGCACCATCGGGTGGTTCACCAGCGTGTATCCGGTGGCGATCGATCTCACCGGGGTCGCCGAGCAGACCGCGGCGGTGCTGCGGTCGGTGAAGGAGCAACTGCTCGCGGTACCGGATCGCGGCATCGGCTTCGGCCTACTGCGCCAACTGAATTCGGCGACCGCCGAGGCGCTCGCCGGCGATCTGGGACAGATCGGCTTCAATTATCTCGGCCGCACAGGCGGTGCGCCGGAGGGGCTGACCGATCCGGCCTGGCTCCCGTCCGGCGAGCTGGGTGAGCTGGACGGCGGCCAGGATCCCGCGCTGCCGGCGAACGCCGTGATCGATATCAACGCGATCGTCGTCGATACCGAACTCGGACCACGCATGGACGTGGTGTTCCAGTACGCGAGCGAAATCCTCGGCGAGGCGGCGGTGCGGGAACTCGCCGACGACTGGCTGACCGCGCTGACCGCGGTCGCTCGGCACGTATCGGACCCCTGCGCCGGTGGCCTGACACCGTCGGACGTGCCGCTCACCCGCACCACCCAGGCCGAACTCGACATCTGGCGCGCGGACTACCCGGGCCTGGCCGATGTGCTGCCCTTGTCGCCGCTGCAAACCGGCCTGCTGTTCCTGATGGAAATGCTGGCGGACTCGGTGGACCCCTATGTCATCCAGGTATCCGTCGGACTCGCGGGCGACTTCGATCTCGATCGCCTGCACCGTGCCGCCCAGGCGGTGCTGGACCGGCACGCGAATCTGCGCAGCGCCTTCACCATTGGTGCCGATGGTAAACCGGTGCAGCTGATCGCCGATGGCGTGCGGGTGCCGTGGCGCGTGCTCACCGAGGTGCCGGACGCCGAGCTGCCCGACCTGCTCGTCGCCGACCAGCGCACCGGATTCGACTCCGCCATCGCTCCGCTGCTGCGATTCACGGTGTACCGCACCGTATCCGGGGACACCCACCTGGTACTCACCGCACATCACATCCTCCTGGATGGCTGGTCGATGCCGCTGCTGATGAAGGACCTGCTGGTCCGCTACGCGACCAGGAGCGATGCCTCGCTGCCCGCCGTCCGCCCCTATCGCGACTATCTGGCGTGGCTGGCGCGCCAGGACCGCGAGATCACCCTGCGCGCATGGGATTGCGCGCTAGCAGGAGTCGAACCGACGCTGCTCGCCCCCGCGCTGGTGCGACCCACCTTGCCGGACAACGGTTTCGGCAGATCCGCGTTCGAGCTGTCGGCCACGGAGACCGCGGCGCTGACGGCGTTCGCCGCCGCGGCCCAGGTCACCGTCAATACGGTGCTGCAGGCGGCGTGGGGTGTGGTCATCGCCGGTCTCACCGACCGCGAGGATGTCGTCTTCGGCGTCACCGTATCGGGACGTCCACCACAACTCGACGGCGTCGACGCGATGGTCGGCCTCTTCGTGAACACCATCCCGGTTCGGGTCCGATTCGATTCGGCGACAACGGTTTCGCGGCTGCTCAGCGATCTACAGGCCGAACAGGCCGCACTGCTCGAGCATCACTATCTCGGGTTGGCCGAGGTCCAAGGCGTCGCGGGCGGGAACGAGCTGTTCGATTCGCTGGTGGCCTACGAGTCGTACCCGATCGACGCCGAGGGCCTGCGGCAGGCGGGCAGCGCCATCGATGGGCTGATGGTCACCGGAGTGCGCTCGGTCGACTACACCCATTATCCGGTCACTGTGCGGGCCGAACTGGGCGCGGGACTGCGGGTGGAGATGTTGTATCGCGGCGATACCGTCGCCGATTCGGCGGCGCTGGCGCTCACCCACCGGCTGCGCAGCGTGCTCGGCGAATTCGTTGCCGCACCACAGCATTCGATCGTCTCGGTGCGCGATGGCGTCGGCCCAGACGTGCTCACTCAGGTTCGGTACTGGCGCACCGCGCTCGCGGGCCTGCCCGATGAGTTGACGCTGCCCATGGATCGGCCGCGCTCGACCATGCCGTCCAATATCGGCGCGCAGGTCGGACTGGACATCGGCGTGCACCTGCACCACGGGCTGCGCCGGCTTGCCGAGACGCGGAAAACCTCGATATTTGTGGTGGCACACGCGGCATTCGCGGTGCTGTTGGCGCGGCTGTCCGGCACGACCGATATCGCGATCGGCACGACGGTTCGCAAAACCGCTGGTACCAACACGGTAGTGCTGCGGACCGAATACGACGCCGGTGCGACCTTCGACGCACTGCTCGCCGCGATCGCCCCGATCGACGCCGCCGCGTTCGAGTACGTCGATGTGCCGTTCGACCAACTCGTCGAGGTGCTGGACCCAGTCCGGGTAGCCGGCAGGCACCCGCTGTTCCAGGTCGCGATGGGCTTCCAGGATGACGCGGATCCGAGCGTGGTGGGCTTGCGGGGTGGCGCGGATCTGAATGTGGTGGAGCTGCGGGGTGGCGTGGATCCGAGTGTGGTTGAGCTGCGGGGTGGCGCGGATCCGAGTGTGGTGGAGCTGCGGGG
>NZ_JBKBET010000040.1:420899-572255 GCF_048910785.1 Nocardia nepalensis | reverse complement strand
GCGGACTCGAGTGTGGTGGAGCTGCGGGGTGGCGCGGACTCGAGTGTGGTGGGCTTGCGGGGTGGCGCGGATCCGAGTGTGGTGGAGTTGCGGGGTGGCGCGGATTCGAACGCGGTGGACCTGCGCCTATCACTCACCGAGCGGGTCGGCCCGCGCGATGACACCCAGGGCATCCTGGCCGAATTCACCTACGCGAGAGATCTGTTCGACGCCGCGACCGCGCAGGGCTTCGCCGATCGATTCGCCCGGATCCTCGCCGCGGTCGTCGCCGATCCGACGGTGACCGTCGGCGATATCGATCTGCTCGGACCCGATGAACGCACCGGCCTGCTGCGCGAATGGAATGCACGCGGCGCGTGGGTGCCCGCCGCGACGCTGCCCGACCTGATCGCCGATCAGGCCAGACGCAGACCGGATTCGGTAGCGGTCCGCTTCGGCGACACCGCACTGAGCTTCGCCGAGCTGCGGCGACGCGCGAACCGGGTGGCCAGAGCGCTGATCGCCGCGGGTGCTGGTCCGGAATCAGTGGTGGCCGTTGCGGTTTCACGCACCGAGGAGTTGCCGATCGCCTTGCTCGGTGTGCTCACCGCCGGTGCCGCCTACCTGCCGATCGACATCACCTACCCGGCGCAGCGGCTGGCGTTCGTCCTATCCGACGCGGCTCCGGTCTGTGTGCTCACAACCGTGGAGCAGCGCGCGGATGTGCCGCTCGGCGACCTGCCGGTGATATTGCTCGAAGAGACAATGGAATTCGCCGACGGGCCGATCAGCGACGCCGACCGCATCGCACCGCTGCTCCCGGATCACCTGGCCTACGTCATCTACACCTCGGGGTCGACTGGTGTGCCGAAGGGCGTCGGTGTCGCCCACCGCAATGTGGTGGAGCTGTGTGCGAATACCCAGCCGCTGTTCGGTTTCGACCAGACCGATATATGGACGCTGTTCCACTCCTTCGCCTTCGACTTCTCGGTATGGGAACTGTGGTGCGCATTGGCCACCGGCGGCACGGTCGTCGTGGTCGACTATGCGACTTCTCGCGCACCGGAACTGTTCCGCGAGTTGCTGATTCGCGAAAAAGTTACGGTGCTGAACCAAACGCCTTCGGCGTTCTACCAACTCATCGAGGCGGACCGCTCCGCAACGGACGCCGATGGCGAGTTCGCGCTGCGTCATGTCGTATTCGGCGGTGAGGCGCTGGATCTGCGCCAGTTGCGGCGCTGGTATGAGCGCCATCCCGCGGACGCGCCGCGGTTGGTCAATATGTACGGCATCACCGAAACCACTGTGCACGTGTCGTTCCTGGCGCTGGACAAGCAGATCGCGGACAACCCGGACAGCCTGATCGGCCGCGCGCTGCCCGGCCTCGACGGCTATGTCCTCGACGAGCGGTTGCATCCGGTGCCGGTCGGTACGCCGGGCGAGATCTACGTGGCCGGGGCCCAGCTGTCCAGGGGTTACCTCGGCAGGCCGGGGCTGGCCGCCGCGCGGTTCGTCGCTAATCCGTTCGGCGCACCGGGTTCGCGCATGTACCGCACCGGTGACCTCGGGCGCTGGGGCAATTTCGACGAGCTGACGGGGCTGGCCTACGCCGGGCGCGGCGATCGGCAGGTCCAGTTGCGCGGCTTCCGAATCGAGCTCGGCGAGATCGAATCCGCGCTTCTCCGCTGTCCAGGGGTGAGCCAGGCGGTGGTACTCGTTCGCTCGACCGAACGCCTCGGCGATCAACTCCTCGGCTACGTGGTGCCCGCCTCCGGCGTCCGCCTCGATCCCGATGAACTGCGCACACAGGTGGCCGAATTCCTCACCGGCTATATGGTTCCCGCCGCGATAATCGTGCTCGACGTCATGCCGCTGACACCCAACGGCAAGCTGGACCGGCGCGCTCTTCCCGACCCGGCCTTCGATGCACGCGAATACCGCGCGCCCGCCACACCGGTCGAGGAAACCGTCGCCGCCGCTTTCGCGAACGTGCTCGACCTGGATGAATTCGGCATGGACGACAACTTCTTCGAACGCGGCGGCAACTCGCTGATCGCCACGAAGCTGACCGCGCGGCTGAGTTCGGCGCTCGGGGAGAAGATTCCGGTGATGCGGGTGTTCACCGCGCCGACGCCGGGCGAGTTCGTCGCCGAGTTGGCGCGCCGGGCAAGTGGTCAGGTCGAGGGCGAGGCGGCCTTCGACGTTGTTTTGCCGCTGCGCGCGAAGGGTTCGGCAGAGCCGCTGTTCTGTATTCACCCGGTATCCGGTATCGCCTGGTCGTTCGCGGGTCTCGCCGCGTATCTCGATCCGGAGCGTCCGATCTACGGCGTGCAGGCCCCGAGTTTGGCCGCGGAAGCGGTCCTGCCGGACACGATCGAAGAGTGGGCGCGGATCTACGTCGAGGCGATCCGCTCGGTCCAGCCGGAGGGGCCGTATCACCTGATCGGCTGGTCTATGGGCGGTGTCTTCGCGCACGAGATCGCGGTACAACTGCAGCGCGCGGGACAGGAGGTGGCCACGCTCGCGGTAATGGATAGCTATATGGCCGATCCGCCCGACGAACGCACGGAGGGGGCGGGTTCGCCGGTCCCGGTCGCCGAGCTGATCGGTGGATTGCTCGGCGAACAGGCCGGTGACCTGGGCTTCGATACCGACGTGGACTGGGACAGACTGGCCGAACGGCTGGTCGAGCTGCCGGAGCCGTTCGCCTCCTTCGGCTCCGACCGCTTCACCCGGGTACTGGACACGGCCGTACATTCGGTCGTCCTGCGCAACGCCTACCGCCCAGCCCGCTTCCACGGCGATGTCATCTACTTCACCGCAGCGCTGGACGACCCCACCGGCGCGATCGGCGCGTCCATCTGGGCCGAGGTGGTGGACGGCGCGGTCGACAATCGCGCGGTCCCGACCACCCACTGGCGCATGACCGCCGCCGAGGGTCTCGCCGAGATCGGCAAGGTGCTGACCAGCAGGTGGCGGGAATTTACCCCGAGTTATGACTGAGGTTGCTGGGCGGCGTTCGGATGTCCGAGCGCTCAGGCTGCCTGCGACGAGGCTCGTGGTCAGTCAGAAGCTCGGTGAGCTTGCCTTGGAGGTCGGCGGGTGTGGCGTTCTCCCCGATCGAGGCGCGGGCCGGTCGGCGAGATGGCGGGCGGATCTGTTCGCCACTCACCGGTTCGCCGCGTCCACCCGGGTCGCCGTAGATCAAGATCAGGTGGCACTGGTGGCGGGGGGTTCTCGGGCGATGCCGCCATAGATTCCACGTGATCGCGTGTCCAGTTGAGGGGGGTGGGTGGTGGCGTTCGGGTTGGGTGGGCTGCGGTGGGTCCTGTTGTTCTGCACCGACTTCTCGGGGGGTGCTGGACCCGGATGGTTTGGCGTTGCGTGGTTTTGCCGTTGCAGTGCTGGGCGCGTCGTGTGCCGTACCCGGCTTACCTCCCGCAGTCAGGTGGGCAGGCGGACGGCTTCCAGCTCGGTCGACTGGCTGTGGTTGCGTTCTCGAGCGTTTCGAGGTGAGTCGGGCAGCCCGACCCAGACAACGTCAAGGTGGGTGGCGGTGTCTCCGGGCGCCGTAGGTCATCAAGATCAGGTGGCACTGGTGGCGGGGGGCTCTCGCGGTTTGCCGCCATGGTTTCCACGTGATCAGTTGTCCAGGCGGGCACCCTGGGTGGTGAGGGCGGTGCGGACTCGGTCGAGGATGACGTGGGGGCGGTGGTGGAGGAGGGGGGCGTTGAGGCGGATTACTCGCCAGCCCAGGGCTTCTATGCGGGCTATGCGGTCTATATCTTTTGTGCGTTGGGTGGGGTTGGTCCAGTGTTGGGCGCCGTCGTATTCGACGGCGACTTTCCACTTTCGCCAGCCGAGGTCGACGCGCGCGACGAATTCGCCGTAGTGATCGCGGATCACCAATTGTGTTGTGGGTCGGGGTAAGCCGTCGTCTATCAGGAGGAGGCGGGTGTGGGTCTCGGGTGGGGATTCGGCGCCTGGATCTACGAGGGCGAGCGCTGTGTGCAAGCGGTTGAGGAAGCGTGCGCCCGGATGTTTCGATGCCAAGACCGCGACTTCGGCCGGGGCGAGTCTTGTCGCTGCACACAGTGCGTCCAGAATCGGTAAAGCCTGCTCGCGCGGGAGCATTCGACCGAGGTCGAATGCGGTGCGCGCCGGTGTTGTGACATTGAACCCGTCCACCTCACAGCATTCGCTCGGCTCGATAACCGAGCGGATTGCACGGATCCCGCACGGCGGATGGCAGTGTCCGGCCCTGGCGATCTCCGCGGGTTGATCGGCGTTGAGCCAGCGAGTGTTGTGCATCGCGGCCGCCGAGGAAGCGATCAGCACGGCATCACCCTTCGCCCAGTGCGCCGCGGCGCGGGCGCGGCCTCCCGCATCGAGCGAGCACCCTTTGCGCGTATAGACATCCGGAAAGATCCGCTCAAAGTTGTGCCGCAGCTCCCAGCGCGTGACCAAACCCGCCGCGATCGCCCACGACCCCACGAATGGCTCATCCAATACCCCCATCCCCGCACTATGCCCACACCCACCGACACGTTCCCCGATCCCGAGGTCGAACCTCTGCGCGACCTCCGTGTGGCGCAATGATCAAGATCAGGTGGCACTGGTGGCGGGGGGTTCTCGGGCGATGCCGCCATAGATTCCACGTGATCACATGTCCAATTGGGGGGTGGGTGGTGGGTGCGTTTGGGTTGGGTGGGCTGCGGTGGGTCCTGTTGTTCTGCACCGACTCCCAGAGGGTGCGGACCCCGGATGGTTTGGCGTTGCGTGGTTTTGCCGGTGCAGTGCTGGGCGCGTCGTGTGCCGTACCCGGCTTACCTCCCGCAGTCGGGTGGGCAGGCGGATGGCTTCCAGCTCGGTCGACTGGCTGTGGTTGCGTTCTCGAGCGTTTCGAGGGGAGTTGAAGGGTGGTTGGGCCGCCGACCCGCAACCGCCGTTTGACTACCCATGACAAAGAATCGCTCTAGAACGCAACCACAGCCAGATGACCACGCTGGAAGCTGTTGCCTGCCTATGCGACTTCGGGAAAACCACGGGCCAGCCGCAATCCTGGGCCGCCCGGACCTGGGCTGTCGGTGCCCGACCACAGGACCTACCGCAGCACGACCAACTAACCCACTATGTGGGGCGGGGGAGTTTGCCGGCGTGCACGTTGGTGGTGAAGGTGTCCCATTCGGTGGGGGTGAAGATTAGGGCGGGGCCGGTGGGGTTTTTCGAGTCGCGGACACCGACGTGGCTGCCGTCGAGCCAAGCGACTTCGACGCACTCCCTGCCCGAAGTACTGCGCGATGACTTGAACCACTGTGCGTCGGTCAGGTTGATGGTCATGGTCGTATCTCCTGTTGTGGCAGGGCTGCCGGCTGTGCGCGCCGGTTGAACTCGCCGCCGTGTACGCCAGCGGTGAAGGCGTCCCACTCGGCTGGTGTGAAGATCAGGGCGGGGCCGGTGCGGTTTTTCGAGTCGCGGATGCCGACGTGACCGGATTCGAGCCAGGCGACTTCGACGCACTCACCGGCCGAACCACTGCGCGACGACTTGAACCATTCTGCGTCGGTTAGTTCGATGGTCACGGATCGTATCTCCTTGCTACCTGCCTGAGCAGATCCCTTGATGCTTGCTCGTCCAGTGTGGCGCAACGGATGTCGTCGTCAATCTCGCGGTAGCGTTCCACGTCGGCTTGGTCCTCGAAAAACATGGTTCCGATTGTGTGTTCGGTGTAGACGACTGGAGGCTCCGTCCCGAAACTTCTACTGTCTACCGGGAAATCGAGAATGATGTATGGCAAGACCGGAGTCGCATTGCCGGGAAGTCCCGCCGCGAACGGCAATATCCGCATAGTGATGTTCGGTCGGGTGCTCATGTCGGCCATATGCCTCAGTTGCGCGGCCATGATCTCGCGCGAGCCGATAACGGTATGCAGAACGCACTCATGCAAGATGAAGTCAGCAGCTATCGGGTTATGCTGCCGAGTCAGAATCGCGGTTCGTCGTAATCGCACTTCTACTCGGCGTTCGAGATCTTCTGGTGTGTCGCTCGGTAGAAATGGTCGCTCGATGGCTCGGGCATAGTCGATCGACTGAAGCAGTCCGGGAACGATCATCGGCTGATAGACGGTCAGCCGTGATGCGCTGGATTCGAGCCCCAGATATGTGCCGTATCCGGACCGCATCAAATGGCGAAATCCCAGCCACCAAGACTTCGTAGCGGTCTCCTGCGCAAGGGCTTTCAGTTCCTCGATCCGTTGCGCATCGAGACCATAGACGCGGCCGTACCCCTCGACGTCGCGCATCTTGACCTTATCGTTGTGCCCCTTTTCAACCCGTATAACCGAGGCCTTGCCTATCTCCATCTCCCGCGCCGCCTGCTCGAGCGTGAAGCCGGCACCTTCGCGGGCCTCTCGAAGCGCGCGGCCGAGTTGGCGACGCGGCAGCGTCGAGTCCGGTTGATCCTCCCTCACCATGGCTCCCCTTTTCCCCGCTGGTCCGAAACGGCCCAGGGCGTAGTCCGATTCGGACTTATCCCGTGTCTTGCCCGGTCCGAATTCTGGGCGAACCGCCAACTTTGATTGGACTGTCCGCATCGGACCCACTGACGCCGTGCGTGGGCAGCAACATAACCACATGGCCGAGCAACACGGAAGCCTCAACGTAGCTCAGGGGCGTGTCTTACGAGCGCTGAACTGCGGTGGGATGCTTACAGAACAGCAGATCATGATGTCGGCGAGCCTTACGAAATGGAAGACGCGCCAAGCCCTGGCAAATCTCACCGACCGTGCGCTCGTCGTGACCACCGAAGCGCGGAGGGGGCGCTACCAGATCACGCAGTTGGGGCGAAACACCTTGGCTGCGAAGCCATTCGACTCCGGAAAGTCGGGGGTGTGAGGCGAATTGCGTGCCAAATGTGCGGGCTTCGATATTGAAACCATCTGTCTCCCAATGATGTTGGTGGCCGCTGAAATGGGCGCGGCATGACCGGGCGACAGGTACTCGTGACCGTGCCGCCGCTTTGCGATGCCGTGGACGTGATACTCGCGCACGGGCTGTGGCAAAAGCATCGCGCATGTCGGATCAGCCGGTGCGTGTGGAAGTCGGCGGCGTATCAGACGCTCGTCTTGGCCGGGCGGTTGGTTCCGCAGTCGATGAGCCCGCGTGAACGCGCCGCCGCGAGAGGTCTCGACTACCCCGCAACGGAGGTCGACGCACCGCCGCCATTCGGCCACTCGCCGGGGACGTTGCGTGAGGTGCTGGACAGGCTCGAGTCCCTCGCATCCGATCCGCATAGGTAGGGGCGAGGATGGGCGAGCGTCGCACCGAGGTGGATTGCTGGTCGGCCGAATGGCGGATAGACCATCACCGCATTCGGATACTCCTGGTACGCAACGGGTCCGAGAAGCCCTTGGTTTCCTCCGCCGCGGCTTCCGCCCCGGACCTGGTGCAGATGCGGGAGCGATTCCCCGAGCTCTCGCGGTTATGGGATGCGATTCGGCATGAGTACTGGGCGGAATTCACTCCGCCCTCGCGAGATAGACGAGGGCGGTTCGTGTAGTGGATGACGACAGGCTTCGGCCGGAACGAACTGATCCGATATCGGAGCGGATTCGACAACTCACCGCGCGAGCCAAGCGTGCGGGATATCGGCTCGAACGCGCTTCCCGGGTGCCCTACGACTGGATGCTGCTCGACGCCGAGGACGGCGCGAATATCTATTCGACCGAAGACCTCGATCAGATCGAGGTCTGGCTCGACGAGTGAGGTGTGGGTTTCGGTTTCCCGGGAGCCGTAGCCGCCCGGCCGATATGTGACGAAATTCACTAGGGGTCGGCCGGTTCGCAACATCGATCATCCGAGACCGATACACAGCTGTCGCGTCTGCGCCCATGTGGCGGAGGCGCGGCTGTGCGTGCCGCAGGCTTATATGATGGCTCGGACTGTGCTTGGCCCCGGCGCTACAGCCCTGAAGGAGGGCGGGGCACGTCCTAGCTCGACTCGAGAGGTAAATGCACCCGAATGGAAACTGCCCGTCGTTCCGCCCGTGGTAGTCGTCGCCGCAGGTCGGGCAGCCCGCTGTTCGCCCAGCTGCTCACCGCAGCGGTGGAGTCCGCGGCCACTTCCGTCGCGCTCCGGTTCAATCCGACCGGCGATCCCGCCGATCAGCGTGAACTCACCTATCGCGAACTCGACGCCGCTTCCTCGCGGGTGGCGCGCGAGCTGATCGAGCGCGGTATCGGCGCGGGCGACTACGTCGCGATGGGTATTACCCGTTCGGTCGAATCGATCATCGCGCTGTGGGCGATCGCGAAGACGGGCGCGGCCTATGTGCCGGTCGATCCCAATTATCCGTCGGACCGGATCGAGCACATCGTGACCGATTCGGGCGCGGAGTTCGGCCTCACGACGAAGGCGCATCGGGCCAAGCTCGGCACCTCTACCTATTGGATCGAACTGGACGATCCGGTGGTTTCCGAGCGGATCGCGGCCCGTCCGGACCATCCGGTTTCCTATGCGGACCGGGTGCGCACGGTGAATGAACAGCACCCCGCCTATGTCATCTACACCTCGGGTTCCACGGGTAAGCCGAAGGGCGTCGCGGTCACCCACACCGGTCTGGCCGGTCTGGCGGCGGTCGGTGAGCACTATCTGATCGACGCGGATGCGCGCGTCTCCCATCTCAGCTCGCCCAGCTTCGACTTCTCGATGATGGAAACGCTGTTCACGTTTTCGGTGGGGGCGACACTCGTCATTGCACCGCCGACGGTGTTCGGCGGTGTCGAACTCGCGGATCTGCTGCGCCGCGAGCAGGTCACCCACCTGCTGATCACGCCGGGTGCGCTGGAATCGCTCGATACCAACGATCTGGAGGATCTGCAGGTCGTAGTGGCCGGTGGCGACCGGCTCGGCGCGGATCTAGTGGCGCGCTGGGGCGATCACGGCCGGTCCATGTTCAACGCGTACGGGCCGAGCGAGGCGACCGTCATGGTCACCAGCACCGCGGCGCTGCAGCCCGGTGAGCCGGTCACCATCGGCTCCGCCATTTCGGGCGTGGGGGCCTTCATTCTCGACGCGCGACTGCGTCCGGTGCCCGCGGGTGTCGTCGGCGAACTCTATGTCTCGGGCGCGGTCCTCGCGCAGGGCTATCTCGGCCGTCCGGAGCTGACCGCGGAGCGCTTCGTGGCCAGCCCGTTCGGCACGGAGGCCGATAGCCCGGGTGCGCGCCTGTACCGCACCGGAGATCTGGTGCGGCGCACCGACACCGGGGGTCTGGAGTATCTGGGCCGATCCGATTTCCAGGTCAAGATTCGCGGTCTGCGCATCGAACTCGGCGAGATCGATAATGTGCTCACCGCGCACCCGGATGTCGACTTCGCGGCCACCCTCGGCAAGACGCTGCCCTCGGGCACGACCGCGTTGGTGTCCTACGTGCTGCCGCGTGCCGACGCCTCCGTCGATACCGGTGTACTGGCGGCCCATATCGGGGAATCGCTGCCCGACTACATGATTCCGGCCGCCATTGTGGTGCTGGACGAGATTCCGCTGACCCCGGTCGGCAAGCTGGACCGCGCGGCGCTGCCCGAACCCGTCTTCGCCGCGCGGCAGTTCCGCGCACCGTCGACACCCGTCGAGGAGATCGTCGCCGAGGTATTCGCGGCCCTGCTGCTCGGCGGTCGTGTTGTTTCGAGCGACCTGCAAGCAGTCGCTAGCGGCGATGACGCGCGCGTCGGCGCGGATGACGATTTCTTCGAACTCGGCGGCAACTCGCTGCTGGCCGCGCAGGCGGCCGCGCGCATCGGTTTCGCACTCGACGTGCGGGTGCCGGTGCAGCTGATCTTCGAGGCCTCCACGGTATCCGTACTGGCCCAACGCGTTGAGCAGCACGCGGGTTCGGCCATCGGTCGGGCGCTCACCGCGCAGACCCGCCCGGACCGGATTCCGCTGTCCTACGCGCAGCAGCGGATGTGGTTCCTGAACCGTTTCGATACCGCGAGCGCGGTCAACAACATTCCGCTCGCGGTGCGGCTGTCCGGGCGACTGGATATCGATGCACTGCGCGCCGCGGCGCGCGATCTGGCCGAGCGGCACGAGGTGCTGCGCACCATCTACCCGGATATCGACGGCGAGGGCTTCCAGGTGGTGCTGCCCGCGAGCGATGCGCGCGCGGTGCCGGACCTGGCGGTGACCACCGCTGCCGCACCTGAGCTTTCGGATCTGATCGTCGCCGAGGTGCTGGCCGGATTCGATGTGACGGTCGCGCCCCCGGTGCGCCTGCGACTGTTCCGGCTCGGCGAATCCGAATACGTGCTGGTTTGCGTGGTGCACCACATCGCGGCGGACGGTTTTTCGCTCGGCCCGCTGGCCCGCGACCTGATGTCGGCCTACTCCGACCGGGTGCGCGGTGGACGGCCCGAATGGCCGCCGCTTGCGGTGCAATACGCCGACTACACCATCTGGCAGCGCGAAACCCTCGGCAGCGAGGACGATCCGGAATCGGTCTTCGCGCAGCAGATCGCGTTCTGGCGCGACGAATTGGCCGCGCTGCCCGAACAATTGGATCTGCCCGCGGATCGGCCGCGTCCGGCCACCGCGTCCAACCACGGCGCGGTCATCGCCTTCGATGTCGACGCGGCAATCCACGCCAAGCTCAACCATCTTGCGCACGAACACAATTCGACGCTCTTCATGGTCGTGCACGCCGCGCTCGCGGTGCTGCTGGCCCGGCTGTCGGGCACCCGCGATATCGCGGTGGGCACGCCGGTGGCCGGTCGCGGCGAGGCGGCGCTGGACGATCTGATCGGCATGTTCGTCAACACCCTGGTGCTGCGGACCGAGATCGATCCGGCCATGAGTTTCGACGACCTTCTGCGCGCGGTGCGCAAGGTCGACGTGGCGGCCTTCGGCCACGCCGACGTGCCGTTCGAGCGGCTGGTCGAGCTGCTGGATCCGGTGCGCTCGGCCGCCCGGCATCCGCTGTTCCAGGTGATGCTGGTGTTCCAGAACCTGGCGCGCACCGAACTCGAGCTGCCGGGGCTGACCGTCTCGGGTGTGGATCACGCGGTATCGCTGGCCAAGTTCGATCTGCAACTGGAGATCGCGGAGAACACCGACGCACACGGTGCGGCACAGGGGATGTCGGCGACCTTCACCTACGCCACCGACCTGTTCGAACCCGCGACCGTGCAGGACTTCGCCGATCGTTTCCTGCGTGTGCTCGCCGCGGTGGCGGACGATTCCGATGCGGTGCTGGGCGATATCGATCTGCTGGCCCCCGGCGAGCGCGATCTCGTACTGCACGAATGGAATTCGGCCGGGGCGACGGTTCCGGACGTGACACTTGTCGACCTGATCCAGGAGCAGGCGCGTCGCCGCCCGGATGCGATCGCGGTCCGATTCGGTGATATCGCACTGAGTTTCGGTGAACTGCAGCGGCGCGCGAACCGGGTGGCGCGGGCGCTGATGGCGCGCGACGCGGGTCCGGAATCGCTGGTGGCCGTCGCGGTCGGGCGGACCGAACAGCTGCCCATCGCACTGCTCGGTGTGCTCACCGCCGGTGCCGGATATCTGCCCATCGACACCACCTACCCGGCGCAGCGGCTCGAGTTCATGCTGACCGACGCCCAGCCGACCTGCGTGCTGACCACGGCCGATCTACTGGAAGACATTCCGGCGACGGGTATTCCGGTCGTACTGCTGGAGGACACCGCCGGCTTCGGCGAATCGTCGATCACCGATATCGAGCGCACCGCCCGCCTGCGCCCGGACAACCTGGCCTACGTCATCTACACCTCGGGCTCCACCGGTGTCCCGAAGGGCGTCGGCGTCGCCCACCGCAATGTGGTGGAGCTGTTCGCCAACACCCAGCTGATGTTCGAATTCGACGAGACCGATGTGTGGACGCTGTTCCACTCCTTCGCCTTCGACTTCTCGGTGTGGGAACTGTGGTGCGCGCTCGCCAACGGCGGCACCGTCGTGGTCGTGGACTACCTGACCTCCCGTTCCCCGGAACAGTTCCGCGAGTTGCTGATTCGCGAACAGGTCACCGTGCTGAACCAGACGCCCTCGGCGTTCTATCAGCTCGCCGAGGCCGACCGCGCCTCGCACGCGGGCGATCAGGCCAAATTCGCCCTGCGCTATGTCGTATTCGGCGGTGAGGCACTGGATCTGCGCCAGCTGCGGCGCTGGTACGAGCGGCACGCCTACAACGCGCCGTGGCTGGTCAATATGTACGGCATCACCGAAACCACGGTGCACGTGTCGTTCCTGGCCCTCGATGAGCAACTCGCCGAGAATCCGGCCAGTGCCATCGGCCGCGCGCTGCCCGGCCTGGAGAGCTACGTGCTCGACGATCGCGTGCATCCGGCCCCGGTCGGGGTGGCCGGCGAAATCTATGTCAGCGGTGCGCAATTGTCCCGCGGCTACCTCGGTCGGCCCGGCCTGGCCGCGACCCGTTTCGTGGCGAATCCGTTCGGAGCGCCCGGATCTCGCATGTACCGCACCGGCGACCTCGGCCGCTGGGCCGGATTCGCCGGTCAGGCGAATCTCGAATACGCCGGGCGCAGCGACCAGCAGGTGCAGTTGCGCGGCTTCCGCATCGAACTCGGTGAGATCGAATCGGCGCTGCTCGCCCAGCCTTCGGTGAGCCAGTCCGTGGTGCTGGTGCGCTCCGACGAACACGCCGGTGATCGCCTGGTCGGATACGTGGTCGCCGAGGCGGATGCGCAGGTGGACGCCGCCGAGCTGCGGGCCGCGGTCGCCGAATTCCTCACCGCCTACATGGTTCCCGACGTGATCGTCGTACTGGACGCGCTGCCGCTGACCCCGAACGGCAAGCTGGACCGCAAGGCGCTGCCCGCGCCCGAATTCGTCAGCAGCGTCACCTACCGCGCCCCGCAGACGCCCATCGAGCAGGCCGTGGCCGGTGTGTTCGCCGGACTGCTCGGCACGCGCGACGTCGGCCTGGACGACGACTTCTTCGGCCTCGGCGGCAACTCGCTGCTGGCCACCAGGGCGGTCAGCCGGATCAACGAGGCGCTGGACGCGAATGTCTCGGTGCGCGAACTGTTCGAGGCCTCGACCGTCGCGGCGCTGGCCGCGCGGATCGTGCCCGGTTCCTCGGCCGGCTCCCGTGCCCCGCTGGTCGCGGCGGCGCGCCCCGATCGGGTGCCGCTGTCGCTGGCCCAGCAGCGCATGTGGGTGCTCAATCAGTTCGATACGCGTTCGGCGGCCTACAACATCCCGCTGGGCATCGGCCTGACCGGTGCGCTCGATGTGCAGGCGCTGCGCGATGCCGTCGCCGATGTCCTCGAGCGGCACGAGGCGCTGCGCACCCGTTACCCGTCGACGGGTCCGGGTGGGCTGCCGTACCAGGAGATCCTGCCGGTCGCCGAGGCCTGGCCGGGCGGGCTCGCGGTGGAGTCGACCAGAGATCCCATCGTCCGCATCACCGAGCTGATGTCGACCGGATTCGATGTGACCGAAGAGGTTCCGGTGCGCGGCGTGCTGCTGCGCGGCGATTCCCCGGACCGTCATCTGCTGGCCATGGTGGTGCACCACATTTCGGCCGACGGCGCGTCGATGGCCCCGCTGGCCCGCGATCTGATGCTCGCCTACGCCGCGCGCTGCGCTGGCGATGTCCCGACGTGGACCCCGCTCGAGGTGCAGTACGCCGACTTCGCGATCTGGCAGCGCGAGGTCATCGGCAGCGATGACGACGAAAACTCGGTGGCCGCACAGCAATTGGCCTACTGGCGCGACCAGTTGGCCGGACATTCCGGCGCGCTCGAGCTGCCGCTGGACCGGCCACGTCCCGCGGTCCCGTCCATGCGCGGTGCGTCGACCGGCTTCACGCTCTCGCCCGAGGTGCACGCCGGGCTGATCCGCATTGCCCGCGAACACAATTCGTCGCTGTTCATGGTCGTGCACGCCGCGCTCGCGGTGCTGCTGGCCCGGTTGTCGGGTAGCTCCGATATCACGATCGGCACCCCGATAGCCGGTCGCGGTGAGCGCGCGCTCGACGATCTGGTCGGCATGTTCGTCAATACCTTGGCGCTGCGCACCGCGACCGAATCGGCGACCACCTTCGACGCGCTCGTCGAACATGTTCGCGAAACCGATCTTTCGGCCTTCGGCAATGCCGATATCCCGTTCGAGCGGGTGGTCGAGGTGGTGCTGCCGAACCGCGCGACCTCGCACAATCCGCTGTTCCAGGTGGTGCTGTCGTTCGACAATATCGAGCCGCCGAAGCTGGAACTGCCCGGTCTGACGGTCGCGGCGCTGGATACCGGCGCGGTCGCGGCGAAGTTCGATCTGCAGCTGACCATCGAGCCGCGCCATCGCGACGACGGCGCGCCCGGCGAGCTGGTCGCGGTATTCAATTACGCGACAGACCTTTTCGACGCATCGACGGTGCAGGCGTTCGGGCGCAGGCTCGATCGCATCTGCCGCGCGGTCGTCGCGGATCCGCAGGTCAGCCTCGGCGATATCGACATCCTCGACGCGGCCGAACGCGATCGCGCACTGGCCGCGCCGGACAGCGCGCTGGATGAGGCGGCCGACGGTGTGCCGGTCACCAGCGGTGCGGCACTGACCCAGGCGCTGGCCGCCGCGGTCGAGGAGGATCCGGACGGGCCCGCGGTGGTCTTCGGCGAGGACGCGGTGTCCTTCCAGGAGCTCGACGCCAGGTCATCGCGACTGGCTCGGGTGCTGATCGGCCGTGGCTGCGGACCGCGCACCGGCGTCGCGATCCGGCTCGATCGGGGCGTGGACGCGGTTGTCGCCACCTGGGCGGTGCTCAAGGCCGGCGCGGCGCTGACTCCGGTCGCCGCTGGCGCAGGGCTGCCGGGCGGGTTGGAGATCAAGGTCGGCCTCACCACCGGGCGGGCTCCCGCCGATGCGGGCAGTATCGACTGGCTCGTGCTCGACGATCCGGCCGTGGTCAGCGAGATCGCCGCCGAATCGCCGCGACCGGTGACCTATGCGAACCGGACCCAGGCGCTGCGCGGTGAGGATCCGGCCTTCGTCGCCGCGGTGGCTCTGTCCTACAACGACATCGCGCTGGCGACCAAGCGACTGCGGGCGCGCACCGAGCTGACCTTCGAATCCCGTCTGTTCCGGTACGGCCGGGCGGATTCGGCGGCGGCGCTGCTGGAAGTCGTCGCGGCCGGTGAGAACGGTGCGTCGGTGGTGGTGACCGCGGGCGGTGAGCTGGACAACGTAACGCTGTCGGCCCTACTGGCCGACGAATGGGTGACGCATCTGTTCATCGATCGTTCCGGTCTCGGGACCGTCGATGTGACGGGGCTGGAGGATCTGCACGCAGTGGTGCTGGACGACGGCGCGCCCGCGCCGGAATTCGGCGCCGTCGCGGCGGTCGTCGAACTCGGTGCGTTGCTGGGCGTCCAGAGGCCGGGCGACCCGAGTTGATCTTCCATCCGGAAGATCCATCGGCCTGTGCGCGCACAGGCCGGCACCGGCGGCGACCGGTCTGCGTAGTGACGATGGGTGAGGTGAGGAAAGTTCCTATGGTTGGGGTGCCGGAACGTCGGGTGCTTGGACAGGATCGGGCGAGCCAGGCCCGCGAGCAGTCGCTCGGGGGGATGTTCGCGTGACGCGGCCCGCTCGCACCCGTCCGGTCCGGACCCGGCAGCCGCGGGTCACCACCCTGCCGCAGCTGATGACCACCGCGGTCGAGGCGAATCCGGACGGTATCGCCGTCGTCTTCGCCGATGCCACCGCGACGCTGGGACAACTCACCTACGCCGAACTCGACGACCGATCCACCCGCCTGGCCCGGCTGCTCATCGACCGCGGAGTCGGCCCGGAAGATCTGGTGGCCGTCGGCATTCCGCGGTCGCTGGAGTCGGTGGTCGCGGTGTGGGCGGTCGCCAAGACCGGCGCCGGATTCGTTCCGGTCGATCCCAACTACCCGGCCGAGCGCGTCGCGCACATGGTGACCGATTCGGGTGCGGTGCTCGGCCTCGCCATCGCCGAGGTGGCGGCGCAGCTACCGGATCAGGTCGAATGGCTGGTCATCGATGCGCCCGAATTCGCGGTGCGCCTCGAGGGTTACTCGGGCGAGGCGATCACCTATGCGGACCGCGTCCGCGCGGTGCGAGCGGAGCACCCGGCCTACGTCATCTACACCTCCGGTTCGACGGGAAAGCCGAAGGGCGTTGTCGTCACGCAGGCCGGACTTTCGAGTTTCTGCGATGAACAGCGCGAGCGCTACCGCGTCACGAACCAGTCGCGCACACTGCATTTCGCGTCGCCGTCATTCGATGCCTCGGTGCTCGAGCTGCTGCTCGCGCTCGGTGGCGCGGCCACCATGGTGGT
This sequence comes from Nocardia nepalensis, assembly GCF_048910785.1. Taxonomy (NCBI): domain Bacteria; kingdom Bacillati; phylum Actinomycetota; class Actinomycetes; order Mycobacteriales; family Nocardiaceae; genus Nocardia; species Nocardia nepalensis. The sequence goes on along the minus strand of NZ_JBKBET010000040.1, from coordinate 555,942 downwards.
GGTCGCGCCGAATATCTACGGTGGCGACGAACTGGCGACACTGCTGCGCCGGGAGCGGGTGACCCACGCGTTCATCACCCCGGCCGCGCTCGCCTCCGTCGATCCGACCGGACTCGACGATTTCCGGGTCGTGGTCGCCGGTGGTGAGGCCTGCCCGCCGGATCTGGTGCGGCGCTGGGTATTGCCGATCGCCGACGGCGGCACCCGGGAGTTCTTCAACGGCTACGGGCCGACCGAGACCACGATCATGACCAACATCAGCTCGCCGCTGACACCCGGTGAGACGGTGACGATCGGCGGTCCGATCCGGGCCATCACCGAATACGTCCTCGACGATCGGCTGAATCAGGTCCCGAGCGGTGTGGTCGGCGAGCTGTACATCTCGGGCTCGCAGGTGGCGCGCGGCTATCACGAGCGCCCGGCCCTGACCGCCTCGCGTTTCGTGGCGAATCCGTTCGACCCCAGTGGTTCTCGGCTCTACGCCACCGGCGACCTGGTGCGCTGGACCGCCTCCGGCGAGATCGAATACGTGGGCCGCAATGACTTCCAGGTGAAGATCCGCGGCTTCCGCATCGAACTCGGCGAGATCGACGCGGTGCTGGGCGCGCACGCCAGTGTGGACTTCGTCGTCACCATTGGGCACAAACTCGAAACCGGCGCAACGATTCTCGCGTCCTATGTGCACGCGGCGGGCGATGCGTTGGTGGATACCGATGCGCTGACCGCCTTCGCCGAGCGCTCGCTGCCCGCGCATATGGTGCCGACCTCGATTACCGTGCTCGACGCGATCCCGCTGACCCCGGTCGGCAAGCTGGACCGCCGCGCACTGCCCGCGCCCGTACTGGAGACCAAGAAGTACCGCGCACCGGAGACCGAAATCGAACAGGCCATCGCCGAGGTGCTCGGCGAGGTGCTCGGCATCGAGCGCATCGGTCTCGACGACGACTTCTTCGCACTCGGCGGCGACAGCATCACCTCCATTCAGGTGGTATCCCGGGCCAGGGCCCGCGGTGTGATCTTCACGCCCAGAGACGTTTTCGAATCGCGCACGGTCGCCGCCCTCGCACCGCTGGCCACCCGGGGCGAACCGGTCGAGACCGGCGGACAGCTCGCGACCGGTCCGCTGGTCGAACTGTCGCAGGCCGACAGCGACCGCCTGGCACGGGAATACCCGAAGCTGGCCGAGGTCTGGCCGCTGACGCCGCTGCAGTCGGGCATGCTGTTCCACGCTCAGCTGGCCGAGTCGTCGGTCGACGCGTACATGACCCAGTTCATGGTCGATCTCGGCGGCGATGTCGATGCGGAGCGGCTGCACGCCGCGGCCGTCGCCGTGGTGGGTCGGCACGTGAACCTGCGCGTGGCCTTCGCCGAGGACTCCGACGGCAATCCGGTGCAGGTCGTGCTCGACGAGGTCGAAGTGCCTTGGCGCGCCATCGATCTCACCCATCTCGGCTCGACCGATGCCACCGCCGAGCTGCAGCGGATCATGGCCGCGGATCTGGCCGACCACTTCGATATGCGCACCGCGCCGCTGCTGCGGTTCACGCTGATCCGCTCATCGGCCGACGCCTATCACATGCTGGTCACCAGCCATCACATCCTCATCGACGGCTGGTCCATGCCGCTGCTGACCCAGGACCTGCTGACGCTGTATGTGCTCGGCGGTGATGCGACCCAGCTGCCGCCGGCCCGTTCCTACCGCGACTATCTGGCCTGGCTCGGCGCACAGGACCACAGCGCCGCACGCGATGCCTGGCGCGAGGTGCTGGCCGGTATCACCGAGCCGACACCGCTGGCCTCCGTCGACCCGGCGCGCGAAATCTCGGCTGGCGTAGGCGAAATCGAGTTCGAGCTGTCCGAGGCGGACACCAAGGCGCTGAGCCGGTTGGCCGCCGACGCCGGGGTCACCGTCAATACCGTCATCCAGGCCGCATGGGGTCTACTCATCGGCCGCAGCGTGGATCGCGACGATGTCGTATTCGGGGCCACCGTCTCCGGACGGCCGCCGCAGCTGGACGGCATCGAGACCATGGTCGGGTTGTTCCTCAACGCGATTCCCGTCCGCGTGCGCCTCGACGCGAACGACACCCTCGCCGGACTCCTGCGTCAGCTGCAATCCGAGCAGGCGGCGCTGCTGGACCACCACTACGTCGGGCTGAGCGAAATCCAGGAAATCGTCGGCGTCGACGGGCTTTTCGATTCACTGGTGGTCTTCGAATCCTTCCCGGTCGACGGCAAGGCGCTGACCGCGGCGGCGGGCGCGATCGATGGCATGAATATCACCGGTGCGGTCGCGGTGAACGGCACGCACTATCCGGTGACCGTGGTCGTCGTGCCCGATGTCCGCATGCACGTCACCCTCAAGTACCTGCGCGATATCTACGACGAGACGGCGGCACAGGCACTGGCACAGCGCTTTTCGGTGCTGATCGGCCGATTCGTCACCGATCCGCTCGCCAAGATCGCCGAAGTGGATGCGCTGACCGAGACCGACCGGGCCGTGCTCGAAGCCGCCAATGCCACTGAAGTGGCCGAGCTGCTCGATGATTCGACGCTGCTGACGCTGTTCGACGCCCAGGTTGCCCGCACCCCCGAGGCGCCGGCGGTGATCTTCGGCGATACCACGCTGAGCTACGCCGAACTCGACGCGCGCTCGCGGGAGCTGGCCCGGGACCTGGCCGGTCGCGGCGTCGGCCCGGAATCGCGGGTGGCCGTGGCGATGCGGCGCAGCATCGAGATGGTCGTCGCCATCTACGGTGTGCTGCGGGCGGGCGGCGCGTATGTGCCGATCGATCCCGACCATCCGGCCGAGCGCAGCGAATATGTGCTGTCCAGCGCGACTCCGGTATGCGTGCTGACCACGACCGGGACCGGCTTCGAAACCGAGACCGACGCACCGCTGGTCCATGTCGACGTGCTGAAACCCGCCGACGCCTTGATCTTCGGTGATCTGCTGGCCGATACCGTCGCGACGCCGCTTCCCGACAACACCGCCTACGTCATCTACACCTCCGGTTCGACCGGTCGGCCCAAGGGCGTGGCGATCACCCATCGGCAGATGGCGAACCAATTCCGTTGGGCGCAGCGGACCTATCCGCACGGTCCCGGCGATGTGGTGCTGCACAAGACGCCGATCACCTTCGATATCTCGACGTGGGAACTGTTCTGGACGTTGCAGACCGGTGCCGCGGTGGTCATCGCCGAACCGGACGGACATCGCGACCCCGCGTACCTGTCCCGGGTGATCGACGAATATTCGGTCAGCACGGTGCATTTCGTGCCATCCATGCTCGACGCGTTCCTCGACGGCGCGCCGGCGGCGGATACCGCGTATCCGTCCTTGCGCCGGGTGTTCGCCGCCGGTGAGGCGCTGTCGACGGAGACCGCCGCGCGCTTCACTCGTTTCCTGCCGAATGCGGATCTGTTCAATTGGTACGGGCCCGCCGAGGCCACCGTCGTCACCGCCTATCCGGCCGAAGTCGATGGGCGCGTCGCGATTCCGATCGGCACCTCGGTCGCGAATACGCGGGTGCACGTGCTCGACCGGCAGCTGCGTCCGGTTCCGGTCGGCGCGGTGGGCGAGTTGTATGTCGCCGGTGTGCAGTTGGCGCGTGGCTATGTGAACGCACCGGCGCTGACCGCCGAGCGGTTCGTCGCGCACACCGATGGTGAGCGGCTGTACCGGACCGGCGACGTCGTGCGCTGGGTGCCGGGTCAGGGCGCGTACGCGCTCGAATACCTGGGCCGCAGCGACTTCCAGGTGAAGCTGCGCGGCCAGCGTGTCGAACTGGGTGAGATCGAGACGGTGCTGCTCGGCCTGGACGCGGTGCAGCGTGCCGCGGTGGCCCTGGTCAACGGGAGCACCGGCGACCGACTGGTCGCCTATGTGGTCGCCGCGCCGGGTGCGCAGATCGACGATGACGCCCTGCTCGATCATGCGCGTGCGGCACTGCCGTCGTATATGGTGCCGTCCGCGATCGTGCGGCTGGATGCCTTGCCGCTCAATGCCAGCGGCAAACTCGACCGCAAGGCGCTGCCCGCCCCGGAGTTCATCGGGCGGCCCTATCGCGAACCGGCGACCCCGCTGGAGCGCACCGTCGCCGAGGTATTCGCCGAGGTGCTCGGCATCGAGCGCGCGGGCGCGGACGACGATTTCTTCGACCTCGGCGGTAACTCGCTTATCGCCACCCGCGTGGTGGCCCGGCTCGGCACCGCCATCGGCACTCGGGTGCCGGTGCGCGCCGTCTTCGAGGCGCCGACGGTGGCCGGTCTGGCCGCCGCGGTCGCGCCGAGCGTCGGACAGCGCCGCGCGGTGCCCCTGGTGGCCGGTGCACGGCCGGAGCAGATTCCGCTGTCGCTGGCGCAGCAGCGGATGTGGTTCCTGAACCAGTTCGATACCGAATCGGCGGTGAACAATCTGCCGGTCGCCGTGCGGCTCACCGGCGCACTGGATATCGCCGCATTGCAGCAGGCCGTCGCCGACTTGGTCGAGCGGCACGAAACCCTGCGCACCGTCTACCCGGCCGACCGGGACGGCGTCGCGCATCAGGTGATCGTGCCCGCGGCACAGGCGGTTCCGGATCTGACGCCCCAGCCCATTGCGGCGGATGCGTTGCGCGCGAAGGTCGTCGAGATCATCGCGGCCGGATTCGATGTCACCGATCAGGTGCCGTTGCGCGGTGCGCTGTTCCAGGTCGAGGCCGAGCAGCCGACGGACGAGTACGTGCTGGTCTTCGTGGCCCATCACATCAGCGCGGACGGCTGGTCGATGGGACCGATGACCCGCGACCTCATGCTGGCCTACGCCTCGCGTGCGGCCGGTGTGCTGCCCGCGTGGCAGCCGCTGCCGGTGCAGTACGCGGACTTCAGTCTCTGGCAACGGGAAGTGCTCGGTTCCGAGGACGATCCGGAAAGCCTGATCACGGCCCAGACCGAATTCTGGCGCAACGCGCTGGCCGGACTGCCCGACGAGCTGAACCTGCCCGCCGACCGGCCGCGCCCGACGACGCAGTCGTTCGCCGGCGGCACCGTCGGCTTCACGGTCGACTCCCGGGTGCATCGCAGGCTGCAGGAGATCGGCCGCGAGCAGAATGCGACGATCTTCATGGTCGTGCACACCGCGCTCGCGGTATTCCTGGCGCGGCTCTCCGGCACCGAGGACATTGCCGTCGGCACGCCGGTCGCCGGTCGTGGCGCGGCCGAATTGGACGATGTCATCGGCATGTTCGTCAATACGCTGGTATTGCGGACTCCGGTGCGCGGCGGCTCGACCTTCGCCGAACTGCTTTCGGTGGTGAAGGACGCCGATCTGCAGGCCTTCGCGCATGCCGATATTCCGTTCGAGCGCCTTGTTGATCTGCTGAATCCGGAGCGGTCCACGGCCCGGCATCCACTGTTCCAGGTCGCACTGTCGTTCCAGAACCTGCCGGACAACTCCTTCGAGCTGCCCGGATTGCGGGTCGGTGCGGTCGATCTCGATATCGACACCGCGAAATTCGATCTGTCGCTGGCGATTACCGAACTCCCTGGCGAAACCGACGGCATGTACGCCGAGTTCTCCTTCGCGCGTGACCTGTTCGACGAGTCCAGCATTCGGGTATTCGCGGATCGGTTCGTGCGCCTGCTCGAGGCGATCACGACGCGGCCGGAGCTGCCGGTGGGCGATCTGCCGCTGCTGGCCGAATCCGAGGCGAAATTCCTGACCCAGGTGCATCCGGATCATGTGATGGCCGGTGGGCTGCTGCCGGATCTGCTGATGCGCGGGCTGCGCCGTGGCGCCGACCGCACGGCCATCCGCTACCGGGGCCGCTCGATCAGCTATCGCGAGCTCGACGAGTACTCGTCGCGTTTGGCCAGGGTGCTGATCGAACGCGGCGTCGGTCCGGAAAGCCTTGTCGCGGTGGCCTTGCCGCGCTCCTACGAGATGGTCGCCGCGGTGCTCGCGGTGTCCAAGGCCGGTGGCGCGCACGTGCCGGTCGACCCGAACTATCCGGTGGACCGGGTGCGGCACATGCTGACCGATTCGGCCGCCGTCGTCGGCCTGACGACCACCGAGCACATCGGCCAGTTGCCCGACGATGTGCAGTGGCTCGCGCTGGATGACGCCGAGACGGATGCGTTGTGCGCCAACCGATCCGCCGCGCCCGTCACCGATGCCGATCGGATCGCCCCACTACGGCTCAACCATCCGGCGTACGTCATCTACACCTCGGGTTCGACGGGTATGCCCAAGGGCGTCACCGTGACTCATGCCGGACTCGGCGGCCTGGTCGATCACGCGGTCGGTCTGTACCGGCTCGAGCCGAAACACCGTTTCCTGCACATCTGCTCGCCGAGCTTCGACCCGTCGGTGCTGGAATGGCTTGTCGCCCTTTCGATCGGCGCGACCTGCGTGATCGTGCCGTCGACCGTCATCGGCGGCCCGGAACTCGCCGAGCTGCTGCGCGCCGAGCAGGTGACCCACGCGATCATCACCCCCGCGGTGCTCGGCACGGTGGATCCGGCCGGGCTGGATCAGCTCGAAGTGCTTTCCGTCGGTGGCGATGTCACCACGCCGGAGCTGTTGGGCAAGTGGCAGCCGGGCCGCAGGTACTACAACGGCTACGGCCCGACCGAGACCACGATCATCTCCTCCTACGGCACCCTGCGCGCGGGTGAGCCGATCACCATCGGCACCCCGGTGCACGGCATGTCGGCGCTGGTGCTGGATTCCCGCCTGCACCCGGTGGCCCCTGGCGTCGCGGGTGAGCTGTATCTGTCCGGCGGTGGACTGGCACGCGGCTATCACAACCGTTCCGGCCTGAGCGCCGAGCGTTTCGTGGCCAACCCGTGGGGCGAGCCGGGTGCGCGGATGTACCGCACCGGCGATGTGGTGCGCTGGTTCGCCGAACCCGATGTGCGGGCGGGCAATGCGGCGCTGCCGTCGGTGCCGTGGGTGCTCGACTACGTCGGGCGCTCGGATTTCCAGGTGAAGATCCGCGGCTACCGCATCGAACTCGGCGAGATCGACGCCGTCCTCGGCCGACACGACGACGTCGAATTCGCGATCACCCTGGGCAAGCAGACCGACGCGGGTGTCACGATTCTGGTGTCGTATGTGCTGCCGGTGCCCGGCCGGGTCGTCGAGCCCAGCGTGCTCACCGACCACGCGGCGCGCAGTCTGCCGCCGCATATGGTGCCCTCGGCCGTTGTCGTCCTGGACGAGATCCCGTTGACTCCGGTCGGCAAGCTGGATCGAAAAGCATTGCCGGAACCGGTCTTCGAACAGGTCGCCTTCCGCGCGCCGAAGACCCATACCGAACAGATCGTGGCGAGCACCTTCGCCGCGGTGCTGCGCATCGGCACCGGCGCCGACGACAGCCGCTACCTCGGCCTGGACGACGACTTCTTCGCACTCGGCGGAAATTCGCTGCTGGCAACGCAACTGGTGGCGCGCCTCGGTGCGGCACTGGACACCCGCGTACCCGTTCGGGTGCTCTTCGAGGCGTCCACGGTGGCCGAACTCGCCGCCAAACTCGAACAGCTCGCCGGCACCGGGGGCCGCAAGGCGCTGGCGGCAGGCGAACGGCCGGAGCACATTCCGCTGTCGCTGGCCCAGCAGCGGATGTGGTTCCTGAACCGCTTCGACACCGACTCCTCGGCCTACAACATCCCGGTCGCGGTCCGGCTCACCGGCGCGCTCGATGTGGAGGCGATGCGGCAGGCGGTCGCCGATCTGGTCGAGCGGCACGAAATCCTGCGCACCATCTACCCACAGACCGATGCGGGCCCGGTGCAGCTGATCCTGCCCCCGGACCAGGCCGCGCCGAAGCTCGAGATCCGCGACGTGCTGCCGAATGAGCTCGAATCGGCCGTCGTCGAGCTGATATCGACGATCTTCGACGTCACCAGCGAGGTGCCGGTCCGGGTCGCGCTCTTCGAAATCGACGGCGCCGACAACGAATACGTGCTGGCGATGGTGGTGCACCACATCTCCGGCGACGGTTCCTCGGTCGCCCCGCTGACCCGCGATCTGATGATGGCGTACGCGGCCCGTTCCGCGGGCGCGGCACCCGGCTGGGCGCCGCTGACCGTGCAGTACGCCGACTACAGCATCTGGCAGCGCGAACTGCTCGGCAGCGAGGACGATCCGGAATCGCTGGCGTCCAAGCAGGTCGCCTACTGGCGCGATGCGCTGGCCGATCTGCCCGAACAACTGGATCTGCCTGCCGATCGGCCGCGCCCCGCGGTGCAGACCTTCGCGGGCGGCACCGCGCAGGTGCGCATCGATCCAGAAACCCATAGGGCGCTCATCGAATTGGCGCGCGCCGAAGGTGCGACGCTGTTCATGGTCGTGCACACCGCGTTTGCTGTCTTATTGTCTCGTTTGTCCGGCACTGACGACATCGCCATCGGCACGCCGATGTCCGGTCGTGGCGAGGCCGCCCTGGACGATCTGATCGGCATGTTCGTCAACACCCTGGTATTCCGCACCCGGGTGGACGCCGGTGCGGCATTCACCGAGCTGACGGCGCGTCAGCGGGAGGCCGATATCCAGGCGTTCGCGCACGCGGATATCCCGTTCGAGCGCCTGGTCGAAGTCCTCAACCCGGTCCGCTCGACCGCGCGGCATCCGCTGTTCCAGGTCGGGCTGTCGTTCCAGAATCTGGAGCAGTCCAGCCTCGAACTGCCGGGGCTCACCGTCTCCGGTGTCGGCATCGATACCCAGGTGGCGCAGTTCGATCTGAACCTCATTGTCAGCGACGCCTACGACGAGCACGGCGTGCCCGCCGGTATCGCGGGCCAATTCGTCTACGCGAAGGACCTTTTCGACCAGGCGACCGTCGAGGGCTTCGCCGAGCGGTTCGTACGCCTGCTCGGCCGGATCATCGCCGCCCCGCGCACCCCGGTCGGCGAACTCGACCTGCTGGCCCCGGCCGAGCGGGAGCGAATCCTGCTGGACTGGAACCAGACCGGCCATCCGGTCGCGCCCGAACTGCTGCTGGACGGCTATCGCCGTGCGGTGGCCGAATATCCGGATGCCATCGCGGTGGCATATGAGGGCACCGAGCTCAGCTATCGCGAATTCGACCAGCGCGTCAACCGGCTGGCCCGGCGGCTGATCCAGCAGGGCGTCGGCACCGAATCCCTGGTCGGCCTCGCGATTCGGCGCTCGCTGGATCTGGTCGTCGGCATGTACGCCATCGTGACGGCCGGTGGCGCGTATGTGCCGCTGGATCCGGATCATCCGGCGGAGCGGATCGCGCACATCCTCGATACCGCCCGGCCCGCGGCCGTGCTGACCACCACAGCGGATGCCATCGCGGTGCCCGGTGATACACCGGTACTGCACCTGGATGCGCTGGAGCTGGACCGATTCGACGCGAATCCGGTCCGCGCCGACGAACTGCTGCGCCCGGTGCGTCCGGAGAACCCGGCCTATGTCATCTTCACCTCGGGTTCGACGGGGCGCCCGAAGGGTGTGGCGATCTCGCATGCGGCCATCCACAACCAGACCACCTGGATGCTGGAGGAGTACCCGCTCGGCGTCGGCGATGTGTACCTGCAGAAGACCGCGACCACCTTCGATGTGTCGCTGTGGGGTTACTTCATGCCGCTGCGCGCGGGCGCGAAACTGGTCGTCGCCACCCACGACGGCCACCGCGACCCCGCCTACGTCGCGGAGACCATTGCCGCGCAGGGCGTGACGGTCACCGACTTCGTGCCGTCGATGCTGACGGTCTTCGCCGCGCACACCCCGGCGGGCTCCTGCCCGACGCTGCGGGACGTCTTCGTGATCGGCGAGGCACTGCCGCCGGAGACCGTCGACGCGGTGCGCGCGATGTCGGACGCTCGGGTACACAACCTCTACGGCCCCACCGAGGCCGCGGTCTCGGTGACGTACTGGGAGGCGCGCGGCAACGACCTTCCCGGCGTGCCGATCGGCCTGCCGCAGTGGAATACCCAGGTGTACGTGCTGGATTCGCGGTTGCGTCCGGTGCCAGTCGGTGTCGCTGGTGAGTTGTACCTGGCTGGTGACCAGTTGGCGCGCGGCTATGTGCGCCGACCGGATCTGACCTCGGATCGGTTCGTGGCCAACCCCTTCGGTGACGGCGCACGCATGTATCGCACCGGCGACTTGGTCGTCTGGCGCGAGACCGAGGCGGGTGGTGTACTCGACTACATCGGCCGCACTGACTTCCAGGTCAAGTTCCGTGGCCAGCGTATCGAGCTCGGCGAGATCGAAACCGCGCTGCTCGCCGAGACTTCGGTAAGCCAAGCCGTGGCCGTGGTGCTGCCGTCGGCGCTGGGTGACCAGCTGGTGGCCTACGCCGTGCCCACGCCCAGTCACCGGATTGATCAGGTCGAGCTCTTGGCCGCGGTCGCGGAGACCCTTCCGGCGTATATGATCCCGGCTGCCATCGTGGCGCTGGACTCCTTCCCGTTGAATACCAGCGGCAAGCTCGATCGCAAGGCGCTGCCGGAACCCACCTTCGCCAGCCGCGAATTCCGTGCTCCGGCAACACCGATCGAGGAGATCGTGGCGGGCATCTTTGCCGATGTCCTCGGCATCGAGCGGGTCGGCGTCGACGACGACTTCTTCGCCCTCGGCGGCAATTCGCTGATCGCCACCCAGGTGGTGGCCAGACTCGGCGTCGCGATCGGCGGGCGGGTGCCGGTGCGCACCCTGTTCGAGGCCTCGACGGTGGGCGGGCTCGCGGTCAAGATCGAGCAACACGCCGGATCCGGCGGCCGCCGGGCACTGACGGCCGGGCCGCGCCCGGAACGGATTCCGCTGTCGATGGCACAGCAGCGGATGTGGTTCCTCAACCAGCTCGACCCGTCTTCGGCGGTGAACAATATCCCGGCCGCGGTGCGCCTGACCGGTGCGCTGGATCTGGCCGCGCTGGATCTGGCCGTGGTCGATCTGATCGAACGGCACGAGGTGCTGCGCACCGTCTACCCGCAGACCGACGACGGCCCGGTGCAGCTGATCGTGCCCGCCGAGCAGGCGGTACCGGATCTGACGCCGGTACCGGTGAGCGCGGCCGAGTTGCCCGGGCAGGTCATCGCGACGGCCTCGGCCGGATTCGACGTGACGGCCGAAGTTCCGGTGCGGGCCAAGCTCTTCCGAGTCGAGAACACCGCCGCTAGCGACTGCTCGCAGGTCGCTCGAAACAACACAGAGCACGTGCTCGTGCTGGTCGCACATCACATCAGCGCGGACGGCTGGTCCATGGGTCCGCTGACCCGCGATCTGATGATCGCCTACGCCTCCCGCTCGGCGGGTGCGACTCCGGCCTGGGCGCCGCTGCCCGTGCAGTACGCCGATTTCAGCATCTGGCAGCGTGCGGTTCTGGGCTCGGAATCCGATCCGGACAGCGTGATCAGCGCACAGGCGAACTACTGGCGAAACACGCTGGCGGGCATGCCCGACGAGCTGAATCTCCCCTCGGATCGGCCCCGCCCGACGACGCAGTCCTTCCGCGGCGGACGGGTCGTCTTCCCGATCGGCACCGAACTGCACCGCGGGCTACAGCGGCTCGCCCGCGCCAATAACGCGACCATGTTCATGGTCGTGCACACGGCGTTTGCTGCCTTACTGTCTCGTTTGTCCGGCACCGCGGACATCGCCATCGGCACCCCGGTCGCCGGGCGCGGTGAGGCCGAGCTCGACGATGTGATCGGCATGTTCGTCAACACCCTGGTGCTGCGCAGCGAGATATCCGGCGAGCTGAGTTTCGGTGCACTGCTCGCGCATACGAAGGATGCCGATCTGCAAGCCTTCGCACACGCCGACATTCCGTTCGAGCGGCTGGTCGACCTGCTGAATCCGGTGCGGTCCACCGCACGGCATCCGCTGTTCCAGGTCATGCTGTCGTTCCAGAATCTGCCGGACAGCTCGTTCGAACTGCCCGGACTGCGGATCGGCGCGGTCGATCTGGAGATCGATGCCGCGAAATTCGATCTGTCGCTGACCATTCAGGAAGCCGCGCAGGACGCGGACGCCGGCATGGTCGCCGAATTGTCCTTCGCCAGGGATCTTTTCGACGACGCCACCGTGCAGGGCTTCGCCGACCGGTTCGTCGGCCTGCTGGAACAGGTCGTCGCCGACCCGGACGCGCCGGTCGGCGATATCGATCTGCTCAGCGATGCCGAGCGGGCCGCGGTGCTGTGGCGGTGGAACGACACCAGCCGCGAGCTGGGCGCGGTCGGCACGCTGGTGGACGAATTCGCCAGGCAGGCCGCGGAAACGCCGTACGCGGTCGCGATCGTCGACCCGGCGACCACAACCTCGTCACCCGACCACCGCTCCTCCTCGCTCACGTATGCCGAATTCGGTGCCCGCGTGCACCGGTTGGCGCGGCGGCTGATCGAGGCCGGTGTCGGTCCGGAAAAGCTGGTCGCCCTCGGTCTGCGGCGTTCGGTGGATCTCGTGGTCGCGGCCTACGCGGTGCACGAGGCCGGTGGCGGGTATGTGCCACTCGACCTCGACCAGCCCGCGGAGCGCATCGGCTATGTACTCGATTCGGCCGCACCGGTCTGCGTACTGACCACCGCCCGTGACGAATTCGACGGCGGCGCGCTGCCCACCCTGACGCTCGATGAGCTGGACCTGTCCGGGTACTCGGACCGGCCGGTCACCGACGCCGAGCGAATCGCGCCCTTGCGGCCGAGCAACCCGGCCTACGTCATCTTCACCTCCGGTTCGACCGGTCGCCCGAAGGGCGTGGCGGTGCCGCATTCGGCGGTGGTGAACCAGATCCGCTGGATCACCCGCGAATACGGCATCGGCGCGGATGACATCGTGCTGTTCAAGACCCCCGCGACCTTCGATGTGTCGGTGTGGGAGCTGTTCGGTCCCTTGTCCACCGGTGGCCGGATCGTCGTGGCGAGCCCCGATGGCCACCGTGATCCGCAGTACCTCGCGGACGTCATCGCGGCCGAACGGGTCACCATGACCTCGTTCGTGCCCTCGATGCTGAGCGTCTTCGCGGGCGCTGTCGACGGCTCCGCACTGACATCGCTGCGCACCCTGCTGGTCGCCGGTGAGGCATTCACCGCCGACGCCGTAAAGGCCATCCGCAAGGTCACCTCGGCCGAGCTGTACAACCTCTACGGCCCAACCGAATTCGCCGTGCACGCCACCCACAGCCCGGTGGCCGCCGCGATCGAGGGCGCGGTGCCGATCGGCCGGCCGGTCTGGAATGCCCAGGCGTACGTGCTGGATGCCAGACTGCATCCGGTGCCGTCGGGTGTGGCGGGCGAGTTGTATCTGGCCGGTGCGCAGTTGGGGCGCGGCTATGCCGGTCGCACCGATCTGACCGCGGATCGCTTCGTGGCCAACCCGTTCGGCGCGTCCGGTTCCCGGATGTACCGCACCGGTGACCTGGTCACCCGCAATGCCGACGGCTCGATCGGCTACCTCGGCCGCACCGACTTCCAGGTGAAGCTGCGCGGTCTGCGCATCGAGCTCGGCGAGGTCGAAACCGCCCTCACCGCACACGATTCGGTGGCCCAGGTCGTCGCGCTGGTGCGTTCGGATGCCAGGACCGGCGACCAGCTCGTCGCATATGTCGTGCCCGCGAACAGCGCCGCCGTCGATGCCGAGCAGCTGCGGACCCATCTGGCCGAGCATCTGCCGTCCTACATGGTCCCCGCGGCCATCGTGGTGCTGGATGTCATGCCGCTCAACCCGAACGGCAAGCTCGACCGCCGCGCACTGCCCGAACCCGTCTTCGCGGCAAGGGAATTCCGCGCACCGTCGACCCCGCTCGAGGCCACCGTCGCCGGTGTCTTCGCCGAGGTCATCGGCGTGGATCGGGTCGGTCTCGACGACGACTTCTTCAGCCTCGGCGGCAATTCGCTGCTGGCCGCACAGGTCGTCAGCCGATTGCGCAAACTGACCGGTGCGCAGATCAAGGTCGCCTGGTTCTTCACCGAGCCAACGGTTCTGGGCATTTCCCAGCAGATCATCGCGGTGCTCGAACACGGACACGATTTCGAATCCAGCTCCGCGGCCGCGCTCGGCGTCATCCTGCCGATCCGCGCCGCTGGCACCAGGGCGCCGCTGTTCTGCGTGCACCCGCTGGCCGGACTGTCGTGGTCCTATGCCGGACTGGCCCGGGTACTGCCGGCCGACCAGCCGATCCTCGGCATCCAGTCGCCCGCGCTCTCCGAGGACGACTTCCAGCCGGACTCGGTGGCCGAGATCGTGCGCCGCTATGTCGCCGAAATCCGGGCCGTACAACCTGAGGGCCCGTACCGGGTGCTGGGCTGGTCGCTCGGCGGCAAACTGGCCCATGCGGTTGCGACCCAGTTGCAGGCCGATGGCGCGCAGGTCGAGTTGCTGGCGATCCTGGACGCGTACCCGGGCGGCGACTTCACCGACTTCCGTACCCAGATCCGCCAGGCCTTCACCGAGCTCGGGTTGGACGCGGCGGCGCTGCCCGAGGCGGAGAACATGCAGGAGATCGGCGACGAGGCACTGGCCGCGCTGCAGGCGATGGTCATCGGCGAGGGCCTGGACGTGCTGACACCCGAGCGCCTGCGCCTGATCTACCGCACGGCAATGCGCACGGTCGAGCTGGAGTCGCAGTACCGGCCGCAGGTGTTCCAGGGGCGGCTCGAGTTCTTCAGCGCCACGGGTGACGCCGAGGCGCGCGCGGGTCGCACACCCGCCGACTGGCAGCCTTTCGTTTCCGGTGAGATCATCGATCGCCCGATCGGGGCGACGCACGAGTTGATGACCTCTGCCGAAGCGTTCGACGAGATCGGCCCCTGGCTCGCTGAGCTGCTCGAAACCCCTGAGCGGCGGTGATCAGCCGGGAAACGTGGGTGGATCGTCGGCGTGCGCAAGCGGCCAATGCGGTAACGATCGACGTCTGACCATGCGATGCTTCTGAGTAAGCGCTGGGTGGGGGAGCACTTTTAGGGATTACAGGGTAGGTGAGCTCCTTCATGTTTCGGGTGGTTGCACAACGTCGGCATGAGGAAGCGGTGCGCAGGTGACCCGCCAGGCTCGGGTGCGCCCCGCACGGTCACCGCGGACGCGCGTCATCACCCTGCCCCAATTGATGGCGGCCGCCGTGGAAGCCAATCCCGGCGGCCCCGCCGTCGTATTCGCCGATGCGAACCTCAGTTCCGCGCAGCTGAGCTACGCCGAACTGGATGAGCGTTCGACCAGGCTGGCCCGGCTGCTCATCGATCGTGGTGTCGGGCCCGAGGATCTGGTCGCCGTGGCCATCCCGCGGTCGGTGGATTCGGTGCTCGCGGTGTGGGCGGTCGCCAAGACCGGTGCGGGATTCGTTCCGGTGGATCCGAATTATCCGGCGCAGCGAGTAGCGCACATGCTGACCGACTCCGCTGTGAGCTTCGGGTTGACCGTCAGCACGGTCCGCCGCGGCCTGCCCGACCACGCCGAATGGCTGGTGATCGACGACATAGTCACCGCGCAAGTGCTGCAGCGATATCCGGTGGACCGGGTGACCAACCAGGATCGGGTGCGGCCGCTGCACGGCGCGCATCCGGCCTACGTCATCTACACCTCGGGATCGACCGGTGTCCCGAAGGGCGTGGTCATCACCCACCAGGGGTTATCCGGCTTCTGCGACGAGCAGCGCACCCGGTACCGGGTGACGAGTGCCGCGCGGACACTGCATTTCGCCTCGCCGTCCTTCGACGCCTCGGTGCTGGAGCTGCTGCTGGCACTGGGTGGCGCGGCCACCATGGTGGTGGTGTCGCCGACCGTCTACGGCGGTGCCGAACTGGCCGCGGTATTGAAGCGCGAACGGGTGACGCACGCCTTCGTGACGCCCGCGGCGCTGGCCTCGGTGGAACCCGCGGGACTCGACGAGTTGCGGGTCGTGGTGACCGGTGGCGAGGCGTGCCCGCCGCAGTTGGTGCGGCGCTGGGTATTACCGATCGCTGGCGGGTTGCTGCGCGAATTCTTCGACGCCTACGGTCCGACCGAGGCCACCGTCGCCACGAATATCACCGCGCCGATGGTGCCGTGGGAACCGGTGACCCTCGGTCCGCCGATCCACGGCATCACCGCCTACGTGCTCAACGATCGCTTGGTGCCGGTGCCGAATCGAGTGGTCGGCGAGCTATATGTCGCCGGAGCGCAACTGGCGCGCGGTTACCTCGGTCAGCGGGCGCTCACCGCCGCGCGTTTCGTGGCCAATCCGTTCGAGCCCGGCACCCGGCTCTACCGCACCGGCGATCTGGTGCGCTGGACCGCTACCGGTGAACTGGAGTACCTGGGCCGCAATGACTCCCAGGTGAAGATCCGCGGCTTCCGCATCGAACTCACCGAAATCGACGCGATCCTGGGCTCTGCCGAGAGTGTGGACTTCGCGGTCACCCTCGGGTACGAACGCGACAGCGGGACCACCGTATTGGTGTCCTATGTGCACCCCGCGCACGGGCACACCGTCGATTTGGTGGAGCTGAAGGCGCTGGTCGAGCGGAAATTGCCGGCGCATATGGTGCCCGCCTGCATCACGGTGCTCGACGAGGTGCCGCTGACGCCCACGGGCAAACTGGACCGCAAAGCGTTACCCGAACCGGTCTTCGAGGCCAAGGTTTTCCGCGCTCCCTCGACGCCGGTCGAGCAGATCGTCGCGGGCACCTTCGGCGATGTGCTCGGTGTCGCGCGGGTCGGCCTGGACGACGACTTCTTCGAACTCGGCGGCAATTCGCTGCTCGCCACCCAGGTGACCGCCCGGCTGGATGCCGCGCTGGATACCGAGTTGGCGGTGCGCGATCTGTTCCACGCCGCGACGGTCGCCGCCTTCGCCGCGGTGGTCGAGCGCACCGCCGGATCCGGCCGCAGTCGGCCGCCGCTGATCGCGGGGGAGCGGCCCGAGCTGATCCCGCTGTCGCTGGCCCAGCAGCGGTATTGGTTCCTCAACCAGTTCGACACCGATACCTCGGCGGTGGACAACATTCCGCTCGCCGTGCGGCTCACCGGTGAGCTGGACGCGGTCGCACTCGGTCTGTCGATCGGTGACGTGCTGACCCGCCACGAGGTGCTGCGGACCACCTATCCGAGCGCGGGCGGGCGGCCGCATCAGGTCGTGCATCCGGTGCCGGAGAATGCCTTCGCCCTGGTGCCGGTCGAGGTGACCGAGGACGATTTGGTGCGCCGGATCGTCGAATTCGCCGCGATGACCTTCGATGTGACCATCGAGGTGCCGGTCGCGATCGCACTGTTCCAAATCGCGCCGCGCGACCACGTGATCGCGCTGACCGTGCACCATGTGGCGGCCGACGGTGCGTCGATGGGTCCGCTCGCCCGCGATCTCATGGTCGCCTATGCCGCACGGGTGCAAGGGCAGCTGCCGCAGTGGCATCCGCTGCCGGTGCAGTACGCCGACTACGCGCTGTGGGAGCGCGAGGTGCTCGGCTCCGAGGACGATCCGGAATCGCTGGCCGCACAGCAGATCGCGTACTGGCAGGCGACCCTGGCGCAGCTGCCGGATCAGCTGGAACTACCCGCGGATCGCCCGCGCCCGCCCGCACAGTCCTTCCAGGGCAGGTCGGTTCGGTTCGAGATCTCCGCGGATCGGCACGCGCGGCTGCACACGCTGGCGCGGGCCAATCACGCCTCGCTGTTCATGGTCGTGCACGCGGCGCTGGCCGTCCTGCTGTCTCGTTTGTCGGGCACCGACGATATCGCCGTGGGCACGCCGATCGCCGGTCGTGGCGAACGCGAACTCGACGATCTGATCGGCATGTTCGTCAACACCTTGGTATTCCGGACGCGCGTGCGACCCGGTGATACCTTCGCCGAGCTGCTCGCCGACGTCCGTGAGCGCGATCTCGAGGCCTTCGCGCACGCCGACGTGCCGTTCGAGCGCATCGTGGAGGCGCTGAACCCGGTTCGCTCGATCGCCCGCAATCCGCTGTTCCAGGTCAGCCTTTCGTTCCAGAACCTGGCCGAAGCCACCTTCGAACTGCCCGGACTCTCGGTCGGCGCGGTCGATTTCGATCTGCAGTTGGCCAAGACGGACCTGCATATCTCGCTGGCCGACCGCTACGGCCCCGACGGCGCGCCCGCCGGGATCGTGACCGATTTCGGTTATGCCACCGACCTGTTCGACGAGACCACGGTGCAGGGGTTCGCGGATCGTTTCCTGCGGGTGCTCGATGCAGTGATCGCCGATGTCTCGGTGCGCGTCGGCGAGATCGAACTGCTCGCCCTGGAAGAGAGTTCGCGGATTCTGGCGGACTGGAACGACACCGCGCACCCCATCGATACGACGGCGACGCTGGTCTCGCTCTTGGATGCGACGGTCGCCGCGGCGCCGGATGCGGTGGCGCTGGTCGCGGATCAGCCGGGCCGCAAGCTCACTTACGCCGAACTCGACGCGCGGGCGAATCGCTTGGCGCGGTATCTGATCGAGCGCGGTGTGCGACCGGAGGACCGGGTCGCGCTGGGCATTCGCCGGTCGGTCGATCTGATCGTCGCCATGTACGCGGTGGCGAAATCCGGTGCGGCGTATGTGCCCATCGATCCGGACCAACCCGCCGAACGCGTCGAATACATCCTGCGGACCGCGCGACCCATCTGCCTGTTGAGCACGGTCCACGACGGATTCCACACCGACGCGGTCGATTCCGTGACGATCGACGAGCTCGACCTGTCCCGATACCACGACGCACCGGTCATGGCGCGCGAACGCCGTGGGACGCTGCGGCCCGGGAATACCGCGTACGTGATCTTCACGTCGGGTTCGACCGGGCAGCCGAAGGGTGTCGCGGTTGCGCACGGCGCGATCGTCAACCAGTTGCTATGGGAGACCGCCGAATTCGGCCTCGGCGCCGATGATGTGGTGCTGCTGAAGACGGTGGCCACCTTCGACCTATCGGTCTGGGAGTTCTGGACCGCGGCGGTATGCGGTGGCACGCTGGTGATCGCCGCGCCGGATGGTCATCGGGATCCGGCGTATCTGAACGAGTTGATGGCACGCGAGTCGGTGACGACATTGCATGTCGTGCCCTCGATGCTGGACGCATTGTCGACGGGACAGCTTTCCCGCTCGCTGCGGCGGGTCCTGGCGATCGGCGAGGCGCTACCCGCCGCGACCGCACAGCGGTTCCGTCAGGACGCGGCGTCCTGGGGTCGCTCCGCTCCGGCACCGGAGTTGTTCAACCTCTACGGCCCGACCGAGGCCGCGGTATCCATCACCAACCATCGGGTGACCGATGCGGACGTCCTATCGGTGCCGATCGGTGCCCCGGAGTGGAACAGCCGCGTCTACGTGCTGGATTCGCGGCTACGCCCGGTTCCGGTCGGCGTATCGGGCGAGTTGTATCTGGCCGGTGCGCAATTGGCGCGCGGCTACTTCGGACGGGCGGACCTGACGGCGGAGCGGTTCGTGGCCAACCCGTTCGAACTCGGTGCGCGCATGTACCGCACCGGTGACCTGGTGGCGTGGAATGCCGACGGTGAGCTGGAGTACCGCGGCCGCACCGACTTCCAGGTGAAGATCCGCGGCTTCCGCATCGAACTCGGCGAGATCGAGACCGCCCTGCTCGCCCGGCCCGAGATCGCCCAGGCCGCGGTAGGAGTCAAATCCGATCCGCGTATCGGCGACTGGCTGGTGGCATACCTCGTCGAGGCGACACCTGTGGTGGTCGCCGAGCTGAAGGCCGCGCTGGCCTCGGTGCTGCCGTCGTACATGATGCCCAATGCCTTCGTGACGCTGGAGTCGTTGCCGCGCAATGCGAATGGCAAGTTGGACCGCGCCGCGCTACCCGAACCCGAATTCGAGACCCAGGTCTTCCGCGCGCCGTCGACCCCGATCGAGGAGATCGTCGCGGGCGTCTACGGCGACGTGCTCGGCTTGGAGCGCGTCGGCCGCGACGACGATTTCTTCGCCATGGGCGGTAACTCGCTGCTGGCGACCCAGGTGGCCGCGCGGGTCGGCGACGCGCTCGACACCAAGGTGCTGGTGCGGTCGGTCTTCGAGACGCCGACCGTGGCCGGACTGGCCGCCAAGGTCGAGAG
Organism: Nocardia nepalensis; assembly: GCF_048910785.1. Lineage (NCBI taxonomy): Bacteria > Bacillati > Actinomycetota > Actinomycetes > Mycobacteriales > Nocardiaceae > Nocardia > Nocardia nepalensis. The sequence goes on along the minus strand of NZ_JBKBET010000040.1, from coordinate 535,946 downwards.
CCAGGTCGGTTCGGGTCGGCGGCGGCCGCTGCTGGCCGGATTGCGGCCGGAGCAGGTGCCGCTATCGCTGGCGCAGTTGCGGATGTGGTTCATCAACCAGTTCGATCCCAGTTCGGCCGCCTACCACATCCCGGTGGCCATCCGGCTCTCCGGCGAATTGGACGTCACCGCGCTCGGTCTGGCCGTCGAGGATATGGTGGCTCGGCACGAGGTGCTGCGCACCGTCTATCCGCAGACCCCCGACGGTCCGGTGCAGGAAGTGCTCGCCCCGATCGAGGTGCCGATCGATCTGGTGCCCATTGCGATCGCGGAAGCCGATGCGGCACAGGAGGTTCGGGAGGTCGTCGCCGCCGGCTTCGACGTCACCGTCGAGGTGCCGTTCCGCGCCAGGCTGTTCCGGCTCGATGGCGCCGCTAGCGACTGCTTGCAGGTCGCTCGAAACAACACCGATTACATCCTGGTCTTCGTCGCGCATCACATCGGCGCGGACGGCTGGTCGATGGGGCCGCTGGTTCGCGACGTCATGCTCGCCTACTCCGCTCGCAGCGCCGGTGAGCCGCCCGCGTGGGCGCCGCTGCCGGTGCAGTACGCGGATTTCAGTGTCTGGCAACGCAATGTGCTCGGATCCGAGGACGATCCGGACAGCCTGATCTCGGCGCAGGCCGACTACTGGCGGACCGCGCTGGCCGATCTGCCCGACGAGCTCAACCTGCCGACGGATCGACCGCGCCCGGCCATCCGGACCTTCGCGGGCGGGCGCACCGAATTCGGGATCGATCCGCAGGTGCACGCCGGTTTGGCGCGGCTCGCGCGCGAACACAACGCCACCATGTTCATGGTGGTGCACGCCGCGCTGTCGGTCTTCCTATCGCGCATGTCCTGCACCGGCGATATCGCCATCGGCACACCGGTGGCCGGTCGCGGCGCGGCCGAACTCGACGACATGATCGGCATGTTCGTCAATACGTTGGTACTGCGGCTAGACGTGCCCGGCGATATCACCTTCGGTGATCTGCTCAACCGGGCCAAAGAGACGGACCTGCAAGCCTTTTCCCATGCCGACCTCCCGTTCGAGCGGTTGGTCGAGCTGCTGAACCCGCCGCGCTCCACGGCACGGCATCCGCTGTTCCAGGTGTCGATGTCGTATCTGAACCTGCCGACCAGCACCTTCGAACTGCCCGGATTGCGTGTCGAGACAGTCGATTTCGCGGTCGACACGGCGAAATTCGATCTGTCCCTGACCATGTGGGCGCCGGGTACCGCCGAGGACAGCCTGCGCGGCGAGTTCAACTTCGCGCGGGATCTGTTCGACGACAATACGATCGAACACTTCGCCGCCCGGTTCACCCGGCTGCTCACCGAAATCGTCGCGCACCCGCACACTCCGGTGGGTGACCTACCGCTGCTCGAGGAGACCGAAGAGCATGCGCTGACCCCGGTGCGCCGCGGCGAGACACCCGCCATCGGGCTGCTGCCGGACCTGCTGACCAGCGCGGTCGATACCGATCCCGAGCACGTCGCGGTGCGTTCCGCCGGTCGCTCGATCAGCTATCGCGAACTCGACGAATACTCGTCGCGGCTGGCTCGGGTGCTCATCGATCGCGGTGTCGGCCCGGAGACCCTTGTCGCACTTGCCTTCCCGCGCTCCCTGGAGATGGTGGCGGCGTTCTGGGCGGTCGCCAAGGCCGGTGGCGCGCATGTGCCGGTCGACCCGACCTATCCGGCGGAGCGGATCCGGCATATGGTCACCGACTCCGGCGTCGTCCTCGGCATCACCACCTCGACCTACTCGGAGCAGTTGCCCAACGGTTCGAGCAAGACCTCCTGGCTGCAACTCGACGATCCCGCGATCCACGCTGCGGTGGCCGGTAAGTCGGCGGCACCGGTCACCGATGCCGACCGGCTCGCGCCGCTGCTGCCCCAGCATCCGGCCTACGTGATCTACACCTCGGGCTCGACGGGTGTCCCCAAGGGCGTCACCGTCACCCACGTCGGTGTCGGCGGCGCGGTCGAGTACGCGAGCGCCATGTTCCAGCTCACCGCGCACCACCGCTTCCTGCACCTGTGCTCGCCGAGCTTCGATCCGTCGATTCTGGAGTGGCTCTGCACCTTCCACAATGGCGCGACCCTGGTGATCGTGCCGTCCACGATGCTGGGCGGCCCGGATCTGAGCGCGCTGCTGCGCACCGAGCGGGTCACGCACGCGATCTTCACCCCGGCCGTGCTCGGCACCGTCGACCCGGCGGGTCTGGACGAGTTGCGATTCCTATCCTGCGGCGGCGATGTCACCTCGCCGGAGCTGGTCGCCAAATGGCAGCCCGGGCGGCACTTCTTCAACGGCTACGGTCCGACCGAGGCCACCGTCGCCGCCTCGTGGAGCGAGATGATCGCCGGGCAGCGCATCACCATCGGCGCGCCCGTGCCCGCAACGCCCATGCTGGTATTGGATTCGCGGCTGCGACCGGTGCCGCCGGGCGCCGTCGGCGAGCTGTATCTCGCGGGCACCGCACTTGCACGTGGCTACCACGATCGTCCCACGATGACCGCGGAGCGCTTCGTCGCCGACCCGTGGGGGCCGCCCGGCACCCGGATGTATCGCACCGGCGATCTCGTGCGCTGGGTCGGTGAACCGGGGGAGTGGGAGCTCGAATACGTCGGTCGCGCGGACTTCCAGCTGAAGATCCGCGGCTTCCGCATCGAACTCGGTGAGATCGACGCGGTACTCACCGGACACGACGACATCGAATTCGCCGTCACCATTGGCAGGGAAACCGCGACGGGGGAAATGATTCTCGTCGCCTACGTGCTTCCGGTACTCGGACGGACCATCGATACCACCGAGCTCACCGAATACGCGGCGCGCAGCCTGCCGCGGCATATGGTGCCAGCGGCGGTGGTGGTCCTCGACCAAGTGCCGCTCACCCCGGTCGGCAAGATCGATCGCGCGGCCCTGCCCGAACCCGAACTGGACCAGCGCCCCTACCTCGCGCCCTCGACCCCGCAGGAACAGGCCGTCGCAGACGTATACGCCGAGGTCCTGGGTATCGACCGAGTCGGCGCCGAGGACGACTTCTTCGCACTCGGCGGCAGTTCGCTGGTCGCGATGCGCGCGGTGAGCAAGCTGCGCGAACTGACCGGTATCGCGGTCCAGGTGCAGTGGTTCTTCACCGATCCCACCGTCGCGGCCCTCACCCAGCGCATCATGGCGGCCGACGAATCCGGCGACTACGACCACGGATTGAATGCCGAAGCCGCCCTCGACGTGCTGCTGCCGATCCGTCACGGCACCGCCGCGCCGCTGTTCTGTATCCATCCGATGGCCGGATTGTCCTGGTGCTACACCGGTCTCGCGCAGTATCTGCCCGCGGACACCCCGATCTTCGGTGTGCAGTCGCCCGCGCTGTCCGATCCGGACTTCCGGCCGGATTCGGTGGACGCGATCGCGCATCGCTACGTCGAGGAGATCCGTACTGTACAACCGGAGGGCCCCTACCGGCTGCTCGGGTGGTCGCTGGGCGGCGCGCTCGCGCACGCGGTCGCGGTCGAATTGCAGTCCACCGGTGCGGAAATCGCATTGCTCGCCATGCTGGACAGCCGCACCGGCGGCAGTATCGCCGACTTCTGGGCGGAGCTGCGCTCGGCCTTCGCCGAACTCGGCATCGGCCCGGAACAGCTGGGCGACAGCAATATCCGCAACCTTACCGAAGAGGCCCTTGCCGCCCTGTACGCCAGCATACCGCCAGAGCTCGCCCTACTCACTCCAGAACGCCTGCGCCACAGCTACCGTGGCGCGGTGCGCTCGGTCGAGCTCGGCATCAACCATCAGCACAAGGTCTTCCACGGCACGCTCGACTTCTTCAGCGCCACCGGCCACACCGCCGAACCCCGGGCCTGGCGGCCCTACGTCGACGGCGTGATCACCGAGCACCAGATTTCCGCGACCCACGAGCTGATGACCACTCCGGCGGCCTTCGCCGAGATCGGACCGGTCCTCGCGGCATTGCTCGCGCAACAGCCCCCGGTCGAGGATGACATCGAGCACCCGGCAGAGCCGGTCGAGGAGCCGCTGACCGAAAACGCCGCGCTACCAACCGAAGCCGAGGCCGTGCTCGATGCACCCGCCCCGGTCGAATACGAGCGTGTGGCATCGGTCGCTGATCCAGTACCTGTCGAGCACGACGACGCGGGATCGGTCGGGGACCCAGCGCAGTTCGAAAACGATTACGCGGGTTCGGCTGTCGATCGGGCACCTGTCGAGCACGACAATGCGAGACCGGTTAGGCACCCAGCGCAGTTCGAAAGCGACTATGCGGGTTCGGCTGTTGGTCGAGCATCAGTCGAACACGACGGTGCGGGACCGGTTGGGGACCCAGCGCAGTTCGAAAGCGACTATGCGGGTTCGGCTGTCGGTCGGGCACCTGTCGAGCACGGGGACGCGGGATCGGTTGGGCACCCAGCGCAGTTCGAAAACGACCATGCGGAATCGGCCGTCGATCGCGGACCGGTCGGATACGACTTCGGCGGACCGGTCGACGACCCAACCCAGTTCGAATACGACTATCCGACATCGATCCTCGTCCCGGTACGCGTCGACATCCCGGCACCGGCCGATGACCCGACGTCGGGCGATGACCTACCCCCCACGGTCGAGGCCCCCGCGCTGGAGTTCGACGACGACGAAACCGAAGCCGCCCACGCGGCGCCCGCGCCCGACGAGACCGCGCATGTCGCCTTCACGCTCGACGCGGCGGTACCCGAGGAGCCGATCGAATTCGCGGTCCCACACCGCCCTGATGAACCCGACGACCGCCCCATCCCGCTATCGCTCACCCCGAATGCCGTGCGGCTCTTGGACTCCGGCGCCGAACTGCGCGTCATCACCATCGACATCCCGCCCAACTTCTCACCCGAGGCGGTGCAATTCGCCGTCGATACCGTGCTCGAGCAGCACCCGATGCTGTGGGTGCGTCTGCACCGCGACGGCACCGATCCGGTCTTCGAGATTCCGGCGGAGGCCCAGCGCGTCGACGAGGCCTTCCTCGGGCTGGAGTACACCATCGACCAGACTCCGCCGCCGCTCGACGACGTGGTGCGCGCCGTCGCCACCGAACTGGACCCGGCACACGGCCGCAATATCCGCTTCGTCCTGGTCGGCGGCCGAGAGGTGCCCTCGACCATGGTCGTGGTCGCCAACGGGCTGGTGGTGGACGACACCTCCTGGCGCACCATCATCGACAAACTGTCGCTGGCCTGGTCGCGCGGTCGGCACCGGACGCCGGCCGTTCCCGAGGCCGGGCTGTCCGATCTGCTCGGTGTGCTGGCGGAGCGGGCGAGCGGCCCGGCCGCGATCGAGGAAGTGACCTGGTGGCACCACACATTGAGCGTGGTCCCCGCGGCCGCGGCCGGTGCCGCGGGTAAGAATCTGCGGTCGCGCCGTCGGGTATCGCTGACCATCACCACCGAGGGCACCGCGGCCATCGTCTCGGCGGCCGCCGCGTACGACGCGAGCGTCGACGAGGTCCTGCTGACCGCCATGGCCATCGCCCAGATCACCTCCGCGGGCGAGACCGTCACCGACGCCATCGGCCCGGTGGTGCGCCTGCTCGCCGACTGCCGGGGGATGGCCGAGACCGATACCCTCGTCGGCGCGTTCACCACCGACTATCCGCTGCCGCTGCGGCTGGAGGGCATCGATATCGAGGAGGCGCTGGTCGGTGGCCGCGCGGCGGGTATCGCGATTCAGCAGATCAAACGGCTCACCGGTGCGGTGCCGTCCTACGGCGTCGGTTATGGCCTGCTGCGCTATCTCAACCCCGATACCGCCGCCGCCCTGACCGCGCTGCCCAGCGGCCGGGTCGCGCTGCGCTATCGGGATCTGCGCCCGGCGCGCGTGCACACCGACGCACCGGTCGCCGATCTGTTGCTCGATATCACCGCCGACGCCACCGCCGAGGGGCTGCTCGTTCGCTTCGACTACGCGGCCGAGGTGTTCGGCGGCGACGAGGTCAAGACCTTCGCCGAACACTGGATCCGGGCACTCGGCGGACTGGCCGAACACGGTCAGCAGGTGCGCGTCCGATAATGTCGAAAGCACGCGACCATGATCACATTCGGGCTGCTCAGGCATGGTAGGGCAACATTGCGGTAACGATGTCCACTATTGTCACGACTAAATAGGCCGTATGGTCGGGCGTGGTGCATGCCCGCGGCCTGGGGAAGCCCACCCGTAATCGCGATACGAAGTGAAGGTGTGAAATTGATGCGTAGTCTGATCCGGCGTCGCGGCACACGTGCGGCGGCGGTGATCGCGGCAACCGCGGCATTCGCGGGAGTCATGTCCGGTTTCGGCGCATCCACGGCGACGGCAGACCCGATCATGGATTCGAAGACGCTGCTCGCGAATCCGATCTCGGCGGACGGCTCGAAGATCACCAAGGCCGAGTACAAGGACGACCGCAGCATTCGCCTGCAGGTCTACTCGGCGGCCATGGACCGGACCTTCCCGGTCGACGTGCAGCGCCCCGCCGACGCCTCGGCGCCGCGTCCGGTCCTGTACCTGCTCAACGGCGCGGGCGGCGGCGAGGACGACGCGTCCTGGGTGGCCAAGACCGACGCGCTGAAGTTCCTCAGCGATAAGAACGTCAATGTGGTCCAGCCCATCGGCGGCAAGTGGAGCTACTACACCGACTGGATCAAGGACGACCCGACGCTCGGCCGCAACAAGTGGAAGACCTTCTTCACCGAGGAACTGCCGCCGCTGATCGACGGCGCGCTCGGCACCAACGGCACCAACGCCATCGCCGGCCTGTCCACCTCGGGCACCACCGTGCTCGCGCTGCCGATCGCCAAGCCGGGCCTGTACAAGGCCGCCGCCGCCTACAGCGGCTGCGCCCAGACCAGTGACCCGGTCGGCTCGGAGTTCGTCAAGCTGACCGTCGAGACCTGGGGCGGCGGCAACGTCGAGAACATGTGGGGTCCGATGGGTTCGGCGGAATGGAAGGCGAACGATCCCTACGTCAACGCCGAGGGTCTGCGCGGCACCGAGCTCTACATCTCCACCGGCAACGGTCTGCCCGGCCCGTACGACACCCTCAACGGTCAGTACGCCCTCCCCGGCTCCTACGGTCTGGCCAACCAGATCCTGATCGGCGGCATCATCGAGGCGGGCACCAACTACTGCACCAACAACATGAAGACGAAGCTGGACTCCCTCGGCATCCCCGCCACCTTCAACTTCCGCCCCTCCGGCACCCACTCCTGGGGCTACTGGAACGACGAACTGCACGCCTCCTGGCCCACCCTGGCCCACGGCCTGGGCCTCTGATATAGGCCACGCTGTTTAAAACCGACCGCCCCGATTGTGTCTTTTCTCACAATCGGGGCGGTCGGTCTTTTTTTGGCCGCGTTAGATGACGGCTGATTTCCCCAGCGCACGGGTAACTCGCCGGGTGCGGGCCGAGCTGGCCATGGCCCGACCGGCAGCCGGTTGTGGCGCCTGAGTCCGGCTCGAGGGTTCGGTGATGGGGATAGTCTAACGAAAAAGTTCGGGAACCCGTAAAATTCTGTTCTGTGAGTACAACCCTGGTCGAATCGGCGCGTAACGCGACGACCCGGGCGAGATCTGTCAGCGTCTTGCTCGGTCCGGCATTCGTAGCGGCAATCGCCTATGTCGATCCCGGCAATGTGGCGTCGAATATCAGCGCGGGCGCCCAGTTCGGCTACCTACTCGTGTGGGTCATCGTGATGGCCAATGTGATGGCCGGGCTGGTGCAGTTCCTGTCCGCGAAGCTGGGGTTGGTCACCGGCATGACGCTGCCGGAGGCGGTCCGGTCGAAGTCGAGTCGTCCGGTGCGCCTCGCCTATTGGGCGCAGGCCGAGACCGTCGCGATGGCCACCGACCTGGCCGAGGTGGTCGGCGGCGCAATCGCGTTGCGGCTGCTGTTCGGGCTGCCGCTGCTGGTCGGCGGGTTGATCACCGGTGTGGTCTCGATGGCACTGCTGCTGGTGCAGGACCGACGCGGCCAGAAGCCGTTCGAGCGGGTCATCACCGGCCTGCTCGCCGTTATCGCCATCGGCTTCCTGGCCAGCGTGGTGATATCACCGCCGTCGATCTCGGGCACCGTCGGCGGACTGCTGCCGCGTTTCCAGGGGACCGAGAGTGTGCTGCTCGCGGCGGCCATGATCGGCGCGACCGTCATGCCGCACGCGGTGTACCTGCACTCCGGGCTGGCCCGCGACCGCCATGGTCAACCCGAGGTCGGTCCGCTGCGGACCAGGCTGCTGCGGGTCACCAGATACGACGTCGGGCTCGCCATGGTGCTGGCGGGCACGGTCAACCTGGCCATGCTGCTGATGGCCGCGAATACCCTGCGCGGCCGCGAGGATGTGGACACCCTCGAGGGTGCGCACGCCGCCGTCGGTGACGCGCTCGGCCCCATCGCCGCACTGCTGCTGGCAATCGGCCTGTTGGCCTCCGGCCTGGCATCCACATCGGTCGGCGCGTATGCGGGCGCGATGATCATGGAAGGCCTGCTGCGGCGCAGGATTCCGCTGCTGGCGCGCCGTCTGGTCACGCTGGTTCCGGCGCTCATCATCCTGGCGGTCGGCATCGATCCCACCCGCGCGCTGATCATTTCGCAGGTGGTGCTGTCGTTCGGCATTCCGTTCGCATTGATCCCGCTGGTCCGCTTCACCAGCGATCGCGTCCTGATGGGCATCGATGTCAACCACCGGGTGACCACGGGCCTGGCCTGGCTGGTCGCCATCATCATCAGCCTGCTGAACGTGGCACTGATCTACCTGACCGTCACGGGCGGCTAGCCGAAGAGCGTGCGCTGGGCGTAGCCGGTATCGAAATACTCACGCGCTTCGGCGATCTTGCCGTCCTGGACGCGCAGGACGACCGCCACATTGTTGACGTAGGGCTCGCCCGCCTTGGTGGTCGCGCGGGTGGTCCATTCGGCGAGTGCCTGCTCCCCATCGGCCAGTACGGTCCGCACCTCCTGACCGATCGGCTGCGACAGGTCCATCCGCTCGACCATCTGCGCGACGAATTGTCCGAAGATCTCCTCCGGCCCGGTCCAGGTCCGCGCGGTCGGCAGCTCGCCGAACAGGGTCCAGGTCGATTCCGGTGTGAAGAAGGCGGCGGCGCGTTCGGCGTCGCCGGATCCGAGTGCCTCGATATAGGCCAGGATCGTGGCGCGGGTCTGCTCGGTGGTCGACATGTCGCTCCCTCAGGCGTCGATGGTGAGGATCGCGTTGCCGCGGATCCGGCGGTTGTTCAAATCGGTGAGCACGCTCCCTGTTTCGGCCCAGTCGGCGACCCTACCGATCTCCGGATGCAGGCTGCCCTCGGCCGTCAGGTTCACCAGGACGCGCAGGTCTTCGGCATCGGTGGTGTCCGCGACCCAGTGCGGGAAATGCTTAATCGTGAACGGGGTGACGGTGAGGTATTCGAAGAAGCTGAGCCGAATCGGTTGCAGGCTCGCCTGGCCGAACCACAGCACGGTGCCGCCGGGCGCGACCCGGGCGAGTGCGGCAGCGAAGACATCGCCGCCGACCGATTCGAAGATGACATCGAAGGGCCCGTCGGCCTCGGCGACGTCGTGGACGACGGCCACCGCGCCGAGTTCGACCAGCCGTGCGCCACGCTCCGGGGATGCCGCCACCGCGGTCACCGCAATGCCTGCGGCCGTTGCCAATTCGACGAGATAGTGACCGACTCCGCCGGATGCCCCGGTGACCAGCGCCTTTTTGCCGCCCGGGGCTTCGACGTGGCGGAGCAGACGCAGCGCGGTCAATCCGGCGAGCGGCAACGCGGCCGCGGTGGTGGCGGGCACCGCGTCGGGCAGTTCGGCCAGCGCGGACGTCGGCACCGCCACCCGCTCGGCCCAGCCGCCGCCCTCGGCATGGCCGACTACGCGGGTTCCCACGGCGGGCCCCGAGCCGTCGGGGGCCGCCGCGACCACCCGGCCGACGACATCCTGTCCCATGACCGTGCCCGGCGCGGTCGGGGTGCCGTAGGCGCCGGTCATGGCAAGGATCTCGCCGCGATTCACCGAGAACGCCTCGACCCGGATGATCGCCGCATCGGCGGCGGCCTCGGGTTCGGCGGTCTCGGTGAACCGCACCAATGTCCGATCACCGGTTGCTGCAAGGGCTTTCATCTGATTCCTCCTGGTCGCTTCGACGAGAACGACACTAAGAGGGTTGGTCTCCTGGTGAAAGAAGGCAGTAATTAGTGGTATAGGTACCTGGTGGATACCAACGATCCCATGGAATACGACATCTTCAACCTGAACTGCCCCTCGCGCGCGGTCTTCGACCGACTCGGCGAACGGTGGACCGGGCTGGTGCTGCTGGCCCTGAAACCGGGCACGCTGCGCTTCTCGGAACTGCGCAGGCAGGTGCAGGGCATCACGCAGAAGATGCTCACGCAGACCCTGCGCGGCCTGGAGCGCGACGGCATGGTGTCGCGCACCGTGTATCCGACGGTGCCGGTAACCGTCGAATACACCCTCACCCCGCTCGGCCACAGCCTCAGCGCCGCGGTCGATGTGCTGCGCGCCTGGGCCATCGAGCACATCGACGAAATCGATGCGGCCAGAGCGGAATATGCCGCAGTCGACTAATTCACCACATGACTCGACCACGACGGAGCGAGTCCTACGAGCGACGTTCGCGGTCCATCAGACCCAGTTCTCGATCCAGTACTTCCAGATCAACGGGGCATACGCGGCCAGCGGCGGCACCTTGATATCGGTGCCGGCGAGCGCGGCCGTCGTGTGGCGGCAGTCGAACCAGCAGCTGAATTCGCTGTGCTCCAATACATCCAGGGGGACGCCGACGCGGGTCAGCAGCCAGCTCATGCCGGGAACCCGCAGCATCATTTCGAGGGTGCGCTTGGGCATCACCTCCACCAGATGCGGCGCTCCGGCCTCATCGGCGAACAGGTTCAACGCCTCGGCGGCGCTGTGCCGACGCGGATCGACCAGATGGTAGGTGGTCGAGTTCGAGTCGGGTTGGTGTGCAAGGTGATCCAGTGCGCGGGCCACGAAATCGACCGGCACCATATTGGTTTCACCCAGCTTCGGTACCAGCACGGGCAGGATTCTCGGCAGTTGCGCGGCCATCCGCAGCAGCCGGAAGAAGTAGTAGGGCCCGTCGACCCGATCGATCTCACCGGTGCGCGAATGCCCGATCACGATCGAGGGCCGATATATCCGCCAACCTATCCCGGATTCGCGCACGATCTTCTCGGCCTCGAACTTGGCCCGCTGCATCGGCGAGGTCAGCACCTGCCCCTTGTCGAACATGTCCTCGGTGAACAGGCCTTCGAATCCGCCCGCCACATCCACCGTCGACATATGGTGCAGCACCCCGGCTTTCAGCTGCTCGGCGACATCGACGACATGCGGGGTGCCGCCGCCGCGTTCGGTCAGGTCATAGCTGGACGCCAGATGGAAGACGTGGTCTATCGCCCCCTGATGCTCGGCGAGCCAGCCCGAATCGATGCCGAGCCCGGGCGCGCCGAGATCCCCGCGCACCGGCCGCACCCGATCCCCGCCCAGCCACTCCCGGGCACAGCAGGTGTACCGATCGGCCGAATCAACACCCGGCCGAACCAGCACATGAATATCACCATCCCGTTTCAGCAACTCGGGAATAAGAAACCGACCGATAAACCCAGTTGCTCCAGTAACCAGGTAAGCCATAGCGGATGAACATAGTCGCTTGTTCATCCCCGCCTGTGTCCGGGACCACTCTCCCGGAGATAGCTCGCCGCGCTATCCGCTCCAGCAGCTCGCCGAGCGTAGTGATATGGCCGTCGCACGCGGCGTGCGCGACCACCATTCGACTCCGCTCGACGGAACCGCTCGGCAGCAGCTATCTGGATGCGGCGCTAGCTTGTGCGGGGGCTTCGAGGGTGTTCGCGCACCGCTTGCCATGCGGCGGCCCAAGGGAACAGGTCGATGGAGATCTCCTCTGCGCCTGGCTCATGGTGTTGGTAGATGTCGAGTACGGCTACGCCCCAGTCCGACAGCTTGCGAATCGCCTCCCGCACCGCGGGAAAGCTCATCTGCGCCCGATTGGAGAACGGCACGGCGACGACCGGCAACTCGTTGCCAACCGCTTCGACCAACAAACCGAGCGGCAACGTATCGGAGATCCCGGCAGCCCACTTGGCGACCGAATTACAGGTAATCGGCGCGGCGATCATCGCATCGGCAGGCGGAAGCACATCGGGAGCACCCGGGTCCTTGTACGCGCACCGCACCGGATGCCCCGTCGCGGCCTCGAGCACATCGGTATCGATGAACCGCCGCCCCTCCGGGGACGCGATCACGCACACGTCCCACCCGTCGGCTCGCGCCAGATCAACGAGCTCACCGACACCGCCGGCGGCGGACGCACCGGTGACGATGGCATACAGCACCGGGTCTCCGTTGTCGTTCATCACCCCATCGTGTCAGTTCCGATGGCTCGGTAGCCGGTTGTCGCGGAGCGTCGAGCCAGAATGCGAGCCCCGCGACCTCCGCGTCGGGATCAGTCGGCGAAGACCGGCTTGCGCTTGGTGAGCATGGCAGTGGCGCCTTCGAAGAAGTCGGGGGACTGGAGCAGTTCGCTCTGACCGGACTTTTCGGCGGCGAGTGCGCCGTCCAGTGCGGACAGGGTCGCGGCGTTGAGTGCCTGCTTGGTGAGTTCGAGGGCGCGGCGCGGGCCCGCGGCGATCTTGGCGGCCGCGGCTTCCACCTTCGCGTCGAGTTCGTCATCGGGCACCACCGCGGTGAACAGACCGGCCGCCTTGGCCGCGGGCGCGGGCAGCCGCTCGCCGAGCAGCGCCATTTCGGCGGCCAGCGGGCGTCCGGCGGCCGCGGCGACCATGGCGGCCGCGCCGCCGTCGGGCATCAGGCCGATATTGATGAAGGCGAGCAGCAGGTAGGAGTCCTCGGCGGCGTAGACCAGATCGGCGGCCAGCGCGATGCCGACACCGACACCGGCGGCCGCGCCCTTGATTCGGGCGATGACCGGAATCGGCGCGTCGACAATGGCTTTCACCAGCCGGTTGGCCGCGTCCATCACCATGTCGGAGGTGATGCCGCGCTGCGCTTCGGAGGCGGATGCGGCAAGATCGGCGCCGGTGCAGAAATCGCCGCCCTCGCCGGTCAGTACGATCACGCGCACCGAGCGGTCCGCGGCGGCGGCCAGGAAGGTGTCACCGAGGGCGACCATCGTGTCGTAGTCGATGGCGTTCTTCCGCTTCGGCTTCGTGATCGTCACCCGGAGCACCTTGCCGTCGTTGACGGCGCTGAAGCCCGCGGGAGTGGTCGCGGAATCGGGGTTGCTCATGTGCTGCTCCTGGTCTGGAATTCGGCGGTCGTAGGCTCTTTCGAGCGGCCTGCGATCGCTGCGGCGAACCATGAATGGTGGTTAACTTTGCGAATTGTGGTTAACTTAGGATGATTTGTCCGGCGCTGTCAACCAGCGGCGCGGTCGCAGAACGGAGAGGTACATGGTCGCGGATCGCAGCGAGCTCGACATCGCTGGCGATCGCTTGCGGGTCGCTCCGGACAACAACGCTCCCGCGCGGCCAGACGCGGGCGCTCAACCCGCCCAGTCGGTGCGGCGTCGGCCGAAGGATCGCAAGGTCCAGATCATCCGGGCCGCCGCGCGCGCATTCAGCGAACGCGGGTATTACCCGGTCGGCGTAGACGAGATCGCCGCCGAGGTCGGCATCTCGGGACCCGCGCTGTATCGGCACTTCGCGAACAAGTACGCGTTGCTGGTCGCGGCCGCCGAGGAAGGCGCGCTGCATCTACTGAAGGTCGCCCGCACCGCGGACGATCCGGGTCTGGCGCCCGAGGCCAGGCTCGACGCCCTGATCAAGGCGATCAGCGAGCACACCATCGATATCCGCCGCGAGGCCGGACTGTACCGCTGGGAGCGGCGCTATCTGGAGGCCGAGGACCGGGCCCGGATCAGGAAGGTCTACGACGCGCTCAACGCGACGCTGGCCGAACCGATCGCACAGCTGCGTCCCACCGCCCCGCCCGCCGATGTGGCGATGCTGGCCGCCGGAGTGCTCAGCGCCATCGCCAGCATCTCCTCACATCGCACCGCGCTCGCCACCGCCAGGCTGATGCCGCTGCTGCGCGAGATGAGCTGGTCGATCCTGCGCGCGGAGCTGCCGCCCGCGCCGACCGAACCCGATCCGGGACCGGCCACCCGCGGCCTGCCGGTCACCTCGAAACGCGAACAGCTGCTCACCGAGGCGATCCGGATCTTCGGCCGCCAGGGCTATCACGAGGCCAGCATCGAGGAGATCGGCGCGGCCGTCGGCATCAATGCCTCCAGTGTCTACCGGTATTTCACCAGCAAGGCCGATCTGCTGGCCGCCGCCTTCCACCGCACCGGCGACCGGGTGGCCATCGCGATCACCGAGGCGCTGGCCGAGGCGACCAGCCGCCCCGACGCGGTCCGGCGCATCGCCTACCGTCAGGCCCGGCTCACCTTCGCGATGCCGGAGATCATGCCGGTCTACTACGCCGAATTCAGCAATCTGCCGCAGGCCGAACAGCACAAGCTGCGCGCCATCCAGCGCCAGAACGTGCTGGAGTGGGCCAACCTGCTCGACGGCGATTCGGTCGAGGCGCGCTTCCGCGTGCACGCCGCGATCGGTCAGGTGATCGACGTGGGCCGGTTGACCAAATTCGACTCCCGGCCCGAGCAGCTGGCACGGGTCTGCGCGCTGATGGAAGCGGTCCTCTTGGGCTGACGCTCGTTCAACACTCGGCCCCGCACGGACGAGCGACGTTCGCGGCCCGTCTCGCGTCCGTGCGGCCATTCACTCAGCCGAGTCGTCGAAGCGCATGCGCCGCAGGCGCGGCAAATCAAACACGACCGTGACGCAGCCGGAAGATCGTCTTCGCCATGCGCAGATGCCGGGGATGGCGGTCGAAGGTGGACAGGTTCACCGGCGCCCGATACCGCTTGCGCGCGATGGCCAGCGTCCGGCTGAACTCGCGCAGCCCCTGGTCGCCGTGATGGTGTCCCTGCCCGTACTCGCCGACACCACCGAACGGCAATGCGGGAATCCCGGCATAGGTCGTCGAAGAATTGATGCTCACAACGCCGACCCGCAGCTGCTCGGCGAAGGATTCGATGCCGTACACATCGCGGGTGAACACCGACACCGCGACACCATTGCCGACCGCGTTGATCCGCTGCGCCGCCTCGTCCATATTCGCGACCTTGTTGACGATCAGCACCGGGCCGATGCCCTCGCCGGTGATCGCGACGCTCTCCTCCGGCACCTCGGCGAGCACGATGGGTTCGATATAGGGCTCGCGAATCGAGTCCAGCCCACCGACCACCGCGCGCCCACCCCTGGCCAGCGCATCGCGCACCTGCTTGCGCACCACGTCGACCTGTGACTCCAGAATCATCGGCCCGTAGGAGGCGCGCTTATCCGCGCCGGGCCGCAGCCGCCGCGCCTGCTCGACCACCAGTTCCAGGAAGCGGTCGTAGACGGAGTTGGCGACGTAGGCCCGCTGAATGCCGGTGGAGTTCTGACCCGCATTGGCCATCGCGCCGAATACCGCCGCCTCGGCGGCCTCGTCGAGTTTGGCGTCTACGTGGACCACCATGGTGCCCTTGCCATTTCGCTCGACCACCACCGGCGTCAGGGTCTGCGCGCACAGCGTGATCACCTCGCGTGAGCCCGCATCCGAACCGGCATAGGCGATCTTGTCCACCTTGGCGCGACAGAATGCCGCGCGGGTGCCGCGATCACCGGTGACCACTTGCAGCACAGGCTGATTCGGCGCCAGCTTGTTCCAGCTGTCGGCCAGCCAGACCCCGACGCCGGTGGTGAGCTCGTCGGGTTTGAACACCACGGCATTGCCCGCGGCCATCGCGTAGGCGATCGAACCCATCGGGGTGAAGACCGGGTTGTTCCACGGTCCGAGCACGCCGACCACGCCGAGCGGCAGATAGCCGACGGACGCGTGCTGATTGCGGCTCAACCAGGTCGATCCGAGCTTGCGCCGATCCAGCACCCGGGCGGCGTTGCGGGCCGCCCAATCCAGGTTCTCCACGGCGAGCATCACCTCGATTGCCGCGTCCGCCTCCGGTTTTCCGGTTTCCTCGCAGAGGATTTCCACCAATTCGCCTGCGCGCCTGGCGATGCTGCGCTTCCAGTCCAGTAGCCAGCGCTTGCGGGCGCTGAATCCCAGCTCCGCCCACCACTTTTCGGCGGAACGCGCGGCGCGCATGGTGCGGTTGAGTTCTCCGGCGCCCATCACGGCGTAGTTGCCGACGATTTCGCCGGTGCGCGGGTCATAGGACGTCAGCACGTTCGGTCGGCCCGATCCTCCCGTATGCGCTACCGTCCTCGGCTGCGCGGTCTCGGCCATGGTCACCTCTCGCAGGGTCGATCCGCCGCAGGCCGCTGAACGCTTGGCGAAGCAGCGCTGCCGCAAACGAGTGAGTGCGTTTCCCCCAACTAGCAGACTATGGTCGCCACGACGGCCCGACAAGGCGCTCTCGCCGCCCCTACGCTGCCCTTGACGGCCGCGACCAGCGACGATCTTGTCTATCGCGGATCGGCCACGGGAAATGTGAGTAAGGACACACTTAGGTTGCGGACTGGTGGGTATGGCGCGCTCGGCCCTGCCGGAACGCTCGGGCCGGTAACATCACGCCTGGCGGCAGGGATCACCAACCGGGACGTATTCATGCCTAGCGCGAGCGACTGCTCAGAGGTCACTCGAAAGGGCCAGTTCCGGCGACCCGGTCGCCGCCCCGGCCCCCGCGAACGCCGCCGATCAGACAAAGTGGAGAGTTGATGCCGAGCTTGAACCAAGCGGATTCGCACGCGAACGAGCCACCGCTCGATAGCGGTGACGCCGCGGTCGTGGTGGCCGACGTCCGGAAGTCGTTCGGCGACGTGCACGCGCTGCAGGGCATCAGCTTCACCGCCGCGCGGGCCAGCGTGCTCGGCATCCTCGGGCCGAACGGCGCCGGCAAGACCACCATGGTCAAAGTGCTGTCCACTCTGCTGCGCCCGGACTCCGGCAGTGCCGTCGTCGCGGGCCACGATGTGGTGAAAGATCCTGCGGGCGTGCGGCGCTCGATCATGATGACCGGTCAGTACGCCGCACTCGACGAGAACCTCTCCGGCCGGGAAAACCTGGAACTGTTCGGCCGCCTGATGGGCCTCGGCAAATCCGCCGCCCGCAAGCGCGCCGACACCCTGCTCGAGGAATTCGACCTGGTGACCGCCGGGCGTCGCGCGGTGCGCAACTACTCGGGCGGTATGCGCCGTCGTGTCGATATCGCCTGCGGGCTGGTGGTGCGCCCCGAGGTGGTGTTCCTCGACGAGCCGACCACCGGTCTGGACCCGCGCAGCCGTCAGGGCGTGTGGGATCTGGTGACCGCGCTGAAGGCCCAGGGCATCACCGTGTTGCTCACCACGCAGTACCTCGAGGAAGCCGATGTGCTCAGCGACAACATCATCGTCATCGATAAGGGCACGGTGATCGCCGAGGGCACCGCCGACGAACTCAAGGAGAAGACCGGCGGCAGCTACTGCGAGGTGGTGCCGCTGGATCCGACCCATCTGGGCAAGGCCGCGAAGGCGCTCGGTGATCTGGTGCCCGCCGCGGTGCTCGCCGAAATCAATGGCGGCGGAGACCGGGTTTCCATTCCGGCGCCCGATGGCGCCGCCACGCTCTCCGAGGCGCTGCGCAGACTCGACGCCGCCGAGATCAAGCTGGCCGATATCGCGCTGCGCAGGCCCTCGCTCGATGATGTGTTCCTTTCGATCACCGGCCATTCGGGCGGCCACGCGTGAGTTCAGCAACTCTCGAGCGGCCCGGTACGGCGCTGCTCTTCGCCGAGCTGCCCGCTGCCCGGCTGTCGTCCTTCGCGCAATGGCAGGCGCTGACCGGACGCATCGTCCGGACCATGGCCACCAAGGGCGAACTGATCGTCGCGATGATCACCCCGCTGGTGTTCACCCTCGGCTTCTACCTGCCGCTGCGCTACGTGATGAAGTTCCAGGGCATCGACTACGCCCAGTTCGTCATGCCGATCATCGTGTTGCAGACCATGGCCTTCACCATGATGTCGAATGCGCAGCTGGCCGCGTACGAGGCGCTGACCGGTCTGAGTACCCGGCTGCAGACGATGCCGATCGGCACCATGGTGCCCTTGAGCGCGCGGATCGCCGCCGGCTTGGTTCGCTCGCTCACCTCGCTGACCGCCGCGATCATCTTCGGCTACATGATCGGCTTCCGATTCATCGCCGGAGCCGGTCAGGCCGTGCTGTTCTGCGCGTTCTCGATCGCGGTCGGGACCGTGCTCGCACTGGGGGCGGACGCGCTCGGCAGCCTGACCAAGAATCCGGAATCGCTGAGCCAGGCATTGACATTGCCCACCTTGATCTTCGGCATGCTCTCGTGCGGATTCGTCCCGGAACGCAGCTTCCCGATGTGGATTCGGCCGTTCGTGCGCAATCAGCCGATCTCCCAGTTCTCCTTCGCGCTGCGCGATATGGCCCATAACGGGGTGAGCTGGGGTGTGCTGTGGGTGCCCCTGGTCTGGCTGGGTGGTGCGGCGATCGTCTTCACCCCGTTGGCGGTCTGGGCGAGCGTGAGGCGGTCATGAGTTCTGTGCAAACCTTGGAGCGCACCGAGATCGACGGGTTCACGGTGCTGCCGCGGGTCACCGCGCCGTCCGAGCGCGCGCTGTCCACCTGGGTCGCGCACAGCCTGATCCAGTGCAAGCGACTGCTGCTGGTGTGGGCGCGCGATCCCGCGACCACCATCCAGACGCTGGTCTATCCGGCATTGACGCTGTTGATGTTCCGCATCGTGCTCGGCAATTCGATCACCGCGGCCACCGGTATGCCGAGCGTCTACGGGCAGGTCGCGCTGATCACGCTGGTCGCGGCGATGTCGGGTGCGGTGGTCAGTGCACTGGGATTCAAGGGCGAGAAGTTCACCGGGCTGCTCGGGCGCTTCTGGACCATGCCGGTGCATCGGGCGGCCGGGCTGACCGGCAGGCTGCTGGCCGAGGCCGTCCGCGTCCTGGTGACCACGTTGTTCGTGATCGCAGTCGGGTTCACCCTCGGTTTCCGCTTCGGTCAGGGGCCGCTCGCGGCGATCGCGCTGGTCGGCATTCCGGTGCTGTTCGGCGTCGGTTTCGCCGTGCTGGTCACCGCGCTGGCGACGATCACCGAGGGCGTCATGCTGGTGAGCCTCATCGGCATCATCAATACGCTGCTGATGTTCTTCAACACCGGCTTCGTGCCGGTCTTCGCCTACCCGATCTGGCTCCAGGACGTGGTCGCGAACCAGCCGATGAGTTGCGCGATCGATGCCATGAAGGGGTTGTCCTATGGCGGCACGGTCGCCGAGCCGCTATTGAAGACCGTTGCGTGGGTTGTCGGCCTGATCGTCCTGTTCGCCTATCCCGCGGTCCGCGGCTACCAGCGCGCCGCCGAGACCGGGGCCTGACGAAACCGCGTCAGCCGATCCGGCCCTGCTCGTGTTCGGCCGACTCGGCGAAGTCGAAGTCGACCCAGCGGTTCCGGTTGGTCCAGCCGACCAGGTCGTAGCGCCAGCGGAAGGGCCAGGTGCGGGCGACGGTATTGAACAGGACCACACCTAGCGCGGTGTAGTCGTCGTGCGCGGACAGTAGGGCGCGCTGGCCGCGCGGGGAGGCGCTGAAGAAGGCGTCGAACATCGAGATGGACTGTTCGGTGGTCAGGCGGCCCAGGCCCCAGAGGCCGCGCATGCGCATCCAGTACACCAGGCGCGCCTGCCACGGCCAGAGTTCGGCAATCGGGTCGCGGCCTTGCCGGAGGGCTTCGACGGCGGTGTCGACGAGGGCGAGTGAATCGGCGACGCTGTAGCCGGTGCAGGGGTGCATCATGCCGCCGCGGGATCCGAACGGAATCGCTTGGGCGGTGCCCTTTTTCGGCGGTGGCTGGTCGAGTGGGTAATGCGCCGCCTCGCTCGGCTCGTCGCCGTTGAGCCGGATGCCGTGTGCGGCAAGGCGGTTCAGGGTGCGCCTGCGCAGTTCGTGTTGCGGCATGCCGCCGCGTAGGCCGAGGCTGGTCTCTTCGAAGATGACGGTGCCGTCGCCGAGTGGGACGGCGTAGAGGAACGATGGCGGCTCATCCGGTCCGGCGCCGTTCTCCGGACGCCAATCCAGCAGTAGCCCTTCACCTTCGGCGATCATCGGCGCGGCCGTGTCTTCGTCGACGAAGATGCCGTGCGCGCTGGCGGCTCGGCGCCCGCCGAGCGTCGGCAGTCCACGGGTGTCGAAAACCGTTGCCGCTCTGAGGATTGTGCCGTCGGCGAGCTGCACCTCGTTGGCATCCACCCGGGTGGCCCGCCCGGCGAGCACGGTGGCCTCGTCGAGCGCAAGCGCATCGCGCAGACCGGTTTTCGACAGCACGCAATAGGGCCGGTCGATCCGATGCTCGGACTTGGTCCAGACCGTCGGCTCGGGGATGCGTGCGGCAATGGCGCTGGGCGGCAGCCACCCGGGCAGCTCATCGACCCAGCAGGAGAAGGTCGGCGGCCAGAGCCGCTCCGGCCGCGGATCGACGGCCGCCACGCGGAACCCGGCCCGCACCGCCCGATGCGCCAGCGCCCGCCCGGTCGGCCCGAGCCCCACCACGCACAGGTCGAATTCCCGGACCGCACCGTCACTCATGCTTCGCATTCAATCCGCTCCGGCCGCGCCGCCGCAATACCGCCTCCCGTCGCAGCCCGCTCAACACCCGCTATGCGCCGGATGTCCGGATCGCAGCAGGGGCGCGCACTTCATGGCACTACTTGGGCGTGACCCAGGTGGTGATGTCGGCGTGCACGACCTCGAGGCCGTGTTTGTCGTAGATCGAGACCGGGACGATCAGCTCCTGGCCCTCGGTGATCTGGGTGAAGTCGGGGATCTCGGCCAGCTTCGCCACCGCGCGCAGGCCGGTCTCGGCCTTGGCGAGGTACTGCACGTTCATGGCCTTGGGGATCCAGCGATGGGTGTCGGGGACCGTGGCCTCGCTCAACATTCCCATCGCCACCTCGGCCAGATTGCATGCCGCGATCGCGTGGTAGGTGCCCAGATGGTTGTGGATGCCGAACCACTTCGGCGAGGTCACCTCGCACAGTCCGGGCTCCAATCGCACAACGCTGGGCAGCACCGTCCCGAAGTAGGGCACCCGGGCGACCATGCCCAGCGAGAACAGGGTGTGCCCCAGCCGGTTGTCCGGCAGCTTGTTCCAGATGCGATGGGTCGCGGTCTGCTTCGTCATACCCGTATCTTACTCACAAGTAAGTTCGGTTCCGATAGTGCTGGCGGCGCCGCGCCCGCCGACGGTGGCGCCGCGCCGCCCCTTCGCCGAGCGTCTACGGACCCAACTCCTGACATGGCTTGGGCGCGCCCGGGATTCACGTCCTGACCTGCTGATGGTCCGCGGGCGGGGGGCGGATTTGAAGTCGCCAGCGGCGTCGGGCATACTGTTCGGGTTGCCTTGCGCCGGGTCATGCCGTTCAACGGTTGTGGCGGGTCGCGAGGCGAGCAACACCCAATCGTGTACCTCACTGGCCTCCAGTGTGGGTACGTCCGGGACAACGCTCCAGGCCAGGTGAAGTTTTCGAACCGGGGCCGAGGAATGAGCGGATGGGCGACACGCCCGACCGCGTGGACCGGAGAACCATGACAGATGAACAGCGGCGAGACTGTGGCATATCGACCGGCGGAGCCGGGCGGCACGCCCCGGTCGCGGTCTCACTGAGACGTCTTCGTGTGTTCGGGCTGTGCAATTGAAGGTGGTTCGGAAGCCGGCTTCCGAACCACGAACGATAAGCGGAGAAAAGGACACTTAGCGTGGCGGGACAGAAGATCCGCATCAGGCTCAAGGCCTATGACCACGAAGCGATCGACGCGTCCGCGCGCAAGATCGTGGAGACGGTGACCCGCACCGGGGCCCAAGTGGTCGGGCCGGTGCCGTTGCCGACCGAGAAGAACGTGTACTGCGTCATCCGTTCGCCGCACAAGTACAAGGACTCGCGCGAGCACTTCGAGATGCGGACGCACAAGCGGCTGATCGACATCCTCGACCCGACGCCGAAGACGGTTGATGCCCTCATGCGCATCGATCTCCCGGCCAGCGTCGACGTCAACATTCAGTGACGGGGACTCGAATCATGACTGATAACAAGAACAGGCCCGCGGCGGGCATCCTGGGCACCAAGCTCGGCATGACCCAGGTGTTCGACGACAAGAACCGCGTCGTCCCCGTGACCGTCATCAAGGCCGGACCGAACGTCGTTACCCAGATCCGCACCGTGGAGCGCGACGGCTACAGCGCCGTCCAGGTCGCTTTCGGCGCCATCGACCCGCGCAAGGTGAACAAGCCGGTCTCCGGCCAGTTCGCCAAGGCCGGTGTCACCCCGCGCCGCCACGTCGCCGAGATCCGCGTCGCGGACGCCTCCACCTTCGAGGTCGGCCAGGAGATCAACGCCGATGTCTTCGAAGAGGGCGCCTACGTCGACGTCACCGGCACCAGCAAGGGCAAGGGTTTCGCCGGCACCATGAAGCGCCACGGCTTCCGTGGTCAGGGCGCTTCGCACGGTGCGCAGGCGGTGCACCGTCGCCCGGGTTCCATCGGTGGTTGCGCCACCCCCGGCCGCGTGTTCAAGGGCATGCGCATGTCGGGTCGCATGGGTAACGACCGCGTCACCACGCAGAACCTGTCGGTGCACAAGGTCGATGCCGAGAACGGCCTGCTGCTGATCAAGGGCGCGATCCCGGGTCGCAAGGGCAGCGTCGTGACCGTCAAGAGCGCAGTGAAGGGTGGTGCGCACGCATGACCAGCGTCGAGAAGAAGACCAACCTGACCCTCCCGGTCAAGGAACTCGGCGGCAAGACCAACGGCACCGTCGAGCTCCCCGCGGAGATCTTCGATGTCACCGCGAACATCTCGCTGATGCACCAGGTCGTCGTCGCGCAGCTCGCTGCCGCACGCCAGGGCACGCACGCGACGAAGACTCGCGGCGAGGTCTCCGGTGGTGGCAAGAAGCCGTACCGCCAGAAGGGCACCGGCCGCGCCCGTCAGGGCTCGACCCGCGCGCCGCAGTTCACCGGCGGTGGCACCGTGCACGGTCCGCAGCCGCGTGATTACAGCCAGCGCACCCCCAAGAAGATGATCCGCGCCGCGCTGCGTGGAGCTCTCTCGGATCGTGCGCGCAACGAGCGCATCCACGTGATCACCGAACTGGTCGCCGGGCAGACCCCGTCGACCAAGTCGGCCAAGAGCTTCCTCGCGGAGCTGTCGGACCGCAAGAAGTTCCTCGTCGTCCTCGGACGCGAAGACCTGGCGGCCTGGAAGAGCGTGCAGAACCTGGAGTTCGTGCACCCGATCGCGCCGGATCAGCTCAACACCTACGACGTGCTGGAAAGCGACGAAGTGGTGTTCAGCGTCGAGGCCTTGAACGCCTTCGTGCACGGCCCCGCCGAAGCCGCACAGGAGGAGAGCAAGTGACCACGATCGCCGACCCCCGCGACATCCTGCTGGCGCCGGTCATCTCGGAGAAGTCCTACGGACTGATCGAGGAAGGCACCTACACCTTCATCGTGCACCCGGATTCCAACAAGACGCAGATCAAGATCGCCGTCGAGAAGGTCTTCGGTGTGAAGGTGACCAGCGTCAACACCGCCAACCGTCAGGGCAAGCGCAAGCGGACCCGCTTCGGTTACGGCAAGCGCAAGGACACCAAGCGCGCGCTCGTGACCATCTCGGCCGACAGCAAGCCCATCGAGATCTTCGGAGGCCCGGTCGCGTAAGCGCCTGGGAATCCAGAAAGCAGAGAAGAACTCATGGCAATCCGTAAGTACAAGCCGACAACGCCGGGCCGTCGTGGCTCCAGCGTCTCGGACTTCGCTGAAATCACTCGGTCGACCCCCGAGAAGTCGCTGATCCGCCCGCTGCACAGCAAGGGTGGCCGCAACGCCCACGGTCGCATCACCACCCGGCACCGCGGTGGCGGCCACAAGCGTGCCTACCGTCTGATCGACTTCCGTCGGCTGGACAAGGACGGCATCCCGGCCAAGGTCGCGCACATCGAGTACGACCCGAACCGCACCGCCAACATCGCGCTGCTGCACTACGTGGACGGCGAGAAGCGCTACATCATCGCCCCCAAGGGCATTGCGCAGGGCACCCCGATCGAGTCCGGCCCGACCGCCGACATCAAGCCGGGTAACAACCTGCCGCTGCGCAACATCCCGACCGGTACCACGATCCACAACGTGGAGCTGCGTCCGGGCGGTGGCGCCAAGCTGGCCCGTGCCGCTGGCATGAGCATCCAGCTGCTCGGTAAGGAAGGCCCCTACGCCACGCTGCGTATGCCCTCCGGTGAGATCCGTCGCGTCGACGTGCGCTGCCGCGCCACCGTCGGCGAGGTCGGCAACGCCGAGCAGTCGAACATCAACTGGGGCAAGGCCGGTCGTATGCGCTGGAAGGGTCGTCGCCCCACGGTCCGTGGTGTCGTGATGAACCCGGTCGACCACCCGCATGGTGGTGGTGAGGGCAAGACCTCCGGTGGTCGCCACCCGGTCTCGCCGTGGGGTCAGCCGGAAGGCCGCACCCGCAAGCCCAACCGTCCGAGCGACAAGCTCATCGTCCGCCGTCGCAAGACCGGCAAGAAGCGCTGAAGGAGGAGGTAAGAAATGCCACGCAGCCTCAAGAAGGGCCCGTTCGTCGACGACCACCTCCTCGCGAAGGTGGACGTACAGAACGAGAAGGGCAGCAAGCAGGTCATCAAGACCTGGTCCCGTCGTTCGACCATCATCCCCGATTTCATCGGTCACACCTTCGCCGTCCACGACGGTCGCAAGCACGTGCCGGTGTTCGTCTCGGAGTCCATGGTCGGCCACAAGCTGGGTGAGTTCGCGCCCACCAGGACGTTCAAGAGCCACGTCAAGGAAGACCGGAAGAGCAAGCGGCGATGACCACTGAGACTCAGAACCCGACTGCCCGGGCGACGGCGAAGCATGTTCGCGTCACCCCGATGAAGGCTCGCCGTGTCGTGGACCTGGTCCGCGGCAAGCGGGTCGAGGACGCACTGGCGATCCTGAAGTTCGCGCCGCAGGCCGCGAGCGAGCCGGTCGCCAAGGTCGTCGCCAGCGCCGCGGCCAACGCCGAGAACAACCTCGGCCTGAACCCGGCCACGCTGGTCATCTCGACCGCCTACGTCGACGAGGGCGCGACCATGAAGCGTTTCCAGCCGCGGGCCCAGGGCCGCGCGTTCCGGATCCGCAAGCGCACCAGCCACATCACCATCGAGGTCGAGAGCGTGCCCACTGCCGGTGCTGCTCGCAGCCGCCGGAAGGGAGGGGCAAAGTAAATGGGACAGAAGATCAATCCCCATGGCTTCCGCCTCGGTATCACCACCGACTGGAAGTCGCGTTGGTACGCGGACAAGCAGTACGCGGACTACGTGAAGGAAGACGTCGCCATCCGCAAGCTCCTGGCCACCGGCATGGAGCGGGCGGGCATCTCCAAGGTGGAGATCGAGCGCACCCGTGACCGGGTTCGCGTCGACATCCACACCGCGCGTCCGGGCATCGTCATCGGCCGCCGCGGCGCCGAGGCCGATCGCATCCGCGCCGAGCTGGAGAAGCTCACCAAGAAGCAGGTGCAGCTGAACATCCTCGAGGTCAAGAACCCCGAGTCGGATGCGCAGCTCGTCGCTCAGGGTGTGGCCGAGCAGCTGTCGAACCGTGTGGCGTTCCGTCGCGCGATGCGCAAGGCCATCCAGTCGGCCATGCGTTCGCCGAACGTCAAGGGCATCCGGGTGCAGTGCTCGGGCCGCCTCGGCGGCGCCGAAATGTCGCGCTCGGAGTTCTACCGTGAGGGTCGCGTCCCGCTGCACACGCTGCGCGCGGACATCGACTACGGCCTCTACGAGGCCAAGACCACCTTCGGTCGCATCGGCGTGAAGGTCTGGATCTACAAGGGCGACATCGTCGGTGGCAAGCGCGAGGTCACGGCTGCTGCCGCGCCTTCGGGCGGCGACCGCCGCGAGCGTCGTGAGCGGCCGAGCCGCCCGCGTCGGTCCGGTTCCACAGGCACGACCGCGACCAGCACCGAGGCCGGGCGTGCCGGCGCTGCTACCGCGGTTGCCGACGCCCCGGCAGAAACACAGGAGGGCTGACGCATGTTGATGCCACGGAAGGTCAAGCACCGGAAGCAGCATCACCCGAGCCGCAGCGGCATGGCCAAGGGCGGCACTTCGGTCGCGTTCGGTGAATTCGGCATCCAGGCTCTCGAGCCGGCCTACGTCACCAACCGGCAGATCGAGTCCGCGCGTATCGCGATGACTCGCCACATCAAGCGTGGTGGCAAGATCTGGATCAACATCTACCCGGATCGCCCGCTCACCAAGAAGCCCGCCGAAACCCGCATGGGTTCCGGTAAGGGTTCGCCGGAGTGGTGGGTCGCGAACGTCAAGCCCGGACGCGTGATGTTCGAAATGAGTTACCCCAACGAGGAGATCGCTCGCGAGGCCCTGCGCCGCGCGATGCACAAGCTCCCCATGAAGTGCAGGATCGTGACCAGGGAGGAGCAGTTCTGATGGCTACCGGTACACCGGCCGCAGAGCTCCGCGAGCTCAACGAAGAGGAGCTCGTCGCCCGCCTGCGCGAGTCGAAGGAAGAGCTGTTCAATCTGCGCTTCCAGATGGCGACGGGTCAGTTGGACAACAACCGTCGCCTGCGCGTCGTGCGTCACGAGATCGCGCGCATCTACACGGTCATGCGCGAGCGTGAGCTCGGCCTGGCCTCGGCACCCGCTGGCAAGGGAGATGCGGCATGAGTGAACAGGAAACCCGCGGCACCCGTAAGGTCCGCATCGGCTACGTGGTCTCGGACAAGATGAACAAGACCATCGTCGTCGAGCTGGAAGACCGCACGCGGCACAAGCTCTACGGCAAGATCATTCGCTCCACCACCAAGGTGAAGGCGCATGACGAGAACGAGATCGCCGGTGTCGGCGACCGCGTCCAGCTGATGGAGACCCGCCCGCTCTCGGCCACCAAGCACTGGCGGCTGGTCGAGGTCCTGGAGAAGGCCAAGTAGTCTTCTTCCGGTCGTAAGGCTGTAAAGCAAAGGCCCGCTTCCCTTTGGGAGGCGGGCCTTTCGCTTTCCCGGGCTCCAGTTGGTGTCCGCGTTATTTTGACGTAGTCCTACAACATCGCGACCCGCAAATTGACGCCACGGATTAGCCCGGCGAAGGCTCGGCGAATCATCGCGTCCTATGCCGAATGGTGCGCCATATCCACGGACCCGCTGGTGATCGTGAACGCCTCATTCCTCGAAGAGACGCACACCGTGTCGTGGTGGGACGCATTGATCATCGAGGCCGCGGTCCGGTCCCGCGCGAAATACCTACTGCCGGAAGATCTTCAGCACGGCCGGAAGTTCGCGGGGCTAGAGGTGCGGAATCCATTCCTCGAGAGGTCGGACCGCTAGTCCGGCGGATTCCGAGCTGACGCGGTATTCCCGCAGTCGGCCGGTCGTCTTGCAAGGATCCAGGCCAGAGCTATCCGTAAGCGGTAGCCGGACCGAATCATGGGATAAATCGGTGGCGCGGGGGCTGGTGGGCGTGACAGCGTCGGTTGGTGCGGTCCTATCGGGAGGTGCTGTCCAGCTCGGCGGTGCGCAATGTGCTGCTGTTGGGGGTGATGGTTCGCATTCCGTTCTTCGCCGGGGCGGTTGTGCTCGCGCTGCATGTGGTGCAGACGTTGCACGGATCGTATGCGCAGGCCGGTGCGCTGAGTTCGGTTGTCACCGTGTGTGTTGCGGTGAGCGGTCCGTGGCGCGGGCGGATGTTGGATCGGCTCGGACTGCGACGCACGATTCTGCCGTCGATCGTGGTCGGGGCGGTGTGCTGGTCGATTGCGCCGTTTGTCGGGTACGGGGCGTTATTGGTGCTCGCGGCGCTTGCCGGGCTCTTCGATATTCCGATCTTCACCGTGGTGCGGCAGGCCGTGATCGCGGTGACCACCGAACAGAACCGGCAGCCGGCACTGGCGCTGGAATCGGTGTCGGTGGAGACGGCGTTCATGATCGGGCCGGTGCTCGGCGTCGCCGCCGCGACGGCCTGGTCGACGACGCTCACCTTGTTCGGGATGCAGATGGCGCAGGTGCTGGCGGGTGTTTTCGTGTGGGTGCGCAATCCGCCGCTGCGCTCCGATGACAACGATCGCTCGGCCGCGGCCGTACCGCGGCGCGAGTGGTTCCGAATCGAGTTCGTCGCGCTGTGTGTCGGCGCGACTGGGGCGATCGCGGTGCTGGCGGGATCGGAATTGACCTTCGTCTCCGCAATTCGGGAGTTCGGCGCACAGCGGTGGCTCGGTGTGGTCATGGCAGTGTGGGGTTTCGGTTCGCTGGTCGGCGGACTCGTCTACGGCGCTCTGCATCGATCCATCTCGACGTACGTCCTACTCGCCGGGCTCGGAGCCATCACGATTCCGATGTGCTTCGCCGTTGGACCACTATCGCTCGGCGCGGCCGGGCTCATCGCCGGAGCACTCTGCGCGCCGACGCTGGTCGCATCCGTCGACCAGTTGAGCCGGATCGTGCCGGAGGGCGGGCGCGGTGAAGCGATCGGCTGGCACGGCGCCGCAATGACCCTCGGCAACGGCATCGGTAGCTCTGTCGCGGGGATCGCCATCGACGCAGGCGGATTCGCGGCGGGCTTCGCGGCGGCGGGGTCGATCGGCATCGGGCTGGGCGTGGGACTGGCGTTGCTGGTGCGGGCGGCACAGCGGCGTGGTGTCGGATCCGTGCCTCAGCGTGCTGAAGTGTCGTGATCGCGAAATGACTTGGTTGGGACCCACTTGTGGGTCCGCGTAGCCGAGGTCTTGTGTTATACGTATACATCTACTTATAGTAGTTCCCAACGGGAGCCGGGCATTGCGAAGCTCGGGGTTTCCGGGGACGGCAGATCAACGGACAAGCGGCGGACCGAATCGGGGACCGCCGTCGTATCTACATGCGCGTGTGCGCATTCATTTATGAGATGGGGCAGTCATGACGACCGATCCGAACGCAACCGACACCGAAGCCACGGTCATCGATGTCACCAAGGCCGTGCCGGGTGAGTTCCAAGAGATCCTGCTGAAGGTCGGCCCGGGCGGCGGGCGCAAGCAGCGCTTTCAGGGGCGACTGCTCGGCGAGGCGCGCGACTACACGAAGACCGGGATCGCGGTGACCCGGGTTTACCTGAGCCGCAAGGGCAAGTACGTGGTGCACCGGCAGGCGTCGGAATGGTCGGACTTCGCGGCGATGAGCTGGATCAAGGACTGGAAGAAGAACTGGCGCGAGATATTCGAGATCGACGACCAGACCTGGGCCGACTACACGCTCGAAATCGTCGAATCCTTCGACGAACTGGCCGGGCGGATACCGGCGAAGATCTACCGCTCCCTGGTCGATGTGCGGCAGCACCCGCAGACCGAGGATCTCGACATCTGAGCCGTCGGCCTACCACTCTTGTATCGATTCCCGAAAGGAATTGTCCCGCATGTTCGCTCGATTGGGCGCGATCGTCGTTCACAACCCGTGGAAGGTGATCGGTCTGTGGCTGCTCATCATTATCGCGGTGGTGGCCTCGGCGCCGGAACTCAAATCGACCACCGATCAATCCGCCTTCCTGCCATCGCATTACGAGTCGATTCAGGCAATGGAATTGCAGCAGAAGGCATTTCCGCAGAATCAGGCGCCGGCGGCGCTACTGGTCTTCGTGCGCTCGGACGGTGCGCCGCTGAGTGCGGGGGATTCGGCGAGTGTCGCGACCATCGCGGCCAAGCTGAACGACCAGCGCATCAAGGATGTCACCGGGATTCAGGCCGGTCCGGCCTCGGAGAACCGGCTGGTGCAGATCGCCGCAGTGCAGATGACGAAGGTGACCAATGCGGGCGATACCACGCAGAGCGATGCGGTCGAGAAGTTGCGTGACGCATTGCAGGAGCAGGTGCACGGCACGGATCTGAAGGCGGGCGTCACCGGTCAGGCGGCGCAGATGCTGGATCAGACCGAGTCGGGCGCCAAGGGTATGGCCATCATCGGTATCGCCACCGTGGTGTTGATCCTGGTGCTGTTGCTTATCATCTTCCGCAGTCCGGTGATAGCGCTGCTGCCGATCATCGTCATCGGCGCGATCTCCAGCACCGTCGGCGGCCTGATCGCCATGGCGGCCAAGGCATTCGACCTGAAGGTGGACAGTTCGGTGAACTCGATCCTGCTGGTCGTGCTCTTCGGCGTCGGCACCGACTACATCCTGTTCCTGATGTTCCGCTATCGGGAGCGGCTGCGGGCGGGGGAGGACCCGAAGACCGCCATGGTCAGCGCCGTCACCAAGGTCGGTGAGGCCATCACGTCCGCGGCGGGTGCGGTGATCATCGCCTTCATGGCGCTGACGCTGTCGACGCTCGGCATGTTCCGTGCGCTCGGCCCGGCCCTGGCGATCGCGGTCGGGGTGGCGCTGCTGGCCGGACTGACATTGGTGCCTGCCGTGGTTTCGCTGTTGGGCACCAAGGTGTTCTGGCCGTCGAAGGCATGGCGGCAGGAGCCGAAGGGGGCGCGGTTCGGCGCGATCGGCGCGGCGATGGGGCGTCGGCCCGGTGTGTTCGCGGCGGTGTCCGGTGGTCTGCTGGTGGCTTTGGGCGTGCTGGCCATCGGTTTCCATCCGACCTTCGATCTCAGCTCCGGCTCGACTTCGGACGCCTCCGAATCCACGGTCTTCAGCAAGGAATTGCTCAAGGGTCTGCCCGCCGGATCCACCCAGCCCTCCGAGGTGCTGCTGCACTCCACCAATGGCGCGCCGCTCGATGGTGACCAGCTGACCGTCTATCGCGCGGCGCTGGCGGCGGTGCCGGGTGTGAGTCAGGTTGGGGCGCCGACGGTTTCGAGCGATGG
Organism: Nocardia nepalensis; assembly: GCF_048910785.1. Lineage (NCBI taxonomy): Bacteria > Bacillati > Actinomycetota > Actinomycetes > Mycobacteriales > Nocardiaceae > Nocardia > Nocardia nepalensis. The sequence continues at coordinate 504,953 of NZ_JBKBET010000040.1, read as the reverse complement.
CATGGCGGCCGACTTCCAGGTGACGCTCAATGGCGCGCCCGAGTCGGATGCCGCCCTCGATACGGTGCGGGATCCCCTGCGGGACACGGCACATGCGATGGCTCCTGCGGGTAGTGCGGCGGTCGTAGGCGGTATCTCCTCGGTGTACGTCGATTTCCAGGATGCGATGGTGCACGACTACAAGATCGTGTTCCCGGTGGCCGGGATTCTGATCATGATCGTGCTCGCGTTGTTGCTGCGCAGTCTGGTGGCCCCGTGGTATCTGATGGCCTCGGTGTTCCTCGGGTTCGCCGCAACTCTCGGCGCCGCGGTGCTGGTGTTCCAGCACTTCCAGGGCAACTCCGGGCTGATCTTCACCCTTCCGGTGATCATGTACCTGTTCGTGGTGGCACTCGGCACGGACTACAACATCCTCATGGTCGCGCGGTTGCGTGAGGAGGCACGGGCCGGGAATGAACCGAAACAGGCTGCGGCCCTCGCGGTGCGGCACACCGGGCCGACCGTCGCCGCGGCGGGTGTGATTCTCGCGGGCACCTTCGCTTCGATGATGTTGGCGGGGAATACCGTGCTCTCGCAGATGGGATTCGCCATCTCGGTCGGCATCGCGATCGCGGCATTCGTCATGGCGATGTTCTTCACGCCTGCCGTGACTGCCTTGATCGGTCACCGGGCGTGGTGGCCGGGACATGGGGATCGAGATGCCAAGGGTGGGTCCGGTGAGTTGCGCGAGGCGGGCTGGGATCAGTATGCGTACGCGGACAGCTGACTACAGCTCGGGCGCCGTGCAGGCATCGGATGCGAGCCGATCCTGGCGGTGATCGAACACCGGTGAATGGCGAGGTGAGTTCAGCCGCTGAATAGGAACAGGGCCGTCCGCTCGGAATATCCGAGTTGGGCGGCCCTACCTTATCGACTTCGATGACACTCGCCTCGTTGGCACAGACCCAGTGAACATGGCGCACATGTTGCAACTTGTGCGCCGCAGTCATTGGATGTGTGCCAGCGCAATTGTGGTGCTGGGGCGTGTGCTGCGGTGAGTCGAGGACTTCCGGAGCGACCGGGCCTGGACCGGCGGCTAGCTGCTGATTGCGTAGGGGCGGCGGACCTTTCTGGCGAACTCGAGGACCTGGGCGATTGCGGTGCGCGACAGCCCTACCTCTGCGCCGATGCTGGTGGGGGTCCACGATTGATCGGCGAGCATGAGGATTTCGGCGAGTTGCTCCACGGGGATGACCGACAGGCCGCGGCCCGCGATCGCACGAGCCACCGACCACACCTCGACGTCATCGCTCTCCGAGCCGAGGTTCTCGGCCAGCAGGCCATCGGCCGAAAGTGTTTGCACGACTTCGCTGATCACTTCGCTGGTGGTGCGGCGTTGCGAGCGGTCGAGCTGCCTGATCTCGGCTGCGGGTTCCTCGGCGGGGCTTTGCGAATCGTTGTGATCGGTCTCGTTCTCGGTGATCGCGGGGTGTTGATCCGCCTGCGGTCCTACTGCTCGCGCGATGCGCTCGGCTGGGGTCGGGGCCGCGGAGCTGCGCGTGGCGCGTCGAGTTTCGGGTGCGTCGGTGCGTGTCCGGGTTTCGGTGCGAGAGGGCGTTTGCCGGCCGAGAGTTTCGTTGGAGTTGTGGTTTTCGACTGCGTCGGCAGAGTGGTGACCGGACCGTGCTGACGGTTCGACTGTCGCAGTGTCGAAGATGCTCAGTTGCGAGTCCGTCGAGGGCTTGGATGCCTGATGGGAATCGACTTGTGCGGCAACAGAAGCGGTGCGTTCGTCGCGACTGCTGGCGGTAGTCGCCTGTGCCTGAGGCTCAACGCGCGAGGCGGTGGCGCGCTCGTCGCGGGTGTACGCGGTGGTACGAGTGTCGGTATCCGTGCGTCCGACCTGAGTGGTGGCCGGTGCCGTGTGGGGCTCGGTTGCTGCGGCGACGAAAGTGGTGCGTTCGTCGCGGGTACTGGTCGTATTCGGCTGTGCCTGAGATCCGACGCCTGAGGTAGGGGCCGTGTGCTCGGCGTGAGCGGTCGCCTGTGCGGTACGGGGCTCGGCGGTTGTGACTGCGGGAGTTGTGTGCTCGACGCGGGTGGTCGTCGGGGCTGTATGAGGTTCGGCTGCGGCGGGAGTCGTGTGCTGGTCGTGAATGCGTGCGGCGGTTGTGCGGGGCTCGACGCTTCCGGTGGTGTCGGCGTGCGTGGCGTTCGGGCCGCTATTGGTTGCGAAGCGCGGATCCAGGTTGGGGGCGTGAAGCATATTCTCGCCGAGGGGGTTTGCGGCAGCCGCTGGGGTGTGGGTCGGCTGCGGGTTGTGGCCTGTCGCCGCGGCCGTGGTGTGGGGCGCGTTGGGCGGTGCTGAGTGCGCGGAGATTTCGCCGATCGTGGATTCGTCGAGCATTGCGCGGTTGGCAGCTGGGGAATGGGCAGGCGTGTTACCCGCTGTGGATGCTGGAGTGTGGGTGGGCGTTCGGCTGTGGCCGATAGGAGTGGCCTCGACCTGGACTCCGCCGTTGATCGTTGCCGAAGGGGAAGGTGCCTTGCCGGTATCGGCTGCATTGGGTCCGACTGGCGCGCCGGGCGTTGTGCGTGTGGCCATTTCGGTATGCGCGGCGTCAGGGGGCACCGAGTTGATCGCCGGGTGGTTCGGTGTTGCGTAGATGGGTTGGGCGGCAGGGTCGGTCAACGTCCGTGCGCTGCCATGGATCGAATCCGATGACGGAATGGTCGCCGGGCCAGCATGCCGGTAATCATCGACGGTCGGGATCTGTTGTGTGAGACGGCCGTTGGTCGAGCGAGTGCTTTGTGCGTGGTAGACGAGGGTTTCCGTGCAGTCGAGCCTGGAGACGGGGACCGCCTCGGGTTGAGTGCCGCGCATCGCTGCTTCGGCAACATGTTGCGAGTCGGTCATGTCTACGGGGAAGCGGACGCCAGCTTGGTCGAGCAGGGGATCGAAACCCCTGGCGGCGAGCAGTTCTCGGCGGTCGGTCGGTTCGTCGGTGCGGAATGTGGTGATCGGTGCGCCGCGTTCGGTGGTGACGCGATGCCGGGTCGGGAGGTCGGGCTCGTCGTCGACCAGCGGAACGCTGTCGATGAGCAGGGCGTAACGCGCGGAAACCCAGGCGTGCAACCAGATCACGACACCGACCATGACGGGAGCGATCGCGTATTCGGCGGCCTGTCCGAAGGCACCGGCGGCCAGGTGCGGGCCCGTGTTGAGTGCGACGGTCGTGCCGAGCAGCGCGGTTTCGAAGAAGACGACCTTGCCGCGGTCGAGTTCGCGGCCCCAGCGGGCGGCGGTCGTCGCGGCCACCATGATGGTGATGATCGGGATCGAGATCATCGCCTCGATCCCATAGCTCAACCAGTACAACGGATCCGACATGTTTCCGCTGGGCACCAGATTGTGCTGCACGTTCACCCCGGCCCACACCATGCCGAGCACCACCACCGCGATCAACGCACGCGAGGACCATTCGGCCCGGCGGTACAACTGGGCAAGTCGCGCATCCTGATTCGACACTCGCCGCCGTGCCGCCAGCGCCCGCCGATGCCACCGCGCGTCCGCGTCATCGGCCCGCTGGATCGCGGCCGTGGTCCGCCGGTCGCGCTTCTCCGCCGCCAGCTCATCCTCGACGGCTCGCTTCCGCTGCCCCCGCCGCTGCGCCCGAACCCATTGCGCGAGTTCACGTTCCGCATCGATCTCGGCATCGGACAGCACCTGCACCAGCGCCGCGTCATCTTGCAGCGGCAACCGGCCCCGCGCGTTCGCAACCCGCTCGGCCAGCGCGGCGATCTCGGACCTATCGGTCGACTGTTTGTCGCGCATCGCGAGCCTTCCCAGGAGCAGGTGTCATATCGACGAAGACCTGTTGCTCGAACATATGTGTGATCGCACCGAGACTAAACCGCTACCCACCCGAGGTCAATGCTCGCCGCCCGAAAAGTCGAACAAATGCGCGAACGGGACGCGTCATAGTCGTAGTGGCTCAGGCATTCTTGTGACAGACGGCCTCGAGCATGACGCCGTCGGGGCCGGTCCAGAAGGTGGCGTAGTACGGCGGGGGGTACTGGGGGAATTCTTGCGGGGCGTGGATGATTTCGTCGCCTCGAGTAGTGGCCCATGCGTGTGCGCGGTCGACGGCGGCGCGGGTGCTGACCATGAAGGCGAGGTGTTGGAGACCGGGAGCGGTGCGTGAGTAGCCCGGGGAATCGGCGGGGTAGAAGAAGATGTACGTGCCGGGCTTGTTGTTGGCGGGCCAGTAGGCGAATTGGTCGGCAGCGCTGAGCAGCGGCGCGTAGTCGAGCAGGGGCATCAGCTCGTCGTAATAGGCCTGGGCGGCAGCGAGGTCGGTGACATTGATGCCGAGGTGTCCGAGGGGCATGCTCGGAATTTACGCTCGATTCGGGGTCAGGCCAGGGTTGTGTGCCAGACGATGGCTGCGGCCAGGGCGCCTGCGCCGTTGACGGACCAGTGCAGGGCGATGGGGGCCAGGAGGCTGCCGCTGCGGCGGCGCAGCCAGGTGAAGACGACGCCTGCGGCGGCGGTGGCGGCCACGGCGAGGAGGATGCCGATGATCTGGGCCGCGGCGCCGCCGCCGACGAAACCGCTGAGGCCGCGGTTGCTGGCGGTCAGGCCCAGTGATGAGGCGATGTGCCAGAGGCCGAAGAGCAGCGAGCCCGCGGCGAAGACGCCGCGCACGCCGTAGACGCGGTCGAGGGTGCCGTGCAGGACGCCGCGGAAGGCCAGTTCCTCGGGGATCGCGGTCTGCAGCGGGATCACGATCATCGATGCGATGAGTGCGCCGGAGATGGTGGCGTAGCGGTCGGCCAGGAAGAACGGCCGGGTGATCGGCAGGAGCGCACCGATCGCGACCACCGCGAGCACCAGGCCGACCGCGCCGAGCGCGTAGAGCGTGCCGCGGCGCCAGTGCCGCGGGGAGAGTCCGAGTTCGGACCAGCCGAGTCCGCGCCGGCGCATCAGCGCGATCAGTACGACGGCGGCGATCGGAACGGTCAGGATGCTCGCCCACGCGGTGGTGAAGTGCGCGATCAGATTGGTGCCGGCCAGGACGACCACCACAACGGCCACGTCGAGATAGGCATGCAATTTGTGGCGGGGCGGCGCCGCTTCATCGAGGTCCTGTTGAAGCACCTGGCCCAGTGTACGGACGCGCGCAACCGGCGCAGGGGGGTTGGGTCGGCGGATCTGCGTCATCATCATGGTCGTATCCGTTTTCGCGTTCGGCACTGTCGGCGTTAATGCCGACCCCGCCAGCCGTCCGGATCCGCCCAGGCCTGCAGCGTCCGCGCGCTGTCGAACCGGCGGGGCACGCCGCTGATCGGATCGGTGAATTCGAGTGACGAAGCAAGCAGTTGCAGTGGCCGAGTGAAATCGTGCACAGGTTTGTCGGTGAGCACCGGATAGAAGTCGTCGCCGAGGATCGGAATGCCGAGTCCGTTCATATGCAGCCGCAGTTGATGGGTGCGCCCCGTCAGCGGCCGCAGCCGGTAGCGGCCGAGTCCGCCGCGCTGCTCGACCAGCTCGATCCAGGTCTGCGCATTGGGCTCGCCATCGACCTCTTGCGCGGCGAGCACCTGCTTTTCCTTGATGATCCGGCTGCGCACCGTGCACGGCAGCACCAGATCGGGGTCGAATGGCGCGATCGCCTCGTACTCCTTGCGCACCGTGCGCTTGTGGAACATCGTCTGATAGGCCCCGCGCCGGGCCGGATTGATCACGAACAACACCAGCCCCGCGGTGACGCGATCGAGCCGGTGCGCTGGAATGAGGTCGGGTAGGTCGAGTTCGCGCCGCAGCCGGACCAGGGCGGTCTGCAGAATGTGCTGGCCGCGCGGAATCGTCGCCAGGAAGTGCGGCTTGTCCACCACGAGCAGATCGTCGTCGCGATAGACGACGGGGATATCGAACGGCACCACGGTTTCGTCGGGCAGATCGCGATGGAACCAGACGGCGCCGCCCGGCACATATGGCGCGTCCGGAGCGATCGGACCGGCCAGATCGACGATCCCGCCCTCGTGTAGTAGCTCATCGATCCGCGCGGCCGGTACTCGCGGCAGCCGCTCCACGAGATGGTCGCGAATGGTCGCCCAATCGCCCTGCTCCGGCAGGCGGAGCCGGGCCGGGTCCAGGCCGTGCCGCTTGGGCAACGGCGGCTGCTGCCTCCTTCTCATCGCCATTGACCTTAGTCGCCGATAAATCCCCAGCTCACGGCCGGGTCGGGCTCAGAATCCGCGCAGCCGATCCGGGGTGATCCGCACAGTGACCGAGTATTCGGCGTGGAACTGTTCCTCGGTCATCGAAATGGAGGCGAGTCCCTTGGTGTATTTCTCGGTAAACGCGGCGATTTCGGTCTTGGTGGGGCCGGATTCGTCGATCCGGGCGGTGCCGGTCAGAATAACCACATCTGCGCCGAACGCGGTGCTATTGAGATGCAGCGACACCCGCGGGTTGCGGGCGATATTGCGCAGTTTGGATTTATCGGCCTGACTGAAGATCAGGAATTCACCGTCACGCCACTGGAACCACACCGGATTCGGCTGCGGTGTCCCACTGGGGCCGACGGTGGTCAGCCAGATGATGTTCTCCTGTTCCAGCCGGGCGGCGACCTTGGCGCCGAACGCGGTGCCGGTGTCGACGACGGGCGTGGCGGAGCGATCGGATTCGGTTGTCATGATTGTGCACAACGCCGGAATCACGGAGTCGATTCCGGCGCGGCACGGTTGCGCCACCTACGGCTCGGCGCGTTCGTCCAGGACCATCCGACGGGACTCGACCAGCGTCTGTCTGGCGCGGCGGCGGACCTTGCAGATGTCGACACCGCAATGCAGGTGCACCTGCATCGCGCGGTGTGCTTGCTCCTTGGTCAAGTCGCCCGGATCGCGGCGGCAATCACCGATACTCGAAATAATCGTCGTCACAAACATTTTCACAACTCCAAGCGCAGTCGCAATCTGTGTAGCTGGTGAAGCTAGCGACGTCCGGGCGCGAAAGGTGCAGGTATGACCTGTCGTTCACGCAACCTTCCTCGGCACGTCGAACGCATGAAACACGCGAGTCCGAGCCGGTCGGTCGATTAGTCGCGCGGTGGTCGGCAGGGCGAGCGGATAATGAATCGCGATATCGACTTCGGTTGCCCCGCCGACCTTTTCGGTGAGCGCCGCGTTCACCATCCCGGTGACACCGCCCGGTCGACCGGACGACAGCAATACGGGTGCGGCGTCGCGGGGGGCACGGTGGCCCGAGTTGGGCGGGTTGTCCAACGAGTGATGTCGACGTGTGGGACGCCCGCGCGCACCGCGGCTCGCAACACGCGGTCGTCGGGATCGTTGACCGTGCTCACCACTGCGCGCCTCGGCGTGGAAGTCGGCGGCGTTGGTGAGGTCTCACGGTGTGACCCTCGTACCGAGTTCTTCGGCAAGAGTACTGCCCCGCACAGGATTTCGTCCGGTTAGCAGCAGGAGCCGGTGCGCGGCCGCGAGGCGGGACAACTCGGTGCCGACGGTGCCGTGGCCGCCGGCGACGAGCACTGGTGCGTTGTCGTGGAACTGCACCCCCCGGATAACGGGGCTTGTGAAGTTGCACATATCGGATGCATCGTCTTGTTCGGATCCGATTCGGTGCGACGATGCACACGGATTCCGGTGTCGCCGAGGTGAACTCGGCGCTACGGTGGTCCGAATTCGATTCCGAAGGGCAGCGGGATCGGGACGGGAGGTAACAACGTGTGTTTCCTCATTTTGCGTGTCCAGAGCAGTCGAACCATTCCCAACGGTTGGTTCGGATCGAAGACCGTCGCATGAGGTGCGGCGATGATCAAATAATGCGAGGGGAACTTCCGATGTCAGCAGGGGTGACGCCGTCGAGTGCGCAAGAGTACGCCGCCGACAAGTACACGAAGGGTTTCGAAGTATTCGAAGAATGGCAACTGCACCGCTACAACCGGGAGAGTTACCTCGGGCATCCGCTGCGCAGTATGCAGCTGGGAATGCGCTATCTGACGCTTCCGCATTATTTCGGCAGAGTGCCACCGGTTCGGCTGTGGTTGCGGCGCTTCGGCGGGCCCCGAGTCTCGCCGGATTTCGCCTGCGTCGGCGCGTTGAAGAGCGGAACGACCGACCTCGCCAGCTATCTCATGCAGCATCCGAGCATCCTGGCCCCGCTCACCAAGGAGATCGGCCACGGCTATCCGCAGTTCTGGGGGCCGTACTTCCCGACCGAACAGGAGAAGGCCGAGGTGATGCGATGTACCGGCCGGGCGCTGGCGGGCTATTTCGACCCACTGCTGCACGACCTTCCGTTGATCGACAACTACAGTGCGGCCCGTCCGGACGCCAAGATCGTCATGATGCTGCGCGATCCGGTGGATCGCGCCTACTCGCATTACAAATGGGATCTGTTCCTGAGCAGCAAGGACGGCCTGCGCGCCATGCCGTACGGCAAGACCTACGCCGACTACATCGGATACGCGCTGGACATGTTTCCGGCCCCGCCGCCGCCGACCACGCTGCCCTCCATGCCGGTCCTCGGCACCGGTGTCTACGTCAATGCGGTATCCCGCTGGCTCGACGCGTTCGGCAAGGACAACGTCTACATCATCACCGCCGAGGACTTCTTCGCCGATATCTCGAAGACGGTGCGCGGCATCCACGAATTCCTCGGGCTGCCCGCCATCGAGCCGGTCCGCCACCACGTGTTGAACCGCAATCCGCTCGAATTCCCGGACCCCGACGACGCATCGGTGGCCCGGCTGCGCGAGTTCTATCGCCCGTGGAACGAGAAGCTGTTCGAAGTGATCGATCGCGATCTGGGCTGGAACGACCGCTAGCGAAGATGAGCGCCCGCGCGCGACGGGGTGGTGGCTGGAACCGGCTCCCGCCTAAGTGATTCCGACCGGCCCGCCGCGGACATTCGCGTGGCGTGCCGCGGCGGCCGGAACGTCCCCGCGCGGTCCGCCGAGCGGTTCCCGCAGGAATTCCGCGAGGATGTCGTTGGCCGTGTGCTGGGTATCAACCGGTCCGCGTTCGCCGCCGATGAACTGCGCTAGGGCGAATCGGGCGGGCGCGGCTAGGAATAGCGGCACGTCGGTGAAACCGAAGTGATTGGCCTCGGCGATCTCATAGCGGAATCCGACTGCCCGCAGGTGTTGGATGAGATCGCGGTTTCGGTCCAGGTATCGGCCGGAATGACCGGTCTCCGCATGATCGCTCTCCAGCAGCAGGAAGGGCCGTTGCAGCGCGCGGCCGGGTATATCGCCGTAGAGGGTGCCGTCGATATTGGCAGCGGCCTTGATCCGGGGATCGTCGGCCGCCGCGGCTATGGCACTCGCGCCGCCGAACGAATGTCCGATCGCCGCGATGTGATCGGTATCCAAGCGGTCCGCGAGGCTGCCGACGGCCTCGGGGCGGTCCAGTTGATCGATCACGAAACTCAGGTCACCCCTGCGCACTTCGAGTTGGTCGATCATGTACCGCTCGCCGTCCGCATCGTTGTCCGGGAAGTTCTCGACCTGCGTCGCGATTGTGCCATCCGCGAGTTCGGTGACCGCCGCCTCATAGGGATGATCGATGGCGAGCACGACGAAGCCGCGGCTGGCCAGATCGCTGACGAGACCGGTGTAGAACGCCCGGGGCGCGCCGTATCCGGGCGAGAAGAGCACCACCGGCCAGCGCGCGCGTTCCGCGCTGATCGGCACATCGGCGTACGCGTGGGTGTCGATGCTCGCGTAGTTGCTCATGACGAAACCGGGAATCCGAGCTACCCGACCGGGCAGTCGATCGAGTCCGGCGAGGTAGACATACTGTCGGCCGGATGCGACCTCCGTCGGATACCACGCCTGCACAACGACATTGCGGCGATCTGTGGTGGAATCGGTTGCCGTCTCTGGCCTTTGCTGATCGATCCAGCGAAAGATCTGCGAGCCCACGCGGTATCGGCCGGAGGGCTCGGGCAGGGTGGGGACAGGGAGAATGCTCCACGGCACGATGGCGATCACGGCGAGCAGACCGACGGCCGCGGGTGCGATGAAGGCGAGGATCCGGCGCTTGTTCGGCGGCTGCTCGGTGGGCGCGTGTTCGCGCGGTGCCGGTGCGGTCCGACGCGATCGGCTGAAGACAAGAACCGTCGCGGCGACGATGGCCAGATAGCTCGGCACCATCTGCCAGTAGAAGCTCTCCAAGAGGAGTTGGATCAGGCAGCCGATGACCAGCAGTGGCAAGACAACCGGCATCGCGTAGTAGACGCGCCTGGGAAATACCGCCGCGGCCATCGCGAAAAGGATGGCGGCGGCGGACACTACTCCATCGATGATCGACAATGCCCGCTCGCTTCCGTGTCACCGGACCCATGGCGGTCCGGTGGCGACTCGAATTCGAGCATCGCGCATCGGATGGTGCGGACACGTCGACAGAAGGTAGCGACCGGGTCATCCCGAAGGATGATCCGGCTACTTCCAGTACGCGCGGGACTTGATCGAGGTTTTCGGGAGGCCGTGGGTGGTCTTGAGTGACTTGACGATCGAACGGGTGGTGTGGCCGTCGCAGGCGACCCAGGCGTAAGCGTCTTTCGGGCACCGCATTTCGTGCGCCTGCTCGCGCAGCAGCCGACCATTGTCGATCCGCTGGACCCAATTCACCTGGTGGTGTGGCTTATTGCGGACCGGCAGTCCGGTGTCGGATTCGTACTGCCATTCCAGCCAGACTCGGGCCGGAACGTCGCCGATGGCGTCGAGCAGGGAGTTGATGGCCGGGAGCGAAGCGGTGTCCCCGAAGATGACGAACTCGCTGGGCAGCGGATCGGGCAGTTGGAAATCCGAGCCGAGCACCGAGACGTCGATCTGGTCGCCGACGGCCGCCCGCTGCGCCCACATCGATGCGGGACCGTGGTGGACCGCGAATTCGATCGAGAACTTATCCGCGGCCGGATCCGGATCGACCAGCGTGTATCCACGCTGATGCTCGCGCTCACCGTTCGGAATCCACAGGCGCACCCACTGCGTGGGATGCACCGGATGATCGGCGAGCAGTCCACCCGCCGTGAACCCGAGCCGCATGTACTTGTCGCTGATGTACTCGGTCGAGGTCACCGTGAGCCGGTAATCCTCGGCGCGCCACGCCTTCAGCATCAACCCTTCGAAGCCTCTTCCCATGTGACTAAGGTTAGCCTAAACATACTTCGATGTCGCCTGGGACCTGCGGGCCAACGGATATGGCTACGCACAGGGAGATTCGGGATTTCAACCCGCAATAGGCGTGTGGCCCCGAGGCATTCGACTGTCTCGGGGCCGACTCGCCGGTGGCGACTACACGTTGCAGGGAACCATGGCGACGCCCGCGATGGTGCATTCGGCCTCGCGGGTCAGCTTCCAGATGCCGTCGATCTGCTTCCAGGACAGGTCGAAGTACCAGGGGTCCCAGCCGTCGATGGACGTGGTGAGCTGGGCGGTGAGCAGATCGCCGGATACGTTGACCGGGCCGAGGATGTCCCAGCGGAAGCTGGACGGGGCGGCGGCCATGACGGTGCCGACCTGATCGACCAGGCCGAGTCCGGCCTCGCCCGCTTCGAGTTCGGCGGCGCGGACCGAGCGCGAGGCGCCGGTGTTCAGCACCAGTTGCAGCTTGGCCTTCAGCTCGCCGACGCCGGGGGTGGCGGTCCGCATCGGCGCGCCGATCGGCGCCGCGGTGGCCGGGGTGACCGCGGCGACGGTACCGAAGGCGCCGATCATGGCGGCTGCGGTAACCGCGAACGCCGCGGTGGCCAGGCGCGTCACCGGCCTATTTCTGGTGCTGAGCATCCTTCATCCAATCGTTCGTGTGCTGGAGTGCGCCCGGGTCGGGGACTGGCACTACAGTGCAATATAAGGTAAGCCTATGCAAAGCTGATAACGGAAAGTTAGGTGACCCTGGTTACCGAGATCGAACGCAGGAGAACCGTGGACACACTGTTGGTGCTCGGAGCCGGGCCGAAAGCCCTTGCGGTGGCGGCAAAGGCGCATGTCCTGCGGAAATTGGGGCTGGCGGCCCCGCGCGTGATCGTCGTCGAGGCGCATGCGGTCGGCGGCAATTGGCTACCGAGCGGCGGCTGGACCGACGGGCAGCACCGGCTGGGCACCAGTCCGGAGAAGGACATCGGCTTCCCGTACCACTCGACCTGGGCGCGCGGGCACAACCGCGCGATCGACGAGGCGATGATGGCCTACAGCTGGACCTCGTTCCTGGTCCAGCACGGCACCTACGCCGAGTGGATCGACCGCGGCCGCCCCAGTCCGCACCACCACGTCTGGGCGAAATATCTGCAGTGGGTGGCTCGCGCGATCGATCTCGAATTGGTGCTCGGGACAGTGGATTCGGTCGCCGCGGCGGCCGACGGCTGGCTCGTTTCGGTGACCGGCGCCGACGGAGTCACCAGCCAAATCGACACGGACGCACTGATGATCACCGGTCCGGGCCACAGCCGCCGGGCGCTGGCCGAACATCCCCGGGTGCTCAGCATCGCCGAATTCTGGGATCTGGCGGGCAAACGCGCGCTGCCGGTCTCCTCGCGGGTCGCGGTGATCGGCGGCGGCGAGACGGCGGGCTCGGCCCTGGACGAGCTGGTCCGCCACGACATGCTGACCATCTCGGTGATCACGCCCAAGGCCACCATCTACACCCGCGGCGAAAGCTATTTCGAGAACGCGCTTTTCAGCGATCCGACCAAGTGGAATGCGCTGAGCATGGACGAGCGCCGCGATGTCATCCGCCGCACCGACCGCGGCGTCTTCTCGGTTCGCGTGCAGGAGAGCGTCATCGGCGATAGCCGCGTGCATCACCTGCAGGGCCGAGTCGTCCGGGTCGCCGAACAGGGCGACGGCGTGGCGGTGACGCTGCGCAACGAGCGCCGCCCGGATCAGGTGCACGCCTTCGACCTGGTGGTCGACGCCACCGGCGGACAGCCGCTGTGGTTCCTGGAACTCTTCGATTCCAACGCCGCCGACCTGCTCGAACTCGCCGTCGGCGGACCGCTGACCCAGGCCAGGCTGGAGGCATCGATCGGCTACGACCTGGCGGTCTCCGGACTGGACACGAAGCTGTATCTGCCGAATATGGCGGCCATCGCGCAGGGACCCGGGTTTCCGAATCTCAGCTGCCTGGGCGAACTTTCGGACCGGGTATTGCGTACCGCTGCGGCGCGGCAGGTCGTCGGTGCGCGGCGGGCTGCGGCCGCTCGACTGGGCTGAGCGGCCCCATATCCCTTAATTCAGCTAGGTGAGGTTTTCATGCGCATCGTCTCGTTCGGCTTCCAGACCTGGGGCCGCAGAACCCTGCAGGCCCTGATCGACTCGGAGCACGAGGTCGTGCTCGCGGTCACACATCCGGCCAGCGCGGACTCCTACAAGGGGATCTGGTCGGATTCGGTCGAGGAACTGGCTCGCGAGCACGGCATTGCGGTCCATCTGACCGAACGCGCCGACGCCGAGACCATCGACCTGGTGAAGCGGGCCGAGCCGGACGTCATCGTGGTCAACAGCTGGTACACCTGGATGCCCGCGGAGCTCTACAACCTGCCCCCGCACGGCACCTTGAATCTGCACGATTCGCTGCTGCCCAAGTTCACCGGATTCTCGCCGGTGCTGTGGGCGCTGATCAGCGGCGAGTCCGAGACCGGTCTGACCGTGCACCGCATGGACGAGGGGCTGGACACCGGCGACATCCTGGTGCAGCGCACACTGCCCATCGGCCCCACCGACACCGGCACCGAACTGGTGCTGCGCGGCATGGAACTCATCCCCGACGCACTGCGGGAGGCGCTGGACGCCCTCGAATCCGGTACCGCGCAATGGAAACCGCAACGCAAATCCGAGCGGACCTACTTCCACAAGCGCTCCGAGCGGGACAGTCGGATCGACTGGACCTGGTCCGCGCTGGATCTCGAGCGTTTCGTGCGCGCGCTGTCCGAGCCGTATCCGCGCGCGTTCACCTATTACCGAGGCGAGCGGGTCGAAGTGCTCGAGGCGGTGGTCTCGGAGGCGCGCTACGGCGGCACGCCCGGCCGGGTGATCGTGCAGGAGGGTGGTGGCGCGGTGGTGTGTGGTCCGGAGGCGCGTCGGGGGCGCAATCGCGGGCTGGTGATCACGCGGATCCGTACCGCGGACGGCGTCGAGCGGGCGGCCGCCGAATTCTTCAGGCGCGGTGGCTATCTCACCGATCAGTGAGGTCACATGGGGGAGCCCGACCGAGCCGGTGGACGTGTTAGGGTAGCCTACGCTAATATCGGGCGACCGTTCAGAAATCAGATCAGTGCAGCGAGCGGGGGGTGTTGTACGCCGTCGATCCATGACGCGGCCCGGCGCGACCATCGCGCCGGACAGCGCCCGGCGGAAGCGCAGGAGTCAAGAAATGCCAGCAAATCTCGGATGGATCCGGCAATTCCACCGGCCCCGTTCCGTCGATTGCCCACCGTTGTTGATCTGCCCGCACGCGGGGAGCGGCGCCTCCACCTATCGGGCCTTCTCGAAGGTGCTCAGCGAGCAATTCGATGTGCTGATCTTCCAGTACCCGGGTCGTCAGGACCGCGCCCGCGAGGCGGCAATGGCGACTTTGCCCGAACTCGCCGCCGGGGCGTTCGCGGAATTCCGTGCCTCGGAACACAATCGCGGTCTGCCGCTCACCGTCTTCGGCCACAGCATGGGCGCGATGGTGGCATTCGAGTTCGTTCGCAATGCCGAGGCGGCCGGACTCGAGGTGCGGCTGCTCGCCCCGTCCGCCGCGGTCTCGCCGGGACGGGCCGTCGATCTGCCGCCGCATCCGACCGAGGACGAGCAGATCCTCGACCACCTCGGCGCGCTGGATGGCACCGGCGCCGATGTGCTCGGCAGTCGCGAGGTCATGCGGATGGCGCTGCCGGTGGTGAAGGCCGACTACCGGGCCTTCGATGCCTACACCTGTCCGGTGGATGTCCAGGTGCGGGCGAAGATTCACGTGCTCGGCGGCGCCGAGGATCACTTCATCACCCCGCGTGAGCTGTATGGCTGGTCCGACCACAGTGCGCAGGAGATCGATGTCACCGTCTTCGACGGCGGTCACTTCTACCTGAACGACAATGCCGCCGGTATCGCGGAATTGCTCGCACCGGAACTGGATCGGGTCGGATGAGCCCGGATATGGATCCGATCGTCATCTCCGGCATGGCCGTCGAGGCGCCGGGCGGCATCGACACGCTGCCGGAATTCTGGTCCGCGCTGGCCGAATCGCGCGAACTCATCGGGCCGTTCCCGCGCGATCGGGAATGGCCGATCGATGAGCTGCTTTCGCTGCATCGGACCGAAGGCTGGAGCCGGGTCGCCGACGCCGGTGGCTTCCTCACGGAGGCAACGGAATTCGATCCGATGTTCTTCGGCATCACCCCGCGCGAGGCGGTGTCCATGGATCCGCAGCAGCGGGTCGCGCTGCGGGTGGCCTGGCGGGCGCTGGAGAACGCGGGCATCAATCCGGGCGCGCTGGACGGCGCCGAGGTCGGATGCTTCATGGGCGCATCGATCAACGAATACGGTCCGCGGGGCGGCGCGGTCACCGAATACAGCGGATACCGGGTGACCGGGTCGGCCCTCGGCGCGGTGGCGGGCCGGATCTCGCACGGCCTCGGCCTGATCGGGCCATCGCTGACCGTCGACACCGCGTGCGCCTCGTCGCTGACCGCGGTGCACCTGGCCGCCAATGCCGTGCGGGCCGGTGAGTGCGATTGGGCGTTGGCCGGTGGGGTGTGCGTAATGGGCTCGCCCGCAGGGTTTTTCGAGTTCTCCAAGAACAATGCGCTGGCCCTGGACGGCCACTGCCGCTGCTATGCCGCCGATGCGACCGGCACGGTGTGGGGTGAGGGCGCCGGTGTGGTGGTCGTCGAACACGAATCGCGCGCACGCGAACTCGGCCACCGGATCTACGGCCGCGTGCTGGCGACCCGGATCAATCACAACGGCAAGGGCGCACCCATCGCGGTGCCCAGCGCATCGGCGCAGCGGCGCCTGATCGAGAAGACGTTGGCCGCGGCCGGAATTCGACCGGATGACGTCGGTCTGATCGAGGGCCACGGAACCGGCACTCCGGTGGGCGACCCACTCGAACTGACTGCCTTGGCCGAGGTATACGGCGGCACCGATCGCGCCGCGAGCCCACGACTCGGCTCGGTGAAATCGAATATGGGGCACGCACAGGCGGCCTCGGGGATGCTCGGCTTGATCAAGGTGCTGCTGAGCGGTGCGAACGGTCGGATCGCCCCGAGCCGCTACGCGGACAATCCGACCACCGAGGTGGATTGGGACGCCACCAGCCTGCGGTTGGCCACGAAACTCGAACCCTGGGACCCGATCGACGGCATCCGCTATGGCGCCGTCTCCTCGTTCGGCGTCGCGGGCACCAATGCGCACGCGATCTTGGCCATGCCCGTGCTGGAGGATATCGATGCCTGATTACCGACTGCCGGACGGAACCGTCCCGGTCCTGCTGTCCTCCGATACGGCCGATGGACTGCGCGGTGAGGCTGCGGCGATCCTCGCGTATCTGGAACGGCATCCCGGCGTCGGCCCGGATCGCGTGGCGGACATGCTGTTTCGCACCAGGACCGCGCGGCGTCGCCGAGCGCTGGCCATGGTCGCAACGGGTGACGAACTACGCGGCGCGCTGCGCTCGATCATCGCCGACGCCGAACATCCGGCGGTCGTCTGCACCGACGCGGTGGCCACGGCTCGACGCATCGGCTTCGTCTTCCCCGGCCAGGGCAGTCAGCGCCCCGGGATGGGCAGGCTCTACTACGACATCTCGCCCGCGTTCCGCGCCGCGGTCGACGAATGCGCCGCGATCTTCGCCGACCGGTTCGGCCACCGCGAACCCCTGCACTACCTCCTCGGCAACGAGGGGCAGTTCGCGGACGCCGTGCGAGTGGTGCAGCCCGCGTTGCTGTTCCAGATGTACGCGCTGGCCGCGATGTGGCGCGCGGCGGGTGTCGAGCCCGCCGCGACGATCGGACACAGCCAGGGCGAGTTGGCGGCCGGCGCGGTCTCGCGGGTCATGACACTGCGCGATTCGGTTCTCGCGGTGACGCATCGGGCGCTGCTCGTCGATCAGATGTCACCGCGTGGCTATTCGATGGCGGTGCTCGGCATGGACCGCGATCAGTGTGAGGCGCTGCTGGCCAGGCATTCCGGCTGGGCCGAGTTGTCGGTGGTCAATTCGGCGCACATCCTGGCCATTTCGGGTGACCGCGAGACCATCGTCGATATGGTGGCGACCGCGACGGCGCGCGGTCAGTTCGCCAAGGAGATCCGCGTCGCGTATCCGGCGCATACCTCGGTGGTCAGCGAGTACCGGACGAACCTGGAGACGGTGCTCGGCGACGACATGAGCGGTTCGCACTTCAGCGCGACCGAAATCCCGTGCTACGGAGCGACACTCGGTACCGCCATTACGCCGGACCTGCGGCACGACCAGTACTGGTACTGGAACCTGCGCAACCGCGTACGGTTCGATCGAGCGATCACGGCGGCCACCGCCGACGTCGACACCTTCGTCGAAATGTCGGAACATCCCATGCTGCAGTTGGCCATTCAGGAAAACCTCAGCGCGGTGCCGCGGGATCCGGCCTCGCCGCAGCGCGAGTTCCGGGTAATCGGCACCTCACTGCGCAGCGCGACGGGGCTGGGGGAGTTCACGCGCAATCTGGCGACCGTCGCGGTGCACGACCTGAACTATCGCTGGGACGCACTGCGGGTCGAATCCTCCTTGGACACAGCGCGTTTGCCGCTACGCGACTTCCCCAACACGGTGCTGAATCCGCAGCGGCTGTGGGCCGCATATCGGACGACGACGACACCCGAACCCGTCGGCCCCGGTCATTCCGCGACCCGGCTGGCGGAGCGCTGGGTGCGGCTCGAGCGTCGCTCGCTGGTGTCGCCGCGCACGATGCTCGTCGTCGATCACACCGGGCAGTGCGCCGAACTCGCCGCGGCACTGTGCACCGCGGCCCACAACCACGGCGGCGATGCGACCGTTTACGATCCCGACCGGCCCGCCGACACCGCAGATTACGACTCGGTCGTGGTGCTGCTGCCGCGGTTGCCGGACCTGGACGGGCCCGGCGCGGTCGAGGAGCTGGCGCGGTTCTATGACGCGCGCTGGCTGCCCGCGCTCGACGCCACGATCACCGACTGCTGGCTGGTGACCGTCGGCGGCGAATCCGCGGTCGCCGACGATCCGGCGCCGCATCTGTTCCACGGCGCGGTCTCCGCCGGATTCCGGTGCATCGGTCTGGAAAATATCGGCACCGCCTTCCGGCATCTGGACCTGGGTGTCGCCGATGCGGACGCGACGCAGGCCGCCAAGATCGTGCGCGCACTGCATGCCAAGGGCGAACCGCAGCTCGCACTGCGCGCGGGCGGGCTGTACGCCAAGCGGCTCGAGGTCGAGACCGCGCCGTCCGCGGGGGCCCCGGATGACGCGGAGCTCGAGCACGTGGTGATCGTCGGCGGCACCGGCACGCTGGGACTGAAGTTCGCGGAGCATTTCGCCGGTCGTGGCGCGCGGCGGATCACGCTGCTCAGCCGGTCCGGCGAAAACGATGCCGTCGCAGGACGACTGCGGGTCATTCGGCAGGTCGGCGCCGCCGAGGTCGTGGTCGTCGCATGCGATATCAGTGACGAATCGAGCGTGCGTGACCTCGCCGCCGCGCTGGTGGACACACCGGCGACCATGCTGGTGCACGCCGCGGTGAACTATGTGCGCGCGGAACTCGCCGAGGTGACCCCCGAGAAGCTGTTCGAGATGGCCGCATCGAAGATCACCGGCACCGACCACCTGCTGCGGCTGTTGCCGCTGGCCGCCGACGTTCGGATCGTCATCTGCTCCTCTGCGGCGGCCACCTTCGGCGGTCGCGGCCAGATTCTCTACGCCACCGTCAACCGCATGCTCGATGTGCTGGCCACCCGCCTGCGTGCGGCGGGCATGAATGCCGTTGCGATGCAATGGGGCATCTGGGACCTCGAGGGGCCGCTGCACGCGGTCGGCGTGGACCGGATTGCCGCCGCGGGTGGCCAGTCCATGGACCCGCGCGACGCGCTCGCGGTTGGTTTCACCGAGCACGCCGAGGTCGGACGGCCCGGCAATCGCATTGTGATGGCCGCCGATTGGTCGCAGTTGAACGACATGATCGCCGCGGTCGGCTGGGGTCCGCTGCTCACCGATGTGCTTGCGCGGGTGGACTCGGCGTCACCGCCGGTCGCGCCCGTTGCCGTCGCACCGGTCGTGGCTGCCGTGCCGGAGCCGTCCGCCGGTTCGCTGTCCGAGCAGGTGCGGGTGGAGCTGGGCAAGGTGATGGGCGCCGACGGGCTCGACACCATCGACGGTTCGGTGCCGCTGGTGGCGCTGGGCCTGGATTCCCTGCAGGCGTTGGACTTCCGCAAGCGGGTGCGGGCCGAATTGAACCGCGATCTTCCGGTGGCGGCCATTCTGGGCGGCGCGTCGTTGGACGACGTCGTGCGCCTGATGGCCGACAGCAACGTCTAGGCGAGGGATTGGCGATGTCGAACAACGAGCTCATGAGCGTGCTGGACCGCCGAAAGGCGCTGCTTCGTCAGCGTTTGGCCGAAAGTGGCCTGACCGCACCGGCACCCGAGGTCGCACCGATCCGAAGATCGAAACCGGGAGAGCGTCAACCGCTTTCGGCCGGGCAACGGCGCATGTGGTTCCTGCAGACCCGTGATCCGGAGGACACGGCTCTCAATATCTGTGTGGCCTACCGCCTGACCGGCGCGCTCGACGAGACGCGGCTACGCGACGCGATCGCCGCCGTCGTCGACCAGCACGACATCCTGCGCACCACCTACGGGCTCGATGAGAACGGCGAGCCCTACCAGATCGTGCGCGCCGAGCTCGAATTCTCCTGGCAGTCACACGATCTGACCGACCTGCCGGAATCCGGACGGGCACGCAGGCTGGAGGTGCTCGCGCGCCGGGAATTCGGTCGCCCATTCGATCTCGCGGCCGAGTCGCCACTGCGCATCAGCCTGGTGCGCACCGGCGCAGATGAATTCGCCCTGCTGCTGGTTGTGCACCACATCAGCTGGGACGACGACTCGTGGGCCGTCTTCTTCGGCGAACTCAATGACGCCTATCGCACCGGATCGGCGCAGACCGATCGTCCGCAATTCGTCGATGTCGCGGTCGTCGGCGATATCACCGCCGACGACGACAAAGCCGATATCGACTACTGGCGCACCACCCTTCGGCCGCTCCCGGAATCCCTGGAACTCCCCGGTCCGGCCACCGTCGGCACCGTCGCGGCCAAGCAGTCCGACCGCTGTACGGTGCCGCTGCCGTCGGAACTCGTCGGTCGTGTGGAAGCCTTCGCCCGCGCGCACGGCGCGACCCCGTTCATGGTGTGGCTGGCCGCCTACGACGCGGTGATCCATCGCTACACCGCGGCAACGGATTTCCTGGTATCGGTTCCGGTGACCGTGCGCCGCGATGCGGCCGCCGAATCGTTGATCGGATACTTCGGAAATACGCTGCTGTTGCGTGCCACGATCGGCGCGGACGACACCTTCGCTCAGTTCACCGAATCCGTTCGCGATATCTGTGTCGGGGCCTTCGCGCATCAGACGCTCGGCATCGATCGCGTTGTGCGCGAGGCGAATCCGGATCGCATCGGCGGTCGGGACGGATTGGAGCAGCTGGTCCGGCTCGGCTTCGGCGTGCGCAAGAGCGCGCAGGGCTTCGATCTCGATGGCGTCGAGGCGACGTTGCTGGATCTCGGCAGCTCGGTCGCGCAGGTACCGCTGGGCCTCACCGTCGTCATGGAAGCCGAGGGCGCTTATCTGGAGGCCGAGTACCGGCTCGCCGATCTGGACCGCGCTCTGGTGGAGCAGCTGCTCGGCCACTACGTGCAGCTGCTGGACAGCGCGCTCGCCGATCCGGATCGCAGGCTCGGTGATATCGATATGCTCGGCGCGGCCGATCGTGACGCGATCCTGGCACTGTCGCACGGTCCGATCGTCGAGGCCGAGCCGACCACCATGGTCGCGCAGTTCGAAAACCAGGTCGCGGCAACGCCGGACGCGCTCGCCATCGTCGCCCCGGCCGAATCCGGCGATACCGAACTCACCTATGCCGAGCTGAATCGTCGTGCGAATCGCGTGGCGCACTGGCTGATCCGGCAGGGACTCGGTACCGAAGACATTGTCGGGTTGCGGCTGTCGAACTCGGTGGAGTTCGTGGTCGCGGTGCTGGCCGTGCTCAAATCCGGTGCGGCCTACCTGCCCATCGATCCCGCCTACCCCGACGACCGCATCGACTACCTCGTCGAAGACGCCGCACCCCGACTGGTACTCGGCCGGGTCGAGTTGGACGCCGCCGAGACCGCGGCGCTCGAACTCCCCGACACCGATCCCGTCGACGCGGATCGGCTGCGGGCATTGCTGCCCGGCCATCTCGCCTACGTCATCTACACCTCCGGGTCCACGGGAAAGCCCAAGGGCGTCCCGGTGTCCCATGCCGCCATTGCCGAACATCTCGCGGGCTTTGTCGCGGAATGGAGCATGACCGCCGAAGACCGGCTATTGCAGTCGTCTTCGGTGAGCTTCGACGCCTCGCTGCTCGACATCTTCGTGACGCTCACCCTCGGCGCACGCCTGGTCATCCCGAAACCAGATGCGTTCCGCGATATTCCGTACGTCGCCGGGCTGATCACCCGCTGCGGGGTGACCGTGCTGCATATGGTGCCGTCGATGTTGAGCACCTTCCTGCTGCTGCCGGAGGTGAGCGAATGGCGTGCGCTGCGGCATGTTCCGGTGGGCGGTGAGGCGCTGCCCGGTGAGGTGGCCGATAGGTTCGCCGGTGTCTTCGATGCGGAACTGCGCAATCACTACGGTCCGACCGAGGCGGTGGTGTGCGCGACGCATATGAATGTCGAAGGCCCGCAAGGCACCCGGATCGTGCCGATCGGTGTGCCCAACCAGAACGTCACGGTGTATCTGCTCGACGAGGCGCTCCAGCTGGTGCCCTCGGGTGTGGTCGGTGAGATCTACCTGGGTGGAGCGCAATTGGCGCGCGGCTACTCGAATCGGCGCGGACTCACCGCGGAGCGGTTCGTCGCCGATCCGTTCTCGCCCGGTGCGCGGTTGTATCGGACCGGTGATCTCGCGCGGCGCAATGCCAACGGTGAGATCGAGTTCGTCGGCCGGGCCGACGAGCAGGTCAAGGTGCGCGGGTTCCGGATCGAACTCGGCGAGGTCGAGGCGGCCATCGCGTCCCATCCCGGCGTCGGGCACTGCGTCGTCATCGCGGTCGCGGATGCGGCGATCGGTGCGATGCTGGCCGCGTATGTGGTTGCGGCCAACGGCCTTTCGGAGTCGGCGCTCGATATCGACGAGGTGCGCCGGCATGCCGCGGCGACGCTGCCGGAGTACATGGTGCCCAGCGCCTTCGCCGTGATCGATGAGATCCCGCTGACCGTGCACGGCAAACTGGACCGGCGCGCGCTGCCCGATCCCGAACGTGCCACGACCCACCGCTACGGACAGCCGAGTACGGCCACCGAAATTCGGGTCGCGGGTCTGTTCGGGCGGATCTTCGGCCGCGAGCAGATCGGCGCGGACGACTCCTTCTTCGAACTCGGCGGACATTCGCTGCTGGCCACCCGGCTGGTCGTGCAGATCCGCAGCGAGTTCGGCGTCGAGATCGATGTGCGGGCTCCGTTCGACGCCCCGACGGTCGCCGGACTCGCCGCGCTCATCGAGTCCACGCCGGCAAGCGCCACGGCCGCCGTGCCCGCACTGCGGAAACGCGAACGGCCCGAGCGCATTCCACTGTCGTACTCCCAGCTCGCGCTGTGGTTCCAGCGGAAGCTGGAGGGGCCGAGCGCGATCGGCAATATCCCGTTCGCCGTGCGGGTGGACGGACCGCTGGACTTGGGCGCGTTGACCGCCGCGCTCGCCGATGTGGTGGAACGCCATGAGGTGCTGCGCACGGTGTTCCCCGAAAGCGGTGGTGTGCCGTATCAGTCGGTGCTGCCCGCCGGGCCGATCGATGTGCCGGTGATGGAGCTGAGTGATCCGGAACAGTTGCGCGCCGAGCTGGCGCAGGCGGGTCGGCACTGCTTCGCGGTGGATGCCGAGCCACTGATTCGACCGCGGATCTTCGTATTGGACAGCAAGACCCATGTCCTGTCGCTGTTGGTTCACCATCTAGTGGCCGATCACTGGTCGTTCCGGACGATTCTGGAGGATCTGGCCCTCGCCTACCGGGCGCGCACGGCCGGTGCCGCGCCGGACTGGACCCCGTTGGCCGTGCAGTACGCGGATTACGCGCTGTGGCAGCGCGAGGTGGTCGATTCGCTCGGTGCGCAGGTGGATTACTGGCGTGGCGCACTCGCCGGTCTGCCGGAAGAGATCAATGTCGCCCCGGACCGGCCGCGACCCGCCGTGCTCGGCAAGGACGGGCATGTGGTGCCGTTCGCGGTGCCCGCCACGTTGCGCGGCAAGCTGAAGGCCGTCGCCGAGGCGAACGGGGCCAGCGAGTTCATGCTCTATCAGGCCGCGGTCGCGACATTGCTGCACAAACTCGGCGCGGGCGTCGATATTCCGCTCGGTACGCCGATCGCGGGTCGCGTCGACCCGGCGGCCGCGGAGCTGGTCGGCCTGCTGGCCAATATGGTGGTGCTGCGCAATGACCTGTCCGGCGATCCGACGCTGCGGACCGTGCTGGCACGCTCTCGCGACGTCGCGCTCGGTGCCTATAGCAACCAGGACATCCCCATCGAACGCCTGGTGGACGCGCTGAACCCGGCACGCTCGCGGGCGAGGAATCCGCTGTTCCAGGCCATGATGCACTTCCGCGAGGAGAACTGGGACGACGCGGACCAGGGACTCGACGCGCGGACCGCACTCACGGTGCTGCCATTGGACTACGACATCTCCCTGCTCGACCTGAGCATCAATTTCTTCGCGGGATCCGACGGCGGCTTCGAGGCCAGCGTGATCGTCAATACCGATCTCTACGAGCCCGCGACCGGAGAGTTGTTCGCGCAGCGCATGCTTCGCGTCCTCACCGCTTTCGCCGACGCGCCCGACAGCACGATCGGTGAGCTCGACATCATGCCCGCCGCCGAGCGGCAGCGGGTCCTCGGCGAATGGGCCACGGGCGTAGAGCTTTCCTGGATGCCCGGGATCGCCGAGCTCATCCGGCGCGGACGCGGCATTCCGGTCGACCGGATGGCGGTGCGCTGCGGTGCGGAAACACTCACCTATGGTGCGCTGTTCGAACAGCTGGAGCACGGGCGGTCCTCGAGCTCAGCGGTCTCTGCGGTCGTTCAACACCTCGACCGGGATGCTTTGCAGAGTGTGCACGGTGGCGCGTCGGTGGCTGGGCTGGTGCATCGTCTCGCCGTATTGGACGCAGTCGCGAATGCCAGTGGGACCATTGAGCTTTCGCATACCGACACGCCAACCGTGGTGTTCGGCCGAGATGCCATCGCGGCCGCCGTTGCCGATCGACGCGCGGTGGCCGCCGATCGCCGCGCCGAATCCCGCGACCGGGCCACGGGTTCGGCGGATGTGCGACTCGTCGCCGCGCCCTGGTCGGGATCCGAGATCGAGGTCGAGCTGCTTGCCGCGCTGGCCGACGGCGCGACGCTCATCCTTGCCACCGAACAGCAGCGCGAAGATCCGGTCGCGCTGGTCGAGTTGATCGGGGCGCATGCGGTCACCCATGTGGTCGCCGAGCCCACAACGCTCGCGCGGTTCGTGCACACCGGAGTCTCCATGCTGCCGTCGGTGCGCAGCTGGGAGGTCATCGGAACCGGTTGGCCCGCAGCACTTCCCGATCTGCTGCCTGCACTCGCCGCGGGTTCTGTCGCCAACTTCGACTATCGGATCCCGGAATACGCGGGCGCGGTGGCACGTGGTGTGCTCGACGGAAGCGGTCGCGCGCGTCCGATTCCGGGTGCTCGCGTGTTGGTGCTCGATGCAGCGTTGCGGCCGGTTGCGCCCGGCGTTTACGGCGATGTCTATGTGGGTGGCGCCGGACTTGCCGACGGCTATGCCGAGGAGGCGGCCGACGCCTTCATCGACGATCCCTACCTGCCGGGAGCCCGGTTGTTCCGCACCGAGCAGCGAGCGCGTTGGGATATCACGGGACGACTCACCTTCGCCGCCAGTGCATCGGCCGCAGGTGAAATCGCCACGGGCACCACGTCTTCCGCCACGCACACCGAAACCGAACAACAGCTGATCGCCATCCTCGAAGAGCTACTCGAGATCGAGGACGTCACCGCCGACGACGGCTTCTTCGCACTCGGCGGCGACAGCGTGATCTCCATCCAATGGTCGGCGCGCGCCAACCAGATCGGACTGCCGCTGTCCCCGCAGTTGGTGTTCGAACACCTCACCATCGCCGAACTCGCGGCCGCTGTCGACGAGGCGGTGGTCGCGGGCGTGACCACGACCATCGGCGACACATTCGGTGCGGCAGTCGAGGCGAACAGCGAGCCCGATACGGCACAACCAGCAGAAGCCGACCGGCATCAGCATGCCGCGATGAGCGTGTCCGGCCTCAGCTCGGACGCACTGGCCGCATTGGGCGCGGCATGGAAGCAGTCGCAATGAGGGGCGGCTTCTTCCGGGCGACGCGCCCGACCGGCGATGCGATGGCCGTTGGCCGAAAGGTGTTGCGATGACTGTGGATCGAAGCGTCCCGGCCGAAATCGAGGATGTGCTCGCGCTCAGCCCGCTACAGGAGGGGCTGTTCTCACTGGCACGGTTGGCCGCCGATGGCGTCGACCTGTACACGATGCAGTTCGTCATCGATATCGGCGGTCCGATCGACGTGCCGATACTGCGGCGCAGCGCCGAGGCGATTCTGGAGCGGCACGCCAATCTGCGCGCCTCGTTCTGGGATAAGGATCTACCCAAGCCGGTGCAGATCGTGCCGACCTGGGTCGAGCTGCCGTGGTCGGAAATCTCGGCGCGGCCAGAGGAATTCGATGCCATCGCGGCGGCCGACCGGCAGCAGCGGTTCGACCTCGGACGTGGTCCGGCCCTGCGCATCACGCTCGTCGCCTTGCCCGAGCAGCGCCGCCGGATGATCGTGACCGCCCACCACATCCTGATGGACGGCTGGGCTGTCGCGGTGTTCTTTCGCGAACTGATCGCCGTGTACGAGGCCGGGGGGCAGGCGGATTCGTTGCCGCCCGCCCGCCCCTACCGCGACTACATCGGCTGGCTCGCCGCGCAGGACGCCGACGCGATCACTCGCAGCTGGACCGAATATCTCGCGCCACTGAGCGGTCCGCTCATGCTGGCCGGCGGTACGGCGACCGAAGTCGGCGCGGCGATCCCGCGCCGCAGCCGATTCAGCCTGGATACCACCGAGACCGCACGGCTGGTGCAGTGGGCCAGGACGAACGGCCTGACTCTCAATACCGCTGTGCAGTACGCATGGGCGGTCGTCCTGGGCAGGCTCACCGATCGGCGCGACGTCGTATTCGGCACCACCATCTCCGGCCGCCCGGACGCACTGCCCGGTGTCGAGACGATGATCGGGCTCTTCATCAACACCGTGCCCACCCGCGTCCTGATCGACCGAACCCACACCGTCGCAGAGCAGTGCGCGCAACTGCAGCGGGAATCGGCGGCCATGCGCGATGCCGGATACGTGAGCCTGTCGACCATCCAGCGCGCGGCCGGCCACGGTGCGCTATTCGACGTGCTGTTCGTCTTCGAGAACGCGCCCATCGGCGCGGCCACCGATCCGATCGTCACCGCGGACGGCACTCGCTTTCTGCCGGTCGCGATGGAAAGCCTGGTGCACTATCCGCTTTCGGTGGTGTCCTACCTGAACGACGGCACGCTCGTCGTCATGCTCGAGGCGATTGCCGAGGCGCTGCCGCACTTCCCGGTCGCCGATATCGGCGAGCGGATCCTGTCGGTATTGCGTCAGTTGCCCGACCATGGCGAATCGAGCCCCGACGCGTTGGATGTGCTGCTGGCCGAGGAGAACATCGGGATCGCCGGTCCGGACGAGGACGCCGAAGCCACCGCGAATGGCACGGCTTACGAACTCTTCCTGAACCAGGTCGCCCGCACCCCCGACGCGATCGCACTCAGCACGTGGTGCGGGCCGCAGCAGCACCACCGTCCAGCTGCCGCCGGAATTGATGGTGGACAACAGCCCGAGTGCTACACCTACGCTGAGCTGCGAGCGGCCGCCGGGCAGTTGGCGAGTGCGCTCGTCGCGCACGGTGTGGGCCCGGAAACCGTTGTCGCCCTGATGCTTCCGCGATCCGCTCGATCCATCATCGCGATTCTCGCGGTGCTCGAAGCAGGCGGAACCTATGTGCCGGTCGATATCTCGGCACCGGCCGCACGCATCGAATCCGTCCTGTGTCAGGCGAACCCCGAACTCATCCTGACAGTGTCGGAGTGCGCACACCTGCTCGGCGACAGCGTGCGCCCGCTGCTGGTACTCGACGATCCCGCCACATCCGAGCGGATCGCGCGCCAGCCCATCGAGCCCTACCGCCCGGTCCATCCGCAGACCTGCGCCTATCTCATCTTCACCTCCGGCTCCACCGGTGAACCCAAGGGCGTCATCGGCACCCACGCCGCCCTCACCAGCTATTTCGCCGACCACCGCGAGCGCGTCTACCGCCCGGCGGTGGCCCGG
This sequence comes from Nocardia nepalensis, assembly GCF_048910785.1. NCBI lineage: Bacteria > Bacillati > Actinomycetota > Actinomycetes > Mycobacteriales > Nocardiaceae > Nocardia > Nocardia nepalensis. The sequence goes on along the minus strand of NZ_JBKBET010000040.1, from coordinate 477,263 downwards.
CTCGGCCGCCCGCTGCGGATCGCGCACGCCTGGTCGCTGAGCTTCGACGCGTCCTGGCAGCCGATGATCGGACTATTCGACGGCCACGCGGTGCACCTGTTCGACGAGACCGAAATGCGCGACGCGCAGGGCCTGGTCGAGGGCATCGTCCGGCACGAGATCGACATGATCGACACCTCGCCGTCCATGTTCACTCAGCTCGCCGCGGCCGGTCTGGTGGACGGCGAGCGGCTGACCGTGCTGGCCCTCGGCGGCGAGGCCATCGGTGCGCCCATGTGGGAGCGGCTGCGCGCCCTGCCCGGCACCGCCGTCTACAACTGTTACGGCCCCACCGAAACCACGGTCGAGGCGCTGGTCGCGACGGTGAATACCGGTCGCGACGAGCTCGGCAGTGCGCAGCCGACCATCGGTGGACCGGTGGATCGCATGTGCGCCTATGTCCTCGATGCCATGCTGCGGCCGGTACCGCGTGGGGTCATCGGTGAGCTGTACCTATCCGGTGCCCAGGTGGCGCGCGGCTACATCGGTAAGGCCGCCGTCACGGCCGACCGCTTCGTCGCGGACCCGTTCCGACCCGGTGCGCGCATGTATCGCACCGGTGATCTGGTGCGGCAGTTGCCGAATGGCGACCTCGCCTATCTGGGCCGCGCCGACGATCAGGTCAAGATTCGCGGCTACCGGATCGAAATCGGCGATATCGAAACGGCTTTGCTGCAATTGCCGCAGGTGCGTGCGGGCGCGGTGCTGGTGGTGCAGCGGCCGAGCGGACCGAGCCTCGTCGCCTTCGCGGTCAGCGAGGCGGCCGACGCGACCGCACTGCGCGCCGGCCTGGCCGAGCGTCTGCCCGTGTATATGGTTCCGGCGCGGGTCATCTCGCTGCCCGAGCTTCCGGTCACCCCCAACGGCAAGCTCGATGTCCGCGCGCTGAACGCACTCGGGCTGGAGGCGCTGCGCGGATCTGCCGGTCGCACCGCACCGAATACCGATACCGAGCGGACGCTGTGCCGCGCTCTCGCCGAGGCATGGGGCGGGACCGCGCCCGGCATCGATGACGACTTCATCGCACTCGGCATGGACAGCATCGTGGCCATCTCGCTGGTGAACGCGGTGCGTCGCGCGGGACTGTCGGTCAGCCCGGCCATGGTCATGACGAACCCGACCGTCCGCGACTTGGCTGCGGCAATCGATTCCCGTGTGGCACAACAGGACTCGGAGAACACCCCGGCCGAATTCGGCGAAGTGCTTCCGACACCGATCATGTCGTGGATGTACGAGCACGGCGGCTTCCGCAGGCTCGCGCTCTCGACCCTGGTATCGCTGCCCGCCGAAATGGACCGGGCGCAGTTGGAATCGGTATTGCAGGCGCTGCTGGACGGTCACGACATGCTGCGCGCCCACCTGTCGACGACCGCGGACGGGCAGCGGCTCGAAACCAGAGCGCCGGGCAGCGTGCGCGCCGCCGACATCCTCCACGAGGTCTCGGTACCCGACGACTTCGGTGCCGCACTCGAGGAGCACTCGCGCACGGCGATCGATCGCATCGATCCGCTGACGGGCACCATGCTTCAAGCAGTCCGCTTCGAGGGCACCGACATCCTGCTGCTCTCGATCCACCACCTCGCGGTGGACCCCGTCTCGTGGCACATCATCCTCGCCGATCTCGCCGACGCGTGGTCGCAACTCATCGAGGGCCGAATCCCCGCCATCGCAACAGAATTCACCGGTTACCGAGCCTGGGCCGAACGGCTGCAAGAACGCCGAACGGCACCGGAAGTGCTAGCCCAACAAGGCTTCTGGACCGAACAACTGACCGGCCCGGACCCGGAACTCGGTCTGCGCCACCCGGATCCGACCCGCGACACCTGGTCCTCCTATCGGATCACCCCATCCTTCGCGCCGACCGACACCACCCGCCGCATCCTCGACGCCGACCTCGGCATGCACGAATTCCTGCTCACCGCACTGACGATCGCCCTCACCACCTGGCGGTCCGAACGCAACCAGGACGCCTCCACCGGCGCACTGATCGCCCTGGAGGGACACGGCCGCGAAGACGCCATCATCGGCGATGTCGACACCGCACGCACCGTCGGTTGGTTCACCACCGTCTATCCGCTGCGCGTCGGCGCGGGCCAGGCGCTCGACATCACTCGCGCCGAATCCGACCCGGCCGAAGTAGCGACACTGCTGAAAGCCGTTGCCGCCCAATTGGACACCGTCCCGAACAAAGGCTTGGACTACGGCCTGCTCCGCTACGACGAGACCGCGCCACAACCCGATCCGCAGGTCATGCTCGACTACCTCGGCCGCATGGACCTCGCCGCCAGCGCATCGGGCCCATGGTCTCCGATCACCGATCTCAGCCTGCACCAACGGCTTCCGATCGCCCCCGAACCGGATATGCCGCTGCGCTATGCCTTGGACCTCGTCACCGCCGTCTACCCCGGCACCGACGGACCGCAGCTGACCACCCTGTTCCGTTGGAGCGAAGCACTTTTCGACACCACCGAGATCGACCATTTCGCCACAATTTGGCAGCGCTGCATCACCGCAGTGGCTGCCGCAGCACCGGGAGAAAGATGAACGCGACCGAAAACGCCATCGTCGTTGAGGACGTCCACAAGTCCTTCGGCGACGTCCACGCCGTGCGCGGCCTCACCTTCGCGGCGCCCGCCGGGAGTGTGCTCGGTGTGCTCGGCCCGAACGGCGCGGGCAAGACCACCACGGTCTCCATCCTGTCCACGCTCACCAAACCCGACGCGGGCCGCGCCCTGGTGGCCGGATACGACGTGGTGCGCGAGGCCGCGTCCGTGCGCGCGTCCATCATGCTGACCGGCCAATACGCCGCGCTCGATGAGGTGCTGACCGGCCGGGAGAACCTCGTCCTGTTCGGCCGCCTGATGGGTCTGCGCCCGAAGCAGGCCAGGGTCCGCGCCGCCGAACTGCTCGAACAGTTCGATCTGACCGAGGCGGCCGACCGTCGCGTCGGCGGCTATTCCGGCGGCATGCGCAGGCGCATCGATATCGCCTGCGGTCTGGTGCGCCCGCCCAAGGTCGTCTTCCTCGACGAACCGACCACCGGTCTGGACCCGGTGAGCAGGCAGGGCGTGTGGTCGCTGGTGCGTTCGCTGAAGGAACAGGGTGTGACGATCCTGCTGACCACGCAGTACCTCGAGGAGGCGGATGCGTTGAGCGACAACATCATCGTCATCGATAAGGGCCGCGTAATAGCCGAGGGCACCGCCGACGAACTCAAGGCCCGCTCGGGTTCCAGCTACTGCGAGGTCGTTCCGCTCGACGCGGGTGACCTGTCCGCCGTCGTCACCGCGCTGAACGGACTGGGCACGGTCACCATCGCCGAATCCAAGGACCGGGTTTCGCTGCCCGCACCCGACGGTGCCGCCACCCTGGCCGAGGCGCTGCGCCGCATCACCGATGCTCGCATCGAACTCATCGATATCGCCTTGCGCAGACCATCTCTCGACGAGGTCTTCATCGAGCTCACCACCGACCAACCGGAACTGGTGACCACCGCATGACCGAAATATCGCCGGTACCAGCCGGAATGCAATGGTCCGCGCTGAGCGGCCGCACCGTGCGTGCCGCACTGCGCGAGGGCGATCTGGCGTTCGGCTTCCTCGCCCCGATGATCTTCTTCCTCTGTTTCTATGTCCCACTGCGCAAGTCGATGGAGCAGGCGGGTGCGGACTACGCCCAGTACCTGCTGCCGGTGATCGTGTTGCAGAGCATGTTCTTCACCGCCATGTCGGCGGGCGACCGCGCGGCCCGAGACACCTTCAGCGGCATGGGAACTCGCATGCGGTCGATGCCGGTGCGACCGTGGATCCCGCTGGCGGCCCGAATGTCGGCGAACCTGGTCCGCGCCTTCGCCGGGCTGGCCGGAGCGCTGGTGATCGGCACGGCCTTCGGTTTCCGATTCCACAGCGGGGCAGCGGCTCTCGTATTCGTCGCACTGTCCGTGGCCTTCGGTGTGGCATTGGTAGTCGGCGCGGACGCACTCGGGGTCGCCACCGGCAAGCCGGAGATCGGCGCGTCCGCACTGCTGGCCCCCCAACTCCTGCTCATCATGATGTCCACGGGTTTCGTTCCGGCGGAGGGCTTTCCGGGCTGGATTCAGCCCTTCGTCCGCAATCAACCGGTCTCCCAGGCGGCGGCCGCGCTGCGCGATCTCGCCGCGGGCGATTACACCTCGGCCGTCGCCATCGCGCTGGCCTGGATCCTCGGCCTGATCGTGGCGTTCACCGCCGTCTCGGTTCGGGTAGAAAGGCGGCGGCCGTGAAGACGCTGATCGACCAGAGTCTCATCGAAACGGGCCGACTGCTGCGGCGCTGGCCGCGCGAGCAGGAGGTGCTGACCTCCACGCTGATCCTGCCGGTGCTGCTGCTGTTGATGTACCAACTGGTGCTCAACAAATTCCTCAGCGCATCCTCCGGCGTCGACACCATCTACGGTTTCGTCCCGATGATCGCGGTCACCGGTGCGATGTACGGCGCGATGGGCACCGGCCTTTCGCTCTACGCGGAGCGGGAAAGCGGTCTGCTGCGGCGTTTCTGGGTGCTGCCGGTGCACCGCGCGGCCGGACTGATCGGCAGACTGCTCGCCGAATGCGGGCGCACGCTGATCGCCACCATCATCGTGGTCGCACTCGGTGTCGCACTCGGATTGCGCTTCCAGCAGGGTTGGCCGGGTGTGCTCGGTGTGCTCGCCGTTCCGGTACTGCTGATTCCGGGCTTTGCCACCATGGTGATCACGGTCGGCGTCAGCAAGGCGGGTAATAAGGTCGTGCAGCTGTTCGCGGCGCTCGTGCTGCTCGGGATGTTCTTCAATTCCGGCTTCGTTCCGGTGCAGAACTATCCGAGCTGGTTGCAGCCGATAGTCCGCGTCCAGCCGATGAGCTGTGCCATCGAGGCGATGCGCGGCTGTACGATCGGCGGCCCGGTCGCGACCCCGCTGCTGCAGACGATGGCCTGGTCCGTGGGGCTCGCTCTGGTCTTCGGCGTGTTCGCCGTGCGCGGTTACCGCAAGGCGGCGACGAGCTGAGGGTTCCCACTGGGTGGGCCCTCGGCTTGTTCGTTACATCAGCTAACTATATAGTTTGCTGAGGTAACAAATCAGCAAGGGGCTGCCGTGACGATTCCATCCGCCGATCTCGATCTCGGTGACGTCCAGACCATCCGACGTCGCCTGCGCTACGACCGGGATCACCCGCACTACAAATGGATCGTCCTGACCAACACCACCCTCGGTGTGCTGCTGAGCGCGGTCAACGCCTCGATCGTGTTGATATCGCTGCCCGCGATCTTCCGCGGCGTCGGGCTGAACCCGCTGGAAGCGGGCAATGTCGGCTACCTGCTGTGGATGCTGATGGGCTATCTGCTCGCCACCGCGGTGCTGGTGGTGATGTTCGGGCGGCTCGGCGATATCTTCGGCCGCGTCAGGATCTACAACCTCGGCTTCGCGGCCTTCGCGGTGACCTCGGTCGCGCTGTCCTTCGATCCGTTCCACGGCGGATCGGGCGCGATGTGGATCATCATCTGGCGCGTGCTGCAGGGCATCGGCGGCGCCATGCTGATGGCCAACTCCACGGCCATCTTGACCGACGCCTTCCCCGCCAAACAGCGCGGCACCGCGCTCGGCATCAATATGGTCGCCGCGGTCGCCGGCTCGTTCCTCGGACTGATCATCGGTGGTGTGCTGTCGGAATGGGATTGGCGCGCGGTGTTCTGGGTCAGCGTGCCGATCGCCGTCGTCGGTGCGATCTGGTCCTACCGCTCGCTGCACGAGGTGGGCACCCGAACCAAGGGCAAGGTCGACTGGGCGGGCACCATCACCTTCGGACTCGGCCTGACCGCACTGCTCACCGGCATCACCTACGGCATCCAGCCCTACGGCGGGCACCCGACCGGCTGGTCCAACCCATGGGTGCTCGGCGCGGTACTGGGTGGCATCGCCCTGCTCGCGGTGTTCTGCGTGGTGGAGACCAAGGTCGCCGAGCCGATGTTCCACCTGTCGCTGTTCGGCAATCGCGCGTTCGGCCTCGGCAATTTCGCGAATCTGATGGTCTCGATCGGTCGCGGCGGCATGCAGTTCATGCTGATCATCTGGCTGCAGGGCATCTGGCTGCCGCTGCACGGGTACGACTATGAATCGACGCCGCTGTGGGCGGGCATCTATCTGTTGCCGCTGACTGTGGGATTCCTTGCTGCCGGACCGGTTTCGGGTTGGCTGTCGGACCGCTACGGTTCGCGCCTGTTCACCACTGGCGGTGCGACGCTGGCCGGGCTGACTTTCCTGCTGTTGTTGGCGATCCCGGTCGATTTCAACTATTGGGTGTTCGCGGCGATCGTGTTGCTCAACGGGGTCGGTTGTGGATTGTTCTTCTCTCCGAATACCGCGGCGATCATGTCGAGTGTGCCCGCGGCTCAGCGTGGTGCGGCCTCGGGTATGCGCGGCACCTTGTTCAACGGCGGTAATGCGCTGTCGATGGGGATCTTCTTCTCGCTCATGGTTGTTGGTCTCGCCGCTAGCCTGCCCTCTGCGCTCGAGGGTGGCTTGCGTGCGCAGGGTGTTTCGGCGGGTGCGGCGTCCCAGTTGGCGGATCTGCCGCCGGTGGCGAGCATGTTCGCGGCGTTCCTCGGCTACAACCCGATCCAGGAATTGCTCGGCCCCAGTGGCGAATTGGCCAGGCCGGGCGTTGATGCCGACACTCTCACCGGTCAGGAGTTCTTCCCGCATCTGCTCACCGGACCGTTCCACTCGGGTCTGATCGTGGTGTTCGTCGCGGCCGCGGTGATGATGTTCCTGGCCGCCGCGGCCTCGTACTTCGCCGGCGATAAGTACGTCGAGGACGAACACGCCGAACTCGCCGAGACCAGCGAACTGGTCGCCGTCCGCTGACCGAATCGCGTTCGGCCGTTTCGAGTTCTAGGGTCGAGCGCGATGAACAGTGTGCCGCCCGTGGTCGCAGTGTCGACTTTCGTATTCGTCTCCGTGATCACCGCGGCTCGCTGGTTCCTGCTGGACGAAGTGACGATGGATCGGCTCGTCAATCGGGCGCTGGGCTGGAATCTCATCGGACTCCTGTTGGCCGGGCCCGCCTTCGCCCTCGGCGAAGCCGCACTCGGGCATCAGTTGTTCCTCAGCGGTGGGCTCATCGCGGTCGCGTACCTGTACGGCCTGGCCAGACTGCTCGACGGAGCGCCTGCCGCGGGTGCGGCCCACAGACAACGCCGCTACAACGCGGTCGCGGCATCGGTCAGCGGCGTCGTGCTGTTCGGCGCGGTGGCGCAGGCTCTGGGACTCTCGGTCACGGGCGGGCTGCGCTGGGATGCCGCGATCTGGGCGGGTTCGTATCTGCCGATCCTGGTGGCCAGTGTGCTGATCGCCCGCGCCTGTGTCCGGGAACTTCGACTCCCCGGTGACACGGTGACCGAGCGGCTGGCCTACTCGGCCCTGCTGGCGGTTGCCTGCTTCTGGGTCGTTTCGGCATGTGTCGCGTTGGTGCGAGCCGCCATCGGCGTCTCTCCGGAGCAGCCCGGAAAAGCCCTGGCAGTCGTGGCTTTCGTGAACTTCGCCGTCATCGCGGTGCTGATCTCGTTTCCGCTGGTAGACGTGGTGCTCGTCCGCGCACAGCTGGATCGGGCGGGCCGGGCCTGCCGATCGCTGCGGCCGCTGTGGCGAGATCTCACGGCCGCGGTACCGGAGGTCGTGCTGCGCGAGGGCCACGTGCGTGATGGGGGATCGGCATTGCGTCTGTACCGCATGACCGTCGAGATCTGGGATGCCCTACTGCATCTGAAGCAGTATCGGGCGGACGCTCCCTTCCACGGCGATGCCGGCGAGCGTGCCCTGGCGATTGCCTATGCCGCACAGGCGAAGACCCGGGGCGGTGTCCCGGAACCGGTCCGGCACACCGGTACTGCGGTGGTAGTCGGCGCCCGCGATCGGTCCGACGAACTGCGCTATTTGCTCGACCTGGCCGCGGAATGGCCGAAGGCCCGCGCTCTGGCGAGTGCGGGCCTCGAATCTCCGGCGCGGCGAACCTATTTCGCCGCGTTCACGAAGGCGGGCTCCAGTTTGTTCAGCATGTAGGGGACCGACAGGGCGGTCGGCTGGTTGACGGCGCTGATCTCCTGCACCGTCAGGAACACCACCGAGCCCTTCTTCACCGCGGGCAGATCGGCGTATCCCGGCAGCTGGCGGTACTTTTCGTCCATGCCGGGGGAGTAGCCGGCCAGCAGCAGATCGGCGGTGAGCTCGTCGACCCGCTCGGGCGATAGCGCGAGCCTGCCCTGGTTCGACGGCTTATCGGTGAGGTTCTTCGGAATGCTCAGCCCGAGCTGGGTGAAGATCTTGCTCGACCCGTCGTTCGGGTCGGTCAGCACCATCAGCTGGGCCGGGCTGGCCAGCCAGGTGCTCGCGAAGGTCTTGCCCTTCAGTCCCGGATTCGCCTGGCCGATGGACTCCACCTTCTTGTCCACATCGGCGATCACCCGCGTCGCCGCATCCTGCTTGTGCAGCACCTTGCCGAGCGCGGTCACCTGATCCTGCCAGGGGGCGACCGTCTCCTTCGTCAGTGCGGGCAGCGTCGGCGCGACCTTGGACAACTCGTCATAGGTCTTCTGGTCGGCCAGGAATCCGTCCACCAGAATCAGATCCGGCTCCAGCGCCGCGACCTGCTCGGCGATATTGCCGGTGGTATTCAAGGCCTTCGATGACTCGAGCGCCTTCGGCTCCCACGGCGGGGTGCTCTTGGACACCGCCGCGACATTGTCGACGTATCCGGCCGGTGTCACGCCGAGCGCGAGCGTCGCATCCAGCCACTGATTCCCCAGCGCGACAACCTTTTTCGGGGTGCCGGTCACGGTCGTCGTGCCCCGTGTGTGGGTGATGGTGACGGGCGCGCCACCGTCGGACCCCGCGTCCTCGCTCGACGGCCCACAGGCGGCGAGACCCACGGTCAGCACACCGGCCAGCAGGGCAGTTGCCGCCCGCGCCCAGCCACGAGACGCCCGAACAGACTCCATCCTCACCCTCTCCTTCATCGAGGAATTCCCCGACCGACCCCTCCGAATCGCAACAGCATAGGCGAGCCTAACCTACATTCCCTCCATGACCCGCCGTCGGCATCGGCATTGATTTTCGTAGACCTATTGAACGTGCCGCTATCTAGCGGTACGTTAAATGCGTCAATTACGAATTGAGGTAGTTCCGATGAATCGAAAGAGTTCCACCGGACCCGTCCGGCCCCTGATTGCCCGCATCGCCATCACCTCCGCGCTGGCACTGGCCCCCATCGCCGCGGTCACCGTCCCCGCCCTCGCCGAACCGGTCGACACCCAGACCCCGGCGATCGTGCAAGTGGATCAGCCGGAAGACATCCACGGTTACCCCGGCTACGGCGGCTGGGGCCACGGCGGCTGGGGTGGCTGGGGCGGGTGGGGCCACCGCGGCTGGCCCGGTTACCCCGGCTACTGGCCCGGCTACCCGAGCATCTGGCCCGGCTACGTCCCCCTCCCCTCCACCGGCAGCGCCTTCTGACCCGAATCGCCTCGGCGGCGACACCTGTTCGTCAAAACGCGATTGCATGAAAAGAAGCCCGGTCCAACACCGGGCTTCTTTTGCGCCACGGATAGTTTCGTGAACCCGGTTCGACGACTACGCCGACTGCAGCGGTGTGATGGCGGCCAGCACGCTGGCGAGTCGGATGCGTTCGACCTCGATGTCGTACCGGTCCTGGAGGTTGATCCAGAAGCGTTCGCTGGTGCCGAAGTATCGCGCAAGCCGCAATGCTGTGTCCGGGGTGATGCGTCGCTTGCCATGCACGATCTCGTTGATCCGGCGCGGTGGCACACTGAGCGCGACTGCTAGGCCGTTCTGGGAAATCCCCAGCGGCACAAGGTACTCCTCGTTGAGGATTTCTCCCGGATGAATCGGGTCCATCACCGTGGCCATATCGCCGTTCTCCTTTCAGTGATAGTCAACGATCTCGACGTCATGCGGCCCCGCATCGGTCCACGTGAAGCAGATTCGCCACTGTTGGTTGATGCGAATGCTGTACTGGCCCTCCCTGTCGCCGGTCAGCTTCTCGAGCCGGTTTCCTGGCGGCACCCGCAGATCGTTGAGGTGATCGGCGGCGTCGAGGATCAGCAGCTTTCGGTAGGCGGACCGCTGCAGCTCAGGGCTCAGTCGTCGGCATCGTTGCCGGTTCCACACGTCTTCGGCGTCCTTGCCTGTGAACGTTAGGATCACGCCATCCACTATAACGCGCCGCGTCATAGCTGGAGATGGGTCGCGCTTCGCGGACTTGGTCCGATAGCAGTGAAGCCCGGCGTGGTGGCCGGGCTTCAGTGGGGGCGAGGGTCAGAGGGTGATGCGCTGGTTTTCCGGGAGGAAGAGTTTGTCGCCTTCCTTGACCGCGAAGGTGTTGTAGAACTGGGCGATGTTGCGGACGATCTGGTTGCAGCGGAATTCGTTGGGGGCGTGGACGTCCTGGAGCAGGCTGATGGTGGATTCCTCGGTTTGCTTTTCGCGCCAGCTGCGGGCGTAGGAGAGGAACATCTGCTGGTAGTCGGGGTCGATGCCCTCGCGTTTGGCGGCGATGCGGTATGCCTCGACGGCGATTTGCAGGCCGCGCAGGTCGGCGAGGTTTTCGCCGACGGTGAGTGCGCCGTCGACATGGTATTTGGGATCCAGGCCCTCGGGAACCAGCACATCGAACTGATCGATCAGCTGTTTGGTCTTGGCTTCGAACGCGGCCAGGTCCTCGGGCGTCCACCAGTCACTGCGGTTGCCGTTGGCGTCGTACTTGCGACCCTGATCGTCGAAGCCGTGGCCGATCTCGTGGCCGATGGTGGCGCCGACCGCGCCGTAGTTGACCGCGGTGCTGGCGTCCTTATCGAAGAACGGCGGCTGCAGATAGGCGGCGGGGAAGGTGATCTGGTTGCTGGTCGGTGAGTAGTAGGCATTGACGGTCTGCGGCGACATACCCCATTCGGACTTGTCGACGGGGGTGCCGAGCCGGTTGAACGCCTTCTTGGAGTCGAAAGCGTTTACGGCGCGCAGGGATTCGATCAACTTGCCCCTGGTGATCTTCAACCCGGAGTAGTCGTCCCACTTGTCCGGATAGCCGATCCTGGCCTCGATCTTGTCGAGCTTGAAGATCGAGGCATCCCTGGTCGGCTGCGACATCCACGACGAGTGGGTGAAGTTCTCCCTATAGGCGGCCATGAGGTCGGCCACCATCTCCTTCGCCCGGTCCTTCGCGGCGGGCGGAAAGTGCTTGTCGACATACAGTTTGCCGAGCTGGTCGCCCAGATTCTCGTTGACGACGCCGACACCGGACTTCCAGATTTCCGGCCGCTCCTCGAGCCCGTTGAGCACCTTGCCGACGAAGTCGAAGCGTGCGTCGCGGATCGCCTTGGGCAGGAAGCGGGCGTATTCGGCGACCACATTGACCCGCAGATACTCCCGCCACAGCGCGATATCGGTGTCTGCCCACAGCTGCGCCGCCGCGGTCACGAACGACGGCTGCGCCACCACGATCTTGTCGAACAGCGAGCGCGGCCGATCGGTATTGCCCGTCATCCACGGATCCCAATCGAATTGCGGTCCGAGCGCGACCAGATCGTGCCAGCTCATCAGGTTGTAGGTGGCATCGGTATTGCGATTGCGCACGCTGTCCCAATGCGCCGCCGCGATCTTGGTCTCCAGATCGACCATGCGCTGCGCAATGCCCGCCGGATCGGCGAAACCCGAACCCTCGGACAACTTTTCGAGATAGAACTTGTAGCCGCCGAGCTGCTTGGCGAACTCCGGCTTGCGGTAGTACTGCTCGCTCAGCCCGATACCCGACTGACTGATGGTCGGGATATAGGCATTGGAGTCCTTGCGATCGATGCCGACACCGATGCCGATCAGCCCGGAGATCGGCAGCTCCGCCATCACCTTGGCCAGATCCGGTTTGGTGGCCGCGCCGTCGATCTTGGCGAACAGATCGGCCAGCGGTGTCATGCCGAGCGTTTCGAAGGTGGCCTCGTCGAGTCGCGCGTCGTAGAGATCGCGAATCTGCTGCGCCTCCGAACCCGCCTTCGGGTCCTGGATGCCCTCGATGATCTCGCGCAGCTGATCCAGCGTCCGATCGCTGGCGTCGCTGATCGCGCCGACCGCGGCCTTATCCGGCGGCAGCTGGTACTCGCGCAGCCACGTGCCGTTGACATGCCGGTACAGATCGTCCTGCGGCCGGATCGCCGCGTCCGCGCCGCCCATATCGACCCCGGCGAGCCGCACCGAATGCTCATTCTCGGAGCAGGAGACCAGGGCGACGGCGGCGGGCACCACTCCGAGCGCCACCAGGAAGGCACGACGGTCCAGCTGACCGGCACGACCGGTTGATGTCACGAGGATTCCTCTCCCGATGCGGTCGGGCCGCATCCGCGTCAGGCGCGATAGTGCTGGCCCGAGGCTACCTGCCCCCGGCCCGGCCAGCCCGTCGTATCAGAGCGAGACGCGCTGGTCCCGGGGCAGGAACAGCTTGTCCCCCTGCTGGACGCCGAACGTGGTGTAGAACTCTTCGATATTGCGGACCACCTGATTGGCGCGGAACTCGTTGGGCGCGTGCACATCCATCGCGAGCCGCAATTCCTGCTGCTGCGCCGTTGATTTGTTCCGCCAGATCCGCGCCCAGGACAGGAACATCGTCCGGTGGTCGAAATTGTCCTTGCCGTCGCGTTTGCCGGCGATCACCAGGGCGGCCAGCGCGATGCCGAGACCGCGCAGATCGGCGAGGTTCTCCCCGACCGTGAGGGCGCCGTCGACGTGCTTGCTCGGATCCAGGCCCGCCGGGACCAGCCCGTTGTACTGCTCGATCAGCTGTTTGGTCTTGATATCGAAGGCGGCCCGATCCTCGGGTGTCCACCAGTCGCGCAGATTGCCGTCTCCGTCGTAACGCGACCCCTGATCGTCGAACCCGTGCCCGATCTCGTGCCCGATGACCGCCCCGATCGCGCCGTAATTGACCGCGGCCTCGGCGTCCTTATCGAAGAACGGTGGCTGCAGAATGGCGGCGGGGAAGGTGATCGAGTTGGCATTCGGGTCGTACATGGCATTCACCACCTGCGGCGGCATAACCCATTCGGACTTGTCGACCGGGGTGCCGAGCCGCGCGAAATGGCGCTTGTTCTCGAAACTCTCGGCGGCACGGACGGATTCGATCAATTTGCCGCGGGTGATGGTCAACCCGGAGTAGTCGATCCAGGCATCCGGATAGCCGATCTTCGTGACGATCTTGTCGAGTTTGGCGATGGCGGCCTGCCTGGTCGGCGGCGACATCCAGGTCGAATCGGTGAAGTCGGCCCGATAGGCGGCCATGAGGTCGGCGACCATCGCCAGCGCGCGTTCCTTGGCCGCGGGCGGAAAGTGTTCGGCCACATAGAGTTTCCCGAGCTGCTGCCCGAGATGCACATTGACGGTCTCGATCCCGTCCTTCCACGGCTCCTGGCGTTCGCGCAACCCCTGCAGCGCCTTGCCGACGAAATCGAATTCGGCATCGGCGATGGCCTTGGGCAGCAGCGACGCGAAATGTTTGACCACCGCCATACGCAGATACTCCCGCCAGACCGCGATATCGACCTCGGTCCAGAGCGCTCCGGCCGCTGCCACGAACGACGGCTGACCGACCACCACCCTGTCGAACAGCGAGTGCGGTCGGTCGGTAGCGCCCGCGAGCCACGGCTCCCAGTCGAATTGTGGTGCGAGCGCGGTCAATTGGGCCCAGCTCATGGGGTTGTAGGTGGCGTCCGGATTGCGCAGCCGCACATCGTCCCAGAAAGCGGCGGCGATCCTGGTCTCCAGCTCGAATACGCGCTGAGCGGTGCCCGCGGGATCGGCAAAGCCGGCACCGGCGGCGACGCGCTCCAAATAGGTCAGATAGGCCGCGCGCTGCTCGGCGTACGCGGGCTTGCGGTAATACTGCTCACCCATATTTGGATCGATGCCGGACTGGGTGATGGTGGCGACATATTGGGCGGAGTTCTTCGGATCCACCCCGACGTCCGATCCGATCAGCCCGCCGATCGGCAGCCCGCCCATCACCCGGGCGAGATCCGCCTTATTCGCCGCGCCATCGATCGCGGCGAACAGATCGGCCAGCGGGGTGAGGCCGAGCCGCTCGATCTCGGCCGAATCGAGCCGCGCGTCGTAGAGATCGCGGATCTGCTGTTCGGCGGACCCCGGCCTCGGATCGCGGATACCCGCCACGATTTCCCGCAACTGCGCTTCGACGCGATCGCCGACCTCGTCGAATGTGCTGTAGGACGGCCTATCCGGCGGCAATTGATAATCCCGCAGCCAGCTGCCGTTGACGTATCGGAACAGATCGTCCTGCGGCCGGATCGCCTGGTCCTCGCCCCGCATATCGACCCCGGTGAGCCGCACCGGCTGATCCCGCGAGCACGAGACCAGCGCCGTGGTGGCCGGAATCACGCCGAGTGCGATCAGGAAGGTGCGACGACCGAACCGGACGGAACGCGCGGACGAACTCAAGAGAACCCCTTTTCCAGCGGCGATGTGGAATGTGCACAGGTCTTCCGGTGATCTTGCTGGTCCCGAGGGTAGTAACGTGGCAGGCCGCGAGCACTGATCCGCGCGGGTTTCACAGCGGAAGTTCAGCCTGCGTCGACGAACCCGATTTGGGGACGACCTGGGCATTCACCTACACTGAACCGGTTGCCTGCGGGAGCTATGCCCGCAATCCGGCCGCGAACCCCCAGTGGTTGGGTCATCGAGATCCACATAACCGCTGGCAGGCGCGCGTTCGGGTGGTGACACGACCATGCCCGTCGGGTCGGCAATCCGGCGTGCGTATACATCCAGGTCAAGGAGGCTGAAGTGATTCAGCAGGAGTCGCGACTGCGCGTCGCCGACAACACGGGTGCGAAGGAAATCCTCTGCATCCGCGTTCTCGGTGGTTCGTCGCGTCGCTATGCCGGTATCGGCGACATCATCGTCGCCACCGTCAAGGACGCCGTCCCCGGTGGCAACGTCAAGAAGGGCGAGGTCGTCAAGGCCGTCGTCGTGCGCACCGTCAAGGAGCGTCGTCGCCCGGACGGTTCGTACATCAAGTTCGACGAGAACGCGGCCGTGCTGATCAAGGCGGACAACGACCCGCGTGGCACTCGTATCTTCGGCCCGGTCGGCCGCGAGCTGCGCGAGAAGAAGTTCATGAAGATCGTTTCGCTGGCCCCGGAGGTGCTCTGACATGAAGGTGCACAAGGGCGACACCGTGCTCGTCATCTCGGGTAAGGACAAGGGCGCGAAGGGCAAGGTCATCCAGGCCTACCCGCAGCAGAACCGGGTCCTGGTCGAGGGCGTGAACCGGATCAAGAAGCACGTTGCCAACTCCGCCACCCAGCGCGGCGCCTCGTCGGGCGGCATCGTGACCCAGGAAGCTCCGATCCACGTGTCCAACGTGATGGTCGTCGACTCCGACGGCAAGCCGACCCGCGTCGGCTACCGCACGGACGAGGAGAGCGGCAAGCGGGTCCGGATCTCCCGTAAGAACGGGAAGGACATCTGATATGACCACCTCTGAGCAGACCCAGCCGCGCCTGAAGGCCCGCTACCGGGCCGAGATCAAGGACGCGCTGAACAGCGAGTTCGACTACGCCAACGTGATGCAGATCCCGGGTGTGGTCAAGGTCGTCGTGAACATGGGTGTCGGTGACGCCGCGCGCGACGCCAAGCTCATCAACGGCGCGGTCAAGGATCTGGAACTGATCACCGGTCAGAAGCCCGAGATCCGCAAGGCCACCAAGTCGATCGCGCAGTTCAAGCTGCGCGAGGGCATGCCGATCGGCGCGAAGGTCACCCTGCGCGGCGACCGCATGTGGGAGTTCCTGGACCGCTTGGTCTCCATCGCGCTGCCCCGTATCCGCGACTTCCGCGGCCTGTCGCCGAAGCAGTTCGACGGCAACGGCAACTACACGTTCGGCCTGAGCGAGCAGTCGATGTTCCACGAGATCGACGTGGACTCCATCGACCGCCCGCGCGGTATGGACATCACCGTGGTGACCACTGCGACCAACAACGAAGAAGGCCGTGCCCTGCTCAAGCACCTCGGCTTCCCGTTCAAGGAGAACTGAGCACATGGCTAAGAAAGCACTGGTCAACAAGGCCAACAGCAAGCCGAAGTTCGCCGTTCGCGCCTACACCCGCTGCCAGCGCTGCGGCCGCCCGCACGCGGTGTACCGCAAGTTCGGCCTGTGCCGCGTGTGCCTGCGCGAAATGGCGCACCGCGGTGAGCTCCCGGGCGTGCACAAGAGCTCCTGGTGAGCCCGCGCTCCTCGTGAGCGCACCCGCACGAAACTGAACAAGGGCACGGTCTCCAGCGGAGGCCGTGCCCTTGTGCGTTTCAACTGGATTGAGCCGGTTCAGAATTCGACCGCAGCGCCTGCCCTGAGGTTCGCTAAGTGGCGATCCGGTCCGACTCATGTGCCGCTGAATCGCCGGGAACCGCCGTCATGCGAATGTTCTCCAGTACCGTGGCCATGCGGTCGACGTCGTGATCGGAGAACAGCTGCTCCGGCCCTTCGGGCGCCGACATCGACAATGCCGTTTCGGGCAACGACATCGATAAGCATGTCGAGGAAATGCAGCTGGTTGGCAGTGAGGTTCTTTCCGGTCAGGAACGTCGCGAAAGCCGTTGACACTGCGGCCGGTTCGAGCCCGGACAGCGACCGCGGGAACAATCCAAGCCCGCCATGTTCGGACCTGGCGTGCTCGATGTCCTCCGCAATGGTGTCCGTGAATCCATCCACGCGGATGTCGATGCGATCGGTGGTGTGTTCGATCTCATTTGCGCGGAAACGCCCAGATCCAGTTGATGCTGTCGAACAGGTGATCGGGCAAATCCTCATCGAACTCCAGGAACCGCGTTCCGCCGAGGAATTCGAGGCCGTTCGGTTCTGGTGGGCGAATCGGATCAAGCAGCGATGCGTCGGCGGGCGAGGTTTCGACCCATCCGCCCTGGTAGGTCGTGCGCCCAACGTCTGCCACCGGAAGGAAGCCATGGAAATAGTCTTCCGATAGAAAAATCGTCACTTCGGAGTTGAAGAGGAAGGGCGTCGTAACCAGGCACGCGACGCGGCTGTTTTCCGGGCGTCGCGCCGAGCGTTCAACCGCCTCGGCAGCAGCGAAAACAGCGGCAAGGCACGCTGTGCGGATCGCATTCGTTGCGTACGGGGGCTCGACCAGTTTGGCGATGACCGGAAGCTTGAAATTCCAGTAGCGTTGGTCGACGAGGCGCGACGCGTCGGGAATCTGCTCAACGATTCGCTCTGGCCAACGAGCGAGCTGACGCAGGTGACGTCCCGGATTGCGAAGCTTCTTCTTCGGCTGCAGGTCGAGACGACGCATCAGTGCAACCTACGCCGGGGTGCGCGGCCGGGGGCGATTTGGCCCCCAGCTGGGGCTTGTCTACACTAGAGCGGTTGCTTGGGCACCTCTGTGTCCGCATGTCCTCGGTGCGATGCTGCATCGACGTGCGGACGGCCCTCGCACCGAGAGCTCATATGAGAACTCAATCCGGTCGGCAAGTGTCGGCCGGACCGCCGAATTGCTATAGGCCCACGGCTGGCGTGCCGATGTGTACGCCGGTGTTGCATGGGAACCGTAGCGAGAAAGGTGTCAAGGTCGAACCATGACCATGACTGATCCGATCGCAGACTTCCTGACACGTCTGCGCAACGCCAACTCGGCGTACCACGATCAGGTGAAGGCTCCGCACTCGAAGCTCAAGGCGAATATCGCCGAGATCCTCAAGCGCGAGGGTTACATCGCCGACTACCGGACCGAGGACGCGACCGTGGGCAAGACCCTCGTCGTCGACCTCAAGTACGGCCCCAGCCGTGAGCGCAGCCTGCAGGGTCTGCGTCGCGTGTCGAAGCCGGGTCTGCGTGTGTACGCGAAGTCCACCAACCTGCCCAAGGTCCTGGGCGGCCTCGGCGTGGCGATCATCTCCACGTCGACCGGTCTGCTCACCGATCGTCAGGCGGCCAAGCAGGGCGTGGGCGGCGAAGTCCTCGCCTACGTCTGGTAAGGGAGGTAGGACACATGTCGCGTATTGGTAAGAAGCCCATCGCAATTCCTGCCGGTGTCGAGGTGAACATCGACGGCCAGAACGTGTCGGTGAAGGGTCCCAAGGGCACCCTGACCCACGTCGTCGCCGAGCCGATCACCGTCACCAAGGGCGAGGACGGCCAGCTCGAGGTCGCCCGTCCGGACGACCAGCGCCAGAACCGCTCGCTGCACGGCCTGACCCGCACCCTGGTCTCGAACATGATCGAGGGCGTGACCAAGGGCTACGAGAAGAAGATGGAAATCTTCGGCGTCGGTTACCGTGTCGCGGCCAAGGGCTCCAACCTGGAGTTCGCCCTCGGCTACTCGCACCCGGTGCCGATCGAGGCCCCGGAGGGCATCACCTTCGCGGTGGAATCGCCCACCAAGTTCTCCGTGTCCGGTATCGACAAGCAGAAGGTCGGCCAGATCTCCGCTGTCATCCACGGACTGCGCAAGCCCGACCCGTACAAGGGCAAGGGCATCCGCTACGCCGGTGAAGTCGTTCGCCGCAAGGTCGGAAAGACGGGTAAGTGATCATGGCGCAAACCGAAAACCAGAAGGCCAAGCGCATTCCGCGTGGCAAGGACGTGTCCACGACGCGTCGTCTGTCGAAGACCCGCCGTCACTTCCGTCTGCGCAAGAAGGTCGTCGGCACCACCGAGCGTCCGCGCCTGGTGGTCAACCGCTCCTCGCGTCACCTGCACGCGCAGCTCATCGACGACTCGCTCGGCAAGACCATTGCCGCCGCGTCCTCGATCGAGGCCGATGTGCGCGCCACCGAGGGCGACAAGACCGCCAAGGGCAAGAAGGTCGGTCAGCTGATCGCCGAGCGTGCCAAGGCCGCCGGCATCGAGGCCGTCGTATTCGACCGTGGTGGCCACGACTACCACGGCCGCATCGCGGCGCTCGCCGATGCCGCTCGCGAAGGTGGGTTGAAGTTCTGATGACTGCAAACATTTACGGAAGGAACGTCTGATGCCGGGACGTCAGAGGCGTGACGGCGGCAACGGACCCGCCGGACAGCAGAACGGTGCCGCCGGTGGCGGCGACAGCCGTGACGGCCGCGGCGGTGGCCGCGACCGCCGTGGCGGCGGTGACCGTCGCGACCAGCAGACGGACAAGAACCAGCTCGAGCGCGTCGTCGCGATCAACCGCGTCTCCAAGGTCGTGAAGGGTGGTCGTCGCTTCAGCTTCACCGCCCTGGTGATCGTCGGTGACGGCAACGGTCTGGTCGGCGTCGGCTACGGCAAGGCCAAGGAAGTTCCCGCGGCCATCCAGAAGGGTGTCGAGGAGGCTCGCAAGGGCTTCTTCCGCGTCCCGATGATCGGCTCGACCATCACCCACCCGGTTCAGGGTGAGGCGGCGGCCGGTGTGGTCATGCTGCGTCCGGCCTCGCCCGGTACCGGTGTGATCGCCGGTGGTGCGGCCCGTGCCGTGCTGGAATGCGCTGGCATCCATGACATTCTGGCGAAGTCGCTCGGTAGCGACAACGCCATCAACGTCGTGCACGCGACAGTTGCGGCGCTCAAGCAGCTGCAGCGTCCGGAAGAGGTCGCGGCTCGCCGTGGCCTGCCGCTCGAGGATGTCGCTCCGGCTGGCATGCTGCGTGCGCGCGCTCAGGCAGCAGGAGGTCGGTAAATGGCAGATCTCAAGGTGACCCAGATCAAGTCGTCGATCGGCGCCAAGGCGAACCAGCGGGAGAGCCTTCGTACGCTCGGCCTGCGCAAGATCCGCCAGACCGTGGTTCGGGAGGACAACCCCCAGAACCGTGGGCTGATCAACGTCGTGCGCCACCTCGTAACAGTTGAGGAGGTCTGACATGACCATCAAGTTGCATCACCTGCGTCCGGCTCCCGGCGCCAAGACCGAGAAGACCCGCGTGGGTCGCGGTGAGGGCTCCAAGGGCAAGACCGCGGGCCGTGGTACCAAGGGCACCAAGGCTCGCAAGAACGTCCCGGCCGCCTTCGAGGGTGGGCAGATGCCGATTCACATGCGGCTGCCCAAGCTCAAGGGCTTCACGAACCGGTTCCGCACGGAATACCAGGTCGTGAACGTCGGCTCGATCGCCAAGCTGTTCCCCGAGGGCGGCGCGGTCGGCAAGGCGGAGCTGGTGGCCGCCGGCGCGGTTCGCAAGAACCAGCTGGTCAAGGTTCTCGGCGATGGCGAGATCGGCGTCGCGGTCCAGGTGACCGTCGACAAGGTGACCGGCGCCGCCAAGGAGAAGATCACCGCGGCCGGTGGCACTGTCACCGAGCTGGGCTGACGGTACTCTGCAGATAGTGGCACCGGATGAGTGACGAGCTCGTCCGGTGCCACTGTTAGAGTTCAATTGTTGTCTGCCAAAGCCTCGTCATGGGTTATTTCCATGGCATGACCATGTCGTTCGCCAGGAGGATCTGTGCTTTCCGCCTTCGTATCGGCCTTCCGGACTCCGGACTTACGGCGGAAGATTCTCTTCACGCTGGGGTTGATCGCGCTGTACCGCTTGGGTGCTTCGCTGCCGTCCCCCGGTGTCGACTACAAGAGCGTCCAGGAATGTATAGACCTGGTCTCCGGCGGTGATTCCGCCGGTATCTATCAGCTGATCAACCTGTTCTCCGGCGGTGCGCTGCTGCAGTTGTCGGTCTTCGCGATCGGCATCATGCCCTACATCACCGCGAGCATCATCATCCAGCTGCTCACCGTCGTCATCCCGCGCTTCGAAGAACTGCGCAAAGAAGGCCAGTCGGGCCAGAACAAGATGACGCAGTACACCCGCTACCTCTCGATCGCGCTGGCCATCCTGCAGGCCACCGGTCTGGTCGCGCTCGCGGCCCGCGGTCAGCTGCTGCGGGGCTGCCAGAAGGACATCCTGGCCGATACCAGCATCTTCGGCATGGTGATCATCGTGCTGGTGATGACCGCCGGTGCCGCACTGGTCATGTGGTTCGGCGAGCAGATCACCGAGCGCGGCGTCGGCAACGGCATGTCGCTGCTGATCTTCGCCGGTATCGCCGCGCGCATCCCGAACGAGGGCAACAACATTCTGCAGAACCGCGGTGGACTGGTCTTCGGTCTGGTCTGTGTCGCCGCGTTCGCGATCGTCACCGCGGTCATCTTCGTCGAGCAGGGCCAGCGCCGAATTCCGGTGCAGTACGCCAAGCGTGTGGTCGGCCGCAAGATGTACGGCGGTTCCTCGACCTATCTGCCGCTGAAGGTCAACCAGGCCGGCGTCATTCCGGTGATCTTCGCCTCCTCACTGTTGTATCTGCCGAACCTGGTCGCGCAGCTGACCTCCTCGAAGAGCGGCGCCGATCAGAGCTGGTGGCAGGAGATCATCCAGAAATACTTGGTGAACCCGGGCAACCCCGTGTACATCGCGATCTACTTCGGTTTGATCGTGTTCTTCACCTACTTCTATGTCGCGATCACCTTCAACCCGGAGGAACGCGCGGACGAGATGAAGAAGTTCGGTGGGTTTATTCCTGGGTATCGCCCCGGTAGGCCGACCGCCGACTACCTCAATTTCGTATTGAGCCGAATTACCCTCCCCGGCTCGATCTATCTCGGTCTCGTGGCCGTCATGCCGAACCTGTTCCTCGATATCGGCGCGTCCGGTGGCACCCAGAACCTTCCGTTCGGTGGCACCTCGGTGCTGATCATGGTGAGTGTCGGCTTGGATACCGTGAAGCAGATCGAAAGCCAGCTGATGAATCGAAATTACGAAGGGTTCCTCAAGTGAGACTTGTACTGCTCGGACCGCCGGGCGCCGGTAAAGGTACCCAGGCCGACCTCCTGTCGGAAAAGCTGGGCGTCCCGCACATTTCCACCGGGGACCTGTTCCGCACCAATATCTCCGCCCAGACCCCGCTGGGGCGTGAGGCGCAGAAGTACATCGACGCTGGCGATCTCGTGCCGAGCGATGTGACCAACCGCATGGTCGAGGCCCGGGTCGCCGAACCCGATGCCGCGAACGGCTTTGTGCTGGACGGCTACCCGCGCACGGTCGACCAGGCCGACGCGCTGGAGAAGATCCTCGCGGATATGGACAAGAAGCTCGACGCGGTGCTGTGCTTCGTCGTGCCCGAGGACACCGTGGTCGGCCGGATGATGGCTCGCGGTCGCGCGGATGACAACGAAGATGTGATCCGCAACCGGCTGCGGGTGTATCGCGAGGAGACCGAGCCGCTGCTGGAGCATTACGACGGTCTGGTCGTCTCAGTCGACGGTGTCGGCGAGATCGACGAGGTCAACGCTCGCGCTCTGCGCGCCCTTGGTCACTGAATGCTGCTCGGAATGGAGCACTGAGGCCGGATGGTCTTCAACCGCAAGAAGAAGGTCGTGCCGTTTCGTACGGCAGGTGAACTGGATGCGATGGCGGCGGCGGGCGCGGTGGTCGGGCGTGCGCTCGTCGCGGTGCGCGCCGCCGCCAAGCCCGGGGTCTCCACTCTGGAGTTGGACGAGGTCGCCGAGCAGGTGATTCGCGAGGCGGGGGCCGTGCCGTCCTTCAAGGGCTACCACGGCTTCCCCGGTTCGATCTGCGCGTCGGTGAACGACCGTGTGGTGCACGGGATTCCGACCGCCGCGGAGATCCTGACCGAGGGCGATCTGGTTTCGATCGACTGCGGCGCGATTCTCGAAGGCTGGCACGGCGATTCGGCGTGGACCTTCGGCGTCGGCTCGATCCTCGAGGCCGATCAGCTGCTCAGCGAGGCCACGAAGATGTCGATGGAGGCCGGAATCGCGGCAATGCTGCCCGGTAATCGGCTGACCGATGTCTCGCATGCCATCGAATTGGGTACGCGCGCGGCCGAAAAGGAACACGGCCGGTCCTACGGGATCGTCGACGGTTACGGTGGGCACGCCATCGGCCGGGAGATGCACATGGATCCGTTCCTGGCCAACGAGGGCGCGCCCGGTAAGGGCCCGAAACTCGTTGTCGGATCGGTGCTCGCGATCGAACCGATGCTGACGCTGGGCACTACGCAGACCAAGGTGCTCGACGACGATTGGACCGTGGTGACGCTCGACGGTAGTCGGGCCGCGCACTGGGAGCATTCGGTCGCGGTTACCGAGGACGGGCCGCGGATTCTCACGCTGCGTCCGGAGTAGGTTGCCGGTAGTTCGGTGTCGGGCCTTGGTCGATGCCGAGCAATGCGCGGTATCGGGTAATCGGCGGTCTTTTGGTGCTGGACATTGGGCGCCATGTGACGACGTTGCTGGTGCCGGATAGTCGTCGGCGCTGGACGTTGCTCGGTACCGGGCCATTCTCGGTACCGAATATTGCCTCGATACCTTGGCCTTCGTGGTGCCGTAGGTGTTTCGGCGCCATGGTTTCGGCGGCCTACATTCGTCGAGCCGAAACGTTCTCGGCTCCGTACGTTTTGGGTGGCGCCGTGCGTCTGGGTGGCTCCGTACATTGGGCGGCGCCGTACGTTTGGGTGGCGCCGTACGTTTGGGTGGCGCCGTACGTTTGGGTGGCTCCGCACGTTGGGCGGCACCGTACGTTTGGGTGGCACCGTGCGTTGGGCGGCACCGTACGTTTGGGTGGCGGCGTACGTTTGGGTGGCGGCGTGCGTTGGGTGGCGCCGTACGTTTGGGTGGCACCGTACGTTTGGGTGGCTCCGTACGTTGGGCGGCGCCTTACGTTGGGCGGCACCGTGCGTTGGGCGGTGCCGTACGTTTGGGCGGCACCGTGCGTTGAGTGGCTCCGTACGTTGGGTGGCGCCATGCGTTTCGGTGGCGCCGTGCGTGTGCGTCCGCGCCGTACAACTATCGGCGCTGGAAAGTCGTTCGCGCGAACGACTTTCGCACCCGCTGGGCCCCGGGTCCGGCGGACATTACGTTTCACGTGTCGGGCGGGGCGGTCACGGTTCCGGCTCCGGGGTCGGTGACGTCGCGCGGCGAGGAGCCGAGCCGCACCGACGCCCGCAGGTCGTCAACGTTCGGTGGACAACGGCCTTCGGACACGATGCGTCCGCTGCCAGCCCTGACGTTACCCAGCTCGCGCTGGATCGGTGACGTCGTTCCTTGCACCCGCGCTCGTGCGTCTTGCCGCACCTCGGGGGTCGGGTAGGGGATCGACCGCTACCGCAATGGCGATGGCTTTCCTCCGATTCGTTCTGAACTTCAACGTTGGAGAAAGCGTATGTCCGGGGATGTGTGCGAACGCGAGTAGATAGCTACTCGAATTCCGTTGTGGGATTGCGTAGTTCTGCGTCGAGAGGTGGTCGGGCAGTTGGTCCTGCCGGCCGTGTGATGCCGTCTCCGCACAGCTCAGGGCGGTGCTGTGGGGTGTGCGCCGCGGTGCGTAGGTAGCCGCTTGTGCTAGATGTCCGGACGTGCGTTTCGGCTCGATCCGCCTGCGGTGCCGCCGCATCGCGGCGCACGGCGCGGACCACTGTGGTGCGAATGGGGAAGTCGAATTCGCCTTCGGCGGTTTCCGGCCTGCCGAGCAAGTAGTCGCTGATTCGGCCGAGCAGCTCGGTCCGCTCTTGTGCGGAGATCACCATCGTGTGTGAGTAGGTTCCGATAGTCGCGGTGAGGGATTCGGCGGTCCGGCGGAGGGCGTGCGAGAACTCGGCCCGCTCGAATTCGTTGAACAGCGGATGCGCGGGCACCGGTGCGTTCGGCTCGGGCGGGGGTAGCGGCGCGTTGGAGCGCGAGATGCGTTTCAGTTCCGCGACCCACTCGACACTGTCGTCGTCCATATTCCAGTACGCGGCGAACACACCGTCCGGCCGCAGCACGCGCGCGATCTCCGGAAACGCCCGAGCCGCATCGAACCAGTGGAATGCCTGCCCGGCCACTACCGCGTCCACCGAAGCATCGGGCAGTGGAATCGCTTCTGCCGCACCGGCAAGCGCGGTCACCTGCGGAAACAGTCGAATCAGCTCGGCGCGCATCGCGGCATCGGGTTCGACGGCGATCACCTCGATGCCGATGGCGAGCAGACCCTCGGCGAGCTTGCCGGTCCCCGCGCCGAGATCGAGGACGACCGGCGAGTGCCGCCCGTCGAGCGGTTCCAGTGCCCATCGAATGCCCGCGGCCGGGTAGCCCGGCCGGTGTGCGGCGTAGACGGCGGCCTGCGCGCCGAATGAGCTCGCGCGCCGTGCCCGAAGTTCGGCTTGGTCCGCGCTCTGATCAGACAAACTCCCGAATCCCACCACGTCACGACGGTACCGTGCGCTCGCGTGCCGACGCATGTCATTTACGAGGCGGGCGCAGCGGCCTCCGATCCGCCGATGGGGAACAGGATCGGGCTGAGCAAGTACTGCGAACGGCCCAGTGCCGCTTCATTTTTCAGCCGGGGCACGATCGCGCATATTGGCGATCAGGCCGCGGAGTTCGTCGTGGTCGAGCCACAGCGCGTGCTGGCGGTAGCCGACGAGATCGGCTGCCGGATCGGCGTTTTCGCGATCGAGGTAAGCGTTGAACTCGGCCCAGCAGGGTGGCCATCGCGGCGGCGAAGACCCGGCGATGATCCTCGGGCGAGGCCGACGCGGCCTGCTCGGCATCGATCACCGCGCGCGGCGCAGCTGGTAGTGCCGTTCCACCGCGCCGCGCACTCGCTGTTCCTCGACGACCTCCGAGGATGCCGCCGGATGCGAGCAATTCGACGTGGCGGTACACCGTGGCCTTCGAGAGTCGTCGCGGATATCGCCGATTGGGTGGAGTCGATCTTGTTGGGGGCCAACGGATGAACCCGAACATAAGGTTTGGTTAAGACCCTCGGTTCCGCTCGGATCGGTGTCCTAGACTCGGAAATTGCCCTGTATCCGAGGCGAGGATCGGTGCGGGGCTTCACGGGCGTGGGAGGAGCGGTCGGAGTGGGTAAGGACAACGGGCCATGGGATGGTCTGAAGAAGACCGCGCAGGATGGGCACAGCATCAAGGTCGAGGCGAATGTGGCGTTGGCCTGTGCGGAAGCCTGTTCGGAGATGATCGGAAAGCTGAAGGCGTACAAGGCGATCGCCGCACAGGCCGAGATCAAGAACCTGGGGGACTTCGGGACCTTCCGGTCCGGAAACCAGCTGGCGACGAAGTTCAACGAGAAGTTGACGTCGATGAACGAGACATTCGACGCCCATATGGATACCCTCGCCGACCTCACCGATCTGTTCAAGGCGGCGGGCGCCGCGTACCGCGGCACCGACCAAACGTCGGCGGATGTCTTCACCCATCTGGCCCAGGTCAAGTCGGATCCCGACAAGGCCGCCGTGAAATTCGATGCTCCCAAATATTCAGCGCCGGATGACGACAATCCAAAGGTCCCCAAGTCGCTGCAGCAGGGTGGCGGCATGGACAAGGCCGACATCAGGGTCGAGAGCGGGGAAAACCAGGGGTGGGACAGTCTCAACGCGCTGTACGAGCACATCAAGTCCGGCACAGCGTCGGATGCCGGTGGGGTGTGGGATTTCTTGGCGACCGAGATCGATAAGGCCGGCGGCACGCTGAAGGAATCGTTGCGCAAGCTGACCGCGGACGCGTGGCAGGGATACGGCGCGGATCAGGCTGTCGCCAACATCGGTAGGTATAGCGACAACATCCGTGAGCTGAGTAACACGATGGTCGTGGTCGCGGAGAACCTGCAATACACCTCGCGCTGGCTGCATGCGACCAGGGAGGCGATGCCGTCGAACGCGGTGCACAACGGCATGGCCCACTGGGATTCGGTGTGCCTGTCCCACTATCAGGAGAAGTTCGACGAACTGTACGGCGATAATCTGCCGAAGTCGGACAAGGCTTTTCCGGTGCTGCCCGGGCCTCCGGTGCCCGCCAAGCCACCTGCCGCGCCGAAGCCCGAGACCGATCCGAAGGGGGACCCTAAAGGCGATCCGAAGGGTGACCCGAAGGGCGATCCGAAGGGCGACCAGCGCGGCGGCGGCGTTGGTGGGAACACCGGTGGCGGGAACGGTGGGCGTACCGGCGGTGGAACGGGGAGCGGTACCGGTGCGGGCAAAGCCTCGATTCCTGGCGCCGGGGATCCGACGGCCGGCACGGGGACCGGCAAAGGTACCGGGACGGGCAATGGCACAGGGACAGGCACTGGCAATGGCACCGGGACGGGTACTGGGACGGGAACGGGAACCGGCACGTCGTCCTCGGGCCAGGAGATGATCTCCGGGCTGGTGAATGCCCTGTCGCAAGGTATGCAGGCGATCCCCGGCCTGATGCAGGCTCTTACCCAATTCCAGGCCCAGCATCCCGCGTCGGCGCCGATCGATTTCAACAGCTTCTTCGAGAAGTTTCCCCAGATCAAGGATCTGATCGCCACGAACCCACAGCTGAAGCCGCTGGCCGATCTACTCCACATCCCGGTCAAGGAGGACGCACCGGCGCAGGCGGCGGGTTCGACCGATCCCGCCGGACAGGTGAATCCGGCGCAGCCGACCACTGCGGCTCGACTGTTTCCGCGGGCCTCCCTGCCGGGCATCCCCGGTTTCGCGAGTCCCGATGTCGACAGGGTCGAGCGGTTGCTCGAGTCGACGATTCGCGGTATCGCGGACGGTGTCGGATTGGAGATTCCGGGTGTGTCGTCGGGTGCGGGCCTGCCCGGATTCGCCGAGCAGTCGACCGGCTGGGAGGTAGGCATTCCCGGTGTCGCGCAGCAGGATCGGCCCGAACCCGTCGTGGCCCGGGCCGAGGTGGGCGGCGATTCGGCTGCCACACAGGTCGAGCAGGCGCTACCGCTGGGTCGGTCGTGACCCGGACCTGGGAGTTCACCGACCTGGAGTTCAAGGTGCTGTGGGAACGCCAGCTACAGTCGCGGATTCTTCCCGAGCCGCTCACCTACATGAGCCGCACGCCCTTGCGCGACGACTACGAGCGCGAGAAGTTCCAGACCTGGGAGCTTCTGCGCGATACCGTGGACGGCTCGATGCGCGAGGTGCTCGAGGTCATCTCGCGCCCCGAGGTCCTGGTGAAAGTGCTCGGGTGGAACGACGCGGACCAGGAAGATCCGCAGCAGTGGATCCGGGCGCGTGGGGTCCGGTCCGGTGCCCGCGGCTTTCTGCTGGCCCAGAAGCCCGGTGAAACCCCTTGGCACAGTAGCGGTTACACGATCACCGAATGCGGTCCATGGGGCGTGGCCGACGCTGTCGTCGGATTGCTGCCGAAGACGCTACCGGGCCGCAGCGCCAGCATCCCGATCCTGACCGATCGGGATGCGGATCACGAGCGGTTCGACTTCGGCGGCTCCCGGATCACCGAGACCGCGAGCACGTCGACGGTGAGCCGCAGTGACCAATTCTTCGCCGTCCCCGCGACACGGACCGGTGTGATCACCATTCACCAGGGCCATTCGAAGTTCGGCCCGCGCGGCATCCTCGAGCGAATTCTGGTGTGGCGCGACCTGCCCGAGGACGGCCGCTATGTGATCGAGCTCGACCAAGCTCCGGTCGCGGTCGGCATCGGTGACGGGCGCCTGGTGCAGAAGATAGATGACCTGATCGCCGGAATGCTCCAGCGGCTGGAAACCCATTGGGAGTCAACGGATTAACCGCCCGGTCGGCGGCGAACTACGGCCGCCGACCTCGCACGTCGGATATTGCTCAGCTGGCCGACTTTCGGAAGAACAGGACATTGTCGCCGTAGTCGGCGAGCGGAATCGCCAGTGCGGCTTGCCTGATGCCGCTGGCGGGTAGATGGGTGAGTTTCGCGAACATGTCGGTGTTGCCGAACGCGGCCCGGACCTGGGTTTCGGACGCGTAATCCGCGCCGTAGTCGGCCAAGGCGGCGAAGTCCAACGGCGCGAGTGGTGCATCGAGTGGGGCTTGGCCGCTCGGGCGACCGAGCGCGGCGTATTGGATGGCCACGCCGTCCTCGTAGCGGCACAGCTCGTAGGACATCTTCTCGTTCGCGGTCACGCTGAGCACTGGCCAGCGGGCGGAAAGGCGTTGTGCCAGTGGGTGTTTGCCGACAGGTGCCATCTCCCAGTTCAGGCTCATGACGACAACCGAACCGCCGTAGGGCTGTTCGATCAGCACCACGTCATCGCCGAGGGATTCCGTCGAGTTCAGTTCGGGATCGAAGGTGTGCCAGTGGGTTTCGTGCGCGCCGCGCACGGCCGTGCGGTCGACCTGGCGTGCGTTATCGGTGGCGTAGGCCGCGATAATTGCGGCACGGACCTGGGCGACGGCGTCCTTGGAGCTGCAGCGCACGCTCAATGCGCCGAACGTCGCACCGATCTCGACCGGTCGCGACGGGGGATCGGGTAGTGCGCCCGCGGCCAACGGCTTCAAGCCGACCAGTGCGAGCTTCCAGTTGATCTCCTCGATCGTCGAGAGGTCGCCCGAGGTTTGGTACAGGATCTGTTGCTGCGTGAGGTGTCCCGCGCGCTGCAGCGTCCGGCCTTCGAGTTTGGTGAGTGCCGTGAAGGTCTTGTTGGTGAGGTCGATGTCCTCGATCCGGGTTTCGCGCAGTCGTGCCGTCATCTCGGGCGAGGTGAGTGCCGCATACCGTTCGCGGTACATCGCGACGGCCTGCTTGCGCTGCCGGCCGACCATCAGTGTGCGCAGCAGCATGTTCAGGCTGGCGAGGTACTTACCGGCTTGGTCCGGATTCGCCGCGAACAGTCCGCTGCGGATCCGGACGGCGTCCTCGCTGGCGGCGACGGCGGCACCCGGATCGAGACGGCACAGCCACACGCCGCATTTCGACAACCCGTCCGCGCAGACCGCGGCCACCTGCGGATGTGTATGCGCCACTTGGCGATACGTATGACAGGCATTGCGGATGGTGCTGGCCGCCAGTTCCCGATGCCCGATGTGGCGGGCCGCCTGCTCGAATACCCGCAGCGCCTCCTGCACCTCGCCCGCGAACTGCGCGGTGACGCGTCCGGCGGCCAGCCAGTGCAGTCGGATGCCGACGGACTCCTGGGAGGGCGCCAGCGCCTCGGCCGTGCGGTCACGCCCCGAGCCGTTCTTGGTGGCGACCAAACCCTTGGCGAGGTCGCAGAGCGACGTGGCCAAACGCAACTCGTTCTCGACCGTTCGGTCGACGGCTGCCCGGCGATCCTCGGCTACCCGACGCTCGAGTGCACTCAGATCCATCGCGACCTCAACTCCCGCATCACCTTCCGCGTCACGGTCGTCGAGCGGCCGCATTCTGCTCGACCGAGTTTGCCATAGAAATGGCCGGAACGAGCAGGCAATCCACCGGCGACCGCCGCCGCCGCGATCGACCGGTTGACAGGCGCGCACACCCTGCTCCCGCACGCTGTGGCTGTTCCGCGCAGACCACACGCTCTCGTCGAGCAAACAAGTGCCGCGCGAAGTTGTCAGGGGTGGTTGCGCTCAGCTCTCGAGCAGCAGCGTCACGGGCCCGTCGTTGACCAGCTCGATATGCATATGCGCGCCGAATCGCCCGGTGGCGACGGTCGCGCCGAGTTCACGCAGCGCCTGGGCGAATGTCTCGACCAGCGGTTCGGCGACGGATCCGGGCGCGGCCGCCGACCAGGACGGCCGCCGCCCCTTGCGGGTATCGGCATAGAGGGTGAACTGACTCACCACCAGAATCGGCGCATTCAGATCGGCGGCCGATCGCTCCCCGTCGAGAATCCGCAACCGCCACAGTTTGTCGGCCAGACTCCTCGCGGTTGCCTCGGAGTCCTCATGCGTCACCCCAACGAGGGCCACCAGCCCCTGCGGATCCGGTTCGATCCACCCAACAGCCTGTCCGCCCACGGTCACCTGCGCGGCGGATACGCGCTGCACCAGTACTCGCATCCCCCGATCCTCGCATCCAGAAATCCCCGCACCGTTGATGCACCCGATCCGACCGACCCCAGTAGCGGGAAACAAGCCCGCGCAGAGCTGGCGCACCTCCGCGCTGTTGGTCGGCCGATCAGGTGGAACTGGTGGCGGCATCGGCCGAGTAGCCTCCGCCCCCAGTGCCACCTGATCTTGATCCCTGTGCGACTCGCCTCGAAACGCTCGAGAACGCAACCACAGCCAGTCGACCGAGCTGGAAGCCGCCTGCCTGTTCACCTGACTGCGGGAGGTAAGCCGGGTACGGCACCGGACGCGCCCAGCACTGCACCGGCAAAACCACGGAACACCAAACCATCCGGGTCCAGCACCCCCTGGGAGTCGGTGCAGAACAACAGGACCTACCGCAGCCCACCCAACCCGAACGCCACCACCCACCCCCCTCAATTGGACAGGTGATCACGTGGAACTGGTGGCGGCATCGGCCGAGAGAGTGCCGCCGTCAGTTCCACGTGATCACTTGTCCAGTAGTGCATCTCGGGGGTTCAGCCCGTGGGGGAGCGGGTGTGTAACTGCTGCGGCACCTTTCGTTCATTTTTGAGCCACTGACGGGTTGCCGAGCGCTGTCACAGTCGAGTCAGAGGATTCGATGGTGTTGGGTGCGGGTGACCGCAGGAGCTCGAGGAGTGGCGCGATGTCGGACAAGTTGAGGCACGACGCGGATCTGTTCGAGAAGGCCGCGGAGCGGACCAGTGCGGTCCGGGATCGGGTCAATTCCGTGCTGAGCACGCTGGATTCGGCGCTCGCGGGTCGTGGCGAACCGTGGGGTAACGACAAGCTGGGGGCTCAGTTCGCCGAGGGAGACCAGGGTTACAAGGTGGCGCGGCGGCAGATGACCGCGAACATCAAGACCACGGCGACGAATTTCGACAACTTCTACACCGGCCAGACCAAGACGGCAAAAGAGTTGCGGCGCATGGACACCTCCAATGGCGACGGCTTCCGGTAGTCGAGGTCGGCACAGCGCATGACGAACGAATTCGCCAAGGCCGAGATGGCCGCGGTACTCGATGAAGTCCAGCAACAGTTTCGGGCGATCGCGCAGGTGCAGCAGCAGCGCGCGGAGCTGACCGCCAGCGCGACGGTGCGCAAGCGGATCACGGTCACCGTGAATGCCGACGGCACGATTATCGAGACCAAATTCGCCTCCGACGTGGAGGAATTGAGCTACAGCGAGATCGCCAAGGGCGTGACGGAAGCGGCGCAGAAGGCGACCGCCGAGGTGATGCGTAAGGCGCGGGAATTGATGATGCCGCTGCACGATCGTCGTGCGCGCCTGCCCAAACTCTCCGATCTGATCGAAGGCATGCCCGACCTGAGCGCCGAAATGCCCAAGGCGCCGAAGGTTTCCCTAGCACCGCCGAATTCGGAAGAGCGGCGTGGGGCTGCCGACGATGACAGCGCACCAATGGAATTCAGCAATGTCGAGGTCGTGTCTCGGCAGCCGGGCGCGAACCGCGGGGTCACCGATTCCAGTTGGTGACCCAGGGGTGAGCGCAGATGGCTGAGCTGCCCGGATATCTCAAATGGCTGGAGTGGGTGGCGGGCTCCGATTGGCCCGCTGGCGACCCGGACGGCATGTGGGGCCTGGCCGACGACTGGCGTGCCGCCGCGGCCGGACTGCGCGATATCCTGCCCGACATCAGAGATGCGAAAACGGCGTCGCTGAAGGCATATCAAGACGGCGACGGCATCGAGAAGATTCTGGAGAACTTCGACAGCTACCTCGAGGGGCCGCAGTCGCTGGAGAATCTGGCCAAGGATTTCGAAAAGCTCGCTGATTCGGCGACCGGTGTCGGCACCGAAATCGAATACGGCCAGTTGATGCTGATCACCTCCTTGGCACTGCTGGCGGCCGAGATCGCGATCGCGTGGATTTTCCCGCCGACCGCGCCCGCCGAGGAGGCATTGGCGATTGCCGGGACTCGCGTGGCGATCCGGATCATCGCCAAGCGGATCATGGACAAGATCGTCGATATCGTCGCTAAGTTCCTTGGGCGGCGACTGGCGAATTTTCTGGTACGCCATATTGCCATCGATACCGTTCTCGGAACGGTCCAGGACTGGGGTATTCAGCAGTACCAGGTGGATTCGGGGCATCGCAAAGAAGTCAACTGGGAGCAGGTCGGTATCACCGCGATCAGTTCGGCGGTCGGAGCCGGAGTCGCCAGTCCGATCGGTGAGCGGCTGGGCAAGAAATTCGCCGAAGTGGAGATGAAGGCCTGGTTGCGCGGGCTGCTCACCGGCGCGTCGGCGGGCACGATCGGCGCCATCGCCGGATTCGGCGGCAGCGTCGGCGCGCAATTCGCGTTCACCTGGGCCAAGGATGGGCCGGAGGGCGGCTGGGACAAGGCCGTCGACGGTCTGAAGCACACCGAATTCGACCTGCGCATGTTGACCGCGGGGGCGTCGAACGGCGCGATGTCCGGTGCGAATCGGGCGCGGGCCGAGGAGTTCTATCAGAAGAGACATCCGGAGTGGTTTCGGCCGAACGGTTCGCCGGTTGATCCGAATACGCTGGCCCGCGTCGGTTTTCGGCCTGATGCGGGTACGTTCGGCGACGGTGCTGATGTCAATGGGCATGCGCGGGCAGGTGATGGTTCGGGAGCCGGGCAGGCCGGTGCGGGTGCGCCGCACGCGGGACAGTCGGGGGAGGCTGCGCCCGATCACACCGTTGGTGCGGGGGCAGCCGATGGTTCGACTGCGCATGCTGTTGACGGTGGTTCGCCGGCATTCGGTGCTGACGCGGCTTCGAATGGTCATGGTGCGGGCGATGATTCGGCGCATGCGCATGCTGACGGTGGTATGTCGAAGGTGGGCGCTGGTGATGATGGTGCTGGTGCGCGGGCCGGTGATGACGGCGCCAGTGCGCGTGCGGGTGATGACGGTGCCAGCGCGCGTGCCGGTCGTGGTGGTGATGATGGTGCGATTGCCCGTGGTGATGATGGTGCGAATGCGCGTGCTGGTGATGACGGCGCAAGTGCACGTGCCGGTGATGACGGCGCAGGCGCGCGTGCTGGTGATGACGGCGCAAGTGCACGTGCCGGTGATGACGGCGCAGGCGCGCGTGCTGGTGATGACGGCGCAAGTGCGCGCGCTGGTGATGACAGCGCAGGCGCGCGTGCCGGTCGTGCTGGTGACGATGGTGCAAGCGCGCGTGCCGGTGATGACGGTGCCAGCGCGCGTGCCGGTGACGATGGTGCCAGTGCGCGTGCGGGTGGTGACGGTGCCAGTGCGCGTGCGGGTGATGACGGTGCGAGTGCGCGTGCGGGTGGCGATGGCACGACCGCGCGCGGAGACGATGGTGCGAGCACTGCGCACGCTGCAGATGACAGCTCCTCGAACGCGCGCGCTGATGACCGAGGCTCCGGGAATACGCAGAGCGCGGGCGATGGGACCCCGGATCGGCAGGTGTCTGCGGATGGTCGAGTCGACCAGTCGAGTGCGCGGGATTCGGAAGGCGCAATCGGATCGGATGGTGCCGTCCGACCCGCAGGCGCCGCCACGGCACATTCGGATCCAGCTGCGGCACACACGAACTCGTCGGCGGGCGAATCGAGTGGCAACTCGACCGAGCACTCCGCGTCGGTCGAAAACGCGGGATCGCAGTCGCACGAATCGGGCCAGAACAGGCTCGACGCCGGTACCCGCGCCGAACTGACTCCCGCAGGCGCAGAACACACTTCGACGTCGACCGCAGATGGATCGCGCGTCTCCGCTGACAACGCGGCAGCGCAGGCAGCCGCCGCGACAGCCTCGCCCGCCACCCAGACCGGCGCTGCCCCACTCCACACCTCAACATCCCCGACGCAAGCCTCCGACCCCCGGACCGGCGCACCAACATCCACGCCCCGCCCCAACGCCGCCACCGAGGCGCGCCCGCAGCCCGGCACGCCCGCGAACTCCGAAACCCCGCGCAGCGAGCAGGCCCGTCCCCAATCAACCGCCGAACCGCGCACGGCCGAGCCACGCCCGACAGCATCCAGCCCAGACGCGCGCACCACCAGCGACAGCCGCACCGGCACAGACCGTTTCCGCACAGACACACGAACCGCATCCGAGGCAAACCACACAACCGAAACCCGCGCAGCCGCAGCACAATCCACCCCCCACCCACTCGCCGCCGAACCAGTGGCAGGCCCACGCTCAGAACCCGCCCCCCTCCACTCCGACGCACACGCCGACAACACGGTCACCACCCACCCCACCAGCGAGACCACCGCCCACCCCAACTCCGATCCACCGCAGCGCTCGGACAGCGATGTCCTAGCGCGGCCTGACGCCGATAGTGCAGCGCCTGCCGATAGTGATCGCCCGGCACAGCCCGAAAACAACGCCGCCGTCCGGCCAGATGCCGACGTCGCGGCGCGCCCCGAGGGCAATGTCGAGGTCCACCCCGATGGCGCTGGTGCCGTTCGTGCCGACGGCGATGCCGCTGTGCGGCCTGACAATGCCGGTGCGGTGACGCCCGCCGGCAACGGCGTCGTGCGGCCTGATGGTGACAGTTCGGTGCATCCCAACAGTGACGGCCCGGCGAGGGAGGGCAGTGCCGCGGTTCGGCCCGATGGCGCTGGTGCCGTTCGTGCCGACGGTGATGCCGCCGTGCGGACTGACGGTGACCGTGTGGAGAGGCCTGATGGCGTCGGGGCGGCGCGCGTGCACGATGAGGGGGCGGTGCGCGCCGAAACTGCCGAGGAACGGCGCGCGACGGATCCGAGAGCGGTTGGTGACTCTAGTCCGGACCATCGTGTCGACAGCGCAGAATCCGACTCGCCCACGACGTATCGCGTGGACAGCTCGGATGCAGAGCCGGTCGCGACGCGTCATGCGGATAGTTCGGATGCGGAGTTGTCCGCGGTGCATCGTGTGGATGGTTCGGATGCGGAGTTGTCCGCGGTGCATCGTGTGGATGGTTCGGATGCGGAGTTGTCCGCGGTGCATCGTGTGGATGGTTCGGATGCGGAGTTGTCCGCGGCGCATCGTGTGGATGGTTCGGATGCGGAGTTGTCCGCGGCGCATCGTGTGGATGGTTCGGATGCGGAGTCGTCCCCGACGCATCGTGTGGATGGTCCGACTGCCGAGTCGCCCACGGCGCGGGGCGCACAAAATCCGGATGGGGAGTCGCCCACGACGCATAGCCCGGACAGTTCGGATGCCGAGTCGTCGAAGGCGCGTCGTGCGGATAGTTCGGAAGCCGACTCGCCTACGACGCATCGTGCGGATAGCTCCGATGCCGAGCGGGGGCGTCGGGATGAGGATGTTGCGGCTCGGCGGGCGGCGGCGCGGGATCGGGCGGAATCCGTGGATCCCTCGGTGGTTTTCGTACCGCAGCCGGGTGCGGAAGCGGTTCATCGGGCGGCGGGGGATACGTCCACCGATCGATCCGCGCGGGAGGGGGCGGATGCTCAGGATCGTCAAGGGGCGAGCGATGAGATCCGGACGATTTCGGAGCGCAATCGAGGCCGCTGCGCCGAGCTGTCGTTGCGGCTGATCAAGGCGCTCACCGGTAGTTCGGCGATCACATTGCCGGGGCGAGTCATCGGCCTGGATGGTATGACCGCCGCTGAGGTGCAGACGGCTGCGGGTGGGCAGTTGCGTTCGTTCGGTGATCACGCGGAGATCGCGAGACTGTTGCTTTCCATGCCGGAGGGGTCCTCGGCGCTGGTGGTCGATGAGTACCGCGGTGCGGTCGACGCCTATAAGGTCGGCGCGCACGCGTATGTGCTGGTGCACGAGAACGGCTCGATCGTGGTGCGCGATCCGGAGGCGGGCCGGGTAGAGGGTTTCCCGCCGACGGTGCCGCGCGAACTCCGTGGCACGTATGCGATTGCCTTCGATGCGGCGGGAAATCCGTTGCACCCCATCGGTTCCGAGCATGCCGCCGATTCCGCGGTCCGGATCGGTCGCTCCCTGGACGCGCAGCCCGATCAGGTCCGTGAGCTGCTGCGACAGACCGAGATCGGTCGGCGGATGATGGCGGCCTTCGACAGCGGTCCCGTGCGTGACGGCTTCGAATCGACCGCCGACGACGGTCGGGCCGGTGAGTTCCGGCGCCGCGAACTCACCGCGGTCGCGTATACCTCGGGTGCCGACCATGTGCAGCAGGCGCTCACCCTGGCCCACGAATCCGTGCACGCCGAACGCTATGTGGAGGGCCGCACCGGCGATATCAGGTCGATGTCGCGGGACGAATTCGTGCGGACCATGGTCGATGAGGAGGCGGCGGCGACCGGCCGACGATTCCAATTGGCGCAGGAATTCCGGGATCTCGGCCATGACATCAAGGTGCACCCACTCGAGCAGACCTACACCGTCGCCCGCGACCGCGCCGCGGCGGAGTTGGCCGGGTCCGGGCTGAGCCCGGCCGAGATCCGGCAGGCCGCACATGAGGTCGGCGTCGACGCACTGCGTCGGGAGATCGCGACCTACGAGTGGCGAAATGGCAAGAACTACACCGATTTCTACGGCTCCGCCTGGGATAGCGCACACGCCGCCATGGCCGAAACGCCGCCGGAGCGGATGCACCAACCCGATTCGGCGGATCGAATCGCGGAAATGCGCACCGCGGCCATCGAGCGCGAGGCAGCGTTGCGGCATCTGCGGGAGATTTCCGAAGAGGTGACCAGACGGGCCGCGGACCTGCACCTGGATCCGACCCTCACCAGAGAGCCATTGCAGCGGCAGATCACCGACCGCCTGCAGCGGATCACGAATGAACTTGCCGGAGCGGATATTTCGCCGCAGCGACAGGCCGAGCTGCGCAGCGAAGCGCACGATCTGCGCAGGCTCGCCGATCTCGCGGACGAACGCCAGCACGCACAGGCGACCTACGATCACCGTGCCGATCAATTGGCCACGACGGCATTCGGGGAGGTGCTCGGCGAGCACCTGCGCGACAACCCGAATGCCCGAATGCTCAACGAGCACATCATCCATATCCCCGGCGAACCCGATCGGCTCATCATCGCCTCCGGCACCGACGACCACCAGCGGGTACTGCAGGAGGCGCGGCGGAACCCCGAGATCCGGGACCTGTTGGCGCGACCGGATGTCGTGCGCGAACATCTGAATGTCGATACCGACCAGACCGGTCGAATCCGGGTCGAGGCGATCGACGAGCCATCGGCGCGTCAGTTCGATCGAGCCGCCGATCTGACACCACTCGATCGTGCCGGTGAAGCCGCCCGCGAGCGCATCGCGCGCATTCGGGAACAGCTGGTGGAAACCGAAATCGGCCGCTGGGCCGACGAGGTGCTGACCCGCCACGACGTTCGCATCGTGCACGAATCCGGCGCGGACGACCGCTACTACCCGAGTCGGCGCATCCTCGCGCTCGACGTGGGCGCCTCCGATGCGGCGCAGATGGCCGCGCTGGTGCACGGCGCAATCCACGTCGAACTGGCGCATGCCCGCGAGACCCCCGGCGGCGCGCAGGAGCGCATGCGGTTGCCGCGGGAGGATTACGTCGCCCGGATGATCGACGAGGAGACCAGGGCACATGCCTTGGAAATCGTTGCGGCGAAGCAACTCCGGGCAGCGGGCCATGAATTCCCGGAGACCGCGCTCGAGCGCACCTACACCAGCGCCTACGACGAAGCCCGAGCGAAGGCGCACGACGAGAATCCGAAAACGTCTGCTGCGGAACTGGATCGGATCGGCAATGAAGCGGGCATGGATGCCATCCGCCCCGAGGTCGCCGAACATCGCCCCGAGCACTCCACCGAAACCCATGCCGAGTTCTACGGCAACGCTTGGGATGACGCGCACGGCATCCGCTCGTTCGACGATATCGTCAGGTCGGCCATCGCCTCCGGGGAGCGTTCGGTCACCGTGCTCAGCGAGGGCTCCTCGGTCCATGCCGCCAGGAAGGTCGAGCTGGTCACCTTCAATGACGGCACCGAGCTGATCCGCAAGACCGTCATGAATCCGCGCCATGCCGTAGCCGAGCGGCTGGCATCGCTGTTGGGCCGCACTATCGGTGCGAATGTGCCGGAGGTATTCCACGCCAAATCCAATGTCGTGTACATGGAGAAGCTGGCGGGACGCGTTGCGGCCGAGCGACATCCGCAGTTCGTGGATGTGCATGAGCTCGGCTACGCCGATACCGTCGCGGGCCGTGCGCTCGGTCTGCTCGACACCCTGATCCGGATTCCGGACCGCGATGCGCAGGGCTGGATGATCGGCCCGCAGCGCGAGGTGCTCGGCATCGACCACAGCCGTGGCTTCGAGGAGAGCGAGGCCGCGCGAAATGCGTTGAGCCCGTTCGCCGAACACTTCCTGCGCCGCAATGGCGACAGCGTCGA
This sequence comes from Nocardia nepalensis, assembly GCF_048910785.1. NCBI lineage: Bacteria > Bacillati > Actinomycetota > Actinomycetes > Mycobacteriales > Nocardiaceae > Nocardia > Nocardia nepalensis. The sequence continues at coordinate 438,076 of NZ_JBKBET010000040.1, read as the reverse complement.
GTTCATCGACCACCACCTGCCGCGTTCGGTCGTGGACGCGATTATCGAACGCGTCGCCGCGCTGCGCCCGGAATTCGAGAAGGACGGCCGCGGCGGCTGGCACGACACCGTCATGTCGCGTCTGGCCGAAATCCGGGAGCACGCCAGCGACGTGCCGCCCGACCACGGCTCGGGCGATATCGCAATGCGGCCCGAGGATTCGAGCAGGCACGAGGAGGAATTCGACGACCGACCGAACGCGTACACCAACCGCTACGGCGGGGACAACCAGCACGGCATCCATGGCCGGGTCGATTCGGACGGCGTGCTGCGTGCGACGGTGCGAGTGGGCGACGGCACCCCGACCGGGCGCGAGATGTTCCGGGACATGATGCGCGAGCTCGGACATCAGGTGAGCGAGATCCGCGCCGAATGGAATGCCGACGATCGGGTCCGCGACAACCTCGACACCTTCAACGCCGGTGTGCAGGAGCTGTATCTGACGCCGGAAGAGGCGGCGCGCAACACCTTCACCGGCAAGCTGGCCGTCGAACTCGGTTTCACCGAGGTGAGTTTCGATCACGAGGCGATGCACGGCAGGCCGGGCGAATACGAGAAGGTCGTCGCGCATTTCAGCAGGCCGGAAACCCTTGGCCCCGAACCGATACACCGGCCGGAGGCACCCGGCGACGGCGCCGATTCACCCGAGTTCCGTCCCGCGACAAGCGACGCTCCCGAACCCGATGCCACCGGCGCTTGGCAGTCGCGGCCGCGCGATCCGGCCGGTGGCCCGGTCTGGGAACTGCTGGGGCGCAGCGCAACCGGGCGCGAGGCCGCTGATACGCTGCGGGCCGCCGGTGCGTCGGTGCGCTTCAGTGATCTCGGAAATGATGCGGGCCAACGGGATTCGTTCAACGGCCGGACCATGGATGTCTCCGTCGACACCCACGACCGCAGTCAGACTGCGCAGGCCGAGGCAATGGTGCGCGCCGCAGTGCTGGCCGACGCTGTCTTATCCGGTCGGGTCGAGGTCGATCCGGCCCGCATCCGCGCCACCGAGCGCGCGGATTATGTTGCGGCGCAGCTACGTACGGACGCCGAGGCGCTCGGCAGGCAGGCCGAATTCCGCCGGGAGCTGAGTGCGGCCGGATATCCGGACGCGGCCCCGACCCCACACGATGTCGCCGATTCGGCCTATACCCGGGCATTGCACGAGCAATACCTGGCCGCCCACGACGCCGCCGTGGCCGCCGCGGATCCGGCGCTGGGCGAGCACGAACTACGCCGAATCGGCCGCGAGGCGGGCGTCGAGGCGCTGCTATCCGGCGACATGTTCGACTCGCCGCGGTATCCGAGCGAGGGCGCGAGCCTGCGAGATATCCACGGCGGCACCTGGGATGCCCACCAGCATCCGGACGCGCCGGACGGAATGCACCAGCACGAGCCGACATCCGCGGAATCGGCACGGGAACTACAGCGCCTGGTTCGCGAGCATGCCGCGCTGACGCGGGAGCTGCGCGCGGTCGAAAGCGATTGGGATCGAGCGGTTCGACGGCTGGGCGCCTTCGATCCCGATACCCACCGCGGCGATCGCGATCTGTTCGAGCGCGGCCGACAGGCCGTGACGGACAATAGAATCCGGCGAACCGCTGCGCTGGGGACGACATCCGAGCGGGCGACTCAGCTGCGCGCACTTGCCGAGGTGACCCGCCAGCATGCCGAGGTCGAGGCACGACGCAACCGTCTCGTCGACGAGATCGCCGCACGAGTCGGCCGGGATGTGCTCGACGCGGAAGTCCGGGCGGGCGAAGGACATTGGGCGAATGACCGAGTAGCCGTGTTGCCGGGCGAGCCGCTGAGAGTGGTCGTGGTGGAGGGCCGCGGCGATCATGCCGCGATATCCCGTGCGGCGGCGGACCGCGGCAGTGACCTGCACCGCGCTGTCCGGTACGGCGAGGCTGTCGCGGAACGGCTGCGCGTGCGCGTCGACGATTCCGGGGTCGTGCATGTCGGCCGGGAGGGCGTTGATCTGCGTGCGGCCTGGGTCGAGGACGCGGCCGCGGCGGTGCGTGCCGAGGCCGAACACCAGGTGGCGCCGCGACCGCCGGACGAGCCCGCCGGGGTGCCGCCGGACCTCGGCCAGTCGATGGCCGACACCGCCGAGGTCGCGCTGAACCGGCTGCGGCGCGTCCTCGGCGCCAACGATCTCGGCCGGTGGGCGAGCGATGTCCTGGCTCGGCACGGGGTGGAGATCCGCTTCGGGCTCGACACTGATTCCAGCCGCTACGACGGCAGACAGCAGCGCGGCCTCGACGCCGGATACGATCCGGCGTCGAATACGGTGCTGCTCGGCCTGACCGAAACACCCGCCGAGCACGCCGCGGCGGCGATCCGGGCGGCCTATCTGGCCGAACAACTCGGCGCGCCGAACGGTTCGCTCGAGCGATTCACCCTCGGCCGCGACGAATACGTCGATGCCATGCTGGACCGGGAGGCCGTGGCGCAGGCCAGAGCCTTCGAATTCGACCGGTGGCGCCAGTTCGGGACCGAAGCCGTCCCGGCCCCGGAGACGTTGTTGTCCAAGGCGTATAAGGACGCCTTCAAACAGGCACAGCAGCAGGCCGAGCGGGCCTACCGCGACAACCGTGAGATCGCGGACACCATGATCGATGCCGCCGCGCACCAGGCCGCCGCGCGTGCGGTGCGAAATCGGTTGGTCGAGTTGGGGCCGCACATCGACGGCCGCGACCTGGCCGCGTTCCATCGGGCGCAGTGGGACAGTGCGCACGGGATCACCCCACAGCACGGCGAGGCGCCACCAGCGCGCCGCACCGAGACCCCGGCGGTGGTGGAACAGCGCAGCCGCCAGTACGCCATGGAGATCGAATCCCTTCGGCTGCTGCGTGATTCGGGTCGATTCGTGCCCGTCGGTCCCGCGGAACGGGCCTACACGAACGCCTACGACCGGGCATACGAGCGGGCCGAGCGTGCCGCGGCCCGCTCGAATGATCCGAATGCGATCCGGCCGGAGCGCGCGGGTTACGAGGCCGGTCGCGAGGCACTGCGCAAATACCTCGACAAGGTCGGACTGGAGGCCGCCGAGGTCGCGTTCGATGTCGCGCGGCGCGCCGACGACAACCTCGACAGCTATCGGCCGTGGTCGGATCGGACCGATTCCGAGACCGGGCATTCCGCCGAGCCGGACGAAACACCACGGCAGATGAGCGGCAACGAGGCCGCGGACCGAGTGCGCCGAGCCGTCGACAATGAGCTGGCCAACGATCCGGGCGGTGCTCGGCTCACCGATCGGGTCGCCGAATTCCCTGGTCACCGGCCTGTCGGACGCGGCAGGCTAGTGGTGGTGGCACCCGAGGGCCAGCACATGGACGCGCTGCGGGAACTGGCGGCCACGCATCCGCAGTACGCCACCGCGCTGTGGGACGGCACGCAACGGATCGAATACCTACAGGTGGGCCCGGGATCCGATGGTCTGCACGACGCCAGGTGGATCTCCGCCGATATCGCCGAGGGGCCCTACCGTCGCCCGACCGAAGACGAGGCGGCCACCGAACTGCTCGCGCACTACCTGCGCTACCGCGCGGCCGGGCAGACGGATCTCGGCTTCGACGCCTGGGTGCGCCAGCTCGGCCCGGATGCCTTCAATACCAGGGAGAATGCGTCACCGAACCTCGACGGCACATTGCGCCTGGACTTCATCGCCCGCGGTTACGAACTGGCCGAGTCGAATCCGTCGATAGCGGAGCCGCATCCGGCAGAGGTGGCCCGCCGCCTGATGACCCGACAGGTGCCGCTGCCCGAATCTACCGGTACGACAAGGGATTCCGCGCGGGAGCGCCATTGGCCCCAGTTCACCCACACCTCCGTCGAGACCCGCGCCTGGCGCTTCCGGGTCACACTCCAGTCCGATGGCAATGGCGGCTGGCGGATCGCGCCGCCCATCGGGGATGGCGGCGCCTCGGATGTGCTGGCCAGGCAGTTCCACGGGATGACCGATACCGATACCGGGCGGCTGGGAGAGCGGATCAGCCGGATCCTGCTCGACGGCTCGGCCGATCTGAACGACCACGGCGCCCCGAAGGGCCTGTTGCGCAGGATCACCGACCGGCTCCCCTTCGGAAACCGTTCGGATCAGGGCGATTCCGCGCCGCGCCCGATCGATCGGCCACGGCCCGGCGACGATTCGTTCGACGCACCGGAGTTCCCGCCGACGCATCCGGACGACGGTGCGCAGGAACGTCAGGCGCAACAGCAGCGTCAGGACGCGCTCGATCGGCTCGCGGCCGAGAACGCCGCCGCGGTGCGCGAGCGCGACGAGGCGAGGGCCGCAGGCGATCCGGAGCGGATCGCCAGGGCCGAAGAGCGCGTCGAACGGCTCGATGCGGCAATGGCAAGCGCCCTTCAGCGCGATGCGTTGCTGCGGGCCGGTGCGATTCCGGTGACCGACCGGGTCGGTGTGGTGCCCGGTGAGCCCGCCCGGGTCTTCGTGGTCGGCTGGGGCGACGGTGATCCGGTTCGGCTGCTGGACGCCGCCGCGGCGAGGTATCCTCGGCTCGCCGAATTGCGGGCCGAACCCGGAACTGTCGTACGCGAGCTGCGGATCGGTCCGGAGGGCCAGACGCGCGTTCTGCGCGTGGATGATCCTGCGGCGCAGCATAAATCGCCGGCTCGGCAGGAACGGTCGTCCGGCTCGGAGATCGAGCGACCGGCCCAGGCCGGTGGTGGCGGGAAGAAGCCGCCCGCCGAACCTCCGGTTCCCGCCGGGACACCCGACGAGCCGGATCGCTCGCGGAATGAGAGCAACGGGTCCGCGGATCCTACGGCCCGTCAGCCGGTCCCGGACGAGCCGCGCCGCATCGTCATCGACGCGCACGGCGACGAGGTGCCGCTGCGGGTGACGCCCGACGGCGAGGGCCGCTGGCGGGTCGAGGCGCCCGAGGGATCCGGAACACCCACTCGCGCAACGGAATCCGAGCCGCTCGAGCGGAAGTCGCCGCTACGCCGGGCATGGGAGCGGATTCGGGAGAAGCTGCGCGTGCGCGGCTACGTTGGCGACTACCCGAAGTATCCGTCGGGTTCGGGCGAGGACCGACGCGGCCAGAACGCGGTGAAGGATGGGGTGGAGCATGCGCCGGAGCTGTTCGAAAACCATCCGCACGCAGCCCACCCGCCGCAAGCCACGGTGCCGCACGGGCCAGAGTTCCGGCCCGCCCCGGAAGGCCACGACCAGGGCCTCAATATGGCCCGAATCGCCAAGGAGGGCTGGACGGCTTGGCGCAACCGGGAGCATCTGCCGATCCTGAACCGTCTCTCCGGGCGCATCCGGGATGTGGCAGGCGATTTCGTGGTGCCGCGCACGCCAGATGGTGAGGAATATCGGTTCTGGGTGAGCGATGCCGATCCGGATCTGGTGCGGCAGACGGTGACCGAACTACTCGAGGTCGAGGCGATCGCGCCGGAGGAGGCGAGGGCGGTCCTCGAAGAGGCGCTCGCCGTCGCGGATCCGGAACAGCGTCGGCGCATCATCGAGGATCTGGAGAACTTCGGTCTGGTCTCCGATGAGGAGGCCAGGGCGCTCGAACAGGAACCCGCGCAGCCGGAACGGAACGCCGAATTCGACGGTCCGCCACCCGAAGACGAGTCGCTTACCGATCTGGCGCACCGGCTCGGCTTCGATCTGCCCGATGAAAGCCCGGAGGCCATCCGCCGGGTGCTCGACGAGCAGGAATACCGGACGTTGCGTGAGGCGGCGGCGATCGCGGGTCTCGCGGAGGCGGCCGATCGCTTCAACGAGGAGGTGACCCGCCCCTATGTCAATGCCGACCTGGTGGGGGAGTCGGGCCCCGAGCTGAACGGGCGCAAGTCGCCCGCGGGCGAGATCGACGATCCCGACGCCCGCCGACAGGCCGAAGAGGACGACTTCTACGACGAGGACGAGCCTGAGCCCGGCCCCAAGTGGGGTGTGCCGGATGCCACGGGCCGTCCGGTGCCGCTGACGGATCGGGTCAGCATTTTCGACGACAACCCGATGGGCCGGTTCCTCAAGGAGCTGATCAGCGCCTTCGACGGCCATCCCGGCCTGCAGAACTACACCCCGGTCGGCAACGGCGCCGACCCGCTGCGCGAATGGGGCGATATCGGGGCCGGCCAGGAACTCGGCCGTGACCAAGGCCCTCGGGTGTTCTTCGAGCACGCCCTGCGCCGCGACCAACTCCGCGACGAGGCCTCGACCTGGGCACAGATGTTCGGTCTCGACCTCAACGATGTGAATCCGCGGAATCTGGAGCCCACGCTGCGCAGGCTGTGGGACGCGAACGACGCGCGCGCCGCCAGGGTCGCCGAATTCGCCGCGGCCGCCGAACCGCACCTGCGCGCCGGGGAAGAGGAGCCGGTCGGGGAGATCCATGGCGATCAGGTCGCGCGGGTACCCGTCGGCGACGGTGCACCCGACCGGCTGCTGGTGATCAACGGGCCGCTGGAGCGGGCGGATGCGCTGGCCAGGGCGCTCGCCGACGATCCGGCCTTGGCCGATGCGCTCAACCGCGGTGAGGTCGAACTCGATTACCGGACCGCGCGCACCGATCGCATGGGCCAGATCCACCTGGATCCGGTCGAAACGCCCGAGGTGTACCACCATCGGGAAACGATCGATGGCCGCGAACTGGTCGTGACGATGGTGCGCGACAACGACGGCAACTGGCGCGCCGTCCAGGCTCCGGTCGACGAGCCGATCGCGGGCCACGAAGCCGGTCACGACGGTGACGCGCCACCGCGCACGCGCGCCGAGATCGTCAGCGAACTCGTCGATCTGGCAAGGGAACTCGGACCACTCGATCCGGCGGCGCTGCACCCGGATCGGATCGCGCGGACCATCGCGGAACTGAAGTTGGCCAATGCGCTGCGCGCCGGTCAGATCGAGGCGCTGGCCGACTTTGCCCGCACGATGAACGACATCGAGAACTTCAACGATATCGGCGATGCGCGTGGTCAACTCGCGCACCGGCTCGGTATCCCGGAGGCGGAGCTGACGCCGCGGCGGGTCGCGGAGGCGCTGGCCGATCCCGAATGGCGCAGTGCCCGGCGCGAGCAGCAGTTCAAGGATCTGGCCGACTACGCCAAGCGGTTGCGCGATATCGATCTCGGCGCTGTCAATGCGGCTCGCGATCGGCTGGCGAGCCAGCTCGGCTTGGTCGACTCGGAACCGTTGCTGCCACCCAAGATTCGCATCGCCGAGGACGGCGAGATCATTCGCGGCAACGATGCGAACGGACTGGATCCGGCGAAGCTGCGCAAGGTGATCGCGGGCCTCGAAGGAGAGGGCAAGCGCGATCAGGTAGTCGACGCGCTCACCGAATACATGCGCGCGCTGACCGACATCGATCCGTATTCCGATGTGCCGCGCGGTGATCTGTCCGCCGACCCGCGGGCCGCGGGTGAACCGCCGATCCACGAACTTGCCGCCCTGCGCGCACTACGCGAAATCGTCGCCGAGGCAATGCAATCCGGTGACATGCTCGATCTCGGCAAGGTGCTCGCCGACCATCCCGGCCGCGCCGAGGGCGATACTACGCCCGGCGAGGGGCGCGGACGGCCCGAACCGAATCGCGATTGGGCCCGGCTCGTCGGTGTCGATATCGCGGGCGCAGACGACGCGACCTTCCGCAAGGTGTACGAGGCATACCGTGACGGAAAGATCGAGAAACACGAAGGCCTCAGCCCCAAGGAACTCACCGCGGAACTCGGCCGCATGCGCGAGGAGATCCAGACGCGCGCCGAACAGATCAGAAGACTCGCCGCACTCCTCGACGAGTTCTACAACGCTCCGGCTGAGTTGGCGGGTGCGCCCGGTGAGTTGGGTGCGGCTGACGAGGGTGGCCCCGGGCCCAAGCCTATCGGCCCGGAGTCTGGATCGGGTGGTGCGGGCGATACGTCGGTCCGGCCCGGGAGCGATGAGTCCGAGCCGGATTCGCGGTCGGACTGGAAGCGGCAGATGGACGCCGAACAGGCCGAGTGGAACGCGCGCATGCACGCGGAACTCGATGAATGGGTCGCCAAGATGCGTGGGGGCGAGGATGCGACCGATCCGCGTTCGCGTATCGATGAGGCGTTGGCGCGTGAGTCTGCTGCTGCGGAGGAGGATTTCCGGCGTCGTGATGAGGCGGCTGAGGCCAAGCATCAGGAGTTGATGGATCATCTCGATGAGCTGGCGCGTCGGCTCGAGGAGCGTTTCGGAGAACTCGATGATCCGCGAAACGCTGTGCCAGAGGGGGATCCGCCATCGCGGATAGATGAGGCGTTGGCGCGTGAGCAGGCCGCTGCGGAGGAGGATTTCCGGCGTCGTGATGAGGCGGCCGAGGCCAAGCATCAGGAGTTGATGGATCACCTCGACGAGCTGGCGCGTCGGCTCGAGCAGGGTTTCGACGAGCTCCGGCAGTCGGATGAGGGGCCGGACGAGGACGGTCCCGAGCCCGCCGCCGGACCGTCCGGCCCGCCGCACGACCCATCGGACACTCCGGGCTCCGGTGCGAAACCGATTCCCGCCTCGGAAGCTGCGGACGCGGTGCGCGATACGAATGCCGATGGGGGAGTGGCGAAGTCGTCGCCGGACTCGCCGCCGACCGAGTCACGGCGCGGCGAGGCCGTTGAGGGGCGTTCGACGCGCGCGGTTGAGGGTTCCGATGGCGTGAAGCCGGAGACGGCAGCGTCCGATGAGACCGTCCGGCAGCCTGATTCGTCTCGCGCCGAAGAGGTTTCGGACGACGCGGCCCGTGTGCGACTGGAGTCGGCCGGTTCGGATGAGGCGGCCGAGCTGCCCCACTCCGAGGCCGCGAAGCAAGCTGAGCCGAAGCCTGTTTCGGTTCGTGCCGATGAGGGTGCGGATGGTACGGAGCGTCGGGAGACGGTCGGTTCCGATGAGACCGGGCAGCCTGGCCTGGTTCACACCCACGGGGGTGCGGATGGTGTGGAGCCCGCGCGTCCGGAGACCGTCGATGCCGATGCGGCCGAAGAACCGGTGGCCGAGGCCGGTGGTGGGGCGGAGAAGCCGCCGTCCGAGCCGCCTGGTCCGACGGTGTCCGAGCCCGAGGATCCGTCGGGGGCGGGCCACGAGGGTGCCGAGGGGCGGACCGGTCCGGAGCATGCGGACGCGGTGCGGGCGCATGCGGATGCGGTTGCGCGGCGGGATGCGCTGGCGGCCCGGGTTGCCGAGTTGGCGGATCGGCTTCCGGCGCAGGAGGATGCGGATGCCTGGTCGCCTCGGCGGATTCGGACGACCGTTGCCGAATTCGCTGGGCGGCGGCTGCTTTCGGACGCGGATCGTGCCGTTGTCGCCGAACTCGAGCGGATCGCACCGGAATTCGCGCGGGTTGATGCCGAGGTCGGTGAGCTTGCGGCGCGGATCGGGCTGGTCGACGAGTACGACCGGTTGCTGCAGGAGCGTCGCGATCTGGTGCGCGAGCGGGAGTTCGTGCGGGCCAAGGCCAATGTGCGCGCGGCCAATATGGGCCTGGATGATTCCGGTGAATGGGTGCACCAGGATCCGGATGCACGCGACCAGGCGATCCAGGCCTTGCATGCTCGTGCGCGTACCGATGTCGTCGAGGTGCAGGGCGGTCTCGAAGAGGCCAACCGGCAGGTGCGCAGCCCGGTCGAGGCCGGGGAGCAGGGGCGGCGCGAGGAGGCGCTGCGCAAACTCATCGCGGCAACCGAGGATTTCGAAACCCTCGACGATCAGATCCGCCAGGTCGATCAGCGGCTGTCCGAGCTGGAAGACCAAGGCGTCGCCCGCCATCGCCCGCCATCGGAGGATGCGGCCGCCGAAGTCGATCGGATGGCCCGCGAACGGGCCGAGGAGCTGCGCCAGATCAAGCCGCGGCGTGGCATGCGCGACGATCTCGCGGTCCGGCTCGGTGTGGTCGACGAGTCGGGTCGCCCCGATGAGGCTGCGCTACAACCGGATCGGCTGCACGCCACGATAAGCGACTTGCGCCGCCAAGTGAGCGAGGATGCGCACGATGTCGCCGCTCGCCATCGCGAGATCGACGCGCTTTTCGACGCCGCCGACGATGTGAACCAGGCGCACAACAGAATCGGCCGACTGCAGGACGAAATGGCCGCAGCCGCAGGCGTATGGCGACAGCAGGTCGAAACCGAGGGCGGCCGGATGGTCACCGATCGGGTCGGGATCGTGCAGGGCGAACGACCCCGCATCATCGTCTACGGTCCGCGCAGCGATCCGGCGGCGCCGCGCGCGGATCACGATCGGGCCCTGGCCGACGCACTGCGCCGCGATCCCGCGGTCGCGCAGGCGATGGTGCGTCCGGAAACTCGCGTCGAATACCGCCAAGTGCTCGCCGATCGCGAGGGCAATACCCGGACGGTGCGCATGGCGCCGCCGGAGATCAGGCGGCTGAGTACCGGCTGGCACAACGGCCGCCGCATGGATATGACGTCGTGGGTCGACGCCTCAGGCACTGTGCACCACGTTGATCCGACGCGTCCCGATTGGGTGGGCAATCGCGACGCCGGGACCGTGCCGAAGAAGTTCACCCCGAAGGATCCGCCGGACGGCGTCAGCGGCTGGGCCATGGAAGATGTCGTCAACGACATCACCCTGCCGACCGATCACGTGCCACCGGGCGAGATCGCGGAGAGCACGCTCCCGGTGAATATGCCGCAGGCGCCGGAGCGCTACGACACCTCCGGCGTGCCGCCGGGGACCGGCATATTCGAACAGCATTGGGGCGGTGACGCTTACAACATAACCAGGCTGATCCTGATGGCCGCGCAGACGCCGAAGCATCCCGCGGTGCAGGCGTGGATCCAGCGCCATCCGGAGATCGGCGAGTGGGTGCAGGCCCGGCCGTGGCTGCAGAAGATTCCGCCGTTCGGCACCGTCTTCCGCAACTACGCATGGTTCGCGGGGCCCGAGCGCAATATTCAGCCGCTGCATCGGCCGTGGGATCCGGCCGAACACGGCAGTCCCGCCGATCGGGTGGAGATTTCCGAAGGGCTGCAACGGGAATGGGATCGCGATGTCGCAAACTGGCGCCGCGTGCAGGACTGGGCCGACACCGAGTACGAACGATTCCTCGCCGACGACACCGATATCGACCGGATCATGGACGGTCTCGACGCCCATCGCCGCGCCCAACAGGTCGACGCGGCGCGCGATGTGGTCGGGGCTGTTCAGGACAGGCTGGTCGCGCCGGACCGCGGTATAGATCCGACCCGCGACGTCGATGCGCAGCTGCGGCGAATTCAGGACGGAATCGACAGCGTCGCGACCGATATGGCCGATCGCTTCACCGTCGACGACCCGATCGCGGTGCGCGACACTATCAATGACATTCGCGAACTGCTGCACGCCGGCGCGGATCCGGATGCCATCGCCGAGATCCTGGCCCAGCACATGCGCCATGACGTGCCGGATTTCTCCCGCGCCGAGATCGAACAGATCAAAAACCACCTGATGGTCGACGAGCACTTGGTGCGCGACTACACCGATCCGAACGGCGCATACGTCCGCCGCCCAATGGATCGTCTCGCCGATGTCGCCGAGGCGTGGAACCGGCTGATGGCGGGCGAGCCGCTGCCCCAGGATCTGGTCCTGCTGCAGGACGCGCGCGCCGAAGCCGACTTCCTGCGCGCGAATCCCGGTGCCACGTGGGCCGCGGCCAATACGCACGCCATCGGCCTCGGCTTCCACTGGGACGCGAACCGTCCACCACTCACCGACTGGCGCGCGGACATCCCCTATGCGGTCGATTTCCTCGCGCCGGACCCGTCCTGGTCGCCCCCCACCCGGCCCGGCGGCCCCGAACTGCCACCCGCGCCAGTTACTCCGACGAAGCCGGACGCCCCGAGCGCCGGCGCGGAACTGCCGCCACCGCCGGACGCGCCGGTTCCCCCGTCGAAGCCGGACACCCGGAGCGCTGGCCCGGAACTGCCGGCATCGCCGGACGCGCCGGTCGCCCCGTCGAAGCCGGACACCCGGAGCGCCGGCCCCGAACTGCCGGCATCGCCGGATGCGCCGGTCGCCCCGTCGAAGCCGGACACCCCGATCTCCGGCCCGGAACTGTCGCCATCGCCGGATGCGCCGGTTCCCCCGTCGAAGCCGGACGCCCGGAGCGCTGGCCCGGAACTGCCGCCACCGCCGGACGCGCCGGTCACCCCGACGAAGCCGGACACCTCGAGCTCCGGTGGCAGTACGCGCCACCCTGAAAGCGCCGAGCCGAGTAACGCATTGGGCGAGCCGCGCGCGATCGAGCCGCCCGAATCAGGCGGCACTGCAGGGGATGCGCCAGAGATGCGCGCGCAGGCTGCTGCGCCGCCTTCCGAAGCTGCGGCTCGACAGGCCGACATCGAGCGCATCGCGGGGGAATGGGCCGCCGCGTTCGTCGCCCGCGAAGACGCTCGGACCGCCCTCGACCGAGCCATGGCCGACTCGAGTCCGCAGCGTGCCGATGAACGACAAACTGCCGCACGCCGATTCGACGAAGCCGACGCGGATTTGACGCGCCTGAACGAGGAACTGAGCCGCGCGGTCGCCGACGACATCGGACACACCGAGGCGGACGATCCGGCTCAGCGACCGTCCCGAGATCCCGCGAGCCGCGAGTCGGGCGAATCCGGTGACACCAGCGATCCAGTACGCCGTATGGAGGAGGCGCATCAGCGTGCTGAGGCCGGGTTCGATGAGCTGGAGCGTCGGATTGATGGGTGGCATGCGGATGCGTTGCAGGAGAATGAGCGGCGTCATGAGGAGGCGCTTCGGTCGCTGAGCGAGCCGGAGGCGCCGGTGTGGCGCGATGAGTCGGCGCTGTCGACGGCGGATCTTGCGGATCCGCTGCGTCGGATCGAGGAGGCGCATCGGCGCGCTGAGGCTGGGTTCGATGATTTGCAGCGTCGGATCGATGCCTGGCATGCGGATGCGCTGGAGGAGAATCAACGCCGTTTCGAGGAGGCGCTTCGGTCGCTGAGCGAGCCGGAGGCGCCGGTGTGGCGCGATGAGTCGGCGCTGTCGACGGCGGATCTTGCGGATCCGCTGCGTCGGATCGAGGAGGCGCATCGGCGCGCTGAGGCTGGGTTCGATGAGCTGCAGCGTCGGATCGATGCCTGGCATGCGGATGCGCTGGAGGAGAATCAACACCGTTTCGAGGAGGCGCTTCGGTCGCTGAGCGAGCCGGAGGCGCCGGTGTGGGGCGGCGAGGCGCAGGCGCCGCCGCGTGCTGCCGAGCCGACCGCAGATCCGCAACGTCGGATCGAGGAGGCGCACCGGCGTGCCGAAGCAGGGTTCGATGAGCTGCAGCGTCGGATCGACGCCTGGCATGCGGAGGCGCTGGCGGAGAACAACCGGCGTCACGAGGAGGCGATCCGGTCGCTGGATGAGCGGTTGCGGCCGGTCGATCCGGATGACGGTGCTGCCCAGTCTGATCCGATTCGACGGATCGAGGAGGCGCGGCAGCGGGCGGAGGCTGGGTTCGATGAATTGCAGCACCGGATCGATGCGTGGCATGCGGAGGCGTTGGCTGAGAACAACCGGCGTTTCGACGAGGCCATGCGATCCTCCGGTGAGCCGGGATCGCCCGCGCGGCCGACGCGAGATGACTCCCGTCCGGCGGAAGTCGTTGATGGGCAGCAAGATCCGGCATCCAACCGCGATCGAAAGCCGTCAACAGGGCAGGGCGGTGAGCCCGGCGACGCGCGAGTCCGATCGATCGAAACACCGGACGAAGAGCGCGGATCGAGTGCGCCCGAGGCGAGCGGCGATGGGGGATCGCAACATCCGCCGCAAGACCCGCCGAGCCCAGCGCAACCCGAGCCCGGCGAGCCCGATTCGCACGGCTGGCCGCAGGACGGACCGCCACGAGTACACGAACCTGTCACGCGAGAACTGCGAGATGCGTTGCCCGGGTTGGCCGCCCGGATCGAGGAAACCACTGCCGCCCGTCAGGCCATGGAACCCGGTATCGCAGACGGCGCAAGACGGCTCGGAATCAATCCCGATGGATTGAGCGCACATGAAATACAACGTGCCGTCAACGGTTTGGTCGCTGCGGCGGAGGGGCGTGTCGCGGCGCTGCGGGATCGCGAAGGCATCCCGGCCAACGAGATGGTGCAACATTTCGCCGATATTCGCGCCGCCGAACAACATGCCGCCGAGGTCAGGGCTGCCACCAGCGCGTATGCGGCCGAGCTTCGCCGCTACATCCAGGCAGTAAACGACGAGGCCGTTGCCAGGCAGGGCGCGGCCGTACTCGCGGCGCGGGATGTGCTGACCGGCGAACGCGTGCACATGGTCGCCGAGGGTGTCGGGATTGCGCCCGATGGACAGCGGGTGATAGTCGCCTCGCCGTCGTCGGCGCCCGAGCAGGTCATGTCGGCCGAGGTGCGGCGTCAGCTGGCCGAGCAGGGCATCGGGGTCGAATTCCGGCACGTTGTGGTGGATGAATCCGGAGTCGTCACCGTTACCCCGATCCGCCCGCCCGAGGAAGGCGCAGCAGCGGCTCGCCCGGCCGGGCCGGAAACACCGGGCGCTCCGGAACACGGTGCGGCGCAGTCGGATCCAGCGACACAATCCCGCGAGGCCCACACCGGTTCCGAGCCGGATACCGGAGCGGTACCCGAAGGGGACGCGGACGGTCTGACTCCCGAGAAGCGAGCCGAACTCGAGCGGCTGCGCGCGGAACGCGCCGTGGCCGTCGCCGACCGCGAAGAATTGCGCGATCTGCGCCGGATCCGTGCCGCAGGTCTGCCGGTCGATGTCGAGCAGGGGCTGCGGCCGGGTCAGCCGCTGGAATCGACGCTCGAAGAGCTGCGCAACCGGACAATGCTGGTGCACGAGCAGGCGGATCGGCACGCGCGGATCGACGCACTCGAGCGCGCAGCCCACGAATTCAACCGTGCCGAAGCCGAGGTGGTGCGGCTCGAAGAGGCGATCGCAACGCTCGAGCTCTCCGGAACGCCGGAGGCGGTGCACGCCGAAATGGTTCGGGAGCGGGCGGCGCTGGCGGCGGAGCGAGAGTTCTGGCGGGCCAAGCGAAATGACCGGGCCGAGCGCTTCGATATTCGCGATCCGGACCGCGCGCTGAACCAGGACAACCTGGAGCCGACCCTGCGGCGGCTCAGCGGCGATATCGTCGGCACAAGAGACATCGCCGGTACCGGTGACGAAACCATCAGGCCGGAGCCGGAATTGGTGGGCTCCGCCGAACGCACGCAGCGCGAGAACACCGTCTTCAAGCTGCAAGACGCGGCGGAACGGTTCAACGAAGCCGATTCCGCACTCGCCGAACTGGATCGGCGCATCGCCGCTCTCGAAGGCGCGGATGTCGGTGCCCACCGGCCACTTTCGGCGGAGGTGCGCGCCGAACTCGACCAACTGGGTGCCGAACGCGCCACCGAAGTGCTCGCCGCTAAGCCCTGGCGCGGCATGCGCGACGACGTGGCCGACCGCCTCGGTGTGAACCGAGATGCATTGGGCCCCGGCGAGATCGACCGAACCCTGCGCGAGGCGGCGAACCGCCTGGAGCCGACCGCGGAGGACACCAGGCAGCTGCGCCTACTGCGGGAGGCGGCCGACCGAGTCAGCCAGGCGGACAACAGGATCGGGCGCATCCAGGATCAGATGGCCGAATTGGCCGGAGCGGGTCGCGACGCACTGGCGGCCGAGGGGGCCAGGCGGATCACCGATCGGGTCGGCATCGTCGATGGCGAACGGCCCAGGATCATCGTGGTGGCCCCACGCGGCACGCTCGAGCATCCCCGCGCCGGCCACGATGCCGCGCTCGCCGATGCGATCCGACGCAATTCCGCAGTGGCACAGGCGATGACACGTCCCGAGACGACGGTGGAGTACCGCGAGATCATCGCCGAGCGGGAGGAGCCCGTGCGACTGCGTGAACTCGCGCCCCCGCGCCGCGAATATCTCACCGCGGGCTGGCGTGAAGGCGCGCCCGGCATGCACCTCACCCGGTGGCAGGACGGCGACGGCAAGTGGCATCCGGTCAACCCGACCCGGCCGGACTGGACGAACAACCGTCAAGGTCCCCGGGTGCCAAAGGAATTCGAGCCGCGCGTACTGCCGGAGGGGGTGAGCGGCTGGGCGGTCGATCCGTTCCAATCCTCCATTGTCGACCCGTTCCTGGATACGCCGCCCGGCGCGATCGATGAGGAATTGCTGCCGCGGATACCCGGAATGGACCCGCTCGATCCCGGCGTACCGACCTTCGAACCGCCGATGGCCGGCGTGTTCTACAACACCATGCGCATCGTCCTCGAAACGGCGAAGCTGACCGGGTTCACCTGGTTCAGCGATAAGGACCATCCGGGACGAATCCGCCCGGGATTCAAGGGACATCCCTACTTCCGACCGCGCGCCGCGGATGTGCAGCCGATGGCGCGCGAATGGGATCCGCAGGATCGGGTGCCCGATCGCGGCGAGTTGTCCGAGGAGTTCAAACAGCGCCAGCGGGATCAGGAAGCGGCGTGGGCGCGAGTGCAGGACTGGGCCGACACCGAGTACCGGCGGTTCCGCGCCGACGACAGCGATATCGACCGCATCGCCGAACACCTTGCCACGCACCCGGATGCGGAAGACGCGGCACGCACGGTGCGTGCCGCGGAGATCGTCGATCAGATCGCCCGCCGACTCGACAGCTCCGGCGACCTCGCCCCGATCGCCGACGCGCTCACCGGCCACCTGCGCGACGAACAGCCCGGCGACGCAACAAGATTGGTCGACGATATCCGCGACCGCCTCGGCCACCTGCAGACCGACCGCGCCGAACTGACCCGCCTGGTGGCGGACCGACTCGACAACTCGACCCCGGGCTTCACCCGCGAAGAAATCGAGCAGATCAAGAACCACCTCATGCGCGACCCGCATCTGGTGCACGACCCCGAGGACGGCATCCTGCGCCGCCGCCCCCTCGACGCCGTTGCCGACGTCGCCGAGGCCTGGAACCGTCTCATCGCGGGAAATCCACTCCCACAAGACATCCTGCTCCTACAGGACGCCCTCGCCGAATCGAACTACCTGCACCGCAACCCGATCGCCGCCTGGCACGACGCCAACCAACACGGCATCCGCATCGGCTTCGACTGGAACGCCAACCGCCCACCCCGCACCGACTGGCGCACCAAAATCCCCTACGCCCCACCCCGAGTAGACCACCACC
>NZ_JBKBET010000040.1:418779-420887 GCF_048910785.1 Nocardia nepalensis | reverse complement strand
CACTATCCACTCCGGACACCCCCCTCGGCCTCCCCGCGACCTCCAACGAACCACCCCACCCGACCGCCGAACTCCCACAACCAGCACCCACAGCGCATTCGTCCTCTGACGGCACCCGGCGGCCCCTGACAACGGAAGTGCCTGCGGTTCAGCAAGATTCGGATCCGACCCGCACGACGGGCCAGCACTCGGTTGAGCGCGCCCCGACAACCGAAGAGCCTGCGGTCCGGAAAGATTCGGAACCGACTCAACCGCTGACCACAGACGAGCGCTCGGTCCCCGATCCGGACCCCCAGCATGGTCAGGATCCGGCGGACCCCGCAGGCAGTCGCAATCGCGCCGATGACGCGGACTCGTCTGATGCTGCGGCCCATGGTGATCGTGACGGCGAATCGTCCGCGCCCGAGGTGCTTCCAGTTCGCGAAGGCACTGAACCCACTGCGCGACGGGTCGCCAACAACCACTCGGCTATCGATTCCGGCACGCAGCGGGGTCAGGATGCACGGGACAGCACGGGCAGTCGTGATCATGCGGATGATGCAGAGTCGTCAGGTGCTCCGGCGCGGAGTGATCGTGAATCGCCCGTGCCCGAGGCGCCTCCGGTTCGCGAAGGTTCGGAACCCAGTGTGCCGCGAGGCGGGGACGATCGGTCTGCCACGGATCTGGGCGCCCAGCATGGCGAGGAGGAGTCGTCTGACTGGGCGGCGGGTCGTGGCCGTGCGGATGATGAATCGTCGGATGGGGCAACGCGTCCCGAGCAGGGCGGTGACGGAGAGACGTCGGAGGGACGGGCGCGGCACGGGCGTGCCGATGCTGAATCGTCCGATGGAGCAGCGCGTCCCGAGCAGCGAGGTGGCGGGGGGTTGTCTGAGGGTCGGGCGCGGGACGGGCGTGCCGGTGACGATGGATCATCCCGCGGTGCCTCGGGTGGTCGTGCAGGTGACGGGGATTCGTCCGGTCATGCCTCGCGTGGTCGGGCGGGGGATGAGGAGTCGGTTGGGGATGGCGGGAGTCGTGGTCGTGACGGGGGAGCGGGCGAGGGTGGGGCTCGGTCGAATCGGGGTGGTGGGCAGGAGCCTCCGGAGGGGCGGTCGGATTCGGGTGGTTCGGAGCTGCCGCCATTGCCCGGTTCGATGCTGCGGTCCCATATCCCGCATCCACCGAGGCTGAACCACGAGTACGAGATGCCCGATCCGCCCAGTAGGGCACAGTTCGATCCGACTTGGCCGCTGCCGAAGCACCCGCCGGAACCCCCGCAGCCGCCGCACCCGCCAACGCCGCCGCACCCGCCAACGCCGCCGCACCCGCCGAAGCCTCCGGTTCAGCCACATCAGCCGGTACCGCCGAAACCGCCTGTGCCGCCGCATGAGCCGATGCCGCCCAAACCGCCGGTCCCCCCGAAGCCCCCGCTTCCACCTACGCCGCCGAAGCCCCCGCTTCCACCTACGCCGCCGGTGCCTCCGGTTCCACCTACGCCACCGGTCCCGCCGACCGCCCCGCAACCCCCGGTTCCGCCGCCGACGTCGCAGCCCCCGGTGCCACCGACGACGCCCGTGCCGCCGACGACGTGGCAACCGCCGCCGACGCCGAGCACGCCGGTGCCGCCGTTCCCGCCAACGACGCCGCAACCTCCGGTTCCGCCGACGACGCCTGTGCCGCAGCCGACGCCTGTGCCGCCGCCGACGTCGCAGCCCCCGGTGCCACCGACGACGCCCGTGCCGCCGACGACGTGGCAACCGCCGACGACGCCGAGCACGCCGGTGCCGCCATTCCCGCCAACGACGCCGCAACCCCCGGTTCCGCCGACGACGCCTGTGCCGCAGCCGACGCCTGTGCCGCCGCCGACGTCGCAGCCCCCGGTGCCACCGACGACGCCCGTGCCGCCGACGACGTGGCAACCGCCGACGACGCCGAGCACGCCGGTGCCGCCGTTCCCGCCAACGACGCCGCAGCCCCCGGTGCCGCCCACCACGCCGGTGCCGCCGTTCCCGCTGGAGCCCTCAGTGCCGTTGACGACGTCGGTGCCGCCGTTCCCGCCGGAGCCCTCAGTGCCGTCGACGACGCCGGTGCCGCCGTTCCCGCCGGAACCCTCAGTGCCGCAGACCACG
>NZ_JBKBET010000040.1:259132-418661 GCF_048910785.1 Nocardia nepalensis | reverse complement strand
CCCGCCCGGGCACCCCCCTGCACCCGTCACCATCCGACCAGCACCAACCAGGTGCGCCACTATCCGGCTGGCCCGACGCATCGCACCAACCGGTCACCCCCGTTGCACCGCAACAAGACCCGACGCCACAAACAACACCCCCGCCGATGACGCCCCCACCGGCCGGCGCACCACCATCACCCACCCGAAACCGCCAAGGCTCCAACGGCCACCGCAACCGTCCATCCCAGAACGGAAACAGCACAACTCTTTTCGTCCAACCCTTCTCCGGCTTCGGCGTCCCCGCACACTTCGACCCGGAAACCGGCGCACTCCAAGCCGTTGGCGGCGGAATCGGCCCGCAACTCGGCGTATACGGCGATCTCGGTGACACTCCGGTCGTCTTTTACCGCGCCCCCTCCGGCCTCGCCCTACGTATCGGCGACTACACAATCAACCTCGACGACGCCTTGGTCGCCATCGAATGGGAACCCGTCGAGAACCGACAAACCCGCTTCGCCGTCACCGCCTCCGGCACCGTGATCTGTCAACTGCGGTACCGATCGCTCCCACCCGAACTCGACCTCGGCCGCCTGATCCATGACGTCTGCGCCACCCCCACCCGCCGCACCCAAATCTTCACCCGCTGACGCCCTGCACCGATCGAGCACAGGTGCCTGCCCGGATTCGCGGGTGGTGGGCAGTATTCCGGCGTGGGCCGGTCGGGACCACACTCTTCCACCATCCAGAGTTCGGGTTGGGGAGGTACTTTTCACGGTCCTTGGGCGGCACGAATTCTTCCGCTTCGCCAGCACGACCCGGCACCCCCATTGGGGTTCATACGCATTGGCGTCAAGTTTTGGGCCGCTCGGTTCATGGTCGCGCGGCTGACTTCTTTCCAGAGGTTGCCCTCGATGAGGCGAGGTGGAATTCGAGAAGACAGCGTTGATCGGTCAGGTCGGTCACCGCGTCCAGAACCAGGCCGTGCGGCGCGGCGAGCGCACGGAACTCGTCGATCCGGCGCTCGCGGCCGCCGAACATCACGAGCATGGCCAGGTTGAATTCGCTGGTGGCCCGCAACCCGCCGACCGGTTCGATGACCAGCACGCGCCCGGCCGGGTGGGCGGCCTCGACGCAGCGGCTCAGGATGTGGTGGGCGTGCTCGTCGTCCCAGTCGTGGAGGATGTCGACCAGCAAATAGGCGTCCGCTCCTGCCGGGAGCGGGTCGAAGAAGCTGCCCGCCGTGACCCGCGTCCGCCCGTCGAGATCATGAGCGCTGAAGGTGCGCCGGGCTTCGGCGGCGGTCGGTTCGAGATCGACCAGGTGGCCGTGCATCCGAGGGTGGGCGGCCAAGATCGCGGCGAGTACGCTGCCCCGGCCACCACCCACGTCGACGACAGTGGCAAACCGGGACCAATCGAAACCGTCGACGATCCGCGGTATCTGCTCGCGGATCCGATGTGTCATCTGCCGGTCGAACGACTCACGCAGGCACGGATATTCGCTCAGGTCGGCCCAGAAGTCCTGCCCGTAGCGGCGTGCGTAGGCCGCCCGGCCGGTGGTGATGCTGTGGGCGAGTTCGACGAACGCCAGCTCGGCGCGGCCACCCGCGGCGTCCAGATGCAGCAGGTCGGTCAGGCCATTGCCGGCATCGGCACACAGGTTCGCTCCGTACTCGGTCGTCCGGTAACCGGTGGCGGTCCGTTCGACGACTCCGAGGGTCACGAGGTGGCACAGCAGAAGATCGAGCGCGACCGGAGCAACGGTGAGCTCGAGCGCGAGTTCATCGACGCAAGCGCCGTCTGCGAGAAGCCGATCCGGCAGTCCAAGGGTCACCGCGACCCGCAGCGCCATCGGCGTGGCCAGCCCAGCCATGCGACGGATCGAGTCCGTATCGTCGTTGCGTCCCACGACAATCCACTCTGCGCTACCTGTCAACCGAAAAGAACGCGCAGTCGACATTGCCGTTCTAAGCCGAAACGTCAAGCGGCACTGTGCAGCCCGACTCGGCGCTGTCCGGACCGATTAGGCATTTGCGCAGGTCATCCTGCTAACTCGGCTGCCGTACCGCACAATTGGTACCGATGAAGGTCGGCTGAAGGAAGTCATGAATACGCGCAAGCTCCTGCTGGTGTCACTGGTGTCCGTGCCGCTATTGACAGCCGGTTGCTCACATCAGAATTCGAAATCGATCTCCCAGGCCGTACCGCATCCGCCCGCCGCGCACGAGGCCGCACGGGTGCCGGTCGGTCCGGGCCCGTCGGGGACGTATACGGTGCAACCCCAACCTGCCCCGGGCAGTTGCCATTTCGGCAAGTCCGCCAGCGGGCAGCCGCTACCGGATCCGGCGTGCACCCCGGGCGCGACCAACCCCAAGGTCACCGCGGATACCTTGGGCAGCACCATCTGCACCGGCGGCTACACATCCTCGATCCGCCCGCCGGCCAACATCACCAACCGGGAGAAGGACGCCAACGCCCAGGCCTACGGTTACAGCGGCTCTCTGCACGATGCCGAATACGACCACCTGGTCTCGCTGGAACTCGGCGGCGACCCCAACGATCCGCGCAACCTGTGGGTGGAGCCGCCTTCCCCCGACCACAAGCCCGGTTCCGGCGTCAACAACCCCAAGGACGCCGTCGAGAACCAGCTGCATTCGCTGGTGTGCTCGGGCAAGGTGGCACTGACCGACGTCCAGAACGCCATCGTCGCCGACTGGAGCACCGCCCTGTCCACCGTCGGCCATCCCGACGGGAAGTAGTGGCGCTCGGCTAGGGGCGAACCGCGGTGACCAGGCTGATCAGACCGGACGGGCCCGCGCTCGGTTCCGTACTCAATTCCGGCAGTCCTTGGGCACGCAGATAGTCGCGCAGTCCGATGCGGTCGGCGGTCCAGCCGTGGTCGGTGAACCACTCGGCGGTGTCGGTGCGTGGATCGTTGTAGATCAGGCTGAACCACTCTGCGCGGGCCTTGCTGTCGGAGTGCTCCGCCATCGCCGCCACGGCCTCGGCCGGCAGCGGCTCCATCTGCTCGACGGCCACCCGACTGCCCGGGGCACTGAGTGAGTCGATGGTCTCGAACAGCCGATCCTGGGCATCCGGCGACAGGTAGATCAGCAGGCCCTCGGCCAGCCAGGCGGTCGGCGTCGCCGGATCGAAGCCGTGCTCGCGCAGGCCTGCCGGCCAGTCCGCGCGCAGATCCACCGGCACCTCGCGGCGGTCGACGCGCGGCTGTTCGCCGTGGGCGGAGAGCGTTTCGCGCTTGAACTCCAGCACCTGCGGGCGGTCGAGTTCGAACAGCACGGTGCCCTCGGGCCAGGACAGCCGGTACGCGCGGGCGTCCAGACCCGCGGCCAGGATCACCACCTGCCGCAACCCAGCGGCCGTCGCGGCCCGGAAATAGTCGTCGAAGTACTTCGTCCTTGCGAGCTGATGCTGCAGGAAATCCTGGCCGAATCCGGGTTGTGACAGCGGATGGTCCGGCAGCTCGCCGTCCAGCAGCGCCGCCCACTCCCCGCCAGCGGCGCGCACGAAGACCTCGGCGAGCGGGTCGACAGCCAGCGCGCCCGCCCGCCGCCCGGCCAGTGCCCGGGCCGCGGCCACGAACATCGCCGTCGAACCGACGCTGGTATTGATATCCCAGCTATCTCCCTCGGTACGCATGATCGCCAACGTACTCGCCTGACCTGGGAAATCACGGCACCGAATCACCCCCGCGAGCAAATTCGCCGACGGCCCGCCAGCGTAGATCGATAAGCCGGCGAGCACGTTCGACACTCGACCTCGCCCGCCCGATCCCCCGCTACTGTGAGACCCCGCCTTTCAACTACCGTTCGCCGCCAGCAGTCAAATAGTTGCCTCCGCTGTGGTGAGGACCCGCCTTTTGACTCCCTGGGTGACGTCTGCCCGGGCTCAGACACACATCGCGTGCTTCGACCCATGAGATCGCCCCCTCCCTCAACCCGATTCGCTCCCGCAGCAGATCAGCTCCGACATCGCCGAACACCTACACCCCCCAGCATCCACGCGCTGTTGGTCCACCGATCAGGTGGAACTGGTGGCGGCGTCGGCCGAGAAGGCTCCGCCACCAGTTCCACGTGATCACCTGTCCAGTAGCGCATCTCGGATGGAACGCAGCGGCCGCGGATCACGGAATGTGTGCCGCGGCCTCTGTTCGCCGAGGGGAGTCAAATGGTTGCTTCCGCTGTAGTGAGGGCCTGCCTTTTGACTCGATTCAAATATGTTGTGTACCAGTATAATTCGAATGCGTTGACCATCGAGCCGCCGGATCGCTCGCCAGCCGTCCACCTCGGTACGATGCTCGCTCATCCCGGGTCGCCTAGACGCGGCCGCCGCTGTCAGCACCTGCACTGGGTAGCCCCAACTCGGTGAGTTTGTCCAGCACCTCACGCAGCGGCGCTGTCTGCCCGCCCTCCGCGCATACCTCGCGCTCCAGCGGCGGAAACTCCAGCCCCCGCGCCGCGCACGCTCACGCGGCGTCAACGACTGCGGCGCGAGCCGAGCCGCATCGACCAGCGTGTAATACGCCGCCGCCTTCCACACGCACCGCCCGATCCGACAGGCGCGATACTCACGCATCTGCTTACGCGCCAACTCGATATCGTGGAACCAGTCGGAATTGCTATCGCGTAGTTGCATCGCGGCGTCCACGAGGCGGACGTCTCCGATGCCTAACATCGCAGGCTCCGGGGCACGGCAGGCCGCATCGAGAGGAGACGACGTTGCGCGGGCGGCCTATGGCGAGGGGGTCTCCAAAGCCCTTCCTTCAGGGTCGGTTAAGCGCTGGGGTTTCGGGAATCGCCTATCGTGGCGCTGTGTCAGGATAGGAACGGTAATGGCTCGGGCATAGCGCATCGCGCCGCCGATAGGTGGGCAGGCGTGCGCGGATGAGGGAGATTGCGGCGACGTGAGCACATCTGACGGCGAGACTCCCGATAACGGACGGGCGAACGAAGATCCCGAGCAGCCCGCATCGGCGGTATCCGAGGCGTCGGCCGCCGAACCCGACGGCGACTCGGAGTTCATGGCCGAGTTCATGAAGGCCTTCGAAGCGGACGACAAAACCGCCGCGGATGAAGCCGATGAAGATGAAGAGGACGCCCCCGACGTCGGCTTCACACTGGACGCGCAACCACCCACCGTCGACGTCGCCGAGCACGCCAAACAGCTAATCCACCAGGTCGCCCGAACTCTCGCCGCTCAGGGCCCGCAGGGCTGGACTCGGCTGGAAGCCGTCTTCGGGCTGACCACCACCGCCGAATTGGCATCGGTGAT
Source organism: Nocardia nepalensis (assembly GCF_048910785.1). Classification (NCBI taxonomy): domain Bacteria; kingdom Bacillati; phylum Actinomycetota; class Actinomycetes; order Mycobacteriales; family Nocardiaceae; genus Nocardia; species Nocardia nepalensis. The sequence goes on along the minus strand of NZ_JBKBET010000040.1, from coordinate 413,388 downwards.
CTTCGCCGATGACGAGCAGCGCGCGGTCCGGATCCAGCCGACCGATGAGGTGGTCGGGCTGGTCCGCGAACAGCGGCATGTCTCGGCCCAGCTCAGCGACGGCCCTTGGTGGCGGCTGCTGATCAGCTTGGCCAATACCGGAGCGATCGAGGTCGATTACGACTACGGTGACGAGCCCTTCCCCGACGAGCATTTGTTCCCGCCGGAGGTCTATCTCGCTGACCTGCAGGCGTATCCGCGCAACGCACTGCCGGTCTGGCTGGCGGCCTATATCGGCCACGGTGACCGGCAATCGCGCCCGGCCCAGATCGCGGCCGCCCAGGCCCGCGCGGATCGGGCAGCGGGCGTGCGGCCCGTGCTGTCCGAGCGGGACTTTCCGGCCTTCCCGGTACTCTCGGCCCGCTGGGCAGTGATCTCCGCCGCCTTCGTCGCCGCTGGATCACAATGGGGCCCAAGGGTTTTGCCTGCCCTGGGTTGGTTCGAAGGCGCGAAGCGCAGTGGCTCGACGCTCTATGCGCTGCCGGGCGGTCGGGCCGTGTTGTCGGGCGGCGTGTGGAATGCTCCGGCACTCAATGCCGCCTACAACCAGGGCGAACCATTGCCGCGGCTGTACGAGGGTGCGCCGGAGTGGATCGCCAATCCGGTGCTGAATCCCCGTGCCGCAAGCGGTTTGCTGTCGTTTTGTTATTGGTGGGACGGCGGCCGGTGGTATCGGGGCCAGTCGCCGACGGCGGATCTGCTCAGCGATGCCGTCCCCGGCATCTGGACCTCCGACACGGTGGCCGGCGTGGTCGCGGCATTGGTCGCCGAACAGCCGACCGAGCGGCAGCGGGCGGCGGTCGCCAACCTGGTCTCGGCCGCGGAGATCGGTGTCGTCACCCGCGAAACGCTCGTCGATGTCTTCGGCGATGACGGCGCCTTCGATATCGACAGCGCCCTCTATCAACTCACCCTGGCCGGTGTGACGATAACGCTGCCGGAGCCGATGCCGCAGGAAGCCGCCATCGCCCAGGTCCGCCAGCACATCCTGGACCAGGACATGGACACCACCGGCTACCCGCTCGCGGATCTGCGCGCGGACCGGATCAGCGTGGGTTGGATGGTGTACGTGCCGACCGCGCCGGGCGAGATCTCGATCGGCCGCGCGATCTTCTACGTCGCCGATGACGGTGTGCTGGAACAATCTTCGTCGTCGGTCGCGCCGTCGGTCTACGCGGCCGAGTTCGAACAACGCTTCCAGCAGCGGCACGGATCCGTCCAGGCCTGAGCGCCAGTCTGCTCGCCGAGCGTAGTCATAGGGCGGTCGAATACGGCCTGGGCGGCCACCATTCGACTACGTTCGACGGAACCCGGACCCTCTGGACGGGGCACTAGCGGTCGGCCCCATCGGTGCCCCACCGGTAGCCGAAGCCCCGGATGGTGGTGATCAATCCGGGGCGGTCGAGCTTGGCGCGCAACCCCGCCATGTGCACGTCCAATGCCCGCGACACCGACGCGGACGAGTCGCCCCAGATGCGATCCATCAACTCCTGGCGACTGACCGCGGTGCCCGGTCGCTCGGCCAGAATGCGGACGAGCTGGAATTCCTTGTGGGTCAACATGATCGGCACCCCGGCAACCTCGACCTGCCGGGCCGTCAGATCCACCCGCACATCCTGGGAAACGACCGCCTCCATGGGCGAGGAGTGGATGACCACGCGCCGGGTGACCGTCTCCAGTCGCGCGACGAGCTCCGCGATGCGCGGCGGTTTCACCAGATAGTCGTCGGCGCCGGAGCGCAGCGCGAGCACGATGGTGCGTTCCCCGGCACGAGCGGTGAGGATCAGCACGGGCACCGAGCTGACCTCGCGCAGTCGGCGCAAAACCTCCAAACCGTCCATATCGGGCAGCCCGAGATCCAGGATCACTGCGTCGTAATCGCGGTGCGTGCGTAGCAGGTCCGCGCCGCGTCGCTTGCGGTCGACGAGGTAACCGCGGGCGGTGAGCGCGGCCTGCAGCGCGTCACCCACTCCGTCATCGTCTTCTACCAGCACAAGCCGCACGCGCTGATCCTTGCAAAGCGAAGGTTCGACGCGCAGCCGTTTGCGTGTCGCCATGTTCAGCTGGGGCAGCGACCTGCGAGCAGTCGTCAGTGCAGCGCCGCCTCGGCGTCGGCCTCGGCCTCGATCGCGGAGTCCTTCGAGGTCTCGCGCATGAAGTAGTAGATCGTCAGCGAGATCGCGATACACGCCGCGACATACCAGAAATACAGCGATTCGTGATGGGCCTTCTTCAACGCCAGCGCGATGGTCTCCGCGGTCCCGCCGAAGATCGCGACGGTTAGCGCGTAGGGCAGGCCGACGCCGAGTGCGCGGATCCTGGTCGGGAACAGTTCCGCCTTCACGATGGCGTTGATCGAGGTGTAGCCGGTGATGATCACCAAGGCGAGCATCATCAACGCGAACGCGCCGATCGGATTGCGGGTGTGCGCGAGCACGGTCATGATCGGCACGGTCAGCAACGTTCCGGCGATCCCGAAGAAGATGAGCAGCTTGCGCCGCCCGATGCGATCGGAGAGCGCTCCGGCCAGCGGTTGCAGCACCACGAAGACCAGCAGCGCGATGAAGTTGATCCACGCCGCGGTCGGCTTGGAGATGTGCGCGGTATTGATCATGAACTTCTGCATGTAGGTCGTGTAGGTGTAGAACGCGACGGTGCCGCCGAGCGTCAGACCGCATACGATCAGGCATTCGCGCGGGTACTGCATCAGCACGCGCAGCGATCCGCGTGCTTCGCGCCTGCGCGGCACGTCGGCCGCGACGGCGTCGGTGTGCACGAGATCGGCCTCGAACTGCTCCGATTCGTCCATCCCGCGCCGCAGCCACATGATCAGCAGCGCCCCGCCCGCGCCGATCAGGAATGGAATCCGCCAGCCCCAGTTGTGCATCTGCGCATCGGTCAGCACATGCTGCAGGATGATCTGCACACCCAGCGCGACCAGCTGACCCGCGACCAGCGTGACGTACTGGAAGCTGGAGTAGAACCCGCGCTTGCCCGGCGAGGCAACTTCGGACAGATACGTTGCGCTGGTCGCGTATTCGCCGCCGAGCGAAAGGCCCTGCAACAGCCGCGCCAGCACCAGCATGACCGGCGCCGCGATCCCGATCGTCTGATATCCGGGCGTGCACGCGATCAACAGCGAACCCGCGGCCATCACCGTCACCGACAGCGTCAGTGCGGCGCGGCGCCCGAATCGGTCGGCGTAGCGACCGAGCATCCAGCCGCCGATCGGGCGCATCAGGAAGCCGACCGCGAAGACCGCTGCGGAATTGAGCAGCTGTGCGGTGGAATCGCCCTTGGGGAAGAAGCTCTGCGCGAAGTACACGCTGAATGCGGCGTAGACGTACCAGTCGTACCACTCGGCGAGGTTGCCGAGCGAGCCGCGCAGCACATTGGCGATGACCCTGCGTTCGCCCGCGAGTCGTGTCGTAGTCATGTGAATCTCCTTCTGGCGCCGCACATACCGACGTACAGGCGACTGTGAGCGCAGTCACAGCACATTGCCAGCGCTGCGCCGATCTTCTAACCGTCCCTTAGGAAAAATGTGCGGCCGGTTTTCCGGCGTCGGTAATTCGGCAGCCGCGACGACAGATCCGCTGGTCGGAGCTCGGATCGAATTCTTAACAGTCCCTTTAGTCAGTCGCATCCGGTAATCGGATGCGGGCGTGGATTCCCGTGTCACTATCGGAAAAGGCCGCGGCCGGACTGATCGACAAGAGGAATGGGACCACAGCGATGAGCGACGAGCAGATCGGTGGCGCGGACGCACTCGACGCCGGGACGCCCGGGCAGCGTGCCGAGGCCTTGGTCCATCGCATCGCCGACCGCCTCGGCGAACGGGGGCCGTCCGGCTGGCGGCAACTGCACGCGGTTTTCGCGCTGACCGTGACGACCGAATGGGCGCGGGTGGAGTTCACCGATGTCGATCGGGTGCTGCGGGCCGAGGTGCCAGAGACCGTGATGGAGCTGGTACGGCAACAGCGCGCCGAGGCGGCCGCCGCGGGAGCGGGTGCTTGGTGGCGTCTGTTGCTGTGGGCCAACGCATCCGGCGATATCGAGGTCGAATACGACTACGGCGATGAACCGTTCCCGGCAGATCAGCTGTTCCGGCCCGAGGCGTACCGCGCCGATCTGGCGGTCTACCGGCGGCCACGACTGCCGGTATGGCTGGCGGCCTATGCCGGTCATGCGGGTCGGCAGGCCCGCCCGCCCCGGCGCGCCGCGATCGCGGCCCGCGCCGACCGCGCGGCCGGGGTGAACGCACAGCCCGTCGAGGACGAACTGCCGCCATTTCCGCAGCTGTGGGCCAGGTGGGCAACGATTTCGGCGGCGCACGTCGCGGTCTCGTCCGATCTGGGCCCGCGGATGGTCGCCGCCAACGGCTGGTACGAGAGTGCCAGGAATGGCAGCAGCGGCTCCACCCTGTACCTCTTGCCGGGCGGCCGGGCCGTGCTTTCGGGCGGCGTGTGGAACGCGCCCGCACTCAACGCCGCCTATAACGGCGGCATCGATTTGCCGAATCTCTATGCGGGTGCACCGGATTGGGTGACGAACGCGGTGCTGAGCCCGCGCGCGGCCGTGGGATTGCTCTCGTTCTGCTTCTGGTGGGACGGCACCGGATGGTTCCGCGGCGAATCGCCGTCGGTATCGGAGTGCGGCGCGGCGATGCCGGGCGTTTGGACCGCGGGCACCGTGATCGAGACCGTGGCCAGGCTGTTCTCGCATCAACCGGACGCTCGCCAGCGGGCGGCGGTCGCGAGGTTGCTGGCCAAGGCCGAGCGTTCCATGGGGCCGCGTGGTGAGATCACCCGCGAGGTGCTGATCGACGGCATCGGTGCCGATCACGACATCGACGGTGCGCTGCGCCAGTTTTCGACGGCGGGATTGCTTACCGGATGCCAATCTCCGCACCGTACAGTGGAGTTCGCGCGCACTTCACGTATAGGACAATCAGTATTCGTGTAATGATCGAATTGCGTTGCAGCGGAGGACTCCAGGGAGGCTGAGATGTCGGACAAGGTGAGGGTGACCTCGAAGGGTCTGCGCACCACCGCGGGACACCTCGACGACGTCGCCGGAAAGATCGAAAAGATCCGTGATCGACTGGTGGCGTCGAATACCGAACACTGGGGGAAGTGGGGCACCGACGATTTCGGCAAGACATTCGCCGGAGATAAGGGCTACAAACCCTCGCACGACAATCTGATGGACAACCTCGACGGGAAGATCGAACTGCTGCAGAGCTATTCGAGCGGCCTGCGGCAGAGCGCGGATCATCTCGACTCGATGGAACTCGATAACGAGTCGGGCTTCCAGTCCTGATCGGGACCGGTTCGGGGGCGATGTTCCGGTGTAGCGGGGTGAGTTAGAAAAGGGGTTCCGGGTGGACGAGCTGACGAGGGCGCATTTCGCCGATCTGATGGAGGATCTGAAGGCCAGCGTCGAATCGGTGCAGCGGGCGCAGCGCGAGCACGCGCTGATCACCGCGACCGCCACCGCGGCCGGCAAGCGGGTCACCGTGGTCGTCAACGCCAACGGCGTCGTCATCCAGACCAAGTTCTCCGCCGATATCGCCGATCTGACCTACGCCGAAATCGCGACCGCGATCACCAAGGCCGCCCAGGACGCGGCCGCGCAGATCCAGCGCCGAACCCGCGCGATGATCACCGAATTGAAAAAGGATCAGGCGCGGCTGCCGAAGCTGTCGGAATTCCTGCCCGGACTACCCGATTTGGAGAATCTGGTGCCGCCGCCGCCCGAGGTTTCGACCGCGCCGCCGACCGCGCGTGCGGCCGCTCCCGAGCCCGAAAACCTCGACGGGGGAATGAAATTCACCGATGTCGTGCAGTTGGATCGGGACGTGCAGGCGGGTTCGCGGCCGGGCGTCGCCGAATCCGGCTGGTGAATTTCGGCGCGGCGGGGAGCTGCTAGATGTCGAATGACGGCATTACCGAACTATGGGATTGGATTCCGCACTGGATTCTGTCCGCCCTCAACTTCTTTCAGGGCTATCCGGACGGGCACCAGGGTGACCTGTTCGATCTCGGCGATGATTGGCATTGGGCCGGCGATGCGCTGAAGGACCTCAAAGAGCTGCTGAAGGACGTCACCGACGAAACCTACAAATGGTACGAGGACGGCGAGGGCGCCGAGCAGATCAAGAAGGAATTCGACTCGCTGTTCACCGGGCCGGCATCGGTGGACAAGACCGCCGAGGGGCTGCACGATCTCGGCAAGTACACCCGGCACGGCGGCACCGAGATCGAATTCACCAAGATGATGGACGCGGTCTTCGCGGGCATCACCACCCGAGCGGTGATCGCGCTGCTCCCGGAATGGCCGTGGGGCGATGCGCTGATCCCGGTGGTGATCGGCATCGGGCGCGCGGTGCTCGGCGCGTTCAGCCGGGAGGCGCTGGGAAAACTGGCGGCGGCAGCGGCCGAGACCACGCTCAAGAACATTCTGGAGAAGTACGTCAAGCAGATCGCCATCCAAACGCTGAAGGAATTGGCGACCAAACAGGGCCTCGAGCAGTTGGCGCTGGCCGCGGGCAAGGCGGGCCTGCAGGGCGCCGCGATCGATGCGGGCATCCAGGGCCTGCAGATCGTGACCGGTCACCGCGACGACGGTTTCGACCTGAAGCAGACCCTGCGCACCGGACTGGAATGGGGTGCGGGCGGACTCCTCGGCGCACCGGTGGGGATGGCCGTCGGCAATGCGATGGCCAAGGCCGCGCTCTCGGACGCCGTGCGGACCATGGGCCACGACAACCCTTGGGCGCGTGCGTTATTGCGGCCGGAGGTCAGGTCGATGACCAGCGGGGTGTTCGGCGGCGCACTCGGTGGTTCGGTGGGCATGTACGGCGCCGGGATCGCCTGGCAGGTCGGCGAACACCTGGCCAACCCCAACGACCCGAACTACAAGGGCATCGACTGGACCTTCCATCCGGGCCTGATCGCGGCCGGCGCGGGCATGGGCGCACTGCACGGTGTGGCAGGTGGTTCGGAACAACGGGTTCAGGTGCTGGCGGCCAGCGAGAACATGGCCACCGCGCGCGCCGACGGTTCGGCGGCCCGGCCCGCACCGCCCATGGTGGAGGCGACCGCGCGCTCGGAGTCGGCGAAGGTCGTCGATCGGATCGGCAAGACCGTCGATACCGCCGGGACGCCCGAACAGCGCGAGCGCCAAGCGCAGGCCTATCAAACGGCCAAGGAGATCTACGGCACCGAGAGCGTCAATGGTCGGCCGGTCAGCGAGATGGAGCGGTTGTCCGCGCTGCAGCGATTGGAGGCATCGACCAGTCCGAGTGCCACGAACGCTTCCGCCGGTGCGAGCGCGGGCGCAACCGGCTCGGGTCAAGCGGGAGCGAGCGCCGCGGGGGCGAATTCGAGCGGATCGTCCTCGGGTACCGCGGAGCCGCGAACCGCGGCCGGTACGCCGGAGCGCGGTGCCGGTTCCCCGGAGCGCACTGGTGCGCGGCCACCGACAACGGGCGAGCGGAATACCTCGCGCGCGGGTGCCGCCGCATCCGAAAACCGCGATCACGCCGCGAATCTCGATGCGGGGAAGCAGGAATCCGCGCCGATGACGCGGGAGGAGTTGCGCGCATCGGCCGCCGAGGCACGCGAGGAGATCCGCGCCACCGCGGCCGAGGCGCGAGAGGAGATCCGCACTTCCGCCACCGAGACGCGCAACGAGATTCGCGCATCGGCCGCCGACCTGCGCGAGGAGATCCGCAGCGCCGTCGACGAGCGGCGGGCGGAGAGCGAATCGGCAAGCGAACCAAGGGAATCGCATCCCGATGGCGAATCCGCGAGTAGGTCCAAGGACCCGCGCCCCGATGGCGAGTCCGGGAGTACGCCGAAGGAGCCGCGCCCCGGTGACGAGTCCGGGAGTACGCCGAAGGAGCCGCGCCCCGGTGACGAGTCCGGGAGTACGCCGAAGGAGCCGCGCCCCGGTGACGAGTCCGCGAGCACGCGGAAGGAGCCGCGCCCCGGTGACGAGTCCGCGAGCACGCGGAAGGAGCCGCGCCCCGGTGACGAATCCGGGAGTACGCCGAAGGAGCCGCGCCCCGATAACGAGACAGAGCACGGCCGCAAGCCCGAATCACAGCCGGACCAGCGCGGCTCGGCACCGGAACCAGGCCGCGACGAAACCCGCTCGGAGCAGCGTGGTTCCGTCGGCGAGAGCGAATCCGGCCGAGCCGCAGGCGAATCGGGGCGAGAGGGCGAGACGGGTCCACGTGCCCGCGCGGCAGATGCGGTGCCATCGGATCCGGGTGCCGTCGTCGTCGAACCGCGGGCGGCGGCGTCGGAACGCACAGGTGTCACCGAAACCGAAACATCCGGTGCGGAAAGACGATCGGGCGATGGATCCAGCACCTACGTCGAGGAGCGACCTGCCCCCCACCCGGAACCGGCACGCGCATCCGAACCGGCCGCCACTGTCAACACCTGTGTCGCCGATGCCCTGCAGTGGTTCGAACAGGCGCAGCAGCGCCCGGTGCTGGATGGCCCGATGCCGGAGCCGCGAAGCCTGGCGGGCGTGCCGCTGAGCGAGTTGCGTACCGCGGTGCGCGGGGAGTTCGAAGGATTCGTCCCCAGGGGATCGTCGCGGCCGGGGCACGCGCAGATCGTCAAGGCGCTCATGGATTCCGGTAGGGGCTCGAGCGCGCTGGTGGTCGAGCAACGCGCCCGCGCGAACGAGGGCGGTGCCGGCGCGCACGCCTACGCCGTCACCTACCTGGGCGAAATCAACGGCTTCCACACCTTCGAGGTGAACGGTGAACGCGCGCGCTACACCGGAACCGATCGCGGCAAGGAGTGGTTCCGCGACGCCACCGGCAAGCGCAAGTCGCTGGCCGAACTGGCCGGTGGCGCGCGCCGCGCGGACGCGGTCGCCACCGAGGCCGTGATCATGCGCGACGGCGAGGTCGTCAGCGGGCTCGGTCATCCGGATGCGGCTCGCCTGGACGGGGATCTGATGGTCGGCGCCAAGCCTTCCCGGCGCGCCGAGCTCACTCAGCTGCATTCCGAAGTCCGCGCCGCGATCACCGAGGAAGCGCGTGCGCGCGGCGAGGCGACCCGACTGCGCGAGCAGGCCCAGCAGGCCAGGGCGGACGGTCTCGACCAGCGCGCGAACCGACTCGACGAGCAGGTGCGACTTTCGGACGAGCAGGCGGATGCGGCACATGAGCACGCGCAGCGCGCCCGCGATCGGGTGGTCGAACTCGAAAACGCGACGCTGACAGAGGAATACGAAGCACAGCAAGCGCGCATCGATGAACTGCACCAGCAGCTGACCGATACGCTCGGTTCCCCGGAGGAGGTGCAGCAGTTCCGCGCCGACCTGGAAAAGGTCGACAACCTCGACGCGGCGCTGCAGCAGCGCGACCGGGTGCAGATCGCGCAGCGGGAAGTGCACAACCTCGAGCAGCGAGTCGAGCACGGCCGCACCGCCGTGCGCGAACTCGAGCAGGCGCTACAGGCCGCCGAGGCGAAATCCGCCGATACGCCGGCCGCCGAAGCGGAACGGAAGGCGGCCGTGCGCGCGGCCCGCCTCGAACTCGTCAGGGCCGAACACGGCCTCGAGCAGTTGGAGCGGGCGCACACCAGACTGACCGACCTGGTCGGCACTTCCGATGAGCTGATCGAGCGGCGGGACGCACTGACCCAGGAGATCAGCGAGGCGACGCGGGCCCGCGATCGACTGGCCGCGAGCTTCGACGTGCACGATCCGGTGGAGCTGAGCGCGCGCTATCGCGGCGAACTGTCACCGGGTGCCGAGCAGGTGCACGAATTGCGCGACACCATCGATCGGGTGCGGCAGGCGGAGGCCGAGACCGACCGGATCACCGAGCGTCGCGCCGGGCTGCGGGCGCTCGATGAGGCTGGGCTGCTGCCGATTTCGGACCGGGTCGGGGTGGTGCCGGCGGCGGAGCCGTCGCGGGTCTTCCCGTACGAGCGGATCGTCGTGGTCGGCTCCGAAACCGATCCGGCGGCCTACCGGCAGGCATTGCAGCGAGCGCTGCGCACCGGCACCGATGTGGAACTGCTGATGCGCCTGGCGAAGTCGGACAAGATTCCGATGGATATCGAGTTCATGCGCGTCGTGCTGGACGAACAGGTTCGACCCGAGCAGACCACCACGGATCCGGTCGCGACCGAAAAGGCGGGCGCGCGACCGGATCCCGCGAAACATCCGCGGCCGTGGGAGAAGACGAAGTGGACCGAACCGCAGCCGCCGTTCCTGTTCAAGGTGTCGATGGTGCCGGTCTTCGACGAAATCATGTCGCCGCTGCACCACTTTTCGGCGGGGGAGGTGCCGGAGTTCATCTATCCGGAGAACCTGCCATTCTCCAAGAGCGTCTTCGATGTTCCCGACGGCGTCCACGCCTACCACTCCGATGTCGGCATGTACGCGTTCCATCTGCGCATCCTCAGCCTCGGCATCATCGACCGGGTGCCGAATCATCCGTGGGTGCGCGATTTCGTGCAGAATCGCCCGTGGATCGGCAAAGCGGTGCTCAGCGCCACCAAGTGGCTGCCCGCCAACGTCGAACACGGCCGGGGAATCCACCTGCCGCTGTCGGTGGAATTCGTGAACAAGCATCCGCGCGTGGCCTGGGCGCTCGGCGGCGTGGCGAAGTGGATCCCCAGCGTCACCGAGGGGCGCTGGATCCAACTGCTGCCCGGTGTGCGCGGCACGCGCACGCACGCCTGGTTCGACCATGCCCAAGCCGATCCGCAGCCACTGGTCCGCCGCGAACTGACCCACGAGCCGACCACGCCGGGATCACCACATCTCGACGGCAGCGCGGTGCGCCCCTATTCCGGCGAGAGCGTCCATATCTCGGAATCGTTCAGGGCGCGCTCGCACGCGAACGATGCTGTCCGAGAACGGATCCAGGAATGGACCGAACACCGATACGACGCCTACGAACACAATCGCGTCCATGAGGGCGACAGCAATATCCACCGTATCGCCGACGAGGCCGCCAAGAATCCGGACCGCTACTCCGGCGGCGATGCCAAGCGCTGGGTGCGCGGCAGTCGGCAGGAGTGGATCCGCGATCCCGACGGCGCCACGCTGGCCAAACATCCCGACGGCTCGACCTGGCTGCGCGACGGCGATGGCAATGTCCGCCCGCGCGCGGAGATCGAGGCGAATCTGCGGCGGGCCCGCGACTATCTGATGCGCAATCCGGAACTGAACCGGATCGCCGACGTCGCCGAGATGTGGGACCGGCTGATCGACGGAAAACCCTTGCGGGAAGACGTGATCGGCCTAGAGGCCGCACTCGCGGGCGCCGAACATCTGGCGCTGGATCCCGATGCCACCACCGAACAGGCGCATCGCAGGGCCAAGGAGCTCGGTTACGACTGGGACGCCAACCGACCGCATCTGACCGGCGATCGCGCCGACCGCAGCCTGTGGGGAAAGCTGACCGGCCGCCGCGCGACCACCGTCGGCTTCACGGTCGAACTGGATCCGAACGCACCCGATGCCGCGCGCACCCGTCGTTTCGGCACCACCGCGTACTACGGCAGACAGGGCTTCGACCAGGTCAACGGCCAGATCCGGGACATCATGCGCGGCTGGCCGGAGGCCAAGATCGCCGAGGCGCAGGCCGAGGTGACCCGGATGGCCAGGGAGGCGACCCGCGACTATCGCGGCGACCACGGACTGGCCAAGGGCGGGGTCCACATCTCGGCGCGGGTGACGGGTGAGGCCGGTCACCAGCGACTGAGCGTAACGGTCGAACACGAGGGCGGCGGCCGCCCCAAGGACCCGACCAGCTACCGCCTCGACCAGTCCGACCGCGGCGAACTGCCGCCCGGCAAGCGCGGAACCGCCGCCCCGGTCGGCGAATTCCGCGGTGATGCCCGTGCGCCGGGTGCGGATCCACTCACGCGCAATGAACTGGTCGACGCGATACGCGACAACCTCGGGCTGATCACCCCTGATGAGGTGGCGTGGAATCGTGATGGGCAGCATTTCGTGTTGCCCGATGGTCGCGAGGTTCATCTCGAGGTGGGCGAGACCCGTGACGGTGCGGTTGCCGAATTCCGTGAGCGTTCGGATGGTTCCGGTTATGACGTGATCGTGTCGTCGCGGGCGCGGTCGCAGGATGTCGCTCGGGCGGTGGCGCATGAGTTGGCCGAGATTCGGTTGGCGGAGGATCCGGCGGTTCTTACCGATCCGGTCAGTGAGCGTCCGGCGGAGTTGACTTCGCATCTGGGTGGTCGGTTCGCGGAGTTGAAGGTGCTTGCCGCGCATATTGATCGGGCGGCGTTCGATCCGGCGCGGGCGGGTGAGTTGCCCGGTTTGCGTCAGGATATGGCGGATCTGATGGACCATCTCGGTCTGCGGGAGGGACCCGAGGCCGCCGACCGATGGGCGCTGCTGGACGAGCATGACCCCGGACTCGCGCGACGATTGCAACTCGGCCTCGGTACGGACGGCCTGTTCGGTGCGCGACCCGTCTTCGACCGAACGCTCACCGATTCGGCGTTCGACGACGCCCACGCCACCCATCTGGACCGGCTGGAGCAGCAGTTGGCGGGTGAGTTCGCCCCGGATGTGGTGCGGGCCGAATCGATGGCGTTGGACGGCCGGATGCGCGAGGAGCAGGCGCGGCGGATCTTCGACCCGATCTTCGCCGGGCGTGAAGGCGGTGCGGCGCGCAAGACCATCCCGACGAAGCAACTGCTGCGGGCGCTCGATCCGATCAACGAGGCGATCAACAGTCCGGGCCTGAGCGCGTCCGAGCGGGCCCATGAGCTACACAGTGCCATCGAGGGATTCCGCGACGCGATGCCGCAGGAATTCCGGAATGCCTTGGGACCGGAGGGTTTCGAGCGGATGCACAGTGCCGCCGATGCATTGGCGAACGGACCCGACCGCATCGCCGGTGTGCTGGACCACGCGCACGGCGAGGTGTCGGTGGGTACAGAGCGGATGTCGCTCAGTGATTTCCTGCATGGTGTCGATCGTGCGAATCGTGGTGCGGCCGAGCATGGTGTGAATCTGGAATACGCCGTCGTCGTTCATGATCCGGTTGAGGGGCGGTCGGCGGTGGAGGTGTTGCCGCGTCCGCGTCCGCAGCATCGGTTGCCGTTGGAGCAGAACAGGTTCGGCGAGGACAACCATCAGATTGTGTTGCAGCCCAGGCCGTCTGTGCCTGCCGCCGAGCAAGGTAGGCACACTATCGATGTAGGTGTCGGTCGTAGTGCGTTCGCGGTGGAGATGACCCCTGCTGCCGATCGTGCCGGTGGTGGACTTGTCATCAAGACCGAACTGGCCGATGACTTCGCCGTTGCCGGTCAGCGGCGTCGCAATCTCGGCATCCTCGATCCCGGTCCGTTGACCGAACCGGGCACCGTCATGGTCTTCGGCGACCTGCTGTCCCACGGCGGCGCACTGGGCGACGGTGAGACCGGAGCGGTGGCCCGGGTATTCATCAACAATGTCAGCGCGAAATTCCCGCCGGAGTTCGAGGATCGGATCTACGACGGAATCGCGAAAGGGCTCGCCGAGGGCCTGGCGCCCGGCGGTCGGATCGAGCTGCAGTGGGATATGAAGCCGGAGAAGCCCTTCGAGGAGGGCGGTACGACCGGCGATCGCGGTCATATCCGTGGTGACCATCTGTGGGCAGCGATCCGGCGACTGCCGCCGGATGTCGCGGGTCGATTCCGCATCGCGGAGGACATCGAGTTCCCATATCCGGGGAACGAGAACTACGACTACACCATCGACGCCGGTGCCAGCAATAAGCTCAACACCGACAAGATGGCGGAGTTCGTCCCGCCACGGCCCGACCACCGCATGATCATCACCTACGAGCCGCATGAGGCGACACCGGTCGACGGCCGGCACGGTACCGCCGCCCCGGTGGGTGAGTTCCACGGTGCCGCCCGTCCGGCGGAACAGGATTCGCTGACGCACGCCGAGCTGATGGGGGAGGTCGGCAACAACCTCGGGCTGATCACCCCTGATGAGGTGGCGTGGAATCGTGATGGGCAGCATTTCGTGTTGCCCGATGGTCGCGAGGTTCATCTCGAGGTGGGCGAGACCCGTGACGGTGCGGTTGCCGAATTCCGTGAGCGTTCGGATGGTTCCGGTTATGACGTGATCGTGTCGTCGCGGGCGCGGTCGCAGGATGTCGCTCGGGCGGTGGCGCATGAGTTGGCCGAGATTCGGTTGGCGGAGGATCCGGCGGTTCTTACCGATCCGGTCAGTGAGCGTCCGGCGGAGTTGACTTCGCATCTGGGTGGTCGGTTCGCGGAGTTGAAGGTGCTTGCCGCGCATATTGATCGGGCGGCGTTCGATCCGGCGCGGGCGGGTGAGTTGCCCGGTTTGCGTCAGGATATGGCGGATCTGATGGACCATCTCGGTCTGCGCGAGGATGCGACGCCCGAACGCTCGCCGCACCCCGACTCGTCGGATCCATGGGCTCTGCTGGCCGCACACGATCCGGCGCTCGCGCACCGGCTCGCACTGGGCTTCGGTACCGACGGGCTGCTGTCGGAACGCCCGGTATTCAACCGCGACCTGACGGCACCGGCCTTCGAGGAAGCGAGCGCAGCGCATCTGGATCGCATGGCGGGCGCGCTCACCGGCGACTTCGCTTCCGATGTCGTTCGGGCCGAATCCATGGCATTGCACGGTCGGATGCGAGAAGAACTGGCGCGCAGAGTCTTCGATCCGATCTTCACCGATCCCGGTGCGGGCGAGGCTCGCCGCACGGTGCGGACCGGGCAGCTGCTGCGGGCGCTCGATCCGATCAACGAGGCGATCAACCGTCCGGGGCTGCACGGTGTGGAACGGGCCGACGCGGTGCATCGTGCCATCGATGGATTCCGCGACGCGATGCCGGAGGAATTCCGCAACGCCTTGGGCACTGCCGGTTTCGAACGGATGCATCTCGCAGCCGATGGCTTGTCGACCAGTGTGGACCATATCGCGGGTGTGCTGGACCACGCGCACGGCGAGGTGTCGGTGGGTACAGAGCGGATGTCGCTCAGTGATTTCCTGCATGGTGTCGATCGTGCGAATCGTGGTGCGGCCGAGCATGGTGTGAATCTGGAATACGCCGTCGTCGTTCATGATCCGGTTGAGGGGCGGTCGGCGGTGGAGGTGTTGCCGCGTCCGCGTCCGCAGCATCGGTTGCCGTTGGAGCAGAACAGGTTCGGCGAGGAGAATCATCGGATTCCGCTGCAGCCCAGGCCGTCGTTGCCGGCGGCCGAGCGGGGTGGGCACACCGTCGATGTCGGTGTCGGTCGCAGTGCGTTCGGGGTGGAGATGACCCCTGCCGCCGATCGTGCTGGTGGGGGGTTGGTTATCAAGACCGAGTTGGCCGATGACTTCGCGGTTGCCGGTCAGCGGCGTCGCAATCTCGGCATCCTCGATCCCGGTCCGTTGACCGAACCGGGCACCGTCACAGTCTTCGGCGACTTGCTGTTCCACGGCGATGCGCTCGGTGACGGCCGCGACGGCGCGGTGGCGCGGATCTTCGTCAACAATGTCAGCGCGCATTTCGAGCCCGCGGTTTACGACGCCCTCGCGCAGCGCCTCTCCGCGGTCCTGGCCCCGGGCGGCCGGATCGAACTGCAGTGGGATATGAAGCCGGAGAAGGCCGTCGAGCTCGGCGGCACGCCCGGCGATCGCGGGCATATTCGCGGTGACCACCTGTGGGATGCGATTCAGCGGTTGCCCGAGGAGCTGGCGAGCCGGTTCCACATTGTCGAGGCGCGGGAGTTCCCGCATCCAGGAAACGAGAACTACGACTACACCATCGACGCGGGCGCCAGCAACAAGCTGGATGCGAACAAGATGGCGCAATTCGTGCCGCCGCGCCCCGATCACCGCATGGTGATCGCCTACGAACCGCACCAGACCGAAGTGGTCGAGGGCGAGCACGGCACCGCGGGCAATGTCGGCGAATTCCGCGGCGACGCCCGGCCCGAGGACAGCCTGACCCGCAATGATCTGCTGGACGAGGTGGTCGCGAACGTCCAGCTCATCACGCCCGAGGGCATCTCATGGAATCCAGAGCAAGAACACTTTGTGGTGCGGGGTAAGGAGATTCACCTCGACGTGGTGCCACCGCGCGCGGGTGTCGTCTCCGAATTCCACGCGCAGCCCGATGGTTCCTACCGGATAGAGGTCTCCTCGGGGGCACGCACCGAGGACGCGGCACGGGCGGTTGGGCACGAGCTGGCCGAGATCCAGCTGGCAGAGCAACCCGAGGTTGTCACCGATCCGATAAGTGAGCGTCCGCCGACCCTGACATCGCATCTCGGCGGCCGCTTCGCCGAGTTGAAAGTGCTCGCCGCGCACATCGATCGGGCCACCTTCGATCCGACTCGGGCAGATGAGCTGCCCGAGTTGCGCCGAGATCTGGCGGATCTGCTGAACCATCTCGGCATGAGTGAGCGGCCACCGGTCGAAAACGGTGCGCGCCCCGCAGATCCTTGGACGTTGTTGCGCGAACACGATGGCGTGCTCGCGCACCGGCTCGCGCTCGGTCTCGGCGCGGACGGATTGCTCTCGGAGCGTCCGCGGTTCGACCGAACCCTGACCGAGGCGGACTTCGACGCCGCCCGCGCCGCACATCTCGATCGGCTGGAGCAGCAGCTCACTGGCGCCCATGCGCCAGAAGTGGTGCGGGCCGAAGCGATGGCGCTGGACGGCCGGATGCGCGAGGAACAGGTGCGCCGGATCTTCGACCCGATCTTCGCCGACCCGCAGGGCTGGGCCGAAATCCGCAGAACGGTGCCGATAGATCAGCTGTTCAAGGCCCTGGATCCGATCAACGCGGCGATCAATCGGCCAGGAGCGAGCGCCTCCGCCGTGCACCAGGCGATCGAGGGATTGCGCGCCTCCATGCCCGAGGCTTTCCGGGAAGCCCTGGGCGATAATGGATTCGACCGCATGCATCGGGCGGCCGATGCTCTGACCTCGGGCCCGGATCGGATCACCGGAGTCTTGGACCATGCCCGAGGTGCGGTGCTGGTCGGTGATAACCGATTGTCGTTCAACGAATTTCTGCACGACATCGACCGGGCCAATCGCGGTGCGGACGAGGACGGCCTGAACCTGGAGTATGCCGTGGTCGTCCACGATCCGGTGGACGGTCACTCCGCCGTCGAGGTATTGCCGCGCCCGCGCCCGCACCATCGATTGCCGATGTCTGAGTTGGTATTCGGTGCGGACAACCACACGATCCCCCCGGAGCCGCGGCCGTCGCTGCCCGAAGCGGTGGCCGGTGCGCACACCATCGATGTCGGTGTCGGCCGCAGTGCCTTCGGGGTCGAGATGACACCGGCGGCCGATCGTTCCGGTGGCGGTCTGATCATCAAGACCGAACTCACGGACGACTTTGTTATCAAGGGCCAGCGTCGCCGCGAATTCGGCATCCTGGATCCGGGACCGTTGACCGCACCCGGCGCCGTAATGGTCTTCGGCAACATGCTCTTTCACGGCGACGCGCTGGCCGCCGACGAAACCGGCACCGTGGCGCGGATCTATATCAATAACGTCAGTGCCGAGTTGAAGCCAGCCGATTACCGAGCGCTGGCCGCTCGGCTACCCGCGGTGCTGGCGCCCGGCGGCCGCATCGAGGTGCAGTGGGATATGAAGCCGGAGGCCGATGGCGGTAAGCCCGGCGATCGCAACCACATCCTCGGCACCGAGTTGTGGAATGCGATCACGGAGTTGGAGGGAGGTCAGGGTGCGCATTTCACTGTGGTGGAAGAAAAGGAGTTCCCGTATCCGGGCAACCGTAACTACTACTACTCCATCGACGCGGGTTCCAGGAGTCACGTGGGCCGCGCCAGCCTCGCCAAATTCAACCCGCCGCAGCCGGATCACCGCATGGTGATCGTCTACGACCCGGCCGGCAGGGGATACGGTCGAACAGACCAATCCGACACGGCAGGCATCGGTGCCGAGGTAAGGAGGCGGTGATGGCCGAGATCGCAGGAGCACGAGAACAGCTCGACGAGGCAGCGACGTGGCTGGGTGCGCAGATCCGCACGCTGGCCGGGCACCTCACGCCCGGGCACGACCCGGATGTGTATATGCCATCGGACCCGATGATCGTCGACTGGCACGAACCGCTGAAGTACCAGTATCGGATGTCCGGCCGGGTGGACCGGCCCGCCGAGCAGCACGACCCGACGGTGGTCACCAGGGCAGTGGAACTGCTCGGCGGTGCGGGCTGGGACGTCGGCGTCGAGGTCGCGGAGTCGGCGACGGGTGGGCAGCTGACCACCGTTGTCGCGTCCCAGGACGGATACCGGCTGACGGTGCGCATCGAAGAGGGCTACGGCACCGTCGTGTACTCCGGTGAGACGCCGGCGATGGCACTGTTCACCCCCGAACCATTCGTGCGCCCCGACCCGGTGCTGACTCCGGAGACGGTGCGGCGCGGCTACCTGCTCTGCTACGAATGCGACGGCTTCGGTTGGTGCCCGGTCTGCGATGGCCGCGGCTGGACCTTGGACGCCGATGGTCGGGAGCGGTGCGTGGAGTGTCTCGGATCCAAGTACTGCCCGGTCTGCCGCGGTGCGGGAGAACTGGAGGCGGCGCGGCTGCAGGATTGGCAGCGCGACCAGTATCCCGAACTCCGCGACCGGTCCTAGCCACCTCGCCGAAACGAAAGGACAACCGTGCCAACGCTGTTACCGCTGGCCCGCACCAATGCCGAGGCGCACCTGTACCTCGAGCTGCAGCCGTGCCCGAATTGCGGTGAGCCGCGCTGCAAATTCCGCAGTTCGGTGGTCAGCCTGGACGGTGTGCTGGCCAGTCGCTACACCGGCGAATGTCCGCACTGCGGCCTCGAACGCAGCTACGAATTCCGGCTGCCCGAACAGATTCTGCCGCCGCCCGCGTCGACCGTCCGCTTCGGCGGCGGCGAACCCTCCGAACTGATCGATCCCGGCATCTGGCTCTGGTACGCCGACGATCTCGGTCGGCGCGTCCCGACCGATGACTCGGGATTCGACGCCGGGCAACGCAGGTCGGCCAAGCACACGGTGGCCACCGCGCTGGCCGCGGTCGAGGAGGTGCTGAAGTTCATCCCGTCGGACGCGGACCAGGTGCCCGCCGACGCCTTCACCTCACCAGAGGGGCAATCGGTGCGCGCCCAGGAACCCGGCCGATTCCAGCGCGAACGTCTAGAGGCCATTCGCGACTACTACGCCACGGAGTTCACCAAATGGTAGCCCGAAGTGCAGGCCGCGAAGTCTTTACCGTCCCTTAAGGAGTTCGCGCCGCGGAGCGCCACGTAAGCCGAAGCACGCGAGGATGATTCATGATGAGGACACCGACCGTTCACGCGGCTCATGGGATGATCGGCATGATGTGTGTGTGGACGAGGGTTGGCTAGGTAGGAGTTGACCAATGGCGCCGAACGATATTCCGTCCTGGAGTTCGCTCAAGGGGCAGGCCGCGGATGGGCACCTCACTCTGAAGGAGGGGGCGATCGAGGAGTTGGTCAGCGCGTGTGACGCGTCGATCGGCCGACTTCTCGCGTTGAAGGCCTATATCGACCGCATGAACGACGTCAAGGCGTTCGCCCCGAGCCTGGGATCCAGCAATACTCTCGCGCAGAAGTACGTCACCAGTGCGAACACCCTCGGTGACATCCTGAAGGCGCACTTGGACATTCACTACGACCTGGCCGACACCCTGATCGCCGCGCGCCGGGCCTACATCAAGGCCGAGTTGGCGGGCAAAGAGGAATTCGATCAGCTGCAGCGACTGTCCAAGATCCCGCCGCGGACCACGAAACCGGGCAGTTTCCAGTCCGATCCCAGCAAGATCGAATCGGAGTACGTGCAGGCCGGTTTCACCGGTTGGGACAACCTGAAGGCGGGAAAGATCAAGAACGCCAACGGCAATCCCAACGGCTCCAGCGTCGGAGCCCTTCCTGGCGACCTGAAGAGTTATTCCGGCCCCAAATTCGCCGGCGTGCCCGCCGAGGGGGAGAACCCGGACAGCTGGGGCTATGAACGTTTCCGGACCCTCGGAACAGAGATCGACTACGAGACTCCGGGTCGCCAAGCCGGTAACTGGAAGTGGATGGCGGGCGAGCTCGAAGGCGTCTTCCAGACGTTGAACAATAAGGTGGGCGCGGTCGCGAACGGGGATAAGTGGGGTGGCGCCGGCGCGGCAGGTGCGCGTAGTGCCACCGAGGCGTACGTGAAGGACACCCAGAACCTCCGAACGCAAATGAAGGTCATGGAATACAACCTGTCCTACACGGCTGGTTGGCTCCGCCTGACCAAGACCAGCATGCCGACCGGCCCGGATGTATCCGGGCAGACACCAGCGGCTCCGAAAGGACCCGTTATCACGGCTCCCGGCGGCGGCAATCCGCCGCCGAATACCGCCTACCCGGATCAAACCCCGATCTATCGGGAGAACTTCAAGAACACCTACCTGATCGGGCTTCCCGAATCCGACGGTTCCGTGCCGACGCTGCCGTTCCCGACGAGTCCGACCAACGGCAAAACCCCGACGAACACCGGCCCGACCGGCCCCGGCACGTCCCCCAGCGGCACTCAGCCGACGGCCGCGCAGACAGCAGCGCAGACAGCGGCCCTCCAACGCGCTCAGCAGGCGGCCGCCGCCCAGCGCCAAGAGCTCGCGAAGGCGCAGCAGGAGGCCGAGCAGCGCGCCAAGCAACAGCAGGCGGACTACGAGCGGCAGCAACAGCAGGCCGAGCAGCAAGCCGCGGCCCAGCGCGCGGCCGAACAACAGCAGCAAGCGGCTCAGCAGGCGGCCGAACAAGCCAAGCAGGCCGCGCAGCAGGGCATGGACGGCGTGAAGCAGGCGATGGACCAGGCATCGCAGGCCGCCCAGCAGGCGCAGGCCGCGGCGGCGAAGGATATGCAGTCCGCAGGGCTGGCGGGCCTGCCCTCGGCGCTGTCGGGCTTGGGCAAGGACGCGCTCAAGGCGGGCGGCGGCGGCGCCGGTCTCGGCAAGGGTGGTGGCGCGGGCGGCGGCGCGGGTGGCGGTGCGGGCGCGGGCCTTTCGCCCAACAGCCTGCAGAATTCGAAGCTGTTCCCGCGGGCGGTGGGGGCCGAGGCGGCCGGGGCCGCGATCGCGAGCCGCGCGGGCATCGCGAGCACCGGCCAGCCGGGCTCGCCCGGTGGTATGGGCCCCGCGGGCCACGGCGCCGGTCACGGGCAGAAGGAGCACAAGCGCGCCGCCTACCTCGACTCGGTCGAGCACATCGAGGAGGCGCTCGGTGATGCGCCGGTGGTGGTCAAACCGGTTGTGGAGAAATGAGCTGGCGGCTCACTGATCTGGAATTCGTATCCGCCTGGGCGGATTTGAAGGAGGACAGCCTGCCGTACCCCTTCATCTTCACCAGCCGGACGCCGCTGTGGAACGACTACCTGCGCGAGCAGCAGGAAGTGCGGCAACGGCTGCGGTCGGAGCTGGACGAGTCGAAGTGGGATGTGCTGCGGATGTTGTCGAGTTGCGATATTCGACTCGAGGTCGCCGGATGGGACGCACGGGATCCCGAGAATCCACAGGGATGTGTCCGCCTGCTGGCGGCCCGCCGCGGCGGACAAGCCGTGCTGGTGACCCAGCTGCCCGGCGAAACCGTAAGGCACAGCGGCGGCTACGTATTCACCGAATGCGAGGCGGTAGCCCTGGCCGACGCCGTTGTCGACGCGCTGCCGAAGAGCGATCCCGGCGGCCGCGCTCAGGTGGTGCTGGCCGGGCTCGACGACGAGGATGATACGGACTATTCCTACGGTCGGTCCGAGATCTTCGATTCGTTCGAGGATGAGGCCGGACACCGCGCCAAGGCGTTTCTGGACGAACCCGTTTCGATGATCGGGCTGATCAACGTGATCCAGGGGCACTCCAGATTCGGACCACGGGGTATCACCAGGCACCAGCTCGCCTGGCGAGATCTGGTGGATGACGGGCGCTACGTCATCGACGACCAAAATCCGCCGGTAGCAATCGGAGTCGATGCCAAGCGCATGACGACGGTGATCAATACCCGGATCGCCGAGGTGGTTCGGGCGATCAAGGACGAACGAGCTTGAGCCGGAGCAGTACTCGGACTCGGAGGTGAAACGATGGGCGACGGACAGTCACAGCCGGTCGAATGGACCGCGACCTCGCGCAGCGGCGCGATCTCGGTGCGCACCACGGAACAAGGTCTGCCGCTTGGCATTTCGATCGAACCCGCTGAGCTGAAGCGGGATCCGCATGGTCTCGCGGCGGAGGTGCTGCGGCTGTGCAAGCAGGCAGCCAACCGGGCCGGAATGGCGCGCAGGGCCGAGTTGGCGGCGGCCGGAGTTCCCGCCGACATGCTGGCGCTGACCGGGTTGCCGACGTCGGAAGAGGTTGCGCGCCAGGAGTTTGCCGAGGAGCAGGACTACGAGACCGAGCCGGACAGCTGGTTGCGCCAGGTGTAGTCACCGTTGTGCGAGAGGAGCTTTCACCATGTACGAGACCATGGACGAACTGATGGCCAGCGTGCAGCGGCGGCTGTACCGAATTCGGGATCTGACCGACGATATGGCCGGGGTGCGCGGCCGCGAGACGGCGCCGGACGGATCCATCACGGTGGAGGTCGACGGCAACGGAACGTTGCTGGATCTGCAGTTCTCCCAAGCTATTTCGACGATGACGCCGGCGGAGTTCGAGTCGACGCTGGTGGCGACCGCGACCGCGGCGGTGTGCGCGGCGTTCGAACGGCGTAGCGAACTGGTCATCGCGTTCAACGAGGAAGTTGCCGAGTAGACACTTGTCGTTCACGCCGTCCACGTAGAACTTATGTCAAGAACCTTAAGTTTGTGCAAAATTGCTTTCGGGCTTTGCAGTTTGATTGATAGGTTCTATGAGTTGGTCAATTGCGTTACTGGATCGGGGATTACGATGAGCGAACTCGTAGCAACGCCTGATGCGATTCGCGCGTACGGGGATGCGGCGGTGGCGATGGCGACCGGCGTCGCAACGGCGGGGGCATTCGATCAGGTGGCGACCGTGGCGGCGGCCGCGCCGGTATTCGGTTTGATCGGTCAGGATTTCCTGATGGCATTCGCCTACGCGCAGTCCAATCACGTGAGTTCGGTGTTCGAACTGGCCGGTGTGCACGCGGGTACCGCGCTGACCGCGCACGAGGGCGCCGCCGCCTATGAGGCGGCCGAGGCGGCATCCGGCACCGAATTCGGCGCTGCTGGCGTCTGATAATGAACGCGCCGCTAGACCCGTCGATCGTCGATCTGCTGCGCGGCAGTGCCCTTGCGCCGCTGGTGGATCGGCCGGTCAACGACATACTGAAGGACATGGGCCTCGGGCCACTGCCCGACCTGTCCGGCCTGCCGCCGCTGCCCGAACTGCCGCCGCTGCCGGTGATCGATCTGGCCGCCCTGGCCCGGCCGCTCACCGATATGGCGAGCGGTTTCGGCACCGGAACCCTCGGCGCGAGCGCGGGCGGTGGACCCGACCCGACCAAGGTGCTCTCCGATACCGCCCAGGCCGCGCAGACCGCTATCCAGCTCGGCACCCAGGCGCTGCAGACCGTGATGTCGCTGTGGCAGGGATTGGCCGCGATGCAGGCGGCGAACAAGGGCGCGCAGGCCGCGGAGAACGGCGCGGAACTGGCCACCCAGAGCGCGCAGGAGAAGGCGACGCTGGTCGGCGGCGCGACCTCGGTGGCGACCGGCGGCGCACTGCTCGCGGCCGTCATCGCCAAGTACATGGCCACGGTGACCGCCGCCTCGCCGTGGCTGGCCACCGGTGGCGGACAGGCGTTTATCGCGGCGGCGACGGTGGAGGCGATCACCGAGGGCGTCGCGGTGGTGACCAAGACGCGGATCGAGATGACCGCGCATTCGGCGAATATGACCGCCGCCGGCAAGAAGGTCAAGGTCACCAACGCGCCCAAGGGCGTCGACTCGATGCAGCAGGTGATGCAGATGCTCACCCCACTGATGACCATGGCGCAGACCGGCGCGCAGACGCTCACCCAGGCCGCCACCCAGGCCACGCAGGCCCAGAAACTGCAGGCCGACACCATCGCGAAGGAACAGCGGGAGCGCGAGGCCAAGGAGAAGGAAGCGGCCGAGCACGGCGGCGCGGGTGGTGTCGGGGGCGGCGGTGGGGGTGTCGGTGTCGGCGGGATCGGGGCGGCACCCGTGGCGACGCCATTGAGCCCGTGGACCGGTCCGCGCGCCGCCGGACTCAGCGGTGTCACCGGTTTCGGCGCGTCCGGAAGTGGTTCCGCCGCCGTGGAACCCGCCGCCGCGGTGCGCGGCTCGACGGGTGCTCCGGGCAGTCCCGGCATGATGCCCTACGGCGGCGCCGCGGGCACGGCCGGTGCGCGCGGGGCGGGGGATGCGGGCGGCGATATGCCGAGCTTCCTGGTCAATGCCGAACACGGCGAAGAGGTCGTCGGCCCGATCGAAGGGGTCTCGCTGCCGGTGGTCGGCGCGGCCGAACAAATTTCGGAGCCACCACCCGATAAGGAACTCACCCTCTAACGGTTCGAATTCAGGAGGTTGCGATGGCAAGCGGCGGTGGGGATTTCGATGGTGTGCTGTTCGATCCGGCGGCGGCTCGTGACGCGGCGGCCCGGCTCGACGGACTGGCGGCCCGGATGGAGGCGGAGTTGCGGGAGGGCGCGCCCGCGCTGACGGTGCCGCCCGCCGGTGCCGACGAGGTGTCGGTGCGTGCGGCGCAGACGATGAACGACGTCGCCGGCTCCTACGGCCAGAGTGCGGCGGCCGGAATCGTGGAACTGCGGAAGCTGGCGGCGACGCTGCGCTCGCAGGCCGCGCAATTCGGTCGCGCCGAGAACGACAGCGTGGCCGACTTCGGCGTCTCCGGCGCGGCCTGAGACCAGAGCGAAAACGACACGGAGCAACAATGATCGAACCACCGCAGCCCGGTTTCACCGGTGTGGTCTGGGGCGCGCGCGAGCCGGATCGGTTGGCGCGCGAACTGTCCACCGGTCCCGGCGCGGTACCGATGGCCGAGGCCGGTGCCGCGTGGGCCCGGTTGGCCGCCGGTTTCGGTACGGCGGTTGCCGAATACGAACTGATCGTCGCGTCGATGCGCGGTGCGTGGCAGTCGAGCACGAGTGGTCCGGTGCTGGACCGGATCTCGATGCTGCGCGACTGGCTCGCCGATGCCGCGACGGCCGCGGCCGATAACGCCGTGCGCGCCGAAACGCAGGCCGCGGCATACGAATTGGCCCGGCTGACCATGCCGCACACCACCGAGATCCAGGCCATCCAGGCGGTGCAGCGGATGCTCGAATCGATCGGCGGCGCGCTCGGCGCACCGATCAAGGCGGTCGCGGCGGACGCCGATGCCGACGCCGATATGGCGAAGGCGGCGGCCTCGCGGGTGATGCAGACCTATGAAGCCGCGACCGAACCGCTCGCGACACCGTGGATTCAGCAGGATCCGCCGGTGATCGCCACGCCCGCGGCGCTGGCGGCCGAAGAGGCGGGCGCGACGGCATCCGCGGCATCGGCATCGGCCATGCCAGCGCTGCCCGGTGTCACGCCCGGAATGTTCATGCCGGGCGGGATCGGTGCCTTTGCGACGCCCGCCAAGCTGCAGCCCTACCGCGCACCGGTCTTCGCTGAAGCGCCCCAGCCGGTGGAAATGACCACACCGCAACCGGTTTCGACCTCCAGCGCGAGTTCCAGTGCGCTGCCGATGGTTCCGGGTGCGATGGGAACGGCCGCCGCGAGCGAGGACGAGGAGTACGCGCCGCGCGCGGGTGCGGTGACCGGCGACGCCATCGGCGCCGATCTCGGCATCGTCTCCGCGCCGGCCGTACTCGGTGCGCCCGAGGCGCCCGCCGCAACGACCACCGGTCAGACGGCATCGGGAGGCCAGACGGCATCGGGAGGCGCCGGATGACCATCATGACCAACGACGGCCTGCTCGCGATCGCCGAACGGCTCGGCGTCCAAACCCTGCCACTGGTGCTATCGGTTGGGCCGCAACAGGATTCGTTCGACGAATGGGCCGCGGCGCAGCAGCGAGCGGTGGCCGAACTGGTCGGCGCGGGCGTGCTCGACGCCGAAGGAGATGTCGAACCGGATCTGGCCGATGCCATGTTCATCCTGGCTCAGCCCGATCGCGAGCTGGTCGCTCGGATCTACCACGCCGCGCCCGATGCGACGCCCGTGGTGACCCGAATCTGTCTGGCCCGCCGCGGCGAACACCATGCCGTCGCGGTGCGCACCGGCGACACCTTCGATGTGCGCACGGTCTGGGCGGACGGATCCGGCGAGGCGTTGGTGCGTCCGCTGCTCGACGTGCTCGGCCCGGCAACACCTGCGGAGGTCGTCAATTTCAGTGCATTGTCGACCGAATTGAGCGAGCGGCTAGCGGCGGCGCAGACCTCCGCGGATTACGCGGACGCGGTCTATGCCCTCGGCGTCGCCGACCGCGACGCCACCGCCTACGGGCTGGCCTTCGCCGCCTGCCATGCCTTCGCCGAGATCGTGGCCTACGCCCATCTCGACGGCACGACCACCCGGCCGCCCGGCGCGGTCGCGGTCTATGACACCGGACGCGGTCGCATTGTGGCCGCGCCCGGTATTGCTGCGGATCAGCAGGTCTGGTCCACGGTGACACCGGGCACCGATCACCGTATCGCGCAGGCGATTTCGGCACTGATCGAATCATTGCCCGGGGGAAGGTGGCTTCCGCAGTAGACCCTGAGGGCGTGCTGACCTTTCGAGCGACCCGCAAGCGATCGCGACCGGGAAGCCGCCAACCTTCCGGCGGTGTCATCCGACATCGTTTCCGGGCATTGGAATCACTACACGAGAGGTATCCACGATGAGTGGTGAAGGTGTACACGTAGAAGAAGCGACCGCCAAGAAGGCCGAGGAGTTCATGGCCGCGGCGGTCGACAACATGCAGCGCACGCTGAAGAAGATCGACGACGAGGTCGCCGCGGCGACCCACTGGGAAGGCGATGCGAAGGCGGCGTTCGTCGCGGCCTCCACCAACTGGGCCCAGCACTCCCAGGAGCTGCACAAGAAGCTCAACGCCATTACCGAGCAGGTCGGTCACGGTACCCAGCAGTACCTCCAGATGGAGCAGGAGAACCAAGAGGGTTTCCAGCACATCAGCCTGTAATCGATTGCGCCGCAACAACAATTAGTCTTCGAATCGGAGGTAATCACCATGACGATGGCATACTCCAAGGGCCCGATGATGGCCCTGTACAACGACCTGGTCACCCTGCACGGCGACCTGGTCAAGTACGGCAGCGATATGGAGGACGCGGGCGGCGTGCTCAAGGTGGCGTGGGAGGGCAACGTGGCCCACGCCAGCTTCAAGCAGGTCTACGACGCCTGGCACAACGAGTACGGTGACACGCTCACCTCGCTCAACAACGTCGCGGCGGCCGTGGAGAACTCGCTGCACCGTGCGCTCGGCACCGACGGCAAGATCGGTGACGGCTTCGGAGCCTGAGCCTCGCCGTAGCGATCGCTTTGCGGGTCGCTCGAAAAGGTCAGCCCTCATACGGCCGGTCCGCAAGCGCTGCGCTCGCGGACCGGCCGTATTCGGTTCGGATTACCGTGCCGCGGCGAGGGATTCGCCGATGTAGCGCATTTCGTCCGGGGTGGTGACCATATTGACCGTCGCACTTGCCGTCGAGGTCCGCACCGTGATCAGGTTGGGAGCCGAAATATCCTGCACCAGAACGATATCGGCGTCGAACTGCCCATCGGGCTGTTCGGGCGCGCGGACGTGCACGATGGTCGCGCCACCGGTCAGCGCGGTGGGGGCGATGCCGTCGAACACCACGACGGTCGCGGCGGGAATGGGCCCGCCCGGCTGCGGCGGCGCGACATGATGAACCGCACCGGCGAATCGCGGCGCGAGCGAAAGCGAATGCGGCGCACCGACATTCGCGACCATGGACTGCCAGGCCTCGGGTCGGTCGGTGTGCACGACGGTGTGCGCCCCGAGTGCGATCGCGCGCAGGATGACCTGCTGGGCCAGATCCAGCCGTCCGATGACCTCGAGATGCCGGGTGCCGTCGCCGATCAGCGGCACCGCGATGCCCTGACCGATATTGTCGGCGCCGATCAGCTGACCGCATCCGGCGGTGGGCACCGCGATACCGTCGAGCGCGGCGAGTGGGCCGCGGTAATCACCAGCACTGTCGCCGTCGCGCCGAGCGGTGCGAGCGGGCAGGCAGTCGAGCAGGGCGCGGAACTGCTCACCCGGCAGGGTGCGCAGGCCGGGCACGGGCGGCTCGACGGGTTCGGCCGCGGTGTCGAACCGAACCAGCGCACCCAGCGTGATCGGCGGGGAGGTGGGTTCGCGACCGTCGCCGGGCCGTCGCGCACCCGGCCGCAGGCGCACGGTCACCGTGGTGGTCAGGCTCGGCGTCGCCCAGATATCGGCGAAGCCGCGCGATCCGATCAGCTCCGGGCCGATCTCGTAGCTGGTCAGGTGGATGCCCTGGTGCACAAGCGACTTCGGGGTTTCGACGAATCCGTCCAGTGCGATGCCGCGGGTGAGCTGGCGCACCGCGCTGTTCATTTCGGTCGCGGTCAGCACCGATACCGAAATGTCGCGGGCGGCGAGTCGATTGGCCACCCGACGGGTCGCGATGATCGCGGTGCGCAGCGCACCCGCGCCGCCACCGCCGCGATTGTCCACGGCCTCGGCATTGGCGAGCGGATCCAGTCGCAGCACCAGCCACACCGTGCGGTGCGCGATGGCGGGCAGCGGGCCCAGGATGCGGTCGTAGAGCTGGGCCACCGGGCCGCCGCCCGCGGTCCGCGCGCCGGTGCTGATCACATCGATGGAGGCCAGGTTGATATCGAATTGACTGAGGCAGCGGCCGATTTCGGTGAGTGGAAGCACCTGGTCGGTGGACAGCGAGCCGCGCCGCAACAGGGTCAGCGCGTCCGGCGGCGGATCGATGCGCAACATGGTGAGCAGCAGATTGCCGTCCCAGCGCACGCCGTAACTGCCGCCCTCGGGCAGCGGCACGTCGAAGGCGGCCTGGCCGGTATCGGCGGGGCCGGGCCGGGTGCGGCGCCACCGGAATGCGATCGCGCGCGCCAGAATTCCGACGATATTGCGCGGTTCACGCCGCCGCACCGGGACAGCGCCGACAATGAGGACAACCGCGCCGACGGCTATGACGGCGAGGGTCGGTGCATGGCAGGCGGTGGCGATCCAGGCCGCGGTCGCGGCCAACAGCGCGAGCGGAATCATCAGTCGCAAAGGGATTTGGCGCAGCAGCCAGAATTCCGGATCACGTAACGCTGTATGCGTCGTGTTCACGGAGTTTTCGTTTCCGGTTTCTTTACCCGAGTTCGCTCCGGAGTCGGTATCGCGTTTGTTCACAGCCCCATCCACGATAATCAGACCAGTATTGCGATAACACTACCGTGCCGCACGCGAGTCCGTGACCGATCCTTTTCGAGCGGCCGGCCGGTAGTAGCCACGGATAGCACCGGTTTGCTGAATTGTCGCTGGATTGACATGGACGCGCCGAACGATACTGTAATTATCCTGTTCCTTGTCGTAGTTCGATGGAGACCATGTGCCTGCTCAGCTGACCACCAAGGCTCAGGTCAACGGCTACCGTTTTCTGCTGCGGCGGCTCGATCACGCGCTGGTCCGGCGCGATGTCCGGATGCTGCACGATCCCATGCGATCTCAGTTGCGTTCACTGGTCGTCGGTGCGGTCCTGGGTCTGCTCGTGGTGGCCGGATCGGCCATCCTGGCGTTCCTGCGTCCGCAGGGCTCGATCGGCGACGCGAATATCGTGATCGGAAAGGACAGCGGCGCTTTATATGTGGTGGTGGCCGAGTCCGAGGACAAGAAGGGCGATAAGCGCCTGCATCCGGTGCTCAACCTGGCCTCCGCCCGCCTGATCAGCGGCAGCAACGAAGCACCGAAGTCGGTCAAGGACGCGAAGCTCTCCTCGATGCCGCGCGGCCCGCTGCTCGGCATTCCGGGAGCGCCTGCGGCACTGCCGGGTTCGAAGCAGGGGGGTCGCTCCGACTGGTCGCTGTGCGAGACGGTGCAGCTCTCGGTCACCGGCAGCGCGGCCGCGGCGACCGGCGTCGAAACCGCGATCTTCGCGGGCAAACCCCAACTGGACGAACGCGTTCGGGCCCTGGCCCCATCGGACGCGCTGCTGGTGCGACGCAACGACAAGACCTATCTGATCTACGACGGCAAACGCGCCGAGGTCGATCCGGGCAATTCGGTGCTGGCCCGTTCACTGAGCCTGGCCGGGCATAAGCCGCGGCCGGTCGGCACCGGCCTGCTGGATGCCGCGATCGCGGTTCCGCCGCTGGCCGTGCCGGATATCCCGCAGGCCGGACAGCCCGGTCCGGCAAAGCTTTCCGATGTGCCGGTCGGCGGTGTCATCGCTGTCGGCGGCATGGGCCGCACCGATCAGGCCCAGCTGTACGTGGTGCTCGCCGACGGCGTGCAGCCCATCACCGATTTCGCCGCGCAGGTCATTCGCACCGCGAATTCCCAAGGCATGCGCGAGATCAAGGCGGAACCGCCGGACGTGCTGACGAATATGCCGGTGCTGCACCGGCTCGCCCTGGACCACTTCCCGGCGAACACCCCGAAGATCCTGTCCGCCGAGGATGCCCCGGTCACCTGTCTGAGCTGGGCGAAGGGCCGCGCGCCCGATAACGACGCGACCGAAAGTCCGGCCGACCGTTCCGCCATCAGCCTGCTCGCGGGCAACCGCGTGCCGCTGCCGGGTTCGGCCCAACCGGTGAGCTTGGCCACCTCCGACGGGACCGGCGATCGGGTCGATTCCGTCTACATCCCACCGGCATCGGGGGAGTTCGTCCAGGTGACCGGAACCGAGTCGGGCAGTTTGCGCCGGGGCGGCCTGTTCTACGTGGCGGACAATGGAATTCGCTACGGCATCCCGGACGTCGCCACCGCCAAGGTGCTGGGCTTGGGCGATGAGCCGCGGCTGGCCCCCTGGTCGATCATCGGCCAACTGGTGCCCGGGCCGACGCTGTCCAAGAACGACGCGCTGGTCAAGCACGACATTCTGCCCATCGGAAACTGATTCGGCCCGGGAGTCTAAACGCCCAGCGACGCAAGCACACCGCTGAGCGCCGCCTGCATATCCGGCGCCTCGATGCGCATCAGCACCGTCTCGTCCACCGCGCTCAGATCCAGCGAATCGTCATTGGCCAGGCGGAACTCGCGCTCCTCCTCGGCGGATTCGATGATATTGCGCACGAATCGGCCGTTGCCCGCGAGATCGATGCCGCGGCGCGGCTGCCCGCTCTGATCGACGCGCTCGGCCTCGTACAGCCGCCCGCACGCCTCGATCAGCAATTCCATCGCCCCGTCGGACAACTCGGAATCGCGCGCCTGCGCGATCAGGCTGCCGATCTGACCGAGTTCGGTCGGGGTGTAGGAGGGGAACTGCAGCCGCTTGGCGAATCGTGAAGCCAGACCGTCGTTCGCGGCGAGCAGCCGGTCGATCTCGCCGTCGTAGCCCGCGATGATCACCACCAGCCGGTCGCGGTCGTTCTCCATCCTGGCCAGCAGGGTATCGACCGCCTCGCGACCGAAGGCGTCGCCGCCCTGCAGACCGGTCTGGATCAGCGTGTACGCCTCGTCGATGAACAGCACGCCGTCCATCGCGGTATCGATCAGCTTGTCGGTCTTGATCGCGGTGCCGCCGAGATTCTGGCTGACGAAGTCCACGCGCTTGGCCTCGACGACCTTATCGGTCTTGAGAAGGCCCACGCCGCAATAGATTTTGGCCACCACACGAGCAATGGTCGTCTTACCGGTGCCGGGCGGACCGGTGAACGCCAGGTGGTTGCCGCGGGCCATGCTGGCCATGCCCTTCTCGGCCCGGATCTTGGCCAGCTGCGCGGTCGCCTGCAGCTTCGCCACCTGCGTTTTCACCGATTCGAGGCCGATCTGCTTATCCAATTCGGCGCGCGCGTCGGCCAGGATCTTCTTGGCGCGGTCCTCGGCGTCGGCGGTCTGCATCGCCTCTACCGAGGGCGCGGAGGCCGGATCCCAGCGGTCGGTGCGTGCGTCGATCGACTCCTTGGTGGTCACCGTGAGCCGGTAGGTGCGATCGCGCATGGCGGCGGTATTCGCGGCGAAATCCGGTGCCTGCGAATACACCTTCTCGAACAGGGCCTGCGCCTCGGCCTCCTTGCCGGTCTCGCGCAGGCACAGGCCGCGGCAGAACATGGCGGTCGTGCGCGCCGCCGGGATCGGGCCCGCCTCGGCCTGTTCCATGCGTCGGATGGCCTCGCCGAACAGACCGAGCTGGGCGCAGGCCGAACCGACCATCACGTGTGCGCCCGCCCCCAGATACGGGTCGTCCCATTCGGCGGATCCGGCGAGCACCGCCATCACATCGGGCCAGCGCTGGGTGTTGAAATGCAGTACGCCACGGATATACGCGCAGATCCGATCGTCGATCTCGCGATCGGTATCCGAGAGCATCGAGGCGCGGTGCGTGGCGAGTTCGTCGAGCACCCGCTCGGCCTCGTCGTACTGCTTCTCCGAAATCAGCTGTGCCGCTTGGGCCAGCCAGATCTCGGTGTAGCTGGCCAGCGGGTAGTCGATGTACAACCCGGCCAGGAACCGCCCGGCCAGTGCCCGCTGCGGCAGCCCGAGCCGCCGCTGCTCGCGGTAAAGCGTTGTCCCACTGTTCTTGTGCAGGTTGTAGAGCACCTCGGCGGTGACCTCACCCGCCGCGGCCCGGCCCAGCCAGGCGTCGCACATGGTCGGATCCCACTCGGTGGCACGCTGGAAAGCCAGTTTCGCGTACTCGAGATCGCGAGCCGATTCCTGTCCGTCGATGGTCAGGCCCAGCGACAGGATTCCGGCGTCGAAGGCCCGTTGTGCTTGGCGGTTGCCGGTCATTGCTGTCAAACCCCGAAGTCTTGGTTGGAGCTATAGTTTTTTTGTTGAGCGATTGCCCGCGTTCACCTTCCGGCCAGCTTACCGATCGCATGTGCACAACCGCTCGGATACATTATGTTTTGATACCAGTAGGTTGCAACGTGCGTAGGGTTCGACAGGCAGGAAACTGGGCGCAAGTGTTTGGATCGTTCCGTAAAGAGCCGGGGTCGTCGGGCAATTGACCGAGCCGCTGAGCGCTGGCCCCCGCGCCGCCGAACCCGAACTGTGCCGAGTCTCCGTCATCGGCGGAAATACCCAGCTCGATGTGGGGCTCCCCGCGACAGTGCCGATCGCCACATTTATCGGTGATCTGGTCGCGCTGATCGAATCTCGCAATCCCGACATCGTGGAGAGCGACGACGGCGGCACGCCACTGCATACCGAACACTGGACGCTGGCCCGGTTGGGTCGTGATGCCATCGCGCCGAGCCGCAGCCTCACCGAGGCCGAGGTGTTCGACGGCGAACTGCTGGTGCTGCGCTCGGTCACCGCCAAGGAATCACCGGCGCTCTTCGACGATGTCATCGATGCCGTATCTCGGCTCACCGCTGCCGATTTCCGTGGCTGGTCACCGAATTCGGCGCGCTGGACCGGTCTGGTCGCCGCGGCGTCGGCGGTGCTGCTGTCGCTGCTGCTGCTCGCGGCCGGGCGCGCGCACGGTGGCGGGCTGGCCGCGCCGTTCCTCGCGACCGGCGTGGCCATCGTCACCGCGGTCGCCGCCGCGATCGCGGCACGCAAGTACGCCGACCAATTGACGGCCACCTGGTTGTCGCTGTGCGCGCTGCTGTTGTTCTTCGGTGGCGCAGCACTTTTCGTGCCCGGCGACCTCGGCAGTCCGCATCTGCTGCTCGGCTGCTCGGTCACGCTGGTGGCCGCCGCGGTCATCTATCGCGCCACCGCGACCGGTGCCGCACTGGCCGCGGCCGCGGTGACCGTCGCGCTGTTCGGCGGTGTCGCCGCGCTGGTCCGGATGATCTGGGACTTCGAATTGCCGAAGATCTGCGCCGCGATCCTGGTCGTGGCGATCACGTTGATCTCCGCGGTGCCGCGGCTGGCGGCGGTGCTGGCCCGGCTGCCGATTCCGCCGGTGCCGACCGCGGGCGGCGCGATCGATCCGGCCGATCACGAACCGCGCCCGACCATCGAGGGCATCGGCGCGATCGGCGCGACCGCACTGCCCTCGGCCGCCGGACTCGGCGAGCGGGCCAGGGCCGCCAATCAATACCAGACCGGCATGCTCATCGCCTGCGCCATCGCGGCGGCGGTCGGTGCGATCGGCGCCGCCGATCCGCTGGGATCGGCACGCTGGCAAGGGATTACGCTCGCCGCGGTCGCCGCGGTGATCGTGAGTCTGCGCGGGCGCTCCTTCGCCGACCTGGTGCAGGCGGGTGCGCTGGTCGCGGGCGGCAGCGTCATCGTCATCGGTCTGATCACCGGTCTTGCCCTTGGCGATTCGGATCTGCTGTTGCTGGCGGGTGTGCTGCTGCTGGCCTTCGCCGCCGCGGTGGTGGTGTTCGGCGTGATCGGTCCGCACCTGGAGGTGACGCCGGTGACGCGGCGGGCCATGGAGATCATCGAATATCTGCTGATCGTCGCGGTGATCCCGCTGGTGCTGTGGATCATGGGGGTGTATTCGATGGCCAGGAACCTATGACTGCTCGGGCGAGTAAGCCCGGCTGGCGGCGCGGGACCGGAATCGTCTGCGCCGCCGCGGTTCTCGGCGCAGCGGTCGGCGGCTGGTCCGCTCCGGCCGGCGCGATCCCGCCGCCCACGATCGACTCGGGCGCACTCGGACCCGCACAGGCGCTCAGCGGTCGGCCCGCGCCCTTGGAACCGACCGAACAGAAGGTCGTCTGCGCCGAACTGTCGCTCATCGGTGGCGCCCCGGCGGAGGCGCCGCTGCCGCAGCGTGTGCTCGATCTGCCCGCGGCCTGGCAGTTCAGTCGTGGTGCTGGACAAAAGGTCGCGGTCATCGATACCGGTGTGAATCGGCATCCGCGACTGCCCGCACTGCAAGCCGGTGGCGACTACGTATCGGACTCCGACGGCACCGCCGACTGCGACGGCCACGGCACCCTGGTCGCGGGCATCATCGCCGCACGGCCGAGCCCCGACGACGGTTTCGTAGGCGTCGCACCCGAGGCCGAGATCCTCAGCATCCGCCAGCTGAGCACGCACTATGAGCGCAAGGATCGCGCGGGCGGCGATCAGCCCCCCGATGCCATGGTCCGCTCCGGCTACGGCAGTGTGCTGGCCCTGGCCGCCTCGGTGGTCCGCGCCGTCGACATGGGCGCGACCGTCATCAATATCTCCGAAGTCTCGTGCAGCGCGTCGGGAACCGATACCGCCGACGTTCCGCTGGGCGCCGCGGTGAAGTACGCCTACGACCGCAATGTGGTGGTGGTCGCGGCGGCGGGCAATGTGGAGAACGGCGGCGCGTGCGAGAAGCAGAACGATGGTGACGGCTGGGACAGTGTGCAGACCATCGCCAGCCCGGCCTGGTTCCAGCCCTACGTCCTGACGGTCGCCTCCATCGATCCGAACGGCTCGCCCTCGGCATTGTCACTGCACGGTCCGTGGGTCGGGGCCGCCGCGATCGGGCGCAATATCGTCTCGCTCGATAACAAGCCGGGCGGCACCGGATTGGTCAACGGCGCGCTCACCCAGGAGGGCATCGGATCCATTCAGGGCACCAGCTTCGCCGCGCCATATGTCGCCGGACTGGCCGCACTCGTCCGGTCCCGGTTCCCGGAACTCACCGCCGGACAAGTGATCGAGCGGATCACCCGCACCGCGCACGCGCCCGGTCCCGGCCGCGACGACCGGGTCGGACACGGCCTGATCGACCCACTGGCCGCGCTCACCGCGCAGTTGCCGGACAAGCCGGTGAGCACCGGCGCCGACACCCCGCGCGTCATGGCGGCCCCGGTGCATCCGGCCGGGCCCGATCCGCTGCCGCGCCGCGTCGCGGTCATCGGCTCGGTCGCCTGTCTGATCGTGCTGGGACTCGGTGCGGCCGTGTCGATTCCGTTCCGGCGGTCGCGCGGCTCCGCCGATCTCGACTCCGAAGTGACAGAGCTGTAGAGGGACCCATGGTTACCGAAGGTTTCGTGCGCCGCCCCCGCATCGCCCCGCCGCGCGCGCCGGGCGGTGAGGTGGCGTTGAATTCGCCGCCGGAGATCCAGCGGGCACTGCCCGGGCCGCTGATCATGAAGTTGATGCCGGTGATCATGGTGGTCGCCGTCGTCGGCATGATCGCGATGATGGTGATGCTGGGGCGCAACCTGCTCGCCAACCCGTTCATGATGATGTTCCCGATGATGATGCTCATGTCGATGGGCGGCATGATGCTCGGCATGCGGGGCAATGGCCCCAAGGGCGCGGGCGAGCTCAACGAGGAACGCAAGGACTACTTCCGGTATCTGGACCAGATGCGCAAGGACGTCCGCCGCACCGGCACCAAGCAGCTGGAGTCGCTGGCCTGGAGTCATCCGGAACCGATCGATCTGCCGTCGGTGGTCGGCACCCGCCGGATGTGGGAACGCCGCCCGAACGATCCGGACTTCGGGCATGTGCGGGTGGGGGTGGGCAGCCACCGGCTGGCGACCAAGTTGGCGCGCCCGGAGACCGGACCGCTCGAGGATCTGGAGCCGGTCTCCACCGTGGCGCTACGCCGTTTCGTGCGTACCCATTCCGTGGTGCACCAGCTGCCGACGGCGGTCTCGTTGCGGGCCTTCCCGGCCATCAATCTCGGTGGCGACACCGCGCAGGCGCGGATGCTGGCGCGCTCGATGCTGATGGAGCTCACCGCATTCCACGGACCCGACCACGTCGCGGTGGCCATCGTCTGCGCCGATCCCGACGGTCCGTCCTGGGAATGGGCGAAATGGCTTCCGCACCTGCAACATCCGACCGTCCGCGACGGCATGGGCTCGGCCAGGATGATGTACGGATCGCTGGCCGAACTCGAAACCGCGCTGGCCTCGGAACTGCTCGAACGCGGCCGGTTCATGCGCAATCCGCAACCGACACAGGGCCGATTGCATCTGGTCGTCATCATCGATGACGGCTACGTCAACGGCACCGAGCGGCTGATCAGCGAATCGGGCCTCGACTCGGTCACCGTGCTCGACCTGACCGCCCCCGAGAACGGTCTCGCCGCGCGGCGCGGTCTGCAACTGGTCGTCGGCGATGGCGAGGTGAGCGCGAAAAGTGCCGCGGGCACGGAGAAATTCGCCACCGCCGATGTGGTGAGCGTGGCCGAATCCGAGGCCTTCGCCCGCAGCCTGGCCCGGTTCCGGATCGCGACGGCCGCACAGATCGTCAGCCTCGGCGACGACACGAGGACCGATCCGGGATTGATGGCGCTGCTGAAGATTCCGGACGCCGCGCAGATCGAACCGTCGAAGGTGTGGCGGCCGCGCACCGCGCGCGAGCGGCTGCGGGTGCCGATCGGCGTCACTCCGGACGGCACTCCGGTCGAAATCGATATCAAGGAATCCGCCGAGAGCGGTATGGGTCCGCACGGATTGTGCATCGGCGCAACGGGTTCGGGTAAGTCCGAATTCCTACGCACGCTGGTGCTCTCGATGGTGACCACCCACTCACCGGACGCACTGAACCTCGTGCTCGTCGACTTCAAGGGTGGTGCGACATTCCTCGGTCTGGACTCCCTGCCGCACGTCGCCGCGGTCATCACCAACCTCGAGGAAGAACTCTCGATGGTGGACCGCATGAAGGACGCGCTGGCCGGTGAGATGAACCGCCGCCAGGAATTGCTGCGCGCCGCAGGCAATTTCGCCAATGTCACCGATTACGAGAAGGCGCGCGCGGCGGGTGTCGCACTCGACCCGCTGCCGGCACTGTTCGTGATCGTCGACGAGTTCTCCGAATTGCTCTCGCAGAAGCCGGATTTCGCCGACCTGTTCGTGATGATCGGCCGCCTGGGCCGCTCGCTGCACGTCCACCTGCTGCTCGCCTCACAGCGACTCGAGGAGAACAAGCTGCGCGGCCTGGACTCGCACCTGTCCTACCGCATCGGTCTACGCACCTTCTCGGCCAACGAATCCCGCGCAGTGCTCGGCATCACCGATGCCTACCACCTGCCGGGCATCCCCGGCTCCGGCTATCTCAAGAGCGATGCCGATGACCCGTTGCGGTTCAACGCGACCTATGTGTCCGGGCCGTACGTCTCGCCGAGCGGCACCAGGCAGGTGGACGGCCGGGTGGTCGGCGGTCAGTCGCCGACGGTCTTCACCGCCGCGCCGGTCGAGATCCAGGAACCCCCGCAGCCGGCGCGCATGGAACTGCCCGATCTGCCACCGCCGCCGGGAGCGGAGCCCGAAGCGGAAACGCAGAGCGGCGGCGTCCCCGAGACGCTGCTCGAGGTGGTCGTGAAACGCCTTACCGGACACGGCCGTCCGGCGCACGAGGTGTGGCTGCCGCCGCTGGACGAGTCGCCGACGGTGGATATGCTGCTGCCCGACCCGGATTGGCGTTCCCCGGTCAACCGGCACGGCCAGCTGTGGATGCCGATCGGCATCATCGACAAACCCTACGAACAGCGCCGCGACGTGCTGACCATCCAATTGGCCGGTGCGCAAGGCAATGTCGCGGTCGTCGGCGGTCCGCAGTCCGGTAAGTCGACGGCCATCCGCACCATCGTCATGGCCGCGGCGGCGACCCACAGCCCGGAGCAGGTCCAGTTCTACTGCCTCGATTTCGGTGGCGGTAGCCTCGCGGGTCTATCCGGTCTGCCGCATGTGGGTTCGGTCGCGGGCCGCCTGGACGGCGATCGGGTGCGCCGCACCGTCGCCGAGCTGACCACGCTGATGCGCCAGCGCGAGGAGCGCTTCGCCGCGCTCGGCATCGAATCCATGGTGGAGTTCCGGCGCCGCAAGTACTCCCAGATGGAGGCGCGGCTCATCAACGGGACCGCGGCCGACCCGAACGATCCGCTGGCCGCGGACCAATTCGGCGACGTCTTCCTGGTCATCGACGGCTGGCAGGCCATGCGTGAGGAATTCGACGCCGTCGAACCGCAGATCACCGCCATCGCGGCTCAAGGCCTTTCGTACGGCATCCACTTGATCATCGGCGCGGCTCGCTGGGGCGAGATCCGCCCCAATGTGAAGGACCAGATCGGCACCCGGATCGAGCTGCGCCTCGGCGACCCGACGGATTCCGAAATGGGCAGGCGCACCGCGGCTCTCGTCCCCGTCGGCCGCCCCGGCCGCGGTCTCACACCCGATGAACTGCACATGCTCATCGCGCTGCCGCGGCTGGATTCCGATTCCGATCCGTCGACCGTGGCCGAGGGCGCCGCCCAGGCCAGGGACCAGATGCAGCAGCTCTACCCCGGCCGGCGCGCGCCCGAGGTGCGCATGCTGCCCCAGCAGATCAGCCGCGAGGAGGTCGTGGCGATCGCGCGCAAGCATGAGGTCGAACTCGGTCCGACCAAGGTCCTCGTCGGTCTCGGCGAGAACGAATTGGACCCGTTCGTCCTGGATTTCGGCCAGGAGCCGCACTTCATGGCCTTCGCCGACGTCGAATGCGGCAAGACCACGCTGCTGCGCAATATCGCCATGGGCATCACCGAGCACGCGACTCCGGAGCAGGCGAAGATCATCCTCATCGACTACCGCCGCAGCCTGCTCGGCGTGGTCGACGAGGCCCATCTCGGCGGCTACTCCACCTCATCGCAGACCTGCGGCCCGATGGTCAACGAACTCGCCAGGTACATGTCCAAGCGCATCCCCGGCTCCGATATCACCCCGCAGCAGCTGCGCGAGCGCAGTTGGTGGACCGGGCCCGAGATCTACCTGCTGGTCGACGATTACGACATGATCACCGCGGGCATCAATCCGCTGCTGCCACTGCTGGAATACCTGCCGCAGGCCCGCGATATCGGTCTGCACCTGGTCGTCACCCGGCGCACCGGCGGCGTCTCGCGCGCGCTCTACGACAATGTGCTCGGCGGCATGAAGAACCTCTCTGTCGACGCGCTGATCATGAGCGGCCCCAAGGACGAGGGCAAGTTGATCGGCGATGTCCGCCCGATGAAACTGCCGCCCGGTCGCGGCATTCTGGTGTCGCGCAACCGGGGTCAGGAGATGGTGCAGATCGCCTATCTGCCGCCGCTGTAGCCCTCACGCCCCGGGGAGCGGGAGCGGGAGCGGCTGCGGCTGCGGCACGCGCGTGTGCACCGGTGTCATCGGCTCGAAAGTCCAGCTGTCGGAGCGGCGCTGGAACAGTGCGCGGGACGGGCCGGATGCGGCCGGTCCCGCGATCCTGACCAAGTGGAAGCCTTCTCGGCGGTAGTAGTCGTGCAGATCGTTATTGGTGGTCCAGGCGTCGAGCCGGACCCAATGCCGTTGTTGTTCGCGCGCAAGGGATGCGGCGTGCGCCAATAGTCGGTGGCCGATGCGCTGACCGGCGAAGCGGAGGTCGACGATCATGTAATGCACGACCACCGCGTCGGCCAGCTCCCACGGTGACCAGAGCCCCGGGTCGGCGTGGTCGTTGACGGTGATCGTTCCGGCCGGTTCGCCGGCCACCTCGGCGATCCAGGTTTCCCTGGCGTCCAGGGAATGGCCGACCGCCCTGGCGAAGATCTCGATCGGCAGGCCGCGACCGGCCACGGTCCACTGGTCGGAGCCGCGCGCGGTCAGCCAGGCGGTGCGCTGGATCCGCAGGCGGCAGATGGTGCCGAGATCACTGAGGGATGCCCGGCGGATCACGGTAGTCATGGCAACACCGTATTCATGACGAAAGGTTTTCATGGCAACGAGATACCCGGCCCGTAGGAGATGCCGAGTGTATGTCGGATGACGTTGGTGCCCTCGTTGTCGCCCAGTTCGTAGGCGAGCCGGTTGCGGGTGGCGATCGAGCGGTGCCGGGTGGCCCGGGTGATGCGCTCATGATTGGCGCCGATGCGCAGGTGATCCAGCAGGATCGTGCCCGCCGCGACGCCTAATACGATCGCCTCTTCCGCGCTGGCCGGGCGGGCGACGAGCGTGTCGCGGTGTGCCGTCTCGGCGTGTCCGCGGTCGGCGAGTCGGCGTGTCGTGCCCTCTGTAATATCGTGCGGTGAGTCGATGCCGGTTGCCTCGGCCAAGTCCCGTGGATAGAAGCTGACCTCCCACGACCACGGCTCGTTATCGAGATACTGGACAACGGTCCTGGCCAATACCCAGGAGTCCTCCGACACGCCGAGCCAGTGCGCGACTTCCGGGGTCGCCGGTTCCATCTTCGCGCTGAATTCCTTGGTCGGCACGCGATGTGCCGCGCGCGCGATCTCTTCGAAGATATCGTGGGCGGACTGCGGTCGATCGGGACGAATATGATCGGTGACAACCGATTCCAGTACTTCCTGGTTTCGGACGATGGTGCCGCGGGAAGTAGCTGTGTAGACCAGATTTTCGGTGACGAGTACCTGAATGGCATTGCGCGCGGTCGTGATCGAAACCTGCATCTGATCGGCCAGCTCGGTATGGCTGGGCAGCCGATCGCCCGGATTCCACTTGCCTGCGCGGATCTCCTCGCGGAGGAGGTCTGCGATCCGGTGATACGTCGGACCGTCCGCCATCTTGCTCCTCGGTCAGTCGTGCAGGTAACGAAGTGTACTCTTCGTTGCACCCTACGGCCGGGTAACGCTTGACAGGTGCCTTCAGAGGTTTATTGTAATGAACGTCCTGATCCAGGTGTTGTGCGGCGATGACGGCGAGGCAACGTGGCAGGTTCGGATTCATCAACGGTTGTGATGGCTCTTCCAGGCACACCGAAGTGTGTCGATTCGACGGTGCAGTCCCTTACTCACGGACTACTTCCCACGTCGGATCTACTCGTTCGTGCGTGCCGCGGGCACCGCGTTGTCGGTGGCCCGCTCCTCTGGTTCGCCCGTGACCTCGCGGTCCTGCACGAGAGACGCCTCGTCGGCCGCGGTGGTTCGGTATCGACCGATCCCGGCACGATTCTCGAAATCGAGCGCCGCAGAATCGAATTGGTCATGGCCATCGACGATTGGGTGGCGCGCAGTGTGCCCCAGCATCGGCTCGGCGCGACCCTGCACACCGAAACCGTCGGCTCGGTCATCGACCGGATCGCGGAATCGTCGGTGCGGGCCCACCACGCGTTGATGACGCTGGACGCCCACAACGAACAGTTGCACGGCGCATGGCATCATCTCGCCGAATTGGCCGATGCCTATGACGATTTGGTGCGCGACGTACTCGCAGGACGGCGGCGACTCCCGGAGTGGTGACGACCCGGGTCGGTGAGGGGTCGCGGCACTTCCGCACAGAGTAGCCACGGCCCCTTGCCGATTCGGCGTCACCGATGTCGACGCCTCACCGGCGTCTGGTGTGCGGTGACAGGCACCACCGCCCGTTCTCGGCCTGACGGACCAAGTCGCTGTAGGCGATCGACAGTTCGGCCAATCGGGTCCATGCCACGTGCATATCCTCCCCGGACAGGTCGTCGGTCATCAGCAGGTGGAAGGCACGGTCGGCGGTGGCCGCGATGCGATCGATGGTGTCGCCGAGTTGCGTGTCGAGGCGATCGCGGGATCTCCCCGGCAGATGCTCGGTCGCCCATGCATTGATATTGGCGACCAATTCGATGCGGAGACAGTCGATTACGGCGGTGAACCGTGGACGTTCGCGACGGACGCGGTGCAACCGG
This sequence comes from Nocardia nepalensis, assembly GCF_048910785.1. NCBI lineage: Bacteria > Bacillati > Actinomycetota > Actinomycetes > Mycobacteriales > Nocardiaceae > Nocardia > Nocardia nepalensis. The sequence goes on along the minus strand of NZ_JBKBET010000040.1, from coordinate 370,707 downwards.
ACCAGATCGTGCGACCACTGGCACACATGTCCGCGGACCTGCTGACCGCTCAGCGCGCACAGTAATTCGCTGGTGCTCGGTAGTGCCGAGTCCGCGGTCGTGCCGACCACGGTCGCACGACTGCGGACCATCGGGTTACTACAGTGCGCGGGGGCGTTCACAGCGGTGCGGTGAGTTCGAGGTGGATGCCGTCGGGATCACTGAACGATAGGATCGCGATCCCGAACGCCTCCAGCCGGATGATCTCCCCGTGCTCGATTCCGGCCTCGGTCAGCCGAACTTCGGCCCGAGTCAGGTCGTCCACCGACGGCACGCTGAAGCTGAGATGGTCCAGCCCGACGCGCTCGGAGTCGAATCGGTCGGTCGGATCGGCCACCGGGCGCAGCCCGAACAGCATCCCGTTCGTCTGGAATACGACGCCGCCGTAGAGTTGGGCGGGATCGGTGCGGACCAGCGGGTCATCGAGACTGCCTTCGGATTCGGCGGCGATATGGAAGCCGAGCACATCCCGGTAGAACGCCTTGGAGCGGTCGATGTCGGTCACGGTCAGGCGGACGTGGTGGATGCCGAAGGTTTCGACGAGTGTCATGGGAACTCCGCAGGGCAGGGCCGGGTAAGTAGTACGAGATTAGGGCGCTTGTCGCGCGGTTCCGAGTGTCGGATACGACATATTCAGTACTGTTTGCGACATGGATGTTGCGGTCTTCGTGCAGGACGGCGTCGCCGATCTCGGACTCGCCGCCGTGCTGGAGACATTCGCCACGGCCAACGGGTTACGCGGTGAACTGGAGACGGCGCCCGAACCGTGGCGGGTGCACATAGTGGCCGACGGCGGGCAAGTGCGCACGGCGCACGGCTTTCTCGCGCAGACGACACCGATGACCGAACTGCCCGATGACGTCGGTCTGATGGTCGTTCCCGCGTCGCGTGTCCTGGATGCCGACGGTCTGATCGGATTGGTCTCCGCACCCGCGAATCGGCCGGTGCTGCAACTGATGACGCGGGCCCATGAAAGTGGCGCGCATTTGGCCGCGGCCTGCACCGGGACCTTCTACCTGGCCGAGGCCGGATTACTGGACGGTGCGGTGGCGACGACGAGTTGGTGGCTCGGCCCCGCCTTCCGGCGCAGGTATCCGCACATCGATCTGGACGAGAGCCGGATCCTGTGCCGCGCCGATCGGCTCACGACCGCGGCGGCCTCGCTGTCGCACATCGACCTCGCGCTGTCGTTGATCGCCGCGCAGAGTCCCACGCTGGCCGAATTGACCGCTCGGTATCTGGTGGTCGGTAATCGGCGATCCCAGCAGGACAGCGCGATTCCCGAGGTGATCGCCCGCAACGACTCCCTGGTCGCCGCATTCGAGCGCTGGGTGCGCGACCATATCGCCGAGCAATTCCGCATCGCCGACGCGGCGCATCGGCTCGGCGTCACCGAGCGCACGCTGCAGCGCGCCACCCAAGCCGAAATCGGCATGTCACCAAGGGATTTCGTACACGAGGTGCGGCTGGAACGAGCCACCCAGCTGCTGCGCACCACAACGCTGACCATCGACGCGATAGCGGTCAAGGTCGGCTATCTGAACGCGGGCACACTACGCGGCCTGTTCCGCCGCCGCCGCAGCCGGTCCATCGCGGAGGTGCGCGCGTCCCGGTTGTCCTGGTGAGGTCAGTGGTTGTAGCGGCGGTGGTCGATGCCGAATTCGTCGGCGACCGTCGCCGCGAGTTCGACATAGGCGCGCTTGGTGGTCTTGTGCAGGCGGTGCAGATCGATTTCGGCGCCCTCGGACAGGTGCGAGTCGTACGGGATGATGTGCACCGCGCGGCAACGCGACAGGAAGTATTCGCGCAGTTGCTGGATGCCCACATTCGGTGAGCCCTCGCGCGGCAGGTTGATCACCACGACCGCATTGCGGACCAGGTGGTCGTGGCCGTGCAGGGACAACCAGTCGAGCGTCGCAGCGGCACTGCGCGCGCCGTCGATCGCGGCCGAGGAGATCAGCACCAGCGAATGCGCCAGATCGAGCACACCGCCCATCGCCGAATGCATCAGTCCGGTACCGCAGTCGGTCAGGATGATGTTGTAGAAGCGCTGCAGAATGCGGGCGACCGCGCGGTATTCCTCGTCGTTGAACGCCTCCGACGCCGCCGGATCCCGTTCGCTGGCAAGCACTTCCAATCGGCTGGTGCCCTGCGAGGTATGCCTGCGCACATCCGAGTAGCGCTGGATCGAGGGATCGAGCAGCAGATCGCGCACGGTCGAGCGGGTCTGCAACGGCACCCGCTGCGAGAGCGTGCCGAAGTCCGGATTGGCGTCGACCGCGATCACCCGGTCACCCCGGATGGAGGCGAAGATCGACCCGAGACCCATTGTCGTGGTGGTCTTTCCGACACCGCCCTTGAGCGAGAGCACGGCGATCCGATAGTCACCGCGCACCGGCTGCCTGATCCGCGCGACCAATTCCTGCAGCCGCAACTCCTCCGCGGACAACCCGGGATTGATCGCACCGCCGGACACGTGATGCACAGCCTTGCGCCACCCACTGCCCGGCGACTTCTTGGCACGCCGCAACGGCACGTCATCGAGCGAGGGCTGCGGTCCATGGGGATGCTGCTGTTGATAGCCCGGACCCTGCTGGTAGCCCGGTGGCATCCCACCCGGCTGTCCCGCCCCGGCGGGCGGTTGCCCATAACCGGCGGGCGGCTGTCTGTATCCGGCCTGCGGATCCCCAACGGGCACTTGCTGTCCCATCGGCGACGGCGGATAACCCTGCCCCTGCTGCCACTGGTCGGCGGGCTGCTCACCGGACGGCGACTGCTGCCCCGACGCGCCCCGCGCCGCCGGATTCTGCCACTGCTCACCCTCGGGCGCCCGCCCGATCGACGGCTGCCCATATCCGGGCGCACCCTGCCACGGCGCCGGTGACCCCACGGGCGGCTGCTGATACCCAGTTCCATTGCGCCACTGATCATTCGGCTGATCGCCACCCGGAGCTTGCTGCCCCGCCGCAGGCTGGACATATCCGCCCGCGCCGCGCCCGTCATCCTGCGCATCCGCACCGAGGGCGGATTGCCCCGCGTCAACAGCGTCGCGCCCTTGCTCGCCCGGCCCATACGGCCCCGACTGCTCGGGACGCCCGGCAGCATCGCCCGCGGCCCCACCGGCGTCGATCTCCGACGACAACCGATGACGCCCACCAGCAGCCGCCGATCCACCCGCGGTCCCAGGTCCGGGATGTGCGGCCCAACCAGGCGCCGCCAATCCCCGATCCCGCTGCGCCGGACCGGATTCCGACTGCATAGCGCCATTGGGCGCGATCGGCCCATCGATCCCAGGTCCCTGTGATGTCGACCCCGGCCGCCCGAATTCGTCGGCCGGCCCCTGCGCTCCCGGCCGGAAGTCCGACCCCGGCCCCATCGACCCACTCGCTGATCCAGCGCCGGGATGTGTGGCCCACCCCGGTCCCGCCGATCCGCGATCCGATTGCGGTGGTGCGGATTCCGGCTGTGCCGCAGCGCCACCGGTGCCGGTCGGCTCATGGAAATCGGTCGCCTGTGGTGCGAAGGGCGGCCGGGTGAAGTCGCCGCCAGGTGCCTGTGGTGCGGACGCGGGGCCGCGGTCGCCGGTGGGTGCGTGTGGTGCAGATGCGGGGTGATCGAAGCCGCCGCCGGGAGCCTGTGGTGCGGAAGCCGGGCCGCGGAAGTCGGTGGCAGGTGTCGATGGCTGCCCGGTGATCGATGCCGAATCCCCGGCGCGATCACGCTGCGCCGGTCCGTACTCCGATGAGGCTGGTGCGGCGGGAACCGGCGGCGTGGACCTACCCGGACGCCTGGCCGGATCGACGGTCGCAGGATCGAATATCGGTGTTGCGCTATGCGATTCCGCGCTGTCACCAGTCGCTGCGGACGTCGGCTCTGCCGCAGCAGCCGCTGTGCCATGGGCTGCGTGGTCGATGCCGGGGACCTGCGGCAGGTCTGGACGACCTACTTGGTCTGGCTCGTTCGTCGCCTCGGACGCCGAGCCTCTCGTCGCAGCACCGGTCGCCGCCGAATCGGCGCCCACCCCCGGATGTGCACCGGATTCCGCTGGCGGCGGCGGCAGTTCGGGCCGCTGCCCGACTCGCGCAGCCGCCTGCTCGGAAGCAGCCCGACCCTCCGTCGCCCGCGGCGGCGCAAGCCACGGCGGTGGCCCATCGACACCACGCGAGCTAGGTGCACGAGGCTCGTCCAGTCGCGACGGCGGGCTGTCGGTTCCATCCGAGCCGAGCGGGTGTGGATCGCCCAGTCGTGAGCTATCGCTGCCACGGGAGGCCGATGGATGCGGCTCGTCGGGCCGCTCCTCGGCGCTCTGCGAAACCGGTGCGTGTGGCTGCCGTGCAGCCTGGTCGTCGGGTCCGTGCGAGCCCGGCGAACGCGGCTCGTCGTGCCGCGACGGCGGGCCGTCGGATGGATGGGTGCCAGGTGGGTGTGCTTCATCGTGCCGTGACGGCGGTCCGTCGGTGCGACGGTCGCCCGGCGGGCGTGGGCCGTCGAGTCGCGGGGGTGGGCCGTCGGTTCCGCGCGAGGCGGCTGTATGCGATTCGTCGAGTCGTTGTGGCGGAGCGAGATGGCCACTGCCCGAGTGCTGTTCGGCAGCAGGCATTGGTTCGGGTCGCGGGGGAGCCACAGAGGTGCGCGGTCCCATGCCGACGGCTTCGGAGCTCGGTCCGGCCTGTTCGGTGCGCGGGTCGTCGAGTCGCGGGGGTGGGCCGTCGGTTCCGCGCGAGGCGGCTGTTTGCGATTCGTCGAGTCGTTGTGGCGGAGCGAGATGGCCACTGCCCGAGTGCTGTTCGGCAGCAGGCATTGGTTCGGGTCGCGGGGGAGCCACAGGGGTGCGCGATCCCATGCCGACGGCTTCGGAGCTCGGTCCGGCCTGTTCGGTGCTTCGGCCATCGAGCCATGCTGGAGGACCGTCGAGATCTTCCGTCGTCGACATCGCAGGCCGCCCGCCCGTTGTCGGGCTCGCGGGGCGTTCGCCGGTTGTCGGCATTGCGGGGCGTTCGCCGGTTGTCGGGATCGCGGGGCGTTCGCCGGTCGTCGGGATCGCGGGGCGTTCGCCGGTCGTCGGAATGCCGGGGCGTTCGCCGGTCGGCGGCTGTGGCGGCGTGGCAGTCGAATGTGGTTGTGCGGCCGCCTGGTTCGGCGGTGGCGGCAGGTCGGGACGCGACTGGTGGCGCACCGTTGCCTCGACGGCCGCGGGCGGTTCGGTAGTAGTGGTCGGCGGCGTAGCACCCGGCTGCTGTTGGGGAGCGGCAGGTTGTTGGCCAGCGCCCGACTGTTGTGGGCCTGAGTACTGGGTGACGCCTGGCCGCTGAGTAGTACCCGACTGTTGGGTACCGCCTGCGTACTGCATGGCGCCCGGATGTTGTGTTGCCGAAGGCTGTTGGGCGGCGGGCGATTGGCCAGCGCCCGGCTGTTGGGTGGCACTGGGGTATCCAGCAGCGCCCGGCTGTCGGGCAGCGCCCGAGTGCTCGGCAGCTCCAGGTTGTTGGGGCACGCCTGAGTGGTCGGTAGCTCCAGGCTGTTGCGTGGCACCCGGGTATTCAGCAGCGCCCGGCTGCCGGGGAGGCGAAGGTTGTTGGCCGGCGCCCGGTTGGGTGGCACCTGGGTATTCGGCGGCGCCCGGTTGTTGGGTGGCACTGGGGTATTCAGGAGCGCTCGGCTGTTGGGTAGAGCCCGAGTGCTCGGCAGCTCCAGGTTGTTGGGTGGCACCCGGATATGCGGCAGAGCCTGGCCGCTGGGGAGGCGAAGGTTGTTGCCCGGAGCTCGGTTGTTGGGTGGCACCGGGGTATTCAGGAGCGCTCGGCTGTTGGGCAGTGCCCGCGTGCTCGGCAGCCCCAGGCCGTTGGGGCGCGCCCGGGTGGTCGGTAGCCCCAGGCTGTTGCGTGGCACCCGGGTATTCAGCAGCGCCCGGCTGCCGGGGAGGCGAAGGTTGTTGGGGGGCGCTCGGTTGTTGGGTGGCACTGGGGTATTCAGGAGCGCTCGGCTGTTGGGGAGTGCCCGAGTGCTCGGTAGCTCCAGGCTGTTGGGGCGCGCCTGGGTGGTCGGCGGTGCTCGGGTGTTGGGTGGCGCCCGAGTGCTGGTTGGCAGAGGGTGGCTGTGCCAGGGGTTGTGAAGGGGGTGTTGGGGGCCTGCTGCCGAGGGGGGCGAAGGCGGTGGAGGGTTGGCGTGGGTTGCGGGTCGGCAGTGGGTGGCCGCCCTGCCACGCGTTGTCCGGATGCGGTGAACCCTGCGCGAGGGCGTCCTGGCGTGCGTGCGGGCCGGAGTCGTGGCGCGCGTCGGGCTGGGGTGCGCCCTGCCTGCGCGGGTCGCCGAATTCGAGGCCGTGCTGTGATTCGGGGCCACCATGTGGTTCGGGATAGCCGCCCGGTCCGCGATGCTGCTCGGATCCGCCTGGGCCGCGATGGGTGTCAGGTCCGAGATAGCCGCCCGGCCCGCGCTGCTGTTCGGGTCCGCCGTGCGGTTCGGTTCCGCGATAGCCGCTTGGCCCGCTGTGTTGTTCGGGTCCGGCGTGGGGTTCGGTTCCGGGATAGCCGCTTGGCCCGCTGTGTTGTTCGGGTCCGGCGTGGGGTTCGGTTCCGGGATAGCCGCTTGGCCCGCTGTGTTGTTCGGGTCCGGCGTGCGGTTCGGTTCCGGGATAGCCGCCTGGTCCGCCGTGCGGTTCGGTTCCGCGATAGCCGCCTGGTCCGCCATGGGGTTCGGGTCCGCGATAGGTCTCTGGTCCGCCGTGTTGTTCGGGCCCACCGTGTGGTTCGGGTCCGCGATAACCCTCGGCCCCGCTTTGCTGCTCGGGTCCGCGATAAGCGTTCGGTCCGGTCTGATGGTCCGGTCCGCGGAAGCCATCCGGCCCGCGCTGCATGTCCGGCCCGTGGTGCAATTCGAAACCCGGCCCGCTCAACTCGCGGGGGGACGGACCGCGGCCCTGCGGATCGGCCTGGCCCTCGGGCTGCTCGTCCTTGCCCTTGCGCCGACCGAAGCGGCGCTTGTCCCGGCGTCCGGCTTCGGGTCGCTCGGTCTCGGGAGCGCGCTTGGAACGTCCACGCCGAGAGGGCGCTTCATCGATTAGGTCGTCGTGTGGCAGGTTCTGAACGGGCGCCTCATAGCCGCCGGTGACATCACTTTCCGAAAGCCACGGAGGCAGCATGGGGAGGCCGTCGTTATTACGGCTCACACGTCCCCCTTTGGATCTGCTCGACCTGTTCCTGGGCTGTGGTCAGTTTACGCGACGAGTCTCACCCATCACGGGTGGGGAGTGGGCCGAATGACCGGTTTCTAAACGCTCCCGCAACGGGTTCCGTTCGCCTCCTCCGCACCTCGTCGGCAACTCGTCGAGACGTAAGCGGACATACACGTGGTTGTGCTGGCGCACGCCGGGCGTTCGTGGCGCACAGGCTAGATGTCAGAGTCTCCGTGGTGGCTGGCCGGACGACAACAGAAGAATGGAAGCCATACCATCGTCCATCGCGAATACCACGGCCGCACCACACTATTCGCCGCCTTGATGATCCCGCGCGTCTCCGGCTACTACAGGTATTTCAGCACCCGGCCGCCCCTGGTCTTGCGGCACAAGGGTTTCGCGGTGCTGGCCTCCTACCCGGCCATCACCTCAATCCACCCGGTCCGCCGCCGGCCATCGAAACGCGTCGAGCACAAAACCTGGCGATCCCCCGCCGTCGTCGGCCCGACCTTCGGCCACCCCGCCCATCCTGACCCCGGCCGCCTCCCCCTCGCGAAATCAAGATCAGGTGGAAACTGTGGCGGCATCGCCCGTGAAGCCCCCGCCGCCATGTCCACCTGATCTTGATCACTCTCGCGAGCACCGCCTTCTGGGTGCAGCACCGCGTCGGACGCGACCTACTCCTGTCGGAGGTGAGCACCACAGTTCGTCCTGCTGATGGACGATCACGGCTCCGGCGCGGTCTGCGACGTGAATCGCCGCGACGCTGTTAACTATGATTACGCTGGCAGAGGCCACGCACCGCGCGATGCACGCCGAACGCGGGATAATAAGCGGTCGTGACTGCAATGACCAGGGCGAATTGGTCTGCCCGCAAATAAACCGGTAAGCTTGGTCGGCGGTGCACCTACGCGCCGACTGTCTGCATGCCGCCGGTCCGGTCGATTGACCGGTTACATGCAACCAGATACAAGGCAATCAAACCAGGTTTGTGCGTAAACCGGGATCGCGGAGGACATGGCGAAGAAGGACGGGGCCATCGAGGTCGAGGGTCGAGTTGTCGAGCCGCTGCCCAATGCGATGTTCCGGATCGAGCTCGAGAACGGACACAAGGTTCTCGCGCACATCAGCGGGAAGATGCGGCAGCACTACATTCGCATCCTTCCCGAAGACCGGGTGGTCGTCGAGCTTTCGCCCTACGACCTCTCACGCGGCCGCATCGTTTACCGCTATAAGTGATCGCGCCCGCAAGGCGTGACCATTGAGCCGCAAGGCTCACCACAGAGACTTCCCCAGCCGTCGGCTGGGGAAAAACTGTGTTCACACCCGTGTGAACCGAACAAGATTGGACGGACGTGAAGGTTCAGCCGAGCGTCAAGAAGATCTGCGAGAAGTGCAAGGTGATCCGCCGTCACGGTCGGGTCATGGTGATCTGCGAGAACCTGCGCCACAAGCAGCGCCAGGGCTGAGTTCGCAGCACCAGCCGGGCACCGATCACTGATCGGCTTGGCCAACTAAAGAAGACCTCCCAGCGCCAGCGGGCACATACCGTGCCCGCCTACCCCCGGACCGGAGGCCGGGGCCCCACCAAGACGAGGGGACGGACAGGGAGCAGACCTCCGCAACGATTAAGGAACCTGCCACATGGCACGTCTCATGGGCGTTGATCTCCCGCGTGAAAAGCGCATGGAGATCGCGCTGACCTACATCTACGGCATCGGCCGTACCCGCGCCAAGGAGATCCTCGACGCGACGGGCGTCAGCCCGGACCTGCGCTCGAAGGACCTCAGCGACGAGCAGGTCACGCAGCTGCGTGACTACATCGAGGGTTCGTCCCTCAAGGTCGAAGGTGACCTGCGCCGCGAGGTGCAGGCCGACATTCGGCGCAAGATCGAGATCGGCTGCTACCAGGGTCTGCGCCACCGTCGTGGCCTGCCCGTGCGTGGCCAGCGCACCAAGACCAACGCGCGCACCCGCAAGGGCCCGAAGCGCACCGTCGCCGGCAAGAAGAAGTAGGGGATAAAGGATGCCTCCGAAGAGTCGGGCCTCCGGCCCCAAGAAGACCCAGAAGTCGCGCCGCCGGGAAAAGAAGAACGTCCCGCACGGCCACGCGCACATCAAGAGCACGTTCAACAACACCATCGTGTCGATCACCGACCCGTCCGGCAACGTCATCTCGTGGGCGTCCTCGGGCCACGTCGGCTTCAAGGGTTCGCGCAAGTCGACTCCGTTCGCCGCGCAGCTCGCCGCCGAGAACGCTGCCCGCAAGGCGCAGGAGAACGGCGTCAAGAAGGTCGACGTGTTCGTCAAGGGCCCGGGTTCGGGCCGCGAGACCGCGATCCGTTCGCTGCAGGCCGCTGGCCTGGAAGTGGGCACGATCTCCGATGTCACCCCGCAGCCGCACAACGGCTGCCGTCCGCCCAAGCGGCGTCGCGTCTAGCGGGAAAGGAATAACGAAAAATGGCTCGTTACACAGGCCCCATCACCCGCAAGTCGCGTCGTCTGCGTGTCGACCTCGTCGGAGGCGACCAGGCGTTCGAGCGTCGTCCGTACCCGCCCGGCCAGCACGGCCGCGCGCGGATCAAGGAGAGCGAGTACCTGCTCCAGCTGCAGGAGAAGCAGAAGGCGCGCTTCTCCTACGGCGTCATGGAGAAGCAGTTCCGCCGGTACTACGAAGAGGCCAACCGTCTCAAGGGCAAGACCGGTGACAACCTGCTCCGTCTGCTCGAGACCCGGCTGGACAACGTCGTGTACCGCGCCGGTCTGGCGCGCACCCGTCGCCAGGCTCGTCAGCTGGTCAGCCACGGTCACTTCCTGGTGAACAACCGGGCCGTGAACGTTCCCAGCTTCCAGGTGACCCAGTACGACATCATCGATGTCAAGGAGAAGTCGCTCGGCACGCTGCCGTTCCAGGTCGCGCGCGAGACCGTCGGCGACCGCCCGGTTCCGGGCTGGCTGCAGGTGCTCCCGGGCCGTCTGCGGATCCTGGTGCACCAGCTCCCCGAGCGCGCCCAGATCGATGTGCCGCTGCAGGAACAGCTGATCGTCGAGTACTACTCCAAGTAGTCCTTCGACGAGCCGTCCCCGGATACCGTGGGCGGCATGCACGCGCGGCTAACGCTGCTGGTGTGTGATCGCTTCGAAGGAAGCGATCACACACAACCCCTAAAACGTGGGCGTCAAATAGTGGGCGCCCGTACAGGAGGATGATCCAAATGCTGATTTCACAGCGTCCGACGCTGACCGAAGAGGTCGTCGCCGAAAACCGCTCGAAGTTCACCATCGAGCCGCTCGAGCCGGGCTTCGGTTACACCCTCGGCAACTCGCTGCGGCGTACCCTGCTGTCCTCGATCCCGGGGGCCGCGGTCACGAGCATCCGCATCGACGGCGTCCTGCACGAGTTCACCACCGTTCCCGGTGTGAAGGAGGATGTCACCGACATCATCCTGAACCTCAAGGGTCTGGTCGTGTCCTCGGAAGAGGACGAGCCGGTCACGATGTACGTGCGCAAGCAGGGCCCGGGCACCGTCACCGCCGGTGACATCGTGCCGCCTGCCGGTGTTGTCGTGCACAACCCGGACATGCACATCGCCACCCTGAACGACAAGGGCAAGCTGGAGATCGAGCTCGTCGTCGAGCGCGGTCGCGGTTACGTCCCGGCGGTGCAGAACAAGGCGTCCGGCGCGGAAATCGGCCGGATCCCGGTGGATTCGATCTACTCGCCGGTGCTCAAGGTGACCTACAAGGTCGAGGCCACCCGTGTCGAGCAGCGCACCGACTTCGACCGTCTGATCCTGGACGTGGAGACCAAGAACTCCATCAGCGCCCGGGACGCGCTCGCCTCGGCGGGCAAGACGCTGGTCGAGCTCTTCGGCCTGGCCCGTGAGCTCAACGTCGAAGCCGAAGGCATCGAGATCGGCCCGTCTCCGGCCGAGGCGGATCACATCGCCTCGTTCGGTCTGCCGATCGAGGATCTGGACCTCACCGTCCGGTCCTACAACTGCCTCAAGCGCGAGGGTGTGCACACGGTGGGCGAGCTCGTCGCCCGCACCGAGTCGGACCTGCTGGACATCCGCAACTTCGGCCAGAAGTCCATCGACGAGGTCAAGGTCAAGCTGCACGCGCTCGGCCTCTCGCTGAAGGACAGCCCGGCGTCGTTCGATCCTTCGTCCGTGGTGGGTTATGACGCGAGCACCGGAACGTGGAGCGACAGCGGCACGTTCAGTGACACCGATGGCGGCGAGCAGGACTACGCCGAGACCGAACAGCTCTAGGCCGCCGGGGTAGGCACCCCGGCTCGGCCTCACACAAGGAGAACAACAATGCCCAAGCCCAAGAAGGGTGCCCGCTTCGGCGGGTCGGCGTCACACCAGAAGGCGATCTTCGCCAATCTGGCCACGGCGCTCTTCGAGCACGGTCGTATCACGACCACCGAGGCCAAGGCCAAGGCGCTGCGCCCCTACGCCGAGAAGCTGGTCACCAAGGCGAAGGGCGGCACCCTCGCCGACCGTCGCGAGGTGCTCAAGGTGATCCGGAACAAGGACGTCGTCCACGAGCTCTTCGCCTCGATCGGGCCGTCGTTCGAGGGCCGCGAGGGTGGCTACACCCGCATCACCAAGACGCTGCCCCGCAAGGGTGACAACGCGCCGATGGCGGTCATCGAGCTGGTCCGGGAGAAGACCGTGACCAACGAGGCCGACCGCGCCCGCCGCGTTGCCGCGTCCAAGAAGGCCGAGGCGCCCGTCGCCGAGACCGTCGTCGAGGAGAAGGCCGAAGAGGCCGTCGCCGAGACCGCCGAGGCTGTCGAGGCCGAGGCCCCGGCTGCCGACGAGGCCGCTGAGGACAAGAAGGACGCCTGACGCTCGCGTCGGAAGTCCGGGATGAGCCCGCCGCCCCTGTGGGCCGGCGGGCTCATCCGCATCCGACCGAGATAACCGCGCCGGCATCGGGTTTCGCGTGGTGAGTGGTTTCGGTCGGAGCGCCACCGGCGTTCGTATCGACTAGGAGATCGCCTGTGACCGAGAATGATTCGGTGGGTTCGACCGCGCGGTCGAGCGCGTTGAGCGAGCCTGCGCCGGTGGATTCGCCTGGGGTTGTGCAGGCCGCAGCGGCCGATGCGCGGCTGGGGGCTGATTTGGGGTCGGAATCCAATGTGCGGTCGGAGTCTGATGTGTGGCCGGAGTCTGATGTGGATTCGGTTCGAGTGCGGCTCGATATCAGTTACGACGGCACCGATTTCACCGGCTGGGCGCGGCAGCCGGGCCTGCGCACTGTGCAGGGAGTGCTGGAGGACTCGCTGAGCAAGGTGTTCCGCGAGCCGATCCAGCTGACCGTCGCGGGCCGCACCGACGCCGGTGTGCACGCCGAGGGACAGGTCGCGCATTTCGATATCGGTTCCGAACCGGACGCGGCCAAGCTGATCCACCGCATGGCGCGGTTCCTTCCGAAAGACGTGCGGATCACCGACATTCGCGTCGCACCGCCCGAATTCGACGCACGCTTCTCGGCGATCCGCCGTCACTACGTGTACCGGCTGACCACCGCGCCCTATGGCGCCGAGCCGCTGCAGGCCCGCAGCGTCGTCGCCTGTCGCCACGATGTCGATATCGACGCCATGCGCGCGGCATCGCGAAAGTTATTGGGCCTGCACAACTTCGCCGCCTTCTGCCGCCGCCGCGACGGTGCGACCACCGTCCGCGAACTCCAGCGCTTCGACTGGGAGCGCGATGGCGACCTGCTCACCGCCTACGTCAGCGCGGATGCCTTCTGCTGGTCCATGGTGCGCAGCCTGGTCGGCGCGATACTCGCGGTGGGAGAGGGGCGCCGCACCGCTGAGTGGGTAGCCGCCCTACTGAACGAAACCGAGCGCTCCAGCTCGGTGACCGTGGCGCCGGCGCACGGCCTGAGTCTCATCGCCGTCGACTATCCGGACGACGCCGACCTCGCCGCCCGCAATGCGGAGACCCGCGAAATGCGTACTGTCCCAACCGAAGGCTGCTGCGGCGACTGAACTCCGGCGCTCCCGCACCGCGTATCGGCGGGCGCACTGCGGTGCGGGAGCATGAGCACCGATCAGCCGGACGAACCCGCCTCGATTGTCCGTGGCTGGTTGGAGCCGGAGATTTCGATACGGCGCGGCTTGGCCTTTTCGGCGATCGGGATCGTCACCGAGAGCACGCCGTTGTTGTAGGTTGCGCTGATCTTTTCGGCATCGACATTGTCGCCGAGGCTGAGTTGCCGCATATACGTGCCGGCGAAGCGCTCGGACGCAATCCATTGGACGCCTTCATCGCTCGGCAGGCTGCGCTGCGCGCGCAGGGTGAGTGTGCCGTTGTCGACGCTCACATCCACCGAGCCGGGGTCCACACCGGGCAGGTCGGCGTTGAGTACGTAATGGTCGCCTGCCTTGAACAGATCCATCGGCATGAATCGCGGCACGCGAGACGACCCGACGGATTCGCCGAGCAGTTGGCGGGCAACGGTGTCGATGTCATGGAATGGATCGAACCGGAGCACAGCAATCACCTCCATTTCACTAGCGGTGACGCCTGCCACGGCGGCAGGCGCCGATAGCTGTGCACTATCCAAGTTAGCACTCGCAAGCCGAGAGTGCTAACAGATCATCGAGATTTTCGGTCGGGCGGTCGGAATAGTAACGGCGGCACGGCCGTTGGCTCCGGGCATGGCGATCAAAGATCTCGGACGGTTCGGTGTATGGCGCGGTTACCTGGGGTTCACCCCGGCGGACGCGCAGGAACTGGAGCAGCTCGGCTACGGCACGCTGTGGCTCGGCTCATCCCCGCCCGCCGAACTGCCCGTGATCGAATCGCTGCTCGACGCGACCGAGTCGATCACCGTGGCGACCAGCATCGTGAACATCTGGACGGCGCCCGCGAAGCAGGTCGCGGAGTCGTTCCACCGGATCGACGCGCGCTTCCCGGGTCGGTTCCTGCTCGGCCTCGGCGCTGGCCATCCCGAACACCAGGGCGAATATCGCAAGCCCTATGACGCGCTGGTCGAATACTTCGACGAGTTGGACGCCGCTGGGGTGCCCAAGGAGCGGCGCGCCCTCGCGGCGCTGGGGCCGCGCGTGCTGAAGCTGGCGGCGGAGCGTTCCGCGGGCGCGCTGCCCTACCTCGTCACCCCGGAGCACACCGCACGCGCCCGCGCGGTGCTCGGCGAAGGCGCGTTGCTCGCGACCGAACACAAGGTGGTCCTGGACGAGGATCCGGCCCGGGCCCGTGCCACCGCCCGCCCGCGCGTCGAGTTCTACCTCGACCTGCAGAACTACGTCGCGAACCTGCGCAGACTCGGCTTCACCGAAGACGATGTGACCAAGCCCGGCAGCGACCGCCTCTACGACGCCCTCGTCGCACACGGCACCCCCGAGTCGGTCGTCGACCAACTCACCGCCCACCTGACCGCAGGCGCCGACCACGTCGTGCTCCAGGCCCTCGATGACGAGCCTGCCACCCTACGCACGCTGGCCCCATTCCTGGCGAAACATTCCTGAGACCGCGGGCCGATCGGCCTAGGTGGCCGATCGGTCCGAGGTGTAGGGCGCCATTAGCGGGGAGTCTGCCACGGCCCACCGACATTCCTAAGTAAGCGTTAGAAAAGTCGCTGTGCGCTTCCATCGGCGCTGTGACTGCCAACACACTGGTCTCCGAACGACGCAAGGCCGCGTCGAAGAAGGAGATCCTGTGACTACGACACAGCCCGTGGGCGAGCGCCGGGTGGTCGCGAACGTATTGCGTGGTTCCATCGGCAATCTTGTCGAGTGGTACGACTGGTATGTCTACGCCGCGTTCAGCGTGTACTTCGCGAAATCATTCTTCCCGAAGGGCGATTCCACCGCGCAATTGCTCTCCACCGCAGCGGTTTTCGCGGTCGGGTTCCTGATGCGGCCGCTCGGCGGCTGGGCGCTGGGGCGCTATGCGGACAGGTTCGGACGTCGCTCGGCGCTCACCCTCTCGGTGACGGTGATGGCCGCGGGTTCGCTGCTGATCGCGGTGACGCCGGGCTACCAGACGATCGGGATCGCCGCGCCGGTGCTGCTGTTGCTGGCCCGCTTGTTGCAGGGGCTTTCGGTGGGCGGCGAATACGCCACCAGCGCAACGTATCTGTCCGAAGTGGCCTCGACAGGTAAGCGCGGATTCTATTCGAGCTTCCAATACGTCACGCTGGTCGCGGGCCAGTTGGTCGCGCTCGGCGTGCAGATCATCCTGCAGCAGTTCTTGAACAACGCCCAGATGACCAACTGGGGCTGGCGCATTCCGTTCGTGATCGGTGCGGCGGCCGCGCTCATCGTGATGTGGCTGCGGCGCAGCATGGACGAATCCGAACACTTCCAGGCCGAAGTCGAGGCCGAGCGGGTTCCGGAAGCGGTCGGCGCCCGGCAGCCCGCGCGCGGTTCGCTGCGAATGCTGTTGCAGTACCCCCGGGAATGCCTGCTGGTGATCGGCCTGACGCTGGGCGGCACGGTCGCGTTCTACACCTACACGACCTACATGCAGAAGTTCATGATCAATACCTCGGGCATCTCCAAGTCGACCGTCTCGTGGATCAACTTCATCGCGCTGTTGGTTTTCGTCGTGCTGCAGCCGCTGGCCGGAGCGCTCTCCGACCGCGTCGGACGGCGCAAACTGTTGATCTTCTTCGGCGTCGCGGGCAGCCTGCTGACCGTGCCGATCATGACCGTGCTCGCGCATACCAAGAACCCGATCGCCGCGTGGGCACTGATGATGGGTGCGCTCGTCATCATCTCCGGCTACACCTCGATCAATGCCATCGTGAAGGCCGAGCTGTTCCCGACCAGGATCCGCGCACTGGGCGTCGGCCTGCCCTACGCGCTGACCGTCGCGATCTTCGGCGGCACCGCCGAGACCATCGCGCTATCGCTGAAGCAGGCCCATCACGAATCGCTGTACTTCTGGTACGTCGCCGGATGCATCGGAGTCTCGCTGATCACCTACTGGTTCATGCGGGAGACCTCGAGCGGGTCGGCCATCGACGCCGATGCCGATATTTCGCTCACCAAGGCAGATGCGCCAGCCGCTGAGCCGGACCGTGATCTCGCAGCGGTCCGATCCTGAACGCCCGAGCGCACGCGCCGATCCTGCGCTGTGGGAGGATCGGCGTGTGCGGCTGGCGGTGGTCGAAGACGATGACGGGGTAGGCGACGCGCTGGTGGAAGCGCTCAACGCCCGCGGTTATCAGGCCGAACGCAAACGCCGCGGCGCCGATCTGCTCACCGCGCACCGCGGTTACGACGCGGTCATCCTGGACCTCGGACTGCCCGACGGCGATGGTCTGCACGTGCTGCGCCAGTTGCGTGAGGTGAGTTCGGTGCCGGTGCTGATCCTGACCGCGCGCAGCGACGAACGCTCGATCGTGCGCGGGCTGCGCGGCGGCGCCGACGACTATCTGGTGAAACCGCCGCGGATCGCGGAATTGATGGCGCGGCTGGAAAATGTCGTGCGGCGCGCGGCCGCCGGATCGCAACCGGAGCGGGCCGAGGTGGTCACCGGAGATGTGCGGGTCGATCTCGCGGCCCGAGTGGTCGAGGTCGCCGGGCGGCCGATCGCGTTGACCCAGAAGGAATTCGAGTTGGTGGAGGCGTTGGTGGAGCGGCCGGGCGCCGCGGTCAGCCGCCAGCAGCTGATGGACCGAATCTGGGGCGACGCGTTCGTCGCGGTATCGCGTTCGCTGGACGTACACATGACCGGGCTGCGCGCGAAATTGGACCGACCTGGGCTGATCACCACGATTCGCGGCTACGGTTACCGCTGGGGTCAGTGATCGTGCTGGCCCGGGAGACCTAGTAGGAGCGGAGCCAGCATGCGCAGACGGCTACTCGTCGCGCTGACGGTATTCGCGGCGATCGCGGTCTTCGCCTTCGCGGTACCGCTGTCGCTGACCTTCGCGACCAGCCGGACCCAGGAATTCGTGGCCGATCGCTCCGGCGACGCCGACCGCTTCGCCAGCCTCGCCGATGTCGCGGTCGTCGAGGGCGACAGCCGGGCGCTGGCCGACGAGGTCGGCCGCTACCACGATCTGTACGCGGAGAATGTGCTGGTTGTCGATGCCCGCGGCACCAGAACGGTGAACGCCGGGGTGGATGTGGCCTCGGCGCCGGTCGAGGCCGCGGTCGCCGCCGCCCGCCGCAACCAGCGGCCCCAGCCGGTGTATCGGCTGACCCCGTGGAGCGGGCCCACGGTGCTGATCGCCCGGCCCGTCGGCACCGGGGTGCAGGTCAACGGCGCGGTGGTGATCGAGGCCTCCACCGCGCGCGCTCGCCGCGATATCGCCCGCGGGTGGGCGGTGATAGCGGTCGGAGCGGTGCTGGCGATGGTCGTGTTCACCATGCTGGCGCTGAGCCTGAGCCGCTGGGTGCTGCGTCCGCTGGCGGCGCTGTCACAGGCGGTCGCCGAACTGACCGCGACCCTGCCGAAGCCGCGCGCCGAGGCCGCCGCGCACGTCTCGATCGCCCGACATCACGGCGGTCCGCCGGAGATGCGGGCGGTCGCGGAATCCTTCGACGCCATGGCGCTGGCCGTGGCCGATTCGGCGGACGCGCAACGTCAGCTGGTCGCCGATACCGCGCATGCCATGCGAAATCCGCTCGCCGCCTTGACGATTCGTCTCGACTCCCTGGAGGGCTCGATCCCGGATAGCGCGGTCGCCACCTTCCGCAGTGCCGGTGCCGAGGTCGACCGTCTGACCGCACTGCTCGATGGCCTGCTGAGTTTGGCGGTCGCCGAGACGCCCGCCGCCTTCGAGGCCGCGCGCACCCCCACCGATGCCGAAAACCATTGCGACGCGGTACAAGTGGTCGCCGACCGGGTCGACGCCTGGTACTCCGCCTACGAGAACGCCGGGCAGGAATTGCGTGCGGCACCCGTCGCGCACGCGGCCGACACCGCGGTCTCCGCCGACGTGCTCGCACAGATTCTCGATGTGCCACTGAGCAATTCGTGCAGTTACGCCGGATCCGGCGCGCAGACCGTCATGGTGGTCGATACCGAGCCGGGTTGGGTGACGGTGACCGTCCGCGACAATGGAGCCGGTGTCGAACCCGCGGAGATCGACAAGCTGACCACCCGCTTCTTCCGCGGCTCCGGGGCCTCCTCCGGCGGTTCCGGTCTCGGCCTCCCGATTGCCGCGGCGCTGGCCCAGGCGCGCGGCGGCACCCTGACGGTGCTGCCCGTCGAACCGCACGGACTCGCCATCGAGATCCGCCTGCCGCAGGCGGTGCGGACGTGATCACGCGGCGGAAGTTCTTGGCGCTCACCGGTCTCGGTATCGCGGCCGGTGCGTCCGGATGTGGTCGAGACGTGGCCAAGGTGCGGCTGGCCTCCGGTGAGGTCGGCGGCTTCTACCACGCGTTCGCGCGTCTGCTCGCGGCCGTCGCCGCGGACGAGGGAACGGTGCGGATCGAACCGGTGACGACAACCGGATCACAGGAAAATCTGGCGATGCTGACGAGCGGACGGGTGGATGCCGCACTGGCGCTCGCGGATTCGGTGCAGGGGGAGCGGGAGCCGATCCTGGCGCTCGGCCGGGTGTACGAGAACTATCTGCAGCTGGCGGTGCGGGCGTACGGTCCGATCCAGCGGGTCACCGATCTGCGGGGAGCCCGAGTCAACCTCGGCGCCGCGGGATCCGGCGCTGCGGTGACCGGGGAGCGGCTGCTGTGGGCCGCTGGCATGAATCCCGGTGCGGACGTGGACATCTCGCATCGACCGCTACGCGATGCGGTGGCGGGCGTGGAATCCGGTGAGCTGGACGCATTGCTGTGGGCCGGTGGCGTGCCCACCGACGTGCTCGACGTGCCGCAGCGTCTGCGGCTCGTCGAACTCGGTGAGCTGGCCGCGCCGATGCGAGAACGGTTCGGACATCTCTACGACCTGGTCGAGATTCCCGCCGACGCCTATGACGGCGGCGGCGCGATCCGCACGATCGGCGTGGCGAACCTGCTGCTCGCCGCTCCGGCCATGTCGGACGCCACGGCCGGAGCGATCGTCGATCTGCTGGTCTCCCGCGCGGACGCACTGGTACCGGCCGAGGCGGCGGGCACTCAGTTCCTGGATACTCGCTCACTCATCGGGACCGATTCCGTCCCTTTGCATCCGGGCGCGGCGGCGGTCTACCGACGACGGCACGGCTGAGCGCCGGTCAGGAACGAACCAGGCGCGCGATGGCGTCGGTGGCCTCTTTGATCTTGGCGTCGGCCTCCGGACCACCGGCGACCGCCGCGTCCACCACACAGTGGCTGATGTGGTCCTCCAGCAGACCCATCGCCACGGCTTGCAGTGCCTTCGTCATCGCGGAGACCTGGGTGAGGATGTCGATGCAGTATTTCTCTTCCTCGACCATGCGCTGCAGGCCGCGGGCCTGGCCCTCGATTCGGCGCAGGCGCTTGAGGTAGTCGTCCTTGGCGGTGATGTAGCCGTGGGAGGAATGGTCGTGGGTGGTTGCGCCCTCGGCCGCGGTGTCATTGTGCGGAGTGGGTGTCACCGACTGTCTCCTCGCTGCTTGCCGGATCTCCGGCCGGACCTGGATTTAATACCCCCCTAGGGTACAGTGTCGACGGGGAATTGTCAGGTCGGCGTGTGCTCCGCCGCGTCGGGCGCTGGCGTGCGGGTTCGATGTTCGGCGCCGCTGCGGGCCAGCGCGATGCCGCCGACCACCAGCACCCCGCCGATCATCTGCACCGGCGAGACCGATTCGTCGAGCAGCAGCCACGACAACACCACCGCGAACAGCACCTCGCTCAGCAGTATCAGCGACATCAGCGTGGAACCGATCCGCGCCGCGCCCGCGACGCCGCACGCATACGCCACCACCGTGCTGATGGTGACCAGCAGCGTCAGCGACAGCCAGACCGGAATGTGCTGTTCGGCGAGCGCGGTATCGGCATCGCCGAACAGCACCGGCAGCAGCCCGGTCAGGCCGAGCGTCCACGCGGTCGCGGCGGCTACCGACAGGCCGGAGCCGAGCAGTACGACGGGGCTGAGCGAATCCGAGGTGCGCTCGGACAGCAGGAAGAACACCGCGTTGCACAGCATCGATACCGCGGCCCAGCCCAGTCCGATCAGACTGATCCCGTCCGCGCCGAAGATGTCGATGACCAGCGCGGCGCCGCCGAGCGCAACCGCCGCGCCGAGGACGGTCGCTCCGGACGGCCGTCGCCCGCGCGCGGCCCAGTTCCAGGCGATCACCGCGATCGGCGCCAGGAATTGGATCATCAGCGTCACGCCGACCTGCAGATAGGGCAGTGACAAGAAGAAGCTGGCCTGCACCCCGGCCACCGCTATCACCCCGAACGCGCCGACGGTGCGCAGGTGGCGCAGGCTGCCGCGCAGTCCGCTCGGATCGCTGAGCGCCGCGACCATGAGCATGACCGCGGCCGCGCCGCTCAGCCGGATCGCCAATACGGCCCCCGGGGACCAGCCGACCGCAAGCACCGATTTCGCCAGCGGACCGGAACTGGCGAAGGCCAGCCCGCTGCCCACGGTCAGCCACACCCCGGCGCGCGCACGCGACGAACTCACAGCACCTCCATCACCCAACCAAGTCAGGTCATGATGAACGAAGGTCCAGTTGGCCGGATGTGGACCCGTGTGGTCGGGGAACGGGGCCGGGCGAGAGAATCGGTGCATGAGTTTGGATGTTCGGCCCGCGCTCGCCGTGATCGGCGGTAGTGGCTTCTACGATTTCTTCGATAACGAGGCGACCACCGTCGAGGTCGAGACGCCCTACGGCAAGCCGAGCGCGCCGATCGCGGTCGGTGAGGTGGAGGGTCGCCCGGTGGCCTTCCTGCCCCGGCACGGCAAGCAGCACGAATTCGCGCCGCATACGGTGCCGTACCGGGCCAATATGTGGGCGCTGCGCTCGATCGGGGTGCGGCGGATCTTCGCGCCGTGCGCGGTCGGCAGCCTGCGCGCGGACTGGGGGCCGGGTACCGTCGCGGTGCCGGATCAGCTGGTCGACCGGACCTCCGGCCGTGCGCAGACCTACTTCGACGGCGGCGGCGTGCACGTCTCCTTCGCCGACCCGTACTGCGACGAACTGCGCTCCGCGGCAACGAAATCCGCGACCGACGCGTTGCCGATGAAGGCCTCGGGCACCATGGTCGTGGTGCAGGGTCCGCGCTTCTCGACCCGGGCCGAGAGCCGCTGGTTCGCCGCGCAGGGCTGGGAGCTGGTCAATATGACCGGACACCCCGAGGCGGTGCTCGCCCGTGAGCTCGAAATGTGCTATGCCGCAGTCGCTTTGGTGACCGACCTGGATGCGGGCCTGGAGGAGGGCGACGGCGTGCACGCGGTCGATGTCTTCGCCGAATTCAAGAAGAACCTCGGTCCGTTCAAGGAGTTGATCCGGCGGTCGGTCTCCGCGGTCACCGGAACCGACACCTGCGATCGCTGCCGTGTCCATGCGGGAGTGTCGCTCCCGTTCGAACTACCGTGACTCGGTGCAGCCAGCTGCATTGATCACCGACATGTACGAACTACCCTGACTCAGATTGGGTTCGGAGCCGAACGCGGGGTGTGGATGCGATGAAAGTGCTGGTCACCGGGGCAGTCGGGTTCATCGGGTCGCGGTTGCGGACAGCGTTGGCCGCGGCCGGACACGAGGTGGTAGGTGTCGATGTGCTCTTCGAAGGGGCGCACGGGCCGGATGCGAGGGTGCCGGACGGGGTTTCACGGGTAGATGTGCGCGATGCCGATGCGCTCGAGCCATTGCTGCGCGGTGTCGACACCGTATGCCATCTCGCGGCCGTCACCTCCGCGCCCGAATCGGCGGTGTTCGCCGCGCACAACGATCTCGGCACCGCGGTATTGCTCGATGTGATGGGGCGGGCAAAGGTTCGTCATCTGGTGCTCGCCTCGTCCATCGTGGTGTACGGGGAGGGGCGCTATCGCGGAATGAACAGTGGGCCGTTCTTTCCCGGTCTGCGGCGGCGCACTGATCTGGATCGAGGCATGTTCGACCACCTCGCCCCGCGCACCGGGGAACTGCTCACCTGGGAGCCGGTCACCGAGGATGCCCCGCTGCGTCCGCGCGGCAGCTACGCGGCCAGCAAGCTGGCCCAGGAAAACTATACCCTCGCTTGGGGTTTGGCCACCGGTGCGGGCGTCACGGCCCTGCGGTATCACAATGGCTACGGCGAGGGCGGCGCGCGCTCCGGATTCATCGGAAAGTTCCTCGACGCACTGGATCTCGGACAGCCGCCACTGGTCGATGAGGACGGAGGTCAGGTCAGGGATGTCGTGCACGTGGACGACATCGTGGCCGCCACGGTCGCCGCGGTAGACCGCCGCCTGCCCGGCTTCGTACCCCTGAATATCGCCTCCGGCCACCCGATAACCATGTGGGAGGTCGCCTCGATCATGTCCAGGGCCCGCGGCGGCCCGGCCCCGATGGTGACCGGCCGCTACCGTCTCGGCGACGTCCGCCACATCGTCGCCGACCCGGAACGAGCCAGGCGCGCCCTGGGTTTCACCGCCCGAATCCCACCCGCCCAAGGCCTGGCCGAACTCGCGGCACCCGCAGTGGAAACGACCACACCCCGCCCGGAGTCCGCTCCGCTGCACGTACGGGTCGCTCCGAACGCCCCCGCGCCACAACGTCCCGAGCCGCATCCCGCCGCGTCGATCGCAAAGGCCGCGGACCCGCACCCGCCCGCCCCCGAACGTCAGTCGCGTCCCGCTACACCGATCGCGAAGGCTGCAGACCCGCAACCGAACGCTGCAGCAGCGAACATGAAAACCGCCGCGCCCAACCCGGAATCGGCGACACCGAACGTGAACGTTGCCGCCCCATCGCCCGATTTGGCTGCCCTGAGAGCGGAGATCGCCATGCCGAGGCCGTCGACACCAAAGCCGAGCGAGTCGGCGCTCCCGGGTGGAGCGTCTGCGCCGAGGGCGGAAGCCGCCATCCAGAGGTCGGCGACGCCGCCAGTTGAGTGAGTCGCGCTCCAAGCTGGAACCCTCTGCGTCGAGCCCGGGAGCCGTCATCGAGTGGTTGGTGATGCCGCCAGCGGAGTGGGGGGTCTGCTGGGTGGTGCGGCTGTGTCGAGGTGGGGAGCCGTCGTCGAGTGGTCGGTGATGCCGCCAGCGGAGTAAGAGGGCTCTCCTGGGTGGAAGTGCCTGCGTCGAGGCCTGAAGTCCAGCGGTGGGTGACGCCGCCAGTTGAGTGAGATCGGCGCTCCAAGCTGGAACCCTCTGCGTCGAGCCCGGGAGCTGCGGCGCCGCCCTAGTCCGCGTTGCCGCCCGGAAATCCAGTGCATGGGAGGCAGATGTTCGGCGACTGATCGGATCGGAGGGGCTTGGTACTTCGGGGCGGATCGCCTGAATGGCACCGGATCCCTTGTCGCGGTGGTCATCACGCCGGTGTGCCGAGTAGCCCTTGGGCGTGGGCGGCCTGCGCCGACACCTCGTCGGTCACACCGTTCCTGATGAACTGCGCGCGAAATTCTCGTCCGCCTTGCGCCCGTTGGTATCCGGCGGGTGTATGTCCGGTGGCAAGCTGCCGCGCGGTCTGGTGCCCTTGTTCGCTCCGCGGGTGTGAGCGGTCAGGGGTGTCCGGGGTTTTCCACGATTTCGAGTTGCACCAGGACGAATTCGGGGGAGGGGGAGTCGGGGGTGCCGGCGGGGAGGGGGGAGATCTCCAGGTCGGCGATGATCCAGCCGTCGTTTTCCGATGCCAGGCGGACGCCGCGGAGTTGTTCGCGGGCCGCGCCGGAGAGCATTGTGTTGCGTGCGGCGATGATTCGGGATCGGTCTTCCGGATGCGGGACAGTGCGTTCGTCGATGCTGGCCCAGCGCATCGCGGGGACGGGTTCGGTGACCCAGCGGATCAATCGGATCTGGGCGGTGTCCACGATCGCGAGGTAGAGGTTGGGTTGGGCGCGGCGCAGCATATCGAGGGCGGTCGCCTCGAAGGTCTTTCGTTGCGGTGCGACGCTGTCGGTGACGTCGACGGCCAGGCCGAGCCAGCGGTGTCGATCCGCGACATTGTCGGAATTACGGGTTGCCACCAGCAGCGAACGCGGGCCAACCTTCGAATGCACGGTGGCCGTGCCGAGCCAGCGGGAGGCGGGTTCGGAGCGGGTGAGGGTGGCGACGAGATCCAGTGCGCCGTCGAATCGTTCGACCATCTCGAAGGATTCGGCGCCGACCCAGTGGGTGCGGTCGACATCGAAATGCGGCCCGAGGCCACTCATCAGCGCATCCATGCGACGGGTGCGCGCATCGACCAGGAACGGCGCGACCCCGGGCCGCGGCGGCGGATCACCGGTCCCGACCCACAGATGGATTCCGTACACCTGCTTGTCCTGACCGATTATCGGCACGGCCCGCAAATGCCGCCCCGACCATGCCTGCCGAGACAGCGGCAGCACCTGATCCACCACCGACCCACTCGCATGCGCGGCGGCAACCAGCGACTGCAGCCGAATGGGCACGGCCCGCTGAAACGACTTCCATTCGCGCGGCGCCGTTCCGACCGCCAGCACCGACCAACTGTCGGCGCCCCCCAACGTTTCAACCAGCATCCAGCGCTCAACGATCACTTCGTCCCCCTCCCACCCTCGAACCTACGACACCGTCACCGCTGATAGCCAGTGCATATAGTGCACGACCCGACAGCAGTCAGCGCGTAAGCCGTCCCCCCGTGTTCGATCGAAACCGACATCTCCAGCGTATGCCGCGCCCGGCCGATTCGCGTCGTGCGGTTAGTCCAACGTATCCAGTTGGCACATGGGCTGGTCGAGCGTTGGCTCGACGCGTCTGGTTAGTGCCGTGCCTGGTCGGTTCGTGTCGTGCTGTTGCCCAAGGTATCCGGTTGGCGCCGAGGTCGGTCGGGTGTTGGCTCGACGCGTCTGGTTAGTGCCGTGCCTGGTCGGCTTGTGTCGTGCTGTTGCCCAAGGTATCCGGTTGGCGCCGAGGCCGGTCNGTGCCTGGTCGGCTTGTGTCGTGCTGTTGCCCAAGGTCCGGTTGGTGCCGAGGTCGGTCGGGTGTTGGCTCGACGCGTCTGGTTAGTGCCGTGCCTGGTCGGTTCGCGTCGTGCCGTTTGCCCAACGTATCCGGTTGGTACCGAGGCGGGTCGTGCGTTGGCTCGACGCGTCTGGTCAGCCCAGTGGTCGGTGCGCTCGTGGCGTGGTGCCACGTTCGGCGACCGCTTTCGGTCTATTGCGCTTGGCACCGAGGCCGGTCGGACGTTGGCTCGACGCGTCTGCTCAGTGCCGTGCTTGGTCGGTTCGTGTCGTGCCGTTGCCCAACGTATCCGATTGGCACATGGGCCGGTTGAGCGTTGGCTCGACGCGTCCGGCTAGTGCCGTGCCTGGTCGGCTTGTGTCGTGCCGTTCGTCGAATGTAGCCGGTTGGTACCGAGGTCGGTCAGGTGCTGGCTCGACGCGTCTGGTTAGTGCAATGGTCGGCTGGCTCGTGGCGTCGCGCCACTTTCGGGCATCGACCTCGTTCGGGCTACTGCGCCGGGGTCGCGAAGGCGTCGGCGTGTGCGTGCGCCCACTGTTCGAAGCTGCGCGGTTCTCGGCCGGTTACCTCCTGGACGGTGGGGTACACCTGGGATTCGTCCAGTGTGCCGTCGACGAAGAAGCTCCAGAAGGCCTCGACGTACTTTTGCGGCATGGTGGCTTCGAGTTCGGCCCGCGTCTGCGCGTTGGTCAGTCCGTGACATACCAACGGTCGATCGAGCACATCGGCGAGCACCGCGATCTGGTCGGCGGGCAGCAGTGCCCGTGCGCCGGTCAGTTCGAGGATTCGGCCCGCCAGTTCGCCGCCGGTCAGGGCGACCGCCGCGACGGCCGCGATATCGGCGGGGTCGATGGCGGCGACGGGCACGTCGGGGAACTGGGCGCGGATCACGTCGCCCTGCGCGAGCTGGGGCAACCAGCGCAGCGCATTCGACATGAACGAGCGCGGGCGCAGGAAGGTCCATGCCAGTCCGGATTCGCGCACATCCCGCTCGGCTTGCGTCATATAGGCGGAGACCGCGTTGTTCATATCCTCGAGCGCCGCCGAACCACCCGAGAGCAGGACGACATGCTGCACGCCTGCCTTTTTCGCGCGGGCGAGCAGGTCGGGGGTGTCCGCGTAGCCCGGCAGCAGGAACATCCCGGTGACCCCGTCCAGGGCCTCGGCCATGCTCTCCGGCCGATTCAGATCGCCCGTCACCGCATCGACACCGGCGGGTAGCCGCGCGCGAGCGGGATCGCGGACCAGCGCACGCACGGCAGTACCGGAATTGCTCAGCGCCGCAACCAGTTCCGTGCCGATGTTGCCTGTCGCGCCGGTTACCAGGATCATGTTCGCTCCTTCAGTGTCGCACTGAGTTCGGTCGACGAATTGCTCATCACATGATGCGAAATCGCCGTAAACCTGCCGGAACGGCCCGTGTCGACCGAATCGAGATCGCCGCACCCGCTTCGACCGTACATGCGGCGAGCGGAGTTAGGCTCGCGCAGTGGAAACTCCGCTACGGCTAGAGGTCATCGTGGCCAGTACGCGCCCGGAGCGATTCGCTCCGGTGGTCGCCGACTGGTTTCTGCGTACGGTCCGCGCCAGCCCCGAATTCGATACCGGCGTCATCGATCTCATGACCACCCCGCTCCCGACGGACCTCGTCCCTACCGCCGAGGTAGCGGCCTACCGCGAGCGTCTTGCCGCCGCCGACGCCTTCGTCGCGATCACCTCCGAGTACAACCACGGCTACCCCGCCTCCCTGAAAACCGCCTTCGACAACGCGAAACACGAATGGCGCGCCAAGCCGATAGGATTCGTCTCCTACGGCGGCCTCTCCGGCGGCCTGCGCGCCGTTGAACAACTGCGTCAGGTGGTCGCCGAAATCCACATGGTCTCGATCCGCGAAACCGTCAGCTTCCACCAGGCGAAGAAGCAATTCGACGAATCGGGCAACACCCAAGACGGCGCCGCCATCGACGCCGCGGACCGCCTCATCCGCCAACTAGCCTGGTGGGCAAGAACCCTCCGCACCGCCCGCACCACAGACCCCTACCCAGGCTGACCCCCGCCGATCAAGATCAGGTGGCACTGGTGGCGGGGGCTTCTCGGGCGATGCCGCCACAGATTCCACGTGATCACATGTCCAACTGAGGGGGGTGGGTGGTGGCGTTCGGGTTGGGTGGGCTGCGGTGGGTCCTGTTGTTCTGCACCGACTTCTCGGGGGTGCTGGACCCGGATGGTTTGGCGTTCCGTGGTTTTGCCGGTGCAGTGCTGGGCGCGTCGTGTGCCGTACCCGACTTACCTCCCGCAGCCGGGTTGGCAGGCCCGCGGCTTCCAGCTCGGTCGACTGGCTGTGGTTGCGTTCTCGAGCGTTTCGAGGGGAGTCAAACGGTGGTTGGGCCGCCGACCCGCAACCGCCGTTTGACTACCCTCGACAATGAATTGCTCTAGAACGCAACCACAGCCAGATGACCACGCTGGAAGCTGTTGCCTGCCTATGCGACTGCGGGAGGTAAGCCGGGTACGGCACACGACGCGCCCAGCACGGCTTCGGGAAAACCACGGGCCAGCCGCAATCCTGGGCCGCCCGGACCTGGGCTGTCGGTGCCCGACCACAGGACCTACCGCAGCCCGACCAACCAACCCGCTCACCTCGTGTGCCCGCTCAGAGCGGCCCTCTCAGCTCTGCATCCCTCGGATCTGCTCAGCCTCGATCGCGCGCAACGAAGGGCGTTGTTGCGGACTCCCGGCCATCGCCCGCCGACCCCTCGGGTGTCCGATATAGAGCGGCCCTGTCAGCTCTGTATCCTCGGGCCGCCTGCTCAGCCCTGATCTCGCGCGACGAAGGGCGTTGTTGCGGACTCGCAGCCATCGCGCGCCGACCTCTCGGGTGTCGGATGTAGGTCGCGGCTCGGAGCGGCCGTCTCAGCTCTGTATCCCTCGGACCGCCTGCTAAGCCCTGATCCCGCGCAGCGAAGGGCGTTGTTGCGGACTCGCAGCCATCGCCCGCCGACCCCTCGGTGTCCGATGTAGGTCGCGGCTCAGAGCGGCCGTCTCAGCTCTGCATCCCTCGAATCGCCCGCTAAGCCCTGATCCCGCGCAACGAAGCGCGTTACTGCGGACTCCCAGCCATCGCCCGCCGACCCCTCGGGTGCCCAATGTACGTCGCCTCGCGCGGAATCGACACCAGCGTCAGGTCGACTTGAGCAGTCCCCGTACGCAGCACCACGTGGTTGCCGATGGCACCCGGCTGGTGGATCGACAGATCTGGTCGAGTTGCGGGCCAGCCCATCGGATCTCCAGTCACGTAGATTGTCGTGACACCGGCGTGCGGTGCGGGAGCGAGCACACCATCGACCACGGTCGCCGTGAAGCCGGCATCGGATTGATGCGTCTCCACTGCGATCTGTAGCCGCTCCGGATTCCCGATCGTGGTCACCAGGTTCTCCCAGGCATGCGCCCGGTCGGTGCGGATGAGAATGCGTTCACCGACCGCGAGCGCGCGAAACACCAACTGCTGGGCCAGATACAACTCACCGGCCAGATAAACCGTCGAGATGCCGGTACCGACGATGCGGACCGCGACACCCTGCCCCTCGTCGTCCGAGCCGATGAGCTGACCGCAGCCCGAGGACGGCAGGTGGAGTGCGCCGATCACGTCGATCGGGTACTCGGTCACCGGGACGGCGTCGTCGAGATGCGGAACGGCCAGCGGCAGATGCGCGAGCAGCCCGTCGCGGTGCCGTCCGTTCATCGAGATCAAACCCTTGAGATTGCCGCGTTCCGGCAGCTCCCGTGCGGTCAATCGCCAGGCCGCGCCGATGCTCACCGATTCGGCCGAACTACCGGGACGCAGCCGCACCGCGACCGTGGTACCGCGCGACGGCGCGACCCACAGCTGCGAGAGCAGATCCGAGCCGAGCCGCTTGGGATCCACTGCGCTGCCGATGTTCACGCTGTTGCCGATCTCGGCGTAGCGCCAGCGGTGGGTCAGCGTGCGCGGGTCGAAGCCCTGGGTGATCTGCAGGACCGCCTTGCGGATCTCCGGTGCGGTGAGAATCCGGGCGCTGCAGTCGGCGTCCTCGAGGGTGCGCATAATGCGTTGCGTCGCAATGGTTACCGCGCGCGACGCGCCCTCACTACCGCCGCCGCGCCGGGCCGCGGCCTCCGGGCAGGCGATCGCGTCGAAGCTGATGGCGAGCCAGACATTGCGGTGCGCGGTGGCGGGCAGCGGCCCGAGCAGCGATTCGTAGATCTTGCCCGCGGGCGTGCCGGAGCGGCTGCGGTGACCGTGGCTGATGACGTCGATGCCGCTGAGCAGAATGTCGTGCTGGTTCAAGCATTTGGCCAGTTCCGGCAGCGGCAGCAGGTGCGAGGCGTGCACGGTGGTGCGGGCGATCCTAGTCAGCCCGCCCTTGGGCGCCAGCACCTCGACGACCGCGACGACCCGGCTGCCGTCCCAGTACAGCCCGAGTGAGCGCCCGTCGGAGCCGCGGAAGTCGACGGTGTCGCCGATCTCGTAATCGCTGCGGGTCAGATAGCGCCACCAGGTGGCGATCCAGTCCAGGATGGTGCGCTTGGCGATCGGGATCAGCGGCAATAGTCCCGCGACCACCGCGACGCCCAACGCGGGCCACGCGCCCAGTCCGGCGAACAAGGCGAGCAATCCGGCCGCGAGTCCGATCACCTGCGCGATCAACAGGTTTCGCAGCGAGATGCGCCCGAGCAGCGGACGTGGTCCCGCCCCGGCTTGTTCGGCCATCGTCATCCCCCAAGTACCCGGTATCGGCCGTTTCGCATCGGCCGAGCTGAACAATAGTCCTCGGGAACTGTACTGTGTTCCGCGAACGCGAGCATTGTTCGGGGAGGGAAACATGCCTTCAAAACCCACTACACGTTGGCAGGTGAGCGGTTACCGCTTCCTGGTCCGCCGGATGGAGCACGCCCTGGTCCGCCGGGACGTGCGAATGTTGCACGATCCGATGCGCTCTCAGTCCCGCGCGTACGCGGCCGGACTGATCATGGCCATCGTGGTGCTGGCCGGTTGCGGCGTGCTCGCACTGCTGCGCCCACAGGACAAGATCGGCAGCAATAAGATCCTGATCGGCAAGGAATCCGGCGGCGTCTACGTGGTGATCAACGATGTGGTGCACCCGACGCTGAACCTCGCATCGGCCCGGCTGGCCGCCGGTTCGCCGGACAAGGCCGTCATCGTCAAGGAATCCGAGATCGGCAAGAAGGCCCGCGGCCAGCTGATCGGCATCCCGGGTGCGCCCTCCTCGCTGCGCTTCGACAAGGACGGCAAGGGGCGGATCTGGACCGTCTGTGATCAGCTGAAGGTCGACGGCAGTAAGGATCTCACCACCTCGGTGCTGGCCGGTGAGCTCTCGCTCGGCGAGAAGGCATCGGTCATGGGCAGGGATAAGGCGCTGCTGGTCAAGGGCAAAGACAGCGTGTATCTGGTCTATGACAACAAGCGCGCTCGGGTCAACATGAACGACCGTGCCGTCACCGACGCCCTCGGTATCACCGGCGCTATACCCCGGCCGGTCGGAGAGGGTCTGCTCAATGCGATCCCCGAGGTGCTGCCGATCGTCCCGCCCCCGATCAACAATCCGGGTGGTTCGGTGAGCTACCCGGCCAACAACCACCGGATCGCGGAAGTGGTTCAGGTGCCGTCACAGCCTGACGTCTACTACGTCGTGCTGCAGGATGGTCTGCAGCAAATTTCGAAGTTGACGGCCGACATCATCCGCAACGCAAACCGCTCCCCATCGGACAACACCCGCATCGACGAGGCAGACCGAACCAACGCATGGGTCTCCAAGACACTGAAAGTCGACGACTACCCGCAGCACGCACCCTCGATCATCGACTACAAGAACCAGCCGATCAGCTGCCTGTCCTGGAAGCCACTGGCGGCCGCCGCGGACAATAAGGACGGCGGCAATCGCGCCGAGCTGTCGGTGCTGACCGGTGTGGCACTGCCGATTCCGGATAAGGCCAAACTGGTGCCGCTGGCCCAGGCGGACGGTTCCGGTCCGAATGCCGATTCGGTCTACATTCCGCCGGGCACGGGCGCATTCGTCCAGACCACCGGCATCGAGCCGGACAGCCGCCGCAAGGACAGCAAGTTCTACATCGCCGACACCGGTGTCCGCTACGGCGTCAAGGACGCCGATGCGGAGAAGGCGCTGGGCATGGATTCGGATTCGGGTACGAAGGCCGAACCGGCGCCGTGGCCGATCGTCGGCCTGCTCGCCTCCGGTCCGAGCCTGGCCCGCGCGGATGCCATGGTCGCCCACGACGGCGTCGCCGCGGACCCGTCACCGTCGAAATCGCCTGTCGCATCGGCGAACTGAGCGACTAGACGAGCAAGTCGGGCAGGGGCTGTGTAGTGCGGTGCCCAGTGTTGGTGGCTTATCGGAGACGCAGTAGCCGGTCGCCGGTCCGATAGAGTTCGATCAGCAAGGGCCGCAAAGCTTCCCCGGCAGGTGTAAGAACGTACCGGGTGCGGATCGGGAATCCGGCCAGCCTTTCCTGGCTGACCAGCCCGTCGTCGCGCAGGCCGTGCAGGCGGTCGGTGAGTACCTTCGGGCTGATCTCCGGCAGCCGCTCGGCCAGCTCACTGAACGAGCTCGGACCGTGCATGAGTTCCCGCAGCACCAGGGTTGTCCAGCGGCCGGAGATGCCGACAGCGCCACCTCGACCGGGCAGGCGGTGTCCGGGCGCTGGGTCCGGCCGGATTCGGTCCATCATCGACAACCCGTTCGGCGTGATGGCCCGACCAGACGAGTGAGTCCGAGGTCTCGGTGATGCCCGGACGTGGGCGGAGGAGTCCTCGTCTAGTCCTCGACGGCCGGAGTCGCGGCGGCCCGCAATGCGGCGACTTCGGTTCGTAGCGAGCGGATTTCGTCGATCAGCACGGTGATCTCGCCTTCGGTGCGGTCGGTGGTCACCTCGACGGCCTTTAGCTGGTCCATCACCCAGCTGGTCGTGGTGCCGATGGCGAAACTGATCAGGCCGATGCCGAGGGTCATCAGGATCAGTGCGATCAGGCGGCCGTGCACCGTCACCGGATACACATCGCCGTAGCCGACCGTGGTGACCGACACCATCGACCACCACAGCGCGTCGCCGAAATTGTGGATCTTGCTATCGGGCGCACCGTATTCGGCGTCGAAGAACGCCAGACTGCACAGCACCAGCGTCAGTGCCGAACTGGTGCCGACGAATATCGCGAGACGGGCGCGGGTGACCCGATTGCGGTTGAGTTGGTCGAGCACCAGCAGCGCCGCCCGCAACAGCCGCACCGGCCGAAACGGCGGCAACAGCACGATCAGCAATTCCAGCGGGTGCGTGCGCACGAACCGCCAGCGATCGGTGGACAACCACGTCCGGACGCCGAAGTCCGCGGCGAATACCGCCCAGATCAGGATGTCGACCCGTTCGAGCCAGGCATCGAGTCGCGGCGACGCACCGGTGTCCAGCACATGCCATGCGTAGACGCAGATGAAGAGCACGGCCAGCACCAGCATGGGGATACCGGTCGTGCGTTCCCAGGTTTGTCTACGACTCGGTCGTCCTCCGTCGTGTTGTGTTGCGTGCATGGGAACTACCTGGATCGATCGGGCGCGACACCTATGTACCGCCGTTTGCCACGACGACGCTACAACTCCTCCGAGTTGACGCCGAACCGGCGCCGGATCGGGAACGAGGCCAGGTAGCCGAGAACCAGTGCGGTGCCGATGACCCCGGTTCCGATCAGCGCGATATCGCGGGCCCGATGGTCCGCGGGCGGCGCCGGTGCGGGCACCGCGAGCTGGGTGCTCTTGGCCGGACTCGGCCGTTTGGGCGGCAGCGGTGCGCTGCTCACCTCATCGGTCAGCGCCGCGACCGGATCGACCGCGCCGTAACCGATATACGGACTCCACCCCTCGGCGGGCGCATGCGCGGTGGCCTGCATCCGCTTCACCACTTCCAGCGCGCTCAACTCCGGAAAACGAGCACGCACGAGCGCGACGACACCGGATACCAGTGGCGTCGCGAAGCTGGTCCCGCTCATCGCCTGTTGCTGCCCTTGCTGATTCACGGTGCCGGTGGCGGTTCCGGTCCCGCGCGGATCCAGCGAGACCATATTCTCGCCAGGCGCGGCCACGCTCACCCACGGGCCGGGCACGGTGAACTTCGACGGTGCGCCGTTCGAATCGATCGAGCCGACCGAGAGCACGTAATCGTCCCAGCGGGCCGGGCTCACATTGACCCTGACGTTGCTCCACGGATCCGCGGACGGATTGAGCGGATCGATGATCTGCTGCTCGGTCTTGCAGGAGCCGTCCTGGTTGCCCGCGGCGACGACCACGACCACGTTCTTCTCCAGCGTCGCGTATCGCACTGCGGCGCCGATGGATCCGTCGACGTCATTGGACGAACCGCACCACACCTCGGAGATATTGATGACGCTGACGTTCGCGTCGGCAGCGCGCCGGATCGCCGAGGCCATGGTGGCCAGATTGCCGTAGCCCTCGGGCAGGTCGTCGGGATTGCGCTCCCTGGACCGGCCCTCCTTCTGATACATCTTGCTGGTCTGGCGGATCGTCATGATGCGCGCTTCCGGCGCGACACCGGAGAACCCCTGACCGTCCACCTTCGACGCGGCGATCAGTCCCGCGACGAAAGTGCCGTGCCCGTCGCAATCCTCGGTGCCGTCACCCGAGTTCGCCACGAAGTCGCCACCGGCGATCAGTCCGGGCAACCGGGGATGCCGAGCGACACCGGTGTCGATGACCGCGATGGTCTGGCCCTCGCCCTTGGAGAACCGCCACGCACTGTCCAGATCGAGTGAGCGCTGTGCCGTGGGGATCGTCGCGCCCTCACCGCCGGAAACGGTATTCGAGCAATCGGAATTCGCTGGCCGCTCGGTCTTTTCGGGCGGCGCCGCGGGATCACCAGCAGGCAACAGACCCGGGTTCACCGTAGGCGGGTGATCCGCGGACGCGACGCCGACACCCAATGACGCGCTCATGCCCAACGCCACGACCGCGGCCGCGACGCGCAAATGCCTACTCACAGCCCGCGAACGAGCGAGTAGAGCGAGGCCACCCAGAACACCAGCGGCAGCACGGCGGCCACGAACGCGTACTCCAGCAGTTCGACGCCGCGGCGCATCGGCGGTGTGGCGGACTGGTTCGGAATGATGATGCCGAGAATCAGCGCGGCGACCAGCACGACCATCGCCGCCCCGAAGACGGCCAGCGGCTGCTCCATGCCGATGGCCACGCCGACCATCATGATCAGCACGATCGCCGCGCCGCCCGCGATCAGCACGACGGCCTGTTCCGCGCCGGCGTAGGTGCGGCTGCGGAACATCAGCACCACCGCGGTCACCAGCGCCAGCGCGATACCCGGCCAGTACGGATCCCCCGCACCGGGATCGGTGGCCGCCAACGCACCGGCCACCGAGACCAGCGTTGTCGCCGAAACCAATCCGGCCAGGTACATCCGGGCCCGCTCCGACTTCACCCGCAGCGCATCCATGGTCGGCAGCGCCCGGTGATCGTCCGGATCGTCCTCGGTCGGGTCGATCGGGGTGCCGGGGGAGGGCACCGGCGGCAGCGGCAGGCTCGCCAGCAGCATCGAAACCCGTGGCGCGAGCGAAAGACCCGCGAGTCCGAGCGCCGCGACGACCGCGCCGATGGCCTTCTCCTCTTGATCGGTGAGCACGCCGACCAGCCCGGACGGAACGGCATACACCGCCAGCGTGGCCGCGCCGATGAACAGTGCCAGCCCGACCCCGGTGACGCGCCACGCGAGAATCGCTGTCGCACCGAGCAATACCGAACCGAGCAGCAGATGCGCCCAGCCGTAATCGTCTGGCACGAACAGCATTCCGGCGGTGAACGCGGCGGGCAGCGCACAGCCGCCCAGCACCAGCGCGGTCGAGGTATCGCCGTACATCCGGCTCAGCACCATGCCCGCGATCACGAGCAGAATTCCCACGGTCAGCGCGAGAGAACCGCTCACCCAGCCCGGCAGCGCGTTCTTGGACAGCAGCAGGCCGAGGCAGCCGACGATCATGGTGAGCGCGGCGAGCACCGAACCGGTGATCCGCGCGACTTTCGGTGTCCAGCTGCGGTAATGGTCGGCGTCGGCGATCGCGACGTTGTACATGATGTCGTCGAACAGCGGCGTCGGCGCGGTGTGCGAGGCGCTCTCCAGCATCAGCAGCTCGCCGTCGCGCACGCCGTGCTCGCCGAGACTCAGCGAATTGGAGAACGGGGGATGGCCGATCCGGGCCAGCACCCATTCCGCGGGCTCGAAACGCTCGCCCTCATTGTCGAAGTCGTTGGTACGGCTGTGTTGAGCGACCATATCGACGACACTCGGGATCACCAGCGCGACCGGCACATCGACCGGAATCGCCATGTCCACCTGGGTGTGCTTCGCGAGAATCGTGACCCTGGCAAGGTCGGGCGCACGGACGATCCCGCGCGAGGATTCTTCGTCGATGTGGTCAAGTCGCGCGTGCGTCAAGCTTCCCCCAACTCGGTCTCTACCTCGTATTTCCACGTCCCGGGAGCTAGGGGGCCGAGCTTGCGAACCCACCGTTCGGGCAGCAGAATGCTGGTCGAACTGTACGACATGTCAGCTGTGCCCTCTACACTGAGGCCGAAAAAGTGCAGCTTGCGAAGAGGGGGATCTCGTTCGATGAGTACCGTCCGGTTCCAGCGGCGTGCGCGTCGCGAGATGCCGCGCTCGCCCGGGGGCGAGGTCACACTGCAGCCGCCGCCCGAAATCCCAAGGGTGACACCGGGCAGCCTGGTATCGAAGCTGATGCCGGTCGTGATGGTCGTCGGCATGGTCGGCATGATGGCGCTGCTGTTCACCCAGGGCAGCAGCAGCATCACGTCGAACCCGATGAGCATGATGTTCCCGATGATGATGGTCGTCTCCATGGTCGGCATGTTCACCGGTCAGGGCGGCGGCAAGGGGCAGAAGGCGGCCGAGGCGAACGAGGACCGCAAGGACTACCTGCGCTATCTCGATCAGGTCCGCAAGGATGTCGACCAGACCGCCACGCAGCAGCGCGCTTCCGTCGAATGGAGTCATCCGGAGCCGGCCCTGATCTGGATGCTGGCCGGAACTTCCCGCATGTGGGAACGTCGCGCCGGCGACAAGGATTTCTGCCACGCCCGCATCGGCATCGGCGGGCAGCGGCTGGCCACCCGTCTGGTCGCGCCGGAGACCGGCCCGGTCGAGGAATTGGAGCCGATCGCGGCGGTTTCGCTGCGCCGCTTCGTGCGCGCGCATTCGACGGTTCCCGATCTGCCGACCGCGATCGCGGTCAAGGGCTTCGCGACCATCGCACTCGACGGCGATCGCGTCGAGGCCCGCGATATGACCCGCGCAATGCTGTTGCAGCTGTGCATGTTCCAGGCGCCGGACCAGGTGCTCATCGCCATCGTCTGCGGCCCGGACACCGCCCGCGAATGGGAGTGGACCAAGTGGCTGCCGCACACCCAGCATCCGGACGCGCAGGACGGCATCGGCACCCAGCGCATGTTCTACGGCTCGATCCGGGAGGCCACCGCCGGCCTGCATCCGTTGCTGGCCAACCGCGTTCGCTACTCGCGTAACCAGCCCGCCAACGCCAACCTGGTGCATATCGTCATTGTCGTCGATGGCGGCCTGCTGGAGGCCGAAGAAGACCAACTTCGTGAATCCGGCTACGAGGGCGTCACCATTATCGACTTGTGCGGTTACGCACCGCGTTTGGCCGTCTCGCGTGGCATCAAGATGGTTGTCGAGAACGGTGAATGCGTCGGCCGTGGCGCCACCGGAAACCAGGAGCGTTTCGCACTCATCGACCGGATCAGCCCGCAGCAGGCCCAGCAGGTCGCGCGCCGCCTGGCCCCGTACCGTGCGGCGACCCAGCGCAGCAGCGACGTCGAACACGATGACGCCGAAGTGATCTCGACCTGGACCCAGCTGATGAAGCTCGGCGACATCGGCGC
Organism: Nocardia nepalensis; assembly: GCF_048910785.1. Classification (NCBI taxonomy): domain Bacteria; kingdom Bacillati; phylum Actinomycetota; class Actinomycetes; order Mycobacteriales; family Nocardiaceae; genus Nocardia; species Nocardia nepalensis. Next base: position 333,490 of record NZ_JBKBET010000040.1, on the reverse strand, counting down.
GTTCAACCCCGAACACGCCTGGCGTCCGCGTTACGGCCGCGAGCGGCTGCGCGTCCCCTTCGGCGTCGGCGCCGACGGCGCGCCCATCGAACTCGACATCAAGGAAGCCGCCGAGAGCGGCATGGGCCCGCACGGATTGTGCATCGGCGCAACCGGTTCCGGTAAGTCCGAGTTCCTGCGGACGCTGGTGCTCAGCCTCTTGGCCACGCACTCTCCGGATCAGCTGAACCTGGTGCTCGTCGACTTCAAGGGTGGTGCGACCTTCCTCGGTCTGGATGGCGTGCCGCACGTCGCGGCCGTCATCACCAACCTCGAAGAGGAAGCCGACCTCGTCGACCGTATGCGCGACGCGCTGGCCGGTGAAATGAACCGCCGCCAGGAAGTGCTGCGCCAGGCGGGCAACTTCGCCAACGTCTCCGAATACGAGAAGGCCCGTGCCGCAGGCGCCGACCTGGACCCGCTGCCCGCGCTGTTCGTGGTGCTCGACGAGTTCTCCGAATTGCTCACCCAGCATCCGGATTTCGCCGAACTGTTCGTAATGATCGGCCGCCTCGGCCGCTCGCTGCACGTGCACCTGCTGCTCGCCTCGCAGCGCCTCGAAGAAGGCAAGCTGAAGGGCCTGGAGAGCCACCTCTCCTACCGCATCGGCCTGAAGACCTTCTCCGCCAACGAATCCCGCCAGGTCCTCGGTGTCCCCGACGCCTACAACCTGCCCGGCATCCCCGGCGGCGGTTACCTCAAATCCGACTCCGGCGAGATCCAGCGCTTCCAGGCCGCCTATGTCTCCGGTCCCTATGTCGGCGGCGGCTCGCAGCGCGAGGTAACCCAGGCCGGAGTCGCGGGCGGCGAAATCGACGTCAAGGCACGGCCTTTCACCGCCACTCACGTCGACTTCCGCGCCATCGACCGGGTCCCGCTGCCATCGGAACCGACGCACGATCCCGAACCGCAATCCGAAGACGGCGAACAGATCTCCAACCTCAACATGCTGGCCTCCCGCATCCGCGGCCACGGCCGCCCGGCCCACGAGATCTGGCTCCCGCCCCTGGACGAGGCCCCCACCCTCGACCAGCTCATCCCGCGCAGCGTGCTCACCGGCGAATACTCCGCGGTGGCGACATTGCGCGCGCCGATGGGAATCGTCGACCGCCCGTACGACCAGCGGCGCGACCCCTTCGTCGTGGACCTGTCCGGCTCGCGCGGCAACGTCGCGATCGTCGGCGGCCCGCAGTCCGGCAAATCGACCGCGCTGCGCACCATGATCATGGCGCTGTCGCTCACCCACACCGCCGAACAGGTGCAGTTCTACTGCCTCGACTTCGGTGGTGGCACCCTGTCCAGCCTCGAAGGCCTGCCGCACGTGGGTTCGGTGGCCAGCCGACTGGACGAGGACAAGGTCCGTCGCACCATCGCCGAAATGACCACCGTCGTCCGTCAGCGCGAGGCACGATTCCGTCAGCTGGGCATCGAGTCGATGACCGAATTCCGCCGCCTGCGCGCCATGGACCCGGCCAGCAGCCCCGGCGCCGCTGGGGCGCACGAGGATCCGTTCGGTGATGTGTTCCTCGTGATCGACGGTTTCAGCTCGATCCGCCAGGACTTCGACCCGCTCGAGCAACCGATCATGAACCTTGCGGTGCAAGGCCTTTCCTACGGCGTGCACGTCGTCATCGCGCTCAACCGGTGGGCCGAGGCGCGACCGGCCCTCAAGGACCAGATCGGTACCCGCATCGAGCTGCGCCTCGGCGACCCGATGGACTCCGACCTCGGCCGCAAGTTCGCCGCCCTGGTACCCCAGGGTCGCCCGGGCCGCGGCATGACGCCGGAATGCCTGCACATGCTCACCGGCCTCCCACGCATCGACGGCAGCTCCGCCCAGGAAAACCTCGGCCAAGCCGTCGCGGACGCGGTCTCGACCATTGCCCGCCTGACACCGGGCCGCCCCGCGCCCGCGGCCAGGATGCTGCCCGAGATGCTGCCGCGCGAGCAGCTGCTGCAACTGGCCGGAAATTGGCCTTCGCAGGTCACGCCCGGTACCAAATGCATGCGAATTCCGCTCGGTATCAACGAAGCCGAGCTGGCTCCCGTGTACCTCGACTTCAACGAGAGTCCGCACTTCATCGTCATCGGCGACACCGAGAGCGGTAAGACCACGCTGCTGCGTTCGATCATCGAGGGCATCGCGGCCTCGAATTCTCCGAACGAAGCTCGCTTCATCCTTGGTGACTACCGGCGCTCGATGCTGGGACTGGTGCCCGACGGATACCTCGCCGGATATGGTTCGACCGCACCGCAGTTCACCCAGAACATGAACGATCTTGCGGCTTATGTCACCCAGCGGACGCCGGGCTCGGACGTGACTCCGCAGCAATTGCGGGACCGCTCATGGTGGCGCGGCCCGGAGCTGTATGTCATCGTCGACGACTACGACTTGGTCGCGTCGTCTTCGGGCAATCCGGTGTCGGCTCTGGTCGACCACCTGCCACACGCTCGGGATCTGGGCTTCCACGTGATCATCGCTCGACGGTCCGGCGGTGCGAGCCGCGCGATGTACGAGGCGACGCTCGCGCGCATGAAGGACCTCGGGTCGGCAGGTTTGATCATGAGCTGCAATAAGGATGAAGGTGTGTTGATGGGTAGTACCCGTCCAGGCCCGAAGCCGCCCGGGCGTGGCACCTATGTCACTCGCAACACCGAAGGGCTTATCCAACTGGCGTGGATGCCTCCGGCGGAGTGATGCCAAGCGTCGATCTGGTTGTTACGGATACCCGCATCTGGGCGCGTGGCCCGGCCACGCATTGGGATGCGCCGCCTTCGGTAGTACTTGGCAGCAACGGGAATCTTGTTGTCGGCGAGCCCCTTACACCACCGACGCAGGTGAGTTCCGCGGTCCAGTACGTCGGCGCGGACCGGATTGCCTTGCTGCCGCGTGTTCCGGCCATCGGCGAGGCGATGACCGCGGTGATCGACACGGTGCTACGGAACCTCGGTGTCGCGATTCCGTGCGAACAGGTCACCGTCGTGTGCCCGACCGAATGGGGCGGGCGACGACGCGCGGTCATCGACGATGCCGTGCGTCGCTTCGCCACCGATATCGTGTTCGAGGACATGGCAATACGTGCCGTAGTCGCGGATGCGGGCGCCGCGCGCAGCAGGCGCACGGTCGTGTTGGAGTTCGGGCCGCTCTCGACTACCGCGACCGCCGTCGTGCGGAGCCAGCAGGGCATTCATATCGAATCATGTGAATATGAACCGAATCTCGCGATATCCGATATCGAGCAGGAAACTGACGGGTTCGACGAGCTGTCCGCACTTTTCGAGCGTCTGCTCGCTGGTCAGCCCGCCGATATGGTTCAGGCGGTGGGTGTTTCGGATCCGACGAAACTAGACCTCATCAGGTCGGTGGTGCAGCAGTTCTGCGGACCGAGCGTAGAACTGCGTGCGATCGCCGGAGCTGATCTGGTACGTGGACCGCGACCGGAGCCGGAATACCAACCAGAGATCACGCCATTGCCGACGACGGAATGGATGCAGCCGCTGCGGCAGCGGGCCGCGGCCATGCAGCCGCCCGGCCGCAATACCAAGGCGTATGTGTTCGGTGCTGTCGCCGCGGTCGCAGTAGTCGCGGCAGCAGTCGTCGGGGCAGTATTCGCTTTCGGCGGCTCAGATGACAGCCCCAACGCTTCGCCCGCGAGCACATCCACGCGGCTGACCAGCGCCCCGAAGTCGCCCGATGCGCAGCCGTCGGTGACGGCAGCGCCCAAGAGCACATTGGAAAGTGTTGGGCGCCTGCGCTTTCAGATACCAGCCGGATGGCGCTTTTCGCAGACGCCCGATCCGAACAAGCCGAGGGTTGATCTGGTTCCCGAGGATGGAAGCCGGATGCGCATCACGGTGATTCAGACATCCGTCGCATCGGGTACCGGCTACGAGCAGGTCGCCGCGAATCTCGAGACACAGATCAAGCAGCGGCCGAACGGCACACTGAGCGATCTGAAGCGCGACGTAGTATTCGGCGGAAAGTCCGGACTGGCATACACCGAGCAGCCCGGCGACGGTTCAACCGTGCGCTGGCACGTGCTGGTGGAGCACGGACTTCAGATCAGCACCGGGTGCCAGTACATCGGAGACTGGCAGTCGATCGCCCAGACCTGCGAACACTTCGCGGGGTCCATCCAGGTCGCGCCGTAAACCGTTCTCTCAGTAAGACATCGAGCCGTTTCGCGCGACGCGTTACCTGTTCGGTTGTCCCGCACAAACATTCGTGCCCCCGACAAGCTGCCGGGGGCACGAATGGTCTGAGGTCTCTCAGAAGAGCCCGGCGAGAGCGGTATCCGTGCCCTGAAGCTCGGAGTTGCCCTTGTCGACAAGCTGAGCCGCGCCGTGCAGCGTCGTGTTCAGCTGGGTGACGTGCTGATTCCAACTACGCTGGAATTCGGCGAACGAGTCGTTCGTCGCACCCTTCCAACTGGTGGCGACGAACTCCTCGACCTTCTTGTGGAAGGCCTCGAGCTCATCGCGAATGCCTTCGGCACGCTTGATGATCTGCCGGGCTCCATCCGCTACACCTTCGAAGTTAGCGGAGATATTCTGCGATCCAGCCATTGTTCAGGCTCCTTAAGTTGCGCGTATCTGGGTCTAAACCGCGGGCAGGTCGAGGCTGGAAACCTGGGCCTGAACCTGCTGGGCGAAGTCGGTGTCTTGGCTCTCGAACGAGGACCCGGCCTTGATCAGCTTCTCCGAGGTCTCCATCAGCTTGTCGTTGAGCTTGTCGGCCTGGTAGTAGTAGCGCTCCATGAACGAGTTGAAGGCGTCGCGGGCCTGACCCTGCCAGTTGGCACCATTCGTAACATTGTCCTCATCGGCCTTCAGCGTACGAATGGCCTGCATCAGGCTGTTGTGCTGCTCCTTGAACTCCTTCGCCTTCTGGGCGATCAACTCGGGACTAGCTTCAAGATGCCCTGCTGTAGCCATTGCGGCTCCTCCTGTTTCTACTGATGGTCAACGTTGCAGGTGCCAGCTGACCTGTTCATATGGTTGGACGCGTCATGGGCTCGTTCGGTTCCATCCAGTTCGGGAAAACCTGGTGGGCTTCATAGCGTCTCGTCGCCAGCGCGGTCTCGAATGGCTACACCGTGGACGGAAGCCTGGATGAGATCCCCCCGGACGTCTCGTACCGCGGTGCCGCCGCGTCGGTCGCTGTGCCAGCGGTCCCCTCCTTCCCCCTTTGCTCGCTACCACCTGAACTGGCGAGTGGGCTGGCTGCGAACACCCTACCGAACCGCGCTGCGTCGCGTCTACCAGCGGATCGGAAGTGGGCGAGACGAACTGGGCTACTTCGTGACGACCTTGGCGATGGTTGGGACCATCTTGTCGATCAACACATTCGTGGACTGGTCTGTCCAGACCTGGAAGGCTTGGACGGTCGCCGGGTCATCGACGACCACCAGCTTGGCGGAGCTGTTCAAGATGCCGTACGGCAATCCACGCAGGCCGCCGTTGCCTGCCTCGCTGTCGGACCGCAGGATGATGACGACCTCGGTATCGATGTCGGTCGAGTAGGTATTGACCGAGAGCGGCCGTGGGGACTTCTCCTCCCCGACGGCCTTGTATTTCGTGCTGTACCTGAACCCGATGTCCTGCAGGAACTTTGACTGGGCGCTGGGATTCAGTGCGACCGAGAGGGTCGCATTGCCGAAGTTGAACGCGGTGACGGTCTTACCGTCGAATTGCGGATGGCTGCTGCGTACGTCGGCCAGTTTGTCCCGATTGTCGCCGGCGCCGCTGCCGCTATCCCGATTGGTGAGGAAAAATGTGCCTGCGGCGACAGCGGTGGCGACCACCAGGGCGATGATCGCGGGAATGAGAAACCTGCGGGCGCCGGATCGTTTCTCCGCGCCGCCATTTCGCATGGTTGCCACCAGGCTCTGATCAGTGTTTTCCCCGTACCCCTGTGAGTATCCGGTGTTCGGATGCGCGTTGTATGCGGCGACCGGCGTGCGGGGATCCGTGCCATGCGTGGGGATTGGGGTGCTGGGATTTGTGCTGTACCCGGAGATGGGCATGCGAGCGTCGGTCACATACCCGGTGTCGGGAGCCCGGAACTGGGTCCCGTACAGTGCGGCCTCTGCCGCCTGGGTGAACTCGCGGCAGGTGCTGTAGCGCTGTGCCGGGTCCTTGGCCATCACCTTCTCGATCACCGCGTCGAGTGCGGCGGGCAGACCGGGCCGGACCGCGCTCAGCTTCGGCGGTGGCTCATGCAGGTGCCCCATCATGACCACGGCAGGCATGGTCGACGGATACGGGTTCTGCCCGGTCAACAGCTTGAAGAACGAGCAGCCGAGGCTATAGATGTCGGCACGGTTGTCCAGGCTGGTGCCGACCAGTTGCTCAGGCGGTGCATAGGCGACCGTGGCCATGAAATTGCCGGTCGCCGTGAGGTCTTGGCCGTCCTCGGCGGACTTCGCGACGCCGAAGTCGGTCAGCAGTACGCGCTCCTCGTCACCCTCTTCGGCAGCGGAGAGCAAGAAGTTGGCTGGCTTCACATCGCGGTGCAGCAGCCCGCGCCGATGGGCGTAATCGAGGCCCTTGCCGACCTCGGAGACGATCCGCAGCGCTCGTTGCGGGGTCATCACCGTCGGGCCCTTCTTGGCCTCGTCTGCGGCATCGACGCCATCGACGTACTGCATGGCAATCCAGAGCTGACCGGCCTCCTCGCCACGGTTGTAGACCGCGACGATATTCGGATGATCGAGTCCGGCAGCGAGATTCGCCTCGCGCTCGAACCGCGCACGGAATTCGTCGTCGGTGGACAGATCGGCGCTGAGGACCTTCAGGGCGTCACGGCGGGGAAGGATGGGATTCTGCGCCAGGTACACAGTGCCCATGCCGCCGCTGCCGAGAATCTGCAGCACCCGGTAGCCGCCAACGATTGCGCCGGGCCGCAACGCCATTCGGTCCTCCTCAACGATGTCGAACGCCCGGACATGCGAGCCTCCGGGGAAAATCTAGCAAGTCGCCACTGGGTATTCGACTCACATCTCATCTGCTCGTGAGTAGTGCGTACTGCGCGGAGACCTTCTGATGGAGGTCCTGGAGTTGCTTCGCGAAGGCCTGCACCACGTATCGGTCGACCTGAAAGACGCAGATATTCATGACTACGGTCTGATTCTCGCCGGACCCGGCCGTATCCGCGTAGCACTCGATGCGGTCACCCAGTCCGGACGGGGCGTTCACTATTTTCTCGTTCGGATCCAGATGCTTGGACGGCTGCCACTCCTGCCACAGGACGTCCGCGTCCTTGCCGGACCTACTCTGAAATACCACCGCGTCGCCGAACGAGACCAGATCGACCCCACCCTTCTCGAGTGTTGTCATCGAAGTCGGCGCTGCCTTCAATAGGCTTACTGCTCCCCGGCCCTCATAGAGGCCGTCCGGCTCGCCTCGCAGCGGCGACTCGGGATTGCTCGGCAGGGTCCGCCCCAGGAGCCCAGGAGGATCCAACGGAATGTGCTGGAGTTCGCCCGCCGGTGTCGGGTGGAATTTGTCGAGCAAGGGGATCTGCGCGTCGAGCATCCGCTCTACCTGTGAGGTCAACGCAGGAAGATCGGGCGCCGAAGTGTCGTCGACGACCTTGATGAAGATGACATACCGGTCGTGCACCGTCCACGAGCCGATCGAGGAGATATCCGGTCGCCAGTGCGCGGTTGTGTTCGGATGCTTGGTGATCGGAACCGGCTGATTGTCTCGGTTGTAGGTGAAGTCGTCGTGCTCTAGCGTCGGGCCCACGGTTTTTGCGGTCTGGGCGTCGGGAAACAACAGAACCGCGATATTCATGGTCCGCCGCTTGTCTTCCTGCCCGCCGCCGGTCGACCAGGCGTTCACCCAACCTGCGGTCAGGTCCTTGGCCACATCATCGAACGTGTCGTTGATGACGAGATTTCCCAAAGTCTTTCGGTTGAGCACGATATGCGAGCGCAGCGTCCACGCGTCCTCGACGTAGGTGGGGTCGGCCTCGTAGGGCAATGCCACGAAATCCGCCAGCCGCTGCGCCTCGCGCGCGCGAGCTTGCTTGTCGCTCTTGGCATTACCGATCACGCGCGGTTTTGCCTGGTAGTTGCCGACATCGAGCTTCGACAGGTCGGACTCGACGCGAACCGGTGTTCCGGACACCTCTGTGCCGCAGGCGGAACCGCCGATCGTCAGCGCTGCGGCGCTGAGCAGCACCCATGCAATTCGACCAGGCGCAGATTTCACCGCGAGCTTCATATCCTCCCCTTTGTTCGCGTGGTTCTCGCGGCGGATCGTACTGCACCCATGTCCGACCCTCTAGCTATCGTCCGTGCGCCAGCAGCTTGTATTGCGCGGCAGCTTCCTGATAGAGCTGCTGCACATTCTTGTTCTCGATCCGCGCCACGTAGCGGTCGTATGCGAGGTAGCAGACCGGCGGATAGCGGCCGGTATTCCCCTTCGGGTCTTTGATGTCGAAGCATTTCACGCCGGGCATGTGCGGGGGCGGATCGATTGCCTTGTATGCCTTGGATTCCTGATCGATGAAGGCCGCGATCAAGCGCTCCGCGCTGTTGCTATCGCGGGTGCGATACACCCGGTCGTCGGAGAAGGTGACCAGATCGACACCGGCGTCCTCGAATGCGGCTTTGGCGAGATTCGGGTAGTACTCGGTGTGCAACGCGGCGTGCTTCGACAGCGCCATCGACAGATCACCGTCATTGCGGTCCGGGTTCTCCATCAGCAATGTCCTGCTGAGTAGGCCGTCGACGTCGAGGGGGAGCGACTGGAGTTGGTCGATCGGCGTCGGGGTGTAGCCCTTCAGCCCTTCGATCTGCTTACTGAAGGCCCGCTGTGCCAAGTCGGTGAGCTTTGCGGTGTCGGCGGGTTCGGTCACCGGGTCCTCGATGCGAACGAGTAACAAGATCGAGTCCTGGATCAGTTGCGCGTCGAGATACCGCCTGCTCGATGCCCACTTGGCCCGGGCCGCAGGGAAACCGGGAATCGCGATGGGTTCGCCGGGCACCTTCTCTTGCTGTCGGTCGGCGATTCGGGTGGCTGCCGCGGTGGCCTGTGCGGTGTCCTGGAAGCGCAGCGCGTACATACCCAAAGCGCTACCGAGACCCCAGGAATCGCGACGCTGCCCGCGGGTGTACCAGCCCGCGACAAGTCCGGGGGTCAGGTCGTTGAAGTCCTTCTTGTCCACCGAGGGCAGCTCTGCCGGATCGGCAGGAGTCAAACGTCGTTCCCAGTAAATGGTCGGCTTGAACGCCAGTCTTCCGTCGACGTCCGCGGCAAGCGGCAGCACATTGCCGAGTCGGGCGGCTTCGAGCCTCGGTCCGGACAGATTCGTCCGAGATGCTTCGAGGTCCCGTGGCACAGTCGAGTAATTGCCGGCATCGAGGGTGGCGACATCGATGGAGGGGTTTGCGTCGTGATCATCGCTGCCGCACGCGGCCAATGCGCCGATGGTTGCGGCGAGCACTATGCACAGGTAGCGAGTTCGCATAGTCGGCTCACGCTCCCTTCGCCAGCACCGCATACTGCGCCGCGGCGCGTATGTACAGCGACTTGTCGACACGTGCCGACAGCGGCGCCTTCGAGACCACAACTGCGACATACCGTCCGTAAACCACTGCGCACAATTGGTCGAACTTCCTGAGGTCATCGGTGCTGTCGAGCTTGATGCACTGGACATCGGAAAGGCCGGGTGGCGGATCGAGCACCTCATCGTTCTTTCCGGTCTTGGTCAGCACCGATTGGAGGTGGAATGCGGCGGCCAGATCGCGTGCGCGGTAGACGATTCCACCCCGGCGTCCGACCAAGTCGACTCCGCTTTCTTGGAACGCCTTCGCGACCTCGCTCGGATTCCGCTCGAAATGCAACTCGCCCGCCGGCTGCAACGCGCCGAAATCGTCGTCGGTGTAGAACGGATCGGTGAAATCCGGCGCCTTCGGGATCGCCAGTCGCATGATGCCGTCCGGGTCGAGCGGAACATCCAGCACATCATCGAGCGGCGTCGGCTGCTGTTTGTCCAACTGCTCGATCTGCCGATCGATGGTCTTGCCGAGCACCGTGGATAGCGTTCCTTGATTCGGTTGCGGCACACCGGCATTCGTCAGAATCACATACGGACCGTGGGGCAGGAACGAGACGGCGGCCAGATCGTCGGCCGAGGACGCGCGGGCATCTGCGTGTCCGGCGATCGGAACGGGATGGCGATCCGGTTGGCTATTGGTGATCTGATCGAACTGGTCGGCGGCCTGTCGAGCCGCCGCGTCGGTGGGGAAACGGAGCACCGAAACGATCAGCTTCTTCCGGCTTCGGAGATCGGAGTTGATCGCCGAAATGTACACACCCGCAATGAGGTTGTTATCGACCGCGACGGGACGGTACTTCTCCGGGATGTAGCTCTGGCCGACCATTGAATCGGCGTCATACATGAACTTCAGATTGCCGACATCGGTGATATCGCCATCGATCTCGAACGGATGGACAAGATAGTTGAGCATCCGTTGGGCCTCGAGCGCGCGGATATCACTGGCGCTGCTGACGTCCGGGGCGTATTCGGTCGGTTCGGTCGGGTATACCCCGGTCTTCAAAGTCGCCAGATTCACAGGCGTCAGGCCCGGACCCGGATGCCCCGTCACACTCCCAGCACAACTCGCGCTCGCCACGCTCATCGTGGCGAGCAGCGCCACGAATCCGCCTCTGAACCTCATACTTCCCCCGTTCCCTCTCCCCATTCGCATACTTCCCGCGGGATCCTACTCGACGCAAGCCGTCAGCACCGGGGGCAAGTTTGCCGGTCGAAGGCTAACTGCCGTAGGCCAGCAGCTTGTACTGTGCCGCGAGCTTCTGGTCGAGGTCTTGGCGCTGGTTGGCGGTGATGGTGGCTACGTAGCGGTCATACGGGAGGTAGCAGATGAATTCGACGAGGCTGCGGGACTTGGTCGCGTCGTTGTCGAGCTTCTTCGAGCATTTGGCGGTGGGTAGGCCGGGTGGGCTGTCGGCGGTTTCGAAGAGGCCGGTGAGTTGGTCGAGGAAGCTGGCGGTGAGTCTGCTTGCGGCGGCGGGGTCGGCGGTGCGGTAGATCGAGGAGTCGCTGTGGGCGATCAGGTCGACCTCGGCGTCGTCGAATGCGCGCTTGGTGATGTCGGGACGTTCCTCGAGGTGCAGGGCGGCGTGTGGGGTGTAGGCGCCGGTGATGTCGGCGTACCCCGCCGACGGTTGGTTCGGCAGGGTGCGGGAGACGAGGCCGTCGATGTCGGCGGGTTCCTGTGCGACCTTGTCGGAGGGTGTCGGGGTGTAGCCCTTCAGCAGTTCGAATTGTTTGTCGAAGAGCTTCTTGGTGAAGTCGATCAGCGGGGCCGGATCCGGTGGGGTCGCGAGACCGTTGCCGACGTAGGTGTAGAGCAGGTAGTCGTCCTGTGCGAGCCAGGTTTGGACGGCATCGTATTGGCTCAGTGCGGATTTGGCGTTCGGGTAGCCGGGAATCGCCAATTGCCCTTTTCTGGAGTATTTGTCGTTCTTCTCGTTGGAGAACACGTCCATGGCGGTCTTCGCCTGCGCGTGGTTCGAGAACCGCAGGAGCGTGAGGTCGATATTCAGCCCGAGCGAATTGTCCTTCCGCCGATGTCCGGACGTGGTCCAACCCGCGACCAGGCCGGGTGCCGCCTGGGAGAAGTTGTCGACGGATCCGCCGAGCCAGCCGTTTCGCGGCGGATTCTGCGGAGTGAACGGATGTAAGTAGAAGGGGCGGTGGTTGTAGATCAGGCGATTGTCCAGGTCCATCATCAGCGGCACGAATTCGGCCAGCCGGATGGACTCCTGTACCGCACCGGTTTCGGTGCTCCGCTGCTTATCGATATCGCGCGGCGTGGTCGGGTAGTTTCCGGCCTCCAGCTTCGACACATCCACCGTGGGGGCGGGGTCGTCGGATCCGCCGCAGGCCGCGGTCATCGCGAGTGCGGCGACTATTCCGAGGCAGAACAAGCCGTTTCGGTATCGAAGGTTCATCGGTGCGCTCACTGGGTCTCGGCCAGGATCGAATACTGTGCGGCGGTTGCCTGGTACAGCGCCGGGTCGAATTGCCCGATGCCCTGCCCGCCGGAACCGAGCACCGCGACGTAGCGTTCGTGCACGAGGATGCACAGATATCGGCTGTGAAAGATCGGTTCCGATTCGTCCAGCTTCAGGCAGCGCGCGTCCGCGAGACCCGTTGGGCTGCTGATCGTCTCGTCATCCTTGCCCAGCTTCGCCAACGCGTTCTGCAGCCGGAACGCGGCCGCGAGGTCACGGGTGCGATAGAGAATCGACTGATTCTGTGCGACGAGGTCGGTACCGGCTTCCTGCAGCGTCCGCTTCAGATCGGGGCCGTTGCGCTCGAAGTGCAGCTGCCCGATGCCCTCATAGACGCCGACGTATTTGTCCCGCGCGTACTCCCGCGTCTCCTGCGTCGGCGGCAGCGTGCGCCGCATGATCCCGTCGGGGTTCAGCGGCAGGTCGAGGATGTCGTCCACCGGTGTCGGAACCAGGCTGTCCAGCTTGGGGAGCTGCAGGTCCAGCATCTTCTTGAATTGCGTCCCAAGTGCTTTCGGGTCCGATTCCGGCATGGTGACCATGCTGAGCAGAACGAACGGACCGTGCGCGAGGAAGACGTAGCCCTTCTTATCGTTGTCCGACGAGGCCCGGATATCTGGATAGCCGTCGATCGATACCGGGTGCCGCCCCGGCTTGAACTGATCGGTTGTCTGATCGAGTTCCATTGCCGCCGTTCGTGCCGCGGCATCCGACGGGAAGCGAAGTATCGAGATGGCCAGATTCTTGATGCTGCGCAGACTGTCGTTGGACCGCTGGGTGTACACCCCGGCGATCAAATGGTTGCGCTCGACGACCGGCAGGTACTGCCCGGGCAGCACGCCGATCAACCCGTCGTCGAAGATCGAGGTGGTCGCCTCGACCAGACGGGTGTCGACGAGATGGCCGACGTCGCTGTCGACGTCGTAGGGCAGCACCAAATAACTCAGCATGCGCCGGGATTCGATGCGGAAGACATCGTCCTTTTCGAAGCCGTCGATGGTGTAGTCCTGCGGCGCGGACGGATACGGCCCGATATTGAGACTCTTCGGATCCACCGTGGTCATGCCGGGTCCGGCGTGACCGGAAACCTCGGTGGCGCAGCCCCCAACGAGCATCGCCAATGTCGTGGCGATCGATGCTGTTCGAAGTTTCGATTTCCCGTCGGCTCTCACGCGTCCCACCCGTCCGTTCGCGTTCCTCCGGGCGGATCCTACTTCACCTGGCCTCGCGCACCGGTATCAGCTTTTCCAGAAGCACTGCTTCCGAACCTGCGAATTAGTTGCGAACGGCACGAACGGTTTGAGGTCGTCGATGACGGTCGCGGTGAAGTCGAGACCGAGTTGGACGCGCTGTGTCAGAAGCTGTTGGCCAACAGCGCGTACTGCGCGCTCACCTTCTGCCGCACATCCGGCTCCCTATCACTGGTGACCACACCGACATACCGCTTGTACGCCACGTAGCAGCGGTATTTGTACTGCCGGTCCGGATCGCCTTTGCTATTGAGCTGCAAGCATTTCGCGCCCGGCACATCCTTGGGGGCGTCGAGCGGGTCGAAGGTGTCGCGCACCTCGGCCATCAGTCCCTCGATGAACTTCTGCGCGGCCGGATAGTCGCGGACCCGGGTGACCGAACCGTTGTCGACGACGGCGAATCGCTCCACCCCGACCTCGTCCACCAGCTTCTGGGTCTTGGTCTGGTCCTCGGCCGATTGGACGAAATAACTGGGTCCGTAGACCGCGAAGTTATCGGCATTCGGGCTGTGACCGCGACGATCGGCGACCACCACGCGCGCGAGCATGCCCTCCGGATCGACCTTCAGGTTGTTCAACTGGTCCTTCGGTGTGGCCTGGAATTTGTCCAGCGCGGGCACCTGGGCGTCGAGCGTCTTCTCGACCCAGTTCAGCAGGTCCGGACCGTCCGCGCGCGGGCGTCCGACGAACAGCGAGATGACGAACTCCTTGTGCGCCATGAAGGTTCCGATATTGGCGATGCCGGGGCGCCAATGGATATAGGCATCCGGGTATTTGTTCGACGGCAATTTGCGGTTGTCGGGGGAGATGTTGATATCGGCATCTTCGAGTTCGCGGGCGGCGATTTTCGCGGTGGCCTCGTCCGGGAACCGGAATACGACATTGGTGATCGCGGTGGTGTCGGCCGACGGCCGGGTTTGACCGGCCGGATCGGGCTTATCCGATCCGCTGCTGGCATATCCGGTGAGGAAGTTGCGGTTCACCAGCACCGGCCTGGACGCGGATGCGACATGCTCGACGGCATCGTCGATGCTGCTGAGAACCTTGCCTTCGCGTCCGTAATTGAGCGACGGGTCGATCTTCGTGGTCCCGACCACGGCCTCGGACATGCGCATGCCCTCGAGCAGTGCCCCGTTCGAGCCCGCGGACTGGTCGTAGGTGTGCCGATCGACCGGATAGGTGCCGACCTCCAGTTTGCGCACGTCCTGTTCCGCCGCCAGCGGCGTGCCCTGGACGCCGCTGCATCCGGCCAGCACCCCTGCCAAGGCGATGCAAGCCACGGCAAACGCGATACGCGAAGTCCTGACCATGACAGACCCCTTGTCCTCCCGTTGTGCATCTGAAGTTACCGGACGGACGCCGGGCAGGGGGGCCTATGAGGTGTGGATTGCAATACCCTTGGGTGTGTGACGACAACCCTGCGATGCCTATCCATAGGAGGCCGATAGCGTTGAAGGATCGGCAGGTTGAGGTTGTCGCCGGAAATCACGCCGTCGCCCGGGTCGCGGGCGCGGTGGTGCTCGTCGCGCATCGCGGGCGGGCGCGACTGACTCCGGATTCACCCGCCGTCGTCGCACTGGAATCACTGGCCGAACTCGTCCGCGAGGCCGCCGAACAGCAGCCCGACGGCCCTGGCGCGCTGGTCGCGCGCGCTGCAACCCGCTGGCTCATGAAACATGCCGAGCAGATCAGTCCCGGCGAGCCGATCGATCTCGGCATCCTGTCCGCGGCCGAGACCGGCGGGGTGGCGATCTTCCTGCACGGCGCGATCACCGCGGTGCTGGCCGGTGACTCGGCGCTCGAGCGCTACCGGGGCAGCGATGCCGCCTTCACGGTGGATCGGGTGGCGACGGTGCCCGCGCGGGCGGTCGCGTTATACGTCGACGACCCCAACGGCCGCATTCCAGAGCTGCCCGCCGAGCGGGGGATCGGCTGGCTGGTGGAGGGGATAGCGCAGGCGGGCGGCGCGATCGTCTGGTCCGACGCGGTGCGCGGCAGGTTCGCATCGGCGCCATCCGAGGCCGCGCATCGACCGCCGCCGCGGACCGCCCGCATCGATTCCGGCCCGACCCAGCGCCCGGAACCCGAACTGCAGCTGACCGAGACCCGGGCCTCGACCGCGATGCTCGATTCGGTCCAGGACCAGCAATCGGTCGACCCGCATCAGGCGCCGACCCAGATGGGCGGCACCAACCCGGCCCCGCGTCCCGATCCGGATCTGCAGCGTCGGCTCGAGGCCACGGCCAAGGCCACCGCGCTGACGGTCAAGGTGATGGGATTCAAGTGCGCGCGAGCACATCCCAGCGATCCGCGCTCGGCCTTCTGCACGGTGTGCGGGATGCCGGTGGATCAGACGCAGCAGTTGATCGAGGTGGTTCGCCCGCCGCTCGGCATGCTGGTCCTCGATGACGGCATGACCTACATGCTGGCCGCGGATGCGGTCCTCGGTCGCGATCCGGAGCATTCCGAACAGGCGCGCCGCGGCATGGTGCCGCTGAAGGTCGAGGACTCCTCCGGCGGCATGTCCCGCGCGCACGCCGAGGTCCTGCTGGTGAATTGGGATGTGTCCCTGGTGGATCGGGGTTCCACCAACGGCACCCGCACCCGACTGCCCGGTTACCGCGATTGGATCCGCCTGACACCCCACCAGCCGATGGTGCTGATGCCGGGCACCGAGGTCATGATCGGCAACCGGGTGCTGCGGTACGAGCCCGCCGCCCCGCCGCCGTTCGGTTAGGAATACCGCGAGGTGCAGGTGTGCTCGCCATTGAGCACCCCGGCGCGGAACGCGTCGACCCGGGAGAACCCGCTCGGCACGGTCTTGCCCTCGGCATCGCTGGCCGCGAGCCCGTCGGCCAACAGTCCGGAGACCGCCTCGTCGAGATCGCCTGCGGCCAAGACGATATCGCCCTGCGACTGGGTCCGACCTGGTTGCGCGAGCTTGCCGGTGACCACACCCGACAGACAGGCCGCGCGCAGTCCGGTCTTCGCGCCGATGAGCTTCTGGCCGTTGCTCTGCTGCACGGCAAGGGTGTAGCGCGAGATGAACACGACGTACCCGTTGTAGTCGCCGGTTACCTTGAGCGGCAACGGATCTTTGTCGTCGGCATTGGAGGTGCCGCGCTGGGCGAGTGCGGGCACATCGGTCGCGATGGTGTTCTTGGCGGGACAATAGGAAACCGGCGGGGTGGCGATGCCGTTCTTGCAGTCGATCTTCGCGCCGGAGTAGTCGTAGGTCGGCTCTTGTTTAAGCGGCAGGATCGCGGCGAGGGCCTTGCTGAGCTCGATCAGGCTGTCCTTATCGATCGGATTCTCACCGTGGCCGGGATCGTCCCTGAAGCTCTGCGGCAAATTGCCGCGGCGGCGCGAGATCTCGTTCATATCAATGGCCTTGCAGGCCTTCGGCCCGTCGGTGAAGCCGATCTGCACGGCCGTGACGCGCTCGAATGCCGAACCGTGCACACTCTCGGGATCATCGGGATTGGAATCCCGAATCGCGACCGTCGCGGCCAGCACCGAGTTCAGGCCGTCGGAGGTGTTGATGGTGAAGTGTTTCGATTTGCCTTCGGCCACATGACGAATGAACGCACCCGAGAAACAGTCCGCCTGCTGTTCCTTGACGATCACCGGATCCTTCGTCTGCACGATTTTGGCCAGCGTTTGGATGGCGTGCCCGTATTCATGGGCCAGCACCATGATCACCGCCATCTTGCCGAAGGTGTCCTCGATCGTCGGCAACAGCACCGACCGGTCCCAGCCGATGGAGTTGTCCAGTCGGCAGTAGGCGGCGTTCACCAGGTGATAGGTGGATTCCTTGCAGAATTCGAGCGCCTGACTGCGCGGCGCCTTCGCGCTCCAGGAGATCAGCTTGTCGACCGGTTTGAACTCGCCGTCGAAGTCCTTGCTGTATTCGGCGCGCCAATAGGTCTGAATATCCTCGATCGCATTGAGCGCCAAGGCGTCCACCTCACCGCTGTCGCCGTTGATCGCGGTGAGCGAGGTATCGGGGACGCCGGGGCGCGGTCCGCTCGGACCGCTCGTGGTGGGCAGTCCGGCGACCTTGAACGGATCGTCGTACACCGAAACCGCTCGACCGCTCACCGCACGAGTACAGCCCGCCAACATTACGATTACGCATAGCGCTGCGGCAATGACTGCGGTCGCTCGGAGTTTCGGCAAGGCTCCCCCTAGTCGGCCGGTAGCGCGTTCATAACGGTCGCCGGATCGGGGCAATAGGCGCATCGGGGGCACCGCCGAAGTCCGGGTGATGGAATAGTATCCGCTGCATGTCTTCACCGGGGGCGCAGACCATCACCGTGCGCCATGATGGAACCGAACGGGTCTTCGATTCGAATCAACAGGTCACGATGGGCCGCGCACCGGAAGTGACGCTGTTCGTGGACAGCCCGCTGGTCTCGCGAGTGCACGCGACGCTCGCCTGGCAGGGGAACAGCTGGGTACTCACCGACAATGGCAGCACCAACGGCGTTTTCGTGGATGCTCGACGATTGAGTCAGCCGGTGCCGATCACCCGGCCGACGCAGGTGCGTCTCGGTGATGCGATCAGTGGTCCGCTACTGCATCTGCTGCCCGCGGCGCAGTCGTCGCGGCCGCGCGCTCCGATTGCGCAGCCGCCCGCGTCGCAGCAGCAGTCGTCGGTGCCGCCGGGGTATCAGCATCCGCGACGGACACCGCAGACACCACCACCGTCCCAGCAGCGTCCGCAACAGCAACGGCCGGAACACCCACAGCCGCCTTCGCAGCCGCAACCCCAGCAACCACCGCCCGCCCAGCCGCAGCAGCCGAACGTCAATATGACCTTCAAGGCCGATACCTCGATGCTGCCGCCGGTCCGCTCGCGTCCGTCCACCGCCCCGGTCGCCAGGGCCGACCGCCTGCCGCCCGGCGGACTCGGTATCGGTCGCACCTCCGACAACCAGATCGTCGTCAACGATCCGCTGGCCTCGCGCAAGCACGCCCGCCTGGTCGCGGCCTCCGAGGGCCTGACCATCGAGGACCTGGGCTCGGCCAACGGCACCTTCGTCAACGGTCATCGCGAGCAGCGCACGGTGCTGCGCGAGCGCGACATCATCACCATCGGCAATATCGACTTCGTCGTCCAGCAGGGCACTTTGGTGCATCGGCAGAAGCCGGTCGCCGAACAGGGCCTGCACGTGCACGGCGTCGGCTTCACCGTCGAGGGCAATAAGCAGCTGCTCGTCGATGTCAATATGCAGGCGGGGCGGGGCACGCTCACCGCGCTCATCGGTCCGTCGGGCGCGGGCAAGTCGACGCTGTCGAAATTGATCGCGGGCACCACCCACCCCTCCGGCGGTGTGGTCACCTTCGAGGGCCGCAACCTGCACGCCGAATACGAGGCGCTGCGCTCCCGCATCGGCATGGTGCCGCAGGACGATGTGCTGCACCGTCAGCTGACCGTGCGCCAGGCCCTCGGCTATGCCGCCGAACTGCGGCTGCCGCCGGACAACTCGAAGGCCGACCGGCAGAAGGTGATCGACGGTGTGCTGAAAGAACTTTCGCTCACCGAACACGCCGACACCAGGGTCGACCGGCTCTCCGGCGGTCAGCGCAAGCGCGCGTCGGTGGCACTGGAACTGCTCACCGGTCCGTCGCTGCTGATCCTGGACGAGCCGACCTCGGGTCTGGATCCGGCGCTGGACCGTCAGGTGATGGTGATGCTGCGCGAACTGGCCGATGCCGGGCGCACCGTCATTGTCGTAACCCATTCGGTGGCTTGCCTTGACATGTGCGATCAGGTGCTGCTGCTCGCCCCTGGCGGCAAGACGGCCTTCTGCGGACATCCGGCCAGCGTCGGCGCGGCCATGGGCACCAGCGACTGGGCCGAGATCTTCGGTCGAGTGGCCGCCAACCCGGATCAGGCGTTCGCCGCGTATCGGTCCAGGCAGGCGTTCGCGCCACCGCCGCCACCGCCCGCGCCGCCGCGGCCGGGATCGGCGGGCAGTCCACCGCAGTCCGGGCGCGGCAAACAGTTCTCCACCTTGGCGCGGCGGCAGGTGCGGTTGATCTTCGCGGATCGCGGCTACCTCGCGTTCCTGGTGATCCTGCCGTTCATCCTCGGTGCGTTGTCACTGGTGGTGCCGGGCAGTAATGGTTTCCAATCGGGTCCGCTGGAGCAGGTGCAGAGCGGCAACGAGACACTCTTCGTCCCCTCCGGCGGCGGCGAGACACAGCAGCTGCTGGTGGTGTTGATTCTGGGCGCCTGCTTCATGGGTTCCACGCTCACCGTGCGCGATCTGGTCGGCGAGCGCACCATCTTCTATCGCGAGCGCGCGGTCGGGTTGCTGCCGTCGGCCTATCTGCTTGCCAAGATCGCCGTGTTCAGCATTACCGCGTTCCTGCAGGCAGCGGTGCTGGTGGGGATCACGCTGGTCGGCAAGAAGCCGCCGCTCGAAGGTTCGGTGATCCCGAACGGACCGGCCGAGCTGTATCTCGATATCGCCTTGACCGCGGTCTGCTGTGTGGTCTTCGGCCTGCTGCTTTCGAGCCTGGCGAAGTCGAACGAGCAGGTGATGCCGATGCTCGTGGTGATGATCATGGTCCAGCTGGTGATGGCGGGCGGTCTGATCCCGGTGACCAATCGGGTCGTGCTCGAGCAGATCTCGTGGCTGTTCCCGTCGCGCTGGGGATATGCGGCCGGTGCGTCGACGGTAGATATTCGGACACTGTTCGCCAACGCGCAACCCGATGCGCTGTGGAAACACGAGCCGGGTATCTGGTATCTCGATGTCGCCCTGCTCGTCGCGATTACCGCGGTGCTCGCGTTCATCACCTGGCGCCGCCTGCGGCTGCGAAAGTCCACCGCGTGAGCCGCTACTCATCGGGGGTCTATCCGGATGCGGTGAGCATGTCCGTCGCACAGCAGGCACACTTATGCCTGTGACGGTGCGAGTTGGGGCAGTACATCTCGGATGGGATGTGGTGTCCGTTGCCGCAGGCGGCGGTGGGACACCGATCCGCCCGGTACAGGTAGAAGGAACATATACGCCGCCCGCATATCTGCTGGCGGATTCATCGGGCCGGCTGCATACCGCCGGTGTGGAACGGCAGCGGCCGGACCTGGGGATGGCGATCGCCGATGTGCGCGACATCCTCGGACATCCGCAGATCGTGGTGGCCGGTGCGACGTGGCCCGCCGAACTGGTGTTCCGGGCCCGCATGTACAACCCGCTCGCGGCCATCGGCAAATATCTGCGCGGTAAGCCGGATCTGGTGGCCCTGCCCTTCCCGGACGGCTGGCCCGACGCGAAGGTCGATGTATACGTCGAGTTGGTGGAACGGCTGGACGTCACGGTGGAGCCGCTGCCGGAGAGCGTCGCGCTGTCCGGCTACGTGCGCGCGCTGGGGCTGGTGCGCTCGCCGGATGAGCGCAATCCGCGCGGCATCGGCGCGACCGGGGTGTACTCCGACGGGCGGACCGTGCTCGTGGTCGCGGTGCACGGGGACGATGAGCAGCCGACCGAATCCGTCGACGTGCCGGTGACCGCCGAGGCCATGCGCGATGCGCGGTCGGCCGACAATGTGGTGATCGAGGTGATGGCCGCGGCCCGCTCGATCGGCGCGGACACCTCGACGGTGCTGCTTTCGGGCAATGTCTGCTTCAACGACGCATTGCGGCTGGCCTTCCAGAACCATCTCGGACACCGGTTGCACGTGGCCGATCACCCGATGCACGCGCTGGTGCTCGGCGCCTCCCATCTGCTGGTGACCGATAACGAGAACGGGGAGCCCGAGTCGGCGGGTCGGCATGCCGAGCCCGCGCCGTCGCCGGTGTCGCGGGAGCGGCAGGTGGAGTCGGTGCAGCAGCAGGCCGAATCGGCGCAGCAGCAGGCGCTTTCGGCGCAGCGGCAGGTGGAGGCCGCGCAGGCGCAGGCGTTGTCGGCGCAGCGGCAGGCGGAGGCGTTGCAGGGGCGACCTGAGCAGGTGCCGGGTCGACCGGAGCAGCCGCCCGTTCGTTCGGAGCAAGGGCAGGGGCATCCCGAAGCCGCGCAATCGCATGGGCCGGTGGTTCAGTACGGGCCCGGCTATCCGACCGTGCAGCCCTCCGAGCCGACGGGTGAGGAGCCGACCACTCGCGTCAGCCGGGAAGCTCTGCCGCCGAACCTCGCCGAGTTGGGGAGTCGATTCACCCGCCCGCCCGGGCAGTATCCCGATGACCAGCGGACCACCGTGATGGGGCGTTCCCAGGGGCCCGCACCTCAGGGACCCCCGCCGCAAGGGCCCGTGCCGCCGCTCGGGCCGCGCGGTCCCTACCAACCTCCGCAGGGACAAGGTTCCGAGTGGCATGAGCGTCCACGGGAATCGGACGACGACGAGGACAAGCCGCGCAAGGGCAAGCGGTGGGGCAAGTTGTTCGGCGCACAGGCAGTCGCCGGTGCCGCCGCATTGGCCGCGATGGCCGTGCCGTCCGGTGGCGACCGGGTCGAACTGGCCGCCTCGGTCGCGGGTGCGACGCCGGTCTCCTGTCCGTTGACCCCATACGTCACCAATGAACAGCGTGAAGGCATCGCCGCCGCGCGCGGATACGACCAGGGCCTGGTGTCGGAACCGCAAGACTCCGGATACGACGCCGCCGGAGCGGAGTGCGCGCAGCTGAGCGTCGACGTCCCCCGCTATGTGGTGCCCGGCCCGCCCGGCGCCATCGACCACGGTCCGCCGATCGAGATCTGACCGGTTTCATACCGCTGGGGCATCGCTGGTATCGTTGCCCGTTGGCGTGTGAACGCACGTCGAGCCCCGGGTCTCCACCGGCCGCCGGGAACTCGCTCGACCACACGCCGTGGCTGGCAACACCGACTACAGACAGGGAACCACTGTGCCTACGTACAGCCCCAAGGCGGGTGACGTGACCCGTAAGTGGTACGTCATCGACGCCACTGACGTAGTGCTCGGCCGTCTCGCCGTCCAGGCAGCGAATCTGCTGCGCGGCAAGACCAAGCCGACCTACGCGCCGAACTTCGATGGCGGCGACTTCGTCATCATCATCAACGCCGACAAGGTTGCCATCTCCGGTAACAAGAAGTCGGACAAGCTGATCCACCACCACAGCGGACACCCGGGCGGCCTCAAGTCGCGCACTGTCGGTCAGGTGTTGGAGTCGCGTCCCGATCGTCTCGTGGAGAAGGCCGTCAAGGGCATGATCCCGAAGAACAAGCTCGGCAACGCCATCGCGGGCAAGCTGAAGGTCTACGCGGGCCCGACGCATCCGCACGCCGCCCAGCAGCCCATTCCGTTCGAGATCAAGCAGGTGGCCCAGTGACCGCTCCCGAGGAATTCAACGAGGACTACTCTGACGACGCGGTCGTCGAGGACGCCAACGTCGAGGTCGTCGACGAGGAGTACGGCTACGAGTCCGAGCCCGCCACCTTCGCCCCGATCGTGATCGACCGCCCGGTGCAGACCGTCGGTCGACGCAAGGAGGCCGTCGTTCGCGTGCGCCTGCTGCCGGGTACCGGCAACTTCGTGCTGAACGGCCGCACCATCGAGGACTACTTCCCGAACAAGGTGCACCAGCAGCTGGTCAAGTCCCCGCTGGTGACCGTCGAGCGGACCGAGTCCTTCGACATCCACGCGCGTCTCGTCGGCGGCGGCCCCTCGGGCCAGGCCGGTGCGCTGCGCCTGGCCATCGCCCGTGCGCTCATCGAGGTCACCCCGGATGACCGTCCCGCCCTGAAGCGGGCCGGATTCCTCACCCGTGACCCGCGTGCCACCGAGCGCAAGAAGTACGGCCTCAAGAAGGCCCGCAAGGCGCCTCAGTACTCGAAGCGCTGATTTTGGCTGCGTCGGCCGCCGTCTTCCGTCACCCTGGAGGTGTCGGAGACGGTACGGTCGGCGGGGCACCTGTGCGAGAGCAGGCTTCCAGCACCGCTGGGCGCCTGCTCTCGTGCTGTATTAACTCGAGGTATTCGCGGAGCACTGTCCGGCCGCACGGGCTGTCGCCTTCGGGCACGCCGCGGATCCACCGATGAATGGGCGAGGGTATGGGACGTTTGTTCGGCACCGACGGAGTCCGGGGGCTTGCCAACGGATCACTGAGTCCGGAACTGGCACTACAGGTTTCCGGAGCGGCGGCGCAGATCCTGAGCCGCGGCAAGAAGCGCGCGCTCGCCGTGGTCGGTCGCGATCCACGCGCCAGCGGCGAAATGCTCGAGGCCGCGGTGACCGCGGGCCTGACCGCCGCGGGCGTGAATGTGCTTTCGGTGGGGGTGCTTCCGACGCCCGCCGTGGCATATCTGACCGGTCTGTACGACGCCTGCCTCGGCGTCATGATCTCGGCGTCGCACAATCCCATGCCGGACAACGGGATCAAGATCTTCGCGGCGGGCGGGCACAAGCTCGATGACGCGATCGAGGATCGGATCGAGGCGCTGATCGCCCAGGGCACACCGCAGCGGCCGGTCGGCGCCGCCATCGGCCGGGTGGTGAACGCGTCGGGCGCCCGGGACCACGGACTGGTCATTCCGGATCAGTACAGCGTGGCCGGAACGCACGAACGGTACGTCGAGCATCTGGTCGAGGCGACCGGGCAGGATCTGTCCGGGTTGACCGTCGTGGTCGACTGCGCGCACGGCGCGGCCGCCGAGGTCGGACCCGCCGCCTACCGCGAGGCCGGCGCCACGGTGATCGCGATCAATGCCGAGCCGGATGGTCTGAATATCAACGATGGTTGCGGATCGACACATCTGGACCAGATCCAGCGCGCGGTCCGTGAACACGGTGCGGACCTGGGCATCGCCCACGACGGCGACGCCGACCGCACCCTGGCCGTCGACGCCGACGGCGCGATCGTCGACGGCGACGCGATCCTGGCCATCCTCGCACTGGACATGCACGAAACCGGCTCGCTCGCCCATAACACCCTGGTCGCCACGGTCATGAGCAACCTGGGCCTGCACATCGCGATGCGCGAAGCCGGAATCACCTTGCGTACCACCGCCGTCGGCGACCGCTACGTCCTCGAGGAACTGCGCCGCGGCGGTTACAACCTCGGCGGCGAACAATCCGGCCACGTGGTCTTCCCCGACTACGGCACCACCGGCGACGGCATCCTCACCGGCCTGAAACTGATGGCCCGCATGGCCCGAACCCGCCGCACGCTGGGCGATTTGGCATCGGTACTGCAGACCGTGCCCCAGGTCCTGGTGAACGTCCCGGTGACCGACAAAGCATTGGTCGCCGCCGCCCCCGAAATCCGTGACGCGGTACTGGAAGCCGAACGCGTCCTCGGCGACTCCGGTCGAATCCTGTTGCGCCCCAGCGGAACCGAGCAACTGGTTCGGGTCATGGTCGAGGCCACCGACCTGGTACAGGCCCAGCAACTGGCCGACGACTTGGCCAAGCGCGTCGCCGCGGTGTAGTCGCGCGATCAGCCACTCGCCCCGTCGCGCACAGCAGCTGCGCACTCGGGATGGCAGCCGCACGCACGCATCTGTGCCGCGCTGCCTCGGGTGGCCTACCGAGCTTCGAAGGTTCGCTGTGGGACGGCGAGTTGTCCACAGGGAACCGGTTATCCACAGACTTTCTGTTCGCCCTGGTCGGGCTCCGAGGGCGAGGTTCGGTTTCGCCGATAGTTGGCGCATGAGACCAGGCCTGGAAGAAGTACGGGACAAGCAATTCGGGGTGTTCACCTCATGGCAGGTGCTGTGCGAGTACACCCGCACGGAGATGCGTGCCTTACTCGACCGGGGTGAGTGGGTGCAGGTCTTCCGCGGCGTCTACCGCGAGGCCAGTACCCCGTCCTCCGCCCGGCTCCGCGTCGAGGCGGCACGACTGTCCATGGGGGTGCCCACCCTGATCGCCGCCTACCACACCGCCGCCGAACTACACGGCTTCGCGATACCGCCCGGCCATCCCACCCATGTACTGGGCGTGCAGGATTCGCGCTCCTGCCGCCTCATCGTCCATCGCGACCACGTCGACAAGGCCGAACTCGAACTGACCCACGGCATCGTGACCACCAACCCCACCCGAACCGCGATCGACGTAGCCCGCACCGCCCATCGATCCGAAGCATTGGCGACCCTGGAATCCGCACTGCGCCTGGGTATTTCGCGCGCAGCACTCACGGTCGAAGTCCAACGTCACCACAGACGCCGCGGCTACGCCCGAGCCGCCGATCTGATCGCGCTGGCCGACCCCCGACCTAGATCTCCCCTCTCCGCCCGCCTGCGCTGCGTCAATACCGAGCTATCCAACCCCGATACGAGTGGCGGATCGAGTCGAGGTGATGGATCCAGGAGGCGATCACGCCGTATCGAGGCCATGCCCTCTCGCGACGGGCCCGATGGATGATTCGACCTGCCGTGGCCCGAAAGTACACCACAGTGCCATGCTCGCTACGGCGCCAATTCGTTGAAGGAAATCCCTAGCTTTCGGTGAGTCGGCCGTTATCGATGTGCCAGCGCCTGGTGGCGGTGATCGAGTCGAGCATGCGGCGGTCGTGGGTCACCAGAAGCATTGTGCCTTCGAAGGATTCGATGGCTTGCTCGAGTTGTTCGATGGCGGGTAGGTCGAGGTGGTTGGTCGGCTCGTCGAGGACCAGTAGGTTGACGCCGCGGGCTTGGAGGAGCGCGAGGGCGGCGCGGGTGCGTTCGCCGGGGGAGAGGGTTTCGCAGGGACGTAGGACATGTGGGCCGCGCAGGCCGAATTTGGCCAGCAGGGTGCGGACTTCGGCGTCGGGCCAGTCGGGCATTTCGTTGCTGAAAGTGGCTGCGAGGGCGGCACTTCCGCGGAACAAGCCGCGCGCCTGGTCGACCTCGCCGATTTCGACGCCGGAGCCGAGGGTGGCGGTTCCGTTGTCCGGCTGGATCTTTCCGAGCAATAGTGCGAGGAGTGTGGATTTACCCGAACCATTGGCGCCGGTCAGCACGATGCGGTCGGCCCAGTCGACCTGGGTGGTGATCGGGCCGAGGGTGAATTCTCCTCGGGTGACAGCGGCATTGGACAAGGTGGCGACCACCGAGCCGCTGCGCGGTGCCGCGGCGATGGACATGCGCAGCTCCCACTCCTTGCGCGGCTCCTCGATCACGTCCAGGCGTTCGATGCGGCGCTGGGTCTGGCGGGCCTTCGCGGCCTGCTTCTCGGTGGATTCCGCGCGCATCTTGCGGCCTGCCTTATCGGAATCGACCTTCTTGGGGTCGCGCGCCTTTCGTCGAGCATTGCGAACCCCGTGTTCGAGCCAGTTGCGCTGCATTTGGGCGCGGGCCTCTAGCCCGGCCTTGGTGTCGGCGTACTCCTCGTAGGCCTCGCGGGCGTGCTGGCGGGCGATCTCACGCTCCATCAGATACGAGTCGTAACTGCCGTCATAGATCCCGACCTGCTGTTGCGCCAGATCGAGTTCGACAATTCGATTTACGGTGCGTGCCAGGAACTCTCGGTCGTGACTGATCACCATCAGCGGCACCCGCACACCCGTCACGAACTGTTCCAGGCGGGCGAGGCCGTCGAGATCCAGATCATTGGTCGGCTCGTCGAGCAGCAGAATGTCGAAGCGGGACAACAGCACCGACGCGAGTCCGGCCCGGGCCGCCTGACCACCGGAGAGCCCGGTCATCGGAGTGTCCAGACCATTCGGCAGGCTCTCCGTGAGGCCGAGATCGGCGGCGACTTCCTGTGCGCGCTGGTCGAGATCCGCGCCGCCGAGTGCCAGCCAGCGCTCCAATGCGGGCGAGTATTCGTCCTCGCCACCGTCTGCCAAACTCTCCGCGGCAGCGTCCATCGCCTGCTGTGCCGCGGTGACACCCGTTCGGCGGCCGAGGAATTCGAACACCGTCTCACCCGCGACGCGCTCGGGTTCCTGCGCGAGATAGCCGACGGTGGCGTCCGGCGGGCTCAGCGTGATGCTGCCCGTCGCGGTGCGCCGGTCCGCGAGCATGCGCAGCAACGTCGACTTACCCGCGCCATTCATCCCGACCAAACCGATGACATCACCCGGTGCGAGGGTGAAATCGAGGTCGTCGAACAGGGTGCGTTCGCCGTGGCCCGCGGACAGGCCGCGCGCATGCAGAGTGGTGCTCACCTGCCAGAGTCTGCCGTGTTCAGGGTTGCACCCTGAGCCCGGGCCCTGTGGAAATCAGGGTCGGGATGGGGCATGTGGCCGATGCGCGCGGCGATTTTCGTCGGCAGAGTTGATGTTGTACAGCTCATCACCAGAGAGGGAACACCATGACCGCCCCCGCGCCCACCCGCCGCCTGACCCGCTCCGACAACGACAAGTGGATCGCCGGTGTCTGCGGTGGCATCGCCGAATACTTCGGCTGGAACGCCAACGTCGTCCGCCTGCTCTTCGTCCTGTCCTGCCTGCTCCCGGGCCCGCAGTTCATCGTCTATCTCGTGCTGTGGCTGATCATTCCGAAAAAGTGATTGTCCCCAACAAATAGGGCGGGCGGCTGCGCCCGGGACTCGCGGATGACACTATGGACCGGTACCCACCGATCGACCGCCGTGTCACCACGCGAGTCCCGACCAGGAGGAGTCTTGATCACCTCAGGTGAATTCCCGGGCATGGATCTACCCGGCATCGACGCATCCTCCTCCCTGGACGGTTTGGGCGAAGTCGAACTACACCACCCGACCCAGGACATCGACGGTGACGGCACCCTCGACACCGTCACCACCACCGGCCCCGAGGCCATGCAGGTATGGACCGACTGGGACCACGACGGCATCGCCGACCAGGTGACCGTGGTGGAGAAGGACGGTGATTACTCCGCATGGGAGTTTCACCGGCATCCCGACGGGTCCTCGGAGTGGGTGCGGACCGATCAGGGGAAGATCGGGCACTAGCCGCTGACCCAGTAGATTTCTGCTGATACGACTACGACCTGGGCGACGGATCCGATGGAACCGAACGCGGGCCGGCCGCGTCCATATAGGTACAGCACCCGGTTGTGGCATTGGATTGCGGCCAGGGTGGGGACGAGCGCGGGGTAGTAGTAGGGATGGAGGGTTCTCGTGGCGACTGGACAGGTAACGGTAGATCCAACCGCGCTGCAGAAGCTCGGTAACAACCTGAAGACTTCGGCGGCGAACGTCGGCGGTAAGACTGCCGACGTTCAGGGCTGGAAGTTCGGTTCTGGTCAAGCGGGCCGAGACTATGCGGCCGAGGGGAAGAAGGTCGGGGACGCATTGGGGCGGATCGGAACCTGGCTGAAGAACTGGCAGACGGCGGTGGACAAAATGGGGACCCAGGCCAGCACGAGTGCGAATACCTACGCGACCGTCGATGATGCGAATGTCAAGAAAATTACCGCGGCGGGGGTAAATCTGTGATGCTGGAACTTTGTGAAATTGCCAGGCGGATAGATGCATTTGTCATGCGGGGAGCGATCTGATGGCCGATAATGGGTCGTCCGCGTACACCGCCCCGGCGAATGCGACTGTCAAGGAGATGCTGGACGCGGGCGCTCCCGGATTGCAGTATTTCGAACACTACCTGCCGAGGTATGCGAAAGTATTTGCAAATTTCGGATACGGCAATAAAGAATTGTGTGGCGATAACGAGTACACGAAGTTGTGCGCGAAGTACGACTCCGAGCGTGATATGGACCTCGCGCAGCTCGACAGTATTTCCACTACCTTCGAAAAAATTGTCATTTCGCTGAATGACGAGCTGAATGTGCAGCGCACGCAGCGGTCCGCACTTGCCTCGGTGTGGCAAGGTCAGGCCGGTGATGCGGCCTTGAACATGCTGGATGCCCAAGTCAAAAGGGCCGAGGCGGATCATGATCATGCCATCGGAATATCGTTGACCTTGAAGTCGGCAACCGCTGGACTGCGGAGCATTGTCAAGGCGAAGGCGGAAACTGTCGACAAATACTGGAACAGGACGCAGCCGGATATTCCGGACGGAAACGGCCGCGGCAGGAAAGAAATTGATATCCAGATCGAATTGGGTATCAATTATCCCGGAAGCGATCAAGGCAAAAATGCCAAGAAATGGCTGCGAGAGATCTTTGTTCCGCATGTCGAAGGAACCGTGACCAAATTCGAGGAGTTGTGCAAGACCACCGAGGACAGTATTCGCCGACTGTACGGCGACCTAGAGAAGGCGCTGAATACGCTGGACACCGGGGCGTACCCGATGCCGGCGGATACGACGAAGAACGATCCTGGGCCCGGTCCGTCGAACCCCGGACCTTCGTCGAGCAGTCCAGGACCTTCGTCGAGCAGCCCTGGACCATCGTCGAGCAGCCCTGGACCTTCATCGAGTAGCCCTGGACCTTCGTCGAGCAACAGTCCTGGCAGCACACCCAGCACGACGACCTCGACGAGTACCACAACAGCGAGCAGTCTCCTGTCCGGGCTGGCATCCCTGACCTCGGCAGCTTCGCAATTGACATCGCTGGGTGAATCCGTCGGACAAGGACTTACATCGTTGGGCACCTCGATCAAGGACGGGTTCGAAAACGCGGTGAAAGAGATCGAGAAGGTTCTCGATCCGGACCAGACCGAGGACAAAGACGGCGACGGCAAACCGGACAGCACAAAGGCCGACAAGTTCAAAGCCGAGTTCGACCTGGCCGGCAAGCACCTGAAGTTGGAGATCGGCGCCGATGGTCAGCCGAAATTCGTGATGACCGACGGGGACGGCAAGACGCACGAGTACGGCGTGAAGCTGGATGACAAGGGGAATCTGACGGTTTCGACCGACGAGCCCAAGGGGGAGGACGACAAGTCCACATCGGGCGACAAGCCCGCTCCGGAATCGACGCCTGAGAAGTCGAAGGGCGATACCTCCGCGTCTGAAGGGACTCCAGCAGGACAGTCAGGGACCGTTCCCGGGACCCCGTCATCGGGTAGACGCGAGGAGGATGGCGAGCATTATCCGCAACAGCTGCCGAACGTCCCCCAACCCGGCGAGCCTGCCGACAGCGGCGCCAAACTCGCCGAGGCAGGGCCGCTGTGAGTATCTCGGTAATCAATCGGAAGTGATGACACCGTGGACTACGCCTACGAAATCGATTGCATCGTGGAAGAACACCTGCGTGGGGTCCAGCGGCTTCAGCAGGAATACGAGGATATGAGGCAGAGCCTCAGTGAGCACGACGGAGCCGAGGTGCTCGCCGCGGTCGAGCAGACTCGAGCGGAATACGAGGAACAGGAGCGTTTCGACGCGGAGGAGAAGGAGCGGCTGGAGGCCGAGGCGCGCGCGGAGCGGGAGCGCCTGGAGGCGCAGGCTCGCGAGCAGCGGGAGGCGATCGCGCGCTCGATTGCCGCTCGCAAAGCGCACGATGTTGTCACACCGATCGACGACGAGGGCGACGAGGAATCCGAGTACTACCGCCGTAAGAGCTGGCTGATCTGAGGGACTGCAGGCCGCCGCGGCAC
Organism: Nocardia nepalensis; assembly: GCF_048910785.1. NCBI lineage: Bacteria > Bacillati > Actinomycetota > Actinomycetes > Mycobacteriales > Nocardiaceae > Nocardia > Nocardia nepalensis. Next base: position 302,783 of record NZ_JBKBET010000040.1, on the reverse strand, counting down.
TGCCGAAATGCCAAGCCCGGTCGAGGGGGAAGGCAAGCGTTCGCCGGAGCATGCGCGCGGACGGATAGCGCGGATCGCTCCGTAGCGCATGGGTCTACCAGCGGTCTTCTTCGGCTTCGCGGAGGCGTTGGGATACCTGGTCGATCCACGTGGTGAAGTGGGTGCTCAGGTCGTTGGGGGTGGTGGGGCGGACGGTTATGTGTTGGGAGCGGAGTTCGGTGTAGCGGCCGTCGTTGGTTATGTCGTGCCATTGGACGGTGCTGAGGGGGGTGGTGAGTTTGTTGACGGGGCCGGTATGGAGGAGGGCGGAGCCGCCGCCGTCGGCGGGGCGGTTCAGGAGGCGCTGGTAGCGCTCGCGGGGGGAGTTGCGGGTGACGCTTTCCAGGTGGCCGTTGGGGCGGCCGTAGATATCGTCGGGGTGGAAGGTGGCGGGTGGCTGGGTGCCGGGGGTGCAGGGTGGGAGGGAGCTGGTGAGTTGGGCGGGGAGGTGGTCCGCGGGAAACAGGCGGCAGCGGATGGGGCCATTGGTGTCGCCGAAGGTGGCTTGGGCCAGTGACATTGCGCGATGGTCGGTGCGCGCGCCGACCACGCGGTAGACGCGGACGCCGCCGTTGGGATTTTTGTGTTGGGTTGTGCCGCCGAAGATTTGGATGCGCATTGTCGAGGCGGACAGGGTGTGCAGGGCGAGTTGGATCTCTTCGAGTTCGTCGCGGGAGTAGCGCTCGCGCATGGTGACCCGGTGGGCCTCGAAGTCATCGCGATAGGCGAAGCGGCTGGTGAAGCGGAGTGGATTGGGGAAGCGGTCGTTCGCGGCGCTGAACCACAGCGCGGCGAAATCGTCGGGCTCCCAAGTCCATTCAGCCATCTAGAGATTCCAATCGATTGTGCGGTGTGCGCCGGACGCGCTGTGTCCGGCTGTAATACGCATGCCAGTAGGTTTGTCGGCGATGCGGCGGAGGAGTCCGCCGGCGGACCGATCGAGTCCCAGCGGTTGCAAGTAGGCCGACGAGGCCGCGGTCCGGTGGCTGCGTCGATACCGAATGGCGCACAGCCCGAGCCGATATCCGCGCTCAGTTGCGGGCGGGCGGAGGGGCTTCGGGGTTTTCGCCGATCACACCACCCTCGACGGTCCGCGCGATTTCGCCGAGCAGTTCTTCGGTATTGGCGGCGTTGATCAGGTAGTCCGGTATCTGGTGGGTGCTGTCCTCATCGGACTTGCCCCGGCCCGCACCCGCGCCCATGCCGCTCATGCCCGATGTGCCACGGCTGGACGTGGCGGCGGTAGCGGCCGCGGTGGGCGTGGTAGATCCGGTTGTGGCGGGGGTGCCGGAGACAGTGCGGCCAGGGCTCGGCGTTGTGGAGGTGGAGGAACTGCCCGGGGAGCCCGACGAGCCCGTGCTGATCGGTGTCGAGCTCGGAGTCGTTGCGGTGCTCGGTGTGGTTGTCGTGGTCGTGGTCGTGGTCGGGGTGGTCGAGGTCGTGCTGCTCGGGTTGGTCGAGCCGGAGGTGCTGTTGGTCGGATCGGTGTCCGTGGACGCGGTCTCCTCGGGTGACTTGTCCTCGGATTTGGGTCCGTCCTTGGTCTCGCCGCCGCTCGAGGTGCCGCCCGTTGTGCCGCCGGAGGTTCCGCCGGGGCCGGACGATCCCGGTCCGTTCCCGCCGGATTTGGTCGGGCCGGAGATGTCCAGTGGGTTGGTCGGGTCGAGTGCGGTGGGCAGCACGGGAACTCGGCCGTCGAACTCGGCGAATTTGTTCACGTAGTTGGTGAGCATGGCGTTGCGGGCGCCAGCGGTCGCCTCGCTCTTGGTGCCTTCCTCTTCGTGGGCGCGGGGTGGCCAGACGTTCGCGGTCCAGGAGTGGTGGTTGGCTTCCGGGATCCCGTTGGCGACCGCGCGGACGCCCTCGGCGGCGGACTGCATGTCGTTGGACATCTGCGTGATCAGCGGGGTTAGTTTGTGGGCGTCGGTGACGTAGCGGTTGATCGCGTCCTTGGCCTTGTCGGCGGCCGAGCCTTCCCATGCCTCGGCGATCGAGCCTTGGACGGAACGGGCGAAGGTCTCCAGTCCCTGGTCCCATTGCGTGGCCACATTCGAGTAGCTCATGGCCGAGTCATGCGCGACCTTGGGATTCAATGGCGTGAAAGCGTCTTCGATTTCTGTACGTTCCCAACGGAATACGTTCTCCCCGTGCGGGGGGATCTGGGTGGACTCGTTGCCGGTCAACGGATCGCCCCTTTCCGCCCAAGCCCGGTGCCGCGCAAGGCATTCCCCCTGTTGATCAAGATGATCCCTCTCGGTCGCCGACTGCGTCGGTGATTCGATCGGGGCCGGACCAGCTCCCCGCCCCCTGTTCAGCTGGATCGACCGTACCGAGCGGTTAACCACCGTGCAAGCGCCCACAAACGAGTTCCCACAGCTCGTCGACGGTTCGACAGACAGCCACGACTCGACACAACGAACTAGCCGATCGATCGCGGAATGCCCACAGCCCGTTGACAGTTCGCCCGCCACCGCCCTACCGTTAAACGGAATCGGATTCCGGTTCGTAAACCATGACCGATAGGCCGACTATGACCACCCGAACCCACTGGACCCTCCCGCGCATCCTCATCTGCGCCGTCCTCCTCAACACCCTCATCGGCCCCCTCCTCGCCGACCTCGTCATCCCCAACATCGCCGACCTCCACCTGCACAACCCCGCCTGGCCCCCACACGCCAAATTCCATGACGCCCAATACATCGGCATGGGCGCATTGATCGGCGCGATCGGCTTGGTCGTCCTGTGGCAGCGCACGGGAAACCTCCGCGCTCAGTTCTTCCTGGCCGCCGCACTCGGATCGGTCACTTGGCTGGCCATGTTCGGCGCGCTGCTCTTCCCGGGCACCGCCGCGCAGGATCCGGAGCACGCGGCCGACGCGACCAAGGTCATCGGCCTGGATCCACAGCTGTTCATCGCCTTGGTAATGCTCGTTATCTCGGCGGTCGCGATCGTTGTCGAACGCACCCGCGCACCGATCCCGGCCTAACCTACGATCGGCCAGCCAACATGGGAGATCGATGACCGACCCGCACACCCGCAAGCGCCGCACCGACGCCGCCCGCAACCGCGAGCAGGTTCTCGCCACCGCAACGGCGCTGTTCACCGAACACGGTGACGAGGTGCAGATGGCCGATGTGGCGCGCGCCGCCGGGGTCGGGGTCGGCACCGTCTACCGCCACTTCCCGACCCGCCGCGCCTTGATCGAGGCGGCGGCTGAGCAGCGCTTCGCCGGAATTCTCGAGTACGTCCGCCGCACCTGCCTCCCGAATCCGGATACCAGGCAGGCGCTGGCCGGCTTCCTCGGTCATGTCGCCGAGGTGCACGAGCAGGGGCGCGCACTGTCCGGCACCATCGAGTCGGTACTCGGCGACACCGAACCGCGCGGTGCGGTCCGCGATGATCTGGCCGAACTCGGTGCGGAACTGCTGGCCAGGGGCCGGGCCGATGGCAGCATTCGCGCGGACGCCACCGTCGCCGACCTCTACATGATCGTCGGCGCGGTCGCCACGATCAGCCGCGACGGGTTCGGCGACTGGCGACGTTTCATCGAACTCGCGCTGGACGGCCTTCGGCCCTGATCACTTGCGTAAGAGCTGGGCGATCTGAGCGACCGACAGCTTCGGCTTCTCCTGCTCGCGCGGGGCTTCCGGATCGACGACGGTGGTGTGCGGGATAACCGCTTCCGGATCGGAGAACGCCGCATATGTCTTGTCGCGCAACAGTTTGTGCAGCAGATAGCCGGTCAGGATGGCCCGCGTGGTCCGCGCGGTCTTGGCTTCATGCTTCCCCGCGCCCAGCGCGGCGAGAGCGCGACGCCCTTCGACAATGCCGTTGTGCGATGCCCCGTCGACCTCCCGCAACACCACCCGCCCGCCCCAAGCGGCGGCCAACGGGATCGCATTCGAGCTGACTGATTCGATATCGGTAGCCCCCGCCAACACCAACGCGGGCGTGTCGATATCGGGCGCGATGGTTTCGGCGGTCGGGGCGGTCGGCGCCGGGTAGAGGGCGGCAACCGCGGCGACGCGACGTTGTCCGGCGGCGATGACCGCCGCACCCGCGCCCATCCCGTGTCCGGCCAGGGCGAGGCGGTCGGGGTGCACGCTGATCGTGCCGTCGCCCAACCGGACGCCGGTGCAGATATCCAGGGTGGTGAGCAGATCGGTGGCCAGCCCGAGATGTGACGGAATCGGCCCGCGCTCGGTATCTGGGGCCGCGGCCACAAAACCCCAGGACGCCAGGTGTTCGAGGGTGGCGCGATAGTTGGCGGTGCCGGTCAGCCAGCCATGGCCGAACGCGACGGCGGGCAGGTTCAGTCCGGATTCAGGGGTGAACACCACGCCGGGTTGACCGGCGATGGCGAGATTGCCGCGCAGTACACGGTGGGGCCCCCGGCTGGTCAGGGTGCTCAGGAGTGATTTCACAGACGCCGACACGACGTGAACGTTATCCGATAAGTACTCTGGTGAGCCATGTGCGGAATCGTGGGGTACGTCGGGTACCGGGACGCCCTCGGCGTTGTCGTTGACGCTTTGCGCCGCATGGAATATCGAGGATACGACTCGGCGGGCGTCGCGATCCTGGATGGCGCGGGCGTGTTGGCGGTGGAACGCAAGGCGGGCAAACTGGCCAATCTCGAGGCCGAACTCGCCGAAAACGGGACCGGTGACTTCGCGGGCACCACGGGTATGGGACACACCCGCTGGGCCACCCACGGCGCGCCGACCGACCGCAACGCGCATCCGCACCGCGACACCACCGGCAAGGTGGCCGTGGTGCACAACGGCATCATCGAGAACTTCGCCCCGCTGCGCCGGGAACTCGAGGACGCGGGGATCGAGCTGCGCAGCGATACCGACACCGAGGTCGCCGTGCACTTGGTGGCGCGCGCGTATGCCGACGGCCCGACCGCGGGTGATTTCGCGGCGAGCGCGCTGGCCGTGCTGCGTCGGCTGGAGGGCGCTTTCACGCTGGTCTTCACCCATGCCGACCATCCCGACGTCATCGTCGCCGCGCGCCGCTCGACGCCGCTGGTTATCGGTGTCGGCAAGGGCGAGATGTTCATCGCCTCGGATGTCACCGCATTCATCGAGCACACCCGCGAGGCCGTCGAACTGGGCCAGGACCAGGCCGTGGTGATCACCGCCGACACCTACACGGTCACCGACTTCGCGGGCAACGACGCGCTGGCGCGCACCCGTCCGTTCACCATCGACTGGGATCTGGCCGCCGCCGAGAAGGGCGGCCACGACTTCTTCATGCTGAAGGAGATCGAGGAGCAGCCCGCCGGTGTCGCCGACACGCTGATCGGGCACTTCACCCACGACGAGGCCGGTGGCCGGATCGTGCTGGACGAGCAGCGCCTCGCCGATCAGGAACTGCGCGACTTCGACAAGGTGTTCGTCGTCGCCTGCGGCAGCTCCTATCACGCGGGTCTGCTGGCCAAGTACGCGATCGAGCACTGGACCCGGCTGCCCGTCGAGGTGGAGCTGGCCAGCGAATTCCGTTACCGCGACCCGGTTTTGGACCGTTCGACGCTGGTGGTGGCGATCTCGCAATCGGGGGAGACCGCCGACACCCTCGAGGCCGTGCGGCACGCGAAGGAGCAGAAGGCGCGTGTGCTCGCCATCTGCAACACCAATGGCGCGCAGATTCCGCGCGAGTCCGATGCGGTGCTCTACACCAGGACCGGACCGGAGATCGGCGTCGCGTCCACCAAGGCGTTCCTGGCCCAGGTGGCGGCGAACTACCTGGTCGGACTGGCCCTGGCACAGGCGCGCGGCACCAAATATCCGGACGAGGTGGCGCGCGAGTTCGCCGAACTCGAGGCGATGCCGCAGCTGGTCCAGCAGGTGCTGGAGACCGCGCCGCAGGTGCGTGCGATCGCCAGGGAACTGGCGCAGGTGCCGACCGTGCTGTTCCTGGGTCGCCACGTCGGCTATCCGGTGGCGTTGGAGGGTGCGCTCAAGCTCAAGGAGCTGGCGTACATGCACGCCGAGGGTTTCGCGGCGGGTGAGCTCAAGCACGGTCCGATCGCGCTGATCGAGCAGGGCCTGCCGGTCATCGTGGTCATGCCATCGCCCAAGGGCCGCGCGGTGCTGCACTCGAAGTTGCTCAGCAATATCCGCGAGATCCAGGCCCGTGGCGCCCGGACCATCGTGATCGCCGAGGAGGGCGATGACACGGTGCGCCCGTTCGCCGACGACCTCATCGAAATCCCTTCGGCGCCAACGCTGTTCCAGCCGCTACTGTCCACCGTCCCGTTGCAGATCTTCGCCGCCGAGGTGGCGCAGGCCCGCGGCTACGACATCGACAAGCCGCGCAACCTGGCCAAGTCCGTCACGGTCGAATAGCGCTCGGTACCGGCAGGTAGATCACCGGATTCGTACCGGCCGGGGGCGGGCAGTTCAGAACTGTCCTGCCGCTACCGGGGGTTCGGTTGTCTCGCTCGGCATTTGGGTGCCGCGACGTTCGAGATTGCCGGACAGTGCGGCCAGGCCGAGAGCCGTCAGCACCAGCGCGACGCCGACCCAATTGGGTGCGGTGTAGCCGTAGCCCGCGGCGATCACCATGCCGCCGAGCCACGCGGAGATCGCGTTGCCGAGGTTGAACGCACCGATATTGAGGGCCGAGGCCAGGGTCGGCGCGCTGCCCGCTTGGTCGAGGACGCGCTTCTGCAGCGGTGGGACGGTCGCGAAGCCGAGGGCGCCGATCAGGACGACGGTGATCGCGGCCGCGACCTTGTTGTGTGCGGTGAGCGTGAACAGCGCGAGCACCAGGGCGAGGCCGCCTAGCGTCAGGTAGAGCATCGGCATGAGGTGCCGGTCGGCGAACTTGCCGCCGATCAGATTGCCGAGGAAGAAGCCGATGCCGAAGAGCACGAGCAGCCATGTGACCGAACTCTCCGCATAGCCGGTGACCTCGGTCATCATCGGCGCGAGGTAGGTGATCGCCGCGAAGACGCCGCCGAAGCCGAGCACCGTCATGGCCATGGCGAGCAGCACCTGCGGGTTGGCGAGTACGGCGAGTTCATGGCGCAGGCGGGCGTCGTGCGGTGCGGGCTGCTCGGGGACCAGTGCGGCGACGCCGACCAGCCCCGCAAGGCCGACGAGTGCGACGAGCAGGAAGGTGAGCCGCCAACCGAACTGCTGTCCGAGCAGGGTGCCCAGCGGCACGCCGACAATGGTCGCGACGGTGAGTCCGGTGAACATCATGGCGATCGCACCGGCCTTGCGGTCCGGGCTCACCAGGCTTCCGGCGACCACCGAGCCGATGCCGAAGAAGGCGCCGTGGGCCAGCGAGGCGACGATGCGCCCGGTCACCATGACGCCGAACGTCGGTGCGAGCGCGGACAATACGTTGCCCCCGATCAAGAGCAGCAGGCTGACCAGCAGCATGCGCTTGCGCGATACCCGGGTACCCAGTCCGGTCATGATCGGCGCGCCGACCAGCACGCCGAGCGCATACCCGGTGACCAGCAGGCCCGCGGTGGGGATCGACACCGTGTAGGTGTCGGCGATGTCGGGGAGCAGTCCGACGACGACGAATTCTGTGGTGCCGATTCCGAAAGCCCCGAGCGTCAGGGCGAGTAGTGCGAGCGGCATGGACGCGAGCCTCCACGTGATGTTGTGCCTGAGCTTTACGAGCGCCAACAATAATTGCAGGCGCGTGATAATTGCAAGCGCTGGCTATTGCGATGATCATCTATCCTGGATTGGACGAGTCCCGACGCAAAGGAACGCCATGACCGCGGATGCCGCCCTGACCGGCCTGGCCGATGGTTGGTACGCACTGTCGCTGCTGCACGATCGGATCGAGGCGCATATCGAACGCGCCCTGCAATCCGGCCATGAACTGAGCGTGCGCGAGTACTCCCTGCTCGTCGTCCTCAGCCGCCAGCAGGACGGACCCGGCGGTCATCTGCGCATGAATCAGGTCGCCGAAGCCGTGGTGCTGAGCCAGAGCGCGACGACCCGACTGGTCACCCGCCTCGAAGACCGCGGCCTCCTGCAGCGTTACCTCTGCCCGGACGATCGCCGCGGCATCTACACCGACGTCACGCCCGCCGGCCTGGAACTACTGTCCGAAGCGCGCCCCACTCACGACGCGGCCCTGTCGAGCGCCCTTGGCCAAGCCGCCGCCGATCCCGAATTGGCTCCGTTGGTCGCGGCAGTGGAGGCGATGAACACCAACAGCGCCCGAATACCGCGGGCTTAGGGCTACTCGACCGTGACGGTGCCGCGCATCTGGGGATGCAGCGAGCACAGGTAGCGGTAGGTGCCGGGGGCGAAGAAGGTGTAGCTCCATTCGCCCTTGTCGAAGATCGGGCTGTTGATGCCCATGGCCTTGTCGCCGATGCCCTGCACGGTGTGCGGGACGCTGTCCTTGAATTTCCAGGTCACGGTGTCGCCGACCTTGACGGTGACGTCGGCGGGGGAGAACTTCATATCCGCGACGTCGATCGTGACGGCCGCGGATTTCGTGTCGCCGGACTTGGTGCTGGTGGTCTGGCTGCCCGCCTTCGCGGTGCTGGATGGGGCGGGTGACTTCGTTTCACCGGAGCCGCAGCTCGACAGCAACAGGGTCGTCGCCAGGACGAACCCGGCTGCGACCTGGGTGGATATCGCGCGGCGCACCATCGGCATGACGGCCAAGCGTAGTCTGCTGACCGTGCGGGACCGCGCGGCAGTGTCCGATCGACGCAGTGGAGGCGAGCGTTCATGTCCAGCCAGCGGAGCTATTTCACCGCCGACGAGGTGCGCGCGGCCGAGGCCGAGCTGTTCACCCGCGTCCCCGAGGGCATGCCCATGCACCGGGCGGCCTACGGCTTGGCCACGGTGGCGGCGGGTGAGTTGCGAGCGCGCACCGGCGGCATCGCGGGCCGGTCGGTGCTGCTGCTCGTCGGCTCGGGCGACAACGGTGGTGACGTGCTGTGGGCGGGATCGATGCTGCGTCGCCGCGGCGTCGCGGTAACCGCGGTGCTGCTGAATCCGGAACGCGCCCACACGAAAGGGCTTGCCGCACTGCGCAAAGCGGGCGGCCGGATTCGAACTGTGTTGGATGAATCGAGGGCTACCGGGGCCAGCGCCGTTGGATACGGTCCGGCTGGGTCGAACTCGGCCGACGTGAGCCCTGTCGATTCGAGTTCGGCGCAGGTGAGCTTCGCCCAAGTGAGCGGGGCGGCCGAATTCGGTTTCGGTGTACCAATCCTGGACGAAATGGGCTCGGGCACACCTGATCTGGTGATCGACGGTATCGTCGGGATCTCCGGCCACGGTCCACTGCGCCCGAAAGCCGCGGAACTCGTTGCCGCCCTGAATGTTCCGATTATCGCCGCCGACCTGCCCAGCGGCGTGGATCCGAATACCGGCGCGGTCACCGGCCCCGCCGTTCGCGCCGACGTCACCGTCGCATTCGGCGCGTATAAGCCGGTGCATGCCCTTGCCGCGCCCTATTGCGGCCGAATCGAGCTGGTGCCCATCGGTTTACGACTTCCGGAACCGAATCTCGCGGCCCTGGAACCAGCGGAGATCGGTGCGCGGTGGCCGATACCGGGACCCACTGACGATAAATACACCCAGGGCGTCACCGGTATCTGCGCGGGCAGTGCCACCTATCCCGGAGCAGCGGTGCTGTGCACCGGCGCCGCCGTCGCGGCCACCGCCGGCATGGTCCGCTATGCCGGAACCGGCGCGGACGAGGTCCTCGACCACTTCCCCGAAGTCATTGCCGCCCCGACCATCTCGTCCACCGGCCGAGTCCAGTCCTGGGTATTCGGCCCCGGCGCGGGCACCGACACCGACGCGCACAAACGACTCGTCGAAATCCTGGCCACCGACCTCCCCGTCGTCGTCGACGCCGACGGCCTCACGCTGCTCGCCGCCGATCCCGACCTCGTCCGCGGCCGCACGGCCCCCACCGTATTGACCCCGCACGCAGGCGAATTCGCCCGCCTGACCGGAGAAGAGGTCGGCCAGGACCGCGTATCCGCCGTCCGTGACCTCGCCGAAGCCTGGCAACTCACCGTCCTGCTGAAAGGCCGCGCCACTCTCGTCGCCACCCCGGGCCGCCCGGTTCTCGTCAACGAAGCGGGTGGGTCCTGGGCCGCCACCGCGGGCGCGGGCGACGTGCTCTCCGGCATCATCGGCGCTCTGCTCGCCGCAGGGCTCGACCCAGCGTGGTCCGCGGCCGCCGCCGCCCGCGCCCACTCCCTGGCCGCCAACCTCGCCGCCCACGAAGACCACCGCTACGCCGCCCCGACCTCGGCAAGCCCCCTCCTCGACCACCTCCGCCCCGCCATCCGCATCCTGCGAGCTCTCGGACTGAGGTGACTGCGCTCCCCGGCACCGATTCCTGGACCGCCCATCTCGTCCCGCGACGGCAACCGAGTCGGGCCCGCTGGCCTCGGCAACCCCACTGCTCGACCGCACGGCGATCCTCGCGGCCAGGCAGGTGTTCGTCGGCGTCGCAGCCTGCGTAAACCGACACGCTCGCGCGAGCGCATCGGCGAATGGCAGGATCAATAAGCGTGGAGGCGCAAGTGGAGACTGTTGTCGATCTGGATGCCATCGCCCACAACGTGCGCATCCTGCGTGCGTACGCGGGGGATGCGGCGGTGATGGCGGTGGTCAAGGCCGACGGCTACAACCACGGCGCCGTCGAGGTGAGCCGGGCCGCGCTGGCGGCCGGGGCCGCCGAACTCGGTGTCACCACGGTCGCCGAGGCGGTGCGGTTGCGCGAGGCGGGCATCACCGCGCCGATACTGTGCTGGCTGAATAATTCCGATGCCGACTTCGGTGCCGCGATCGAGCACGATATCGAGATCGGTGTCTCGTCCCTGGCGCATTTGCGGGCAATCGAGGCGGCCGCGCGCCACACCGGCCGGACCGCCGTCGTCTCGCTCAAGGTCGATACCGGCCTCAATCGCAACGGCACCCCGCCGCTCGAGTACCAGGCGATACTCGCGGCACTGCGCGCCCTGGTGGACGAGCAGGCGGTGCGGTTACGCGCGATCTTCTCCCACCTCGCACACGCCGACGAGCCGGAACACCCCTTCATCGACGTGCAACGCGACCGCTTCGTCGAAGCCATCGCCGCCGCCAAGGAACACGGCCTCGAACCGGAACTGGTCCACCTCGCCAATTCGGCCGCAACCGTCACCCGCCCGGATCTCGCCTTCGATATGGTCCGCCCGGGTATCGCGATGTACGGCTTGTCCCCGATACCCGAACTCGGCGACTTCGGCCTGCGCCCCGCGATGACCTTCCAAGCCCGCGTGGCGCTGGTGAAACCGGTCGCCGCCGGCGAGGGCGTTTCCTACGGGCACCAATGGATCGCACCGCACGACACCACCGTGGCCCTCATCCCGGCCGGATACGCCGACGGTGTATTCCGTCCGTTGAGCAACCGCTTCTCGGTGTGGCTCGGTGGTGCGTTGCGCCCCAACGTCGGTCGTGTCTGCATGGACCAATTCGTCGTCGACCTGGGCGATAACGCCGCTGGCGTCACCGAGGGCGACACCGCGATCCTGTTCGGCGCGGACCGACCGCGGGCCCAGGACTGGGCGGATCTGCTCGGCACCATCCACTACGAGGTCGTGTGCGCCCCACACGGCCGCGTGGCTCGGCGCCACATAGGGGGCACCAGATGACAAAACGCACCACTGTCGTCGGCGGCGGACTCGCCACCGCCGGAGTGGTCGGCGCATTGGCGGGTGCACACGCCCTGCGGCGCATCGGCGCCCGGGTGCTCTGGCCCGCCCGCGTCGACGAATACCGCGACGAGAACTTCGCCCTGCTCGATGAGGACCGTGCCGGCGCCGTGTTCACCGAAGACGGTGTGCGGCTGGCCACCCGGGAATGCGGTCCGCCCGACGCCCCGGCCACCGTGATCTTCGTGCACGGCTTCTGCAACACCATGGAGTCCTTCCACTTCCAGCGCCGCGATCTGGAAAAGCATTGGGGCGCAAGGGTTCGCCTGGTCTTCTTCGATCTGCGCGGCCACGGTCGCTCCGGCACACCGACCACCGACAGCTGTACCGTCGCCCAACTCGGCCGCGATCTGGCGGCCGTCATCGAGGCGACCGCGCCGACCGGTCCGGTGGCCTTGGTCGGTCATTCGCTCGGCGGCATGGCGGTGCTGGCCGCGGCCGCGCAGTTCCCGCAGTTGTTCGCGGCGCGGGTGATCGGTATCGGTCTGCTCTCGACCGCGGCGGCCGAGGTCACCGCGGCGGGCATCACACAGCTGCTGCGCAATCCCGCGGTCGACGGCTTCCGTCTGGCCGTGCACACCGCGCCCGCCCTGGTGCAGGCCGGACGCAGCACCGTCCGGCATGTGATCACGCCGATACTGCACGTCAGCTCGTATCACGGACATGTGAGCCCGACCCTGTCCCGATTCAGCACGCTGATGATCGACCGCACACCCGTCGAGACGATCGTGAAATTCCTGAAGGCCATCGAACTGCACGACGAATCGGCGGCGCTGCCCACGCTGGCGCACCTGCCGGTGCTGGTGCTCGGCGGCGCGCACGATGTCGTCATCCCGTTGCGCAATTCACGCGCGCTGGCCCGCGAATTGCCGAATAGCGAACTTATCTGCCTCGATGACGCCGCGCATATGGCGCACCTGCAATTCCCGGATATCGTCAACGCCGCACTCGACCGGCTACTGGTGCGCGCCGGTGTCATCGAGCACACCCCATCGATTTCGGAGGTCGCCGGTGGTTGAACGGCAGCAGCGAATCCTGCCCACGGTCGCCGATACCGAAGCCTTCGGTCGCGAACTCGCCGCCGGACTCGGCGCGGGTGATCTGGTGGTGCTCGACGGACCGCTCGGCGCGGGCAAGACCGCGCTCACGCGCGGCATCGCCGAGGGCCTCGGTGTGCAGGGCCGGGTCAGCTCACCGACATTCATCATCGCCCGCCAGCACCGCGCCGGGCAGCGCGTCGGCGCCGCGCCGGTTCCGCTGGTGCACGTCGACGCCTACCGACTCGGCGGCGATCTGGACGAGTTGGACGCGCTGGATCTCGACACCGATCTGCATCAGGCGGTCGTGGTGGTGGAGTGGGGCAAGGGTGTCGTGGAACACCTCGCAGAGCGGCACCTGTACGTGTTGCTCTCGCGCGAACCGAATTCCGATGTCCGCACCGCGATCTGGGAATGGGTCGGATAGTCCGCACAGGTAGCCGATGGTCGCGGTGGCGTAGCTACCCAGTAGCTCCGCACCGCGGGCAGGTACCACCCGGTATCGTTGGGTCAATCATGCTTGTACTAGCCGTCGACACCGCGACACCCGCCGTTACAGCGGGATTGGTGGAACTGGAGCAGGCCGCACCCGGCACCGGTGCTCCGGCGCGAGTGCGCACCGTCGCCGCACGCGTCCGGGTCGACGCCCGCGCCCATGCCGAGGTGCTCACCCCGCAAATCCTCGAATGTCTCTCGGAGGCAGGTCGTTCCAGGGCCGATATCGAGGCCGTCGTGGTCGGCATCGGGCCCGGTCCGTTCACCGGACTCCGGGTCGGCATGGCGACCGCCGCCGCCTTCGGTGACGCGCTCGGCGTACCGGTCTACGGGGTGTGCAGCCTCGACGCGATCGCCGCCGACGCGGTGCGCGAACCAACGGCACTGCCGGACATCACGCCCGACAGTGAGCTCCTGGTGGTCACCGACGCGCGCCGCCGCGAGGTGTACTGGGCGCGCTACCGTGACGGAAATCGCATCGAGGGCCCGGACGTGAGCAAGCCCGGTGACCTGGATCCCGTGCACGCCAGCATGATCGCCGGATCCGCCTCGCACGTCGACCTGTTCGACCTGCCCGTGCTCCCGGCCGAGACCCCGTCGCCCGCCGGCCTGGTGCGCGTCGCGGCGGTCGAACTATTGGCGCGCACCGCGCCGGAACCATTGGTCCCGCTGTACCTGCGCAGGCCGGACGCGGTCGAACGGAGTTACCGCACCCTCGATCGGACGGGGGCGTGACGGTCATGGAACCCAGCAGATCCGTGATTCGCATCGAGCCCATGGACGGCGGGGATATCGAACGCTGTGTCGAACTCGAACAGCTGTTGTTCCCGGAGGACGATCCGTGGCAGGCGGTTTCCTTCCGCTCCGAACTCGCCGGGCCGCACAACCGCTACATCGTCGCCCGCGACGACGCCGGGAGCATGGTCGGTTACGCGGGCATCGCGCTGCTCGGTGATGCCGAACACCCGGAGGCCGAGGTGCACACCATCGGTGTCGATCCCGGCTCCCATCGCTGCGGCATCGGCACCCTGCTGCTGGAGGCGCTGCTCGCCGAGGCGGGCAAGCGCGGCGGGCCGGTCTTCCTCGAGGTGCGCACCGACAACGCCCCCGCCATCGCGATGTACGCCAAACACGGCTTCCACATCATCGGCTTGCGCAAGAACTACTACCATCCCAGCGGCGCCGACGCCTACACCATGCGCAGGCCGGAGTTGACCGCCGCGAACCAAGTCTGGGGCCCGCAGCCGAGCGAAACGGCGCAACCGAACGAGGTGCTGTCGTGATCGTCATGGGTATCGAAAGTTCCTGCGACGAAACCGGAGTCGGCATCGTTCGCCGCCACGCCGACGGGAGCTGCGAACTGCTCGCCGACGAGGTCGCCTCCAGCGTCGAACAGCACGCCCGCTTCGGCGGTGTGGTCCCGGAGATCGCCTCGCGCGCACACCTCGAGGCCATCGTGCCCGCGATGCGTCGGGCGCTCGCGACCGCGGGCATCAGCAAGCCCGACGCACTCGCGGTCACCATCGGACCCGGACTGGCCGGTGCCCTGCTGGTCGGCGTCGCGGCCGCGAAAGCCTATGCGGCAGCGTGGGATGTGCCGTTCTACGCCCTGAACCATCTCGGCGGACATGTTGCCGTGGACACCCTCGAGCACGGTCCGATGCCGCCGTGCGTCGCGCTGCTGGTCTCCGGCGGGCATACGCATCTGCTGCACGTCACCGATCTGGCCGAGCCGATCGTCGAACTGGGTAGCACCGTCGACGATGCCGCGGGCGAGGCCTTCGACAAGGTGGCTCGGCTGCTCGGCCTCGGCTTCCCCGGCGGCCCCGCTCTGGATGCCGCTGCTGTACACGGCGATCCGAAGGCGATCGCCTTCCCGCGCGGCATGACCGGACCACGCGATCCCAGATACGACTTCTCCTTCTCCGGCCTGAAGACTTCCGTTGCCCGCTACGTCGAGGCGGCCCAGCGAAATGGCTTCACCGCAGCGGAACTGCCGATTCCGGATATCGCCGCATCCTTCCAGGAATCGGTCGCCGATGTACTCACCATGAAGGCGATCCGCGCCGCCCAGGATGTCGGCGTCGACACTCTCGTCCTCGGCGGCGGCGCCACCGCCAATTCCCGAATCCGCTCCATGGCCGAAGAACGTTGCGCGGAAGCCGGATTGCGCCTACGCGTCCCCAAGCCCCGCTTATGCACCGACAACGGCGTAATGATCGCCGCCCTAGGCGCCCACGTAATCGCCGCCGGCACCCCCCCTTCCCCCTTAACCGTAGCCACCGACCCCGGCCTCCCCGTCTCCGTCAGCCGAGTCGCGTAAGGGCGACCAAGATCAGGTGGCACTGGTGGCGGTGGGTTCTCGGGCGATGCCGCCATAGATTCCACGTGATCACGTGTCCAATTGAGGGGGTGAGTGGTGACGTTCGGGTTGGGTGGGCTGCGGTAGGTCCTGTTGTTCTGCACCGACTTCCAGGGGTTGCTGGACCCGGATGGTTTGGTGTTCCGTGGTTTTGCCGGTGCAGTGCTGGGCGCGTCGTGTGCCGTACCCGACTTACCTCCCGCAGCCGGGTTGGCAGGCCCGCGGCTTCCAGCTCAGTCGACTGGCTGTGGTTGCGTTCCCGAGGGGGCGATCAAGATCAGGTGGCACTGGTGGCGGGGGCTTCTCGCGTTTTACCGCCACAGTTTCCACGTGATCGTCTGTCCAGTCGTGGACCTGGCTGGTGGCTTGCTGGCGCATCCCTGTCCGGGACTCGGTGAGCTTGGTGCTCTCAGGCGATGACGTCGTCTCCGCCTCCGGCCACCCTGGTGCTCTCAGGCCCGGCGTCGCTTGGCCCCTGACGTCCCCATCCGCCCCTCCGGCCACCCTGGTGGACGCGCTTCGCCCCTGACATCCCCATCCGCCTCCGGCCCCCTGATGCCCTCAGGCCCTGACACCCCTCCACCCCACCCCTCCCGCCGCACCACGAAGCGCACGCCGGTCAGTCGTTCGGCCCAACCCCGTGCGCAGCCCCCGACTGATTAGAAGACCCCGAATTCGCCCTCGGCGGTAGCGGAATTCGCGATTGTGCGGGTGTCTGCGTTTGCTCCGGCGGCGTCGGAGTGGGTGCCACCGACGACCCTTGCGCTGGTCCGCGCTCCTGCCCCGACGATCCCGCACCTGGCGAATTCGGATTACCGAATAACGGGCCGAGCAACTCCGGGAACGGTATCGGCGGCAGGTTCGGATCCGGACGCAGCGTCGGCGCGTTGACGCTGGTGGTCGTTCCGGGTGGGGACTGGGTCTGCGGCTGGCTTCGATCCGGCGTGAGCGAAGGGATGCCGCCGGAGGGCCTGATCGCGCTCTCCCGGCTCGGTCCCGTGGTCGAGGTGCCCGCGCCGGTCGGCGGCGTAACCGGCGGCGTCGGTACTTGCGCGCTACTCGTGGTGCCCGCGGGGGAGATCTCGTCGTCCGCGGTCGGCGCGAAGGTCTTCACCCCGTAGCCGATGACCAGCCCGACCACTACTATCGCACCCGCCAGCGTGCCGACCACCTTGGTGAAGGTGCCGACCGGCGCGTCCGTGCCGCCGAGCGCGGGAACCGGGAATACCGACGGCTGCGCCGAATCCGCCACCAGCGCGGCGCCTTTGGCGATCACCGCCTCCGGATCGTCGACGGTGTGCACGATCACGTCCAGCTCATGGGCGAGGGTGGACAAAACCGCGGGGATATTCGCGCCGCCGCCGATCACGATCACGGCCTGCGGGAATTTGGGCGAGCGCGCGAATACCGCGGCGACGAACGCGGCGGTCTCGCGCAGCAGCTCCGAGATCAGTTCCTCGAAGTCGGCCCTCGTCAGCTTCAGCGGTTGCCCGGCGACATGGTCGATCGTCACGGCCGGCGCGATCGATAGGTGCTCCTTCGCGGCGCGACCGCGGTTGGTCAGCATGCCCCGGTTCGGCCGGGTGCCGCGCCTGGCGTAGTGCAGATCGAGGAGGTGGTGATAGATCAGCTCGTCGATGGCGTTGCCGCTGATCGCGCCGGAGCGTTCGGTGCGCAGGATGGTGGAGTCGGCCTGGTCGGCGACGGTGACGCTGAGTCCGGTCGCGCCGAGATCGACGATGGCGACGGTCTCGTAGCGGTCCACGAGTCCGGTGTGGCGTAGGTAGGTCAGTGCCGCGGCGCCTTCCGGAACGAGTCGCAGATCGCGCTGTTTGCCGGTCGCGGAGCGGATCACCTGCGCCTGCTCTTTGCTGCGATAGGCGACGGCGACGCTGGTGGGCGGGCGCCCGGCGGAGTCGACGCCGATCGGCTTCGCGCCGGCGAAGCGCGCACCGACCGGATGCGCGGGGAAGGCCACGTCGTAGGAGAGCTGCGTGGTCGGTAGCTGGGTGGTCATCAGCTCGATCGAGGACGCGACGAGATCGCCGAGATCGGAGTGGGCCGCGTCCGCGGAGACCACTCGATAGTCGAAACTCTGCGCGCCATTGGACGCGGTGGCGACCAACGCCGAGCACACGACCTCGTTACCGGCCGAGATGCCGAGGGATGTTCGCATGTCACCTCCCTTCGAGCGGATGGTCATGGTGTTGCCGACCATCTCGAATGGACAGCCGAAGCGCTCGCATGGATGGCGATCGATTCGGACGCGGGACCCGGCCGACCCGTTGTCCGGATGGGTCGCTGGGACGGCCATGGATCACGTGTGGTCTTGCCCTCTGGTGAAGCTTCTACTGAGAAACGCTTGTACTGTGACGCTGGTTCGGACTGGTGGCTGACGCTGGCCTCAACTCGTGCTGACGCTGATCTTGCTCTGGCGAAACGGGGTATTGCTCTGTGCCGCTGGGTATTTCGTGACGCTTGGTGCTCCCCCCACGACGCCTGTTCATGACGAACACGGCGAGCGGAGCACGACCGTCGTCAATACTGTCACAATCCGTTATCCGAACGTTACAGATTTGCCGAACTCTTGGGAAGCCCTCAGCGGTCTGGGCGTGGCGTGGTCTGTGACGCCGATATCCCCCTGCCAATGGTTTTGGCACAGTCCAACCTTGAGCGCTGGCACTCTCATGTATAGAGTGCTAGTCGGCACTGTGTGATGTGCGTGTGCCAGTTCGACTACTGAGCAGGGGTCCCGGCACCCGCGACGACGGGGCTGATGCGCAGGGTCGAGTCCGGGTGGCCACTGGTGATTGCGGGCCGCTCGAAACAACACCGATACCGATGGTCCGGGACAACAGTTCCGGACGACCGTAAATCCCCTGAAAGTGGAGGGCTCAACGTGGCGAGCGTGAACATCAAGCCGCTCGAGGACAAGATCCTCGTCCAGGCCAACGAGGCCGAGACGACGACGGCCTCCGGCCTGGTCATCCCCGACACGGCGAAGGAGAAGCCGCAGGAGGGCACCGTCATCGCCGTCGGCGAGGGTCGAGTCACCGACAAGGGTGACCGCATCCCGGTCGACGTCAAGGAGGGTGACACCGTCATCTACAGCAAGTACGGCGGCACCGAGATCAAGTACCAGGGTGAGGAGTACCTCATCCTGTCGGCGCGCGACGTGCTGGCCGTCGTCACCAAGTAGCCGATAGGCACATGCGTTCCGCCCCGGTGTCTTTCGCGACCCGGGGCGGAGTGCGTTCGGCACAGAACACACAGGAGCTGACAAACACATGGCAAAGCAGATCGAGTTCGACGAGAAGGCTCGTCGCGCTCTCGAACGCGGCGTCGACAAGCTCGCCGACGCGGTGAAGGTCACCCTCGGGCCGCGTGGTCGCCACGTCGTGCTCGCGAAGGCCTTCGGTGGCCCCACCGTGACCAACGACGGTGTCACCATCGCGCGCGATATCGACCTCGAGGACCCCTTCGAGAACCTCGGCGCACAGCTGGTCAAGAGCGTCGCCACCAAGACCAACGACGTCGCGGGCGACGGCACCACCACCGCCACCGTGCTGGCCCAGGCGCTGGTGCGCGCGGGCCTGAAGAACGTTGCCGCGGGCGCGAATCCGATCGCGGTCGGTTCGGGCATCGCCAAGGCCGCCGACGCGGTCTCCGAGGCGCTGCTCGCGCTGGCCACCCCGGTCTCCGGCGAGCAGGCCATCGCGCAGGTGGCCACCGTCTCCTCGCGCGACCAGGAGATCGGCGAGATGGTCGGCAAGGCGCTGACCACCGTCGGCAAGGACGGCGTCGTCACCGTCGAGGAGTCCTCGACGCTGCAGACCGAACTCGTCGTCACCGAGGGGGTGCAGTTCGACAAGGGCTACCTCTCGCCCTACTTCGTCACCGATGCCGACAGCCAGCAGGCGGTTCTCGAGGACGCCTACATCCTGCTGAACCGGGAGAAGATCAGCTCGCTGCCGGATCTGCTCCCGCTGCTGGAGAAGATCGCCGAATCCGGCAAGCCGGTGCTGATCATCGCCGAGGACGTCGAGGGCGAGGCGCTGTCCACCCTGGTGGTCAACTCGATCCGCAAGACCCTCAAGGCTGTCGCGGTGAAGGCCCCGTTCTTCGGTGACCGTCGCAAGGCGTTCCTGGACGATCTGGCCGTCGTCACCGCGGGCACCGTGGTCAACCCGGATCTGGGCATCACGTTGCGCGAGGCGGGCATCGAGGTGCTCGGCAAGGCGCGCCGCATCGTCGTCACCAAGGACGACACCACGATCATCGACGGTGCGGGCACCGCCGAGGACATCGCGGCCCGTGGCGCGCAGCTGCGCCGGGAGATCGAGGCGACCGATTCCGATTGGGATCGGGAGAAGCTCGAGGAGCGCCTGGCCAAGCTGGCCGGTGGCGTCGCGGTGATCAAGGTCGGCGCGGCCACCGAGACCGCGCTCAAGGAGCGCAAGTACCGGGTCGAGGACGCGGTGAGCGCGGCCAAGGCCGCCGTCGACGAGGGCATCGTGCCCGGTGGCGGCACCGCCCTGGTGCAGGCCGCCGCCAAGCTCGTCGAACTGCGTGACTCGCTGTCCGGTGACGAGGCCGTCGGCGTCGAGGTGGTGCGCACCGCGCTGCAGGCGCCGCTGTACTGGATCGCCACCAATGCCGGCGTGGACGGCGCCGTGGTGGTCAGCAAGGTCGCCGACGGTAAGGAGGGCTTCAACGCCGCCACCCTCACCTACGGTGATCTGCTCACCGACGGCGTGGTGGACCCGGTGAAGGTGACCCGCTCCGCCGTCGTCAACGCGGCGTCGGTGGCCAGGATGATCCTCACCACCGAAAGCGCCGTGGTCGACAAGCCCGCCGAAGAGGAGCACGACCACAGCCACCACGGCCACGCGCACTGAGTGCAGGCCGCACGGCAAAAGGCCCCTGGGACCGCGCGTCCCGGGGGCCTTCTCGTGTGAACAATATGAACAGAATGTCAGCTAATGAGTCGAAAAATATCAACCGCAGCGACTGATTTCGTCGGGCAGATATCTGACCGCCAGCCCGATCGTGTGCCGACAACCGGCGAAAGTCCGGAGTGACGGATTTCTCAGGAGGCGACCGGCGGTTGCTCGGCGGTGATGGCTGCGAGCACCCGGCCGCGCAGGGCGGCGGGCGGCTCGACCGCGGTCGCCACCGCGATGGCGGCGAGGACTTCCTTCGTCTCCTGTACTTCGGCCATGAATTCCGCGCGTAGCGCGGGGTCCTCACCGTCGAGCACTTCCTGTAACGCATCGTGGTCTTCGTCGTCGATCGATCCGAGCGCGACGGCGTGCGCGAGATCGATCCGGGCTTCGTTCATCTCACGTCACCCCCAAACTTTTCTTCAGTCGTGTCAATCCGTCCCGTATACGGGACTTAACGGTCGGTAACCCTACGCCGAGATGAGTGGCGACCTCGGCATAGGTTCGCCCGCCGTAGTAGGCGAGCGAAATGGCCTCTCGTTGGGTCTCGGTCAATGTCCCCAGACCTTCCAGGACGGCCTGTTGTTCGAGTCGTCGCTCCACTTCTTCGGTGACCTCATCGAATTCGTTGCCGAGAACCCTTATCCCGTAAGCGACTTCGCGCATGGTATGGGCCTGTTCGGCGCGGACCCGGTCGACGGCTCGCCGGTGAGCGAGGGTCATCAACCACGTGACCGCGGATCCTTTGGCCGCGTCGAAACTTGCTGCGGTCCGCCAGATCTGGAGGTAGACCTCCTGTGTGGTCTCCTCCGCGTATCCGGGGTCGTGCAGTACGCGTAGCACCAGACCGAAGACGCGCGCGCACGTTCGGTCGTACAGCTCAGCGAATGCCTCCTGGTCGGACCGGCCGCAACGCTCTAGAAGTGCGGCGAGCTCGATACTTTCGGCGGCGCGTGCCGTAACCGCAGATTCCACCCGAGTGCCGGATGGGATGGCTTCTCTTCGGAACGAGTCGCCCTCTGCGGCCGGCGGCCGCGTTGTCACAACGCTCCATTCTGTGTCATCGGTCACTACCGTAGCGGGCCGCTATGGGACCCCGTGCGGTGGGGTACCGGCAGACCGCGCGCCGACTAGCAACTCTCCGGTAAATCTCGACACGCCAGGCGTTTGTGGAGAGGGACACGCCATGACACGCCGACGCTTATCGCGAAACGCCGTATGTGCAACCGACTTCGGCTTGTGGCCATCGCCGGGTGTTTGCTAGGCATTCGGCGCGCCGCACCACTTGGATGGGAAGAAGTTCGTTTTATACGGCCATGCGACGACGGTTGCGCCGGGCGTGCATCTCGCGCTCGGTCTCGGACATACCGCCCCAGATGCCATAGGGTTCGCTGACTTTGAGCGCGTGGCTGCGGCACTGCATGAGCACCGGGCAGGCCCGGCAGATCTCCTTGGCGCGCATCTCGCGCGCGGTGCGGGCGCGGCCGCGTTCACCGTCCGGGTGGAAAAACACCGCGGAGTCCTGGCCTCGGCAGGATCCTCGCATCTGCCAATCCCAGACGTCGGCGTTCGGTCCGGGGAGGTGGGTAGGCATGGGCATGGTGAACTCCTCGTGGTGCGAGCTCGTCAGCGTTGTCGAGCAGTTGTTCTGCAACAGTTGTGGCCACGGCGCTGGGTCGGCGGCGTGCCCTCGGCTCGCCTATTACGGTCGCTGCAATTTCGCGCGGCGCCGACCGTGGCGATGAGCTACGTTAGGTCCAGCCGCGAAATTCCGTCAATAGTTCGATGCAGCCGTTTTCTAAATCTTAAGCTGCGAAATTTAACCTCCGAGCTGTTTACTTTTAACGCCTGTCCGGTGATACTGATCGGTTGGCCAGAGGCCGGCGTGCCTTCGTATGGCGTCAGTATTCCGCATTCCCGCAGGTGGGAACGGGTTCGGTAGTTGCATCACCATCGGTAGGTGGTCCATCCTGGCGTGTGGTCTGTCACAGCGTAGATCGGCGGCTGCGGCGACCGGTCGATGGGAGATGGCAGAAACGGGGCGCTGAGGTTAATTGCGCGAAACGCATGTGAATTCCGATCGCACGCGCTACGGGATTGCCAGGACACTTTTACTTGATGGAAACACGGTGCCGGGCCCAGAAATGCTGAATGGTAGCCGGATGTACCTCGCGCACGGTTTCCTGCCGCGCGATCACTCGCGTCGCTCGGGATAGAGTTCGGCCGTGTTCGCGCCAGCTTCCCCTATATATATCGAGTCCGCCATGCTTGCCGAGGCGGCGTTCGGCGCCTGCCCCGGACATGCCGCTACCGAGTTGCCGGGTGCCGCGCACCCGCTCGATACCTGGTATCGAGCGGTGATCCTCGGTGGCCAGGGGCGCTACGCCGCGGCGCGCGAGGAGTTGCGCTCGCTACGCGCCAGCACCACCGATCCGGTGTTGCTGTCGCTGGCCGCGAGTACCGAGGGTTCGCTGCTGCGTCAGCTCGGCTGGCATGCCCGCGCCGCGGCATTCGACGGTCGCGCGGCCGCGTTGATCCTGCCGACCGGAGCCGGAGATCGGGACGCGCCCGGACCGGATCGCACCGACGCGGTATGCGATGCGCTGACCGGACTCGCGGCCGACGCGCTCGGCACGGGCCGTCTGGCGCTGGCCACCCGGCTGCTGCGGCGCAGTCACGACGAGCTGACCCGAGCGGGGGCGGCGGCGGGCTGGCGACCGCTGATCCGCTGGCATTGGGTCTGCGCGGAGACCGCACTCGCCTCCGGAGCCGCCGACACCGCGGCGCCGCACGCCGCGACGGCCCTCGCGCTGGCCGAGGACGGGCCCTCGGTCCGACACCGCGTGAAGTCCCGGCTGCTGGTCGCCGCGACCGCCGCGGCATCCGGTGACGGCGAGCGCGCGAGTGTGCTCGCCGACGAGGTCGCCGAACAGTGCCGCGAGCACGGATTACTGCCATTGCGTTGGGCCAGTTCGATGTTGCGCGCCGGGGTGACGACCGGGGGACGCGCGAGCGAGGCCGAAGCCGACGCGCAGTGGTGCGCCGCGACCATCGCCCGTCGTGGCGGGCGCTTTCGTCCCATGAGTGAGTCCCGGGCATGATCAAGACGCGACCGTGTTGCCCGGATCCACCGCTTGTATCGCTATTGTTAGATCCGTTCCGCCCCTTCGGTGGAAGCACTGGTCTTCACCGACGGTGCCACTTGTAACGCCAGGAAAATCTCTGACGATGACGAACACGGGCGAAGAGTTGGACCTCGCCGTCGCTGCCGCAGCGCAGGGCGACAGATCCGCTTTAGCCCAGGTACTCGAACTGGTCCGCCCGTTGGTGGTGCGCTATTGCCGCGCGCGGATCGGCGCCGCGGAGCGTGGACAGCTCTCCGCGGACGACGTTGCGCAGGAGGTATGTCTGGCTGTGATGACAGCCTTGCCCCGGTATCAGGACCAGGGCAGGCCCTTCATGGCCTTCGTATACGGAATCGCTTCGCACAAGGTCGCCGACGCTCATCGCAATGCCGCCCGTAACAAGGCGGAGGCAATGGCCGAAGTACCAGATGTCATATCCACCGACCAAGGCCCGGAACAGCGAGCACTGGAATCCGAAACGAGCAGGCAGATGAATAGCCTGCTCGCGACGCTTCCGGAGAAGCATCGCGAGATTCTGATCCTGCGTTTGGTCATGGGTTTGTCAGCAGAAGAGACCGCAGTCGCCGTGGGCAGTACGGCGGGTGCGATACGCGTCGCCCAACACCGGGCGCTCGCGAAACTGAAGTCACAAGTGGCGAGGGCAGGTGAAATGTATGGCTAGGGATGGCGAGCGCGGTCGGGGCGACTGGAAGGCGCGACGTGGATCGCGGAACAGCGGTCCCTACGCCGGGGGCGGTGACACCGGGCCGGTGGACATCGCGGCGGTGCGCCGAGACGATGCGCTTATTGACGCCATCGCTAGCAACGGGCCGGTGCAGACCGACAGCGCGGAGGAGTATCAGCTCGCGATGCTGCTGGCGGACTGGCGAGCGGAGCTGATTTCGCCACCGCTGCCGGGTGGACCGGACCTCGATGAGATCGTTGCCGCGGTCAACCAGGAGATCGGTGCCCGGCAGGTTCGTATCGGCGCGCAGTCCAGTGGGCGACTACGGCTTGTTCGCCCGATCCTCGGGACAGCGGCCGCGCTGGCTCTGGTCATCGGCGGTCTGTCGGCCTTCTCTTATGGCGCCGCGCCGGGTGATCCGCTGTGGCGGGTCAAGGAGGTCGTGTTCAGCGAACAGGCGCAGTCGACCGTGGTGCAGCGTGCCGACAGCGATCTGGCGAGCGCGAAAGTGATGCTCGACCAAGGCAATACGGAGCAGGCCAGGGCAAAGCTGGAGGGCGCCAAGGCGAATGCGGAGCTGATCGACGATCCGGTCAAGCGGGACAAGCGGATCAGTGAGTTCGACGCATTGCTCGCGGAGTTGAGCAAGCGGGCACCGGAGATCGCGAAGTCGCTCGCGCCGAGCACGTCGACGCAGAACCAGGTGACCGAGGGCACGACCAAGCCGTCCACCAAGCCGTCCACCGATGCCGGGTCGACCTCAGGGGTGCCGCCGGTCGATACGACAGCGCCGTCGACGGAGCCGACCACGCCGGGCAAGCCGACCGTGCCGACGACACCGCCGCAGGTGACGACCACCGAAGCGCCGCCGGCGCAGCCGACTCAGGTGCACACGAGCCCGCCAGCGCCGACCACCGTGGCGACCCCGCCCACGGTGGTCGAGCCGTCCGTGGACAAGGGCACACCCGCGCAGCCGCCGACCCATCAGCAGCCGCCGACCTTCGTGGTTCCCACTGGTTTGCCGTCTTTGCCCGGGTTTCCCGGCTCGGGACCGGCCACGTAGCCGGGAGTTGGTACTACACAAGCGTTTTGGCTCTAGAAAGCGCTGAAAACCCCGCAGCAGCGCTGGGGTGTGCGGATATCCGGACGCCCCAGCGTGCGCGTGCGTCGACATCCGAATTACCGTGCGTGAACCGATCGCCGACCGGCGGTCGGCTTCTTGTCTGTCAGCTATTTCACATCGCGCCCGCGCGTCAGCGCGCCTGATACGCGGCGCGCGATATCAGCTGTCGAACCCGTCGAACCCGTCGCCGTGAAAGGCCTCGTTCATCGAGGCGTCGGCGTATCCCCGGCAGTAATCCCAGGTGACGTACGCCTCCGGCATCGGGTCGTAGGCGGGCTCGTGCGGGCGCACCGTGCCGTCGACCAGCAGCTGAAGCAGGTTGGCGCGCAGCATGTCCCAGTCGTGGTAGTGGTCTTGTCTGCAGTCCTCGCAGCTGACCACGAGTCCTCGAATGCCGCGGTGTGCTAGTAGTGCCTCATACACCGCGAGGTCGGCGAGATCCTCCTCGACCGCAAGGCGCTCGTGGGGATCCAGCGGCTCGCCGGGCTCGATTGCGTCGAGTGCGGCGGACGGGTCGGAGGGGTCTCCGGCGAACGGATCCGGCGGCAAGCCAGGTGGTAGATGGTCACGCACACCCCCACGGTACGCAGAACAGGGTGCTCTTCGCCAGCTATGTGGCGCGCCAGTTTCGGCGGTGGGCTCAGTTCATCGGTGTGTTTGCGGGACAGATACCATGGGTGCAGGCGCCGACCAGTATCCGACATCGCTGGCGGAGCCGCCACCGTCCATTCCATCAGTCCACGACGCCGGTCATCCCGGCGTTCGTTGCTTTCGACGTCCAGGAGGGGTCGATCCGAATGAGTAATCCCGTATCGGGCGAACGAATCGCGGTCCGCCCTCCTACGGGTGGTGACGATCCGAACAAGATCGCCATGCTCGGCCTTACGTTCGACGATGTGCTGCTGCTACCGGCCGCTTCGGATCTCATCCCCAGCTCGGTCGAGACCTCCAGCCAGCTGACCCGCGAGATCCGGCTGCGCACCCCGCTCTGCAGTTCCGCGATGGACACCGTGACCGAGGCGCGCATGGCCATCTCCATGGCCCGCGCCGGCGGCATGGGCGTCCTGCACCGAAACCTCGCCGCCGCCGATCAGGCCGCGCAGGTCGAGACGGTCAAGCGGTCCGAGGCAGGCATGGTCACCGATCCGGTGACCTGTCGCCCCACCGACACCCTGGCCGAGGTCGACGCAATGTGTGCGCGCTTCCGCATTTCCGGCCTGCCGGTGGTGGACGAGACCGGCGCGCTTGTGGGCATTATCACCAACCGCGATATGCGCTTCGAGGTGGATCAGAACCGCCGGGTCGCCGATGTGATGACCAAGGCGCCGCTGATCACCGCGCAGGAGGGTGTCACCGCCGAGGCCGCGCTCGGTCTGCTGCGCCGCCACAAGATCGAGAAGCTGCCGATCGTCGACGGCAACGGCCGCCTGCGCGGACTCATCACCGTCAAGGACTTCGTCAAGACCGATCAGTACCCGAACGCCACCAAGGACCGCGACGGCCGCCTGCTCGTCGGCGCCGCGATCGGCGTCGGCGAGGACTCCTGGTCGCGCGCCATGAGTTTGTCCGACGCCGGGGTCGATGTGCTGGTCGTCGATACCGCGCACGGCCACCAGGCCGGTGTGCTGCAGATGGTGACCAAGGTCAAGGCCGAGGTCGGCGATCGCATCCAGATCGTCGGCGGCAATGTGGCCACCCGGGCCGGTGCGCTCGCCCTGGTCGAGGCCGGCGCGGATGCGGTGAAGGTCGGTGTCGGCCCCGGCTCCATCTGCACCACCCGCGTGGTCGCCGGTGTCGGCGCGCCGCAGATCACCGCGATCCTCGAGGCCGTCGCCGCGTGCAAGCCGCACGGTGTTCCGGTGATCGCCGACGGTGGCATCCAGTTCTCCGGTGATATCGCCAAGGCCATCGCGGCGGGCGCGTCCACCGTGATGCTCGGCTCGCTGCTGGCCGGTACCGCCGAATCGCCCGGTGAGCTGATCCTGGTGGGCGGCAAGCAGTTCAAGAGCTACCGCGGCATGGGCTCGCTGGGCGCGATGCAGGGACGCGGTCAGGCCAAGTCCTACTCCAAGGACCGCTACTTCCAGGACGACGTGCTCGCCGAGGACAAGCTGGTGCCCGAGGGCATCGAGGGTCGGGTGCCGTTCCGCGGACCGGTCAACCAGGTGATCCACCAGCTCGTCGGCGGGCTGCGCGCGGCCATGGGCTACACCGGGTCGCAGTCCATCGCGGATCTGCAGCAGGCGCAGTTCGTGCAGATCACGGCGGCGGGTCTCAAGGAGAGCCACCCGCACGACATCACGATGACCGTCGAGGCGCCGAACTACACTGGTCGCGGCTAGCCTGCTTGACGTTTGTGTACTGGACAGTACGGTCCGTGCATGATTGACCCTGTTCGCGGGCACTCGGGTCGTGGTTGCGCCATGGGCCCGGGCCGCGGGTTCGGCTGTGTCCGGACCGACCCGAGGGCGTATGGAAGCGCCCGGAGGAAGTGAACGACACGAGCCCGTGAGCCGTGCGCGGTGGCTCCTGGCCAGCTGCCCGCGAACTGCCGTGCCCAAGCGCGGCAATACAACACAGCAAGGAGAACACGCGTGCGCGACATGGTCGAGATCGGCATGGGCCGGACCGCCCGGCGTACCTATGAACTGGACGATGTCGATATCGTCCCGTCGCGGCGGACCCGTTCGTCGAAGCAGGTATCGCTGGCGTGGCAGATGGACGCCTACCGGTTCGAGATCCCGTTCCTGGCGCACCCCACCGACGCGCTGGTCTCGCCGGAGTTCGCGATCGAACTCGGCAGGCTCGGCGGACTCGGCGTCATCAACGGCGAGGGGCTGTGGGCGCGGCACGGCGATGTCGCCGCGAAGATCGATCAGCTGCTCGAGCTGGTCGCCAAGGGGGGCTATGAGCGTGCCGTCGGGCTGCTGCAGGAACTGCACGCCGCGCCGATGCAGCCGGATCTGCTGGCCGCCGCGGTCGCGCAGGTGCGGGCCGCCGGTGTCACGGTGGCGGTGCGGGTCAGCCCGCAGAATGCCCGCGCGCTGACCCCCGCGCTGCTACAGGCCGGTATCGACCTGCTGGTGGTGCACGGCACCATTATCTCCGCCGAACACGTCGGCGACGGTGAGCCGTTGAACCTCAAGACCTTCATCGCCGAACTCGACGTGCCTGTGGTCGCCGGTGGCGTCAGCGATCACAAGACCGCGCTGCACCTGATGCGCACCGGCGCCGCGGGCGTCATCGTCGGCTACGGCTCCTACCCGGGTGCGACCACCACCGGCGAGGTGCTGGGCATCGGCGTCCCGATGGCGACCGCGATCGCCGACGCCGCCGCCGCGCGCCGCGATTACCTGGACGAGACCGGTGGGCGCTATGTGCACGTGATCGCCGACGGTGACATCGCGACCTCTGGTCAGCTGGCCAAGGCCATCGCCTGCGGCGCCGACGCGGCCATGCTCGGCGTGCCGCTGGCCCTGGCCGCCGAAGCGCCGGGGCGCGGCTGGTACTGGCCGTCCTCGGCCGCGCATCCGTCGGTGCCGCGCGGTTCGCTGCTGCACGTGGAGGATCCGTGGGATCTGGGCGGCGAGCTGTCCGGTGACACCGGCGAAACCGTGCGCCCGAGCCTGGAGCGGGTCCTGTACGGCCCCTCCGACGACCCCTTCGGCTCCCTGAACCTCGTCGGCGGCCTACGCCGCTCAATGGCCAAGGCCGGTTACTCCGACCTCAAGGAATTCCAGCGCGTGGGCCTGAGCGTCCGCGCCTGACCAAATCCGACAGGTTGCTCTTCGAGTCGAGTCCGACCACCTTTGACTCCCCTCGCCGCCCGGGATCTCAGCGGACGCGGGTGGGGGTGCGGAGGAATTGCTGGATGGCGTGGTTGACGGCGGCGGGGTGGGTCATGGTGACGGCTAGGCGGGCGCCTGGGATCTCGACGTAGGTCGATCCGGTGAGACCGGCGGCCAGTTGTTCGGCGCGCTCGCGGGCAATGCCGCTGTCGGTGGCGTGAATCACCAAGGTGGGACAGGTGATTTCGGATAAGCGGTCCAGCACCGAGTCGCGGCCGAGCAGGCAGCCCGCGGCCACCTCGATGCCGCGGCGGTCGCGGGCCAGCCAGCGCTTGGTCCAGATCGACCGGTACCACTCGTCATCGCCGATCAGCCAGTGCGCGAGTTGTTCGACGGCATCCTGTCGGGAGCCGTCGTCGTACCACGCGTCCAGGAACTTCTGGGTCGCGGTGGATTGTTCGGGTGTCGGACCGTGTGCCTCGGTGCTGATCAAGATCAGCGCGGAAACCCGCTCGGGTGCGATGAGCGCGGTGCGCAGTGCGGTGAACCCCCCTTGTGCGGTGCCGCCGACCACGGCGCGTTCGGCGCCGAGATGGTCGAGCACGGTGAGTGCGTCGCGCGCGGCGGTCCAATAGGTGAACGGCAGTCCCGAGTCCCTGGTGCGGCCATGTCCGCGCGCATCCCAGGACACGATCCGGAATTCCGGTGCGAGCGCGGCCTTCTGGGATGCGAACATTGTCCGGTCCATGAAGAATTCGTGTGCGAGTAAGACCACCGGACCGTCGCCGCCACAGTCTTCGTAGTGGATGTCGGCGTCTATCGCGCGGGCGAAGGGCACGGCATGAGAATAACCAGCGGTGCGGGGGCGCGCGGGACGATTTCAGCCCCTCACTAAACTAGGTGGGTGGCAGAAACTCAGAGACCGGTCCTCGTCGTCGACTTCGGCGCACAGTACGCACAGCTGATCGCCCGGCGGGTCCGTGAATCGAGTGTGTTCTCGGAGGTGATCCCGCATACCACCACGGTGGATGAGATCGCCGAGAAGCAGCCGCTCGCGGTGATTCTGTCCGGCGGACCGTCCAGCGTGTACGCCGAGGGCGCGCCGCAGTTGGACGCTCGCCTATTCGATCTCGGCATTCCGGTCTTCGGCATCTGCTACGGCTTCCAGGCCATGGCGCAGGCGCTCGGCGGCACCGTCGCGCACACCGGCACCCGCGAATACGGCCGCACCGACCTCAATATCGACGGCGGTCTGCTGCACGGCGGCCTGCCCACCAAACAGCCGGTGTGGATGAGCCACGGCGACGCCGTCACCGACGCGCCCGAGGGTTTCGAGGTCACCGGCACCAGCGCGGGCGCCCCGGTCGCCGCGTTCGAGGATCGGGCCCGCAAGCTGGCCGGCGTGCAGTACCACCCGGAGGTGCTGCACTCGCCGCACGGTCAGCAGGTGCTCAGCCGTTTCCTGCACGAACTCGCCGGTATCCCGGCCACCTGGACCCCGGCCAATATCGCCGATTCGCTGATCGCCTCGGTGCGCGAGCAGATCGGCGACGGTCATGCGATCTGCGGGCTGTCGGGTGGCGTGGACAGTGCGGTCGCCGCCGCGCTGGTGCAGCGTGCCATCGGTGACCGGCTGACCTGTGTGTTCGTCGACCACGGCCTGTTGCGCGCGGGAGAGCGCGAGCAGGTGCAGCAGGATTTCGTCGCCGCGACCGGCGCCAAGCTGGTGACCGTCGACGCGGTGGACAAGTTCCTCGGTGAGCTGAAGGGTGTCACCGATCCGGAGGAGAAGCGAAAGATCATCGGGCGGGAGTTCATCCGCTCGTTCGAGGACGCGGTCTCCGAGGTCGTCGCCGCCGACGGCGCGGTATCGGATTCCGGCCCCGCGGTCGAGTTCCTCGTGCAGGGCACCTTGTACCCGGATGTTGTCGAGTCCGGCGGCGGCGCGGGCACCGCGAATATCAAGAGCCACCACAATGTCGGCGGTCTGCCCGACGATCTGGAGTTCGAACTCGTCGAGCCGCTGCGGCTGCTGTTCAAGGATGAGGTGCGCGCGGTCGGCCGCGAACTCGGGCTGCCCGAGGAAATCGTTGCCCGCCAGCCGTTCCCGGGTCCGGGCCTGGCCATCCGCATCGTCGGCGAGGTCACCGCGGACCGCCTCGACACGCTGCGGCAGGCCGATGCCATCGCGCGCGAGGAGCTGACCGCCGCCGGACTGGACCGCCAGATCTGGCAGTGCCCGGTGGTGCTGCTCGCGGATGTGCGCAGCGTCGGCGTCCAGGGCGACGGCCGCACCTACGGTCACCCGATCGTGCTGCGCCCGGTCTCCAGCGAGGACGCCATGACCGCGGACTGGACTCGGCTGCCCTATGACGTGCTCGAGCGCATCTCCACCCGCATCACCAATGAGGTGCCCGAGGTCAACCGGGTGGTCCTCGATGTGACGAGCAAGCCGCCGGGCACCATCGAATGGGAGTGACTCCGCGATAGGGGCTGATCGAGCGGCTTTCGGGAGTACCGTACGCGGGTAGACCAGTTCCCAGGGGGTCCGGATGGCAGCGAAGAAGCCGCTCTGCACCGTCAACGCGGTGGTCGAGGCGCCGTGTGGGGTCGTGGCCGCACTGCTCACCACGGTGAGCGCCGGTCCGATCGGTCCGGACAACGCCTTCTTCCTCGCCGACGGACCGGATCCCGGGATGGAGCTGCGCGGCGGCCCGAACGAATTCCGGGCCGCGATCGCGGGTGATGCCAATGGGATTCGCGTCGAGGTGGATCGGGCGCAGGCGCTGCTCGTGGTCGAGGGGCAGCGCTGGTTTCGCGCCGAATGCCGGGTATTGCCGCATCCGAAGGGGGCTCGGGTGATCCAGCAGGTGTTCAACGTCGCCACCAGTGGGCGGTGGATGGTGCAGATGATCGCGCGGGGTATCGAGGGCAAGCAGCGAGCGAGTGTGCAGCGTTTGCTGGACCGGATCAGCGAACATCTCGGCTGCTCGGCCTATTTGGAGTAGTGGCGTCGGTGGCGCCGTGCCGCGGAACACCGGCGCTGTTCGGTGTGGTCGGTGCCGGTCGGCCGGCTGTGCCGCCGAGGATGAGTTGCCCGAGTAGCATCCCACCGCCGAGGTAACTGCGGCTCGGTGTCAGTGGCATGAACCGCCCCAATGGAATTCCCAGGTGATCGGTTGGTTGGTCGTCGATGTCGAAATGTTCCATGGGCATTGGCGTTCTCCTGCGCCGGAAAGAAAATGGCCCGTCGCGGAGGCGGGCCATATGTGTCGGTTCATTTGTTGTCGATCAGTGCGGTTTACGTGGCGAGATGACCAGCAGGATGCCCACCACGATGGCGGCGATCACGACGACCCAGCCGAGTGAGACCACGCCGCTGGCAGTGGTGGCCGGGCCGATGAAGGCCCAGATGCTGACGCCGAGGGCGAGCAGACCGACGATCAGCAGCGAGACGGACGGTCCGCGCTTGGTGGTGTCGTTATCGGTTGGGTCAGCCACGATGCACCTCCGCATTGCCGGTCCGGACATGGACTTTCAGGTCGAGCACCGGTGTGCCGTCGGCGTGCGGGCCGGTGATCCCGGTGGGGCAGTGGACATCTCCCAGATTGACGGTGCAGTCGGTGTGCACCGCCATACCCTCGGGCAGCAGGATCTCGGCATCGCCGAGCTGGACCGCGACCTCGACGGCGCGGTTCTCGGTCAGCTTCAGCGACCGCAGATCCAAAGTGCCTGTTCCCACGGTCAACTCGTACTTCGGGGCCAGGTCGGTCATCGAGGTAGGCGTCCAGGTGCGGTCGCCGATGGTGGCGCTGTCGAATTCGATCGGGCCGATCATCGAGGCCAGCACCACGAATCCGGCGAGCGGAGCGGTCAGCACCAGCAGGCCATAGCCGCGGCGCGTGAAGGCGCCGACCACCAGTCCCAGGCCGATTACCGCCAGCGCCACCGCGCCGATCCGGCCGGGTGTCATCCAGTCGTTGCCCGAGGCGGCCATCGCGCCCGCACCCGCCGCGGCCAGGATGGCCAGGCCGAGCACGATCGGGGTGAGCCGGGAGCGGGGGCGCTTCGGCGGGGGCGCGACGATGGTCTGGGCCGGAGTGGGTTCGGGGAGGTCCCAGGCGAGCGGGGCGACGCCGAGCGGATCCCAGGAGGGTGGGGTTATAGCGGCGGTGGTTGGCTGCGCGAGGGCGGAGGCCGGGTTACGGGAGGGTCGATGGGGAGTGCTCGTGCCGGAGCCGGATTCGGTTCGCGTCGAGGGGCCGCCGTCCGTCGTCGGGGTGTCCGCGGCAGATGTCGTGTCCGTGTCGGATGGTTCGCCCGTTGCCGCGGGGTGGGCTCCGGTTCCGGTCGGTGCGGTGCTGTTGTCGAGCGCTTTGGTTTCGGGGTCACCCTTGCTGAGCAGCGCGGTGTCGGGATCGGCCTTGTGTAGCAGGACGGTCTCGGCGTCGGCTGGCGTAGCGCCTGCACCGATCGGCGCGGTGCCTTTTTCGATCAGTTCGGTGTCGGCGTCGCTGCCGTTCGACGGGACGGTGTCGGCAGCTGCGGCGCTGCTCTGTGCGGGGGTGTCCGGGACGTATGCGTCCGGCAGTTTCGTGTACGGCGTGTACATGCTGGTCGGCGGGACATCCGGCGCGTAGAAGTCGCCGGGCACCGTGCGCTGCGGGAATACGGCTCCGGGATAGCCGGTCGCGGTGAGACCGCCGTCGAAGGCGCCGAGCGAACTCGTACCGGGCGGCGGCTGCGGAGTCCGCATATGCAGCATCCACCAGCCCGCCAGCATCAGCGCCATGCTGATCAAACCGGAGCCCGCCAGTCCGACGCCGACCGGTCCCATCGTGCTGACCGCGATGGCGAGCGCCACGATCAACACGATGGTCTTGGTCTGCGACTGCGAACTGTTCCCCTTGCCGAACAGCGACTCGGCCGCGGACGACTGATCACCCGCCTCGCTCAGCAGCAGCCAGGCGAGCAGGTACAACACGATGCCCGCACCGCCGAAGATCGTCGACACCACCAGCGCGACCCGGATGAGCACCGGATCGATGCTGTATCGCTGCCCGAACCCGGCCGCGACGCCCGCGATCGGACCTTGCCGCGGCAACCGGACGGGCCGCGTCTGCCACATCTGGTGGAGCTGATCGCCGAAGCTCGTTTTCGTCATGAATCCCATGGTGGGGTTGACCAGCACTTCGGCGCATCGGGGGGAACCCTGAGAAAATCTCTGATCTCTTTGTACCAAGCGGTCTGTTGTTCAGTCGCAGGGCGGGCGATAGGGGAGTCGGGAGCTGCCGCATCGCCGCTCGAGCCTCGTCGGGTTACAGGAAGATTCGGTCTCCTGTCACCGCGTCGGCGGCGGTGACCGCGGGCGACACCGCCGTCAGGGTCACATAGGACTGGATGGTGAGTGGTCCGCCGCAATTCTTCACGAGCAGGTGGTAGTCGTGGCTGACCAGATAGCCGGTGCCGCCGGGAGCCAGTTCCTTCGTACCCACTTCGATCGGCTTGATCTCGCCGGGCGCGATCGACATGTCGAGGCTGACCCCGGCGTAGATCTTCGGGCCGATGCTCGCGTCGAAGTTCGGCGATACCGAATCTTCGCCGCCGCTGACGCCGATGCTGAACCCGGCGTCGAAGCCGATCCCGGCCTGGATGCCGATCTTCAGATCGAGATCGACCGCGCAGGCGACGAGATACCCCGCCTTAAGCGTGCCCTTCGCGTTCGCGGGGACCTGTGCGTAGAAGGTGTCGTCCAGGAACACTTCTCGGTTGGTCGGCATCCCATTGAGCGGAGGCACCGGGCGGAATTGCTCGTCCATATGCCCCACGGTGATTTCGAATCCCACTGGGCCCGAGTAGTTCTTCTCATGTGGCGCCATGCCCTGTGCGCTGGCGAACGGTGCGCCCGCCGAGGCGAGTGCCACCATGGTGGCGGCGGTTACCAGTGCCGACTTGATGTTCATGGTTCCTCCCCGAAACCTCGCCCCTGCGGAGCGAGTGCTGCCGTCTCCGGCCGCGGTATTGAGTGGGACGTTTTCCGGCCCGGAAGAAACGTATGGCGCGGGGCTGTGAGCTGCCTAAGCCATTGATCGGTGTTCGATCTGAAAAGCACTGGTAGACATGCCCGGCGGCAGTTATCCGGTCCGGCGGTGCCCGAGTCGACGGCGGATCCGCCGGTTGTTCGCTCATGGCGTCGCAAGATGCCTGAGCGCGATATAAGAACGGCAGTTCAGCGTGGCTTTCTTGTCCGGACCGGACAGGAATCGGCGGCCTGCACAAGATCACCACGTCTGAGAACGCCGTAGCGTTCTGCTGATATCGGTCTCTACTGGGAGAACAAGTGTCACGCACCAGGTTCGTCGGCAGCGCTTGTGTCGCTGCGGCATTGGCGGGTACCGGCTTCATCAGCACTCCAGCATCCGCTGATGTGCTCCCCAACCTGACGGGTCCAGCGGTTCCCGCGATCGCCGACCTCAACGGCGACGGCTACACCGACGTGGTGTTCAGCGATTTCGTGCTCGGATTCGGAGTATCGGTTTTCCTGGGCAGGCCCGGCGGAGGTTTCGAGCCCGCGGTCCGCTACGCCACCGGCGGTCAGGCGGACTATGTCGCCATCGCGGACTTCGACCACGACGGCAAACTCGATATGGCCGTAACCAACTTCACCACGAGCGACGTCTCCATACTGATGGGCAACGGCGACGGCACCTTCGCCAAGGCCGTCAACTACGCGACGGACCTTGCCCCCGGGGCGGTGGTCGTCGGCGACTTCGACCATGACGGCAACCCTGACTTGGCCACCTCCAACCAGGCCCCGTCATGGTCGGTGCTCCGGGGCAAGGGCGATGGCACTTTCTTCTCGGCAGAGACGGTCTCCAGCAACCTGGGCGTCGGCTCCGGGTCCGCCGATGTCGCGGACTTCGATGGGGATGGCAACCTCGACCTGTTACGCGGCAACTACGTCAACAGCACCATCCAGATCTACCGCGGCCGTGGTGATGGCACCTTCGCCGCACCGACGACGTTCGGCGAGGGCGCCCTGACCGCCTGGTATGGCATGGCGCGTGACATCAATGCCGACGGCAAGCCCGACATCCTCTTCTCCAACCTGGTCGCGGGCACCGTCTCCACGCTGTCCAACAACGGTGACGGCACCTTCGGCGCGCTCGCGGCATATCAAACCGGCGGTCTGCTCCCGCAGTGCTTCGACCTCGCCGACCTCAACGGCGACGGCATGCTCGACATGGTGGTTGCCAATGGCGGCACCTCCAGCATCAGCGTGCTGCTCGGGACCGGCAACGGCACCTTCGGTTCGCCGCACACATACCCCTCCGGCGGACTCGTCCCCCTGTCCACGCCGATTCTCGCCGACTTCAACGGCGACGGAAAGATCGACGCGGTCATCGGCAACACCGGCTCGGGGAACATCACCCTCCGCTACGGCAACGGTGACGGCACCTTCGGCCCCGCTATCGACTACTCCGCCTGATCGACTGCTACGGGCGGGGCTCTGTCACCGATAGATCAGGGTGATTCCTGATGGTCGGGCGTCGGTGGGGCGTGCCAGTATCGAAGACATGTACCCGTCCATGCCCGCGTTCGATGCTGCCCGAGGGGACGACCCCCGCAGTGCCGCGTGGGGTGCTGGGCCGGGTTCGGGCGTCGCGTCCGGGTTTGCCCCGGGGCCCGGGCGCGGCTTCGGCCCCCCGCCGACGCTGCTGTATACCGAGCCGCCGTATCCCAAGATGGTGCGGCGCTCGGGTGGCCGGATCGTCGGCGGTGTTGCCGGTGGTATCGCCGATCACCTCGGGCTCGACGTGTTCAAGGTGCGGATGGCGTTCGTATTGCTATCCGCGCTGGCGGGAGCGGGGATCGTCGCCTACGGGATGTTGTGGATCTTCACCCCGGGCGGCCACGATGCGGTGAAACCGACCGGTCGGGAGCGTCGACAAGCGATCGGGCTGGCCCTGCTCGGGATCGGGCTCGCGGTCGGGGTGTCGTGGTTGTTCAGCGGGACCGCGGCGCAGGTGATCATGCCGATCGTCGTGGTGGCGGTCGGTGCCGCACTGGTGTGGCGCGAGTACGACACCGACGGCCCGCGGTCGCTGCTCGGGCTGCCCGCGCGCCCCTCGGTGGTGACCTGGTCGCGCATTGTCGCCGGTATCACGATGATCGTGCTCGGCCTCGGTGTGGTGGTGCTGGCCAGGATCGATCTGAGCTCGCTCGGTTCCGCGCTGCTCGCGGTCGCGGTCACCTTGATCGGCGCCGGTCTGTTGACGGTGCCGCTGTGGTTGCGCATGATGCGGGCGTTGAATGCCGAGCGCTCGGCCCGCATTCGCAATGAGGAACGCGAGGAAATCGCGTCCCACCTGCATGATTCGGTATTGCAGACGCTGGCGCTCATCCAGCGTCAGGCCGACGATCCGCAAGAGGTGGTCCGGCTGGCGCGCAGTCAGGAGCGGGAACTGCGCCGCTGGCTCTTCGAGGATTCCGGTCCGGCGCAGTCGAGTCTGGCCGCCGCGCTGCGCACGATCGCGGGCGAGGTGGAGGACCAGCACGGGGTGAAGGTGACCCCGGTGACCGTCGGCGATGTGACGATGGACATCGACGACAGTGGATCCGGTCTACCGAAGGAGCATTTCACTGCATTGCTCGGCGCGAGCCGGGAGGCTCTCGTGAATGCCGCCAAACACGCGGGCGTCCCGGAGATCGATCTATTCGCCGAGGCCGAACCGCATCAGGTGAGCGTCTTCGTG
Organism: Nocardia nepalensis; assembly: GCF_048910785.1. Classification (NCBI taxonomy): domain Bacteria; kingdom Bacillati; phylum Actinomycetota; class Actinomycetes; order Mycobacteriales; family Nocardiaceae; genus Nocardia; species Nocardia nepalensis. The sequence continues at coordinate 264,720 of NZ_JBKBET010000040.1, read as the reverse complement.
CGCGATCGCGGTGCGGGATTCGATATCGCGGCGGTGCCGCAGGATCGGCAGGGTGTGGCGAAATCCATCCGTGCCAGGATCGAGCGGCGCGGTGGCTCGGTGGAGATCTCGTCCACGCCCGGCCGGGGCACCGAAGTGCGGATCATCATGCCGCGCACCGATTCCGGTGACCAGGACCGAGCCGATGACGTGCTTGTCGACGAACAGGTCGATGGGATACGACAGAAGGTCCGCAACGGTCGATGATCGGGTGCGCTCCGGGCTGACGGCGTTCGGCTGCGGGGCGGGGGTTCGGGAAGTGCCTCGCCGCGAGGCCCCAGGCCGCACTCAGCGCGCCTCAGCTGGTGATCAAGATCAGGTGGACATGGTGGCGGGGGCTTCTCGGGCGATGCCGCCACAGTTTCCACCTGATCTTGGTTTGCATGTGGGGGCGGCGGGTGTGAGGGGAGTTGTGGTACCGATGGAGTGCGGGCGGCCTGCGGGTGGTGCGTGCGTCAGGGTGGTCGAGCCACCGAGGATGAGGAGAAGTAGGTGAGCGTGCGGGTCTTTCTCGTCGATGATCACGCCGTATTCCGGTCCGGTGTGCGGGCGGAGTTGAGCCGGGAGACCGATATGGAGGTGGTTGGGGAGGCCGGTGGCGTGGCCGAGGCGGTTGCCGGGATAAACGCGGCGCGGCCAGACGTGGTTTTGCTCGATGTGCACATGCCCGATGGTGGCGGGGTCGCGGTGTTATCCGGTATCGACGACGGTCCGGTGTGCTTGGCATTGAGCGTCTCCGACGCCGCCGAGGATGTGATAGCGGTGATCCGGGCGGGTGCGCGCGGCTATGTGACCAAGACGATCTCGGGATCCGAACTGGCCGATGGCATTCGGCGGGTCGCCGGTGGCGATGCGGTGTTCAGCCCGCGGCTGGCCGGGTTCGTGCTGGACTCGTTCACCGGCAAATCACCGGTGCCCGAGCCACCTCTGGATCCCGAACTGGACTCGCTCACCCCACGCGAACTGGAGGTGCTGCGCCTGCTCGCCCGCGGCTACACCTACCGCGAAATCGCCGAAAACCTCTACATCTCGGTGAAAACCGTTGAGACACACGCCTCCAACGTCCTGCGCAAAACCCAGCAGTCCAACCGCAACGCCCTCACCCGCTGGGCCCACCGCCGCCGCATCGACTGAACCTCCAGCGCGTTCTAGCTGCCGCGCACGTTTCGTCGGATCAATTCGTGCGCGCCGGATCAATTCGTGCGCGCCGGATCAATTCGTGCGCGCCGGGCCAATTTGTGCGCGCCGGGCCAATTTGTGCGCGCCGGGCCGATTCTGCGCGCCCGTGAAGCCGCGGTGCGGGGCCGTGAAGCTGCGGTGCGGGGCCGTGAAGCTGCGGTGCGGGGCCGTGAAGCCGCGGTGCGGGGCCGTGAAGCTGCGGTGCGGGGCCGTGAAGCTGCGGTGCGGGGCCGTGAAGCTGCGGTGCGGGGCCGTGAAGCTGCGGTGCGGGGCCGTGAAGCCGCGGTGCGGGGCGTGAAGCCGCGGTGCGGGGCGTGAAGCCGCGGTGCGGGGCGTGAAACCGCGCGGCGTCTAAGGGCTGCGGCGCAGCAGGTTCGTGCCGACGGTGATGGTGATTGTCGTGGGAAGGGGCGGCGGGTTACATCAGCGCGATGATGACGGCGATGATGAGGATCAAGCCGATCAGGAGGCCGACGGCGATGGCCAGTGGGGCCATGCTCGCCTCTTTCGGCTTGGCGCGTTGGGGTGCGGCCGCGGTGGGGACCGCGGTATTGCGGTGTGGGCGGGGGAGTGGGGTCGAATGCGGGCTGCGCAGGCCCGAGGCCGAATTGCGGGCGGCCCAGGCCGGAATGGTGCCGTCCTCGGTGCGCACCGGGGCGCCGAGGATATACGGACCGGTACCGGGGCCGAAAGCGGCGGTGAGGATTTCGTCGCGCGCCTCGGCCATTGTCGGCCTGCGCTGCGGGGCGGGTTCCATCATGTGCAGCAGGGCGTTGGTGAGCATGCCGCTGCGGCTGGGCGGGATGATCTGGGCCATGGCCGCGCGATGGACCACGGCATCGGTGTCATCGTCCATGCCGAACGGCGGTTGCCCCTCGATCGCGGTGTACAGCGTCGCGCCGAGGGAGAACACATCGCTGGCGGTGGTCGGCTGCGCGCCGCGCGCTACCTCGGGAGGAAGGTAGGCGGGGGTTCCGGTGATCACGCCGTCGGGTTCGTCGGAGTTGTCGGTCGCACCGCGTGAGATGCCGAAGTCGCTGAGCTTGGCCATGCCGACGCCGGGTCCGCGGTCGGCGACGAGAATATTGCCCGGTTTGATATCGCGGTGCACGATGCCAGCGGCGTGCGCGGCCGCCAACGCGTCGGCGACCTGCGCCCCGATCTGCGCCACCTCGATCGGCGGCAGGGTGTCCACCAGCGCCAAAGCCCTTGCGACACTGCGTGATGGCAGATGCTCCATCACCAGCCAGGGCTCGCCCGCCTCCAGCACCACGTCGTAGACCGCGATGGCGTGCTCATGCGAGAGCTTGGCCGCGACCCGGCCCTCGTGCATGATCCGGTTGCGGATCTCATTGGCCTCCGCCTCGGGGAGCCCGGCGGTGGAGAGCACCTGTTTGATCGCGACATCCCGGTTGAGTAGGCGATCGTGTGCGAGCCAGACCGCACCCATGCCGCCGCCACCCAGCTTCGACTGCAGACGGTAGCGGCCAGCAACCAGATAGTCCGGGCCGACAATGGGACGAGCGCGTTCGGTCACGGGTGCAGGGTAGCGGAAAATGGGGCTAGCTGGCCTGATTCGAGGCCGACACCTAGTGCGTCAATAGCCGATCCGGGTGCATGCCGTCCACCATGCCGATGAAGGGCGGATAAATGCTGTAGCCGAGCATGCGCCGGATTTCCGGCGATACCGCGCGCACGGTATCGCGACTGGTCGAGAGGGTGAACGCCTCCTGGGTGCGCAACCACGGCTCGCAGTACTGCGCGGTGGCGGCCAACCGCGAGCCCGCGGAACGGTTCGCGCCGCCGCCGTGCCACAGAGTGCCGAGGAAGAAGACGCACGATCCGGCGGGCATGACGCCGGGTACGCGCACGTCGTCCGTCTGCGGCGTCCGCCCCTCCGGCCAACGGTGGCTGCCCGGTATCAGCGTCGTCGCGCCGTTCTCGGCGGTGAATTCATCGATCGCCCAGATGGTGGCCGCCGACAACGCCTTTCGCGGTCGCGGCACCGGGTAGAAGCCGTCGTCGGGATGCAGGAGTTGGGCATTCTCACCGGGGGCGATATTGATGATCTGCAACTGGGACAGCAGGTAGCCGGGTAGCAGGAGCCGATCCAAAAGGGCGAGCACGCGGGGATGGTCGACCAGCCGATCGACCATGCGCGTCTTGCCGAGCACGCTGTAGAGCCGCTGAGTCTGGTGTCCCTCGAACGCATTTCGCCCGTTCGGGCCGAGCAGGGGGAGGAGTTCGGTCCGCAGGGCCGCGCATTGCGCCGCATCGAGCAGGCCCTCGAGGATGACGTAGCCGTCGCGGTCGAGGGCGGCGAGATCGGCGTCCACCTGTGCGGCGGGGACGTCGCGCGTCACCCTCACCGTGGGGTGGGTTCGGGACAGGTCGCCTGCGAGGTCCTCGAGCCGTTCGACCGCTGGTTGGGTGTTGCTCATTGTTCTTCCTTCCCCGAGCCGGTTGCTCCGGCCACGAATTCCCACACCTGGTCGGCGACGACGGCGCGATCCGGCCGCGGGCTGCGGGTGAGCGCCACCGCGACGGCCATGTGCACACCGCCGAGGACGGCCGCGACGAGCAGTTCCGGATCGCGATCCGCTGGCACCATGCCCTGGCGCTGGCCCTGCGCCATATTTCGGATGCCGACCTCGATCGCCTGCTGCAGTCGCTGGCGTTCCACGCCCGCCGCTTCGGCGTCACCGAATCGCCCGAGCGCGACGGGGGCGAGCGGATCGTCGTAGAGGAAGTTCACCCAGGCCACGACGCGCGCGTGTTCGCGTTCGCGCCAATCCTTTCCGGCGAACTCCGCATAGGTGACGGTCTCGCCGAGGCGGTCGTAGAAATCGGTGATGACGGCGGTGAGCAGTCCGCTGCGCGAGCCGAAGTATCGGTAGGGCAGCCCGACGCTGACCCCGGCGCGGCGGGCGACGGCCGCGACCTCGAGCTCTCCGGTTTCGCTCAACTCCGCATGCGCCGCCTCCAGCAGTCGCCTGCGTGCCGTCGCGCCGCGACCGGACCATTCTCGCTCGCTCATGTCCTCGATATTAAGTTGAGTTCAACTCAAAAACAACGGCATCGTTGCGAAGTGGTCGAGGTAGGTGCGCGCGCTTGACGGAAGTCGGGGGCGGGTTTCTACTGGGCGGGTATCGAACGTATATTCGATAGCGATCGATAGCTGAGTCGGTGCTGAACCTTGATCGTGTGGGTTCGCTCCGCGTGCTTCGCCTCGGGTCCATCGTGGAAGTAGGTGGTTGTGATGGGTTCGGATGAGGATTCAGGGGCGGGGAGACGGCGGCATGGGATGCCGCCGAGGGATAAACCGACATTGGATGAGCTGCGCCGACGGATGGCGGCGATACCCGGGCGCGGGGAAGCGGCGGCCGAGCGGATACCGCGCGCCGCCGAATTGCGCCGGGAAGCGATGGCCGTACCGCCCGCCCTTGCCGAGCTGTTGCCCGATGGCGGCCTGGTCAAGGGCTCGGTGGTGGCCTACTCGGGTGCGAGTTCGCTATTGGCCGGGCTGCTGGCCGCGGTGACCGAGGGCGGCGGACATGCCGCGGTGGTCGGGGTGCCCCGGCTCGGGCTGCTCGCCGCGGTCGAGATGGGCGCGCAACTGCAACGCCTCGCCGTCGTCGCCGACCCCGGTCCGGATCCAGTAGAGGTGGCCGCGGTGTTGCTCGACGGTCTCGATCTGGTGGTGCTCGGCCTCGGCGGCGCCGCTGTCGCTGCGTCTCGCACCCGCGTCATCGCCGCCCGCGCCCGCAGTAAGGGCGCCACCCTGGTGGTCACCGACGGTCGCTGGCCCAATCCGTCCCTGCGCCTGGACACCCGCGTCGCCGGGTACGGCGGGCTCGGCGCGGGTCGCGGTCGCCTGCGCTCGGTGCGCTTGGAGGTCGCGATCCGTGGCAAGGCGGGTCCGCCCTGCCACGGCCGAATCGAACTGCGTCCCAGCGCGAGTCGAGTGGAATGGGTATCGCTGGAAGCGGTCACCGCGGTCGATGAAGCGACCGTCGAGGCCCACGGTGCGGCGTCATGAGTTCTGTTGCGCGAGGCGGTCCTTCCGTCGATTCGGGGTTCCGACGCGGCGGCCGGGCCATGGTGAGCACAGTGCGGCGGCCCGCAAGTGAGGTGACATGCGGTGCGGCATCGTGATCCGGCTGGATACGCGGTGCCGATCGGCGGTGGGGTTCGGGCGTTACCGGGCACTCCCGGTGCGGTCCTGGTCCACCACCGGCGCTCGAGGGGCGCCGCGTCGACGCCGGTGCCGTCGGCTAGGAGTGGCGGGGATCTTCGTGATCGCGGCGCTGTCCCGTCTCGCGATCGGGTACCGCGTACCCGGGGTGCCCGATTGCTACGCGGGGCGACCG